>NZ_VMNB01000003.1:78436-316460 GCF_013277515.1 Streptococcus sp. k-402 | reverse complement strand
TTTCATTGAGTATTATTTTACCACATTTCATGGAAAAATGGAGAAAGTTTTCAGAAAAGAGAATGAGAGAACCCGAAGGTTCTCTCATTCTCTTTTATTCTACTGTTTCTTCCACAGTTTCAACGGCAGTATCCACAACTACTTCTGTTGTTTCTTCATTTCCTTCTTCCTCTACTGGAGGATTAAGGTATTCTTCTTCGTTGATAGCATGTGGTTCAAGGTTACGGTAACGGGCCATACCAGTACCTGCTGGGATAATCTTACCGATGATAACATTTTCCTTAAGTCCAAGGAGATGGTCTTTCTTACCACGGATAGCTGCGTCAGTAAGGACACGAGTTGTTTCCTGGAAGGAAGCCGCTGACAAGAAACTATTCGTTTCAAGTGAGGCTTTGGTAATTCCCATAAGGACTGGTCGACCAGTCGCTGGAACTCCACCTGCGATAAGAACATCTTTGTTAGCATCTGTAAAGTCATTGATATCCATAAGGGTACCCATGAGAAGGTCTGTATCTCCTGGATCCATGACACGGACTTTACGGATCATTTGACGAACCATTACCTCGATGTGTTTGTCACCGATTTCTACCCCTTGGCTACGGTAAACTTTTTGTACTTCACCGAGAAGGTAAGTTTCAACTGACAAGACATCGCGAACAGCAAGGAGACGTTTTGGTTGGATAGAACCTTCTGTAAGAGCAGCACCACGCGCTACTTGGTCTCCAACTTCGACACGCATACGAGCGGTAAATGGAACGACATATTCACCTTCGCCAGTTTCACCCTTAACAAAGACTTTCTTGGTACGAGTTGATGCATCTTCTTCGATAGCGGTAACTTGTCCTTTAACCTCTGTGATAACCGCTTCCCCTTTAGGATTGCGGGCTTCAAAGATTTCTTGGACACGAGGAAGACCCTGAGTGATATCGGTATTTGAGGCAACCCCACCCGTGTGGAAGGTACGCATTGTAAGCTGTGTACCAGGTTCCCCGATAGATTGGGCAGCGATTGTACCAACTGCTTCACCAACTTCAACTGCATCACCAGTCGCCAAGTTGATACCGTAACAGTGACGGCAGACACCATGACGAGTGTTACATGTAAATACAGAGCGGATAGTCACTTCTTCCACACCAGCATTGACAATTTCACGCGCCTTGTCTTCTGTAATCAATTCATTTGGACCAATGATAACTGCACCAGTTTCTGGATGTTTAACAGTTTTCTTAGTGTAACGACCATTGAGACGCTCTTCGAGAGACTCGATCATCTCTTTTCCTTCTGCGATAGAACGGATCAAGAGACCACGGTCAGTTCCACAGTCGTCCTCACGGATGATAACGTCTTGGGCAACGTCAACCAAACGACGAGTCAAGTAACCTGAGTCGGCTGTCTTAAGGGCCGTATCGGTCATACCTTTACGGGCACCGTGAGTTGAGAAGAACATTTCGAGTACCGACAAACCTTCGCGGAAGTTTGAAAGGATTGGCAATTCCATGATACGTCCGTTCGGAGCAGCCATCAGACCACGCATACCGGCAAGCTGTGAGAAGTTTGAGATATTACCACGGGCTCCTGAGTCCATCATCATAACGATTGGGTTCTTAGGATCTTGGTTGGCAATCAAACGTTTCTCTAGTTTTTCACGGGCAGCACGCCATTCAGCTGTAACAGCATTGTAACGCTCGTCGTCTGTGATCATACCACGACGGAATTGTTTTGTGATTTGTTCTACACGTTTGTGTGATTCTTCAATGATTTCAGCCTTGTCATCAACGACTGGGATATCTGCAATACCCACTGTCAATCCTGCAAGAGTTGAGTGGTGGTAACCGAGGTTCTTCATACGGTCAAGTAGGGCAGAAGTTTCTGTCGTACGGAAACGTTTGAAGATTTCAGCGATGATATTTCCAAGATTTTTCTTCTTGAATGGAGGGTTAAGTTCAAGATTGCTGATAGCTTCCTTGATATCTCCACCAAGTGGCAAGAAGTATTTAGCTGAAACACCTTCTGTCAAGTTAGCATTATTTGGTTCTTGCAAGTATGGTAGACCCTCTGGCATGATGTCGTTGAAGAGGATTTTACCAACCGTTGTAAGCAAGACCTTGTGTTTTTGCTCTTCTGTCCAAGGCTTGTTGAGGCTATCTGTTGCGATACCAACACGTGAGTGGAGGTGAACATAACCATTGCGGTAAGCCATAACCGCTTCGTCACGGTCCTTGAAGACCATTCCTTCACCTTCACGACCAGCTTCTTCCATGGTCAAGTAGTAGTTACCCAAAACCATGTCCTGAGATGGAGTAACAACCGGTTTCCCATCTTTCGGGTTCAAGATGTGCTCAGCAGCCAACATCAAGATACGAGCTTCTGCTTGGGCTTCTTCTGAAAGCGGTACGTGGATGGCCATTTGGTCCCCGTCAAAGTCAGCATTGTAGGCTTCACAGACAAGTGGGTGCAAGCGAAGGGCCTTACCATCAATCAAGACTGGCTCGAAGGCTTGGATACCCAAACGGTGAAGGGTAGGTGCGCGGTTCAAAAGTACTGGGTGTTCTTTGATCACTTCTTCAAGGATATCCCAGATGCGTTCGTCTCCACGTTCCACCAAGCGTTTAGCTGCTTTAACGTTTTGCACGATATCACGCGCAACGATTTCACGCATCACGAATGGTTTAAAGAGCTCGATCGCCATTTCACGTGGCACACCACATTGGTACATCTTAAGCGTTGGACCAACGGCGATAACGGAACGTCCTGAGAAGTCAACACGTTTACCGAGCAAGTTTTGACGGAAGCGTCCTTGTTTACCTTTAAGCATGTGGCTCAATGATTTCAGTGGACGGCTACCTGGTCCTGTGATTGGACGACCACGACGACCATTGTCAATCAAAGCGTCAACCGCTTCTTGAAGCATACGCTTCTCATTTTGAACGATGATACCTGGTGCATTCAACTCAAGCAAGCGAGCCAAACGGTTGTTACGGTTGATAACACGGCGGTAAAGGTCGTTCAAGTCAGATGAGGCAAAACGGCCACCATCCAACTGCAACATTGGACGAAGATCTGGTGGAATAACTGGAAGGATGTTGAGAATCATCCATTCAGGTTTGTTTCCAGACTTGTAAAAGGCATCCAAAACATCCAAACGACGGATGGCTTTGACACGTTTTTGTCCAGTTGCTGTTTTCAACTCTTCTTTGAGTTCAGCAATTTCTTTTTCAAGATCTACTTGTTTCAAAAGGTCTTGGATGGCTTCGGCACCCATTTTGGCAACGAATGATCCATAACCATACTCACGCAAGCGCTCACGGTATTCGCGCTCTGTCATGATAGACTTGTGCTCAAGTGGTGTGTCCTTAGGATCAATCACCACATAAGCCGCAAAGTAGATAACTTCCTCGAGGGCACGAGGGCTCATATCAAGGGTCAAGCCCATACGGCTTGGAATTCCCTTGAAGTACCAGATGTGAGATACAGGAGCTTTCAACTCGATATGTCCCATACGCTCACGACGAACTTTTGTACGCGTTACTTCAACCCCACAACGGTCACAAACAATCCCTCTGTAACGAATGCGTTTGTACTTACCACAAGCACATTCCCAGTCTTTTGTAGGACCAAAGATAACTTCATCAAAGAGTCCTTCACGTTCTGGTTTCAAGGTACGGTAATTGATTGTTTCAGGTTTTTTGACTTCTCCATAAGACCATGAACGGACTTTACTTGGAGAAGCTAGGGTGATTTGCATACTTTTAAAACGATTTACATCAACCACTATTTCTTCCCTTTCTATTCTAAGTGAACTGCTTATTCTTATTCAGCAGCTTCTTCTGTTGCTTCCGCTTTTGTTGCTTTCTCTGCTTCTTCAGCTTCAAAGGCTGCTTTAGCCTCTTGGGCTGCTTTTTCGCGGGCTTTTTCAAGGTCATCTACGTGGATGACATCTTCGTCCATTCCTTCATCCAAGTCGCGAAGTTCCACTTCTTGGTCATCTTCGTCTAGGACACGCATGTCAAGACCAAGAGATTGTAATTCTTTGACAAGAACTCGGAAGGATTCTGGAACACCTGGTTTTGGAATTGGTTTTCCTTTTGTAATGGCTTCATAAGCTTTCAAACGTCCGTTGATATCGTCAGACTTGTAAGTCAAGATTTCTTGAAGGACATTTGATGCACCATAGGCTTCAAGAGCCCAAACCTCCATCTCACCGAAACGTTGTCCACCAAACTGAGCTTTACCTCCAAGTGGTTGTTGGGTAACAGTTGAGTAAGGTCCGACAGAACGCGCATGCAATTTATCGTCAACCATGTGGTGGAGTTTGATCATGTACATGACTCCGACAGAAACACGGTTATCAAACGGTTCCCCAGTACGTCCATCGTAAAGGATTGTTTTGGCATCGCTATCCATACCAGCTTCTTTAACAGTTGACCAAAGGTCTTCAGAACTTGCTCCGTCAAAGACTGGTGTTGCGATGTGAATACCAAGAGTACGAGCAGCCATACCAAGGTGAAGCTCCATAACCTGACCGATATTCATACGTGATGGCACCCCAAGTGGGTTCAACATGATATCGACTGGAGTTCCATCTGGAAGGTAAGGCATGTCTTCTACAGGAACGATACGAGAGACAACCCCTTTATTTCCGTGACGTCCGGCCATCTTATCTCCGACCTTGATCTTACGTTTTTGAGCGATGTAGACGCGAACCAGCATGTTAACACCTGATTGCAACTCATCTCCATTGGCACGTGTAAAGATTTTAACATCACGAACGACACCATCGGCACCGTGTGGTACACGAAGAGAAGTGTCGCGCACTTCACGAGACTTGTCTCCGAAGATAGCGTGCAAGAGACGTTCTTCAGCTGAAAGGTCTTTCTCACCCTTAGGTGTTACTTTACCTACAAGGATATCACCTTCTTTAACCTCAGCACCGATACGGATAATACCCATTTCGTCAAGGTCTTTAAGGGCATCTTCCCCAACGTTTGGAATTTCGCGAGTGATTTCTTCAGGCCCAAGCTTTGTATCGCGTGTTTCTGATTCGTATTCTTCAAGGTGGACAGATGTGTAGACATCGTCCTTCACCAAGCGTTCGCTCATGATAACGGCATCCTCGAAGTTGTAACCTTCCCAAGTCATGTAGGCAACGATTGGGTTTTGTCCAAGCGCCATTTCTCCATTTTCCATAGAAGGCCCATCAGCGATGAAATCGCCTTTTTCAACGACATCGCCAACTCGAACAAGAGTACGTTGGTTATAAGCAGTACCGGAGTTTGAACGACGGAATTTTTGGATGTGGTAAACATCAAGGGAACCATCTTCACGACGAACTTCTACCTTGTCAGCATCCGCATAAGTAACCTTACCGCCATGTTGTGCAATAACCGCAGCTCCAGAGTCGTGGGCTGCTTGGTATTCCATACCAGTACCAACGTAAGGTGCTTGAGGATTGATCAATGGCACAGCCTGACGTTGCATGTTGGCTCCCATGAGGGCACGGTTGGAGTCATCGTTTTCCAAGAAAGGAATACATGCTGTCGCAACGGCAACTACCTGTTTTGGTGAAACGTCCATGTAGTCAACAATATTAGCTGGATACTCTTGGTTGACCCCTTGGTGACGTCCCATGACAATCTTCTCAGCAAAGGTTCCATCTTCATTCAGACGAGAATTAGCCTGTGCTACAGTAAATTCATCTTCTTCATCGGCTGTCAGCCAAACGATTTCGTTCGTGACAACACCTGTTTCACGGTCAACCTTACGGTATGGTGTTTGAACAAAACCATACTTGTTCAAATGTCCGTAAGATGACAAGTTATTGATCAAACCGATGTTAGGTCCTTCAGGTGTCTCGATTGGACACATACGACCATAGTGAGTATAATGCACGTCACGTACTTCATATCCAGCACGGTCACGTGTCAAACCACCAGGTCCTAAGGCTGACAAACGGCGTTTGTGAGACAACTCAGAAAGTGGGTTGTGTTGGTCCATGAACTGTGACAACTGTGATGAACCAAAGAATTCTTTAACCGCAGCTGTTACAGGACGGATATTGATAATTTGTTGTGGTGTCAAGACTTCGTTGTCTTGAACAGACATACGTTCACGGACATTACGTTCCATACGAGAAAGTCCAAGGCGTACTTGGTTGGCAAGCAATTCACCAACCGCACGGATACGACGGTTCCCAAGGTGGTCGATGTCATCTACACGGCCAAGTCCTTCAGCCAAGTTGAGGAAGTAGCTCATTTCAGCAAGGATATCTGCAGGCGTTACGATACGAACCTTGTCATCTGGATTTGCATTACCAATGATGGTTACGACGCGGTCTGGATCAGTTGGTGCAACAACCTTGAATTTTTGAAGAACAACTGGCTCAGTCACAACGGCTGCATCATTTGGAATGTAAACAATCTTGTTCAAATCACCATCCAAATGGCTCTCAATACTTTCAATCACGCTACGAGTCATGATTGTACCAGCTTCTACCAAGATTTCTCCTGTTTCAGGGTCTACCAATGGCTCAGCAATGGTTTGGTTGAGCAAACGTGTTTTAACATTGAGTTTTTTATTGATTTTGTAACGACCAACTGCTGCCAAGTCATAGCGACGTGGGTCAAAGAAGCGAGCTACAAGCAAGCTACGTGAGCTTTCAGCAGTCTTAGGTTCACCTGGACGAAGACGTTCGTAAATTTCTTTCAAGGCTTCGTCAGTACGAGAGTCCATTGGGTTCTTGTGGATATCTTTTTCAACAGTGTTGCGAACCAATTCGCTATCACCAAAGATATCAAAGATTTCATCATCACCTGAGAAACCAAGCGCACGAACCAATGTCGTAAATGGAATCTTACGAGTACGGTCGATACGAGTGTAGGCGATATCTTTTGAGTCACTTTCAAGTTCCAACCAAGCTCCACGGTTAGGGATAACAGTTGAACCGTAGCCCACTTTACCGTTCTTATCTACTTTGTCATTAAAGTAAACACCTGGCGAGCGGACCAACTGAGAAACGATAATACGTTCACCACCATTGATGATGAAGGTACCCATTTCTGTCATGATTGGGAAATCACCAAAGAAAACTTCTTGGGTCTTGATTTCGCCTGTTTCTTTATTGATCAAGCGGAAGGTTACAAAAATTGGTGCTGAGTAGCTAGCATCATGGATACGAGCTTCTTCTAGCGTGTATTTTGGTTCCTTGATTTCATATCCAACAAATTCCAACTCCATTGTGTCTGTGAAGTTTGAAATTGGCAATACATCTTCAAACACTTCCTTAAGACCGTGGTCTAGGAAATCTTTGAATGAGTCAGTTTGAATTTCAATCAAATTTGGTAAGTCAAGAACTTCTTTGATTCTTGAAAAACTACGACGGGTACGATGTTTCCCGTATTGAACGTCATGTCCTGCCAAGATGATTCTCCTTTGTAAATAAGTTCCAAGCCTTGTCAATCAGGCTTTTCTAATCGTCATATGGTTTTAAAAACCCCTATCACCGTGTCCTCTTGATGAATTTTCAGAATCTTTAAATCTTTGTTACAAGCACTCAAAATCCTGAAAAAAAGCACAAAAAGAGCAGCTAAATCTGACTTTTTCAGAAGATTTAACTGCTGTGAGCCTTGTCTGGACAATATTTCAGACAAAACCTACGACAAATGATTACTCATATTATACCCTATTTAGCTAGATTTTTCAAGGGATTCAGTAGGTTTTTGGTAATTTTTTTCGTAGGTAACTTCTCAAAGTAACTTCCACTTGACTTGCCGAAGTGGAAATTAGTCTAAAACGGATTTTTATGGTGGAATTAAGTCTGAGACTTTTCGTTCCATCGTTGAGAAGACGGGAAAAGACCCGTCAACGATTTCAAAGGAAATCAAGCGCAATCGGCATCATGCATCCAACATCTATCAAATCTGATTGCACGGATTGCCCACTTCTCAAAAAGCTCCTTATGTCTGTAACAACGCATTTTTCTCATACTAAAAGCTAGGTTGTGGAAAACTGGAAGTTAGTTTTATATTGAATTGAAATAAGATATGAACAAATCTATTGGGAAAGTCAACTTAATTTCTAGAAATGTTTTAATAGCAACAACGTACTATTCTAGTTTCAATCTGCTATAGAAGTTACCCTTTTCATTCTCTCAAAAGCCAATCATAAAAGAGGAGAAATCGAAGTTTCTCCTCTTCACTGTTTACTATCGAATCAAGTAAATCAAATCGTTACTCATTCACAATTTTTTCATCAACTTTAGGGTTTAGAGTTGTTCCCCAATGTGTAATTGTACGCTGTTGTACTAGTGGTAAGTCTGTGCGATTGTAAACTGTACGCCATGGTTCCCATACAAGACCCGTCTTTTCTTGAACCTTGATACGAAGATTACGGACATTTCCTCTAAATTGAATCTCTGTTTGGAAACCTGAAGTTCTGTTTTTTCCGTTATCTTCCCATTGATGTGAACGGATTTCTGGATTGCCTTGTTCATCATATGTAATTTCATCCCAATAGATGTAGTAACGCGCAACATAAGCACCCTTATGATGAAGTTTCAAGAAACCATTTTTGTAAGAAGTAACCTTCGTTTCGATATAGTCTGTACTATTTTGTAAAGTTGCTTGGGCATTATCTTTTAGGAAGGCAGTCTTATATGAGATTGGCACAGCTGGACTTTGAGCGCTAAAGTTAGCTCCTTCTCTGATGAGTTCCTTCAAGTTTTCGACTGTTCCTGTGACAACTTTGGCGGCACCGCTAGCATTACCTCCTACAATTACCGCTGTTACAGAAGTATTCTTCAATAGACGGCTCCATTCAGAATTTGGAGCAATTGTTGCACCTTTGATAACCGCATTAATAGCTGCTTTTAATTCAGTAGACTTACTTGTTGACTCAAACTTAACATAGATTTGACGTCCGTAAGAAACGTTTGATACATATACAGGTGGAGTTTGTGAATCAACGCCTCTTTGTTTTAAATCTTCAGGTGTCACACTCTTGTCAAATACAGCTGCTGGATTGGTCGGTGCATCAAATGTCGCTGTATAGTAGATTTGTTTAAAGTTTACAACTTCAATTTGCTTTTCACCCTTTTGCACAGCCTCAAAGTCAATCTTGAGCGGTGCGCCTGCTTTTTCAAAGTCTGCACCAAATTTTGCTTTCAATTGATTCATGCTATAGGCTGTAGTTGATTCATACTGAACACGGGCAGGAACGGAATGGCTAGATGAGTAATTCTTTGTCCATCTTTCAACCAAGGTATTCATCGCAGACTGCATACCACTAGTTGTAGGAACTGCTTCAATTCGGCTGTCAGACTGAATCATACCAGGTAAATCGACGCTGACTGTCCCCTTTGCACGGGCAAGACTAATCAATTCTGGCTGATTTTCTAGCAGATTTTGGTTTGCTTTATACAAGCCACCTAGGAAGACATTTTGATTTCCATTGATGGAAACATCTGCTGTGCCTGTAGAGAGGGTTTTCTTGATTTTTTCTACAACGACAAACTCTCCATTTTGTTCCTTAGCACTTGTGTTGTAGCGATTTTCTAAGGTTTCTCCCTTGCGAGTTAAAATATCTAAAGGATTATAAGTTAAGCCAAAAAGGTAGTCTTTCAATGCTGATGTTTGATCTACTACTGGTGCAGTTCTATCCTGTCCAACTTGAGTTGTTGCTGAACGGAATACTTCCACTTCTGCCAAGCTCAATGGGGTATTTTTAGTTTTCAACTCCACTTTTACATAACGAGCGCCTTTGGCGGTGAAGAAAACTTCAAGTTCTGCCTTCCCATTCAAACTATCAAAGTGTTGACGAGCAACTTCTTGTTTTGCTTCATTTAACAAAACAACATCAAAATTAGAAAGACGATTAGCTACATTCCCATCTCCACGATTGTAAAGTTTAACTTTTCCAACATTCTCTGTTTTTCCAAGATCGACTTGCCACCAAGCATTGTCTTCAAAGTTTGTATGCGTTACAGAATGGTGCCCATAGTCACTATCAACATTACCATCCACTGCTCGTGTAGCAGCTCCTCCATAAGCAGTAGAACTTTGACTAGCTTGTTTTCCACGAGCGATGTTTTCTGTCTCAACTGGACGATTCCCTTGCTCTGTAGCCAAAGCTACTCCCTGAGCGCTCAATAAAAAGGCCGCAACAACAGCACTACACACACCGAGTCCACACTTTTTGACAAAGCGATGCAAACGTTTTTCTTGATTCATTCCTTATTCCTCCGTTTTTAAATGAATACGTTTTCCTATTTGTCTATAGTTTATCAAATTTCAAGTAAAAGTCAAGCACAAATCAGCAAAAAAGTCAAGAAAATAAGAAGAAAACGTTTGCTGAATTTTTCTGATATTTTCTTTAAATTTCCAGTAAATACTATAGTTTGGAAACTAGATAAAACTTGAGAAGCGCTTGCTTTTTCTCTTCCTATTTATAGTTTCGCTAGATGAACTTTTTAAAGAAATATTAGAGAGCAATTTCTGAATAAAAATAGCTGGGAACACATCATCTTCCTAATAATACGTCTTGTCTTATGTGACATTTTTATACTCTTCGAAAATCTCTTCAAACCACGTCAACGTCGCCTTGCCGAACTCAAGTACAGCCTGCGGCTAGTTTCCTAGTTTGCTCTTTGATTTTCATTGAGTATTATTTCCATTATTTATACTGATATATAAAATAATACGGAAAACTTCTCAAAAGTAAGAATTTCTTTGACAAACCAAAGAAAACGCTTGCACTATTTCCTACTGCATGCTATACTGGTATAAAAATTTATTGATTGGAGAATCATTATGAGAAAAACACCATCTCAAACTGAGAAAAAAATGGTTTACAGCATCCGTTCCCTCAAAAATGGGACTGGTTCTGTCCTTATCGGAGCAAGTCTTGTCCTACTTGCCATGGCTACCCCAACTATCTCAGCCAACGAAAGTACACCAACCACTAACGCAAGTAATAGTGAAACCACTACTGCCCTTGCCCAACCTCTTACTGATGCAACAAACATCGCTGGCAAGAACGAAAGCGATTTTTCTTCACCTAACAATGCAAACGCTTCCCTAGAGAAAAAAGAAGAAAAACCTGCAACAGAGCCAACAACTTCTGCTGCAACTCCCGCCGATTCAGCACCACAATCCGGACAAGATCGTTCAAATGAGCCAACTACTTCTACTAGTCCAGTAGCAACTGAAACTAAGGCAGAAGAGCCAATCGAAGACAACTACTTCCGTATCCATGTCAAAAAACTTCCTGAAGAAAACAAGGATGCTCAAGGACTATGGACTTGGGATGATGTTGAAAAACCATCTGAAAATTGGCCAAACGGAGCCTTGTCCTTCAAGGATGCCAAAAAAGATGACTACGGCTACTACCTAGATGTCAAATTAAAGGGAGAACAAGCCAAGAAAATTAGCTTCCTCATCAACAATACAGCTGGAAAAAATCTAACCGGCGATAAATCTGTAGAAAAACTGGCACCAAAGATGAATGAGGCTTGGTTGGACCAAGATTACAAGGTTTTCTCTTACGAACCACAACCTGCAGGAACTGTTCGCGTCAACTACTACCGCACAGATGGCAACTATGACAAGAAATCTCTCTGGTACTGGGGAGATGTGAAAGAGCCAAGTAGTGGTGAATGGCCTAACGGAACAGACTTTACGGCTACTGGCAAATATGGTCGCTATATCGATATTCCACTCAAAGATGCAGCTAAAGATCTTGGATTTTTATTACTAGACAGAAACAAACAAGGAGACGACGTGAAAATCCGTAAAGAAGATTATAAGTTCACAGATTTGAAAAATCATAGCCAAATTTTCCTAAAAGATGATGACGAAACGATTTACACAAATCCATACTATGTCCATGATATCCGCATGACAGGGGCTCAACACGTAGGAACTTCTAGCATTGAAAGTAGTTTTTCAACACTTGTTGGTGCTAAAAAAGAGGATATCCTCAAGCACTCCAACATCACTAATCACCTAGGAAACAAGGTAACTATCACTGATGTTGCAATCGATGAAGCTGGTAAGAAAGTGACTTACAGCGGAGATTTCTCGGACACAAAACATCCCTATACTGTTAGCTACAATTCCGACCAATTCACTACCAAAACAAGCTGGCGACTTAAAGATGAGACATACAGTTATGATGGCAAACTTGGAGCTGACCTCAAAGAAGAAGGAAAACAAGTTGATTTAACCCTTTGGTCACCAAGTGCTGATAAGGTTTCTGTCGTTGTCTACGACAAGAATGACCCTGAAAAAGTGGTTGGAACTGTCGCTCTTGAAAAAGGAGAAAGAGGAACTTGGAAACAAACTCTAGATAGCACAAACAAACTCGGAATCACAGATTTCACTGGATACTATTATCAATACCAAATCGAGCGTCAAGGTAAAACTGTTCTTGCACTCGATCCTTACGCTAAATCTCTCGCTGCTTGGAACAGCGATCTTGCAAAAACAGACGCTTCCCATAAAGTGGCTAAAGCCGCCTTTGTAAATCCAGCTAAACTAGGACCTCAAGACTTGACTTATGGTAAGATTCACAACTTCAAGACTCGTGAAGATGCCGTTATCTACGAAGCTCATGTGCGTGACTTCACTTCAGATCCTGCCATTGCAAAAGACTTGACCAAACCATTTGGTACCTTTGAAGCCTTCATTGAAAAACTAGACTATCTCAAAGACTTAGGTGTAACCCACATCCAGCTCCTTCCAGTCTTGTCTTACTACTTTGTCAATGAATTGAAAAACCATGAACGCTTGTCTGACTATGCTTCAAGCAACAGCAACTACAACTGGGGATATGACCCTCAAAACTACTTCTCCTTGACTGGTATGTATTCAAGCGATCCTAAAAATCCAGAAAAACGAATCGCAGAATTTAAAAACCTCATCAACGAGATCCACAAACGTGGCATGGGAGCTATCCTAGATGTCGTTTATAACCACACAGCCAAGGTCGATATCTTTGAAGATTTAGAACCAAACTACTACCACTTTATGGATGCTGACGGAACACCTCGAACTAGCTTTGGTGGTGGACGTTTGGGAACAACTCACCATATGACCAAACGCCTACTAGTTGATTCTATCAAATATCTAGTTGATACCTACAAAGTGGATGGCTTCCGTTTCGATATGATGGGAGACCATGACGCCGCTTCTATCGAAGAAGCTTACAAGGCTGCACGCGCCCTCAATCCAAACCTTATCATGCTTGGTGAAGGTTGGAGAACCTATGCTGGTGATGAAAATATGCCTACTAAAGCTGCTGACCAAGATTGGATGAAACATACCGATACTGTCGCTGTCTTTTCAGATGACATCCGTAACAACCTCAAATCTGGTTATCCAAACGAAGGTCAACCTGCCTTTATCACAGGCGGCAAGCGTGATATCAACACTATCTTCAAAAATCTCATTGCTCAACCAACCAACTTTGAAGCTGACAGCCCTGGAGATGTTATCCAGTATATCGCAGCCCATGATAACTTGACCCTCTTTGACATCATTGCCCAATCTATCAAAAAAGACCCAAGCAAGGCTGAGAACTATGCTGAAATCCACCGTCGTTTGCGACTTGGAAACCTCATGGTCTTGACAGCTCAAGGAACTCCATTTATCCACTCTGGTCAGGAATATGGTCGCACCAAACAATTCCGTGACCCAGCCTACAAGACTCCAGTAGCAGAGGACAAACAACCAAACAAATCTCACTTGTTGCGTGATAAGGATGGCAATCCGTTTGACTATCCTTACTTCATCCATGACTCTTACGATTCTAGCGATGCAGTCAACAAGTTTGACTGGACTAAGGCTACAGATGGAAAAGCATATCCTGAAAATGTCAAGAGCCGTGACTACATGAAAGGTTTGATTGCCCTTCGTCAATCTACAGATGCCTTCCGACTTAAGAGTCTCCAAGATATTAAAGACCGTGTCCACCTCATCACTGTCCCAGGTCAAAATGGTGTAGAAAAAGAGGATGTAGTGATTGGCTACCAAATCACTGCTCCAAACGGTGATATCTACGCAGTCTTTGTCAATGCGGACGAAAAAGCTCGCGAATTTAATTTGGGAACTGCCTTTGCCCATCTAAGAAATGCTGAAGTTTTGGCAGATGAGAACCAAGCAGGACCAGTCGGAATTGCCAACCCGAAAGGACTTGAATGGACTGAAAAAGGCTTGAAATTGAATGCCCTTACAGCTACTGTTCTTCGAGTCTCTCAAAATGGAACTAGCCATGAGTCAACTGCAGAAGAGAAACCAGACTCAAGCCCTTCCAAGCCTGAACATCAAAATGAAGCTTCTCTCCCTGCACATCAAGATCCAGCTCCAGAAGCTAGACCTGATTCTACTAAACCATCTGCAACAGTAGCTGATGCAGAAAATAAACCTAGCCAAGCTACAACTGATTCACAAGCTCAACAACCACATAAGGACAATAATACTCAATCACTTCCATCTACGCCTACTCAAACTATTGTCACTTCCTATACTCCAGCTTATACAAATAAGAAATCGGAAACTCCAAATCAGACAACTAAAGCTAGTTGGAAACAAGAAAATGGTATCTGGTATTTCCATAAAGCAGACGGTTCTCTAGCTACTGGTTGGGTAAAAGATGGAGATACTTGGTATTACCTAAAAGATGATGGCTCTATGGTTACTGGCTGGGTGAAAGATGGTAATGTTTGGTACTTCCTAAATAGTAACGGTTCTATGTCAACCGGTTGGGTTAAGGATGGAGATACTTGGTACTATCTAGATCCATCAGGAGCTATGAAAGAAAATCAATGGTTTGAAGTTTCTGGCAAATGGTACTATGTTGATTCATCAGGTAAACTTGCAGTTAATACAAGAGTTGAAGGCTATTTGGTCAATGAAAACGGTGAATGGGTCAGCTAATACTGCTACTGTATAACCTTTGCTTAGCTAGATATAACTAATTCAAATACAGGAAGCTCAACGATAACAAACTCCTGTTTGCAGGAATTAGTCTCCTTGCCCTTCTAGGTCTCGGGTTCTTGCTAAAAAACAAAAAAGAGAACTAAACTAGCCCTCCTATAGAAAAATCCCCCTAGACTTAATGCTTGGGGGATTGATTTTTGTACAATATTTGTTGTCCTAATAAACTTGATTAGATTTTTTATTAAGCCTCTTTCATGGCAAAGTAAGCTCGAACTTTTGGTGCGACTTTCGTTCCAAAGAGTTCAATAGCTCTCAGAACTTGATCATGAGGCATGGAACCAAGCGGTAGATGGAGCATAAAGCGGTCCAAACCTAAATCCTCAATCATGCGAATCAATTTTTCGGCCACCTGATCTGGATTGCCAACAAACATGGCGCCATTTGACCCTACCTGCTCCAAATATTGTTCATAACGCAATTCCTGCCAGTGCGGACGGTCTTTGGAAATAGCATCCACCACTTGCTTGGTCGGATGGAAATAATCTTTTACCGCTTGCTCGCCATCCTCAGCAATCCAACCCCAAGAATGAGCTCCAACCTTTAGTTCCTGACTGGCATAACCCGCTTCGCTCCCAATCTCACGATAAGCCTGAATCAACTTTTTAAAATAACGAGGGTTACCACCAATAATGGCATAGACAATCGGTAGGCCTGCCTGAGCAATCTTCACTGTTGATTCGACATGACCACCTGTCGCTATCCACAAGGGTAATTTGTCCTGAACTGGACGAGGATAAACTTCTTGGCCAGAGATTGTTTGGGTCAAGCGACCTTGCCAGTCTAGTTTTGTTTTTTCATTGACTAACTGAAGCAAGTCTAATTTCTCATCAAAGAGGGCTTCGTAGTCTTTCAAATCATAGCCAAACAGAGGAAATGATTCCGTGAAAGAACCCCTTCCAGCCATAATCTCCGCACGTCCATTTGACAAAGCATCGATAGTGGCATATTGTTGGAACAAGCGAATCGGATCCATACTTGAGAGAATGCTGACTGCACTGGTCAAACGGATTTTCTTGGTATTGACTGCCCCAGCTGCCAGGACAATCTCTGGAGCTGATACTGAAAAATCTGCTCGATGGTGCTCACCAATACCATACACATCCAAACCAACCTTATCAGCCAGTTCAATCTCCGCCAGCAACTGGCGAATACGTTCGGCATGACTGTAAGTTTGCCCAGTCCCTTCAAGCTCCGTTGTTTCCCCAAATGTTGAAATTCCCAATTCTACCATTGCGATTCTCCCTGTCTACCTCTGTCCTTCAATTTGAAAAATTATTCTAACACGAATCTTGAGTACAAGCAACCGATTTGCTCACAAGAAAAAGCCTAGATAACTAGACTTTTTTAGCTTATTCTACCGTTACTGACTTGGCAAGGTTACGTGGTTTATCCACATCAAGGCCACGGTGGAGTGTTGCAAAGTAAGCGACCAATTGCGTTGGCACGACCATTGAGATTGGTGAGAGGTAAGGGTGTACGGTTGTAAGGACGATATCATCTGTCTCTTTAGCAACATTTTCTTCTGCGATAGTGAGAACCTTGGCACCACGGGCTGCGACCTCTTGGATATTTCCACGAGTGTGGTTGGCAAGGACTGGATCTGACAAGAGGGCCAAAACAGGCGTTCCTTCTTCAATCAAGGCAATAGTTCCGTGCTTGAGTTCTCCTGCCGCAAAACCTTCACACTGGATGTAAGAAATCTCTTTGAGTTTGAGACTTGCTTCCATAGCTACATAGTAATCTTGACCACGTCCGATATAAAAGGCGTTGCGAGTTGTTTCAAGAAGCTCACGAACCTTGGCTTCAATGGTTTCTTTCTCTGAAAGAGTTGATTCGATCGACTGAGCTACGATTGACAACTCATGAACTAGGTCAAAGGCTTGCGCTTTAGCATTGCCGTTTGCTTGACCGACTGCTTTTGCTAAGAATGCAAGGGCTGCGATTTGTGCTGTATAGGCCTTGGTTGAGGCCACGGCAATTTCAGGACCTGCATGAAGAAGCATGGTATGGCTAGCTTCACGAGAAAGAGTTGAGCCTGGTACGTTTGTCACTGTCAAGCTTGGGATTCCCATTTCATTAGCCTTAACCAAAACCTGACGGCTATCCGCTGTTTCACCAGACTGGCTGATAAAGATGAAGAGTGGTTTCTTGCTGAGAAGTGGCATACCGTAGCCCCACTCAGAGGAGATACCAAGTTCAACTGGTGTATCTGTCAATTCTTCCAGCATTTTCTTAGAAGCAAATCCTGCATGGTAAGATGTTCCAGCTGCAAGGATGTAGATACGGTCTGCGTCTTGAACAGCCTTGATGATAGCTGGGTCTACGACAACTTGACCAGCCTCATCTGTGTAGGCTTGGATGAGTTTGCGCATAACTGTTGGTTGTTCATCGATTTCCTTGAGCATGTAGTAAGGATAAGTTCCCTTACCGATATCTGACAAATCAAGCTCAGCAGTGTAGCTAGCACGCTCACGACTATTACCATCATAGTCTTGAACTTCGACACTATCAGCCTTGACAATGACCAACTCTTGGTCATGAATTTCCATGTATTGGTTGGTCTCACGAATCATAGCCATGGCGTCTGAACAAACCATGTTGTAGCCTTCCCCAAGACCAATCAAAAGTGGTGATTTATTTTTAGCCACGTAGATGACTTCAGGATCTTGTGAGTCAACCAAGGCAAAAGCATAAGAACCACGGATAATGTGAAGAGCTTTTTTGAAGGCTTCAAGAACTGACAAGCCATCTTCTTCCGCAAATTTTCCAATCAAGTGAACGGCTATTTCCGTATCTGTTTGCCCTTTGAAGTGGTGACCTGCAAGGTATTCTTCCTTGATTTCAAGGTAGTTCTCAATCACTCCATTGTGAACCAAGACAAAACGTTCTGTCTCAGAGCGATGTGGGTGAGCATTGTCTTCAGTTGGTTTTCCATGAGTAGCCCAACGAGTATGTCCAATACCAGTTGTTCCCTCAACACCAGCTGTCTTGGCAGACAATTCTGCTATACGACCAACAGCCTTGACTAGATGGTTCTCAGCACCACCTAGGACAAAAATCCCCGCAGAATCATAACCACGGTATTCGAGCTTTTCAAGCCCTTGAATCAAAATATCAGTTGCATTTGTGTTTCCAACAACACCAACAATTCCACACATAGTATATACGACACAGACCAGCTGTGCTTTCTCCTTAAAATTGGTATAGTCTAATTCCTCTTTTATAGAATCAGCAAAAACAGTATATACTTGTTTCTTTCACTTGTCAAGAGTAAAAATTGGTATAGTTCAAATTACGCTCCTGTAAGCAAAAGACTCTGACCAATTAGGATAATCAGTCAGAGTCCTTTTTTAAAATCCATTATTATCGCTTAACTCCTTGAACCAGTGCCCTGACTTTTTCAGACGACGTTCTTGCGTTTCCAAGTCAAGCTCAACTAGACCATATCGGTTTTTATAGCTATTGAGCCATGACCAACAGTCAATAAAGGTCCAAATTAAGTAGCCCTTACAATTGGCTCCGTCTTCAATGGCACGATGCAGTTCACGAAGATGACCTTTTACAAAGTCAATACGATAATCATCTTGGATCATTCCATTCTCACGGAATTTTTCTTCCCCTTCAACACCCATACCATTCTCTGTCAACATCCACTCAATATTGCCATAATTTTCCTTGATATTTTGAGCAATGTCATAAATCCCTTGCTCATAAATCTCCCAGCCACGATGAGGATTGATTTTACGTCCAGGCATCACATAAGGCTCGTAAAAATGTTCTGGTAAGAGTGGACTCTCTGGATGCTTAGCAAATCGAGGAGCCATAACACGCAAAGGTTGATAGTAGTTGACACCAAGGAAGTCCACCGTATTGTTACGAATGAGATCCAACTCCTCCTCTGTAGCATCAGGCAAGAGACCGTGTTCATGCAAGATTTCTACTAACTCCTGTGGATAAGTACCCAAAACGGACGGATCTAAGAAAGATTGGGCCTGAAAAATGTCCGCAATACGAGCCGCCTTGACATCAGCAGGATGCTGGCTACGTGGATAAGCCGGTGTCAAGTTGAGGACAATCCCAATCTTGGAATCAGGCAAGAGTTCATGACAGGCCTTAACCGCCCGGCTGCTGGCCAATTGTGTATGATAAGCTACTTTAACGGCTGCCTCTGCATCCACCTTATGTGGGTAATGGGCATCGTAAAAATAGCCAAATTCCACAGGAACGATGGGCTCGTTAAAGGTAATCCATTGATCCACTAAATCTCCATAAGTCTCAAAACAAAAACGAGCATAGTCTTCATAGGCTGAAACAGTCGCCTTATTTTCCCAACCATCATCATCCTCTTGAAGGGCAAAAGGCAGATCAAAATGATAAAGATTGACTAAAAGACGAATTCCCTTAGCCTTAATAGCCTCAAAGACCTTACGATAAAAATCCACACCTTGAGGATTGACTTTTCCACACCCTTGTGGAAAAATCCGTGACCACTGAATAGAAGTCCGAAAGGCCGTGTGACCAGTTTCTAACAGTAGCTCAATATCCTTTTCCCAGTTTTCATAAAAGGTTGATGTTTTATCTGGACCAATCCCATTATAGTAACGATTTGGCTCCACTTGGAACCAGTAATCCCAGAGATTATCTCCCTTACCGTCACCAGCTATACGTCCTTCCGTTTGTGGTCCAGAAGTAGAGGATCCCCAGACAAAATCCTTTGGAAATCTTAGCATACATTTACCTCTTTATCTACTCATTTTTCCCATTATACAGAAAAAACAAGGTAAAAACTAGTTACATTTTTTCCTTGTTTTTCTTCTGATTATAGTTTTTATTTCTTGCTGAGGATTTCAAGCGTTTCGAGCACGTTATCTGCATGAACTTCTATGGTATCACCAGTTGCTTTAATCTTCACTTCGACGATGCCATCAGCCGCTTTTTTACCAACAGTAATACGGATTGGTAATCCAATCAAGTCGCTATCGCTGAATTTAACACCGACACGTTCGTTACGGTCATCTGTCAAGACTTCGTAACCAGCTCCCATCAAGCTTGTTTCAAGTTTTTCTGTCAGAGCTTGTGCTTCTTCGTCCTTGACATTGACAGTAATCAAGTGCACATCAAATGGCGCCAATTCTTTAGGGAAGTTGATTCCCCATGCATAACGGTATTCACCTTTTGGCGTTTTGTTAACAAAGAGACGAGCGTGTTGCTCCATAATTGCTGAAAGGAGACGGCTGACACCGATACCGTAACATCCCATGATAATTGGCACAGCACGGCCATTTTCATCCAAAACATCTGCTCCCATGCTTGCTGAATAGCGAGTGCCGAGTTTGAAGATGTGACCAATTTCGATACCACGCGCAAAGTTAAGGACACCTTGTCCGTCTGGAGAAATTTCACCCTCACGAACTTCACGGATATCCACATATTCCGCAGTAAAATCACGACCTGGATTCACACCAGTCAAGTGGTAGCCATCTTCGTTAGCACCGACAACTGCATTGCGAACATCTTGCACCTTACGATCTGCAATAATTTTAATATTCTCTGGCAAACCAACTGGGCCAAGTGAACCAAATCCTGCTTGAACAACATTTGCAATTTCTTCTTGGCTAGCAACGTCAAAGAAATCTGCTCCCAAGTGGTTTTTCAACTTGACTTCGTTGAGTTGGTCATTTCCAACTAGAAGGGCCGCAACAAGCTCACCATCTGCCATGTAGAAGAGGGTTTTAATCGTTTGTTCTTCTGGAACATTGAGGAAGGCTGCAACTTCATCAATTGATTTAACATCTGGAGTTGCAACACGAGTCACTTCTTCTTCAGCGACAACACGGTTGCTTGGTTTGTACTCGTTTGTTGCCATTTCCAAGTTAGCTGCATAACTAGACTCACTTGAGTAGGCAATAGTATCTTCACCAGAAACCATCCACTTAAGCAATTCTGCCTTAATCTCTTCTTGCACTTCTGTAGGAATTTCATCAAATGAGGCAACTGACTTGTCCAAGACAACCCAGCGGTCAAGGTCTGTACGAGCAGGTGTAATCGCCATAAATTCTTGGCTGTCCTTACCACCCATGGCTCCACCGTCACCAATGATAGCCTTGAAGTCTAAACCACTACGAGTAAAAATACGCTCATAAGCAGCCTTATACTCATCGTAAACACTGTCCAAGCTATCATAGTTAGCGTGGAAACTGTAAGCATCCTTCATGATAAACTCACGTGTACGGAGAAGTCCATTACGTGGGCGTTTTTCATCACGATACTTAGGCTGGATTTGATAAAGGTTAAGTGGCAATTGCTTGTAAGACTTAACAGAATCACGGACAATAGCTGTAAATGTTTCTTCGTGAGTTGGACCTAGGATAAAGTCTGATTTTTCACGGTTTTTTAGTTTATAAAGGTCTTCACCATAGGTTTCGTAACGACCTGATTCGCGCCACAATTCTGCACTGAGAAGGGCAGGAGCCAACATCTCAACGGCACCAATCTTGTCGAATTCTTGGCGCATGATGTTTTTGGCTTTTTCAATCACACGGTTGGCAAGTGGTAGATAAGAATAAACACCTGCTGAGACTTGACGAACATAACCAGCTCGCAACATAAGAGCATGGCTGATAACTTGAGCATCGCTTGGCATTTCGCGAAGCGTTGGGATAGGCATTTTACTTTGTTTCATAATATTCCTCGATTATCTAAAAAAGAGTCGCATAATGTCATTCCAGGTCACAGCAATCATCAAGACAACCATGATGACCACTCCGGCCAAGGTGACATAGGTTTCAATTTCTTGTTTCAATGGTTTGCGGCGGATAGCTTCTAGGATATTGAGCACAATCTTACCACCATCCAGAGCTGGAATCGGAATAAGATTAAAAATCCCGATATTGATGGAAATCATTGCTAAGAAGTACAAGACATTCTCAATTCCATTTTTAGCAGCATCACTACTTGCCTTAAAGATGGCAACAGGTCCACCTAGCTTGTTCAAATCCGGTTGGAAAATCAGGTTTTTCAGAGCTGATAGAATTCGGAGGGCCGAGTCAGCAGCAGTTGTAAAACCGCCTACAAACATGGATACAAAATCTGACTTAATCCCCGGTTGAACACCTAGAAGGTAACGGCCTTGACTTTCTTCCGGAGTAACCGTAACTTGTTTGTCACTACCCTTTTCAGAAATAGTCACATCCAAACTTGGGGCCGTCTTATCTTTGGTTTCTGTTTCCACAGCCTGAATCAAACTTTCCCAGTTGCTAATCTCATGTGAGCCAATCTTGGTAATCTGTGCCGTTTCTGGCACTCCCACCTTGGCCAAAGCCCCTTGAGGCATGACATGGAACTGGTTGGTATCAACATCTCTGACACCACCCTGCATAAAGATTAAAATCCAGAAAACAACGACACCTAAGATAAAGTTGTTCATAGGGCCTGCAAAGTTGGTAATCAGTTTGCCCCAGATAGTTGCATTTTGATATTGAACATCTAAAGGTGCAATCCGAACCTCAGTTCCATCTGCTTCCACAACCGTTGCATCGTGATCCACCGCAAATGTTTTTTCTTCTTCCAGAACCAAGCCCTTGATAAAGAGCTTATCTTCAAAATCAAACTGAGTCACCTGCATAGGGAGGGCTGTTTGATCTAATTTTTTACCTGAAAGATTGATGCGTTTAACTTTACCATCATCAGTAAGCGTCAAACTAACAGGAGTGCCTGTCTTAATTTCAGTTGTATCATCACCCCAACCGGCCATGCGGACATAGCCGCCCAGAGGCAAGATTCGGATGGTATATGCCGTCCCATCCTTGCCAATGTGAGCAAAGATTTTGGGTCCCATACCAATGGCAAATTCACGCACTAGAATTCCTGATTTCTTGGCAAAGTAGAAGTGGCCGAACTCGTGCACTACTACAATAATCCCGAAAACCAGAATAAAGGTTAAAATTCCGAGCATAGTGTTTCCTCCATCTTTTGATTAAAAGAGTCCAAACAAGTGCATGATTGGAAATACAAGCAACATACTATCGAAACGATCCAAAACACCACCATGTCCAGGGATAAATTTCCCAGAATCCTTAACACCAAAGTGACGCTTGATCGAACTTTCCAGTAAATCACCAAATTGTCCAGCAATGCTAAAGAAAATAGCAAAGACCGACATCTTGTAAATTCCATACGGAAGAGCAACTGTACTGTCAACTATCATAAAGATAATAGTTACTAAAATCGCACCTAAAATACCACCCAAGGCACCCTCAAAGGTTTTATTTGGAGAAACTGTCGGAGCTAATTTTCGTTTACCATAGTTCATCCCAACAAGATAGGCACCACTGTCTGTCGCCCAAACGATACATAAGGCTAATAGTGCCTTATCTAACCCTGCAATTCTAGCATCTAGTAAAGCATTAAATCCAAAGCCCACATAGAAACTCATAGCCAGAGGGAAAACCGCATCCTCAATCGTATACGACTTGCTAAAAACAGTCGTTCCTAACATGATTGAAATCAACACACTATAAGCAACCACATTCCCATCAACTGGCAAAAAAGTCAGGTAATTTTCCAAGGGAATGGTCAAGGCAAAGGTTGCAAAGAGGGTCAAGAGGCCCTCCATCGTCATGGTCTCTAGACCTCTCATCTTCAAAAGTTCATGCATGGCTAGCATAGCTATGATTCCAATTGCTATCTGAAGCAAGAGTCCCCCAATCATCAAAATCGGTAGGAAAATAGCCAGAGCAACCCCTGCAAACAAGGTTCTTTTCTGTAAATCCTGTGTCATATTTCCTCCTAAACTCCTCCAAATCGGCGATGACGACGATTGTAGGCAAGAATGGCTTCCTGCAAGGCCGCCTCGTCAAAATCAGGCCACAAGGTGTCCGTAAAATAGAGCTCACTATAGGCTCCCTGCCATGGAAGGAAATTGCTCAAACGCAATTCTCCACTAGTACGGATAATCAAGTCTGGGTCTCGTAACTCCTTAGGCAAATGCTGGGTGAAGAGATAGTTGCCAATCAATTCCTCTGTGATGTCACCTGGGTTGATTTTGGCATCTAACACATCCTGGGAGATCAACTTAAGAGCCTGTGTAATCTCAGCACGTCCACCATAGTTAAGAGCAAAATTAAGTATCAAACCTGTGTTGTTCTTAGTCAATTCCTCAGCCTTGGTCAGAGCTTCAAAGGTTTGCTTAGGCAGGCGGTCCGTTTCCCCAATCATTTGAATCTTAACATTATTCGCATGCAATTCAGGGACATAATTATCATAAAACTCTACTGGCAAGTTCATGATAAACTTGACTTCCTGATCTGGACGGGTCCAATTTTCCGTAGAAAAAGCATAAACTGTAATCACCTTGACGCCTAGTTTGTTGGCTGCCTTGGTCACAGTTTGCAATGCTTCCATGCCCGCCTTGTGTCCAAAGACTCGCGGTTGCATACGTTTTTTAGCCCAACGACCATTCCCATCCATGATGATGCCGATATGAGCAGGAACCTGTGTCGGAACCTCTACTTCCACAGCCTTATCTTTCTTAAAAAATCCAAACATGATCTTATTCCTATTCAAAAATCTATCGTTTCATTATACCATATTTTCCTATTTTCTTCTATCACTAAGCTATTTATACTCTTCGAAAATCTCTTCAAACCACGTCAGCTCTATCTGCAACCTCAAAACAGTGTTTTGAGCAACCTGCGGTTAGCTTCCTAGTTTGCACTTTGATTTTCATTGAGTATTATTCTCAGGCGCAAAGCCCATTTTTCAAAAAAATAAGCCGCCTGATTGGGCGACTCTATTTTTTATAGGGAGATTATTATGAAAAAGTTTTAGGAGTTTAAGTTAAGGTCTTCTTAACTTATGAACTTAGTATACACTTCCTAGCTTAAAGTTTCCTTAAGTATTTTTAAAAATCAAATTTTTCCATTTCTCCTGCCAATTTTTCTTGGATAGACGTGTTCGATAAAGTTCCATTCGGTCTTCATTTTCTAAGAAATGAGGAGTTGGACGAACTTGAAAATTCAAAATATCCTCCAAACCATAAGGTACATAGAACTCAAAATCCGATTCTTCATTCAAGCGTAGTCCAACAGCCGTACATCGTTCTGGATACTTACTCATGGCATCACGGGAACTGGTATAAGGAGCAGTATGAGGGCTATGCTGGTGCATATAGACTTGATTTTTCAATTCCCACTGATACTCAGGAAAGTCCGCTCTTAGTTTTTTCTCTAGGGACAAGGTTTCCTCATAAGAAATATCTGGATCAAAGAAAATTACATCCACATCTGTTTCACAGTCAAAAGGGGATTTGTCTGACAAGAGATTCCAGATAAAATTTCTGACAGAACCTGCTGCCAACCAGGAATCTGTCAACTCCAGGTTTTGGATGATAGTCAGAATAGCCATCATATCTGGATTTTTTCTAAAAGCCTCTAGAATTTCTTGTTCATTTTTCACTGTAATCATACCCTAAATGCTCATATGCCTTAGCTGTCGCCACTCGTCCAGAACGTGTTCGCATGATAAAGCCTTTTTGAATCAAGTAAGGCTCATACATGTCTTCTACAGTCTCACGCTCTTCGGCAATATTGACAGAGAGAGTTCCTAATCCGACAGGGCCACCACCGTACATCTCAATCATGGTCCGAAGAATTTTTTGGTCCACATAGTCCAAACCTTCATGGTCAACATCCAGCATGGTCAGAGCCCTATCGGTAATAAGATCATCGATAACCCCATCCCCCATTATCTGGGCAAAATCGCGCACGCGCTTGAGGAGACGATTGGCAATACGAGGGGTTCCACGACTCCGCAAAGCCAACTCAGAAGCTGCCTCATGAGTGATTTCCATCTCAAAAATATCTGCCGTTCGCTCGACAATTTCTGTTAAGTCAGCATGAGCATAGTACTCCATATGACCTGTGATCCCAAAACGTGCCCGTAGCGGATTGGAGAGCATACCTGCCCGAGTCGTCGCACCAATCAAGGTAAAAGGTGGCAACTCCAAATGAACACTGCGACTGCCTTCACCAGCCCCAATCATAATATCAATGTAGAAATCCTCCATAGCACTATAAAGCACCTCTTCCACCGACATGGGCAAACGATGAATCTCATCAATAAAGAGAACATCCCCAGGCTCTAAGTCATTCAAAATCGCTACCAGATCACCGGCTTTTTCAATGACAGGTCCAGACGTCTGCTTGAGATTGACACCCAGTTCGTTGGCAATAACAAAGGCCATGGTCGTTTTCCCCAAACCTGGAGGTCCAAATAAAAGGACATGATCCAGCGCTTCATCCCGCATTTTGGCAGCTTCGATAAAGATTTGGAGCTGATCCTTGACCTTATCCTGCCCGATATATTCACGTAAATACTGAGGACGGAGTGTGCGTTCTACTAACTCCTCATCCCCCATTATCTCATTATCTAAAATTCTACTCATGGCTCTATTATATCAAAAAACCAAGCCACAAACAAAAAAGCCACTGAATTGGTGCCTCCTGAGTTTAACACTTATGTGGTATAATATTCTACGGCACTGCTACAGCTCCTACGAAAGGAGGTGAGATAGCCCATGATGGATACAATACTTAAAACTATCATCGGACCAATTGTGGTCGGTGTCGTTCTTCGCTTATACTCAATGAAAATCAAAGAACAAACTAGGAAGCTAGCCGCAGGCTGTACTTGAGTACGGCAAGGTGAAGCTGACGTGGTTTGAATTTGATTTTCGAAGAGTATTAGTTGATAAATGGCTAAACAAGGACAGATAGTGTCAAAAAGACCCCAAGCTTATTTGGTCGTGAGCTTGGGGTCTTTTCTAGCCTATGATATAGACACAATACTTAATTCCCTTTTATTATCCCATAGTTCACAAAATTTGTCAAAGGTTTATATCTTCATCAATTCAGCTTCTCCAACTTTAGAATCTGTCCAATAAAGTTTATAAGATTAAGTAAAAGTTATCGGAAAATGATGTTTAAAATAGTCCCCAAAAGCCTGAAATAGAGCAAAAAAACTCCACCCGATTGGGTGACTCCTGAGTTTAGCACTTATGTGGTATAATATTATACGGCACTTCTACACCGCCTACGAAAGGAGGTGAGATAGCCCATGATGAAACTAATCCTTAAAACTATCATCGGACCGATTGTGGTCGGTGTCATCCTTCGCTTAGTCGATAAATGGCTAAACAAAGATAGATAGTGTCAAAAAAGACCCCGAGCTTAATGTGGAAGTTAGCTTGGGGTCTTTTCTAGTCCATGATATAGAACTAATCCTTAATTCCTCTCCATTATCCCACAGTTCACAAAATTTGTCAAAGGTTTATATCTTCATCAATTCAGCTTCTCAAGCTTTAACCGCTTTACAACAAGACTTTCAAGTTTAAGAGAAAATTAGGGATTCTATCAATTTCATAGAAATTTTGATTTCGTAAACGAAGAGACAATCTTACATGTCACTTCTCATTTAATACGCCACTACTAGACAAGCAAAATCATTATTACAGTAGTTCCAGTCCTTCAATTAACAGTCACTTACAATCAAATTGAGTTTGAAGTAGCTGAAGTAACAACAAACCTATTTCTTAGTCATATTTCCTAAAAAAGTCCCCGCCAATTCCCCGACCAAAATCCGAAAAATATCGAAAAATGATTTTTAGAATAGTAACCAAAAGCCTGAAATAGAGCCAAAAAACTCCACCTGATTGGGTGGAGTTAAGGGAGATTATTATGAAAAAGAAAAGTTTAGGATTTTATTAAATAAAGTTAGGAGGTCTTTATTTAATAACTATATGATACAAGACGAAGCTTAAAACTAGCTTAACTTTTCTCAAATTTTACTATTCTGCAAAAAAATTCTATCACCATCACCTACCCACGAAAAAAGCCACCTGATTAGGTGGCTTCATTAGGAGATTATGATGAAAAAAGTTTTAGAATTTCATTAAATAAAGTTAGGAGGTCTTTATTTAATAACTATATAATACTAGACCATCCTTAAACTTTACTTAAGAACAAACAAGTTTTATTATTTTTCTCTGTTTATCCAAGTCATTCCTATACAATCATAGGTAGATAAGTCTTCAAAACCCAAAGAACGATAAAATCCCACGTTTTTTTCTGTCTGTTCTGTCACCAGCTGGACTTGATAAGCATCTTTGTAATCCTCTAAAGCCTCTTTCATCAAGGAGCTACCAATCCCTTGGCGCTGATAGCTAGGCAAAACAATCAAATCCTGTACAAAAACTGATGAAAAACCATCTCCAACCAAACGAATCAATCCCACCACAGCATCACCATCAAGTGCCAGATAAATTACTAATGAATGAGACAAGGCCTTCTCCAGCATCTGAGGTTGATGGGTATAATTTGTCCAACCTACTGCCTGATAGAGATGCAAAATATCCTCTAGCTTGATAATTTCTTGCTTTCTAATAGTTATCATGTCATCACCTCTTAGAATTCTCTCAAGCTCTTGTACTGCCGTCCATTTTTATCAAAATTTTCAGGCGCCAACCATGTTTCCAAACGAGATTTGACTTTAGGCCAGTCCTTATCAATCATAGACAACCAATTCGTATCTCTCGTACGCCCCTTATAAATGACTGCCTGACGGAAGGTTCCTTCATAGACAAAGCCCAAACGTTCCGCAGCTCGTCTTGATGGCAGGTTAAGAGCATCGCATTTCCACTCATAGCGACGATAGTTAAGCTCCTCAAAGACATAGCAAGCCAAGAGATACTGGGCTTCTGTTCCTATCCGTGTCCCCCTGAGCTCTGGAGAAAAAGTGACAGCTCCCACTTCTATTACTCGGTTATTCTGGTCAATGCGCATAAGAGAAAAACTTCCCAAAGCCTTACCAGTTGCCTTGTCTATGATTGCATAGTAAAAACGGTCCTTACGAGCCAACATCTGATTTAAAAGAGTAACCAGTTCCTCTCTGTCTGCCACTGATTCCTGAAAGAGGTAGGTCCACATTTCCCGAGGCGTATCAGGGCCATAAACAGCTAATAAATCCTCCGCATGCTTTTCTACCGAGAGAGCCTCTATTCGAGCATAACGCCCTTCTAAGAAATCAATAGCAGGCAATTCACCTGGTGTATAACCTGCCATTGACTCCCCAATCATCTGACCATATTCGTTTACTGGCATTTTTTTCTCCTTGTTTTACTTTTCAAACTTTATAGTTGCACATAGTATATCATACTTTCATAAGAAGATTCAAAAAATCCTCCAGATTCTACTCTGAAGGATTCCTATCTTATTTCACAACGATATTAACGAGTTTAGTTGGCTCAAACAGTTTGGGAAACTGTTTGAGGTTGGAAATCAGCAAATAAATTGGTTATTTTACAACAATATTAACCAATTTATTTGGTACACTAATCACTTTCATGATGTCCTTACCGTCAATTTCTGCTTTGACTTTTTCATCCGCTAGAGCAATTTCTTGCAATTCTTCGCGTGACAAGTCTTTAGCGACCATGAGTTTAGCGCGAACTTTTCCTTTGATTTGGACAACGATTTCGATTTCGTCTTCAACTAATTTGCTTTCATCCCATGTTGGCCAAGCTACGTAAGAGATTGACTCACCTGTTGCTGCAACAGTTTGCCAAAGTTCTTCTGCCAAGTGAGGTGCAAATGGGGCAATCAATTGGATAAATCCTTTGGCATAGTCTACATAAAGCTTATCTTCCTTGTTAGCTGCGTTGACAAAGACCATAAGTTGGGCAATAGCTGTGTTGAATTTCATAGACTCGATTTGCTCAGTAACAGCTTTGACTGTTTCATTGTAGACCTTGTCAAGAGCACCATTGTTTTCCGCAGCGATTTCTTTACTTGTCATCAAACGGTAAACACGATCCAAGAATTTACGGCTTCCTTCCAGACCTTCTTCTGACCAAGCGATTGAAGCATCAAGTGGCCCCATGAACATTTCATAGACACGAAGGGTGTCGGCACCGTATTGTTCCACCACATCGTCTGGGTTAACAACGTTCTTAAGCGATTTAGACATCTTAGCTGGTGCTTGCTCCAACTCTTCTCCTGTTTCCACATGGAAGAAAGAACCGTCACGTTTTTCAACCTTGTCAGTCGCTACAAGAGCTCCACGGTGGTCACGGTAGCTTGTTCCCAAAATCATTCCTTGATTAAAGAGTTTTTGGAATGGTTCTTTCGTCGGAACAACACCGAGGTCATAGAGGAATTTGTGCCAGAAACGAGCGTAGAGCAAGTGAAGAACGGCATGCTCTGCACCACCAACGTAGATATCTACTGGCAACCATTGTTTAAGAAGATCCTCATCGGCCAATTTCTCAGTATTGTGTGGGTCAATATAGCGGAGGTAGTACCAGCTTGAACCTGCCCATTGTGGCATGGTGTTAGTTTCACGACGACCTTTGACACCATCTTCACGAGTCACTTCAAGCCAATCTGTCAAGTTAGCTAGTGGACTTTCACCAGTACCTGAAGGACGGATATCCTTGGTTACTGGCAAGACAAGTGGCAATTCACTTTCAGGAACAGCTGTTGACGTCCCATCTTCCCAATGAATAATAGGAATTGGCTCACCCCAGTAACGTTGACGGCTAAAGAGCCAGTCGCGGAGACGGTAGGTAACCTTCTCTTGTCCACAGCCTTTTTCTTCCAACCAAGCCACAATCTTGGCAATAGCGTCTTCTTTGTTGAGTCCATCTAGGAAGTCTGAATTAACGTGAAGGCCATCTTCTGTGTAGGCAGCTTCTTCAACGTTTCCACCTTCAAGTACTTCGACGATTGGAAGGTCAAATTGTTTGGCAAATTCCCAGTCACGTTGGTCGTGGGCAGGCACAGCCATGACAGCACCTGTTCCATAACTAGCAAGAACGTAATCCGCAATCCAGATTGGGATTTCCTTACCATTGACAGGGTTGACGGCATAAGCACCAGTCCAAACCCCTGTTTTTTCTTTAGCAAGGTCTGTACGAGCCAAGTCAGACTTGAGGCTAGCTTGGTGTTTGTAGTCTGCTACTGCCTCTGCTTGCTCTGAACTTGTGATAGCGTCTACTAATTCATGTTCAGGAGCCAAAACAGTGAAAGTCGCACCGAAAAGGGTATCAGGACGAGTGGTAAAGACTGTGAATTCCTTGTCTGTCCCCTTAACTTTAAAAGTTACATTAGCACCAGTTGATTTACCAATCCAGTTGCGTTGCATGTCTTTGATAGACTCTGGCCAGTCCAGGTCATCCAAGTCACTGAGCAAGCGCTCTGCGTAAGCCGTGATTTTGAGCATCCATTGACGCATTGGTTTGCGGACAACTGGATAGCCTCCACGCTCAGAAGTTCCATCAGGAAGGACCTCTTCGTTGGCAATGGCTGTTCCCAATTCCTCAACCCAGTTTACTGGCACTTCCGCTTCATAGGCCAAGCCTTTTTCGTAAAGCTTGGTGAAAATCCATTGCGTCCACTTGTAGTAGTTTGGATCTGTTGTGTTGACTTCACGATCCCAGTCATAAGAAAATCCAAGCGCATTGATTTGGCGTTTGAAGTTGGCAATGTTCTCCGCCGTAAATTCTGCTGGGTCATTACCTGTATCCATAGCGTATTGCTCTGCAGGCAAACCAAAAGCATCCCAACCCATTGGGTGAAGGACATTATAGCCTTGCGCACGTTTGTAACGACTGAGGATATCGGTTGCAGTATAACCTTCTGGGTGTCCTACGTGCAGACCAGCTCCAGACGGATAAGGGAACATATCAAGAGCATAAAACTTCGGTTTTGATGCATCTGTACCTGTCTCAAATGTATGATGTTCTGCCCAGTAGCCCTGCCACTTAGGCTCAATTTCTTTATGATTATAAAAACTCATGGTCTCTCTCCAATTTTGTGATGTTACTATTATACCATTTTTGAGGGAATTTGAAATGTGTTAAAAGAAAAAACTGTATACTGTATTTCATTAATTTTGATGGCTCTGAATTGCTCTGTCACCCACTTTTTTATCTTATTGTTATGCGGGAAATCAAAGAGCAAAATAAGAAGCTTATCTCTTATAACACAAAATACTAACTTTAGACCGAAGATACGACTGGAATGCTAATTAATGTATTTATAATAAATAGCCGACAACCTATGTCGCTTTTTGATTTATGAAGAACGTCGGATTCAATACGAGGATCAATAAAAGACTACCATTTGGAAAACAGTAGTCCTTATTGTTTATTTTGAATTTACATAGGCGTCTACAGCGATGATAGCTTGAGCAACATCTGAAGGCGAAATCTTAAACGGCATCTGATGGATTGTCTCACCCTCCATAGTTGCTTGTTTACCAACTTTTATTAAATCATCATATCCAACTTGATCTAAATGCATTTCTTTTAGAGTTGTTGGCATGCCAATTTTTTTGTAAAACTCAATATACTTATCAAGTTCTTCTTTAGGTCTATTTTCCAATAAAAGTTGTACCAAAGTTCCATAAGCTACTTTTTCACCATGTGTTAAATGATGAATGTCACCTGTTAATGCAGTAAAACCATTATGAATTGCATGCGCCGCAGCTAATCCTCCACTTTCAAAACCTAGACCACTCAATAGAGTATTAGCTTCAACAATATTTTCTAATGCTGGTGTCACCACTTTAGCTTCACAAGCTGCCATAGCCTGTAAACCATCTGCAAACAGCGTTTCTTCACATTTCTTCGCAATTGCAACTCCAGCCAACGTTTGCTGTTGTCCCAACATAGTTTTTCCATTTGCCTGCATAACCGCACGCGCCTCAACCCAAGTTGCTAAACCATCTGCAATACCAGACGCTAATAAACGCTTAGGGGCTTGTGAAATAACTTTTGTATCAACCAAAACTAAATCTGGATTTTTAGAATAAAATAGATAATGATCAAATGCACCTTCATCTGTATAAATAACAGATAAAGCAGATACAGGTGCGTCGGTCGATGCAATTGTTGGAGCAATAATAACAGGCTTTTCAATCAAATCTGCAATAGCTTTTGCGCTATCAATCGTCTTTCCTCCACCAAGACCGATAATACTATCACAATTTTCTTTCTCAGCCAAGGCAACAACTCGATTGATTTCATTGTCAGAAGCTTCACCATTAAACTTGGCTAGAACAATATGGAAACCATACCTATGTAGGTAATCTTCAAATCGTTTTCCAACAATATCATAAACCAACTGATCGCATAATAGAATAGGACGATTCCCCAAATCCAATATTGATTTGGCATTTTCGAACAAGGCATTTTCCCCTTGAATATATCTCGAAGGACTAGCAAAAATTCTCATGTTTGTTTCCTTTCTACCTAAATGGAACGACTATGTTGAGTAACAAACCAGTCGTCAGAAAAATCATCAACCGCCTTTTGGATAGATGGCATGGCGAAAGCTGATTCAAAAACATCTGCTCCTGCTGTAACAGCATGCGCACCTGCAGCTAAAGCATTATTTACTTGTGCTACATTTTTAAAGGATGCAGCTAAAATCTTACTAGGAGAGTTCTGTCTATCAATAGCAAGAGCTAATTGACGAATGACAGAATTTGAATCAATGTTCAGATTTTCCATTCTATTATAATATGGAGCTAGGTAATCCGCTCCTGCTTCGATAGCTAATAATCCCTGAATAACTGTATAAATAGCTGTTGCAGTGATATGGTAGCCCTCTTTTTTTAGCACCTTTATTGCACGTAATCCAGCTGGAGTAACAGGTACTTTGATAAATATATCATCTCCTGCTTGTCTCCGAATTTCATGAGCATCCTTTAAGATGCCTTCAAAATCTTGAGAAATCACCTGAACATGAATAGAGGGTGCAGAGCCAATCAATTCTCTTACATCTTTGATTCGTTCAAAAAAATTAATAGAACCCTCTCTTTTTGCAATAGTGGGATTTGAAGTTACCCCAGCTAGCGGTAAAATTTCAGACCACTTTTTAATCTCATCTAAATTTAATGTGTCAAGCATAAATTCCATAAAAAGAACCTCTTTATTTTACAAAGTATGCTCAGTACGTCCTATAATATCATCTTGGGTTGCCTTAGAAAGAACATTGAAGAATGCAGAGTATCCTGCAACACGAACAATTAAGTCTCTGTGTTTTTCAGGATGTTTCTGAGCGTCAATCAACGTCTCTCTGGAAACAACATTGTATTGAATATGGTACCCATGTAAACGATTAAAGAATGTTCGTAACAAAGCAATTAGTTTTAATTTATCTTCTTCTTTGGCTAAGGTTTGAGGATTTACTTTCTGATTTAAGAGAACCCCACCTACGATTTCATCTGTTGGTAATTTTGAAACAGATTTTAAAACAGATGTAGGGCCGTGTTGATCCATATTATGTGATGGTGAACAACCCTCTGCTAACGGTGTACCCGCGTTGCGTCCATCTGGAGTTGCTAATGTTCCACGTCCCTGCCCTACGTTGGCTGAGATAGAAGATGTTCCTGAATAACGAATTCCTCCAATAGGACCTCTTCCATAACGTGTATTAGGATATTTAGCAATTTCATCAACATAAATGTCATAAGCAGCAGTAACCAATTTGTCAGCATAATCATCATCATTACCGTACTTAGGTGCATCATGAATCAACATTTCTTGAATGACCTTACCTTCTTCTCCGGCATAATCTGTTTCCAGTGCATACCAAAGCTGACTTGGGCTTATACGTTCTTCCTCAAATACCAATTTTTTAATTGCAGCTAATGAATCCGACAAATTTGCAATTCCAACTTGCAAACCTGATATATAATCATATACTGCTCCACCTTCTTTAAGGTGTTTTCCACGACCAATACAATCATCAGTCAATGCTGAACATAGAATATCAGGAACTTCTCGTTCCAATGATAAATCAATAGAATTTTCAACAATAACACTCATTCGTGTCAAATATCTTAGTGTTTTATCCCAAGCATTTTCTAATTCAGAAAAGTTCTTCATATCCTTAAAATGACCAAAGCTTGGTGCAAACCGTTTACCCGAAGCCGGATCAATTCCATCATTCATCGTGATAAGTAGAACCTTAGGGAAGTTCATATAACTCATACCTGTGCAACGATAGCCCCATTTCCCTGGAACTGCCGTTTCAACACATCCAATGGCACTGTAATCATAAGCATCATCTTCCAATACTCCTTTTGCAATAAAAGAAGGAATGATAATCTCATCATTATTAAATGCAGGCATACCAAAACCAAGTTTCATCACTTCAATACACTCATTCATGAAACGAGCATCTAAACCTGCATGGTAACGTACAGTTAGATTAGGTTGCGGTAGATGGGTTTGTGCAACTGATTTTAATACCAAATAAGATAATGGGTTAACAGCATCCTTCTTATCTCGAGTCTGTCCACCAATTGTAACATTTTGATATAAAGGACTTCCTGCTGAAGAAAATGTATGTGCTTGACTGCGGACCTTATTAATTGTAATGGTTTTAATCCAAAGATTTGTCAGACGTTCAACAATGCTATCTTCTGTTTCTTTACCACTTTCTAAATCAGCCTTCATATATGGATACATATATTGATCAAAACGGCCATATGAAAGAGAGTGGCCATTAGATTCAATTTGTAAAATACATTGAATAAACCAAACTGATTGAATAGCTTCTGCAAAAGTAGTTGCCGGTTCATATGGGACTCGAGAACAAATATCTGCAATCTCAAGTAATTCTTTCTTACGTTTAGGATTTGCATTTTCGGCTAAACTTTTAGCAAGATCAACAAAGCGATTTGCATATACTTTAATAGCATCTATTACGATAAATATAGAGTCGTAAAAATGATATTTATCAATACTTGCTGGATCTGTTAAATCTAGTGCTGCTTTCGCTTTACGAGCCCGCTCTTCAAAACCTCTTAAACCAAATTGCAACAGTTTCTGATAGTTAACTGCTAAGTGAGCATCTCCAGAGTTCATCTTACCTTCCATACCGAAGAATCCTGTTTCCATATAAACAGACACTTCTTCAGGTAACAAGGCACCAGCTCTCGCACGTAAATTATTATTTTCCCAGAATGGAGCGATACTTCTAAGTTGTTCTTTTGTTTCTTCTGTAATATAGAAAACGTCTCCATCACGCTTTTCAAAAAGATCCAACTCATTAAGAACAAATTCTAGCGTATATTCTGGAAAAATAGGAGCATCTTTATTGGAAGAAGCTTGATTTCCCGCAATCATAGATTCTTCTTCGATATAGATAGTCATATTTTCCAAAATTTCTTTGAGCATATAGGCGCGTTTTAGGACATTAGGTTGTTCCTTATATCTATCATAAGCGCGTGTTGCTAGAACTGCTCTCTCAGCATCAATATAAGGTTTTTTATTTAAGACATCTTCTCGATATTTGTTCATCCTTTCAGTAAGGCTGCCAAAATATTCTGTCTTGATTGTTGTTCTTGCTACTTCTGTATTTACCATCGTAAGCACCTTTCTTTCGAAAATATTTTTGTTTCTTTCGAAAATATAATACCTGGTTTTTTAGAAAATTTCAAGCTTTTAACTAGAAAAACTTTAACTCTCTAATTTTTAGCACAAATGTGTGTGTTTAATGATAATACACAAATGTTTTTTAGAATTATCATGCTTCATTCTGATAAGCTAAACGATCCTGTACTTTAAAGAATGGGAAATAAACTAATATAGACATCGCTAATATCACCAGCTGAGTAATAACTCCTTGCCATCCACCAACCATAAATCCTGATATAATAGCCGGGGTGCTCCAAGGTAATGTAACTCCTGAAAATGGCTGCATGAAACCTGTTGCAATAGCTCCATATACTATCACAGCTGCAAGTACAGGAACAAGAATGAAAGGTACAAACATAACTGGATTCATGACAATCGGAAATCCAAATACAACTGGCTCATTTACGTTAAATATTGCTGGAAAAGCTGCAACTTTTCCTAAGGCTTGGTATTGTTTTGATTTTGCTGCAAAAAGCATGGCAACTACAAGACCAAACGTAATCCCTGAACCTGATAGAATTAAAAATGAATCTAAAAATTGTTGAGTAACAATATGTGCACCATTTTCTAATGATAGATTACCAGAGGCTAACATAGCTTTATTAGCATCAAGATTAGATAAAAGCAGAGCTGTCACTACTCCATTTACTACCGATTGTCCATGAACACCAAACCACCACAAAAATGATATAAAGAATGCAATTCCAATTGCACCATACAAAGATCCAGTTAAACCTTGCAATGGAACTTGAATAGCAGAATAAATCATTTCTATGAATGTTCCGCCATTAGTCAATGAGCTCGCTAAAATATATACAATCATAGAAAGTAAGAAAATTACAAATGCTGGAATCATTGCTTCAAACTGTTTCGCAATAGCTTGTGGAACTTGTTCTGGCATCTTAATAACAATTTTTCTCTTTATAAAGAAGGTATAAATACTTCCTACTACCAAACCTATAATGATAGCACCGATAATTCCTTGACCTCCAAACCAAACTTTACTAATAGCATCCCCAATTGCCTCACCTTGTTTAGGGATATAAGATGATCTTAGCAAAATAAAGAATGCAGATACAGATAGAACCCCAGCTGGCAAAGCCTCTACTCCGCTATTCTTAGCATAAGAATAGGCAATTGAAAAACAAGAAATTAGACCCATAATCGCAAAAGTTCCTGAATACACTTGCATAAACGGCTCTGTCCAATTTGCTCCAAATACACTAGCAATGCTCTTGTTTAATCCTTCAAATGGCAATTGTCCCATAATCAAGAATAAACTACCAACTACTGTCAATGGCAAAATTGCTAACATACCATCTTTTAGAGCTATAATACCACGCATATTCACAAATTTCATCATAGGTGCAATGATTTTTTGAACATCCATCTTTGCCATAATAAATCTCCTTTTCTTACCCACTAATCAAAGATAGGGCCAAATCTAATACTTTTTTCCCATCTAACATACCATAGTCCATCATCGGAATAACAGCTATCGGAACATCACACTTATCACAAATTTCTTTTGATTTATCTAATGTATAAGCAACTTGAGGCCCCAACAGTGCAACATCTAGATTTGGGGCATAATCCGCTAATTTAGACTGAGAAAACGCCTCTATTTCTGCCTCAACTCCACTAGATTGAGCTGCAATTTTCATATTATTTACAAGCATACCAGTAGAAAAGCCTGCTGCACAAAACAAACCAATCTTCACCATTATATTTTCCTCCTCTATGTTAATACTCTAGTATTATTTTTTATGAAGTTCTTTTCTCAAACTAATAATTTCTTTGATTAAATTAATCTCCGTCATGCTAGTCATGAGATGATCTTGTGAATGAACAAAGAGAGCTGTTATTTCTGTCTTTGTACCAGACGCTTCCTGTGCCAAGAATTTTGTTTGTAGATTATGGGCTTCTAATAAGGCTGCATCAGCTAACTGGATTTCTTCTTCACATCGTTCACATGTACCGTTTTTTATATAATCTAACGCTTTATAAATATGTTGTTTCGCATCGCCAGCATATAAAATTAAACCCATGATAATTTGATCTGGAACAATAATTTCCATAAATTCCTCCTCATTTCACTATGTAAAAAGCTTTTTTCATTTGAAATTTTAAAATTTTCTTTTGTAACTATAGAATACAACTACATAATAAACTTGTCAATCTAAAAACAACAAATAAACTATTTTTATTTATATAAGCACAAATGTGCAATTGATTAAAAAAAAACGATAAACTGATATCAGTCTATCATTTTCACTCGCATAAAATATTTCGAAAAGAAAAATCACCATCTTCTTCTAAAACTTTTAAAATTGTATTTTTATCTGTAATCAAATGATTTACTAGATTAGCACGCAAAACAGAAAGAATCGCAGATACTTTCGTATCACCGTAAGCAACAGCTAAACTTTGAGGAATATTTTTTAAATCTTCCAAAGAGATGGCTATTGTTCTTTCCTGTAAGTTCTCATAGACTTCTTTACCTTTTGAATCAAAAAATCGACAACAAATTTCTCCTACAGTTTTAACTTTTGTCAATTCTTTAAAGTCATCCTCTGTAAGCATGTCTAACCATTGATGTTTTCCTTTATTACTAAAATCACCAATCCCAACCACAGCTATATCTAAATCTTTCCAACTATTTTTCAAATCTTCAAAATATCTTGATTGCAAAATACCATCTGCTAACAATTTATTTTCTTGCACAATTGTTGCATTCATAAATGTACACTCTCCATGAAATTTTCTAGACATTTCATAAATCAGTGTATTCACATGGTATTTAGCGTGTATGTGACTAGGACCACCTGCTAGAGGATAGAAGTGAACATTTCGAACACTTTTGCTGTGGATTAAATCTACTAAATTACTTAAACTTTTTCCCCAAGAAAAGCCAATTTTCATATTATCATCAATTAAATTCCTAAGGACACCTGCTGCAACTTGAGAAATTCTTTCAGATAAAATTGTTGGATTGTCATCAAATTCATTTGGAATAATTTCTAAACTTTCCAGACCATATTTTTCTTTTACATAATTTTCCAACTTAAACATATTGGTATCAAAATTCTCTATTTCAATTTTAACAATTCCTGCATTCCTTGCTTCTGTTAACATTCTACTAATAGAGGTTCTATAAATTCCTAATTTTGCTGCTATTTGTGACTGATTTAAGTTTTCAATATAATACAGATAAGCAATTTTAGAGAGCAGTTTATTCCTATCTTGATTCATACACTTAACCTCTTACGAAACTACCTTAACCATTATCCCAGCATTTTCTAATGTAGCTACATTTTGTTTAGAAAGTTTTTCGTCTGTTATTACTTCATAGACTTGACTTAAAGCAAATCTTCTTACTGTACCTCTTTTATCAAATTTACTTGAGTCAGTTAGCACAATGACTTTATCCGACGCTGCTGAAATATATTGAACTACCTCACTGCGCATTAAATCTTTTCCTGTAAAACCCATCTCTTTATCGTAGCCATCTGTCCCAACAAAAGCTTGACGCACATGAAAAGTCTGTATCATTTCTTTTAATAAAGGTCCTACGGTAACCTGTGAATCTTTCTGAAACTCTCCACCAAGAACAATAACACGACATGAATCATAACCTCTTACAAAATTTGCTATAAAAAATGAATTTGTTACAATAGTGACATTTCTTTTTTGCTTGCAAATTTCCTCAGCAAGTAAAGCACAGGTTGAACCAGATTCTATCATTATTGTTTCATTATCTGATACCAATTTTACTGCTTCTTGAACAATTTTTCTCTTAATTTCATAATTAATTGACAAACGTACATTTAAGTCATCTCCACTATTTAACACAGCATATCCATGCTCTCTGTGTAATAAGCCTTTTGACTCTAATTTATCTAAATCTTTTCTAATCGTTACTTTCGATACATTTAATTTTTCCGATAATGTATTAACATCAATCTTTTCATATTCTGATACTAATTTAATAATTTGTTCCAATCTTTTCATTTTACACCTCCGTTTTATTCTACCAAAATAAAAAGCAAAAAACAACAAATTAAACTTTCGTTCGTAATTGTTTTTCTTTCGTTTTTGTGATAGGATAGAATTATAAAGAGGAGGAACTCTTATGGAAATATCTAAAGGAATTATTTTTAATATTCAACACTTTTCAATTCATGACGGTCCGGGTATTCGTACAACTGTTTTTTTAAAAGGATGTCCTCTGCGCTGTCCATGGTGTTCTAATCCTGAATCTCAAAGAATGAAACCTGAAAAAATGAAAGATGCTCAACGAGAAAAATTCACTTTAGTAGGTGAAGAAAAAACTGTAGAAGAAATTATTACAGAGGTATTAAAAGATAAAGAATTTTACGAAGAATCCGGTGGAGGTTTAACTTTATCAGGGGGTGAAATATTTGCTCAGTTTGAATTTGCTAAAGCCATCTTAAAGTCAGCTAAAGAACATCACATACACACTGCCATTGAAACTACTGCCTTTGTTGATCATGAAAAATTTGTTGATTTAATCCAATATGTGGATTTTATCTACACAGACCTAAAACATTATAATTCTATAAAACATAAAAAAGTGACTGGGGTTTTTAATCAAATGATTATTAAAAACATTCATTATGCCTTTTCTCAACATAAAACTATCGTTTTAAGAATCCCGGTTATTCCTGATTTTAACAATAGTTTAGAGGATGCAGAAGAATTCGCTACTCTATTTAACTCATTAAATATCGACCAAGTCCAACTACTCCCTTTTCATCAATTTGGTGAAAACAAATATCGTTTATTAAATCGAAAATATGAAATGGATGGAGTCAACGCACTTCATCCTGAAGATCTTATTGATTATCAAAAGGTATTTCTGAACCATCATATTAATTGTTATTTCTAGTTTATTTCCTTGAAATGCTCTAGCTATTTGCAGATAACAATCATCTATAATACATACTTAACTTTTCAAAAGGTTTAGCTAAAAAATTTTAGCCAAACCTTTTCTATTTTACCTTGCTCTAAAATTTTTAAACTGCTATACTTATAACAGAAAACCCTTCCAAGGAGGTAGCAGATGTCTCATTCCTTTAAAAAATCTCTCCAAAAAGAAATTCTCCATAGAAGCTCTATCGCAGCCTTTGTGACCTCTCTTTTACTACTCATTTTACTTTTTGGTTTTTCCTATTTTTTACAAAAGCAACAACTCTCCAAAGATACGAGACAGATTGTCAAACAAGTTCAAGAGATGAAAGAAGCAAATAATGAGCTCCTGACTACTATGAACCATAAAATGATTCCTGAATTTTTGGACGGCAAACACACAGAGCGAGAAGTCTTTAGCTTATTTTACGAGACAAAAGCTAAATTAAAACTTAGTTCTGACCTCATTATCCTAAGCGATACAGGTGAGTTACTATTTAGTACCAATCGAAATCATCAAGAAGGTATTTTATCACCCTACTATCTAAAACTGCTCATTCAAAATCCTTCTCAAGAAAAAGTGACAGAAAAAATTGCACTCTCTTCAGACAAGCAACATTACACACTCTTTATCAAACCACTACTTCAAAACCAACGAGTTAAGGCCTATACTATTGCTTTCGTAAATGAGAATGATTTTATCTCAAGTTTCCCAATGATCAATTCCAAATACATTATTACCGATGGCTTTGGAAATATGTTTTCTAACAATACAAACCAGTTCACTCGCTCCACTCTTGAAAAATTGGATGAAAAACTCCTACACTCTCGCACCCACTGGTATGCGAACGAACCACTTATTGTTCAAAAAGAAAAAGTCGGTGCTATTTTTTCAATCTATACTTTTCAATCCTTCTTTCCCATTCCTAGCTTACTTGGTCTAGCCTCCATTCTCACCTTATGTATATTCTTCCTCTACTTCTGGCAAGCAAGACGAATTGCTCATAAGATTGCTACACACAACGCTGTTCCCATTGAAAGCTTAGTTTACCAACTTCAAGAGATTCCCAAACAAGAAGAAAAAAGAGTTTATTTACAAACAGGTGATGAGTTTGAGTTTATGGCCGAAAAAATTAACGATATGCTACATGAATTAGATCAACTTCATCAAAAAATGCTAACCATCGAAAAAGAAAAGTGGATTTTTGAAAGAAAAATGCTGGAAGCTCAGTTCAATCCTCATTTTCTCTACAATACACTTGAAACGATTAAAATCACTTCTTTAATGGATGCCGCTCTCACACAAGACCTAATTCAAAATCTCACGCGCATTCTTCGCTACAGTATCACCGATTTAGAAAAAGAAACAACCATTTGCCAAGATTTAAAGATCATAGAGGATTACCTGATGATTCATAAGATTCGTTTTGAGCACTTTTCTTATGATATTGTCTGCCCAGAAACTGTTGATAATCAACCTATCCCTAAGCTTTTCTTGCTTCCTCTAGTAGAAAATGCTATAAAATATGGGATGCAATACCGTATTGATCTTCATATAGATATCCAAATTACCTTAAAAGCAGATTCTCTGACTTTTTTAGTCAAGGATAATGCCGGAGGGCTCACAAAACAAGAGCGACTCGCTATTTTAGACTCTTTAGAAAGCCCTCATACCCAGCATGGCATCGTGAACAGCTACAAACGATTGAGCAATTTCTTTTCTGATGTCCAGCTAGATTTAGGAGTCAATCGCCATGGAGAAACTTGGGTCAAATTTATAACGAAAGGACTAACTCATGTTTAAGCTCATTATCGTAGAAGACGAACACCTCATTCGAAAATGGCTAGAGATTGCCGTAGACTACTCTGCCTTGGGTATCCAAGTCGTAGGAACTGCCAGTCACGGTCAAGAGGGAATGAAACTCATCCAAGAAAAAGAACCTCATATTGTCTTAACAGACATCACAATGCCAATTATGGATGCTTTTATGATGTTTGAAGCCACTCGTACCCTTTCCTATGAAAAAGTTATCTTATCAGGTTATAACGATTTTCAAAATGCCAAAAAAGCCATGCAATATGGAGCAGTTGATTTCTTATCCAAGCCAATTGATACCAAGGAATTGACAGAATGTCTTCAAAACATTGTTTTGCGATTACAAGGTAGCACCTATCAAGAAACTCCTTTTTTAGAAGAATATCAAACTTTACTCACCTCTATCCAACAGGTTGATACACAAAACCAAATCATTCAACAAATTATTTCCTTTGTCCACAAGCATTATGCAGAGCATTTTACGATTGCGACTATTGCTGAAGCTTTAAACTATAGCGAAAGCTATCTATATAAAGTGATCAAAGAAGATTTCCCCATGACTCTAAATGAATATATCTTACAATATCGCCTGAAACAAGCTATAGAGAAGATGGCTGAATCTCCCAACTCCCCTCTAAGCGACATCTCTGACCAAGTTGGATTTTCAGACTATAAATATTTTGCCAAAGTATTTAAAAAGTATCTCCATATTTCCCCAAAGGAATTGAAATCACTCGGAAGAATAGTAAAATAAGCTATTCTTCTTTTTGTAGAGAATTTTACTCTAATAGAATAGAATTGTCGGTTTTAAAAACGCTTACATTGTTTTAAAATAAACTTAAATAACACAACGGAGGTATCCATCATGAAAAAGAAATGGATGTATTATGCTGCTTGCGGACTAGCTCTTTTTGGTCTTGCTGCTTGTTCTTCTAATGAATCTGCCGATGGCGGTTCATCTGATAAAGGAGACGGCGGTTCGCTAGTCGTTTATTCACCAAACTCAGAGGGCTTAATTGGAGCAACTATTCCTGCCTTTGAAGAAAAATATGGTATCAAAGTAGAACTGATTCAAGCTGGTACTGGAGAACTTTTCAAAAAACTAGAGTCAGAAAAAGAAGCTCCTGTAGCTGATGTCATCTTTGGTGGTTCTTATACACAATATGCTACCCACGGAGAACTCTTTGAAAACTATACTTCAAAAGAAAATGATAATGTTATCAAAGAATATCAAAACACAACTGGCTACTCTACACCTTATACACTAGATGGTAGTGTTTTAATCGTCAATCCTGATTTAACGAAAGGCATGAATATCGAAGGATATAGCGACCTTCTCAAACCTGAACTCAAAGGAAAAATTGCAACTGCTGACCCAGCAAACTCTTCTAGCGCCTTTGCTCAATTAACAAATATGCTACAAGCTCAAGGTGGTTACAAAGACGATAAAGCCTGGTCTTATGTAAAAGATCTCTTCACGCTTATTGATGGTAAAATCGGTTCAAGCTCATCTGGTGTCTATAAAGCAGTCGCTGACGGAGAAATGGCTGTTGGTCTCTCTTATGAAGATCCAGCAGTTAAACTCTTAAATGACGGAGCTAACATTAAGGTAGTCTATCCAAAAGAAGGAACCGTCTTCCTACCTGCTAGTGCTGCTATCGTTAAAAAAGCGAAAAACATGGAAAATGCCAAGAAATTTATCGATTTCATTATCTCTCAAGAAGTACAAGATACACTTGGTACAACCACTACTAACCGTCCTGTTCGTAAAAATGCCAAAACAAGCGAAAATATGAAACCAATTGACAAAATCAAAACACTCACTGAAGATTATGATTATGTCATCAAAAATAAATCAGATATCGTTAAGAAATACAACGAAGTCTTTACAGATATCCAATCTAAACAGTAAAAGAGGTTCACTATGAGTGAGATCAAAATTATTAACGCCAAAAAAATCTACCACGATGTCCCTGTTATTGAGAATTTGAACATTACAATTCCAAAAGGAAGTCTCTTTACCCTTCTTGGGCCTTCAGGGTGTGGGAAAACGACCCTTCTTCGTATGATTGCAGGTTTCAACAGTATCGAAGGCGGAGAATTTTACTTCGATGATACAAAAATCAATAATATGGAACCCAGCAAACGCAATATCGGGATGGTTTTCCAAAACTACGCTATTTTCCCACATTTGACTGTTCGAGATAATGTTGCTTTTGGTCTCAAGCAAAAGAAAGTCCCTAAAGAAGAATTGATCCAACAGACCAATAAATATCTTGAACTCATGCAAATTGCTCAATATGCGGATCGGAAGCCCGATAAACTCAGTGGTGGACAACAACAACGTGTCGCCTTGGCACGTGCCTTAGCAGTTAATCCAAGTGTTCTCCTCATGGACGAACCACTTAGTAACCTAGATGCCAAACTTCGCTTGGATATGCGTCAAGCTATTCGAGAAATCCAACACGAAGTGGGAATTACAACTGTTTATGTGACCCACGACCAAGAAGAAGCTATGGCTATTTCAGACCAAATTGCTGTTATGAAAGATGGGGTGATCCAACAAATCGGCCGACCAAAAGAACTCTATCATAAACCAGCTAATGAGTTTGTAGCAACCTTTATCGGACGCACAAATATTATCCCTGCCAATCTCGAAAAACGGAGCGATGGCGCTTATATCGTCTTTTCAGATGGCTATGCCCTTCGAATGCCAGCTCTTGATCATGCTGAGGCACAAGCTATTCATGTAAGCATTCGTCCAGAAGAATTTATCAAAGATGAATCTGGAGATATTGAAGGAACTATTAGCGATAGCGTCTATCTTGGACTAAATACGGAGTATTTCATCGAGACAGGCTTTGCCTCAAAAATTCAAGTTAGTGAAGAATCAACTTTTGAAGAAGATCTACAAAAAGGCGATCGTATTCGTCTACGAATCAATACCCAAAAATTAAACGTCTTTTCTGCAGATGGTTCCCAAAACCTGATAAAAGGAGTCAACCATGGAACGTAAAAAACTAAATATTTGGACAGCCTCCTCTTTCTTCATCTTTCTTACCTATCTTGTCTTTCTCGTTTATCCTATCGTTACCGTGCTCAAGCAAGCACTTATACATGAAGGGCAATTCTCACTAGCTAATTTTGTCACTTTCTTTGGTAAAGCCTACTACTCTGAGACACTTGTCAACAGTTTCAAGGTTTCCATTACCGCTACTGTCACTTCCTTAGTTGTAGGAACCCTATTAGCTTATCTCTTCTCTATGTATGACTTCAAGGGGAAGAAATTTCTACAAATATTGATTATCATTGCTTCCATGTCAGCTCCTTTCGTGGGAGCCTACTCCTGGATTCTCTTGCTGGGACGAAATGGGGTCATTACTAAATTCCTGACAAATACCCTTCATCTTCCAGCTATCGATATTTATGGATTCAAAGGAATTGTACTTGTCTTTACACTGCAACTATTCCCACTGGTATTTCTATACGTTGCTGGAACAATGAAAAGCATTGACAATTCCCTACTTGAAGCCGCTGAAAGCATGGGGTCCTTCGGATTTAAGCGTATCGTAACGGTTGTTTTACCTCTCCTCGTTCCAACCTTACTAGCTGCTGCCCTGCTTGTATTTATGAGAGCATTCTCAGACTTTGGAACACCTATGTTGATTGGCGAAGGATATCGGACTTTCCCTGTCCTGATTTATACCCAATTCATTAGCGAGGTTGGAGGAAATTCTGCTTTTGCATCTGCTTTAGCCATTATGGCGATTATCATTGCCTTGGCGATTTTCCTTATCCAAAAATACATTGCAAACCGCTACAGTTTCAGCATGAATTCGCTCCATCCAATTGAGCCTAAAAAAACTACAAAAGGAAAAATGGCTGCCATTTATGCAACAGTCTACGGAATTATCTTTATCTCTGTTTTACCTCAAATCTACTTGATTTATACCTCTTTCCTAAAAACATCAGGTATGGTATTTGTCAAAGGCTATTCTCTAAACAGTTACAAGGTAGCTTTCAATCGTATGGGATCTGCTATTTTCAATACTATTCGTATCCCTTTGATTGCCTTAGTCCTAGTTGTCCTTTTCGCAACATTTATCTCCTACCTAGCTGTTAGAAAACGGAATTTGTTTACAAACTTAATTGACAGCCTCAGTATGGTCCCTTATATTGTACCAGGAACCGTTCTAGGGATTGCCTTCATTTCTTCCTTCAATACTGGCCTATTTGGAAGTGGATTTCTTATGATTACAGGAACTGCTTTCATCTTGATTATGTCCCTATCTGTCAGAAGATTACCTTATACTATTCGCTCATCTGTTGCTAGCTTGCAACAAATAGCCCCAAGTATTGAAGAAGCCGCTGAAAGCTTAGGAAGTAGTCGTCTCAATACCTTTGCTAAGATTACAACTCCAATGATGCTATCTGGTATCATTTCTGGAGCCATCCTATCTTGGGTCACAATGATTTCAGAGCTCTCCACTTCTATCCTCCTCTACAATGTCAAAACAAGAACAATGACTGTAGCCATTTATACAGAGGTTCTCAGAGGAAATTACGGTGTAGCCGCAGCCTTGTCAACTATCTTGACTATTCTAACAGTAGCTTCCTTGCTCTTGTTTATGAAAATCTCTAAAAGCAATAGCATTACACTTTAGTTTCCCCATCAAAAACAGCCGAAAGGATTACCCTCGGCTGTTTTTTCTTGTCTTGATATTCTTATCAAATCCCTAGTTCAGAGCAAGCAAGTCTAGACTGATTAAATAGAGGCTTCCTCCATCTTCTCCCGTCCTAGTTCTCGGTAACTACGATCGCCGACAACCTCAACGCTAAACTGACCGTCCTCATATTCAAGAATTGTCACGCTACCATTATCGAGACCATGCGGATGCATACCATTGATCAGATAAACAATGGTTCCAATAGTCATTCCGTGACTCACGACAAGAGCATTGCCCCCACCTTGCTCTTCCATTTCTTTGGCAATCGCTTCAAAACCTTCCTTGATTCGACCACTGAGTTTTTCCCAACCTTCAGCCCAACCAGCTGTATCAACCTCTACCAAGCCCTCAGCCAGTTCAGCATAAGACAATTGGTGAACGTGGTCCACATTAAAGATACGAGGAATAATGCCCATGAAAAGATCGCCATCGTAAGCTCCGTCAAAGCTACCAAAACACCATTCTCTGATACGCTTGTCCATGCGATAAGGGATTTTCCCCTGCAGGCCAAGTTCATCAAGGATAATTCCCATAGTCTGAATGGTGCGACCAGAATCACTGGAATAAGCACGCTCAAACTGTAGACCAGATTCTCGCAAACCGATTCCTAATTCTTGAATCCCTCTCTCACCTTCAGCTGTTAAGGGAGTATCGCTCCAACCTTGCGCGCGACCAATCGTGTTAAACATGGTCTTGCCATGACGTACCAAATACAATCGTACTTTTACCATTTTCCGTCCTCCGTTTGCTTCTATTATATCATGGATGATAAAACAAAAGCCACCCAGACAGGTGACTTTTGCAGGAGATTATTATGAAAAAGTTTAGGAGTTCTATTAAATAAAGATATTAGATGAAAATCAAATTCAAACTAAATCAGTGTTATCTGTTTCAAATAATATTAGGAGGTCTTTATTTAATGATTATAGTATACACATCCAACCTTAAATAGAACTTAAAATTTCTCCTATTTTCTTAATTTTTAAAACTATGAATTGGTGCTGGGATTTGTCCTCCACGAGAGATGAAATCAACAGACGAAGCCTCATTGACCTTCATAACGGGTGCAGTTCCTAATAGGCCACCAAATTCAATCATATCGCCTTCTTTTCCTTTTGGAATGATACGAACAGCCGTTGTTTTCATATTAATGACACCAATTGCAGCCTCATCTGCAATCATAGCCGCAATGGTTTCAGCAGGCGTATCTTCTGGTATAGCAATCATATCCAAACCAACAGAACAGATAGCCGTCATAGCTTCTAGTTTTTCCAAATTAAGAGAGCCATTTTGCACTGCAGCAATCATCCCCTCATCCTCAGAAACAGGGATAAAGGCACCAGACAAACCACCAACTTGGTTGCAGGCCATCACTCCACCCTTCTTAACTTGGTCATTCAAGAGAGCCAAGGCAGCCGTCGTTCCGTGCGTACCAACTGTTTCTAGCCCCATTTCTTCAAGGACACGTGCAACAGAATCTCCAACCGCAGGAGTTGGCGCCAAACTCAAGTCCACAATACCAAACTCCACACCCAGTCTCTCACTGGCCAACTGACCAACCAATTGACCGATACGAGTGATTTTAAAGGCAGTTTTCTTAACTGTTTCTGCTACTACATCAAAGCTCTGTCCACGAACTTTTTCCAAGGCACGCTTGACCACGCCAGGACCAGAAACTCCGACATTGATGATAACATCTGCTTCCCCAACACCATGGAAGGCACCAGCCATAAATGGATTGTCCTCAACAGCATTAGCGAACACAACCAACTTGGCCGCTCCCATATCTGATAGATTAGCCGTTTCCTTGATAACTCGTCCCATATCCGCCACAGCCGTCATATTGATACCAGACTTTGTTGAGCCGATATTGACTGACGAGCAGACCTTGTCCGTTTCAGCCAAAGCACGAGGAATAGAATTGATGAGAATCTCATCTCCCTTTTGGTACCCCTTTTGTACCAAGGCAGAGAAACCACCAATAAAATCCACACCGATTTCTTTCGCAGCCTTATCAAGCGCTTTTGCCAGAACTACATAGTCTGTCGCATCTGTCGCTGCTCCAATCAAAGAAATAGGTGTCACCGATACACGCTTATTAACGATTGGAATTCCCAACTCAGCTGCAATTTCATCACCAACAGCCACTAAATTAGCCGCCTTGATCGTTATCTTTTGATAAATTTTCTCCGCAGCACGATTGATATCTGGATCGATACAGTCTAAAAGGGAAATCCCCATGGTAATGGTTCTAATATCGAAGTTTTGCTCCTCAATCATGGCAATGGTTTCAGTAACTTGTCTAATATCCATGTGCACCTCCTAGATATTATACATAGCTTCGAAAATCGCTGCACTCTGAATGTTGATTTTCACATTTAAAATTTGCCCAAAAGTTTCAAACTCATTTCTCAGATAAGTAAAATCTTGCTTTTTATCACTAGAGACGACAGCCATCATCGTGAAATATTCATCTAAGACAGTTTGAGAAATATCGTCTATGTTCAAACCCAATTCTGCAATTTTACCAGAAACACCTGCAACAATTCCAGATTTATCTTTACCAACAACAGTTATAATCGCTTTCATAAGCAAACTCCAATTCTTCTTAAAATAAGAAACCTGAACATTAAACAGGATTCTTTTCAAATAGTATAGCATAATTCTAACGAAAATACTCAAAAACGCCTGCTTACGAAGTTGTTCTTAAGCAAAAAACAATTTCGTAAACAAGCGTCTACTATCCCAACTTATGATGAGTGTTCCCGCTAGGACCGAAATCCTAGCGGTAGACCAGAGCTAGACTAAGAGCACAAGACTCCATCATCATAACACTCAACAAAATTGATGATTTTATACTAATTCGATGATCGCCATTGGCGCTGCATCACCACGACGTGGTTCAGTTTTAAGGATACGAGTGTATCCACCGTTACGTTCAGCATAACGAGGTGCGATTTCTGAGAATAATTTTTGAAGTGCTGTAGTAGAAGTGTACTTATCAGTTGCTTCATCATAGTTTTCAGATGCGATTTCATTACGTACGAAAGCAGCTGCTTGACGACGTGCATGCAAATCACCACGTTTACCTAGAGTAATCATTTTTTCAACAGTTTTACGGATTTCTTTAGCACGAGCTTCAGTTGTCACGATTGATTCGTTGATCAAAAGGTCCGTTGTCAAATCGCGAAGCATTGCTTTACGTTGTGAGCTAGTGCGTCCTAGTTTACGGTAAGCCATGTATTCCTCCTTTATTTATCTTTTAATCCAAGACCCAAATCAATGAGTTTGAGTTTCACTTCTTCCAAACTCTTGCGTCCAAGATTTCGTACTTTCATCATCTCTGCTTCAGATTTTTCTGTCAAATCATGCACAGTATTGATACCGGCACGTTTCAAACAGTTGTATGAACGCACAGACAAGTCCAGTTCCTCAATCGTACGATCCAAAATACGGTCGTCAGATTCAGTGTCAGCTTCTTTCATCACTTCAGTTGACTTAGCAATCTCAGTAAGATTTGTAAACAAATCAAGATGTTCTGTCAAAATACGTGCTGAAAGCCCTAAAGCATCTTCTGGAATAATTGTTCCATTTGTCAAGATTTCAAGGGTTAATTTGTCAAATCCATCATTGCTACCTACACGAGCAGGTTCCACTTGATAGTTGACTTTTGTAACTGGTGTATAAATAGAATCTACAGCAAGTGTTCCAACTGGTGCATTATCCTTTTTATTTTCATCAGCAGGTACATATCCACGACCACTGTTAACAGTCATAGTCGCTTTTAGAGAAGAACCTTCACCGATTGTAAAGAGATAATGATCTGGATTTACAATTTCAATATCGCTATCTGTCAAAATGTCACCAGCTGTTACTTCAGCAGGACCTTCAACATCCAGTTCGATGATTTTTTCGTCTTCAACGTACGATTTCACTGCAATTCCTTTAATGTTCAGAATGATTTGCATCACGTCTTCACGAACACCTGGAACTGTGTCAAACTCATGTAACACACCATCAATGTTGATAGATGTCACAGCTGCTCCTGGTAGAGAAGCTAGAAGTACACGACGAAGAGAGTTACCAAGAGTTGTACCGTAACCACGTTCAAGTGGTTCGATTACAAACTTGCCATAATCTTTATTTTCATCAATTTTTGTTATATTTGGTTTTTCAAACTCGATCATTTAGTTACTCCCTCTTAAACGAAAAGCAGTGTAATGCGATGATTATACACGGCGACGTTTTGGAGGACGAGCACCATTGTGTGGCACTGGAGTCACATCACGAATTGCTGTTACTTCAAGACCAGCGGCAGCAAGCGCACGAATAGCTGACTCACGACCAGAACCTGGACCTTTTACAGTAACTTCAACTGATTTAAGACCGTGTTCTTGTGCAGATTTAGCAGCAGCTTCAGAAGCCATTTGAGCAGCGAATGGTGTAGATTTACGAGAACCTTTGAAACCAAGAGCACCAGCTGATGACCAAGCAATTGCATTACCATGCACATCAGTAATCATAACAATAGTGTTATTAAATGTAGCGTGAATATGAGCAATACCAGATTCGATATTCTTTTTCACACGACGTTTACGTGTTGGTTTAGCCAAGACTTTTACCTCCTATATTATTTTTTCTTACCAGCAATCGCAACAGCTTTACCTTTACGAGTGCGAGCGTTGTTTTTAGTGTTTTGTCCACGGACAGGAAGTCCACGACGGTGACGGATACCACGGTATGAACCGATTTCCATCAAACGTTTGATGTTCAAGTTTACTTCACGACGAAGGTCACCTTCAACTTTGATTGCATCCACTTCACGACGGATAGCATCTTCTTGATCTGATGTAAGATCACGTACACGAACATCTTCTGAGATTCCAGCAGCAGCCAAAATTTTCTTAGATGTTGCAAGTCCGATACCATAAACATAAGTCAATGAGATTACTACGCGTTTGTCATTTGGAATGTCAACTCCAGCAATACGAGCCATGTTTTCTCCTTTCTATCTTATCCTTGACGTTGTTTGTGTTTTGGATTTGCTGGGCAAATTACCATAACACGACCATTACGACGAATAACTTTACAGTATTCGCAAATTGGTTTGACCGATGGTCTTACTTTCATTTCTTATCCCTCCAAGTTTTTCGATTATTTAAAGCGGTAAGTGATACGTCCACGTGTCAAGTCATATGGACTCATTTCGACAGTAACACGATCTCCCGCTAAAATACGAATATAGTTTTTACGAATTTTACCAGAAACTGTTGCTAAAATCTGATGTCCATTTTCAAGTTCAACCGTAAACATTGCATTCGGCATTGTATCAACTACTTTGCCTTCAACTTCAATCACATCGTCTTTTGCCACGCAAAAGCACCTCCATAAATTTCGATTCGATGCCTCTAGACACAGAGACAACAATTATAAGTCAGACTATCTCAGTATAACATTTGTAGCGGATTTTTGCAAGTGTGAAAAACGCTTTATTTCAAATTTGTCAATACTTTTTCAATATCTGAGAAGACATCATTGATATCTTGATTACCTTCGATGTCATGAACCAAACCTTTGGCACGGTAGTGAACAATGATTGGTTCTCCTTGAGCAATATTCACATCCAAACGACGTTTGACTGTCTCAGGCTTATCATCTTCACGTTGGTAGTAATCTTCTTCTTTATAGTCAACTGGTGGGTTAAAGACCTTGTGGAAAGTTTCTCCAGTTACGCGGTGGATGATACGGCCACTCAAACGTTCCAAGAGGCTGTCTGGATTCACTTCGATGTTAATAACACCTTCTAGTTCGATGCCAAGTTCAGCCAATGTTTTGTCCAAGGCATGAGCTTGTTCGATCGTACGTGGGTAACCATCCAACAAGAATCCTGTTTCTTTAATATCATCTTGTGAAAGACGTTCTTTTACGATCCCATTTGTAACTTCGTCAGGAACCAATTCACCCTTGTCAATATATGACTTAGCAAGAACACCCATTTCAGTTTGATTTGCCATAGCAGCACGGAACATATCACCTGTTGAGATATGTGCAACATGGAATTGTTCTACGATTTTTGCTGCTTGAGTTCCCTTACCTGCACCAGGTAAGCCCATAATCAAAAGATTCATGATTTGATCTCCTTATTTTATTTTTAAATAGAAGCAAAAAGTCTTTTCACCCCTATTTAAAAACAAAATAGAAGAGGGGAGACCAAACTCTCACAAATGTCAGAGTTTAAACCTCCACTCCCTCAGCATTTACTGCTTCATACTCAATGAAAATCNNCTTTGAGGTTGCAGATAAAGCTGACGTGGTTTGAAGAGATTTTCGAAGAGTATCAGTAAATACTTTTATTCTGTTCTATCCATGAAACCAACATACTTACGTTTCAATAGGTAACCTTCCAATTGCTTGATTCCTTCAATACCTGTAGAGATAATGATCAAAAGACTTGTTCCCCCAAAGGCAACAACATCAGAAAGACCAAATACATCTTTAGCTGCAATCGGCAAAATGGAAATCACACCAAGGAAGAGGGAACCAACCGTTGCAAGACGACGAAGAAGTTTAGACATATATTCTTCTGTACCTTTACCAGGACGAACTCCATGGATATAGGCACCGCTCTTTTGTAGGTTCTCTGCCGCTTTTTCAGGATTAATCTGTACAAACGTATAGAAGAATGTAAAGAGAATAATCAATAAAGCATACATGGCAATACCAGTTGGTGAAGTGGTTGCCAACATCTCTTGTGCTACCCTTACCCAAGCCCAATCATGACCTGTAGCGCTCAAAAATTGAAGAATCGCCGCAGGCGCTGCAGTAATCGAACTGGCAAAGATAACAGGGATAACTCCAGCAGGGTTTACCTTCAAAGGAAGATAAGAGCTAGATGGAGCACCTTGTGCAACCTTAGTATATTGGATTGGAATTTTGTATTCTGCTTGTTGAACATAAGTTGTAAAGTAAATAATCAACAATACAGTAATAATCAAAATGATTACGAAAATGATAGATGAAGTGATACGGCTACTTGGGACGTTCACAAAGTAGTCCACATAGATGCCCTGAATCATCTCTGGAATTGAGGCAACAATCCCGGCAAAGATAATCATGGAAACACCGTTTCCGTATCCCTTATCTGTAATTTGCTCACCCAACCAAGTGACAATCATACTACCAGCTGTTAAGATGATACCAATCGTCAGAAAAACTTGTGGAGTTAAAGCAGTTTTAATCAATTGAGCTCCAGCCAAGGTATTAAAACCAGCTGTAATCCCGATAGATTGCACAAAAGCGAGAACTAGAGCAATATAACGAGTAGCTTGATTCAATTTTCTTCGGCCTACTTCCCCTTGTTTTCCCCACTCTACAAACTTGGGTAAAATATCCATTTGCAAGAGTTGGACAACGATAGAAGCAGTGATATAGGGACTCACTCCTAGGGCAAAAATCGAAAAGTTTTTTAGGGCATTCCCTGAGACCAAGCTCAACATGTTTAAGAAGGATAATCCACTTAAAGCATTCAAGCTATTGGCATTCACACCAGGAACTGTAATGCTAGTCCCGATACGAAAGACCAAAACGATAAAAATTGTAAATAAAATTTTTGATCGAACCTGCTTGACTTTAAGAGCTTCTCTTAATAATTTAAAAAACATAGGTCACCTCTCTTAGATGACTTCTACTGAACCACCTTTAGCAGTGATAGCTTCTTCAGCTGATTTAGAGAATTTAGCTGCTTTCACAGTCAATTTCTTAGTCAACTCACCGTTACCAAGAATTTTAATACCTGATTTTTCAGCTTTAACAATTCCTGCTTCGATAAGAACAACTGGAGTTACTTCAGCACCATCTTCAAAGACGTTCAATTGGTCAAGGTTCACAATTGCGTATTCTTTAGCGTTGATGTTAGTGAATCCACGTTTTGGAAGACGACGGAACAATGGAGTTTGTCCACCTTCAAAACCAAGGCGAACTCCGCCACCGCTACGAGCTTTTTGACCTTTTTGACCACGACCAGATGTTTTACCGTTACCTGATGAAGTACCACGACCAACGCGGTTACGTACTTTACGAGAACCTTCTGCAGGTTTCAATTCATGAAGTTTCATTTTTATTTTCTCCTCTTTTGTAAAATGCTAGCGCCGATAAGGGAGAAAAGGTTGTCTCCCCCATCAACTCGCCTATACGACGTCATCATAGATGACTATATCTAGTTTTAGGGGATGGTATAGTGCACATCCCCTAAAAATTCATTAGTTTACTTCTTCAACTGTTACCAAGTGAGATACTGCAGTGATCATACCACGGATAGCAGCGTTATCTTCTTTAATAACAGAGCTGTTCAATTTGCCAAGTCCAAGTGCTACAACAGTTTTACGTTGTGATGGAATGCGTCCGATTGGAGACTTAGTCAAAGTAATTTTAATTTGAGCCATTTTATCCCCTTTCTTATGCCAAATCAGAAACTGAAATACCACGAAGGGTAGCAACTTCTTCAGCGCGTTTCAATTGTTTCAAACCTTCAACAGTTGCACGAACAATGTTGATTGGAGTGTTAGAACCAAGTGATTTAGATGTAATATCTGCCACACCTGCCAATTCCACAACGGCACGAACTGCACCACCAGCGGCAACTCCAGAACCTTCTACAGCAGGTTTCAACAATACTTTAGCTCCACCGAATTCTGAAAGAACTTCGTGTGGGATTGTTGTTCCAACCATAGGAACTTCGATCAAGTTTTTCTTAGCATCATCTACTGCTTTACGGATTGCTTCTGGAACTTCTTGAGCTTTACCAGTACCAAATCCTACGCGACCGTTGTGGTCACCAACAACAACAAGAGCTGCGAAACGAAGACGACGTCCACCTTTAACAACTTTTGTAACACGGTTGACAGCAACTACGCGTTCTTCTAATTCAACTGCATTGTCTTTAAATGCCATTTTCTAGTGTCCTCCTATTAGAATTTCAATCCGTTTTCACGAGCTGCATCAGCCAAAGCTTTCACACGTCCGTGATATAGATATCCACCGCGGTCGAACACCACTTCTGAAATACCTTTAGCGTTTGCACGTTCTGCAACGAGTTTACCGACAGCAACGGCTTGTTCAGTTTTAGTTCCTTTTGAAACTTCTTTGTCAAGAGTTGAAGCACTTGCGAGCGTTACACCCGCTACGTCATCAATCACTTGAGCGTAGATGCCTGTATTAGAACGGAATACGTTCAAACGTGGGCGATCAGCAGTTCCAGAGAGTTTTCCGCGAACGCGACGGTGGCGTTTTTGGCGGAGTTTGTTTTTATCTGGTTTTGAAATCACAGTTTTCACCTCTTTAGTTTTAAATCGTGTGCTATGCACAAAGTTGGAAAATAGGTCGGTGGTTGAGAATCAACCACTCAACATTATTTACCTGTTTTACCTTCTTTACGGCGAACGAATTCACCAACGTAACGGATACCTTTACCTTTATATGGTTCTGGTGAACGAAGGCTACGTACGTAAGCAGCTGTTTGACCAACTACTTCTTTTGAAATTCCGCTAACAACGATTGTTGTTGGGTTTGGAAGTTCAAAAGTAATTCCTTCTGGAGCTTCAACTTCGTCTGGATGAGATTTACCAACAGCCAAAACAAGTTTAGATCCTTGAAGTTGTGCACGGTAACCAACCCCGCGCATTTCAAGTTCTTTCTTGAATCCTTCTGATACACCAACAACCATGTTGTTCAAAAGGGCACGAGTAGTTCCGTGGATAGTTTTCATTTCTTTTGAATCGTTTGGACGGTGAAAAGTTACTTCAGTACCTTCCACACGGATTTCAATATCTTTTGAGAACTCACGAGTAAGTTCTCCTTTAGGTCCTTTTACAGTTACAACGTTGTCATTGTTAGTGATTTCAACACCAGCAGGCAACACGATAACTTTATTACCAATACGTGACATGTTTATTTTCTCCTGTTAGATTGTCAGGCCAGAACGGCCAGTTTTCACGGGGTTAAATCGATTTCTCGATTTAAAGGAACATTTAGGTTTCAATTTCAAAGTGAATCTAGGCATCGTCTCGCAGGCATAACTTTGGGTTAGACAAGAGACGATAACGAAGAGTCACAAAGAAATTGGGAGCTAAATATTACCAAACGTAAGCGATAACCTCACCACCAACATTCTTTTGGCGTGCTTCTTTATCAGTAAGCAAACCTTCAGAAGTTGAAAGGATAGCAATTCCAAGTCCATTAAGAACTTTTGGAAGGTCTTCACGTTTTTTGTAGACACGAAGTCCTGGTTTAGAAACACGTTTCAAGTTAGTGATAACTTTCTCACCGTTTGGTCCGTATTTAAGGAATACACGGATGATGCCTTGTTTGTCATCTTCGATGATTTCAACGTTTTTTACAAAACCTTCGCGTTTAAGGATTTCAGCAATCCCTTTTTTGATGTTTGATGCAGGTACTTCAAGTACTTCGTGTTTAGCTTGGTTAGCGTTACGAATACGAGTTAGGAAGTCTGCGATTGGGTCAGTCATAACCATTTTGTTTTTCTCCTCTTACTAGTAGTTTGCAAGTTGCACTTGCTAGTTAATACATGATACAAAGAGCGTAACAGCAAGAGCAAAAATAGGCAAGTTGACGCAGGAGCGATGCCCCAAAGAAAATTGGTCTTTTTTGCCAAAGCTGTAGCTCGTGTTCAAATTGGCAAGCCCAACTGAACCCGGGCTAAACTCTGTGTGAAAAAGATAAACTTTCCTAGAAACTTCAGTTTCTTCGTCAAGTTTCCTATTTTCACTTAGAGTTTTGACGCCCTTGATATCTTAAATTACCAAGATGCTTTTGTTACACCAGGAATTTGTCCTTTGTAAGCTAATTCACGGAAGCAAACACGGCAAAGTTTAAATTTGCGGTAAACTGAGTGTGGACGACCACATTTTTCACAACGAGTATAAGCTTGAGTAGAGAACTTCGCTGGACGTTTGTTCTTAGCAATCATTGATTTTTTAGCCATTAGATTTACCTCCTATATTATTTTGCAAAAGGCATTCCAAGGCCTGTAAGCAATGCACGTGACTCTTCGTCAGTGTTAGCAGTTGTTACGATAACGATGTCAAGACCACGAGTTTTGTCAACGTCATCGAAGTTGATTTCTGGGAAGATCAATTGTTCTTTCACACCAAGTGTGTAGTTTCCGCGTCCATCAAATGATTTTGTTGGAACACCGTGGAAGTCACGTACACGTGGAAGTGAAACTGAAACCAATTTATCCAAGAATTCGTACATACGTTCACCACGAAGGGTAACTTTTGCACCGATCGCAACACCTTCACGAAGACGGAAGCCGGCGATTGATTTTTTAGCTTTAGTGATAAGTGGTTTTTGACCTGAGATAAGTGCCAATTCTTCAGCAGCTTTTTCAAGGCTTTTAGCGTTTGATACAGCTTCACCAACACCCATGTTCAAAACGATCTTATCTACTTTAGGCACAGCCATCACTGATGAGTAGTTGAATTGTTCTGTCAAAGCAGGAACTACTTCATTAAGATATTTTTCTTTTAAACGATTTGCCATTATACTTCTCCTTTCCTTCGTGATTAATCAAGCACTTCGCCTGATTTTTTGTTGTAGCGAACTTTTTTACCGTCTACAAATTTGTAACCAACACGACCAGCTACACCATTTTTGTCCAATACTTGAACGTTTGATACGTGGATAGCTGCTTCTTTCTCGATGATACCACCTTGAGGAAGTTCGTTAGTTGGACGTTGGTGTTTCTTAACAATGTTAACACCTTCAACGATAACTTTGTTTACTTTTGGAAGGGCAGTAAGGACAACAGCTTCTGTTCCCTTATCTTTACCAGCGATTACGCGAACTTTGTCGCCTTTTTTTACAAACATTAGGTTTCTCCTTGATTTTTCTTACGCCCATAAGGGCACCCTAGCTTGAAGCTAGGGGACTAGTTTGTTTCTAAAAATTAAAGTACTTCTGGAGCAAGTGACACGATCTTCATGAAGCCACCTTCACGCAATTCACGTGCAACTGGGCCAAAGATACGTGTTCCGCGAGGAGTTTTGTCTTCACGGATGATAACTGCTGCGTTTTCGTCAAATTTGATGTATGAACCATCAGCACGACGAGCACCTGATTTAGTACGAACGATAACTGCTTTAACAACGTCACCTTTTTTAACCGCACCACCAGGAGTAGCTTGTTTTACAGATGCCACGATAACATCACCGATGTTTGCAAATTTACGTCCTGAACCACCAAGAACTTTGATAGTCAAGATTTCGCGAGCACCGCTGTTGTCTGCGACTTTCAAACGAGTTTCTGTTTGAATCATTTCAGTTTTCTCCTTTCAGGTTTGATTAGATGATGACCGCTTCTTCAACAACTTCTACAAGACGGAAACGTTTTGTAGCTGAAAGCGGGCGAGTTTCCATGATACGTACGATATCGCCTTCTTTGGCAACATTGTTTTCATCATGAGCTTTGTATTTTTTAGAGTAGTTAATACGTTTACCATAGACTGGGTGGTTACGTTTTGTTTCAACTACAACTGTGATTGTCTTGTCCATTTTGTCAGATACAACACGTCCAACAAGAACTTTACGATTATTGCGTTCCATTGAAATTTCTCCTTCCCTAGTCTATTATTTCGCTTCAGATTGAACTGTTTTGATACGAGCGATTTGTTTTTTAACTTCTTTCAAGCGAGCTGTTTGTTCCAATTGACCAGTAGCAGCTTGGAAACGAAGTTCAAACAATTCTTTTTTCAATTCGTTTTCGCGCTTCGCGAGTTCTTCTTGAGAAAGACCACGAAGTTCTTTAACAAATTCTTTTACTTCATTAAGTTTCATGCCTTCTCCTTATTCTGCTTCACGTTTTACGAATTTACATTTAACTGGCAATTTGTGGCTAGCAAGACGAAGCGCTTCGCGAGCGATCTCTTCAGATACACCAGCGATTTCGAACATCACTTTACCACGTTTAACTGGTGCTACCCAACCTTCAGGTGCCCCTTTACCAGATCCCATACGCACACCGATAGCTTTAGCAGTGTATGATTTGTGTGGGAAGATTTTAATCCAAACTTTACCACCACGTTTCATGTAACGAGTCATGGCGATACGAGCAGCTTCGATTTGGCGGTTAGTGATCCAGTGGCTAGTTGTAGCTTGAAGACCGTATTCACCGAATGCTACTTCTTTTCCACCTTTTGCTTCACCGCGCATTTTTCCACGGAATTCACGACGGTGTTTAACACGTTTAGGTACTAACATTGGTTATTTACCTCCTTTAGTGTTTTTGCGAGCTGGAAGAACTTCACCACGGTAGATCCATACTTTAACACCAAGTTTACCGTATGTAGTATCTGCTTCTTCCCAAGCGTAATCGATATCTGCACGAAGTGTGTGAAGTGGAACAGTTCCTTCAGAGTATCCTTCAGCACGGGCGATATCTGCACCGTTCAAACGACCTGATACTTGAGTTTTGATTCCTTTAGCTCCAGCACGCATTGCACGTTGAATTGCTTGTTTTTGTGCACGACGGAAAGCAACACGTTGCTCCAATTGACGAGCAATACCTTCACCTACAAGGTGAGCATCCAAATCAGGTTGTTTGATTTCGATGATGTTGATGTGTACTTGTTTTCCAGTCAATTTGTTAAGTTTTGCACGGAGTGCATCAACGTTAGCACCACCTTTACCGATAACCATACCTGGTTTAGCAGTGTGAAGTGAAACGTTAACTTTGTTTACTGCGCGTTCGATTTCAATAGTTGAAACTGCTGCGTCAGCAAGTTCTTTTTGAACGAATTTACGGATTGCAAGATCTTCATGAAGGTAATCCGCGTATTCTTTTTCAGCATACCATTTGGCATCCCAATCACGGATGATGCCGACACGCATACCAATTGGATGTACTTTTTGACCCACGATTTTACCTCCTTATTTTTCTGCAACAGCTACAGTGATATGAGCTGTACGTTTGTTGATTGGTGAAGCTGAACCTTTCGCACGTGGACGGAAACGTTTCATAGTTGGTCCTTCGTTTGCGAATGCTTCAGATACTACCAAGTTAGCTTTATCCAAACCAAAGTTGTTTTCAGCGTTAGCTACAGCTGAGTTCAAAACTTTCAAGATGATTTCAGCAGCTTTGTTTGGAGTGAATGTCAAGATTGCGATTGCATCGGCTACGCTTTTACCACGGATGTTATCAAGAACAAGACGTGATTTACGAGATGAAACACGTACTGTACGAGCCATTGCTTTAGCTGAAGTAATTTCTGCCATTTATGTTCTCCTTATTTTCTACGTGTTTTCTTGTCGTCTGCAGCGTGACCTTTGTAAGTACGAGTTGGTGCAAATTCACCAAGTTTGTGACCTACCATGTCTTCTTGGATGTAAACAGGTACGTGTTTACGTCCGTCATAAACCGCAATAGTGTAACCAATGAAACTTGGGAAGATCGTTGAACGACGTGACCAAGTTTTAATAACTTTTTTCTTTTCGTCGTTAGCTTGAGCTTCAACTTTTTTCATCAAATGCTCATCGACGAAAGGTCCTTTTTTAAGACTGCGTCCCATTTTTATATTTTCTCCTTTAAATGTTGTACCACAGCGGCTTGCGCTCCTATGGAGCGCTACCGAGCTGGCGGATTTACTAGTTGCTTAGGCGACTAGTTTAATATTATTTCTCGTTGCGACGACGAACGATAAGTTTGTCAGATTTCGCTTTCTTGTTACGAGTTTTAAGACCAAGAGCAGGTTTGCCCCATGGAGTAGATGGTGCTTTACGACCAACTGGTGCTTTACCTTCACCACCACCGTGTGGGTGATCGTTAGGGTTCATTACAGAACCACGAACTGTTGGGCGGATACCTTTCCAACGGCTACGTCCTGCTTTCCCAAGGTTTACAAGTCCGTGTTGTTCGTTTCCGACAACACCAACTGTAGCGCGGCAAGTTCCAAGAATCATACGAACTTCACCTGATTGAAGACGAACAAGAACGTATTTACCTTCTTGACCCAATACTTGAGCAGATGCACCAGCAGCACGTACCAATTCACCACCACGACCTGGTTTCAACTCGATGTTGTGGATCAAAGTACCAACTGGGATGTTAGCAAGTGGAAGAGCGTTTCCGACTTTGATATCTGCTTCTGGACCTGAAACGATACGTTGACCTACTTCAAGACCTTTTGGAGCGATGATGTATGCTTTCACACCGTCAGTGTAGTGTACAAGAGCGATGTTTGCAGAACGGTTTGGATCGTACTCGATTGTTTTAACAACTGCTTCAACGTTGTCTTTGTTACGTTTGAAGTCAACCAAACGGTAGAAACGTTTGTGTCCACCACCTTGGTGACGAACTGTGATACGACCGTTGTTGTTACGACCAGCCTTGCTCTTCAAAGCAACAAGCAATGATTTTTCAGGAGTGCTTGTTGTGATTTCAGCGAAATCCAAAGAAGTCATATTACGGCGACCGTTTGTTGTTGGTTTATAAACACGAATTCCCACGATATTTCCTCCTTAGATTATTCAGCTTCAGCAGCAAACAACTCGATTACTTTAGAATCAGCTGTAAGTGTGATGATAGCTTTTTTAGTTTTGTTAGTAAAACCAGTGTAACGTCCAACACGTTTAGCTTTTGGTTTTACGTTGATTGTGTTAACGTTGGCAACTTTAACACCTTCGAAAGCAGCTTCAACAGCTTGCTTGATCAAAAGTTTGTGTGCACGAGTGTCAACTTCAAATACATATTTTCCTGCTTCAAGTTGAGCCATTGAGCTTTCAGTGATGACAGGTTTTTTGATAACATCATACAAATTCATTATGCAAGAACCTCCTCGATTTTAGAGATAGCTGCTTGTGTGACAAGAAGTTTGTCGCTATTTGCGATGTCAAGAACACTTGCAGTTGTAGCAGTTGCAACTTTCACGTTTGGAAGGTTACGAGCTGAAAGAGCTGCGAATTCATTTCCTTCTTCAAGGATAACAAGAACTTTAGAATCGATGCTCAATGCTGCAAGAACTTTTGCAAATTCAGCAGTTTTTGGAGCTGTAAATTCAAGAGAATCAACGGCTACAAATTTGTTTTCAGCAACTTTTTCAGAGTAAACTGATTTAAGAGCTAGGCGACGAACTTTTTGTGGAAGTTTGTAGCCGTATGAACGTGGAGTTGGTCCGAAGACAACACCACCACCACGCCATTGTGGTGAGCGGATAGAACCTTGACGAGCACGTCCAGTTCCTTTTTGACGCCATGGTTTGCGTCCACCACCTGATACTGCAGAGCGGTTTTTAACAGCGTGTGTTCCTTGGCGAAGGCTTGCGCGTTGGCTGATGATCACATCAAACACAACTGATTGGTTTGGTTCGATACCAAATACTGCATCGTTAAGAACAACTTGGCCAGCTTCTTTACCAGTTTGGTCAAATAATGTTACGTTTGCCATTGTGACTGATTTCCCCTTTCTTTATTATTTACCAGCTTTAACTGCTGATTTGATAGTGATAAGAGATTTCTTAGCACCTGGTACGTTACCTTTGATAAGGATAACGTTCTTTTCTGGAACAACTTGTACAACTTCAAGGTTTTGAATTGTTACGCGGTCGCCACCCATACGTCCTGCAAGGTTTTTACCTTTAAATACGCGGTTAGGTGCAACAGGTCCCATTGAACCTGGACGACGGTGGTAACGAGAACCGTGAGCCATTGGTCCACGTGATTGTCCGTGGCGCTTGATAACACCTTGGAAACCTTTACCTTTAGAAGTACCAGTTACGTCAACAACGTCTCCAGCTGCGAATGTTTCAACTGTAATTTCAGCACCAACTTCCAAGCCTTCAACGTTTTTGAATTCACGAATGAAGCGCTTAGGAGCCGTGTTAGCTTTCGCTACATGTCCTTTAGCAGGTTTGTTGCTCAATACTTCGCGTTTGTCATCGAAACCAACTTGGATAGCGTTGTATCCGTCTGTTTCAACAGTTTTAACTTGAAGGACAACGTTTGGAGTTGCTTCAATAACTGTTACAGGGATCAATTCGCCAGCTTCAGTGAAGATTTGAGTCATTCCCACTTTTTTCCCTAAGATTCCTTTTGTCATGAGAAAATAGTTCCTTTTCTATATTTTTTATTCAAAAAGTTTTTAACGAGCGTTTTTTATGCTCAAGTCTAAGATACAAAGGGCGTCAAACTCAAAGTGAAAATAGGAAACTGACACAGTGTCTGGCAGACACGAGGAAGTTTATCTTTTTCACACCGAGTTTAGCCCGTGTTCAATTAGATTGAAACACCAGCCTCTGCTCTTTTATATTTTAGATTAAAGTTTGATTTCTACGTTTACACCACTTGGAAGATCCAATTTCATCAAAGCATCAACTGTTTTTTGAGTTGGGTTAACGATATCGATCAAACGTTTGTGTGTACGCATTTCAAATTGTTCGCGAGAGTCTTTGTATTTGTGAGTCGCACGAATGATTGTGTAGAGGCTACGTTCAGTTGGAAGTGGGATTGGACCCGCAACTTGTGCACCTGTACGAGTAGCTGATTCTACGATTTTTGTAGCCGCTGTGTCAAGCGTACGGTGTTCGTAAGCTTTCAAACGGATACGGATTTTTTTGTTTGCCATCTTTTTCTCCTTTTCGTCTATTTAAGATAATAGGCTAGCTCCACAAGAAAACCGACGCGGTGTTGCGTGGCAATGCAACCGAGCGTGTCGCAACCTCTTGCATCAAAGCTAAAGCTGTAATTTACAGCACCATAATAGAATAACACAAAGCCCCTGCGATTGCAAGGGATTTGTTGCTATTTTTTCGTTTTTTTACAATGAAACTGTTTTCCTATTTTTTCTTTTTAAAATTAGGGATTTTCTTCTATATAAACTGACTCCTCTTGGCATCAAATTTATCTTCTGATTGGTCCACTAAGATATCCGCCTTAGACTCAGTTTCTTTATAGTATAACAGATACTGCTCCCGTCTCATCTGATGACTAGCCAATATAAAGGATGCATCACGATTTCTCACTGTCGTATCTCGATCTAGACGCCTTTTTAATTCGGTGTCCTCATCCGTGTAGAAACAGATGGTTTTGTCAAAGAGTTCTTTGGGTAAAAAGCCAACAGACATCCCTTCGACAATCAGAATTGGCTTTTCTCCAGACAAGACCTCACTAGCTTTCCAAGGTTCTTCAATTGTTAAGATATCCATGCCAGCCTTTAAAGCGAGAATGTCTCTTTCTAAACTTACCAGTTCATGAGCCACAGGTAAACAAGCGGTCACTTTTTGATCTGGAGTCTCCTTTGGCACCACTAAATGACGATTTGAAGCAATGTAAGGATCGGTTTCCAATAAGTTTACCTTTGCAGAATCTAGGGTTTGGTACAATTCCTGTGCAAAAGTTGATTTACCCGAAGCCCCATGACCGTATATTCCCAGTGTCCTGACTTTCCCCGTCTCGATCTCTGAGACTAGTTGGTCTACTAAGTCTTTTTTCTTCATTCTCTCTTCACCTGTTCATAGCTTTCTTTTCCGTCATTAAGCTTGTCCCAAATCACTACTTGCCCACTTTGGAGCGATTTTTGCACATCTATAATTCGTTGGTTGGACGAACCTCGAAACTGGAGCATGAGATTTCTCTTAGTTCGATCGTATCGTCCATCGACAAGAATGTCAATCAATGATAAGAGTTCCAGTTTATCTGGAGTTTCCAACATCATTTCTTCCCATGTATAGCCCGTCCAGGACCAGATATCCTTATCTGGCAATTCCTTCCGGATACGTTTAACAAGTGGCAAGAGAATACCCGTATTGAGAAAGGGCTCCCCTCCCAACAAGGTCAAGCCTTGAACATAAGGTTGAGCCAGATCTGCCATGATCTGTTCTTCTAGCTCTGCTGTATAGGGAATGCCAGCATTGAAAGACCAAGTCGCAACATTATAACATCCCTCGCAGTGAAACATGCAGCCTGATACATAGAGAGAGTTACGCACACCCTCTCCATCCACAAAGTTGAAGGCCTTGTAATCAATAATACGCCCTTGACTGAGTTCCTCGCTTTTCCATTCTTGTGGTTTTGGATTATTCATTCGCTACCTCTATCCAATAACGCTCCACACCATTACGAACGTCCTCAAGGAGCCCACCATTTGCTAAAATGACTGCTCTACTAACAGTATTATTCACACTACAGATCACCAGAGCTTTCTTGATGTTCTTTTCCTTAGCAACTTGCAAGCCCTGACGGAGAGTTTCCTTAGCATAACCTTTGCCTCTTTCAGATGGGCGAATAGAATATCCTATATTCCCTGCATAATTCAGCAGTCCCTCATTCAGTCTCAATCGCAGATTCAAAAATCCTAGAGCACGACCTACATCATCAAATGATACAAATTGAATAGAAGGAACACGATTTTCAGGCAAGTTTATTCCCATCTCTTTTTGCATATTTGTTTCCAACCACTCTTCATACACAAAGTTCTCTGTATCCCAAAATCCTCCATCATGGGCTGATTGGCTCTTTTCAAACTCTGCCATCATCTCTAAAACTGTTTCTTTATCTGCTAATCTTGGTCTGCGTAATTCCATCCTTACCTCCCACTATGAGAAAAGCGAGAGCTGACTCTCACTTTTATTTCTTCTTATTCTTGTTTAAAAATTGTTCTTTGAGGTTGAGCAAGCGTTCTTTTTTACCAGCTCCACCTTTAGAGTGTTTCTCGTGATAACGAGTCACTTGTGCGCGACCCTTATCGTCTAATTGATATTTCCCCATCTCATTTCTTTCTAATTTGTTACTTGATGGCCAGCTATTTTAATCGTTGAGCCATTCATATGTTTGACACGCGCAGCGATTTCCTTGTGACGGCCGTTGACCATGGGTCTCGCTTGAGGATTGCCAAGATAGCCACAAGTCCGTTTAACAACGTCCACTGTTTTAGGGTCGCTATTGCCACAGTTTGGACAAGCAAATCCTCTCTCAGTTGGTTCAAAATCCCCTTCAAAGTCACACTTGTAGCAACGGTCAATTGGAGTATTAGTTCCCAGATAACCCACACGGTCATAGGCATAATCCCAGACAGCTTCCAAGGCCTTTGGATTTTGCTGGAGAACTGGATACTCACAATAATGGATGAAACCACCCGACGCACCTGCTTCTGGATAGATTTTTTCAAAATCCAGTTTTTCAAACGGTGTTGGATTTTTACGAACATCGTAGTGGAAAGAGTTGGTGTAGTATTCCTTGTCTGTAATATCAGGAATAGAACCAAACTTTTCTGTATCTAGTCGGCAGAAACGGTCTGTCAAACTTTCAGATGGTGTTGAGTAGATAGAGAAATGATAGCCATATTGGTCAGACCACTCTTCTACACGACGTTTCATATCACGAATGATATCCAGCGTAAATTCCTTAGCATCTGGATTACTTTCCCAGCTGTTACCAAAGAAAACTGTCGCTACTTCGTACAAACCGATATAGCCTAGTGAAACTGTCGCACGACGATTCTTAAAGAGCTGGTCAACACTTTCTTCCTTACCTAGACGATGGCCAAAAGCACCGTACTGATAGAGGATAGGAGCATTGGCTGGCGTCGCCTCTTTAGTGCGTTCGACACGGTAAACCAGAGCATCTTCAGCGATATTCATACGCTCGTTGAAGATCTCCCAGAACTTATTCATGTCTCCCTCAGACTCGAGGGCGATGCGAGGAAGATTGACCGTCACAACACCTAGATTCATGCGACCTGAATTAACTTCTACACCATTTTCATCCTTCCACCCTTGAAGAAACGAACGGCAACCCATAGGCACCTTAAAAGAACCTGTCAAGTCAACAATCTTATCGTAAGACAAGACGTCTGGGTACATCCGCTTGGTTGCACACTCAAGAGCCAACTGTTTAATGTCGTAGTTGGGAGTCCCTTCTTCCAAGTTAAGACCTCTTTTAAGCGTAAAGATGAGCTTAGGGAAGATAGCTGTTCGATGTTCCGAACCAAGGCCCTTGATTCGGATGTTTAAGATAGCTTTTTGAATTTCACGCTCAAAACGATTGGTTCCTAGACCAAAACCTAGCGAAGTAAAAGGTGTTTGCCCATTCGAAGTGAAGAGTGTATTGATTTCATACTCAAGAGACTGCATGGCATCATAGATGTCTTTTTGGGTTTTCTTCCAGGCATAATCTTCTCGTTTTTCAGGCAAAACCCATTCTTCCGCATCCTTGAGGTGTTTTTGGTAATTCTTCTCTGCATAAGGCGCCAAAACTTCATCGATACGGTCAGCTGAACAGCCACCATACTGGCTAGAAGCAACGTTGGCGATGATTTGAGAAATCTGAGCTGTTGCAGTCTGAATAGACTTGGGACTTTCTACCTCTGCATTTCCAATCTTAAAACCATTTTCCAACATCCCCTTAAAATCAATCAAACAGCAGTTGGTCATAGGGGTATAGGGACTGTAGTCCAAATCGTGATAGTGGATATCCCCTTTTTGGTGGGCATTGGCTACGTGCTTAGGAAGCATTTGCAGTCCGATTGATTTCCCAACAATCCCTGCTGTCAAATCACGCTGGGTGTTGAAGACATCGCTGTCTTTATTAGCATTTTCATTGACAACTGCCTGGTCTTTGTTGAGAAGTTTATGGATACTAAAGTTAATATCTGTCGCTTTTGAGCGCTCAAAATCCCTCTGTGTCCGATAAGTAATATACTCCTCAGCCAGCGCATATTCTTTGGCTTCAAGCAATTCATGTTCTACGATATTTTGAATTTCGTAAATCTTAACCCCCTGTGGAAATCGACTATGAATTTCTGTGACAATTCGCTCGGTCAGAGCATTTAGGCGCTTTTCAACCAAGGGTGTCACATCCATAACCTTGTCTGCCGCCTTGTGGAGAGCCTTGTCAATCTTGTCCACATCAAATACAACACGTCTCCCATCTCGTTTCTCGACGAAGAGAGTTGGCAAAATTGTAATTTTTTCTTCTAGTGCAATCATATGCATGCTCTTTTCTAAAATGTTCTTTCTAAAAAGTATTATACCACTCTAAAAAGAAAAATCAATATCTTGTGGTAAAAATCCTAAAATTTTTAAAAATGCACAAGATATTGATTTAGTTATTTAGTTTTATAGACTTTAAACTCTGAGTAATCTGTCTTTACTTGTTGGTAATTTTCTTTCAAGATTGTTTCTACTTCAGACCACACTGGCACCTTGTCATTTACCACAATCACCTTGGGTTGTTTTTCTTTCAAGTCATTAAGTAACTTATTCCGATTTTCTTCAGTTGCTGTATAGTGCATCGGGGACAAAATAGCCGATGGCGACAAGCGCTCACTCTTACGATAAAGAGTCGCAGTATCATCCCATGCATAGATAGCATCTTCCGTATTCGTCTCCTCTTTTACCAAATCAGCAAGACGATCACGTTCTTGATAAGGTACCGGATAAAGGACAAACCTCATCAAAAAAGGAACAGACAAAAGATAGACAAGCCCTAAAACTGGCAGATATAGATTTCCTTTGAAGAAACGACTCCATAGGCTAACTGGTGTTTCTCTTCGTCTTCTTCTAACACTACGCCCTCTCTGTTGACTCTTAATATTGGTTACCAATAAAAGTAGGAAAACAGGGAAGACGACCATCAAATAAGAAGCGTGCAGAGGCTCTTGTGAAAAGAAAAGCAAAATCAAACCTAAAATTGTCACAAGACTCGCAGGCACTGAGATGACATATAGTTTAGAGGGTTTGGATTGAAAGAGACCTAAAAAGATACAAACTACAAATCCCAAACCAAGGGACAACAAGCCATAAAAAGCCATATTCTCTAAAATTTTAGAAGTGAAATCAAAGCGAATACTGTCAATAGGATAACGAATACCACTAATGGCATCCCCAAAACTTCCTGTTGCAACACTATAGTAGGCAGTTGGATAAAAGACAAGTGAAAAACCTAAAGTCACTGCAAGAAACTGATAAAACCCATGGGCAAAGCGTCTATGCCCAAGGTTAAAGACCAACAAGCCTAAACTCACTACAACAATAAACAGGAGCGATGCCAAGGGAGCAAAGAAAAATCCGCCCGCCAAAGCCAGCCCAATCCGTACAAATCCCTTATCATGGCTTGGATTGCTTAGATAAGCCGCAACTAAACTAAAGGCCGCGAATAAGAAAGGAAGCGCTAAAAGAGTCGCATAGCCTCCACCAAAAGCAAGACCTGTAACTAGCATATAAAAAATAGTCACCAGTTGTCCAGCTTGGTCTCCTTGCTCTGTCAAGGTGTCCGCTGATCTAAAAAGGAAAAATCCTCCTGCTACCAAGGCTAACCACTCAAAGATGGCAAAGAAAAATCCGCCCTGAGTCACGTAAGTCAGCAAATAATAAAGCAAGCCTTGACTTCCATAATAGTCGCTGTAAATCTTCCCTGTCTGATGAAGCGCCCAACCTGCATAAAAATCCTGCACTTCCTGTGCACTCATTAAATCGAGTAATAGCGGTACTCCTAGAGTTATCCCCGTTACAAGCGTACTCCATAGTAAAATTTTCACCAAAGGAAGACGACTTGATTCACGATGATGCGATTCTTGTTCGATTTGGTATTCTAGAGGTTCACGATTCTCCTGATGAACTTCTTCTACTCTACCATACACACTCATATCGTTTCTCCTATTCAATTTATCTGTCTTAGTATATCAAAAAGTCCTAGGATTGTCAGCTTGCGATGGCTGTTTGAGTGATTTTTTACATAGTTTCACAAAGATTTCAATTTCCCGAAAGCGGTGTAAATGTGTCTGTTTAAATGTTATGATATAATCCAATTCTTTCTGAGTCAGCATCGTTCCTCCTACATCTTCTTATTCGTAAAAGGCAAGAAAAATAGGACTGGTTTGTGTCCTCAGTCCTAGATTTCTTATAAGATTGGAGCGAATAACTGGGCGATTTCTTTTACAAGTTTTTGATACCAGCTCGTTTTGATAGAATGAGGATAGACTTCCTGAGAATCTGCAAATATATTTTGAAAATCTCGGGCTATTTCCATTATAGAAGGAGTTTTATAGAGTAAGACTGCATTTTCATAATGGTGTACCAAGCTCCGGTAGTCGAGATTGATTGTCCCCACCACCGCAAAATCTTCGTCTACCAACATCTGCTTACTATGAATAAAACCTGGACTATACTCATAAATTCGAACACCAGCAGAAAGAAGGTCTGGATAAGCGCCTCTTGTGACTAACTGAATGAGCTTCTTATCTGGTATGTAAGGGGTGATAATTCGAACATCGACCCCTCTCATAGCAGCATTTTTGATTGTCTCCGTTAAATCATAGTCTATGATCAAATAAGGTGTCGTAATATAGACCGATTCCGTTGCTTGATTGATCAAACTCTGATAAACCTTTTTCCCTACCTGCGTTCGAAAAATTGGCTTGGGTCCACTTCCGTATGGAATGGTTAATCCGTCACTTGGGATAGAATGATTTTCTAAATGATATTGATCAAAATCACTAATCTCTCCTCGATTGATGTACCAAGTGGTTAAAAACAAGCGTGTCAGGGCTTTTACCGCTAGTCCGTCCAAGCGAATTCCACTATCCTTCCAATAACCAAATCTCTCGACGTGGTTAATGTACTCATCGGCTAAGTTAATGCCTCCTGTATAAGCTATCTGACCATCAACAATCAATATTTTTCTATGATCTCTGTTATTATAGGCCACTGTCAAACGAGGAATAACTTTATTGAATTTGTGGGCCTCGATGCCTAGCTGACGAAGTCGATGTGCATAATCTCCTGTTAAAGTAGCCATACAGCCAATATCGTCATAAAGCAGTTTAACTTCAATGCCTTGAGCAACTTTTTGCTCCAAGATTTCTAAAATACGATTCCACATCAAACCTTCTTCTATAATATAATATTCCAAGAAGATAAATTTCTCAGCCTTTTTGAGATCTTCTACCATCTTTTTCCACATAGCTTCTCCGCTAGAAAAAAATATAGAGGCAGTTTGATCATAGATGTCAGCATTGGTATCCATACTCAATAAGGACTTGATGACACCATATGCTGCCTTGTCACTTTCTTTTAATTCCTCTTTTAGTAGCTGGCTATTTGCTTCTTGGAAATGCATGGAGCCTAGCTTCTTCAGTTGTTTGATTTCTTTTTTGGACAATCGCCTCTCACCAAACATCAGATAGAGCAAGGGGCCAAATACTGGTACAAAGGCTACTAATAACCAGGTTACCTTATTCTCAGGAGTCGTATTACGGTTGACTATCGAAATGATTGTGATGATACTCAGTAGAATGAGGATAGTAATCCATAAAATGGGAGCCATACGTCCTAAATAAAGAAAGAGACCAAAAACAAGACAAAGTTCAAGTAGCATAATCGAAAGACTAAAGCCATACTTGGACATCAATAATTGAAATTTTCTATATTTCATATCCCCTCCTTGATATTTTGAATGCTAAAAACAAGTAATTGATACTAGTATAACTCAGGTATTCGACAGAAGGCAAGTATTTATGATTATTTTCTAGGTAAAAGTAAAAAGACTGGAAAATCCAGCCCTTCCTACTTGCATAGTCTTATTTAGTTAAAACGATTTGGTCCGATGGGTCTCTATCCATATCATCTACGATGATTTGATTACCGTTTACAGTGTAAATTTTGACATCATCGCCAATAATCATGCGTTGATTTGCTGCATCAAATGTGACCTGTTTGACTTTCTGATCCCCGTCAGATTCGAGCTCAGTCCATGTACCAGTAGTTCCAGTTACCACTAAAGTGATACGGTCTCCGTCATCCTGACCGGTATAAGTCCCATCAATATTAGTTGGTTGAGCAACAGGTTGGTTCTGTACTGGAGCCGCTTGATTTTGATTACTTCCTGCATTTGCAGTATTGGTATTCTGTTGAGCAGGTTGTTGGACCTGCTGCTGAGCCACAGGCTGTTGAACTGGTTGTGTTCTTTGGGAACAAGCAACTAGCAAAGATACACTCGCTAAAGAAACAATAGAAAGTGCTGCTGTTTTGAATGTCATAATAAATGTCCTTTCTCTTGCCATGCTAGAAAAATAGATTTTCCTTAGCCAGCAATTCATCTAGTATAACAAAGACAAAAGAAGAGGTCAATTTATCTGCTCATGCCCCAGTAGGTGGCTCCGTACTTCTGAGATAAAATAGAGAGACCCTGTAATGAATAACAAGTCCTGAGCATCTGCTCTTTCTTCAAAATCGCTAATAAATTCTCTGTAAGAAGGAATGACATGGTAACCTGTTACATCTGTCTCATCCAGAGAACCTTGATAGTCAAAACCAGTCACCTTGAGTGCCACCTGAGGCAAATTTTCCGTCAGATAACCCAACATCCCTTGATAATTCTTCCGTTTCAAGGCCCCAAAAAGTATTTGAGGACGATAACCTTCCTGCTCTTTTTCTTTGATAAATTCAACCAAGCGAGTCAAGGCAGGGAGGTTATGAGCACCATCCAAGTAAATCTGAGGACGAATACGCTCCAAACGCCCAGCCCAATGGGTCTTCTCCAAAGCCTGTCTTACAACCTGCTCATCAACAGATTCCTGTCTTTCTCCCATAAAAAGAAGGAACGTTTGCAACGCCAAGGCCGCATTTTCCTGCTGATAAGCTCCTTCTAAACCTATTTTCAACTGTGAAAGGTTAGCCAAAGAGCTTGAAAAATCCCCATTCAGCATTGAAAAATCTTGGCCTGCCTGATAAAGGTCAACAGCTAAAGAGTCTGCTTTTTTCTGACAGACAAGTCTAGCTTCTGGAGGCAATTTCGCAATCACTGCCTTTTTACCATCCTTGAAAATACCAGCTTTCTGCTCTGCAATTGCTTCTAGACTATCACCCAAGGTTTCTTGATGATCGACCCCGATGGAGGTGATGACAGCAATCTCTCCAGTTACCACATTGGTCGTGTCAAGTAAGCCACCAATCCCTACTTCTAGTAAAACCAAATCCACCTCTTGCTCTCTAAAATAAAGAAAAGCAATCAAGGTCAGCAATTCAAAAAAGGACAACTGGTCATGGGTTTGCAGAAGCGTTTTCTCCATCTCCTTGACCTGCTCAGCCAAACGGATAAAGTCTGCGTCTGCTATAGGTTTCCCATTAATGCAGATTCGGTCATTGATGGAGACAATATGAGGGGAGGTAAAGGTCGCAACTTTCTTTCCATGCCCCATAAATAATTCCCTCATGAAAGCAATGGTTGACCCTTTCCCATTAGTCCCTGTTACGTGGATAATAGGGTAAGACTGCTCGGGATTCCCTAACAAATCCACCGCTTCTTGCATTCGATCCAAACCTGATCGAAAATTCAAACCAATCCGACTATGGAGCCATTCTTCTACTTCAAACATATACATCTCCTTAATTACAGGTTCAATCAACTGCCTCAATAAAGTCTCATAACTAACAAAAACGAGGTCAGGATTTTCGTCCCGACCTCTTACCTGGTTAGCTAATCACTAGCAACTATGAATATTAACGTGGGGTAAAAACGTCCCCCGGACGTTCCAACTCTCTCTTATTTAAAGGAACTGGGGTAAAAATGTTCACTGGATGTTCCAACTCTTCCCAATTTCTGGGAGTTGGGGTGATACAGTCTCCCAGACTGTATCACTCCTCCATAAAACTATTGAAGACTTCTTCAATCATGTTCCATTCGTCTTCTGAGTCTTCTGGGATTGGTTGCAATTCGCCTTCTGTTCCATCTTCGTTTTCGATGAATGAGTAAGCTTGGATTTCAACTTGTCCGTCTTCGTCTTCTTCTGCGTTAACTGGTACTAGAAGAACATAGTTTTTCCCAAATTCTTCTTTTCCGTCAATGGTCAAAAGGATTTCAAACAAGGTTTCATTCCCTTGCTCATCTACTAGTGTAATTAATTCACGTTCTTCGTGGTCGTGGTTATGATCGTGTGACATAGCCTCTCCTTTGTATTAAAATTTTCTATCTAAATAATTTTGTAAAATCAGCTGAGCTGCTAACTTATCAATGACTTTCTTACGCTTATTGCGACTGATATCTGCTTGCTCGATCAACATGCGCTCTGCGGCAACTGTTGTCAAGCGTTCATCTTGATAGTCTACTGGTAAACCAAAAAGCTCTTCTAGCTTTGCTCCGTAGGCTTGACTAGCTTCCACGCGCGGTCCGCTTGTATTGTTCATGTTTTTAGGCAAGCCCACTACAAATCGTTCCACCTTGTAAGTATCAACCAACTCCTTAACGCGGTCAAAACCAAATTGGCCTTGCTCCTCATTGATTTGGATGATTTCAAGCCCTTGAGCTGTAAAACCGAGCGGATCGCTAATCGCCACCCCTACCGTTTTTGAACCGACGTCCAATCCCATAATTCTCATAGGTTATAGATCGACTCCTTGTCCTTTGAGGTAGTAGCGAACCAATTCCTCAACGATTTCATCACGCTCATACTTACGGATTTGATTTCGTGCATTATTATAACGAGGAACGTAGGCAGGGTCTCCACTCAATACGTAACCTACGATTTGGTTAATTGGGTTGTAGCCCTTATCGTTCAACGAAGCATAGACATCAGTCAAAGTTTCGCTAATTTCTTTTTTATTGGAATCGTCCAATTTAAAACGTACTGTTTCTTCAGTAAATCCCATTCTAACACCCTCTTTCCTTAGAATAGTACCATTATAGCATAATTCCTTACGTTCTACAATTCAGGCAGTCTATTTATTTGGATTTTCTATTGTTCTGTCGCGCCATTTGCCAATCTGTCTGAAATATATTTGCTTGGTTCATTCTTCAAAAGATTTTCTAAGCCAATATTCTTCAAATATTCTAACTGAGAAGCCTTCTTGACATCCAGAACTTGAAAATCAAAACTAGTCGTTGTTTGAAGTTCTGTTGCACTCAATAGTTTAGTTTCAAGCTTAAATCCTGCTAATTTACGAGCTTCTATGATGGCCTCATCCTTCTCCTCTGCCTCGAGAAGAGCTTTTTGAGTTTCTTCCACTCCATGTTGGTCAATATAGATCTTCAACTCATCAGAGACTGGACGTTTTTGTTGAATGGTTAAGTTCAAAAAAGTCTTATCCTTGTATGTAATGGTTTGGGTTTGCTGGCTGCCATCATCTGACTTGGGCAAGACCAAAGTCTTGGTCACAACTGTATTCTTCTCGGCATTTTCAATAACTGGCAATGCTGACTGAAGCGTATCCTTTTCTGTTTTTGTAGCTGGTCCAGTTTCTTTTTTCTGTCCGCAACCAACCAGGACGAAAAGGAAAGCTAGACTAACAAGAACTATTTTTTTCATTTCTTTCTTCTTTCTTTTTAAAATTAAAATAGAATAAGACTGGGAGTTGCTCCCAGCCTTGATGTTTATAGAGCTGCACGCAAACGTGCTTCTGCATTTTCTACATTACGGACAGAGCGTGGTAGGAAGGCACGAATATCGTCTTCCTTGTAGCCAACTTGCAGGCGTTTTTCATCCACAAGGATTGGGCTCTTTAAAATTCTCGGCGTTTCCATAATCAGATTGAGGACTTCATTGACACTCAAATCTTCGATATCCACTCCAAGGGCTTTGGCATAGCGATTTTTAGATGAAACGATGCTGGCTATTCCGTTATCTGTTTTGGTTAGAATATCCAGTAATTCTTCTCTCGTAATCCCTTCTTTACCAAGGTTTTGTTCTTTATAACTTAACTGGTGGGCATTGAGCCAGGTTTTTGCTTTTTTACAGCTAGTACAACTTGAGACTGTATAAATTTTAATCATGTACCTACCCCTTTCGCTACATGTTACTATCAGTTTAGTCTATTATACCATAAAAAACATCCGACTTGCGACCTATTTTTAAATTTTTTTGACTTTTTTCGTCATTTTCGTACTTTTTTCTTGACAAAATAAAATTTACAGCCATTCGTTATATTTCTTGATATAGATTTTTTTCACAATTGTCACACTAATCATATACAAAATAATGATGAAAAGTAAAAAGATGAAATAAATCGATTTTAAAGGAGTTAGATGGAGAAGGCTAGCTAGTGGACTGTAGGGAAGGAAGGTCACAAAGGCTGCAGCCAATAAGGTTGTCACAAGGACTAGCCAAGCTGGACGACTTTGTAAAAAAGGAATTTTGGCTGAACGCAACATATGAATAACCATGGTCTGCGACCACATAGACTCGATAAACCAACCTGTCTGGAACAAGACAATAAATCCTACGGCCGACTCTGCTCCATGAACATAGGCATGACCTGTCGTCATGGGTACAATGATAAAATAGAGCAAAATAAAGGTCAAAATATCAAAGGCAGAAGAGATAGGCCCCATCCAAACCATGAAACGTGTGATGGACTTAGCTTCCCATATATGCGGATTTCTCAAAAAATCTTTATCCACCTTGTCAAAAGGCAAGGCAATACAAGACAAATCATAGACTAGATTTAAGATAATCAAATGGACTGGCGCCATCGGTAAAAATGGTAAAAAGATTCCAGAGACCAATAGGGATAAGATATTTCCAAAATTAGAACTCACTGTCATTTTGATATATTTGGTCATATTGGCATAGACCTTACGACCTTCAACAAGTCCTTTTTCAAGCACCATGAGATCCTTATCAAGTAGGATAACATCAGCTGTTTCTTTGGCAATATCTACTGCTGTATCAACAGAAATCCCCACATCTGCAACTTTCATAGAAGGAGCATCATTGATCCCATCTCCCATATAGCCGACAGCATGACCATTAGCCTTAAATTGCAGAATAATCCTTGCTTTTTGGTCCGGAGAAAGTTTGGCGAAGACAGTTACCTCCTCTACCGCTTGGGCCAATTCTTGATTACTCATCTGATCAATTTCAGACCCCAACAGCATCTGATTGATATCCAAACCAACCTTTTCACAGACTGCTTGGGTAACTTTTTCGTTGTCTCCCGTCAAAATCTTTGTTTGAACTCCATGTTCTAACAGAGCCTTAATTGCTGGTGCTGCAGATGGTTTAGGAGGATCTAGGAAGGCTAAATAACCAGTTAGAATCATATCCCCTTCATCATCAACTGTATAGGCATGACCTTCCCTCAAACCTGACTTATAGGCCACTCCCAAGACACGCAAACCTTGTTGATTTAGTTGTCTGACTTCTGCTAAAATTTCTTCTCTAATAACATCTGTCAAGGGAGTAATCACTCCTTGATATTCCGCATAACTGGAAATCGTCAACATTTCCTCTAGGGCACCCTTGGTTACCAAACTAACAACCTCGTGTTCATCCTTAACGATAACACTCATCCGTCTACGTTCAAAATCAAAGGGAAGCTCATCTATTTTTTGAAAAGTTTGAGCCAGATTTTGCAAGAGGGCGTGTTCTTTTGCTTCCTTTTCAGTCCGTTTGATGATGGCTCTGTCCATCAAATTTTTCAAGCCCGTTTGAAAATAAGAATTGAGATAAGCTCGTCTCAAGACGGTCAAATCCAAGCGTCCGTGGATGTCCAAGGGATATTCAAGGACAATCTCGTCTTGGGTTAGAGTTCCTGTCTTATCTGTACACAAAATATCAATCGCCCCTAAGTCCTGTATGGCATTGAGTTTCTTGATAACCACTTTTTCCTTGGCCATAATGATGGAGCCTTTTGCTAGACTGGCCGTGATAATCATAGGAAGCATCTCAGGTGTCAATCCAACACCAACACTCAAAGCAAATACGCCAGCTTCCAGCCAATCACCATCTGTTAAACCATTGGACAAGAAAACGATGGGCACCATGACCAGCATCAAACGAATCAAGAGCCACGAAATACTATTCATCTCCCGTTCAAACGAAGTAGGCTCGTCATAGGTGTTCAAAGTCTGCTCAATGGCCCCCATCATGGTATCATCACCAACTGCTAAAACCACGGCCTTGGCACTACCAGACAAGACATTGGTTCCCATAAAGGCGAGCGCTTCTGCTTCTAGCAGACTATCAGATTGTTGAACTGTTGCCTTGGTCAAGGACAATTTTTCAACCGATTCACTTTCACCTGTCAAGCCCGACTGTTGTACAAAGAAATCGCGCGACTCAAATAAAAGAAGATCTGCTGGAATCATGTCTCCAGCACTTAATTTAACCACGTCACCCACTACCAAATCATCGATAGGTACTTCTTGAATTTCTCCTTGACGAATGACAGTCGCTGTGTTGACAATCATTTTTGATAGATTGGTCGCAGCCTTATCACTACGGAGTTCTTGGACAAAGCGTATGCCACCAGAAATGAGGACTAGGACAACGATGATAATAGAAGTCGTCGGATCCTCTTGACCTGGTTTTGCCAACCAGACATTGGTCACCAAGGAAATCACGGCGATGACCAGTAAGATGATCGTAAAAGGATTGATAATGGATTCGTAAATCTTTTTGAGGATACTGTCTTCTTGACCCTTTGTGATGGTATTTTCGCCATATAGGTCACGATTTTTCTCCACCTGCTCCTCAGTCAAGCCTGTTAGACTTGTCTTATAAAAAGATAGAGTTTCGTTTAAAGCTGTATGAATAGCTGTTGCTAATCTTTCTTTTGTAGTTTTCATTGGTTTCTCCTATCTGTATGAATGATGTGTTTCATACACAGAGACCAATCACTTTATAAGGGCAGAACGACACAAATCAGCGATTGGCTGTGTATGTGCGGTTCCGGATGGTCGTCAATTTGCATCGTCTGTCTCCTTTCTTTGATTTAAACAGTAGAAAATCCCACCATAAAATGGCAGGATTAAAAAACTAATTATCTGTTTTTCGTTCAAGCTTTAACTCCATAGGGCAATGTAATGAGCTTAGTCTTGGCCTTCGCGACCAGGACTGTTGACCAACGAGTAGTGTCTCCACTGCTTTGCGGTAGTCATCCGTATCCCTATGGTAGCCTCACCTACCGTTTTCGTCTTTCAGTATAAACCTTTAAAATTTAAAAGTCAATCATTTGAGTTGTTTAACTCTTAAATAACTATCAACTCTTTTGGAGCAAGGGTCAATAATTCACAACCTGTCTCTGTAATCAGGATATCATCCTCGATACGAACGCCATATTTGCCTTCGATATAGATACCTGGTTCATCGGTCAATGCCATACCTGCCTTAATAGTTTCTGTAGAAGTCTGGCTAAAGTAAGGTTCTTCATGAATATCCAGTCCAATACCGTGTCCAATACCGTGGGTAAAGTAGTCGCCATAACCTGCCTCGATGATAATATCACGAGGAATTTTGTCAAAGTCTCGGAAACCTAATCCTGCCTTAGCCTGATCAATCAAGGCTTGGTTAGCTTTCAAAACCGTATTGTAAATCTCTGCTTGCTCGTCGCTAACATGCCCTAGATAGATAGTCCGTGTCATATCACTGACATAGTGGTCATAAAGGCAACCGAAGTCCATTGTAATGGCTTCTCCTAGCTCCACTGGTTTGTGCATAGGATGGGCATGGGGTTTGGAAGAATTGATACCGCTAGCTAGAATTGTGTCAAAAGACAAGCCAGATGCTCCCAACTCACGCATGCGGAAGTCAAGGAAGTTGGCAATCTCAATTTCAGTCTTTCCTGGCTTAATAAAGTCAAGCGCATCGCGAAAAGCTTGGTCTGAGATAGAACAAGCCTTGCGAATAGCTGCAATCTCCGCCTCATCCTTAATCATTCGAAGACCCTCAACAAACTGAGTCTGTGGAAGCAAGTCAATTCCTTCAAAGGTTGCCTGCATACGATGATAATAAGAGACCGAAATCTCATCTTCAAAACCGATTCGAGACAAGCCCATGTCCTTAACAATTCCTGCAATAACAGCTAATTCATCGCGGTCAGCTACAATCTCAAAGCCACTGGTTTCTTGCTTGGCTGCAATGATATAGCGAGAGTCTGTCACCAAGACCTGACGGTCACGGCTGATAAAGACTGTTCCGTTTGAGCCCCAAAAACCAGTCAAATAATAGACGTTTTTAAGGTTATTGATGATGATACCATCTAGTTCTTTTTCTTGCATTTTATCTAGAAATGCTTGTACGCGTTTATTCATGATGTAATTTTCCTTTCAAATACTGTCCTGTGTAGCTGGCTTGGTTAGCCGCTACTTCTTCTGGAGTTCCTGTTGCGATGATGGTTCCACCACCGACACCGCCCTCAGGTCCCAAGTCAATAATATGGTCTGCCGTCTTAATAACATCTAGATTGTGCTCGATAACAAGGACTGTATTGCCATCGTCTACAAAGCGAGCCAAGACTTTAAGCAAGCGAGCGATATCCTCGGTATGAAGCCCTGTCGTCGGCTCATCCAGAATGTAGAAAGATTTTCCTGTCGAGCGTTTGTGGAGTTCACTAGCCAGTTTCATACGCTGGGCCTCTCCCCCAGAAAGGGTGGTAGCTGGTTGCCCTAGCGTTACGTAGCCTAGCCCTACATCCTTGATAGTCTGGAGTTTGCGTTGAATCTTAGGAATGTGTTGGAAGAACTCCACCGCATCATTGACGGTCATGTCCAAGACCTGCGAGATATTCTTTTCCTTGTAGTGAACTTCTAGTGTTTCACTGTTGTAGCGGGTTCCGTGGCAGACTTCACAAGCCACATAAACATCTGGCAAGAAGTGCATCTCAATCTTGATAATCCCGTCACCCGAGCAGGCTTCGCAACGGCCACCCTTGACGTTAAAACTGAAACGTCCCTTCTTGTAGCCACGAATCTTAGCTTCATTTGTCTGAGCAAAAAGGTCACGTATATCGTCAAAAACTCCTGTATAGGTAGCTGGGTTGGACCTCGGCGTTCGTCCGATAGGACTCTGGTCAATATCAATCAAGCGGTCTACATGCTCAATCCCTGTAATCGTTTTGAATTTACCTGGTTTGTCTGAATTACGGTTGAGCTTCTGGGCAATGGCTTTTTTGAGGATGCTGTTAATGAGGGTCGATTTCCCTGAACCTGATACACCAGTCACTGCGATGAATTTTCCTAGTGGGAAGCGAGCTGTGACATTTTGCAGGTTGTTCTCACGCGCTCCTGTCACTTCGATAAAACGACCATTACCAACACGACGCTCTTCTGGTACTGGAATGGCACGTTTGCCTGACAAGTACTGACCTGTGATAGACTTGCTATTGCGAGCAACCTGCTTGGGCGTACCCGCAGCAACAATCTCCCCACCAAAAACACCCGCACCAGGACCAACGTCAATCAGATAATCCGCTTCGCGCATGGTATCTTCATCATGTTCCACCACAATGAGTGTATTACCCAAGTCACGCATCTTTTTGAGACTGGCAATAAGACGGTCATTGTCCCTCTGGTGAAGACCAATTGACGGCTCATCTAGGATATAGAGGACACCTGATAGGTTAGAACCAATCTGGGTTGCCAAGCGAATACGCTGACTTTCCCCACCTGAAAGGGTTCCTGCCGAACGAGACAGGGTCAGATAGTTAAGACCCACGTTATTAAGGAAGGTCAAACGATCCTTGATTTCCTTGAGAATAGGACGAGCAATGATGGCTTCATTTTCAGATAAGGTTAGCTGACTCACCAATTCCAAGTGATCTGCAATAGACAGGTCTGAAATTTCTCCGATATGTGGCCCTTGCTCACCACCCACACGGACAGATAAGGCCTGGTCATTGAGGCGATAACCATGACAAGTTCCGCAGGTCAGCTCATTCATGTAGAGGCGCATCTGGGTGCGAGTGTAGTCGCTGTTTGTCTCGTGATAGCGACGCTTGATATTATTGACAACTCCCTCAAAAGGAATGTCAATATCACGCACACCGCCAAATTCATTCTCATAGTGGAAATGGAATTCCTTGCCATCTGAGCCGTAGAGAATCAAGTTTTTGTCTTCTTCTGACAAGTCCTCAAAAGGCTTATCCATATCCACTCCAAAGGCTGTCATAGCCTGCTCTAGCATGTTTGGATAGTAGTTGGATGAGATAGGATTCCAAGGAGCCAAGGCTCCCTCGCGTAGCGTTTTGCTGGCATCTGGCACTACCAAATCAGTATCCACCTCCAGCTTGATGCCTAAGCCATCACACTCACTACAAGAACCAAAAGGAGCATTGAATGAGAAGAGACGAGGCTCTAACTCTGGAACAGTAAAACCACAAACTGGACAGGCATAATGCTCAGAGAAGAGCAACTCAGAGTCGTCCATGGTGTCGATAATGACATAGCCTTCTGAGATACGAAGGGCTGCCTCAATGGAATCAAAGAGACGACTACGAATACCCTCCTTGATGACAATACGGTCAACCACGACATCAATATTGTGTTGCCTGCTCTTAGACAACTCTGGCACTTCGGTCACATCATAGACTTCCCCATCCACACGGACACGAACATACCCATCTTTCTGAACCTTCTCGATAACACTCTTATGTTGGCCTTTTTTCTTGCGGATGACCGGGGCCAAGATCTGCAAGCGCTGGCGTTCAGGTAACTCCAAAACCTTATCAACGATTTGCTCCACAGAAGAAGCCTTGATAGCCCCGTGTCCGTTGATACAGTAAGGCGTCCCCACACGCGCGTAGAGGAGACGCAGATAGTCATTGATTTCAGTCGTTGTTCCCACCGTCGAGCGAGGGTTTTTGCTAGTCGTTTTCTGGTCGATGGAAATAGCTGGGCTCAGGCCATCAATGGCATCTACATCAGGCTTCTCCATGTTGCCCAAAAACTGGCGAGCATAGGCTGATAGACTCTCTACATAGCGACGTTGTCCCTCCGCATAGAGGGTATCAAAGGCCAGACTGGATTTCCCTGAACCTGACAAGCCAGTCACGACAACCAGCTTGTCTCGCGGAATCTCCACATCAATATTTTTTAAATTATGGGCACGCGCCCCATGAATGACAATTTTATCTTGCATCTTTGTTCTTTCTAGTCCATTATTGCTTACCATTATACCAAAAAAAGTGAGATTCTATTACCCAAAAGGCTGAATTTGTAGTATAATAAAAACTTCTTATTTTATGTTTCCTTAGGGCTTCCTAACCCTTATATCACGCGCTTTTGAACAAAAAATACTAATATTACTTTTTACTACTTGCTCCCCCAAAGTACGCAAAAAGGGGAGCAAAAAAGCCCCACAAAAGGGCTAAGATTTGACGAGTTCAGCAGGCAAGAAACTAGCACGGTCAAACGTGCTTTTTTTATTGCTGGTTGCTGATAGGTATATTATACCATGAAGCGCGTGGTTTATAAGATTATGACCTCACAAAAGCCCCCAGATTCGTTTCTGAGAGCTTCTAGTTTATCCATGGTGTTTTAGTTGTCCAGTACGAAACCAAGTGAAATAGGGGCGAATATGAAGCCTACGCCTACATTTGCCAACATTTACGCTTCTAATTCTTGTAGTAAGGTTAAATCTAAACCATCAAGGTCAACATCTATTTCAAAATCCATGTTTAAATCTATCTCCATACCCTCTAATTGGATATTCTCCAAATCAATCAAAAAATATTCAATCATGTCATCCCCCCTCACTTAAATCTCAACATTTCTCAACAAAACACCACAAACGCCTACTTATACACTTCTAGCTCTCCGTTCTGGTGGATTCTCGCAAAGTTTAAGACGGCTATCTGTTTGTATCGGTGGTAGCTAGTGGAGCTAGTACCTGCCATCTCTACGCATTCGCTTATAGTTTTCTTTCTCATGTAGCAATAATGGATAATAAAGTATTTTCTGGCTCGTTTGTTATCTATACTGTTGATGTCGTGGGCGAATATCTCCAACCCCTCACGGATTGCCTTTTCATGTTCACCACTCAAATTCCACCGATCAGGTAAGATAAGTTTCCAAGCCTCTTCGTCTATCCTAACTTGGTTTTCACTCCCTGCCATCCTCTGGAAACGTAGAAAGTAAGTCATCCGCTCTCTGACGTTCATCATCGTTTTAAACTTATCCAGCTCCATTAGTTCGCTCCTTTGTGATATAATAATATTATTGAGATTATAGCTGAGGCGGAGCGCCTTGGCTTTTTTTCGTTTTCTCGGCGTTCGCTCGGAGTTCAAGTATATGCCCCCTTACCATTCTTCTGATTCGCTAAACATACTCTCAGGTAAGCCACAAACCGAAATCAAATACTGACAAGCGTTATAATCTACCCAAAGCGCCCCATCTTCAGAATGGTGGAAATACTTGTCTGGTAGTGTTCCAAGGTATGCACCATTTTTATATATAGACACCCCACCTTTTCGGCTTGGTAACAGTCCAGTGTATCCTCTGCATAGTCCATGCTTCAAAGCGTTGCTATTGCCATATTTTGGCTTTCTGTTGCCCCTGTTGCCTTTTGCTACTTGGTTACCTGGTAAAAATCTCCCTCGGCTATCACGTTCCATATTTCCCCCTTATACGGTGTTCGTTTTGTAAATTGCACACTACTTCATATTGTCTCACAATCTAGAACCATTCAGCCAAAATCTATCCCCTTTTTTAGTATACTTCAAAAACTTCTTATAGTGCTTATGATACCTGTCACGCTTCATATACTTTGGTCTTTCAGGGAAACCATCAAACATATATCCACCACGTCTAGGACTCCACCCTGGTTCTACCTTTCTGGCTTCTTTTAGTGCAAGTTCCCAGTAGTATTGGCAATCCGTTTTACTACGGTTAAGAGTGCTCTTGTGGATATCTAGACAAGTACCGCAACTAAAATACAAATACCGTTTATAAAGCAACCTGCACCGTCTACCACAATCAGGGCAAAGAAAGAAATAGCGATAACCTCCCTTAGTTCCTGCTATTCTGTCTAATTCAAATGACTCTCCACCAAAATCAATCATTAAATTATCCAAATCAATCTCTAAACGTTGACCGTCCAACTCAGCTATACCCTTAGTTATTCCTCTCAGCTTCATTGGTTTAGTGATTGTTTCTATTGCTAACCGCTTCATTATTTCCCCCTATATGGAAAAACCCAAAACTATTGACTTGATAACAAAAAGGGGATTGCTCCCCTGTGTTCTACTTCAAATGCTCTGTATAACCAGCAAGGCCTTTATATTCGCCCTCTACGTCCAACTTTTGGAGTAGGCTAATACTTTCATCGCCTAGCTTTTCCAACGTACCAAAAGCAGTCATAGAGTCCATAGGGATAGGCGTATCAGAAAGCAAGCGATCAGCATAGTCTAATAGTTCCAGCTCGTAGTCTGTGACCTTTTCCAGCAAACTCTCAAAATCCTCTGACTCTTTGAGTTGAAGCACGCGCTCCCGTTTGTAACGTTCTTCAAATGCTTCATCGTCCACTAGTTGGTTGTAATAGTCTTTGAAACTGTCACAAATACGCTTGAAGGTCTTGTTTAGTTTCTTATCCTCCACATACTCAGCTACAAGCGTCCCTTTATCCTTGTGAGTTATTGAAATAGATGGTACTTCATAAGTCCCAGTCATATATCCTAGTAGCGCGTGACCTGCTACCAGAGCAGTATCTAGGTCTTTAAATTCGTAAGTGAAAGTAAATGTTTTGGCTTTATCCGAAAATGTTTTTAATGTCATGTTGTTTTTCCTCTTTCTGTTTTAAGGTAAATTATGTAAAATACCTTGTTTTTGCCATTTTTATCTATGTTTTTTATACACTTAGAAAAAGTTTTATACACTTTATTTTTGAAGTGTATAAAATTAAAAGCCTGTCATATCAAGGGTTTAAGCCCTGTTTTATACGCTTTATACACTTTATACACTAGTTTATATAATTTACAGGAATTATAGTGCTTAATACTGTAAAAGAAAAAACCTGCCGTATAAAGTGTATAAGTGTATAAAGTCCTTGGCGCTCTAAGGGTTGCAAGTATAACACTTTTTTATCAAGTGTATAAAGTGTATAAAGTTATTGCTTCTTTTTTGCTTTACCATTAAAGTATCCCCGTTCATTTCTAGCTTTTCTCCGTTGCTCTGGCTTTTCCCTACCGTTAAAATATGGATGTGCGTAAGGCGCTGTATCTTCATGCGGATAGAAACCAGAATGAAGTTGTCTCCCTGATGGTATTACTTTCTGGCCTGTGGTTATCCAACTTGGTAGATTACTTTTTATCTCTCGATGCAACCCCATTTCTGTCTTGTGTAGTTTCACCCCATAATATTCCGTAAATCCTTTCCAGTTATGGAAAACAAAACTATTAGGCAAAAACTCACTTGATAGTTCATCAGTAAAGAATGAAGATACAAAAGCGATAACTGGGTTGTTATCCTCATGGTATTCTTGCAAAATCTCCTTTGATTTCTCTAGTGTGATGTCCTTTGTCGGTGTTTCAAGGGCTAGGCGTGTGAGATACTCTAATACTTCTTTCCTGTTGATGTAGTCGTCTTTAATTGCCTTGTTTGGTTTCCCTTTAAAGACCTTGGTAAATGGTAGAATCTTAAACCGCCTGTCAATCGCTGACCTGTCCCCGTTCATTCTTGGTAAGCCGTTGGATGACTGGATAATAGTCATATTCAAGCGTAAACTATAGGGGCGCTTCCCTTTGTCCTCTATAGTCATAATGTCCCCAGTCGCAAGGCTAAACATATTTGACGTATCTTTAATAACTGCATCCTTTTGTACGTCGTCCCCAATAACCAGACTCTTACCTAACAGAATGGAGGTAGAAAAACGGCTTTTATCGAACTCAGTCATCTTGAGACTTGCAACGTTCTCCATGCCTACTAGATTAATAAGTAACTGCTGAAAAGTTCCTTTACCAGTCCCACCCTCGCCATAAAGCCAAAAGATATTTTTTAGGGTTCTACCTGTGATACTTGCTTTAATAATCTGGATAGCTAGGTTATATAATTCTTGATCATTGTCAAATAATTCAGCAAGCCACTTGCTGGGCTTCCAACCGTGTATAGTAGGCTCATAGGCTTCTGGGTCGTACCTTGTACGGATTTTTCTAGTTACAATAATGCTAGGTGTTAAAGGTTCAAATGTTTCCTTACTAGCGTTATATAGCTGGTTTCCGATAACCGTATAATCATTTTGGATAGACTTCAACGGGCTACGTCTAGCGATTTTGTAAATCGTATCAAAGGCTTGTTTTTCTGTCGTATCAGGTTGAATGGTTGAGATTAAATCTTGAAGTAACTCGTTATCTTCTAACCAAATCCCCTTATCAGGATGATAGAAATACAAGGGCGTTTTCTGTCCCTGCGCTTCTGGTCTGATTCTCACAAATCGGATATACTTTCTAAGAAAGTCAGCAACCCCCAAAGATTTAGACGGTCTATCTTCCCCAAGATTCTTACATACGTTGAATAAAAAGCCTTGTACCCCTTTAAAGGTTGTCAGATAGCTTTCTGATTCTTCTATTGCCTTAATGGGTTCACGTTGCTGATTCTCTTCAATGATTTTATTTACAATGTCGTCACTATTCAAAAGCCACCTCCTTATAGAATTTTGTCGCTACTTCTAGGAAATAGCTTGCTAGGTCTTTACGCTTGACGATTGTAGAAAACAAGTCCACCAGCTGACTAAAACTGTAGCCATTCACAAATAGCAAGCGGACAAATAGAGAAGTCTCGTACCTGGTATAAATGCCGTTACAAATCAGGTCGAAAATCCAGCCTTTCAACTCCATGCCAAGCCCCTGCCGTTGCTCGGTCAATTTGTTTACCTCTAAATCTTTCAGAATCATCAGCAAGTCAGGACTGGCCAAACCTATCTCTAAATCTCTGGTCAGTTCCCAGCCCTCTGCTTCCTCGTTTTCGTCTTTAACTGCCACATACAAACCTTTGTAGTGGAAAGCCGTCAAGCCCTCGCCTATTGGCTCAAAGTAGATAAATTTGTAATGTTCCCCATTCTTCCATACTTGAGTAGGATTTGACTTGAGAAAGCCAAACAAAGGCAATTTGTCAGCGGATAGAATTAACTCCAGCACCCTCATTCATCCACCCCCATAAACTTCATCAAGTCAGAAATTCTATAATAGATTTTCCTAGTATCTTCTAGTGGTGGTTGATACCGTCTTAGCCCTGCTTTTTCCCACTTTTGGAGTGTCATGTATTTTATATCTAACTCGTCCATGATTTCCTGGGCTGATATTAAGCCTGTCAGTCGTGGTTTGAGTCTATCACGCGCTTCATGGTATCTTTCCACTACCTCCAGAATGCCATGCACTAGGTCTTGCTCACTTTCTCGGCTTAGGCTAAACATATCCGCCCACCTCCTTCAAGGTTTCTTTGTAGCTCTCTAAATCAGCATTTAAAAGGACAGTTAGGCGTTTCTGTTCTTCCTGTACTTGGTTATAGAATGCTTTTGCTCCGTCCAGTAACTCCTCTTTGTTAGCAGGGATAAAATATCCTCTAAATGTTCCGTGTCGAACCCCAACAATAGGAACGCTATGGCGCGTGATTAGACGGCTGATAATATCTTGCACGGTTCTTTCTGCTAGCTTAGTGATCAGGCTGATTTCTGCCCCTGTTATGGAGTTTTCAGCCCCTACCTTGATTAGTCTTAATACTCGTTTGTCATTCTCTGATAGACTCATTCAGTGCCTCCGTAAACTCTTACCCCTGCAAGCTGGATATATCGCCCATAATCAGGGTTTAAATCCTCGCTAGGTGTTTCTATCGTCTGTTGGTTTTCTCGCTCAAATTGGGCGCTTTTTTTGCGGTCTCGGTGGTTTAGATAGACCAGTAAGCCAATCAGTACCACGGAAAAGATAAGCGCCTGTGTATTGGTTAAATCTAGTTCATTCATGTCAGTTTTCCTCATAAATCATCTTGCTACGGGTGTACTCAGTCGAACTTGTCCATAAATCCAAGAGGTTCTTTTGCCCTCGTTTTTTCTTTGCAATATCAACTGCCAAAAGTTCCCAGACGTAATTTAATAATTGACTTCGATTCATAGGATAGCCATTTTCTTTAGTTATTTCAGCTAGGTAAGTACTCAAAAAAAGAAATCCATCAAATCTAGAAACCAGTTTTATAAAATTAGAGTTGCCCCAATAATTTTCATAAAAAGACCGTTCTTTTTGCTCTAATTCTCCTATTACCTCAGATACTACTCTCTGTTTCATCCTTTCCGTCTGTTCCTTAAGTGTTTGCTGTTGTTCATGGTATTCTGTGCTAGTCAGTTCATTATAAACATCGTCCAAGTCATTCAATACCCTGCTGATTTCTCTTTTAGCTAATGCAGTTCCATCTCCTACAAGAATTTCTTGTATTTCTTCTAAATTTGTTGAAATAGCTTCTAATTGATCTGCTATCATATTTTCCTCCGTTGGCCTTTTAATGGTTGTTTACTATACAGGATATCCTCACGCTCAGAGTCGCCAAATTGAAAGCGTGAGAAAGTACCAGTTTTAAGAGTTGGCGCTCTCCGTATGGTCAAATTACCCTAAATATGCTATAATCTAGGTATAAATCTTACTAAAACCTCTTTGATAATAGCTTGCCTGCTTTTTGTTAAATTCGTTTTAGTGTTAGTGTTAAAGGCTCTGCGGTGTGGTTATTGCTAAGCCTTTTTTTGTTGCTCTCACGCGCTTCTTTGGCGTGTTTTTTTATTTCTGAATGCCATAGCTTTGATTTCCTGATAACTCATATTCAAGCCAATCATGGCTATTACCATATCCTCAAATGCTTGGTATTGCTCCAGCTCGTCACTGGTCAAGCTATCAATGCCATTGTAGCCCCCACGCTCTTCCCTTAACTGCTTAGCGTTCCTGTCAGTTACTGCCTTCAGTAGCAGGTTGTTCATGGTGCTATGCGCGTGCTTTGGTGCTTGTTCCCAGTTCTCAATGCTGTCATGCAAGGTTTTTCTTTTTGGCTTTTCTAGCGCCCTCTGCATACGGAACTTAGAAAGTTCATCACGCATTTCAAAGAATGCTTTGACTAGGTTCTTCTTAAACTCTTTTACGGGTTCTGTATTTCGTAAGTAAGTGATTAACAAAGTAGCTTGTTGCTCGTTCAAAATATAATCTCGTACATTTTGCCCACTCTCTGAAGGTGAAATTTTAAATTGCACCTTTCCGAAGCTCTCAAAGTCCTCGCGGTGCTTATTCAGCAAAATCTTCAAATGTCTGTGCTTAATTCCAGCGCATTCAGCTATGATTGCACTCGTAGTATACGGCTCTTTTTTACCGTCCATATAGACTAGTTCCATTGGTTTACTCCAATCTTTACTTTTGCATACTTTTTGTTTAAAAAAATATATCTTCAATAGTGATATCTGGAAACATTGGTAATAGCAATTTTTTGAAAGCTATTTTCTCAGTATCCGTAAATGAGCAGCGCCCTGTTTCTTTGTTGTAGTATGTTTGCTTTGTCATACCTAATTTTTTTCCTAGCTCTGCTTGGGTTAGCCCCAACATATTTCTGTAGCCTTTAATTTTATATTTTGGCAATCTCATCACCTCCTTTACTTTTGCATACCTTAATTGTAACCAATATTTTTTAAAAAGTCAATACTTTTCTTTACTTAAAAACAAAAAATAGTTATAATTTAAATACGAGGTAAAAAAATGGAAGTGAATAATATTGAAGTAGGAAACCGAATTAAAAGTATTAGGCTTGATCAAGGTGCAACTATGGAGGAATTTGGTAAAGCATTTAATACCAGTAAGGGGACTGTTAATAATTGGGAAAAGGGGCGTAATTTGCCTAACAAAGAAAATTTGTTAAAAATAGCAAAACTAGGAAATCTTAGCGTTGAGCAACTATTATATGGCAGTTCTGCTAGAAGTCGATATAACTGGGACTATATCCTAGATTACATGGAAAAAACTAGAGAAGAGCTCGATGAAGAAGCTTTTGAAAATACCAAACAAGCTATCGATAGTGCATTTTTTATTCGATTAGACTTGAATGATATTATAAATCTATATAACTATAATCTCCGAAATCCTATTCCTGTTAAGGATTTAAACGGTATGAAAAAATTCTACGAATCACAGGCCAATTTCTTAGAAGAATATATTTCTAGTCTTGACTATACAGAGAATAATATGGATATGATCATGGATTTGGAAATTGAAGCTAACTTTAATCGAAGATATATAGACAGAATTGACCGATATCAAAAAACGGGGATTTGGGCAGAAGACTATCTAAAAGAGTTAGAAAAATTCAAGCAAAGCCAAGAGAATTGAACAATAGCAACAAAAAAAGGTAAGTCAATACCCTTACCTTTAACCAACCTAATATAATCAACCTAATTGAACCAGATGGAGCTGGTGTTAACTCTCTACACACTATAGAGGACGCTCCCGATAAGATGATTACAACATCATTATACCACTCTTGCATTTAAAAAGCGACTTACACCATACCCACGCGCCACAATGTTCAACAATCCTGAAGCGCGTGGATTCTCGTGGTTCGTTCGAGCTTCAAGCCAATATAAGCCCCATATCTACTAATTTTGTTGATGTCAACAAATGTCAACCACTTACAATATTTTAGAAAGGATCTCATGAACGAATTACAATTCTTAATCTATACTGCTGATAACGATAGCGAGACAGCTAGTGTCATCATCAAAGGCGAAACGATTTGGGCTAGTCAGAAAGAAATGGCTAGACTTTTTGACGTCGGTGTTCCTGCAATCAGTAAACACCTAAAAAATATCTTTGAAGAGGGCGAATTAGAAGAAAAAGCAACTATTTCCAAAATGGAAACAGTTCAAATAGAGGGTAGTCGTGAAGTTGTCCGCCAAGTTGATTTCTACAATCTTGACGCCATCATTTCAGTTGGTTACCGTGTCAATTCTCAAAAAGCCACGCGGTTTAGACAGTGGGCTACTTCAGTACTTCGTGAGTACATGATAAAAGGGTTCGCCATGGATGACAACCGTCTGAAACAAGGCGAAAACTTGCTAGAAAAAGACTATTTCCGTGAGCTCTTGGAGCGCGTGCGTTCTATCCGAGCTAGTGAGCGTCGTATATGGTTGCAGATTACAGATATTTTTGCAGAAATCTCTATCGACTATGATCCACAAAGTACGTTGACTAAGCAATTCTATGCTGATGTACAGAATAAGTTTCATTATGCAATCACTGGCCAAACTGCTGCGGAAATTATCTACACGAAAGCTGACCATACAAAAGACAACATGGGACTTACAACATGGAAAAACTCCCCTAACGGTCGCATACTGCAAGCAGATACCCAAATAGCAAAGAATTACCTTTCAGAAACAGAAATCCGCTCCCTTGAAAGAGGAATATCTAGCTATTTTGATTATCTGGAAAGACAGATAGAACAGCGAAAAGCTCAGACAATGCAACAACTAGCCCAAAGCATTGACCGCTTTTTGACTTTCCAAGAATACGATATTTTAGAAGGTCATGGGAAAATCACTTCCAAGGTTGCGAAAGATAAAGCAAAAGCAGAATACCAACTATTCAACAAAACTCAAAAGATAAACTCGGACTTTGAAAAAACTTTAAGACAGCTAACTGACGACAAAAAACTTTAAATACAGGCCTGTTTACTATAAACAAGCCCATATAAGCCCCATATCCGCCTTGTTTCCTACTCTGGTATTATTTACCGTCTGACTATTCAAAAACGAAAATAAGGGGGTTCTCGTAGCCCCTAGCATGATATAAAACCTTTTTGATAATGGCTTGCCTGCTGATGTATTTTAGAAAGGTTTAAAACATGCAAATAACTGAAGTTATAAAAAAAGACGGTAGCAAAGTTTACCGTGCTAATGTATATCTAGGAGTTGACCAGGTTACAGGAAAGAAAGTCAAAACTAAGGTAACGGGGCGGACACAAAAGGAAGTTAAGCAGAAAGCCACTCAAGAAAAAATTGCTTTTCAGAAAGCAGGATCTACTAGACAAAAGGCTAGCACCATAAAAAACTATCAAGAATTAGCCAATCTCTGGTTAGAAAGTTATAAGAATACGGTTAAGCCAAACACTCAAGGCAATGTTAGAAAGTTAATTGATAATCATATATTGCCTATTTTTGGGGCTTATAAGCTCGATAAGCTCACTACTCCACTTATCCAGTCAATTATCAACGAACTTGCTGACAAGACCAATAGAGGGGAAAAAGGGGCTTTTCTACACTATGACAAGATACATGCTTTAAACAAACGTATCTTACAGTATGGCGTAACCATGCAAGCTATACCGTCCAATCCTGCGCGTGATGTTGTTTTACCTCGTAACACTCAGAAAGCAAAGCGCCAAAAGGTAAAACACTTTGAAAATCAAGAACTAAAAAAGTTTCTTGGTTATCTCGATAATTTAGATAGCGATAGATATCGTTACTACTATGAGACAACGCTCTATAAGTTCCTATTGGCTACTGGTTGCCGTATCAATGAAGCTTTAGCTCTTTCCTGGTCTGATATAGACTTAGATAATGCCGTTGTGCATATTACCAAAACACTAAATCGGGATCTAGAAATCAATAGCCCAAAATCTAAGGCTAGTTATCGGGATATAGATATAGATCAAGCGACTGTTAGCATGCTGAAACAATACAAGCTACGCCAAACTAAAGAGGCCTGGAAGATAGGGCAACGTGAAAGCGTGGTATTTTCTGATTTCATTCATGAGTATCCTAGCAGTTCAAGACTTAAAAGAAGATTGCAAACACATTTTAAGCGTGCTGATGTTCCTAACATTGGATTTCACGGATTCCGTCACACTCACGCTAGTCTCTTGCTTAACTCTGGAATACCATACAAAGAACTCCAGTACCGCCTAGGTCATTCCACTTTATCAATGACCATGGATATATATAGCCACCTCTCAAAAGAGAACGCAAAAAAAGCAGTATCATTCTACGAAACTGCACTAAAAGCACTATAGAGGGAGCAAAAAGGGGAGCAAATTTAAAAATCAACATTTCAATACAAAGTAAAAATCCAATAGCAACAGGTTTTTTGTTAGATTTATTTTGAAAAAGGCTGAATTTGTAGTATAATAGTACGGTGTGAAAAAATCTGAAAAATGAGAAAGGATAAGGGATATGAAACAAGTTTTTCTCTCTACAACAACTGAATTTAAAGAGATCGATACGCTTGAACCGGGTACTTGGATCAATCTCGTTAATCCGACTCAAAATGAATCACTCGAAATCGCCAACGCCTTCGATATCGATATTGCCGACCTTCGTGCACCACTCGATGCGGAAGAAATGTCTCGTATTACCATCGAAGATGAGTATACTTTGATCATCGTGGACGTGCCGGTCACAGAAGAAAGAAATAACCGCACCTACTACGTCACCATCCCGCTTGGTATTATCATCACTGAGGAAACCATTATCACTACTTGTTTGGAACCATTACCGGTCCTCGATGTCTTTATCAACCGTCGCTTGCGTAATTTCTATACCTTCATGCGCTCACGTTTTATCTTCCAGATTCTCTATCGCAATGCAGAACTTTACCTAACAGCCCTTCGTTCGATTGACCGTAAGAGTGAACAAATCGAAAGTCAACTGCATCAATCAACTCGTAATGAAGAATTGATTGAGCTCATGGAATTGGAAAAAACCATCGTCTATTTCAAGGCCTCCCTCAAAACAAATGAGCGCGTGATTAAGAAATTAACCAGCTCAACCAGCAATATCAAGAAATACCTTGAAGACGAAGACCTGCTTGAAGACACCCTGATTGAAACCCAACAGGCCATCGAGATGGCAGACATTTATGGAAACGTCTTGCATTCTATGACAGAGACCTTCGCCTCTATCATTTCCAACAACCAGAACAACATCATGAAAACCTTGGCCCTTGTGACCATCGTCATGTCCATCCCAACCATGGTCTTTTCTGCCTACGGGATGAACTTTAAGGATAATGAAATCCCCCTAAACGGCGAGCCGAATGCCTTCTGGTTAATCGTCTTTATCGCTTTTGCTATGAGTGTCTCGCTCACTCTCTATCTCATCCATAAAAAATGGTTCTAAGAGGAGTTCCTATGTCTCAGATTGATCTACAAAAATTAACCAAGAAAAACCAAGAGTTTGTCCACATCGCTACCCAACAATTCATCAAAGATGGGAAAACAGACGCTGAAATCAAGGCTATTTTTGAGGAAGTTATTCCCCAAATCCTTGAAGAGCAAGCCAAGGGTACGACTGCTCGTTCCCTCTATGGTGCACCCACTCACTGGGCTCATAGCTTCACTGTTAAGGAGCAATATGAAAAAGAGCATCCAAAAGAAAATGATGATCCGAAACTCATGATTATGGACTCAGCTCTTTTCATCACTAGCCTCTTTGCCCTTGTCAGCGCCCTCACAACCTTCTTTGCGGCAGATCAAGCTTTCGGCTATGGATTTGTCACTCTCCTATTAGTTGGACTGGTTGGTGGATTTGCCTTCTACTTGATGTACTACTTTGTTTACCAATACTATGGACCAGATATGGACCGCAGCCAACGTCCACCTTTCTGGAAATCTGTACTGGTTATCCTAGCTTCTATGTTCCTTTGGCTGCTTGTCTTCTTTGCAACAAGCTTCCTACCAGCTAGCCTTAACCCAGTACTTGCTCCATTGCCACTGGCTATTATCGGAGCAGCCCTCCTAGCTCTTCGCTTCTATCTCAAGAAACGCTTGAATATCCGTAGCGCAAGTGCAGGACCAACACGCTATTAAGAAGAATCATAAAAGCAACTGCAGGTGCGGTTGCTTTTTCACTTACTTTTTTGATTTTAAAGAATTCTTCTGACATCCCACATAGCTCTATCTAATCTTTTGTGATAAAATAGGCTCAATCTATTTCCAGGAGGATAAAATATGATTTCTACTATTGGTATTGTTAGTTTATCTAGTGGCATTATCGGAGAGAACTTTGTCAAACACGAAGTGGACTTGGGTGTCCAACGTCTCAAGGACCTGGGACTCAATCCTATCTTTTTGCCCCATTCGCTAAATGGATTAGACTTTATCAAGGACCATCCTGAAGCGCGTGCAGAGGACTTGATTCATGCCTTTTCTGATGATAGCATCGATATGATCCTATGTGCCATCGGTGGAGATGATACCTATCGCCTACTACCTTATCTTTTTGAAAATGACCAACTACAAAAGGTTATCAAACAAAAAATTTTTCTTGGCTTCTCGGATACAACCATGAACCATCTCATGTTGCATAAACTAGGAATCAAGACTTTTTATGGTCAATCCTTTTTAGCGGACATTTGTGAATTAGACAAAGAAATGCTAGCCTATAGCCTTCACTACTTTAAAGAATTGATTGAGACTGGAAGAATCTCAGAAATCCGCCCTAGTGACGTTTGGTATGAGGAACGAACTGACTTCAGTCCCAAGGCTCTAGGAACACCTCGTATCAATCATACAAATACTGGCTTTCACTTGTTACAAGGAAATGCCCAGTTCGAGGGAGAAATCCTCGGTGGTTGCCTCGAATCCCTCTACGATATCTTTGACAACTCTCGATACGCAGACAGCACGGAGCTCTGCCAAAAATACAAACTTTTCCCTGACTTGTCAGACTGGGAAGGAAAAATCCTCTTGCTAGAAACAAGCGAAGAAAAACCTGAGCCGGAATATTTCAAAAAGATGTTGCAGACTTTAAAGGACACTGGGATATTTGAGGTCATCAGCGGACTCTTGGTCGGGAAACCTATGGATGAAACTTTCTATGACGACTATAAAGACGCACTATTGGATATCATTGACAGCAATATCCCGATTGTCTATAATTTGAATGTCGGCCACGCAACTCCAAGAGCCATTGTCCCCTTTGGCGTTCACGCCTATGTAGATACAAAGGAGCAAATCATTCGCTTTGACTATAACAAAAAATAAATAGTTTCTCTATTTTTATGCTTTTGTATTGGTTTTCGTTACAATTTGTATCTGAATTTATTGCATTTCGCTAATTTCTATGATATCCTTTTAAAGGAGGTGTATATGACAAAACAAAAAATTAATCGAATCGTAGGTTCTATTGGTGCCTTTATTGGAATTATAGTATTTATTGCCTACATACCTCAAATTATCGCTAATTTACAGGAAAATAAAGCTCAACCATTTCAACCTTTATCAGCTGCAATATCTTGCTTAATCTGGGTTATTTATGGATGGACAAAGGAACCTAAGAAGGATTGGATACTAATCATTCCAAATTCAGCTGGTGTTATTTTAGGTGGAATCACTTTTCTGACTTCACTCTAACCAATCTAATAGTATATATAAAAAGCTGGGAAAAATTTCTCAGCTTTTTTCTATATTCTCAGATATGCTAGTTACCTGTACACACTAGTGACCGCTTTTCCACTCACAATCATTCTCATGGTCATCAACTAGCCCTGCTGCTTGTAGAAAAGACAAGACAGCGACTGGGCCTGTGAACTTGAAACCTCGTTTTTTGAGATCTTTGGCTAATTTCTCAGACAAGGGTGTTTTAGCTGGGGCTTGGCGGTAGTCGGGAACATCATTGACGATAGTTTTTCTCTCAACGAAAGACCAGAGATAGCTATCAAAAGAACCATACTCTACCTGTAATCGTAGAAAGGCTTGGGCGTTAGCGCGTGTAGCAAAAATCTTGGCTCTATTTCGAATGATGGCTGGATTATCCAGCAAGTCTTCCAGTTCGGTGTCGGTCATCTCTGCGACTGAGTGAATTTGATAACCATGAAAGGCTTCTCGGAAAGCTTGACGTTTGTTGAGCACCGTTTCCCAAGACAGGCCTGCCTGATAGGTTTCCATACACAACAACTCAAACAATGCTTGGTCATCATGGAGGGGCTGACCCCACTCCTCATCATGATAGGCAATGTAGAGCGGATTGGTCATCTTGACCCACGAACAACGTTTTGTCATGCTCTGCTCCTATTTGACCAACATTTTGAGGGCAGACTTGATGTAGTTCTCAGCTGTATCTGTCGTTCCTTCAAAGAATTTCTTGATTTTCTTGAGCTCTGTTGCCTTGTAGCCCAGAGCCAACATGGCCTCCATAGCTTCTTCCAATTCTTGGTTTTCAGCGCTTGCTTGCACTGCCACCTTAGCAGGAAGGTCATCTCCAGCAACTACTACCTTGCCTTCCAAGTCCAGTACCATCTGCTGGGCTGTTTTCTTACCAATTTTAGGGAATTTGGTCAAGTAGGTGATGTTCTTGGTTTCAATGGCTTGAACCAAGCCAGCATTGTCATCAGCAGCTATAATAGCAAGAGCTGATACAGGACCAATCCCAGATACCGAAATCAGACTGAGAAAGAGCTTTTTCTCGTCTTCTGAGCGAAATCCATAAAGCAGATGAGCGTCCTCACGTACGACCTGATGCACATAAATTTGAGCTTCTTGGTTAACCTGACCTGAATAAGCATAGGGGTTGGCTACATGCAGGATATAACCGATACCATTGGTTTCAAGAACAATGTATTTAGCAGTGATTTTGGTAATGATTCCTTTTAAATATTCGTACATAGTTTTCCTTTTAGTTTAATATTTCCCCAACTCACGGAGACTGGTGTGATTTTCCTGAATACGTCGGAACATCTTTTCCATATCTGACTTGGTAAAATGCACCAAAACAGGACGCCCGTGGGGACAATTGTAGGGATTGTCACATTGAGAGAGCTGATAGAGGAGCTGTCTAGCCGAATGGTCGTCAATACGATGGTTGGCCTTGATGGACCGCTTGCAGGACATCATAATAGCCAACTCTGCCCGGTATTTCTTGATAGAAACTTCCTTGGTCAAAAGGAGCATGTCGCACATCTCATAGATGCCTGACTCAATCTCTTCTTCTGCCATCCAAATAGGATGTTCACGTAGGATGAATTGATTTTCCCCGTACTCTGCTAGAAAGACTCCAACTTCCTCTAAAAGAGGCATTCTTTCCTTGAGACGAAGGGCATCATCCGCTGGAAATTCAAAGATATAGGGCACTAAGAGTTGCTGCTGGCTCTGGTCAACATCGCCAATGCTTTCACGGTATTCCTCGTATTTGACCCGTTCCTGCGCCGCATGTTGGTCTATGATGTAGAGCCCATCTCGCCCTTGGGCGAAGAGATAGGTTCCATGCATTTGCCCGAAAAATTCCAACTCTGGAAAGCTTGAAGATTCTTCTCGCTCCAGCTTGTCATAAGCCTTATCAAGACTCGCAAGGTCTAACTCTGGGTGATCTAGCTGGTCGTAGTTAGCAGGCTTTCTCTCTGCAAAATGGAGTTTGCTAGGCTTAGTCAGCTGCTCCAAGGTTTCCTTGGCAAACAGGGTTAAATCCTGTTTCTCTTCAGTCAGATTCACCTGATAATCAGCTACTTCAGCTTGACTGGATCTTATCGGCTCTGTTTGCTCATAGTAGAGCATATTTTCTTTGAGTGGGAGAATGGTTTGCTCCACCTTCTCACGATTGCGCACAGCCGATTTGGCAAGATTTTCCAAGGCATCTGGAATCAAGGTTTGTTCCTTGAGACTATTTGCAATAGCTTCTGAAACCAAGGTCATCAGTTCTTTTTCCTTGGAAATCCGCACCTCTTGCTTGGTTGGATGCACATTAACATCCGCTAGATAAGGGTCAATATGAATGTGAATGACAGCCAGTGGAAAACGGCCTACCATGAGCTTACTACCATAGCCATCAAGAATAGCACGATTGAGTAAAAAGTTCTTGATATAACGGCCATTGATGAAGAGACTGATATAGTTGCGGTTGGCTCTAGTTAACTCAGGCAAGGACACAAAGCCTGAAATTTCGAAATCAAGGTCAGAATTCTCAATTTCAATCATCTTCTTGGCACTGACCAAACCATAAATTCCTGCGATTGCTTGTCGCAGTTGACCAGTCCCTGCTGTCCGCGTCATTTCCTTGCCATCACTAATCAAACTAAAAGAAATCTCAGGATGGGCTAAACCCAGACGATTGACAATATCAATGATATGAGACAACTCCGCTTGCTGACTCTTCATATACTTGAGGCGGGCAGGCGTGTTGAAAAAGAGATCCTCCACACAAACCTTGGTTCCCACAGGACTGGTCGCTGGGATTATTTCCTCTACTTCTCCCCCACGCGCGACCAGCTTGGTCCCGTGACTAGTACCATCTACCGCCGTTAGCAGAGTTAAGACACTAACAGACGCTATAGAAGGAAGGGCTTCACCACGAAAACCAAGCGTCCGAATTCGAAAGAGGTCTGCTTGATTTTTTATCTTACTAGTCGCATGGCGGCGCAGGGCCAATTCCACCTCATCGTGGGCAATTCCATGACCATTATCTGTGATTTGAATCTTCTTGAGACCTGCTTCCTCAATCTCAATGATAATCTGACTAGAACCCGCGTCAATGGCATTTTCTACCAGCTCCTTAACAACGCTAGCTGGACGCTCGATAACCTCTCCAGCTGCAATCTGGTTTGCCAGCACCTCTGGCAATTCAATAATATGAGACATCTTTCAGCCCCTTTCTGTATCTGTTTTCCTAGAAATTGATAGTGCTATTATACCATATTTCAGAAAGGACAGAAAAGCAAGCGCCACATAGGAGCCAAATTCCTCCACATAGACAAAGTCCCTTGCCAGGGGGCATAAAATAGTGGTATACTCAATAAAAATCAAAGAGCAAACTAGAAAGCTAGGCGCAGACAGTACTTTAGTACGGCAAGACGACGCTGACGTGGTTTGAAGAGTAAGTTATAGTTGCTTAGTTTAAAATAAGCAACTATAAAAGAAACAGTTATATGTTTGGGATAAACAAAAAACCGAGATTGCCTCAGTTTTCATAGTGTTAGCATGATTTTGTTAAGAATTTCCACTTTATTAGAATAATCATTAATAAGAGCCAGTATGACCCCTAAGCAATTTTCAATGATATTCGGTGATTGATTTAGATTACCAAGTAAATTTTTACTATTTTGTAATTCTTCACGAAGCTTCTCTCTTACAAAAATTCTATTTTTTCCTGTGTAATTAAATGCACACATCATAATGCTCATTCCAGCATAACCATGGCAAAGATATGAATCATCATATTTCCAACTTCCACTGCTATCAAATATCTCTAATAATTCATTATACAAGTAGCCACTTATCTCTTGTTCAACTGGTAGTGAATATAGTAATAAAAGTATAGAAAGTCTACTGTTACACCATCCCATTTTTTTACCAAAAATTTCCTCAAATTTTTCTTTGTCTATAACTAGCTTCAAGTAACAATCCATCATTTTATTATATATTTCATTTATTTCTTTAGATTCTTCTTTTTCCAAATAACTACGAAATATTTTCAAAAACGATACCATTCCATGTATAAGCGAAATATCAAAACTTTCTATATTTATTTCTTTTTTTATAACCCCTAATAATTTATTTAAACTTTCTTCTAAAATGTACGATTCCTTATGATTTATTGGTGTTTTTCTCTGTAAATAATAATATACAATTCCTAACAAGCCTCCAAAAAATTCATACTCTTTCTTTGAATCCTTAAAAAAAGGAAGTAACACCAACATAGTATCGCTTATAGTTTTATTGAAATATTGACTCAATAAATCAGAATACTCGCTATTCAACTTACTATGTTCTAACAAGAAAACAATACCGGTCATACCATTATAAAATGACAACTTAAATCTTGATTTATTAAGATATATTTCTTTTAAAATAAATTCATAGAACTGTTCATCAATGTAATCTATATATTCTGAATCTGATAAACCAGACAAAAAAAGTAATATATTATACAATATTTCTGGATAATTTTCATTATTCGATAGTTCTTTAAAATCTAATTGCAGAAAATCTTGCTCAATTTTGTTCAGTATTCTTTCAATCATATTTGGTATAATTATCTGTATTAATTTCCGTTAGTATACGCTGTAAGGTGATGTTAGAAATTGTAGACTCTACTAGAGGATTATATTCAACCAAGTCCCAAATTATATTTTTTCCATGTATTTTTTTGATTTCTTTTATTTGTCTGATAAAGTATACAAGATTTACTAAACTTAACCCCCCAGGCATTGGAAAGCTAACACCTGGAAAGTCCGATACATTTAGAACATCGACATCAAGACTAATGTAAATAGTATCAAATTTTTCAAAGTATTCTTTTATATTTTCTAGGATAATTTCTTTATTTTCATATACTGCGATATCATCATAAACTTTATATTTTCTAGGGGTAAGAACCTTATAATAATCGTGTCTAGTTCCTATTATCATACCACTCTCAATACTATCCTCTATCCAACTAAGAACATTCCAATTATAATATCCATCCGATATATCTCCTTTATCTAAATGAGCATCAAATATTATAATTCCGATACTTTTCTCAGTATCAATAATATGATCAAAAACAAAACTGGTAGTACAATGATCACCGCCAAAAATAAATATGTCCTCTTTACTATACCGAGAAGATATTTTTGATTTCAATTCTGATATTAAATCACTATTTTCATAATCAGAGGCATTTATAAAGTTATTTTGTAAATAATACTTTCTCTCTAAATAGTTATTTCTAATAAAATTATTAAATCCACATTCGGATCCTGGTACTTTCGTTCGTCCTTTATAAGGCAAATTTATAAACATTTACTCCTCCTTAATCATTTATAATCAAACTTACATTTTAGATTTCTGGATAAATTTTTTATCCATTAAATATAGATAGAATAGTTGATAAATTTTCTCCTCATAAAATTTATTGAAAAAAATTTTATTTAAAAATAGATGTATATATCTCTTAGCAATTTCTATTTTTTCAGATGTATTAACTTTTCGTTTACTCTCAATTTCATTTAATAGTTCGACTAAATATTTACATTTTTTGAAAAGTTCCTCACTAAATGGAAAAACATCTAAATCTATATTTTTGATTTCTTTTTTTACATTTCTATATAACGAGTAATTTTTTGATACTTCAATGTCCTTAAAATGTTTGATTAATTCCGCATTGTCTATTTCAAATGATTCAAAAATACTTTGTAGTATAAGTACATAATATTGTATCGGGAGTGTTCTCAAAATGGAATAATTAGAAATAACATAAAGAGAATCTAGTGTTAATATCTTCTCGATATTCCAAGCACTATCTGAACCACCAAGTAGTGAAAAATCTATTCGATACGGTAGCATCTCATACCGTGTTAGAAGTCCGTCGTCTATACTAGATGAAAAAAGTTTTATCATTAACATTAAGACTTTAATTTTATCAGTATCATTTGTTCCGAAAATTTTAATTCTAAATCGAATATGATATTCATCGTAGTAATATTGAACAAAATTTATACTATATTGAATATCGTCATCAATCAAATTTAAGAACCTCTTTAAAATATCTTCTACACAAATCGATGTTAATTCCTCTTTACAATACAAATGAAAACTAAACCAGTCTTTAGATACCAGATGTACTTCCTCCAAACTACAGTTTTTTTCTAAACACTGTGTACTATTATCTATATTTTTTGAAAATGCTATTATTTCATTAGAGCTTTTTAACTCCCCTAAGTACTCTGTTAAAACTACTTTATCTGTCTTTAATTTTTGTTTTACCTTCTCTATATCTCCTTTTTTATCTAAATTTATCAGTAACTCCATGTCCCCCTCTACTAAATTTACAAATTTCGGAACATTATAGTTTTTTATAAACTTATCAAAATTAGAATTTTTAGATAGCCTCCATGTTTCAGGATATACAATTATATCTTTATAGACTATCCTATTTTGATAATGTAAATACTCAATTGAAAAAACCTTATAGAAATCATAATACGATAATTGATTGCAAAAAATACTATATAAAAATCGGGTTTGATTATTTAATAGATTTGGAGAAATTCTATTTCTCTTTATAACACGCATATGAGTATTTGTTTTCTTAGAAAAAACTTGAAAGTTATTCTTGTCATCTAAGTATATATATACATCTGAAATATCAATATTTTTAAAAAATGGAAAATCTAATATCAAGCTATCTAAAGCATTCTCTCTCTTGATGTCATTTAACACTAAATTACTATGAAACTCATCAACTCCAACTAAAAGTTCATTATAAAATTTTCTCTCTATTTCTAACATTTCGTGTATATTGAAATATTCTTTAAAGCACGGCACATATTTCCCAGAAATCGAAAAAAAATTATCTGAATATTGATTTCCATGCCATTTTAATTGAATTCCATTATCAATTTCATAAATTGAGAAAACTACTTCTGCAGTAGGAAAACTATCTTTAATCGTCCCTTCTTGTTCAATTAAATTCTCTAATTTTATCTCTTCACCACTGGTAGTGTTCAAAATCTGATTCACTAAATCATGTTGGAATTTATCTGTTCCATCATTAATATTTAAAGTTTCTCCCAAATAAGTACTCAAAATTGGGTTTGAATAGTTTGAGGGAGAACCTAACCCTTTAACTGAAAGCAATTCCGTTAAAGGCACTAAATTGTTACTACCATACAAATTATAAAATTTTCTTGTATATTCTTTCAGACTGCGCTCTTGCTTATATTTTAAATTAATAGTTAATAGTATATTAAGAAATTCTTCTATTTCATTCTTTATCTGATAATCTATCTGAAATTTCTGATGACTAATACATAAAATATTAAGCGGAGTATTTACCTTACATATATCGTCCATAATACTATATAAATCTATCAGAATTCGACTCCCCTCTCCCAGAGGAATACTATTATATAATTCTATTTTTGATTTTATACAAGAAATTTGCCTTTTTAATTTTGCAGGTATTAATTCTATTCCATTAATAAAATCATCTATCAAGTTTATTTTATTGTCTCTGGTTAATATCTCAAAACATTCAAAAAATAATATCTCACTATCTATCAATTGCTGTATATAGTCATAAATAGTATTTAATTCAAATCCCTTCTCTAATAACAAATTGACTAGAGAACTTATTTTTAAAGGTGTTTTACAAGTCTCAATAATGTCTGAAAGAACAATGTTTAAATCCGTCAAGACAATTTTTTGTATATCTGATTGGCAAAAATACAGTTTCTGATTTAACAGCTTTGCTCCGACTCCTATTAAATTGGGATTTAAAAATACGAATAGTTCTTTTAATACATCTCGTTCTCTCAAAATCAATTTTAAAAAATCAAAAGCCCACTCTGTAGAAATATCTGTTATCTTTTCTACACTCTTTGATTCACATTTCAGATTTTCTTCTATCCCACCATGAGAAAATTCTCCTACTCCTACATATCCAAACGTGAAGAATGTTGAGGGACGTGTACAAAATCTAATAAAATAATTTTCTAAAGTTCGTAATAGTCTTCTCTTATTTTTCTCTGATTTTTTATAAAAATTTGATAACTCCATAAAAAGAGTTCGATTACAAAGTAAAATTGCTTCTTGAAGTAAAATGTTTTTCCAAATATACTCATAGTAGCTATCTACCTTATCAAATTTTATCGAGTAATATTCCTTTAAAGCTGCACTATTACCCATTTTATCTCTATAAACATATTGAGGTAGTATTTCTTTTTTCATAAATTTTTCCTAAGTCTATTATGATATTTTTACATCTAAGTAATCATTCCTTCTTCAAGAGTTATTACTTCATCAAACATTGAGATGAAATTATCTGATGGTTCGTGAGCAATACAAATAACCATTTTCCCCTGCACTGAGGCCACTAATTCTTCAATACGCAATCTATTTTCTTTATCTAGAGACGATGTAACCTCGTCCAAAAGTAAAATTTCCTTATTCGCAAGTAGAGACCTAGCAAAATCTAGTCTCCTCTCTTGTCCCCCAGACAACTTATTTTTGATGCTATCCTCTAAATTAATATTTTCTAAGCTTACCTTCTGTAACACTTGATGAACTAGACTTTTATCATAATCTTTATACATTGTCAAATTATCAATAGCTGGTTTATCAAAAATAAAGGTTTTCTGCTCCACGTAAGCAACTGACGAGTAATCTAACTTAATACTAGTTAAATCCTGTCCATTAACTAAGATGTTCCCATTAATATTAAAACCATCTGGTATCAAACCTATTAATGAATTCAAAAGCGTACTTTTCCCACTACCACTTTTTCCAACAATGAGATATTTTTTATCTACCTTAAATGTTAAATTTATATTTTGTAATATATTTTGCTCCCCACCAGATATTCCAAAATCAACAAGCTCAATTGTATTAATTTTTACATTTTTCATATTAGCGGTATCCGCTGGTACTCGATTTATAGTTGCAACCAGATTATTAACCAATTTTTTTGAAGATAATATATCAGTATAGCTATGTTTCATATTAGTAATTGGATAAGTAATATACATAACTAATTGACGAAGTCCAATAAATTCTCCTAGAGAAAGTCTTCCCTTGAGTACAAAAAAACCTCCTACTACCCAAGCTCCCTGATTTACAACCATTGTAATTGCGTATGATATTGCCTCTATTGAGTTTGCCTTTTTGTAATAAGCTACATTAGATTGTCCTAACTGCTTACTTTTTGAATTCACAATATCAGTGAAAGGGTGCACTGCATTAAATAGTTTAACTGTCTTTAAACCAAAGTAAAAATCTGATACTACACTAAAATAACTTTCTTTTGACTTTACGCTTACATCTCTTGCACTTTGTAAAGAATTTTGAGTTAATAAAGGATAAAAAAGAGGAAGTAAACTCAAAACGACCATTATTATAGTATATGACGGTTGTAAAAATAAAGATATAACTGAAGCAAAAACAAAAACTAAAATATCATTAGTTATACTAATAATTTGTTCTAAGTATTGTTTTTCTAAAACTTCTAATTCATTAGTATAAGTTGAGATATGGTTTTCAGGATTACTACGAAAAACATCAATCAATGCTTTTCTTCCGTTACTTTCAGTCAGATCACTTCGTATATCATGTAAAATTTTTTGAATTAATTTTTGATTTGAAACTTCAACACAATACTCCATTACGGAATCAAAAACTATATAAACTAATAGCAATACTACATATAATATGAATGTTTCTGAATTAACATTTGAAATAGAATCAATAATACCTTCTAGAACAAAAGCCAAGCTCAGTACAGAAATGGCTCCAATGATATTTGCTATTAAAAATTGACCTACTAAAAAGGAATTTTGATAAAAATATTTTTTCATTTGAGATTCTTTTATAACTTCTTTAATTAAATTAACCTAATAAAAATCAGGAGCGATAATAATCACCACCCCTGACTCAACAAAATGTACTTTAGCATCTGCGCTGGCTTGGTTGATTTCTTCCAATCAAGATAGCATCAAGATCAACATCAACGTCAATATCCAGAGAAACATTCTCTTGTTTTAGAGTAAGATCTGTATTTTCCATAGCATGTTTATCCTTCCATAAATATATTTAAGATTTTTATCCGGTGAGGAGAAATCTTATCAAACCTCATAATGTCGTTATAGATTAGTCTGAATAGTTAGAGAGCTTTCCCATTCGCTGGACCTGGATCAATCCCTCTAGCTATCTTATGAACTTGAGGTGTTCTCGCAATTCCTAACAGAATCAAGCCAATAGCTAATACAGCAACTATTTTCTTAAACAAACTTCTCATATACCTCTCCTTTTTTCTTTCATTTATTTTATCACTTCAAAATTAGCTCGTCAAGTATTTTATAACATTTTTTTATTTTTTTTTTTTTAATACTTTTTTGTATCTAAGATAAGTTTAAAAAACGATGCTCACTTGAACACCGTATTCATTATTCTATTATATCTGCAATGTAATGCTCAACTTTCAAAGCCATTGACATGTTTTCCTCTAATTTGTAAAGGAAATGAGCTGTTTCAAAATATTCTTTCACTGAACTTTTAGAAGAGAAATTTTCACTTACGTTTCCCATCAATAAGTACAAATCAGCCAAAAGATAATTCGTTCTGTAAGCCTTACATTGTTTTATAGTGGCTGTAATTTTAGTAATAGCTTCTTCAATATTTTTCTGTAACCATAGATAACGACAAACGTTGTAGTTAAACTTAATAGATAGTTCTAACTCTTCGATTGTACTCAAATTGAGTTGATTTACTTGATACTCTAGTTTTTCACGAATTTTATTGAAACGACCTAAATCTCCAATATCATAATAAAAATTGAATAGGGTGTTTGAAACTTGGAGATAGTTCAAATCAGATACACTTAACTGTGATAATACCCCCTCTAATCGTACAATCGCATCTTCTTTTTGTCCGTAAAAATAAAAATCTATCAGAGATTTTATCCATTCCATGTAGATTTTATCTGCTAAAGATAGGCGGTAAGCTTTTACATTCTCCAATTCATATATATATTTCAAAGACTCATAATTGCGATTTGTAATAAATGTCTGTGCTAATTTCTTAAATTCTGATAACTCCTCAACTTTCTCTACAACCTGCTCATCAAAAAAATAATCCATACTGACTTTTAACTTCTTAGCAAGGGCATGCAGGAAATCCGCTCCAGGGGTAAACTCTCCGCTCTCTAATCGGCTGATTTGCCCCTGTTTACAGATACCTTCAGCTAGTTCTCGCTGAGACATTTTTAATTCTTTCCGTCTATTTTTTAATCTTGTTGCTAGTAGTGTGCCCACGTTTGTATTTTCCTCTTCTATTTGATTTCAGTTTTAATTGTAGCATGATTAAATCTAAAATTCAAATCAACGATTTGAAAGATACAAATTGTAGATAAAATCTATTTTGTAATTCATCGTCAACTTATTTACTTTCCATTTCTTCATTCAAACGCTTTATAAACTTATTCAGCTTCAACGCCACTTTTCATACCTATCACTTTCTAATTCCAACTGTTCCCCTAGTTCTTTCAGCCCCTTTCCGTATCTATTTTCCTAGAAATTGATTAGTGCTATTATACCATATTTCAGATAGGACAGAAAAACTCCACCACATAGGAGCCAAATCCCTCCACATAGACAAAGTCCCTTGCAAGGGGCTGAAAAATAGTGTTTAATAAAGGTGTACAAGAAGTGATCACAATTTTGTATGAAAAACAAGGAGAGAAATTTATGAAAGTAGAACTACAGATTAGTGAAACTTACGAAGAGGAAAAGCTGATTGTCCAAGCACCTCAAGAGACCGAAAAAGTCCAAAAAGTCATCGAGTTCGCAGAAAATCTTGACCGAACAGAAAAAATCAAAGGAAAAATCGATGATCAGGTCTATCTAGTTGAGATTGGCAAGATTCAGCGCTTCTATATTGAGAATCGGAAGGTTCTAGCAGAAACGGCGAGTCAGACCTACACCATTGACTTACGACTCTATCAGATCCTTGAACTCTTGCCAAGCAATTTTATCCAAATTTCCCAATCAGAAATCATCAATATCGACTCCATCTCCCATCTCAAGCTTACGCCCAACGGCCTAGTAGAAATTTTCTTGAAAAACGAAAGCTTCACCTACTCTTCACGCCGTTATCTAAAAACCATCAAGGAGAAATTAGAACTATGAAAAAACAAATCTTCCACGACGCAGCTACTGGTGTCCTCATCGGCCTCATCCTCTCTATCATCTTTTCACTCATTTATGCACCAAATACCTACGCACCACTAAATCCCTACTCTCTCATCGGCCAAGTGATGGCTCAACATCAGGTTCACGGTGCCCTGGTCTTGCTCTACTGTACTCTTATCTGGGCAGCCATCGGTATTCTCTTCAACTTTGGCAACCGATTATTCAGCCGTGACTGGAGCATGCTCCGTGCAACTCTGACTCATTTTTTCCTTATGCTGGCTGGCTTTGTCCCACTAGCAACCCTAGCAGGTTGGTTCCCCTTCCACTGGATTTTCTACCTCCAGCTCATTATCGAGTTTGCGATTGTCTACCTCATCATTTGGGCTATTCTTTATAAAAAAGAATCTAAAAAAGTGGACCACATCAATCAACTCTTGGAGCATAGAAAGTAAGAAACTCATAATAAGCAAATCCGAGAAAGAAACTTCTCGGTTTTTCTTTATCCTGCTGCACCTTGCTATCATAGCAGTTATTTTCAGGTCTTCTTTGTGAATTTTCTGTAATTTTCTATCTTTTTTCAAAATATTCTTGCATTTTTCCAAAGTTTTTTGTAGAATATAGATTACATATCCAGATTATTCTGAAAATTCAAAAAGGAGTATTTATCATGTCACAAGCTATTTCCTTAAATCAATCAACCTGGGCAAGCAAGCTAAAAGCAATGGGACCTGGAATCCTAATGGCAACTGCCGCTGTTGGAGGTTCCCACATTGTATCCTCCACTCAAGCTGGCGGTTCTTACGGTTGGTCTCTACTTCTCTTGGTCATCTTAGCCAATGTCTTTAAATATCCATTTTTCCGTTTTGGTGCTGAATACACAGCTGATACTGGAAAGACTTTGGTTGAAGGTTATGCCGAAAAAGGAAAACTCTATCTCTGGATTTTCTTTATCCTCAATGTCTTTTCGGCTATGGTCAACACAGCTGGTGTCGCCATTCTGTGCTCAGCTATCATCGCCAGCGCCTTCCCAATGATTGAACTTAGCATTACTCAATGGTCCCTCATTCTCGTTGCAATCATTTGGGCTATGCTACTCTTTGGAGGCTACAAACTTTTAGACGGCATGGTCAAATGGATTATGTCTGCCTTAACCATTGCAACTGTTCTTGCAGTTATCATCGCAGCGGTCAAGCATCCAGAATACAGTTCTGATTTTGTCGAGAAAACACCTTGGCAAATGGCAGCTCTACCCTTCATCGTTTCCCTCTTAGGGTGGATGCCTGCTCCTATTGAAATTTCAGCTATCAATTCACTTTGGTCTGCTGAAAAGAGAAAGACCGTCAACTTTAACACAGAAGACGCTCTGTTTGACTTTAACACTGGTTATATTGGAACAGCTATTCTAGCCGTCTTCTTTGTGGCACTGGGAGCACTGATTCAGTATCCTACAGGGCAGGCGGTTGAAGCTGCTTCAGCCAAATACATCTCTCAATTCGTGGGCATGTATGCCTCTGTTCTTGGCGAATGGTCCCGTTACTTGATTACCTTTATTGCCTTCCTCTGTATCTTTGGAACAGTTATCACTGTTATTGATGGCTATTCTCGTGTCAATCAGGAATCTCTCCGACTGCTAATCAGTCAAAAAGAAGACAATCGTAAATCTTTGAATATCTGGATGACTATCACTGCTATCATCGGTATCGTCATTATCAAGTTCTTCGCTGGTCAGGTTTCAACCATGCTCCGCTTTGCCATGATTGGTTCTTTCCTGACAACACCATTCTTCGCTCTTTTGAATTACGCCTTGGTAACGCGTGAAAACAAAAATCTTCCTTCTTGGCTCAAACACCTTGCCATTGCAGGATTGATTTTCCTCTTTGGCTTCGCCATCTTCTTTATCTACGCACTCGCAATCGGAAAAGCAGGATAACTGACAAGCGCGAGATGAAGATAATACTCTTCGCAAATCTCTTCAAACCACGTCAACGTCGCCTTGCCGTACTCAAGTACAGCCTGCGGCTAGTTTCCTAGTTTGCTCTTTGATTTTCATTGAGTATAAGGTTTCATTTCAAGAGAAAATGCAGCAAATATTTCTATGATAAAAAGCATAAGAACAAGGTTTTGAAGACCTGAACTTATGCTTTTTTACGTTCTCAAAGACTGTTTATACTCAAAAACAGTTGAAAAATCCCAAGCGCCTCTTATATTGACTTTAATTCTCCTTTTCCAACTCATACAAATCTGCGATAATCGCTGCGACACGTTTGATATCTTCCAGCATGCCTCGCATTTCAAAGTCAGCCAATACAGGGAAACCAAAGCGTTGACTGTATTGCTTGGCTGTCAGGCAGTATTGGTTATTAAAGTTACGATTTCCTGAGCCAACTACACCAAAACACTTACTAGCATTGTCACCATAGGCGATAAAATCCCCAACGGGTGTCGTCAAGATCTCGACATCTCCGTTATCAACGCCATTCCCACCTTCGAGATAGGTCGGCAAAAAAGCGACATAGGGATGGTCCATCTCATAGAAATTTTTACCTTCCTTGACCAAATCCTTGATATGAATCTTTTGAACCTCAATTCCCTCGTACTGGGACAAGAGATAATCTTTCAAGCGCGTCACAAAACTTTCAGTGTTGCCACTCAAACTAATATAAACTAAAGAAATTGTCTTCATATGTACCTCCATGATTTTATTTTTAATCGAAAAAGAACTACCAAGATTGTATCTTGATAGTTCTTTTTTGTCAATACTTAGGCAAGATTTTCTGCTTCCTCTTCTTCTGCCAAGGCTTTCTGTTGTCGCCACATCTTATAGAAGACAAGAGCTAGGAAGAGAATATTGATGACGATATAGAAAATGCTGACAGCTTTTGAACCAATACTCATTGTCAAACGCATGGTCTCATCTTGAACCAACTGCACAGCGTCCTGTAAACCAACATAGCCATAAATCGAACCGATAATAGCTAACAAAACATAGCCAACGTAAGTATAGTTTGCATATTGCAAATTCTTACGAATAAGGAAGACAATCGCTACGACCACTAAAATAGCAGATAGCACAATCAAGGCCATATTAAAAATAGAATGATACGCTTCTGCTACTCCATAGTTGTAATTAAGCTGGTCTTCTAATTGCTGAGCACTGACCCCTGCAACTTGTTTCTGAGCGGCACGAAGAGCTTCTTTGCTAGGTAAGGGACTCAACATTCCAAACAGAGACATTGCTGAAATAAGGGCAGACAAGATTAACAAGACCCATAGATAAATCGGTTTCTTTTTCATGATAGAACCTCCTAATAATATTATTCATATTATAGCACTTTTTGTAAAGGAATACAAATCTTATAGTATCGTTTCTACCTGTTTTCGGTAGGCTTTTGGCGATTTTCCGCACAATTTTCGGAACACTTTATAGAAATATCCAAGGTTACTGTAACCAACAGCATAACAAATATCTTCGATACTATCACTAGTCGAAAGCAAGAGCTGCTGGGCAGCCTTAATACGTTGTTTGTTTAGTAACTCTGCAAAGGTCGAATCGGTTTCACGCTTAATCAACTGTCCTAGATAGACAGGATTGATAAAGAGGGCCTTACTGATATCCTTGAGGGACAGCTCCTTTTGGTAATCACGACCAATGACTTCCAGCACACTGACCACATTTTCATTCATACGGTATTGACCGAAAAAGCTGGTCAGAGTTTCCTTGATATAAGAAACCAATTCATCGAAGGATTGAATAGCATGAATGGTTTTGACAATGTCCGTCATATCATCAGCTTTGAGATGTTCAAACAAGTGAAAGACATCCATGACAAACTGGATAAAAAGCTGTTTGGTAATCGGAACACGCGGTGTATTTTCAAGAACCACCTTCTCCAAAAGGTTCAATTCTTCCACGATTTGATTGAGATTCCCCTGAATGATAACCCTATAAATCGGTTCGTAGTAGGCAAAGAGACTCTGAGACTGCTGTAGATTTACAGAGCCGTAAAAGAGGGCTTTCTCAGCATTCAGCTTCCAGCGTTCAAAGTGTTCTTGATAAGGAGCTTCAAAAGGTGTAACGACCAAACCATCTAGGGGTTGGTCAGAAATGAAAATCTGCCAATCTTGACCCAAGACATAGTAGGGAATAGTGAAGGAGCCCTGTTTTTCCTTTGAAAGACCTATCCACCAATTCTCCTTACCACCTAAATAACTAACAAATCCAGCCTCGTCTAATTCTTGACTAAGAGTCTGACTTTTCTTCCCTCTCTCGCCGAGCTGACCTGCAATCTTCTCCAGCAGATTTCCCAGCTCTACCTTATCAACAGGCTTGACCAAATAGTCCACCACACTAAGGTTCATTGCTCTTTTTACATAATCAAACTCCTGATAACCTGACAGCAGGATATAGGCAGCATCTGGTAAGATTTCTTTCATCTCTCGAATCATATCAAGCCCTGTTTTGTCGGGCATATTGACATCGGAAATGATGACATCGACAGGATTTTCCTGAACATATTCTAGAGCTTCATCGGCATGACTGGCTGTTGCGACGACCTCCATATCCCACTTATCAAAGGGAATCAAACGCTTCAGACCTTCTGTCACCATGTACTCATCATCTACTAATAATACTTTATACATTTTCTCCCTTTCTACTCATCTTGAATTGTAATACGATACTGAACACCGGCTTGCTCTGCAGACTCTATAGTAATGGCATAGCGGTCTCCAAAATAGAGCACAAAACGCTCATGTACATTGACAATCCCGATAGACTGCCTTTGATCACTGTAGCTGGCTTGGTGTTCAAAATGTCTCTGACTTAATTTTTCTCGAATACTTTCCAGCTTTTCAGCAGACATCCCACGACCATTATCTACCACTAAAATTTCCACAAAACCATCCTGTTTAAGAGCCTTGATACTAATCACATTATCTGTCCGTCTATGGTCAACACCATGCGCGAAATAGTTTTCTACCAGCGGTTGCAAGGTAAATTTAGGAATCTTCATATTCTCTAACTCTGGGGCTATCTTGAAACCATAGGCAATGGACTTTGGATAGCGAACCATGCAGAGATAGCTGTATTTACGGCAAAATTCCAATTCCTGTTTGAGAAGAGTTTCTCTTTCATCAGAAATATTGTTCCGCAAGAGACTACTGAACTCATAAATAATATCTGCCAACTCATCTTGACTCTGCATAACTGCATACATGCGCAAGAATTCCAGCGTATTATACATAAAATGAGGATTGATTTGAGCTTGTAGGGCTCGCATATTGGCATCTTTTTGACTGAGCTCTAGCTGATAAATATCATGAATATTCTTTTCTAAACGGTCCAACATATCATTGGTGGTCTCTGCGATTAGGAGCAATTCCTGGTCCTTTTCAAGCGTATCGATGCGAAGACCTTCTTCCCCTTGGGCAATAGCTTGGATGGAATCCACCAAATCCACTACCTGCTTTTGATAGTTGGCAAAGGTCTGCCTCAAAGTCAGATAGAGAATGACAATAAAGAGAAGACTCAAGCCCACAATCAAAGCAGAGCTAGTCACTGTTCCTTGTAAAACAAAGTTTTTGGGAACTGCCACCTGAACCTGATAGCCATGAGAGGTCACACCAACAAACCAGTCTTCATTCTCCATAGTAACCTTCTCACCAATATGGAATATCTCCATGTCAAAAGGTGAAGTCACGGTAACAGCCATCGGGATATGACCTCGGGTATTATCAATAGCAGCATGTAAGACATTCGGCGATAAGGAAATGTAGACGACTCCCAAATCCTTATCAGAAACAGGGTCAGAAACAGGGATGGCGAAGCTATTAGTTGCTGGTTTAAAATTTTCAGCTAGGATTTTTTCTCCACTCCGTTTATCCCTAGAAGAAACATAGACTTCCTTATAATCTTGGAAGGCAATTGCTACTCCTGTCACAAAATCATTTCGAACATACAAGTCATCAATATTTTCATACAAAGATACAGATACATATGGAGAAGCTTTACGCTCTAGTTGCCAATAAAAGTAATCTGGTGTACTAAGACTGAAATATTTATAGATTCCTTCAATTCGAGCCTGATTATCAACTAAGGCTTGTGCTATCTGAGTCGACTCTCTATAATAATACTCTATTTCACTAACCATTCGAGTCGTCACACGTTGAGCAACTCTTTGAGCCTCCTTCTCGCGCGAATCCCAATCGGCATAAGATATCATAATCGCAAAACTAGCAATAATGATAATCATGACAAGGCTATAAATTTTTAATAGAGAATGAATCCAAAACTGCTTCATTTTATTTTGTCGCCAATTTTTCATGGATACTTTCATAGATCGGTTCCAACATATCACTGATAAAGAAATGCCACATCCCAATTCCTACAAAGAAGAGAAGAGCAGGCATATAGTAACCAATTGCCACAAGTAGCACTGTCCCAAGGAGAACCTTAGCCACAGCTGCTAGACTCATAAAAATGCCAATCAAGGATAGTTTGAGACTATTTCGATAGGACAAGTCAAAATAAACTTGTAGTTTCAAAGACACTGTATAGGCCAAAAAGAGCAGAGCTACTACTAGGACATTCAAAAAGGTCGCAATCAAATGAAGGATAGTCTGGTGAGGTAATTGCACCAAGAGATACAAGCCATAAACTAAAACTAGATCCACGCCTAGAAAGCTATAGAAAATCAGATTGCTGGAGACAAAATTTTGCTTATAAAGAGACCAAGCCTCCTTCAAACTGTATTCCCGAAAACTATAACCATATTCTGCATATAAGCTCATCAAGGTGGCGCTAGCCGGCGCTAGACCAAGGATAATTCCTCCTGCCAAGGTTAATAGCCAAAAGAAGGCTGTCGCAATCATCCCTAAAAAGAAACGATTAAAGACAAAGTCTAAAAACCTACCCATGATACCCTCCTAAAATTAACTATGAAACTATTATATCATATTTCAAGCGTTTTCAAAACTTATAGTCCCCATTTACAATCCCATCAAACCGTGGTACAATGAGAATTATGAAAAAATTATCAGGAGACAATTCATGAAAAAATCTATCTTAACGACTCTGCTTTTTGCAGTTCTTTACTTCCTCTGCATGGGGATTGGTGTCCTTTTGGGAAATCTCTTTGACCAAACTGGAAATATGTTTTATGCGCCTGCCTTTACTGCCCTTGTCGGCGGTAGCGCCTATATGATTCTGGTCGCAAAAGTTCCGCGCTTTGGAGCCATTACCACTATCGGCCTTGTCATTGCCCTCTTTTTCTTGGGAACTAAACACGGTGCTGGTGCCTTCCTTCCTGGAATTATCTGTGGTCTCCTAGCAGATGGAGTAGCTAACCTAGGAAAATACAAGGACCAAACAAAGAACTTCCTTTCTTTCATTCTCTTTGCCTTTAGCTCAACAGGTCCAATCTTACTTATGTGGATTGCTCCCAAAGCCTATATGGCTACCCTTCTGGCAAGAGGAAAATCTCAAGAATATATCGACCGTATCATGGTCGCGCCAAATCCTGGAACCATCCTTCTATTTGTCGCAAGTGTTGTCATCGGAGCCCTAGTAGGTGCCTTGATTGGACAGGCCTTGAGTAAAAAATTTGCACAGAAAATCTAATTACTTAAAAAGAGCCGCACGGCTCTTTTTATTTATGGCTCAAGACTTAGTCAAGAAGTCTCCCAAGAATTGATACTCTTCAAAAATCAAATTCAAACCACGTCAACGTCGCCTTGCCGTATATATGGTTACTGACTTTGTCAGTTCTATCTACAACCTCAAAACAATGTTTTGAGCAGCCTGCGGCTAGTTTCCTACTTTGCTCTTTGATTTTCATTGAGTATGAATTTAAAGATAATCAAAATGATAATGATGGTTGCCAAAATGGTCACATCGTGATTGTAGCGGTTAAATCCATAAGCGATGGCCACGTTACCGATACCACCAGCTCCAACCGCACCAGCCATAGCTGTTTCCCCAACAAGGGAAATCAAGGTCACAGTCGTCACACGGATCAAGTCTGGAAGACCTTCTAGTAAGACTGAGCTTCCTTGGTTAAAATTTTTTACCCGAAAAACTTCTTTTTTCTAGTGATAAAATCAACCCTATCACACTCACTACCAAAAACACCCACCAACAAAGCCTGATATCTTGTAAAGCTAAGAAGGAAAATACAGACATCCCCAAGGGTAATGTTAGGGAAAAAATCATACTCAAGAGATTATTACTTCTAGCTAATACATCCGCACTCAAATTAGACAATAACAGAGTATCTAATTTAGGCATTGATTTCGACATCAAATACATGACAAAAGCTAAGCAGGCAACACCTACTAGAGGAGAAAAATCTAAAATATTAGCAGTAGCAAGCAAGACAAACAGACTTGCATTGAGCGATAGCAAACTTGAAAAAGACCATTTCCCAAAATAATCATGGGGAGTTAGGCTACCAATAATAGCTCCTCCCAAGCTAACACATTCAATTAAAAATAGGGCTTGAGCATAGCTGAGATGATAGATAGTATGATCTAATAAGTAAAAGTGATAAATACCTCCAACAGCTCCTCCCAAAGTATTCATTACTAAAATAACAAGAATAATTTTAAACAAAGATTTACTTTCTCTCTGTCTAAATATATTATCCATGTCCGCATAGATTGCCTTAACTTGTTGAAGTAAACTAATAGGCTCATTCTCTACCGTTACAGACAAATACGTCAATTCTCTTCTATTTTTGAACAAAATAAGAGAAGATAGTAAAAAGAAGCCAGCATTCACAATCGCAACAAAAGAAAAATTTTGATGGCTGGTTGTGAGTAACCACACTCCTAAGGCTTGACCTCCTAGATTTGATAAATAGGAGACAAACTGAGTAAAGGAATAAGCTTCATAGAGCTTATCTTCCGAAATATTATGCTGGATAATCGGCATACGAAGGCCTGCTGTATAATCCGATAAAATATCTGAACAGATATTAACCATACAGATAAAAGCAAACGTTACGAAGTTCTGATCATGAATCACACTAGCAATCAAAAGAAATAGGAGACTTTGCACACAACCAACCCAGATAATTGTCCCTGCTTTATTCCGAGTATGATCAGCTTTAATCCCAACATAAAAAGTAAATAGGAAAGGTAAAATCGTAATCATATTCGCCATAAATACAGCTATATTTTTAAAGGGTAGACTCGCAGCATAAACGATAAATACCAGATTATAAATATAAGCTCCACTTGAGCTTAAAAACCTTGATAAGGTCAGTATTCTAAATAAATGATGTTTTAAAAATAATTTCATAGCAGACCTCCTTTGCAATCCAGTAAACTATCCATCTTCACTCTAGGAATAAGATTTTCTGTATTTGACTCCACGTCCTTTAGAATAGAACTAGTTATTAATAATTCTTTTGCTGCTACAATAAATTCATTATTAGGAAAATATTTGTTAACTGCTAACAGAGTATCTGCTAACCCAACCATTCCCATCCAATATACAGAAAACTGAGCATACTCAACCAATATACTCGAGCTCAGATCCAAAATAATATCTTTGTATTTAAATGGATCAATATATAACAACATTCTTATGACCCCAGATGTTCCATCTAACAAATAAGGAGAAACTGTAGTGGTAGAATTTTTCAAAAACTTTCTACCACCTATGTCTAACAGATTAGATAAGACAATCTCAATACCTCTATTTATAGTATATCTACTGAAAGAAATTTTATGTAAAAAAATTAAAAATCCCGATAAACCATTTAAACCATAAGTATTAAAACTATCAAATATATCTAACGATTCATCAGAGATTATATCTATACTTTCTGTAAAATCAAATCTTGACTCTAATAAATTCAGAAATTCTTCATCGCTTAGTGGTATAAATTCCGTACTTGAGGATGTAATGTTTGTTTCTTTCTGTCTCTCTGCATATATATTTGAAAATATTTTTTTAGCAGTAAGTATATCTGGATTATCACTGAATAGATAATTTATTAGAATATCTATATTCGTTACTATTCCTTTTTGAAGAAGTAATTCTTTTACTTTATTAGTTTTTAAATCCTCTTCTTCTCTCAAGTGTAATCTCCCCAGCAAAAACAACATCAAGTTTGCAATTTTATAACAATCTGCTTTTTTACCTTCTATACAATTCCATTTTTTTAAACAAATGTCATTATAAATACCTACTGTCGGAGATTCAGATGATTGATATGAGTTTTCTAAGTCAATAAAATACAAATCTAACATTTCTGTAATCAGAATATTATCTGAATGAATATCATTCAACACAATATTTTCTTTATGAAAGTATTCAACCACTTCAATTATTTTTTCAAAAATTCTTAATAAAGTAAGAAAATTGGAGTAATTTTTCATAATGTCACTACTAGAATAAGAATATAAGTTATAATCATCTACAAAATCTTTTAATGTGTAGCCGTCTATAAATTCATAAATAAAATATCCATTTGTCCATTCATTAATATTTTCAAGCGATTTGGGAATATATTTGATTAGCTTCTTAGATAACTCCCACTCCCTTTCTCTAAACTCCCTCTTTTCTACATTTATATATGATAAAACGAAATTACGGCATTCCTTTATCACAACTTTCCTATTATATTTTTTTGAATTAGCTAAATATATATTACCGCCATTACTAGATTTTATTATTGAATTTATTTCATAATTATTAGACATGTATGTATCTTCAAATATTTGAGGTTCTTGAATATCTTCAATCCATTTAGGTAAGTCAAAATAAGATTTTTGATAATCTTGCCAAACTTCCCCATCTGGTCCATACATACTAGGTAAGCCGTCAATTAAATGCGCTTCATTAACAATATTACATCCAAATCTGTAGAAAATATTATTTGAATTTTTATATTTTCTATCACTTAGTATATAAATACCTTGGAAATCACAAGGTATTTTTTGATAAAGCTTTTCAAGTAAATCTATACAGTGCTCTCTATTCTTTGGATAAATAGTTATAAACTTCCCTGATTCTGCAGATGATTCATTTTCTGAAAAATTTTTATAAATTTTATCAAAGTCAGACAAGCATTTATACATAGTTCTTTCTCGTTCTAGCAACTTACTAACTATATCAAATACTTGTGTATAATTCTTTATAGTAGCAGAAATATGAATTTTAAAACCAAATTCTTCCAATTTATATAAATTATCATTATAGTATGTGAAGTCCATTCTATCCATAGTTCACCTTTTTACAAATAGATAAAGGAGTATGATATACAAATCTATACTCCTTATAAAATATTGCCAATCTGAGTTCATTATCCTTTATGAACTGAACATTTGTAAGTAGCTACAAATTCTTTGACTGGTTCTGCATGTTTTGATGCAGTCATTGCAAATTTTGTCATTTCTGTTACCTCCTTTGTTTTATGGAACCAGTATAACAAAAAAAGCGGGACTACCCACTTTTTTGTAATATATTTTTTTGAAAATAGAAACTCTAGCGCCTAGAAACTGCTAATTATCAATCCATCTACAAGCCTATTTATTTTTCATCAATAGATGTAACGAGAATATATTACAAATCTTCATTTGAAAGCTGATTTGCAAAATAGTTTTCATAATATCTTGCACCATCTACATACTCTAAATCTTGTAAGATTGTAATGCCTCTCTGAATTTTTTCAAGACCCTTATTTTTTACATTAAAAATAGTATCATAATACCCTTTAGCAATCATATAAATGATTTTAAGATAAGCTTGAGATTCTGGCAAGTCTCGTTTTTCAATCTGAAAGATAAAATAATCTGCTTTTAATTTATCCTTTTCCTCTATCGCTTTAAAAAGTCCATTCATCAAAATGGTATCAATACCAGCTTTGTTACTAGGTAAAGAGCCTAATAAATCCGTCTTTTGTAACATCTCCCTAGAATATTTAAAATAGAGGGGCAGAGGAAACAAAGTAGAAATCGTTGAAAATAGTTCCAATTCATAATTTCCCCAGATGTCAATAGTAAAAAAATAGTCATAGAGAAAAGTCAGTTCTTCATCCGTTGCCCTTATTTCTGAATCAAAAAACACAAGAAGGCTTTTGATACGAATCATTTGTAAAAGATAGCTTGTTTCACCACTTGATCTATACTTTTGAGTCATCTCTTCATACAAGGAATGGAGAGAATCAATCCCTTCTCTGTCATATAAATCCCAAAGATTTTCTTGAAAAGCCAAAACCTTTTTCTGAGAAAAACCACGTACCAAGTACATAAATTCATTCAAATCAGAGTGGATGTTATCTAAGGCAGTAATCAATTTCATAGATGATAAGTCTGCTTCTCCACGCTCAAATTTGCTCAGCATGGAATAAGTAAACTCTCCTCCCGTCGCCTCCTGTAGAGATACATTCCGACTCTTTCTCAATTCTTTAAAAACTTCTCCCAGATTTTGCATATTGACTCCCCACAATGCTTAACTCTCTTACTCATAAAAGTAACGGTTGATAGCAACCAGTACAGAAAATTTCAAGTCTTGACGATAACGACAACTCCTATGAATGATGTACAGATTTCCTAGCTCTTTTTTATTTATGGCTCAATTTCTTGGTCAAGAAGTCTCCCAAGAATTGGATTGCAAAGATAATCAAAATGATAATGATTGTTGCCAAGATGGTCACATCGTGATTGTAGCGGTTAAATCCATAAGCGATGGCTACGTTACCGATACCACCAGCTCCAACCGCACCAGCCATAGCTGTTTCCCCAACAAGGGAAATCAAGGTCACAGTCGTCACGCGAATCAAATCTGGAAGACCTTCTGATAGGTAAACACCCACGATGTCCCAGAAAGTCGCTCCGCTCGCTTGAGCCGCCTCAATGACACCACCATCTAGCTCAGCCAAGACAACCTGCACTTGACGGGCAAAGAAGGCAAAGACTGCAAAAGATAGCGGTACGATAGCCGCATTTGGACCAATGCTTGTTCCTACGATTAGATGAGAGAAGGGTGACAAGACTGCCAAGAGAATGATAAATGGTACCGCACGGAAAATAGAGGTAATCTTATCCAAAATCCAAAAAACAACTTTATTTTCCAAAACACCACCCGGCGCTGTCAAGACAAGGAAGAGACCTGCCACCAGTCCCAAGAGCCCTCCGATGATAAAGGAAAGAACTGTCATATAAAGGGTTAGGTAGATGGCTGTTCCCCAGCCTGCTTGACCAGCCCAGCCCATCTTATAGACATTTGGTAAATAGGTTTGAATCAATGATTCCATCTTACTGTCCTCCCTTCAATACTTTTAGTTGTACACCTGCTTGACGAATGGCTTCTTGGGCACCTGCCAAGGCTGCTTTTTCACCTGACAAGACTACAACCAATTCTCCAACAGGAGTGCCATCGAGAATTTCGATATTTCCATAGAGAATATTAGCCGTTACTTGGTAATGCTTGTACAACTCATTCAAAAGTGGCTCGTCTGTTGAAGCCCCTGCGTACTTGAGCTGCACCAAAATGCTGTTTTCAGACAAGTGTTCCACAATTTCTTGCTTCTCGATTTTTACCATGGCTTCATCAATGCCTGTGGCTGTTGAGATAAAGTCTTGAGTCAAAGGCTGTTTAGGATCTGAGAAGATTTCAAGGACACTACCCTCTTCAATCAAATGCCCGTTCTGCATAACCGCCACACGGTTGGCAATGTCTTTGACAATCTGCATTTCATGCGTAATCAAGACAACAGTCAAGCCTAATTTTTGGTTCAAATCTTGCAACAAGGCCAAAATCTGCTTGGTTGTCTTAGGGTCAAGGGCAGACGTTGACTCATCTGAAATCAAGATTTTTGGATCATTGGCCAAGGCACGCGCAATGGCCACACGCTGTTTTTGCCCTCCAGATAATTGTGAAGGGTAGTTTTCAGCACGGTCTGCCAAGCCAACCAAGTCCAACAACTTAGCTACTTTAGCCTTCTTTTCTTCCTTGCTGAGTCCAGAGTGTTTGAGGGCAAAGGCTACATTCTCCTCTGCTGTCTTTTGGCTCATCAGGTTAAAATGCTGGAAAATCATCCCGATATCTTGACGTTTACGACGCAACTGCTCGGCCGTCAAGGTCACCTTATCATCAAAAATCACATCGTCGTCAATGGTAATTTTTCCTGCAGATGGTTTTTGCAAGAGGTTAATCACCCGTACAAGGGTTGATTTCCCTGCTCCAGAATATCCAACGATTCCGTAGATATCCCCTTCTTGGATATGAATGGTCACATCCTTGACCGCTGTGATAGTTCTCTTCTTTTGGTGAAAAGTCACATCGATCTGATCTAACTTGATAATATCTCTACTCATAGCTTCTAATCAGCTCCTCTACTAATTCAATATGGGTGTAATAATCGGCGATTCGCACATTTTCATCTCCACCGTGATCTCGGCTATTAGCGTTTCCTAGACCGAAGGCCACCATTGGTACCTCTAGGGCATCAAAGACCGTATGCATAGGCCCTGTCCCAGCTGTAGTCGGCAAGACTGAAACGCCCTGTGGATAGAATTTCTTGGCCAACTCGATTACATTGAGAATGGCTGGCGCGCTCATATCGCTTCGATAGCTCATCTCTCCCAAGGTATAGTATAATTCTACCTTATCAAAGCCATTTTTGTCTAGCTGTTTCCGAATTTTTTCCAGAACATCATGCGGTTCTAAGCCCGGAACCAGACGAACCTCTAGCTTGGCACTGGCTTCTGCTGGCAAAATCGTTTTAACTCCTTGTCCTTGATAACCTGACTGAATCCCTTCGATATTAAGGGCTGGCTCGAAAAAGAAACGTTTTAGAAAGGCCATCCGCTCCTCCTGTAAGAGAGGCAACTCCAAGCCATAAATCCGACTGACTTCCTCTGGGTTTCGTTGACCATAAGTTTCTAGCAAGGCCATTTCTCGTTCATTTGGCTCTTGCACTTCTTCGTACAAGCCTTCAACCAAGATACGGCCACCTGCGGCACGAAGAGACTGTAAGGCTTGAAGGAGGTACCAGGGAGCTGATTCCACAACCCCACCATAACTCGAATGGATATCCACATCGGCACTTTTTACCTTGGCATCAAAGGTCACAATCCCCTTATTTCCACCAGAAATTTCCAGCTGTTCCAAGGCATTTTTAGTTCCTTGTTCCCAGACCAACAAATCCGCCCCACGGAGTTTATCCGCATTCTTTTCCAAATACTTATCCAGGTCTGTCGAAGCCGATTCCTCCGCTCCCTCCATGATAAAACTGATATTGACAGGCAGGTCATCGTGGTGCTGCATGTATTTTCTCAAAGCACTCAAACGAGCTGTGATATGACCCTTGTCGTCATCAACCCCACGTCCATACATGAAACCATTGCGCACCGAAAGCGTAAAGGGATCCTCTGTCCAGACCTGATCTCCGTCCGCTGGCACAGTGTCATAGTGGTTATAGAAAATCAGGGTCTTGGCATCTGGACGTGAACTCTTGAAATGCGCCATGACAAAAGGCGCCGTGTAAGTCTCATCAATCTCCACTTCAGCCCCCACACGCTTGAAAATCTCACCCAGATAGTTTGCGACTTCCTTAAGTCCAACCTGCTGGGCAAAGACCGACTTCTTAGAAATCAAGGTACGCAAAACCTCAAAATAATGCTGGGCTACATGATCCTTTTCAAATTTTTCAATCTGTTCTTGTTCGCTAGGAAAAACCATATTCTCTCTACCTTTCTATGAACTACTCTTCCTGACAATCCATGCTCTATACAAAAGCAAGAGGTGGAATCTTCTCTCCCACCTCCCTGTTTCTTATTACCAAACTGGTTGATCCAAACCGTCTGATGTTTCTTCGATAACTTTTTTCACGTCATCTGTGTGGTAAGCTGCGATCACTTTCTTGATAGCATCAGCTTTTGGTGATGTTTCCCAATCTTTTTTCGCAACGATGATGTTGTACCATTGTTTTGAATTTTCATCAGCTTGTTCTTTGAAAAGTGCTTTCTTGTAGTCCAATTTTGCTTCTGTAACGAAGGTATTGTTTACAACGGCAGCGTCAACTGATGATAATGAACGAGCTGTTTGGCTAGCGTCCAATTCAGTGATTTTCAAGTTCTTTGGATTTTCTTTGATGTTAGCAACTGTTGCAAGAGCAGTTCCTGAAACGTCCAATTTAATCAAGCCAGCTGATTGAAGCAAGTAAAGCGCACGGCTTTCGTTTGTAGCGTCGTTCGGTACAGCGATTTCTCCGTTTGCTGGGATGTCTTCTACTTTAGTGTACTTGTTGTCACTTCCATTCAAACCTGAGTAAAGGCGGATTGGAGAGATGTAAGTATCTGCAATCGCTACAAGGTCTTTCCCGTTTTCCTTGTTCCAGTTGTTCAAGAAGTTATAGTGTTGGAAAGCGTTCAAGTCTACTTCGCCGTCAGCAGTTGCCTTGTTTGGTTGTGAGTAGTCTGTGAACTCTGTAAATTCCAAAGTGATACCGTCTTTTTTAACCAATTCTTGGACCTTATCCCAACGCGCTTCTTCAGAACCGCTACGGTTAACAGTTGCAATTTTGATAGTTGTTGCATTGTCTGCTTTCTTTTCTGAGTTTCCGCAAGCTGCAAGAGCCAAACCTGCGACTGTAGCAAGGGCTGCTAGGCCAAGCCATTTTTTAATTTTCATGATTCTTTCTCCTTAAAAATAATACCGTACTAGTATCTCATACTTTCTTCAATTGCACAAATTGTTATTAGATAATCAGATATATAGTTTAAAACTATATCCCTAAAAACTGAGAAATCACCCATCTTCATCAGAATGGATGATTTCAAGAAATTATTTAATATCAGCCTCTGCTGGTAGATAAGTATCTCCGAAGAATTGTTTAGACAATTTTTCAAGAGTGCCATCTTTGTAGAGTTCTTTAATGCGTTTGTCTACAAATGATTTCAACTCATCTTGACCTTGAGCAAGAAGTGGGTAAACGTACGGTTGTTGGTCGCTTGGAAGTTCAATGACTTTCAAGTTATCCAAACCTTGGTTCTTGATCACTGTTTCAACACCGATTTTATCAAAAATCTTGTAGTCAAATTGGCCATCGCTCAAACGTACCATGATTTGTTGGAAGTCTGCCTTAGTATAGTTAAGGATAGTTGGGTTGTCCGGGTGTTCAGCGTTGTATGCTTCTAACTGCTTAGCTGATGTAGTGGCTTGAACGACTTCCGTCGATTTTCCACCGATATCAGCGAGAGACTTGATGCTAGAGTCGTCTTTCTTCACTACAAGGACATTAGGGTTTTGGGCAATTGGTGCGGCATAAAGGTATTTCTCCGCACGTTCTTTAGTGTAGCTAAGATTGTTGACAGCCATATTGTAACGGTCAGCGTCAAGACCTGCAAAGACACCTGACCATTCTGTCTTTTCAAACTTGACATCATATTTGTCAGAATCTTTAAAGATAGCGCGAACGACTTCAATCTCGTAACCAGTCAATTCTCCATTTTCTTCATAGATAAATGGTTTTGGCGAGCCATTGGTTGCAACGATGATTTCTTTCTTGCTAGTCGCTTCTCCTTCTTTCTTAGCACCACCTGAGCAAGCCGCAAGCACACCTGCAGCAACAAGCGCAAGGGCCGCAAGAGATGAGTATTTAACGATTTTTTTCATGTCATTTCCTCCAAAATAGAATACCTTATAATCTTAACAGAAAAAGACCATTTACGCCATTATATGATATCTATCTCTGTGATAAGTTTTCTTTATAGCTAATTTAAAAGACCAAACGTAAAACTGCAATTAGGACCACTCCAAAGAGAACCGTACCGACTAGATTGCGGTAACGAAAGGCCACCCAAGCTGTTGGAAAGACGGCTAAGAAGTCTAGCCATTTAATTTGAGGAAGGCTCCCAACCTTACCTGTCACTACGCTTGAAAGAATCAAGGCAAAGATAATAGAAACAGGCAAGAATTTCAAAAAACGCTCAACGATCGCAGGCAAACCCTTATACTTGACCAAGATGAAGGGAATCATACGGGGAATCCAGGTCACCAAGCCAGAGAAAATAACTGCTAATAAAAGATACTTACTGACCATCTAAAACCACCCCCATTGTACAACCAAGTAGCGTCGCAAAGAGAACAGCTAGTGACTGAGACACCACTGTCAAGAGTAAAAAGAAGGACACCGCAACAACTGCTAGGATAATGAGCAGATTGCGGACAGGAATCCGTCTTTGCATAATCTGGAATTGCGAAGCAAAAATTCCGATAAACATCCCAACTAGGGCAAAATCTAAACCAAAGATTTCTGGATTTGGTAACAGACCACCCAGAGCCGTTCCGACAACTGTTCCCACAAACCAAGCCACATAGCTGTTGAGATTGTTTCCGTGCATCCACATCGGATTGACCTTGTCTGTATGGGCTAATTCACCCATCAAAACGCCGTAAGTCTCATCTGTCAAGATGCTAGACATACCGATATTGTGCCAGAGACTGGTATGACGGAAATAGGTCGACGCATGCAAACTCAACAAAAAGAGACGCAAATTGATCAAAAAAACCGTCATAGCAATAGCTGCCACAGGTGCTTGAACCGCAATCAGTGCCAGCATGGCAAACTGAGCACTCCCAGCATAAACAAAGAGGCTCATCAATCCCATCTCGACAGGTGTCACATAAGGCGCACCGATAATCCCACAGGCCAGACCGATACTGACATAACCAAGGGCTGTTGGCATAGCTGCCTGCGCCCCCTCCCAAAATCCTTTTTCTTTCATCTTTCTCCTCGTATTGTCTTAATAGGTGGGCTGAAAAGGCTCCAGCCACAGCATGGACTATTATAACACATTCAGGAAAGAGAAAAAAGTCTGCTGATTGTAATCAGACAGACTCCATTTTATTCCATCGTATCAAAAGCAAGACTTGGTTTGGCATTGAGATCCAAGTTTGCAAAGTTTTCTTTGTTCCACTCGCTGACGCTGGCATAGGCAATCATACCTGCATTGTCTCCGCAGAGGCGCAGAGGTGGAATGATGACCTTGACGTCAGTGATTTCAGTTGCTAGGCGTTCTCTGAGACCTTTATTGGCTGCCACACCACCTGCCACGACAAGGGTTTTAACAGGATATTTTTCCAAAGCCTTCTTGGTTTTTGCCATGAGAATATCCAGTACAGCTGCTTGGAAGGACGCACACAAATCCTCTGTGGACAAGCTTTCTCCCTTTTGCTCAGCATTGTGGTGAAGATTGATAAAGGCCGATTTCAAACCTGAGAATGAAAACTCCAGATTATCTTCCTTAATCATGGCACGAGGAAAATCATAAATATCCTGCCCCTGATGAGCTAGCTCGTCAATCTCACGACCGGCAGGATAGGTCAAGCCCATGACACGGCCGACCTTATCATAAGCCTCACCAACCGCGTCATCTCGCGTTTCTCCAACAATCTTGTAATCACCAGCCTCCGAAACATAAACCAACTCTGTGTGTCCACCGCTAACCAAAAGGGCTAGCAAGGGAAACTCCAAAGGCTTCACACTCTGAGCGGCCATGAGGTGGCCAGCCATGTGGTTAACGGGAATCAGCGGAAGTCCATGTGCCCAAGCAAAGGCCTTAGCAGCTGACAAGCCAACTAGCAAGGCTCCGACCAAGCCCGGTCCATAGGTAACCGCCACAGCTGTCACGTCCTCTTCCGTAATCCCTGCTTCTGCCAGTGCCTCCTCGATACAGGCTGTAATGACCTCGACATGGTGACGACTGGCTACTTCCGGCACTACGCCGCCAAAACGTTTGTGACTCTCAATTTGACTAGCAATGACATTGGACAAGAGCTCATCGTCGTTTTTCAAGACGGCGACACTGGTCTCATCACAGGATGTCTCAAATGCTAAAATATATCTATCCTTCATCTATTTCTCTCTTCATGATGATGGCGTCCTCGACTGGATCATGGTAGTAGGCTACTCTCTCCGCGATGACTGCCATCTTTTCTTTCTTGTAAAATGCTTGCGCTCGTTGATTTGACTTTCTGACTTCGAGGAAAATCTCCTTGTCTGTCGGCAATTGAGCAAACAAGGCTGACGCAATTCCCTGACCCTGATAGGCTCCTTTGACAGCGATTTGCAGGACTTCTGCCTCAAAGAGATTCTCCTGTACAGCTAGAAATCCAAGCACTTCTGCCCCATCATAAGCCAGAGCATACCAGGTCTGGTCTTGGGACAGGTCTGCTTGGATTTGCTCCAGCGTCCAAGGACTGACTGGGTAAACAGCTGCCATCACAGTGTAGATGGCTTGAGCCAAGTCAGGCTGCTGTTGGATTCGTTTGATTTCTATCATAGGCGTTTAATGTAAGACTCGCCAGATTCGGTGTGGTTCTTGAGCCAGTTCTCCTCAGCCTCGACACGCTTGAGGTAGTTCGGCACAAAATCATGCAAGGAGTCTGCTTCCTTATCCCAGGCCCAGAGAGCTAGATTAGCTGCATTTGGCAAGGTTTCTTTGAAATTAGTCCTTGGCAAGTGTTCTTGAATCTGCTCCACAAAGGGGCCAACTTCTCCGACAAAGGTTACCTGACTAGCCCCCTTGATTAGCTCAATCACTCGTTCAAAGGGCAGGTGTGCTTCTGGAATGACAGGTTTGGCATTTTCATAAAATCCTGCGTAAACATTGTTGCGACGCGCATCCATCAAAGGGACGAACAAGCCTTCTTGTTGGTAGGGCACCAGAGCCAAGAGGCTCGACATACCAACTAACTCGATGTTTAGAGTGTGAGCTAAGGTCTTGGCAGTTGCTACCGCAATTCGCAAACCTGTGTAGCTACCTGGCCCTTCCGCCACCACGATTCGGTCCAAGTCCTTGGGGGTCCAGTCCAAACTTGCTATCAAAAAATCGATGGCAGGCATGAGGGTAATACTGTGATTCTTCTTTATATTAATCGTCGTCTCGGCAAGAACCTGCTTGTCCTCTAAAATAGCGAGAGAAAGAGCCTTGCTGGACGTATCAAAAGCTAATACTTTCATAACACATTCCTATCTTTTTGTCTGCTTACTATTATACTACAAAAGCTGGCACATGGGAATTTTCTTTACCCCCACACAAGAGTGCCCACACTTAACTAAAAATAATTTAAAAAAATGCTCACTTTTCCTTTTCTTTTCCGAATATAAAAGTGAATAAGAAAATTGAAAGGATCTCCGTAAAAAGTTTGGTAAGTCATGCTAGATAAGAAACACATTTTTAGAAGGATAAATTTTATTGTCTTCATCTCTTACAGTTTTCTCAGCATTCTCAATGATTTAAACATTACTACTATCCCTTTACCAATTGGTTTATCTGTTTGTATTGTTTTATTTTTATGCTTCAACTCTATTTTTGAACAGAAGAATTATTAACATAAAACTAATAAGCTCTGGAAATTCCATTGTCATGTCATTTTAGAAAAATGCAAAGACCACCTCGTCTTGATAGATGGGGTGGAATTTTCGTGTCGTAAATCTACTATCTCTATATCCCCAAACAAAAATGCCCCAGCATGAGCAGGGCATCTAAGCATTTAATCCAAAGTAAAATACAAACCAAACGACATAGGTCACGAGGAGGAGAAAAAGCGAGTAGAGAGTCACAAAGATAATTTTCCACAAGAACTTGGTTTGTCGTTGTTCCAGTTTGGCAAATAGAAGATTTCCTCCATAAACGCAAGCAACAAAAACAATAAAAGCTACCAAGCGAACTCCGATAGCAAAAGCAAATAAGTTATACATAGGGCAACCTCCTTGACTTAAAATCTATATGGAATTATGACAAGCAATAAATTTCACTCCCATTATCAATATAACACATTTTCTTTATTTTTTGCAAGCGATTACTAAAGAAACCGACCTGTGACTTTCTCGTTTCCGTCTTTTACTAATTTTTCATTTTGTGGTATAATTGAAATAATTGTAACGAATCAAGGTCAATCTAGACACAAAATGGAATGAAATCAAGCAAATATCTGCTAAAAGTTTGGAATAAGCTGACCTGTAAATAGAAAGGAACTATATGATTTACAAAGTTTTTTACCAAGAAACAAAAGAACGTAGCCCACGTCGTGAAACTACACGCGCACTTTACCTAGACATCGATGCCAGCTCAGAACTTGAGGGCCGCATCGCTGCTCGCCAACTTGTCGAAGAAAATCGCCCAGAGTACAATATCGAATATATCGAACTCTTGTCTGACAAATTGCTAGATTACGAAAAAGAAACTGGCGCCTTCGAAATTACGGAGTTCTAATATGGCCTATACTCTTAAACCTGAAGAAGTCGGCGTTTTTGCCATCGGTGGTCTGGGAGAAATCGGGAAAAACACTTACGGAATTGAATACCAAGATGAGATTATCATCGTCGATGCTGGGATTAAATTCCCAGAAGATGACTTGCTGGGTATCGACTATGTCATTCCTGACTACTCTTACATCGTAGACAATATCGACCGCGTCAAGGCTGTCTTAATCACACACGGACACGAGGACCACATCGGTGGGATTCCATTCCTACTCAAGCAAGCAAATGTCCCTATCTACGCTGGGCCGCTTGCCTTGGCTTTGATCCGTGGGAAACTCGAAGAACACGGCCTCTTGCGCAACGCCAAACTTTACGAAATCAACCACAATACTGAGTTGACCTTTAAAAATCTCAAGGCAACTTTCTTTAGAACGACTCACTCTATTCCAGAACCTTTGGGGATTGTCATTCATACTCCTCAAGGGAAAATTGTCTGTACGGGTGACTTCAAGTTTGACTTAACACCAGTTGGTGAACCAGCAGATTTGCACCGTATGGCAGCTCTTGGTGAAGACGGTGTACTCTGTCTCCTGTCTGACTCGACAAATGCAGAAATTCCAACCTTTACCAACTCTGAAAAAGTCGTTGGCCAGTCCATCATGAAGATTATCCAAGGCATAGAGGGACGTATCATCTTTGCATCCTTTGCCTCAAATATCTTCCGTCTCCAGCAAGCAACAGAAGCTGCTGTTAAGACTGGGCGCAAGATCGCTGTCTTTGGTCGTTCTATGGAAAAGGCCATTGTCAACGGAATCGATCTTGGCTACATCAAAGCTCCTAAGGGAACCTTTATCGAGCCAAATGAAATCAAAGACTACCCTGCAGGAGAAATTCTGATCCTCTGTACAGGTAGCCAGGGTGAGCCGATGGCAGCCCTCTCTCGTATCGCCAACGGAACCCACCGTCAGGTACAACTCCAACCAGGTGATACAGTTATCTTCTCTTCTAGTCCAATCCCTGGAAATACGACTAGCGTCAACAAGCTGATTAACATCATTTCTGAAGCTGGTGTCGAAGTTATCCACGGTAAAGTGAATAATATCCATACATCTGGACACGGTGGCCAGCAAGAGCAAAAACTCATGCTCCGCTTGATTAAGCCAAAATACTTCATGCCTGTCCACGGTGAATACCGCATGCAAAAAATCCATGCTGGACTAGCGGTAGATACTGGTGTTGAGAAGGACAATATCTTTATCATGAGCAATGGTGATGTGCTTGCCCTTACTGCTAACTCTGCTCGTATCGCAGGTCATTTCAACGCCCAAGATATCTATGTCGATGGAAATCGTATCGGTGAAATCGGCGCAGCTGTCCTCAAAGATCGTCGTGATCTATCTGAAGACGGTGTCGTTCTGGCAGTCGCAACTGTTGACTTCAAATCGCAGATGATTCTATCTGGCCCAGACATCCTCAGCAGAGGCTTTGTCTACATGAGAGAGTCTGGAGACTTGATTCGCCAAAGCCAGCGTATCCTCTTCAATGCAATTCGTATCGCACTGAAAAACAAGGACGCTAGCGTGCAATCAGTCAATGGTGCCATTGTCAACGCTATTCGCCCCTTCCTCTATGAAAATACAGAACGTGAACCAATCATTATCCCGATGATCCTCACACCAGATGAAGAATAAATTATAAAACAGCCCCGTCTTAGGAGCTGTTTTTTCTATGCTTTCTTTTCTTGATTTTTAGAAATACTACGGTTTTTACCTTCCAGATACACCATCAAAATAGAAATATCTGCTGGGTTTACTCCCGAAATACGGCTGGCTTGGCCGATGGTTTCTGGATTGATGAGTTTGAACTTCTGACGGGCTTCCGTTGCGATAGAATCAATGTCATCCCAGTCTATATTGGATGGAATGCGTTTTTCTTCCATGCGTTTCATCTTAGCAACCTGGTCCATGGCTTTGGAAATATAGCCTTCATACTTGATTTCTGTTTCAATCAATTCGATAATCTTGTCATCCAAGTCCTCTGCAGCTGGTCCGATGAAGGCCACCACATCTTGGTAAGAAACTTCTGGACGGCGAAGGAATTCCTTAGCTGTCACTGCATCTGTCAACGGCTTGAAGCCCATCTCCTCAACCTTAGCATTGGTTTCCTTGACTGGCTTGAGTTTGATGCTGTCTAGGCGTTTCATCTCATTTTCAAATTGATTTTTCTTGATTTCAAAGCGAGTCCAGCGTTCATCATCCACAAGACCAATCTCACGGCCCATCTCAGTCAAACGCATATCAGCATTGTCATGGCGGAGAATGAGGCGGTATTCAGCACGACTGGTCAAAAGGCGATAAGGCTCAATCGTTCCCTTGGTCACCAAGTCATCAATCATCACCCCGATATAACCGTCACTGCGCTTCAAAATCAATTCAGGCTTGCCTTGGATTTTCAGAGCCGCATTGATCCCAGCGATAATCCCTTGGCCTGCTGCCTCTTCGTAACCTGACGTTCCATTAGTCTGACCAGCAGTGAAAAGTCCGGAGATTTTCTTGGTTTCCAGAGTCGCACGCAACTGGTGAGGCAAGACCATATCATACTCAATGGCATAACCTGTCCGCATCATCTCTGCATTTTCCAAACCTTTGATAGAATGAACCAAGTCACGTTGGACATCCTCAGGCAGACTGGTTGAAAGTCCTTGGACATAGACTTCCTCTGTATTGCGCCCTTCTGGCTCAAGGAAGAGTTGGTGGCGTTCCTTGTCCGCAAAGCGCACAATCTTGTCCTCAATCGATGGACAGTAACGAGGCCCCACTCCCTTGACCACACCTGTAAACATAGGCGCACGGTGGAGGTTATTTTGGATAATTTCATGACTGGTACCATTGGTATAGGTCAACCAGCATGGCACCTGATCCTTGACATAATCCTCATCACGTGAAGTGTAGGAGAAATGATTAGGCGCTTCGTCTCCTGGCTGAATCTCGGTCACATCGTAATTGATAGAAGAAGCCTTGACACGTGGGGGGGTTCCTGTCTTGAAACGACCCATTTCGAGGCCCAATTCCTTGAGATTATCAGCAAGGTTAATAGAAGCTAGGCTGTGGTTAGGACCTGATGAATACTTAAGATCTCCAATGATAATTTCCCCACGGAGGGCCGTCCCTGTCGTCACGATAACAGCCTTAGCAGCATACTCTTGATGGGTCGCTGTACGAACACCGACAACTTTGCCGTCTTCAACCAAAATCTCATCAATCATGGTCTGACGAAGAGTCAGATTTTCTTGATTTTCAACCGTCTTGCGCATCTCCTTAGAGTAAAGCTCCTTGTCAGCCTGCGCACGAAGGGCACGAACGGCAGGACCCTTACCTGTATTGAGCATCTTCATCTGGATGTAAGTCTTGTCAATGGTTTTGGCCATTTCACCACCGAGGGCATCAACTTCACGCACAACGATCCCCTTGGCAGAACCACCGATAGAGGGGTTACAAGGCATGAAAGCCAGCATTTCAATGTTGATGGTCGCAAGCAAGACCTTACAACCCATACGACTAGCAGCCAAGGAAGCCTCAACCCCAGCGTGTCCCGCACCAATTACAATAATATCGTATTCTTCAGTAAAATTATAAGTCATGTTTCTCTCCTATTCCTCAAGATGGATGTGTCTTAGTTGGCCGTCCCAATCTAGTAGGGCTGTTTTTAGAAAGGCTGGAACTAGCTGGATATTCTGGAGCTTATCCAAATCAATCCATTCGCAAGGTTGCGTCTTCTCATCTTCCTGCATGGTCAATGGGGCATCTTCAAGCAAATTCACCAGATAATGAAACTCAACGTTGTGATAGGAAATACCGTCCTGTTCAAAACAATTTTCAACCACAAAAGCTAGCTGTCCAGCTTGAGCTTTGACACCCAGTTCTTCCTTCACTTCACGGACTACCGCGTCTTCCGTGCTTTCATTGACTTGAATCGCACCGCCAATAGTATAATACTTGCCCTTATCTTTGGTAACTAGGAGCTTGCGATTTTGGACAATCAAGGCTGTCGCCCGAACTCCAAAAACTGTATTTCCTGTTTTTGTCCGAAAGTCTTGTTGAATCATTCTTGTCCTTTCCCTTAAACGACATAAAAACAGTCAAAACTCCAAAGAAGTGCAGGACAAAAAAGCCTGCAACATCCATGAGCTTTGACCATCATTTCTATTGCTTTTATTATTGTAGCAAATTGAGAAAATTTGTCAATCTAAATGTACTGACAAACTTGTCCATCTCGATAAGCATTGTCAATCAAACCGCCACCTAGACACTCTTCGCCATCGTAAAAGACAACTGCCTGTCCTGGTGTAATCGCGCGTTGTGGTTCCGCAAAGATAACCTCTGCCTTATCTCCTTTGACATGGACGGTCACCTTAGAATCAGGCTGACGGTAGCGGAATTTAGCCGTACATTCAAGCGTAAACTCCTCTGGCATCTCACGAGTAAAGTGGACTTGGCTAGCCTCTAGGCTGGTTGACATGAGCGAATCATGGTAGAATCCTTGTCCTACATAGAGAATATTCTTGCTCAGGTCTTTTCCGACAACGAACCAAGGTGCATTGTCACCACCGTGTTGCCCACCGATACCGAGACCGCCACGCTGACCAATCGTATAGTACATAAGTCCTGCATGCTCGCCCATATCGCGACCATCCACTGTCATCATGCGACCAGGCTGAGCTGGCAGGTAGTTACTGAGAAAGTTTTTAAAGTTCTTTTCTCCGATAAAACAAATCCCTGTCGAGTCTTTCTTCTTAGCAGTCGCAAGTCCTGCTTCTTCTGCTAGTCTGCGAACTTCAGGCTTCTCCAAATGTCCTAGTGGGAACATGGTTTTTTGAAGTTGTTCTTGCGAAAGTTGACTGAGGAAATAGGTCTGATCCTTGCCATTGTCCACGCCACGAAGCATGTGAACGATGCCATCCTCATCACGCGCCACTCGGGCATAATGCCCAGTCGCTACATAGTCTGCCCCCAAGGTCATGGCATAGTCCAAAAAGGCCTTAAACTTGATTTCCTTGTTGCACATAACATCTGGATTTGGCGTGCGTCCCGCACGGTATTCCGCTAGGAAATACTCAAAAACGCGGTCCCAGTACTCTTTTTCAAAGTTGACAGAGTAGTAGGGAATGCCGATCTGGTCTGCTACCGCAGCCACATCCTTGTAATCTTCGGTCGCCGTACAGACGCCGTTTTCATCTGTGTCGTCCCAGTTCTTCATGAAGATACCAATCACATCGTAACCCTGCTCCTTGAGCAAAAGAGCCGTCACCGACGAATCAACACCACCACTCATCCCCACAACAACACGTGTTTTAGAGTTATCACTCATGGTAAGTCTCCCATCTATTCGTTTATTCACGATTGAAGGTCGTGTGTGCTTTAACGATTGAAGGTCGCTTGAGCAGTATTCATTATAACATGCTTGGTTGGAGAAGACAAGAAAGAGGCTGTCAATAGACCAACCTCTTATTCTGAACCTATCACTCTAGCACTTTCTAGCTTCATTCGCTTTCTTAGCGACTGCAATTTGGTATCTCACTTGGTCAAACCCTGTACCTCCCAAGGAATTTCGTCTTTGAACAGCAGTTTTAGGTTGTAAGTAGACATAAATATCCTCGGCAATGAGGGAATGATAGGTTTGTAATTCCTCCAAAGTCCAATCTTGAATATTTTTAGCAGACTTGATAGAGTCTAGCACTAATCTTCCCACAACCTCATGAGCTTCTCTAAATGGCAAGCCTTTCCCTGCCAAATAATCTGCCAACTCAGTTGCATTTGAAAAGTCCTTCTCTGTAGACTCTTGCATTTTTTCCTTGTTTACCTGCAAGCTAGATAACATACCGGCCAACACATCAAGGGAATTTAAAATCGTTTCGACCGTATCAAACATCCCTTCCTTATCCTCTTGCAAATCCTTATTATAAGCTAAGGGCAAGGACTTCATGACTGTCAACAGTCCAAACAGATTCCCATAAACTCGACCAGTCTTTCCTCGAATCAACTCAGCCATATCTGGATTTTTCTTTTGGGGCATAATAGAGGAACCTGTTGTAAACGTATCTGACAAGGTAATGAATTGGTACTCAAAGCTACACCAATTGATCATTTCTTCGCAAAAACGGCTCATATGCATCATGAGTATACTGGCATTGGATAGAAATTCTAAGATAAAATCGCGGTCACTAACAGCATCCAAAGAATTTGTATAAGGTTGCTTAAACTCTAACAAATCGCTAGACAATTGGCGATCAATGGGGAAAGTCGTTCCTGCCAAAGCTGCCGCACCTAGAGGGCATAGATCTGTATGCTTCTGGTTAAATTCAAAACGTTCACTGTCTCTTTGAAACATATTGTAGTAAGCCATCAGATGGTGGGCAAAACTAATCGGCTGGGCATGTTGCAGATGGGTATAGCCCGGCATGATCGTCTCCACATGATTTTCCGCCAAGTCTAATAAAACACCCTTGAGATGAGCCAGTTTATCTAGGACATGGCCTAGTTGCTCCTTGAGATACAAGTGCATATCTGTCGCAACTTGGTCATTTCGAGAACGAGCTGTATGTAACTTCCCTGCAAGAGGACCAATTTTTTCTGTCAGCAACACTTCCATATTCATATGAATATCTTCGTTTGCGATATCAAAGACAAGTTGGTCTGCCTCTAGCTCTTCTAAAAGCTCTTTCAAACCTTCTTGAATCTTTTCTGACTCCTTCAAACTCAAAATGCCCGTCTGACCCAACATCTGAACGTGGGCTAAAGAACCAATCAAGTCAAATTTAGCTAATTTCTGGTCAAAAGATATACTCGCACCAAAGCGCTCTACCCAGTCTTCGACAGTACCTTCAAAGCGACCACCCCATAATTTTGTATTCTTAGCCATATCACATCCACCTCTCTAGTCAATCGTCCTATTTGGCGCTTTTTTGAACCTCAGAATGAACCTTGGTTGGAAGTCCCCACAACTTAATAAAGCCAACAGCTGCATCTTGGTCAAAGGTATCCGCACTGGTATACGTCGCCAAATTTTCATCGTAAAGTGAATTTGGTGATTTCCGAGCCACGACCTGAGCGCTTCCCTTATAGAGTTTGACTTTTGCAGTCCCATTGACAACTTTTTGAGTCTCTTTAATATAAGCAATCAAGGCTTGCGTAGCCGGACTAAACCACAAAGCATTATAAATGAGATTTGATAATTCATTTTCTATGATTGGTTTAAAATGAGCCACTTCTCTCACAAGCGTCAAGTCCTCAATTTCCTTATGAGCTGTCAGCAAGGTCACTGCACCTGGACACTCATAGATTTCTCTTGATTTAATCCCAACCAAACGATTTTCCACGTGGTCAATCCGTCCGACCCCATGTTTTCCAGCTATTTCATTGAGTTTTTGAATCAAATCTGCCAATTTTAACACTTCTCCATTGAGGGAAACTGGAACACCTTCACTAAACTCAATCTCAATGTATTCTGGCATATCTGGAGCTTGCTCTGGAGAAGTTGTGATGCCAAAGGCCTCTTCTGGAGCCTGATTCCATGGATTTTCCAAAATACCACACTCATTGGCACGTCCCCAAAGATTTTGGTCGACAGAGTAGGGATTGTCAAGGTCAGCAGGAACAGGCACCCCATTTTCCTTAGCATAATGAATTTCTTCCTCCCGAGACCATTTCCATTCACGAACTGGCGCAATCACTTTTAAATTGGGATCCAAGGCTGCAATGGATACTTCAAAACGCACTTGGTCATTCCCCTTACCTGTACAACCATGAGCAATTGTAGTCGCTCCTGTCTGATGCGCTATTTCAACCAATTTTTTAGAAATAAGAGGGCGGCTCAAGGCAGATACCAAAGGGTACTTTTGTTCATAGTAGGCATGTGACTGGAGAGCCACTAGCACATAATCTGTAGCAAATTCGTCCTTAACATCAATGACATAAGATTCGACTGCCCCAACCTTGAGAGCCTTATCATGGATGAAATCTAAGTCTTTCCCTTCACCCACATCCATACAAACTGCAACAACATCATAGTCTTTCTTTAACCAGGTAATAGCAACTGATGTATCCAAACCGCCAGAATAGGCCAAAATTACTTTTTCTTTACTCATGTTCTTTTCCTTCTTTCTATTTTTCAATGGACGCTTTAAAGGCATCCTCAATGAGTTTGTCTAATTCTCCAGACTCCTTCAACTTTTGAATAGTTTTATCAACTGCTTCTTTCAATTCCTTGCTATCTTTTTTCATGGCGACCGCGTAGGAATCATCTTGCTCTTTTTCAAAATTGAGGTCTGCGATTGCTAAATCAGGATTATTTTCCACAAATCCCTTGGCAACTGGTTCTTCAAAGATAACGGCATCCACTTGTCCTGATTTTAAATCTGTGATTAAATTCCCATTTTTAGGCAGAGATACGAGGGAAGAATTTTGTAGCAAATCTTTCGCCATCGTCTCTTGAATCGAACCTTTCTGTGCTCCGACCTTTTTCTGCGCCAAGTCGTTGACAGACTGATAAGTGGCCAAGTCAGATTTTTTGACAATGAGTTTATTTTTTGCAGTATAGTAGGGAATGGAAAAGTCAAACACCTTGCTCCGTTCATCTGTCTTAGAAACACCTGATATGGCAAGATCAGCTTTTCCTGATTGAACACTAGCCAGTACATTGTCAAAACTCATGGGAGATAGTTCCAATTCGACACCTAGTTCTGTTGCGATAGCCTTGGCTAATTCGATATCTGAACCCACAATCTGATTTTTCCCATCAACCACTTTTTGGTATTCAAATGGAGCAAAATCTGGATTGAGGGCTACAACCAATTTTCCTTTGGACTTGATGGCTTCAATTCCAGCCGATTGATTGTTACTACAAGCAAATAGTAGGGGGAGCATCACTAAACCAAACATCGTCATCAACACCTTCTTCATCTTATTCATAACAAAGCCTCCTTTATGTTTATTCCTTTTGCTTGTATAAATAATACACCTATCTTCATCCTTTGTCAAGCCTAAATTGTAATTTTTTTCAATTTAAAACAAAAAAACCTAGGAAAATTACATAAAAATTTCATTCCTAGGCGTATTTATGCTATTTCTCTTTGAAAAATATGAGTATTCAGTCAGTCAAATGAAGCTGAACGAACTCATTTTCCCTCGCCCAATTCAATGATCCGATGACATTGTTGGGCTACATAAGCATCGTGGGTCACGATAATGACTGTTTTCCCTTCTCGATTCATCTCTAAGAGAAACTTCAAGACCAAATCTCTATTTTCAGGATCCAGCGAACCTGTCGGCTCATCGGCTAAAATCAGCTGGCTAGGTTTTAAGATGGCTCTAGCAACTGCAATTCGTTGTTGTTCGCCCCCAGACAACTCGGAGACCTTTTGGTGCAACGTAGCTGACAAACCTACTCTCTCTAAAATCTCTTCCACCTTTTTGAGCTTGTCTTTCTTGGACAATTTCACATATTTCAGCGCCAGCATAAGATTGTACTCGACCGTTTCATCATCAATCAGGGCAAAATTTTGAAATAGATAAGAGATATGTTCACGGATTATTGTTTGCGACTTAGCAGAATTGACCGCTAGATTTGTCTGACCAAAAATCTCATACCGTCCGCTATAATCACCATCTATCAAACCTAATAAATTTAACAAGGTCGACTTACCACTGCCACTTTTTCCAACAATGGCTACCAAATCCCCCTGATCAATCCTGAGAGACAAGTGATCCAAAATCACTTTTCCCCCAATGGTTTTGGTAATATTTTCCAACTCAATCATAAGATGCCCCCTTTCAATAACTCTACTAGACTTCTTTTCTCCATCCTAGAAGCCAAGGCTAGCACAAATAGTATATCCAAACATGTAAAGCCTGCAAATAGCAGGAGTGGCAAGAGCGCATGGGCAAAGAAAATCAAGACTAGAAGAGGGAGACTATAGCCCAGCAAGAGCAGAACGAGGAGAGGACGGTAGCGATCGACCAGTTTCCACCCCATAAACTTCTTGGTAATGATATCCCTGCGCTTCAACAAGAAAGTGGTAACGAGTAAAAAGTAGGAGACAACCATACTGAGAAGAGCAAATAAGACAAAAAGAACGTTAAAATTGCGAACAGAATCCCGATAGGTATCAACCATCCCCTCTTGAATTGCTTGAATAGATGAAAATTTTAAATAATTTCCATCTGACAATTTCTCAACTAACTCTGTAATCTCTTTTTGATGTTGAACCGTATTTTCAATTTTAATCGGATTATTTAAGCCAGTTGTTGACAGGGAGGCTTTCTCATCCCACATCATATCAGAATCATTGACCAAGCTAATAATTGGATTGGAGAGATTTTTCTTTCGCTTATCACTATATGGGAAAAATGACCAATCTCCTTCATAATAGGCAATCTCGACATCCATCTCCTCTATCGTTCGTTTTTGCTGCTCTTCATACTTCATCGAATGAAAGGCAATTAACTTCCCCAAGAGCTGATTTTTATCTTCTTCACCTTTCGTACTTGCTGGCATCAAAATAACTTTTTTAATACCGGTATCTGGTAGCTTGAATCCCTTGCTCTTTAGAAAATTGCGATTGGCATAGTAAACATCCACCGTATCTGTTAACTGATATTGCTGAATCTGTTCTGATTGGACAAAATTTTTTACAGGAAGACTGCTACTCTGCACATAGCCCGCCTGCGTTTTTTCTACCAAATCCTGATAAAATCGATAGAAATAATCTGTAGATTTCCCTGACCCTGCTAGCTCTTCTTGCCACAGATTATCATTGAGTTTGAAGGTTTCTAAGGTCAGGTAATTACCTTGGCTTACCCACTGTTGCTGATAAGCAAGTTCTTTGTTTTCTTGTTCTAAACTTCTGCCCACCCCAATCAGTAAGGCCGTCAGTAAAATAGTTGTCCCTATTTTCATCACATAATTGAAAATGAGACCAAGTTTGACAGATGAAAAACCTTTCAACATGGAACTGACTGTCATTTTCTGAATCATCAGGTAGGTCAGCCAACTGATGAACAAATACAACTGTAAAAGCAGAAATTGGGATAAGAGTAAACTTGGGAACAGAAGTTTTGGTCTGTAGTCCAGCACTAAAAATAGTCCCAAGTCAATGATAAGACTTCCACCCAAGAGAAGATAAAAATTAGTCTTTACAAAACCAGCTAAAATCGCCCTGCTTTGGAAACCAAGTAACTTTTGAACCCCCACTCGTTTCATCTCCATCATCGGCTGATAAACTGTCATTAAAATCACAAGCAAGATTGCCAAGATAAAGATAATGATAGATAGTAACAACTCTTGATTTAGCACTCCAACCTGACTTCGGTAAGTGGGTTCTAATAAAATCGTCTTATCTATCTGGAAAAAATCACTCCACTTTTGTAGAATGGTATCGCGATCTATCTCTTTGCTGGAGGTAATCATGTAGCGCCCATTTACAGTATGGGATTTATCCTCAATATAGGATTGGAAGGTCTGGAGTCGAATGAGTTTCACCTTTAAAAAGGTGGGAATGGTTCCTAGATTATTGGGAAGATCCTGGTTGCTGTAGACCCCCTTCTCATTCTTTGAAAAATCAAGAGAAGTCAGACCGAACTCCTGATAGGGGAAGGTTTCCTTATTAAAAACACCAGCCTTGACGGCTTCATCGCCATTATCTACTTTGATAATAGAGACCTTGTCTTGATTTGCAACCTCTTCAAAAAACTGGAGAATAGTTTCTGTCGGTTTAGTGACATCTTTCAAGTACAAGTCAAATGAATAAGTTGTCTTGCCCATCTCCTGAATCCGCACTATTTCTCGTGTAACATTTACATTCAGGACAAAAAACGTAGTACACAGCAAGAGCAAGAGCATACAAAGATGACTGATTTTTTTCATAGAGATACCTCCCGTGAAGAGACGAAAGCGAGATAGGTGCAGGTACTTTTTATTTTTTACTAAATTTTAAATAGGTGTAAATAAATCCTGCACTTATAGCCAGAGTTGTCCACCATTTAAAATCAATATTCAAAAGTGAAAAGATTATAAAACTGATGATTAGCGAGGCTAAAAGATAGACAATGATTAAAATTTTATTTTTATTTTGCATAGGAATTGCCTTTCTGAATAGATTCTAGTGTTTACAGCTCATTTGTAAAGTTTACAATAAGCCACTAGGGCAATTGTCAATCAGAATGTTCTTTTATCTGTCAATAATCCGAGAAAATCTTGTCGTTTCAAGTCGGAGAAGTGTTTGGTAGAAAGACTTCCTTTTTGAAGTCCATCATCTCTAACCTGCAAATAATAGCTATGTTGGCTTGTTTTAATTGTCAAAAAATCGCCAAATATAAAAACTCTTTTCCAGTTGCGAATCTCAAATTCTTTCATCTCTAATTTTGGAATGCGGATAAGTCCTTGTCGCAAATCACGATGGTGCTCACTTGTGAAAGTCATCCCATTCCCAAGATTTCTTATCAGCAGTTCATCTGGAGTCACCATCACCAGCGCTATTTTAGTTAAGAAAATTTCAACTGTTGGTGGTAAAATCGCTAGATTAAACCAGGGATGCAGGTAGCGATAGGCTAAGAAATAATGAGGCTCCTCACCCAATCCTAGTTGTTTATATAAGGCCTTGACCTCACTATCTAACCTCGCTTCAAAAGACACATCCGAATGCTCTTCTTCCTTCCTCTGATTAAAATAACGCATCCAGACTAGGAAACCTATAAAGACTATAATAAATATTCCTGATAAGAGATATTTTAAATTGTAGTTCATTACTTAACCTCCTGATTCACACCTCTGCCTAAAACAGAGTCGTGTTTATTTTGAAAATAGTTCCATAACAACTTTAAATAAGACTGGTGTCATTAAAATTAGGATAGTTCCTATCACAAATATCATGACTACTCGAAAAAGCTCCTTATTTTTAAACATTTTTCCACCCCTTTTCTAGCTACATCATAGTACTATTAAGCCCATTTTAAAATTACACCAAACTTATTTTAGCTTTCTTTTTTACTATTCCTGTTATTATGATACAATATTTTTAATAGGATTTTATTATTTGTTAACTTTTTTCACAAAAAGGAGAAAGCCCATGCGTTATGATTTCGGAAAAGTCTATAAAGAAATACGTGAGTCAAAAGGATTGACCCAAGAAGAGGTCTGTGGAAATATCCTCTCAAGAACCAGCCTATCAAAGATTGAAAGTGGCAAAGCAACTCCCAAATATGAAAACATGGAATTTCTTCTCCGGCAAATCAATATGAGTTTTGAAGAGTTTGACTACATCTGCCATCTCTATCAACCGAGCCAACGAACAGAAATCATGCAAACTTATCTCAATATGACTTCCATCATTGGTAGTAATAGTCTAGTTGATTTTTTTGAAACATGCCAAGACTATCTCAAGACCCACCACGACCTGCCTATAGAAGAAATAAGGGATATGCTGGAAATTGTCATTCATATCCGTCAACATGGTACAGAGCAACTGTCAGACCAAGTGAAACAGACTGTCAAAAAACTTTGGGAAAAAATTGAAAAACAAGATACATGGTATGAAAATGACCTAAAAATCCTCAATACCATCCTTTTCAGCTTTCCCATTGATCACCTCCATCTCATTACTGGAAAAATCTTGCAACGCTTGGAAGTCTATAAAAACTACCAACATTTATATGACTTACGAATGGCAATCCTACTCAATCTGTCCACCATTTACTTATACCATCAAGACAAAAACATGTGTCAACAAATCTGCTATACTTTACTAGAGGATGCCAAGAAAAAGAAGCACTACGATAGACTCGCTATCTGCTATGTCCGTATCGGGATTTGTAGGGATGACGCTAGACTTATCCAAAAAGGTTTCTCACTTCTGGAGCTGACCGAGGAAACTTCTATGCTGTCTCATCTCAAAAAAGAAGTAGAGATCTATTCTCAACCGAAGGAAATATAAAAAAGTCGAGGGATTTCCTCGACCTTTTCATATTATTCTGTTCGTTAGTTCTTAATACCAGCCATTATTAAGCCAGAAGTTTTTAGCGGCTGTCCATGAACCATAACGTCCTGCAACATAGGCATCTGCTACACGTTCTTGGTTTTCAGCTGAGTAGTCACCGTTCAAGTATGAATCGGTCAATTGGTAACGTCCGATATAACGTCCATTTGTAGCTGTATAACTACCACCTGATTCTTTTTGAGCGATCCATTCTTTGGCTTCTGCTTCAGATCCGCTTACAGTTGAAACAACTGTTTCTTCTGCTACTGTTTCGCTTACTACTGGAGCTTCTTCTGCTACTTCGGTAGTTTCTGTCACTGTAGCTGAAACAGCCTCATCTTGAGCTGCTGGAGCTGCATAAGTCGTTGAAGCTGGTGCCACTGGCGCTGCTGGACCGTCGATAACCAACTCTTGACCAACATAAATCAAATGAATGTTGTCAATGTGATTGTTTTCTGCCAATTTTTCAACAGTTGTGTTGTGAGTTTCAGCGATTTCTGAAAGTGTATCACCTTCTTTAACAGTGTAAGTTGATGATTCTTGAGCAGATACAAATGATGGAGCAAATACTGCAAACAAGGCAGCTACTCCTGCAAGAGTTGTTTTAATCTTTTTAGTTGTTGATTTCATATTTGAAAATTCTCCTTCTTTCTATACTTCTATGATACCCTTTAAATATTACTGTTTCTTGACACTTTTATGTAGAAATATTACAAAATTATTTTTTATTTCCCTAAATAAGGTGTTTTTTGTCATAAAAGATACTATTTTTATGCTATTTGAGGTATTAGAAAGGTTTTCATCCGCAATTAAAGTCAAGACCCTCATTCTTTGATATAATAGAGATAAGAATTTTTATAAGGGGAAACTGATGAAATCACTTCGTTTTCAATCTGTCTTTGATATCATCGGACCAGTTATGATTGGCCCATCTAGTAGTCATACCGCTGGTGCTGTTCGTATTGGGAAGATTGTCTCTTCCATTTTTGATGATACTCCGACAGAAGTCGAATTCCAGCTATTTAACTCATTTGCCAAGACCTATCGTGGTCACGGAACAGACCTAGCCCTTGTTGCAGGTATTTTAGGCATGGATACAGATGATCCTGAAATCCCAAATAGTCTGGAGATTGCCCACAAGCGTGGCATCAAGATTGTCTGGACTATTCAGAAAGACAGTAATGCTCCTCATCCAAACACCACTAAAATTACCGTCAAAAATGCTCACAAGACCATCAGCGTAACTGGTATTTCTATCGGTGGAGGGAATATTCAGGTCACCGAACTCAATGGCTTTGCCGTCTCTCTCAATATGAATACACCGACTATCATCATTGTTCATCAAGATATTCCAGGTATGATTGCCCTCGTAACAGAAGCCCTTTCACGCTATGGTATCAATATCGCCCAGATGAATGTTACTCGTGAAAAAGCTGGTGAAAAAGCCATTATGATTATCGAAGTTGACAGTCGCAACTGTGATGAGGCTATCGAAGAAATTCGAAAAATCCCTCATCTCCACAATGTCAATTTCTTTAAATAGGAGGAAGCATGTTTTATTCTATCAAAGAATTGGTCGAGCAGGCAGAACTAGACTTTCAAGGAAATGTCGCAGAACTCATGATTACAACAGAGTTTGAATTGACAGGTCGTGAACGTGAAGAAGTCTTCCTTCTCATGGAACGCAATCTGGAAGTCATGAAAGCCTCTGTCCAACTTGGCCTCAATGAAAATAAATCTCGTAGTGGTCTGACAGGTGGAGATGCTGCCAAATTGGATCACTACATAAAAAATGGAAAAACTCTATCAGATTACACGATTCTCTCTGCTGCCCGAAATGCCATTGCAGTCAATGAACACAATGCCAAAATGGGCTTGGTTTGTGCCACTCCGACCGCAGGAAGTGCTGGCTGTCTGCCTTCCGTTCTAACAGCTGCTATTGAAAAATTAGACCTCAGCCACGAGCAACAGCTGGATTTCCTCTTTGCTGCCGGTGCCTTTGGACTAGTCATCGCAAACAATGCCTCTATCTCAGGTGCTGAGGGTGGCTGTCAGGCCGAGGTTGGTTCAGCCTCTGCTATGAGTGCTGCCGCCTTGACTCTGGCTGCCGGTGGAACACCTTATCAGGCCAGTCAGGCCATTGCCTTTGTCATTAAAAATATGCTGGGCCTCATCTGTGACCCTGTTGCCGGCTTGGTCGAAGTTCCCTGCGTCAAGCGCAATGCTATGGGAGCTAGCTTTGCCTTCATCGCAGCAGACATGGCCTTGGCAGGTATCGAATCTAAAATTCCTGTGGATGAAGTTATCGATGCCATGTACCAAGTAGGAGCAAGCATGCCAACTGCCTTTCGTGAAACAGCTGAAGGTGGACTCGCTGCCACCCCTACTGGTCGTCGCCTCCAAAAAGAAATTTTCGGAGAATAAGTTTATCAAATAGGAGAAACCATGACCTCTATCACAGCGATTTTTTTCGATCTGGATGGAACCCTCGTTGACAGTTCTATCGGGATTCACAATGCCTTTACCCATACCTTTAAGGAGCTGGGGGTGCCTAGCCCTGATGCCAAAACTATTCGTGGTTTTATGGGGCCGCCCCTTGAAAGTAGTTTTGCGACCTGCCTGCCTAAAGAACAAATTTCTGAGGCTGTGCAGATATACCGATCTTACTACAAGGAAAAAGGCATCCATGAAGCTCAGCTATTTCCCCAGATTATAGACTTGCTTAAGGAGCTATCAAGCAAATATCCTCTTTACATTACCACTACAAAGAATACTCCAACCGCTCAGGATATGACTAAAAACTTGGGAATCTATCATTTCTTTGATGGCATTTATGGTTCCAGCCCTGAAGCACCCCATAAGGCAGATGTCATTCGCCAAGCCTTGCAGACACATCAACTATCACCGGAACAAGCCATCATCATCGGAGATACCAAGTTTGATATGCTTGGAGCTCAAGAAACAGGCATTCAGAAATTGGCCGTCACTTGGGGATTTGGAGAACAAGCAGACTTGCTAAACTATCAGCCTAATTATATCGCTCACAAACCATTAGAGGTTTTGGCGTATGTTCAATAACATAGACTGGGCAACAACTTCATTTCAGAAGAAAATGAGGCAATCCATACATAACAAAACGCATATTACCAAGGTTCTTCAGACCTGATAATATGCGTTTTTCTGATTTTAAAGATTTTTTATTCAACGTGGGTTGTTTGATTGGCAAAGGCGATAATGGCTTGCTTCAACTCATCTCCACTAAGAGTGCGGAACTCTTCAATCTTTTGATCGATGGCTTCTAGAGGCATGACATTAACCTTACCAACGAAAATCTTATCCATAACTTGGTTATCAACAAGTTCGGTTGATACCAAGAGTTCTTCGTAAAGTTTTTCGCCTGGGCGGATTCCAACTTCAACGATTGGAATTTCGCTTTCGGTGTGTCCACTTAGAAGGACCATTTTCTTAGCCAAGTCATAAATCTTGACTGGTTTGCCCATATCAAGGATAAAGACTTCTCCATCCTTGGCGTAAGCACCAGCATGGATAACCAGACGGCTAGCTTCTGGAATAGTCATAAAGTAACGGGTCATGCGGAAGTCTGTCACCGTTACAGGCCCACCTTCAGCAATCTGGCGTTCAAAGACTGGAATCACACTACCACGGCTACCAAGAACATTTCCAAAACGAACCGCACAGTAGGTTGATTGACTACGTTGATTAAAGCCAGTGACAATCAACTCAGCCACGCGCTTGGTTGCTCCCATAACATTTGGTGGATTAACCGCCTTATCTGTCGAAATCATAACCATCTTAGGTACTTTGGCTTCATCAACAGCCTTAGCAACATTGTAAGTTCCACGGATATTGTTTTTGAAGGCTTCTTTTGGATTGCGCTCCATCATAGGAACGTGCTTGTGGGCAGCTGCATGATAAACAATAGCTGGCTTGTACTGCTCAAAGACTTGCAAGAGACGGTCGTAGTCTTGAATGTCCGCAATCACAGGTACATAATCAATCCCTTGGAACTTACGAATCAATTCATGATAAACAAGGTAGATTGAGTTTTCCCCATGACCGAGCAAGACAATGCGTTCAGGATTGAAGCGACTAACTTGACGACAGATTTCAGAACCGATTGAACCTCCAGCTCCTGTGACTAAGATGGTCTTACCTGTCAGTTCTGCACCCAGACGCGATTCGTCAAGACGAATTTCCTGACGACCCAAAAGGTCTGTGATATCAATCTTCTGGAAGCCTCCACCTGCTGGGTGAAGTCCTTGAACAACCGTTTCAACCTTAGGCATCTTGTAACATTTGACACCCAGCTTATTACACATCTGCAAGATACGCTCATACTCTGACGAATCAAGCGACGGAATCACAACGATGACACGCTCGATTTGATGGCGTTTGGCTAATTCAGGCAGATTGTCATAAGAGCCCAAAACAGGGATACCACCAAGTTTTTGACCCTTTTTCTTAGCATCCTTATCCAAGATACCGACCAGTTCTAATTCACTGGTTGGATGTTGGTAACTATCCATAAAGAGGGCCCCACCATCACCGGCACCAATCAAGAAGGTCCGACGGTGTTCTCCATCACCACTACCTTTTTTGCGTCTGGAGTAGAGTAACTGCCAAGTAATCCGTGGCAATAAAATCAAGAAGGTACTCAACAAGATAAAGAGAATGATGAAACGGATGGAGAAGAGTGGCAAGAAGGCATAGCAGATACTATATGACAAGACACTACTAGCAGTCACACCAAAAAAGATTTTCATGAAATCCGTAATCTTGCTGTAACGACTAATGCTCGCGTTCAAGCCCCAAAATGCAATCATCAATTGATAGAACAAGAAGGCCAAACTCGTATAGATAATGTAGTCAACAGGTGCTGGATTAATCAAGCCGTAGAATAAGATATAAGATACAATGATGGAAACCACCATACTCAAAATATCAAATATTCCCCAGAAAACCTGTTTTTGTTGTTTATTTAAAATTTCCACCAGATCAATCACATAATCTGTGAGTTTTTTATTCATAGAAATTTACTCCTCCTTAAAAGAGTTTTACTATATTGTTATTGTAGCATATTTTGATTTATTTGGCTTATTTTTCCAAATAAAGAACTGTTCCCTTGTACTCTTTCTTCCATTTAAATCCTCTAATTAAACCTACAATCGTTCCAAGGCCATAAGCAAAGTGAATGGAAAATAAAAGAAAGGGCATCACAATTAGAAATCCATTTTTATGTTTTAATAAAGTCAGCAAAGTGAGTAGTGATAAAAGTAAAAAATAGGCGCCTAATAGTAAAGTTATGAATACGAATGTGATCGGTAACAATGCTAGACTAAACACAAGACTCAAAACAAATAAACAAGGAACATAGTGAAATAATGATAAACACTTAAACTGAACATGACTTGTCAAGCCAATCCACAAACCATTTGAATACTTTTGATGCAGCATTTTCTTGAATGTTGGTCGAATATACTGATAAGATAGAATACTTGGGCTATAGCGGATTTTATAACCATGTTCTCGAATTCTATAATGAATATCATTATCTTCAGTTCGGCCAAGTTGCTCATTTACTAAACCAACCTTCTGGAAAACCTCTCGTTTATACATTCCATGAAAAATAGAAGAAACATATCTATCCTCAGAACTATTTCGATAATTGGCAATGCTACTGCCAAACATATTTTCCTCAACAAGATGCAAGGTCTCTGCCCATTTTCCTTTTCCTTCGACAATCGTCGGTCTAGGCCCCCCACAGACAAATTCACCTTGTTGAATAACAGCCACATTGTTCATTACAAAACTCTCAGTAACTTTTGAATGAGCATCAATTTTTAAAATAAGGTCCCCTACAGAATGTTTAACTCCCAGGTTAAAACCACTAGCTTGATTTTTCTTAGGATTGTTATACAATCTAATTGAGTTAAACTCTGTATCTTCCTTTATAAATTGCTGAATGATAGCTGTGGTCCCATCTGTGGACATAGCATTTATAAATAGAATTTCAATATTCTCTTTAGGATAGGTTTGATTTTTTAAGTCTTCAATTAGACCAGACAGATATTTTTCTTCATTGTATGCACTGATTACAATGGATACGAGAAGACTTTCAACATTTTGAGTCACTACTACTCTCCTGAATTTTTCCTTCCACCATTCTATCATAATTTTCAAGACTTTCCCATTTTTATCTTGAAAGCCAGAAACCTTACTTGACATTATAGTGAAAAAGCCTTAAAATAAGCTGTTATTAAAATCAGCTAGAAGAGGTATTTTATGAAAAAGCAATCACTCTTTTTTGTTCCAGGTATTATCCTGATTGGTGTTTCTTTGCGGGCTCCTTTTACTGTTTTACCCATTATTTTGGGAGATATTTCGCAAGGGCTGGGGGTAGAAGTTAGTTCGCTTGGTGTCTTGACCAGCCTGCCTCTCCTTATGTTTACCCTCTTTTCACCATTTTCTACCCGACTGGCTCAGAAAATCGGCTTGGAGCATCTCTTCACCTACAGCCTCTTCTTCTTGACCATCGGCTCACTTATTCGACTAATCAATCTGCCCCTGCTCTATCTAGGAACCTTGATGGTTGGGGCAAGTGTCGCAGTCATCAATGTCCTGCTTCCTAGTCTTATCCAAGCCAATCAACCAAAGAAGATTGGTTTTCTGACCACCTTATATGTAACCTCTATGGGGATTGCAACGGCTCTGGCCTCCTATCTAGCCGTGCCTATTACACAAGCCAGTTCTTGGAAAGGACTTATCATCCTCCTCACCCTGCTCTGCCTAGCAACTTTTTTGGTCTGGCTGCCTAATCACCGCTATAATCACAGACTGGCTCCACAAACCAAACAAAAAAGTCAAATAAAGGTCATGCGTAATAAACAGGTTTGGGCAATTATTATCTTTTCAGGTTTTCAATCCTTGATCTTTTACACCGTCATGACCTGGTTACCTACCATGTCTATCCATGCAGGTCTATCCAGTCACGAAGCTGGCTTGCTGACTTCTATCTTCTCTCTGATTAGCATTCCTTTTTCAATGACCATCCCAAGCCTGACAACCAGTTTATCTACTCGCAACCGTCAGCTCATGCTCACTCTGGTTTCACTAGCTGGTGTGGTCGGCATTTCCATGCTCTTTTTCCCAATCAATCATTTCATTTACTGGCTTACCATCCATCTCCTCATCGGAACCGCAACCAGCGCCCTCTTCCCTTATCTCATGGTCAACTTTTCACTCAAGACAAGCGCCCCTGAAAAGACAGCCCAATTGTCCGGCCTATCTCAAACAGGAGGCTATATCCTAGCAGCCTTTGGGCCAACCCTCTTTGGTTACAGTTTTGACCTGTTCCACTCTTGGGTACCAGCTGTAGCTGCCCTCTTGCTCATCTATATCCTGATGACTGTGGCCCTCTTTACAGTGGACAGAGCGGATAAGATCCTTTAAACGCCACATTTCAAGTGCAAGTTAACCAGTAAGAAGAGACCCTCTGGAAAACTTGTGTTGCGTGTTCTATGGATTGTTTCATAGGAAGTCTAATAAACCGCTAAGAAAACTTAGCGGTTGTTTTTTACTGTTTTTATAAGTATTTGAAAAGCTTCTAAAAGTTGTTCCTGTGTTGTTTGTGGAAGTTGGACTAATTGATCCGCTAATAATTCTAGTTGCGGATTTTGAGAAGTAATACGGCTCTCAAATAGTTCAGATGGCGGGATATCAAGAGCTGTAATGATTTTTTCCAAAGTATCAATTTTAATATTTGACCCCTTGGTTTCAAGATTAGAAATATAATCAATACCGACACCAGCTTTTTCGCTGAGATTTTGTTGGCTTAATTTTCTTTCTTTTCGTATGAGTCGTATTCGTTGACCTATATACTTTTGTAAATGAATGGATGTCATAACTTACCTCGTTTCAATACCATAATACAAGGAAGCTAACTATAAAATAACCCGTTTATAGACTAAAAAACGCAAATATGTTGCCTGTATAATGTAAAAATGATAAAATAGAAGTGTATAAGAAAATGATTAGCTCATAATCAATTATATTTTCTATCAACCATCAAAGGAGAAAATGATGAAGAAACTGAAAAAACTCACAACTTCAACAGCTATTGCGCTTGCGTCTGTTGGTGGAACTGCATTTGCTCAGGAAGCAACTGTTTCAGCACCAGTTGATGCAAATACTGTAACTGCTGTCAATGAACCAGCTCTTGTTTCAAAATCTGTAGCCGATACAAAACCAGAAGTGAAGAAATCTTCTGACGTCAAGCCTGCTCTTGATGCTCAAGAGTCTACTGTTAAGCAAGTTGAAGCTGAAAGTGAAACAGCAAAAGCTGAAGCTACTTCTGCTAACCAAGCTGTTACAACTACTGAAACTGCTTTGACAAGCGCTAAAGAGGACTTGAAGTCAGCTGAAGCTGTTAAAGCCAATGCTACAGAAGAAAATATCACTGCTACAAAAGCTAAACAAGACGCCAATGTAAAAGCTCAAGAAGCCAATCAAAAAGCAACTGAAGCGTCTACTGAAGCGATTAAAGCTCAAACTGAGACTGTAGCAACTGAAACAGCTAACGTTGCAAGCGCAACAAGTAAGAAAGCTGAAGCGGATAAAACAGTAACCGCTAAAGAAGCGAATGTAAAATCAGCTGAAGACGCGCTAAATGGTTCAGGACTTGGCGAAGCAAAAGCCTCTCTTGCCCAAGCTGAAAAAGATATTGAACAAGCCAATGCGAATATTTCAAGCGCAACAACAGCTGTCGAAACTGCTAAGAAAGCAGATAGCAACCGCGCAGAAGCCATCAAACAAGCTGAAAACAATGTGAATGTCAAAAATGACGCCTTGAAATTAGCTAAAGAAATGATGGACGCAGACCAAAACAAAGTTGAATCCATCCAAGAAAAAGCAGATGCTACAGCCTCTAAAGAAAAAGAAGCTCAAACTGCCTTGGATGCGGAAAAAGCTAAGTTGAATAAATCTGAAGGAATGAACATTCCAAATCCAACATTCACTATTCCAACAAATGTGTATAATGGATTTTCAGCAGATGTATTGAAATCAGCTGGTGTGTCTTCAAATGTTGTCACATTTGGACAACTATTAAAATTAGAAAAAGCTAACAAAAACAATGCAATTAAAAATGATTTAGATGATTTGATTCTCAATTCTGTAGCTGATATCGTTAAACAATCAAATGCTAACGTCAAATATGACAATGCTGACCTAAATCGTCCAGTTGATATTGACAATTTGACAGATGCTCAAAAACTTGAAGTCTCAGAATTTTACGTTAATGGATTGAAACAAATCCGAAATGCATTTAAAGATTCATTCAACGTAGAATCAGAAACAGGAACAACTAAAGAAGCTGTTACTTTAGCATCAACACAAGCTAAAAAATATGAAGAACGTGGATTAGACCCAATGGTTCATGGTCACGTACCTAATGCTGTTGAAAACGTTGCTTCAATGCGTTCTGATATTTCAAATATGTATGAACTAAAACAAGCTGTATACAATAATTTGATGTTTACAACATATCTTGATGGCGTTTCAAATGCTGATAAACGTCGCCCATGGGGACACCTTTATTCAAACCTAAACTTTGCAAAATATGTTGGTATTGATGTAGCTAATATCAATGGTCGTCATTACATGATTACAGCATTTTCAAATGAAGGAACTCCAGTAGCTAAATCAAATGAACTTGCCCAACTTGAAGCAAAACTAGCTGAAGCACAAAAACAAAACAGCCAAGCTCAAACTGCTCTTGCAAATGCTAAAGCAGAATTGGCAGCAGCTTCACGCAAATATGCTTCTGCACTTGAAGCTAAAACAGATGCTGAAAAAGAATTGTCAAGCAAATCAGCTAGTCCACTTCAAACAGAAGTCGCTGAAAAGAACTTGCAATTGGCAAACCTTACTTTGAAAAATGCACAAGAACGTAAAGCAACTGCTGAAAAAGCTATTGAAAACTTCTCAAGAAGCCAAGCAGAAAAAGAAACTGCTCTTGAAACAGCTAAAGCTGAACTAGCTACAGCTAAAACTGCCCAAAAAGATGCTGAAACTGCTCTTACAAGTGCACAAGCAAAATTGCAAGCTGAAGAAAACAAGTTGACTGCACTTCAAGCTGAACAAGCGAAACTACATGAAGAAAAAGACCAATTGGTGTCAGATGCAAAAGCAATTGCAACTGAATTGAGTGCTTATCTAAACGCAGATAAGAATCTTGCAGATGCGCAAGCAAAAGTAGCTGATTTAGAAACAAAATTAACTCAAGCAAAATCTGCTGCAAAATTGGCACAAGACAAAGTAGACGCAGTTACAGCTAAATTGAAAGCTGAACAAGCTAAATTAGTTGAAATCCAAGAAGAGTTTGATAAGTTGGTCAAGGCTGAAAGAAAGGACTACTACAATCTATCAGATTGGTATCTGAAGTATCTTGCAGGGAAACAAGCGGATAAGAAAACAGATACAGAACTCAAGAAAGTAGAAGATGAAAAACCTTCACAAGCTGGCAACTGGATTCAGTCAGCTGGTCGCTGGTGGTACAAACACGCTGACGGTTCATATACAACCAACGGCTGGGAACAAATCAAGGGTACTTGGTATTACTTTGACCACGCAGGTTGGATGCGAACTGGCTGGGTCAAAACTGGTGGCACATGGTATTACTTGAACAAGTCAGGCTCAATGGCTACAGGTTGGGTAAAAGACAACGGTACATGGTACTATTTGAACAAGTCAGGTTCACTGGCTACAGGCTGGGTTAAAGAAAATGGCTCATGGTATTATCTTGACCAGTCAGGTGCTATGAAAACAGGCTGGTTTACAGTTTCTGGTAAATGGTACTACGCCTATAGCTCTGGTGCCCTAGCAATCAATACAACGACCCCTGACGGCTACCGTGTCAATGCCAACGGTGAGTGGGTATAGAATAAAATTATTAAAAAATAAATAAAAAAAGGAAAATAATCATTATGAAAAAAATCGTTTTAACGACTACAGCAGTTTTATCACTCCTAGCAACAGGAGCTACAATTTCAAATGTCAATGCCTCAAGTGCTCCAGCACCTCAAACAAACAGTCAGTCAGATAGTATTATTGCGACAGATGTGACTCTTGTAGAGAAAAGAGAAGCAAAAATTCAAAGAGCAGTTGATGATTTATCTAAACAAGCTATTAGTATAGAATTGGTTGATGAAAATTATAGTAGCAATTTTAAAAATCAATTTCCAAACTTTTTTGAAAAACGTCCAGAAGGACAAGTGTACGTTGATGGAAAACAAGTTACATTTAAGGCAACAAATTTTGGAATCTATAGTATGAACTTTGAGTCAAAAGGGGTTCGATACAAAGCGACAGTAGATGTGAGAGAAAATGTAGGTAAAGGTCTTGCTTTCTACATTTACCTAACTAAACTAGAAGTTTTATCAACTAATCAAACTTCGGGGAACACAACTACTCCAGCATCTTCCCCTACAACTCCAACACCAACAAAAACAGACCGTTGGGTTCAAGCTGGTTCTCGCTGGTGGTTCAAGCACTCTGATGGTTCTTACACATCTAATGGCTGGGAAAAAATCAATGGTGTTTGGTATCGTTTTGATAACTCTGGTTGGATGCAAACTGGATGGGTAAAAGACGGTAATTGGTACTATCTCGATGGTTCAGGGGCTATGAAGACTGGTTGGCTCAAAGATAATGGTAGCTGGTACTATCTTCAAGACTCAGGCGCTATGAAAACAGGCTGGATGAAAGTATCTGGTAAATGGTACTATGCTTATAGCTCTGGTGCACTCGCAATCAATACAACGACCCCTGATGGTTACCGTGTCAATTACAATGGTGAGTGGGTAGAATAGACCGATTTACTAAATAGACTAAGAAATAAAAAAATCTTCTTGCGTTTGTAGGAAGATTTTTTGGATTCACAAAACTAGCTTCTATCATTTTTATATATAAAAATTTTACACATTTCTCTTGACAGGGCTTTCTTTTAGATGTACAATGTATGTGTAGAAAAATTATATATAAAAATCCTACACATTAGAAAAGGAGGTTTCCCATGTACTTTCCAACATCCTCTGCCTTGATTGAATTTCTCATCTTGGCCGTACTGGAAAAAGGGGATTCTTATGGTTATGAGATTAGCCAAACCATTAAGCTGATCGCTAATATCAAAGAATCCACACTCTATCCCATTCTCAAAAAATTGGAAGGCAATAGCTTTCTGACAACCTATTCTAGAGAGTTCCAAGGTCGCATGCGCAAATACTACTCCTTGACAAATGGTGGTATAGAACAGCTCTTGACCCTAAAAGATGAATGGGCACTCTATACAGACACCATCAATGGCATCATAGAAGGGAGTATCCGCCATGACAAGAACTGAATACCTGACTCAGCTAGAACTCTATCTCAAGAAACTACCTGAAGCTGACCAAATTGAAGCCATGGACTATTTCAGAGAGCTCTTTGACGATGCTGGAGTCGAAGGAGAGGAAGAACTCATCGCTAGCTTAGGAACTCCTAAGGAAGCAGCTCACGAAGTCCTCTCCAATCTTCTCGATAAAAAAATCAATGAGGCACCCGCTCAAAAAAATAACCGACAAATTTTGCATATCGCCTTGTTAGCCCTCCTTGCAGCACCCATCGGTATTCCTCTGGGAATCGCCATCCTCGTGACCCTGTTCGCAATCCTTGTAGCCGCTTTGACTGTTATTCTGGCTTTCTTTGCAGTTTCCATACTGGGTATCATCGGCGGATTCCTATTTTTAGTTGAAAGTTTCACTGTCTTAGCCCAAGCCAAATCAGCCTTTATCTTGATTTTCGGTTCTGGTTTACTGGCTATCGGTGCTTCTTCACTAGTCTTACTAGGTATTTCCTATGTAGCCCGCTTCTTCGGTCTACTCATTGTTCGCCTGGTGCAATTTGTTCTTAAAAAAGGAAAGAGAGGTGACCAGCATGCGTAAATTGACAAAAGGATTTCTCATTTTTGGTGTAGTGACTACCGTTATCGGCTTTATCCTGCTTTTTGTAGGTATCCAATCTGACGGGATTAAGAGCCTACTTTCCATGTCCAAAGAACCTGTCTATGATAGCCGTACGGAAGAACTAACCTTTGGCAAGGAAGTCGAAAACCTAGAAATCACTCTTCACCAGCACGCGCTGACCATCACAGACTCTTTCGATGATCAAATCCACATTTCTTACCATCCATCACTTTCTGCTCACCATGATCTTATCACCAATCAGAACGATAGAACTCTGAGTCTCACTGATAAGAAACTGTCTGAAAGTCCATTTCTCTCTTCTGGAATTGATGGGATTCTCCATATTGTAAGTAGTTCATCTAATCGTTTTAATGATGTCATCATCGGACTACCGAAAGGGAGAACTCTAAAAGGGATCAACATCTCAGCCAATCGCGGACAAACCACCATCATAAATGCTAGCCTTGAAAATGCGACCCTCAATACAAACGGCTATATCCTCCGAATTGAAGGAAGTCGTATCAAAAACAGTAAACTCACAACGCCCAATATCGTTAATATCTTTGATACAGATCTTACAGATAGTCAGCTAGAGTCAACAGAACATCACTTCCACGCTGAAAATATCCAAGTCCATGGTAAGGTTGAACTGACTGCCAAAGATTATCTCCGAATCATCCTAGACCAGAAAGAAAGCCAACGAATTAACTGGGACATCTCAAGCAACTATGGTTCTATCTTCCAATTCACAAGAGAAGAGCCTGAATCAAGAGGTACGGAATTAAGCAACCCTTACAAAACTGAAAAAACCGATGTCAAGGATCAACTCATTGCGAGATCTGATGATGATATTGAGCTAATATCCACACCAAGCAGGCGTTGACAAAAACGCTTACATCTGCTACTATAGAAGCATATTTATCTAACTAAAAAGGAGGTTCTACCATGAAACAAGAATGGTTTGAAAGTAATGATTTTGTAAAAACAACAAGCAAGAACAAGCCTGAAGAGCAAGCTCAAGAGGTTGCAGACAAGGCTGAAGAAATGATAGCCGATCTCGATACACCAATTGAAAAAAATACTCAAGTAGAGGAGGAAGTCTCTCAAGCTGCAGTCGAACTGGAAAGCCAGCAAGAAGAGACAATTGAAACACCTGAAGACAGTGAAGCGAGAACAGAAATAGAAGAAAAGAAAGCGTCTAATTCTAGTGAAGAAGAGCCAGATCTTTCTGGAGAAACAGAAAAAGTCACTATAGCTGAAGAAAGCCAAGAAGCTCGTCCTCAGCAAAAAGCAACCACAAAAGAGCCCCTTCTTATCAGTAAATCTTTAGAAAGTCCCTATATCCCCGACCAAGTTCCAAAATCTAGGGATAAATGGAAAGAGCAAGTGCTTGATTTTTGGTCTTGGCTAGTGGAAGCAATCAAATCTCCTACAAGCAAGCTTGAAACAAGTAGCACACACAGCTACACAGCCTTTCTCTTGCTCATTCTATTTTCTTCATCTTCCTTTTTCTTTAGTATCTACCACATCAAACATGCTTACTATGGACATATAGCAACCATAAACAGCCACTTCCCTGAGCAACTAGCACCTTTAACTCTCTTTTCAATCATCTCTATCCTAGTAGCAACCACACTCTTCTTCTTTTCATTCCTCTTGGGTAGTTTCGTTGTGAGACGATTTATCTACCAAGAAAAGGACTGGACGCTAGAAAAGGTTCTCCAACAATATAGTCAACTCTTGGCAATTCCAATCTTCCTCACTGCTACTGCTAGTTTCTTTGCCTTCTTTGACAGCCTACGATTTACAGCCCTTTTGTGTGTGATTAGCATTGGGATCATTCTGCTTGCTAGTCTCCATATTATTACAAGACCAAGTCAAGCAAGTGAAACCGACTCCTTTTATCAGTTATTCTTGTCTGTCCTTGTGAACGGAGTTATCATCCTCCTCTTCTTTGTAGCTGAAGTCGCACTGATTGGAGATTATCTTCGTATCTTGGCCCTTCTTTAAACTTCATACTCTTCGAAAATCTCTTCAAACCACGTCAGCTTCGCCTTACCGTAGATATATGTTCCTGACTTTGTCAGTCTTATCTACAACCTCAAAACAGTGTTTTGAGCAGCCTGCGGCTAGCTTCCTAGTTTGCTCTTTGATTTTCATTGAGTAGCAATCCTGTCTTTCACGGCAGGATTTTTTATATATCAAAAAGCAAGTCACTTGACCTGCTTCTGCTTTACTCTTCTTGTGCTAATGCTTTAAAATCTTTGTCTAAGATGGGTTGCACTTCTAATTGATTGGCGTCTAGTTGGTGGTAAAATGCTGATGGTAGCGACTCTAGGAATTTTGCATAGTCCAAGCGAGCGATAGCCTCATAGTCTTCTGGTTTAGAGCCGTCTCCTGTGATTTGAACCAAGTCAATCTCCCACTGGACTTCCTTATCCACCAATTGCTCCATATAGGCTGCAGGAACAAATGGTTCTCTCGGTAAAACTGTCTTGACTCCTTGAGCTAGATGGTAAACGCCATGCACTTGTCCCTCTCCATCCTGATAGAAGGAAACTCTTGCAAAGTAGGCATCTGTCTCTTGAACCGCACGCACACGCGCTTCAAACTGTGCCAAACCATCTTCCCCTAAAAAGCTTTTCAAATCCTCATGACTAAAGAAAACAGGATTAAAAATTCCTTGGCAAATCGTAAAACGGGCTGCAGTGTCTGCAAGATGGGCTTGAATACTTGCTTGGAAATAAGCTTCAAAATCAAAACCATCTAGTCCTTCAATCTCAGTTCCTGTGTAAGCAAGCAAAGCATCTAAAAATGACTTGATGATCTCCCAGTCTGTCTGCGTTAGTAGGTCAGGAAGATCGACACGGTAAGCCTTTTGATCATCAGCATAACTGACCTTAAAAAGAAATTGTGATTGCCCCACTATCGCACACTCGATATACTCGAGACGGTTAAGAGGCTGACGGAGATAGACAGCATCATAGCTATGTGACTCCAAACCATCTACCAATGCCAAGATGGACTTGGCAGTCAAAATTTCCTGTTCTCCTAAAATGCTCTGTTTATTTGGAATAAAAATTGTTTTCTCCATAACTGGACTCCTTTGAAATCGTTTACATACAGTATACCTTATTTTCCTGAAAGATACAGAAACAAACTTTAGATTTTTGAGTACAAAGCATAGAAAAACAGCCCCTGAGGACTGTTTGATCTTATACAGTAGCTGCTTGATCCAAGCTTTCACCGATAGCGGCTAGGCGCTCGATTACTTCAGCTTGTGTCAATTCATTTTTTGAAACATAGCGGTTACGTGGGTGAACACGGCACTCGTGTGAGCATCCACGAAGGTACTTGTCTTCATTTTCTTCTGATGTCAAGATACGACGGTTACAGAAGGGATTTCCACAGTTGACATAACGTTCACATGGTGTTCCATCAAACCAGTCTTTCCCTACGATGGTTGGGTTGACATGGTTGACATCAACAGCGATACGTTCGTCAAAGACGTACATTTTCCCATCCCAAAGCTCACCTTGAACTTCTGGGTCTTTACCGTAAGTTGCAATTCCTCCGTGCAATTGGCCGACATCTTTGTAGCCTTCACGAACCATCCAGCCTGAGAATTTCTCACAGCGAACCCCACCTGTACAGTAAACCACGACGCGCTTGTCCATGAATTTTTCCTTGTTATCACGGACCCATTGTGGTAACTCACGGAAGTTGCGAATATCTGGGCGAATAGCTCCACGGAAATGTCCTAGGTCGTACTCATAATCGTTACGTGTGTCAAGGACAACGGTATCTTTATCAAGAAGCGCTTCTTTGAACTCTTTTGGAGACAAGTAAGCACCTGTTGTTTCAAGTGGGTTGATGTCATTGTCAAAGTCGTTGTCTTCCAAACCAAGGTGGACAATTTCTTTCTTGTAGCGAACAAACATCTTCTTGAAGGCTTGTTCATTTTCTTCGTCAATCTTGAACCAGAGGTCTTCCATACCTGGGAGGCTGTGAACGTAGTCCATGTATTTTTGAGTTGTTTCATAGTCACCTGAAACTGTTCCGTTAATTCCCTCGTCAGCGACTAGGATACGGCCTTTAAGGCCGATTGATTTACAGAAAGCCAAGTGGTCTGCAGCAAATTGCTCTGCATTTTCAATTGGAGTATAGAGGTAGTAAAGTAAGACACGAATATCTTTTGCCATAAGATTTGTTCTCTTTTCTATTCTTAAATTTTCTAAATTTTTTATTTATCCATACCAGTATACCTGCTTGAGAAAACGAATGCAATTTATTTGACTGGAAATTGTAGAGGGTTCTCGAAATTTCCTGAATGGTTATACTCTTCGAAAATCTCTTCAAACTACGTCAGCTTCACCGTGCCGTAGGTATATGATACTGACTCTGTCAGTTATATCCACAACCTCAAAACTGTGTTTTGAGCAGCCTGCGGCTAGCTTCCTAGTTTACTCTTTGATTTTCATTGAGTATTAAAATGAAGATAAGAGAAAACAGGAATATCTATATCCTTGTGCCCAAAAAACCACTGCCTCCCCCAGATAAACCTGAGGAAAGCAGTGATTCTTATTTTAGGAGTTAGGTTAGGAATGAATACACGAAATCAATTTAGCTGATTATTTTTTGTTTTTCAAGAATTCATCGTATTGTTTTTGCATTTCGTTCAATACTTTTTCGTAGGAACCTTCAGATTTCAATTTTTCCATCAATTCTGGAATCGCTTTATCTGGGTCAAATATAATAAAATGAAATAAGAATCGAGCAATTTAATTTTGGAATCCAAATCAATTTATAACAATATTTTAGAAGAGATGCTGTACTATTCTAAATTCAATATAATAATTTAACCATATTTTATGAGATATGTAAATCTAATAACTTATTTTATAAAGACATTATCACATTCGAATTACAAATCACAAATACTTTATTTTGCGATTGACATTATAAAAAAAAAGTAGTACAATGTAAATGAAATCGATTTCACTGAAATACAAAGGAGGTATTGTGATGACAAATTTGAAAAAATGCATCGCATTAGGACTGGGAGTCGCTTGCTTACTCCCCTTAGCTAGTCAGACTGTTTCTGCTAAGATGGTGTATTTCAATCTTCATGTTACACGCGAAGACTATTCCGTTAGTAGCCGAAAAACTGAAAAAACAGACGGCTCCCCTGCTGTTGCTAATATCACAGGTGGTCTTGGTTGGGGAAAAAAGGTCAGAATTCGCGCTTGGACTGCTGCTGAGGATGAACCTGCAACTGAGATGAAAATAGCTGATTCAAATGGTCGCTATAATCTTCACTATAATGACGGTTATGGGACAATTGGACGTTATTATTATCTCAACGCCTCTAAATATGGTTGGCTCGACTCGAATATTACAGGACGTTTTGACCCTTAATTCCTCTCAAAACAAAAAGTAGCAAACATTGGGTTATTCGCTAGTTAATCATTTGAGCGCTCGCTAGCCTAAAGCCCCCTTCTAAGAGTGGAGGCCGCATCTTAAAAGTGTCATGCCTCTGCTCCTTTTTTAAAAGGAGTTTTTTACTATGAAAAAATACCTATTATTTCTACTTATTCTTCCCTTTATCTTTTTAACAGCTTGTCAATATAACAAAAAACAAATAACGGAGATAAATAAGGAAAACCTCCCCATAAAAGAAGGTTATAAAGAGATAACAGAGCAAATCTATCTATCAGACCAGATAGATACCTCCTATAAAGAAGAATTGCCTTTTTGGGACTCAAAAAAAGGAGACAAAAACACATTAGTAACAGCTATTCAAAATTTTATGGGAAATGATAGTGAAATTAGTGAGATTATTGCCGATAAGAATCCTTTAACCAGACTACAAAAAGGAAAGACCAGAGCAGATATTACCGTCAATAAAACTGGATCATGGATTCATTTAACATCTGATCAAATATCAGATCTATCAAGTGTTTTCCACAACCTACGATTAGACGCTATTGAAAATAATCTAAATCTAACCGACTTTAAAGAAGAACTTCCATTTTCAAAAGAAGATGGTGTTAACAAAGTTAAGCAATTTCTAAATACCCTCCAATTAGGATTTGACGATTATGATTATCTCATCTACGCTATCTCAAAAGAAACACTCCTTGAGTATCTCCCAACCTACGAAAGAAATGCCAAAGAATTAAAAGGAACAAAGATAGACAAAAACAATCTGACTGATATGTGCTATGTTACTGTTTTTCCAAAACTTTCTAGTAAAAGAGTTATTGATGGCGAAACTCAGCTAGGTTCATCCGGAGAGATTAGTTTTATTCATGGTCCTGACCTAAACTTTATCATCACCCAAGCAGGGATTCAAGGAATTGATTTATCTGGTGTTATCTTACCGACTCAAAAAATAGATAAAATGGCGACTCTTTCTGTCCAAAAAGGATTAGACGTCTTAAAAGAAAAATACGAAAATTTGATTTTGGACAGTCCAATTTATATTGAGTCATTTACAATTGAGTATATACCTATTCCCACTCAAGAAAAAGAACTCTATGGAGGAAATCTCTATCGTCCCTTCCTAATCTTTACAATCAAAGAAAAAGATCGTATAGATAAAGCAGTTATCGATCCCACAAACTGGAAAGAGGTAAGTTAGATGAAACTACTTCTCCCCTTTAAATATACGCTAAAAGATTGGAGGATTTGGATTGGACTACTCTTTTCCTTAGTAGTTGCATTGATGATGTCCTATACAGATCTAACAATAAAATTAGACGGAAGAAATTCACTTGCAGTCCCTGATTATTTCATGCTCTCCTTCTCTAGAAATCTAGCAATGTCATTATATATCTTAACAGCAGCTTCCACTGTAGTAACAGACTTTTCACAAGACTACCATCAAAATAGACTTCCTTTTTTACTTAGTCGTATGTCTCTGCGACAATACGCTTCTTCCTTCGTCAAACGGTTAATTTTCCGTTCTTATTTTGTAGGACTGACCTTAGGATTCTGTTTTTTAATTCTCCTCTCCTTTTATTTTCCCCTCACTAATTCTCACTACTCATCTACTTTTAGCAATCAGTGGTTGTTAAATCAAGGATTTATATTCCTTTTCTACTTCCTTCTCATTAGTCTAATTGGACTCTATTTTGCATTCTTTACTCTATTAGGTGGAGTTCTTTCCGTTTTTTACCCTAATGTGTTAATGGTCTATCTTCTTCCAAGTACAGCCTGGTTTGTCCTCACAACATTTGGTTTAGAGAGAGTTCTCCCTTTTTTTACTCTACCACATATCGTCTTAACGACAGATGATTATTTACGAGAAGGGCTAGCATATTTTCAAGTAGGTGACGAAAACTTTCGAAATATTTTTTCGTTGCTTTATCCTTATATTTTCTTAACTCTATGGGCACTTTTGTCAATAGAGATCATTCGACTAGCTCTTAAAAAACATTGGCATTTTTATGATAAGGAGTAATCTTATGGAGATTATACGTGTAGTAACTATTCTCTTAAAACAACAATTCACCTTTAAACGATTGTTGCCTATCTTAATTTTCTTTCACCTCTATACTTTGATTTTAATGCTACCTTTTTCTAATTTAGCTAATCACTTCAAAGAAACTTATCCTGTCAGCATTGTAACTGTTCTCTTCACGAGTCAATGGTTCACTGCAATTTCTATTTTATCTGTCATACTACTATTTAGCAATCTTCCTTTAAAAGATACTTTCCAGTTTTGGTTAATCTTAAAAATCGGACAGAAAAAGTGGATGCTCTCCCAGTTTATTTATCTGCTTATCGCGAGCTTAATCGCTTCGATTTACCAAATCATCAGCATTTTAATCACTTTTCTCCCTACACTACACCTTTCAAATCATTGGGGACGTCTCCTACCCTCCCTAGCTCAAGGACGCATTTCATTTCCGGAAGGTGTTGATAGCATGACGCATCTACGCTCCATTATACTGCAATATTATTCTCCCTATGGCGCTTTTTTTCAAATATTCTTATTGTTATTCCTTATGTTCATATTGATTGGGGGAGTGATTTTCGTTTTCAATAGTTATTATTCTAATTTAGGAAATACCTTAGCCTGTGGATTAGTTATTGTAGAATTATTTATTACAGAAGCTTCACGTTTCTGGATTAAATTTTTATCTCCTTTAACTTGGCTAGACTTCCATTATATTAAATACGAAGCCCATTCTGGCTTACTATCCCTACCAGAAATAATTACTCGTATCCTACTTTTATACCTTTTGCTCACCATAATCCTAGTTGTTATGAAAAAAATAAGGAGACAATAGATATGACAGACTTACATTTAAAATCTATTCGTAAAAACTATAAACACAATGTAATTTTTGAAGACCTTTCCTTTGAATTTTCCAGTGGAAATATATACGGAATTGTTGGATATAACGGTTCAGGAAAAACAGTTTTACTCAAGTGTTTAGCGGGATTAGAAGGTATAACTGAAGGAAAAATCGAATTAGATGGAAACATACTTGGAATAGATTTTCCCTTCTTACCAAGTGTAGGTGTTATTATTGAGACTCCAGGATTTCTGGAAGGTTATTCTGGTTTTGATAACTTACATCAACTAGCTCTAATCAAAAATAAAATAGGAGAGAAAGAAATCATTCAGAGTATGATAGATGTAGGACTCAATCCTAGTTCTTCTAAAAAAGTAAAACACTACTCTTTAGGAATGAAACAAAAATTAGCTCTAGCACAGGCTTTTATGGAAAATCCAGATATATTACTCTTAGATGAACCAATGAACGGACTTGATAAGCAATCTGTTCAAAAAATTCGAGAAAAATTACTCCACCTAAAAGAAAAGGGGAAACTTATTATTCTAGCTTCTCATATAGAGCAAGATATCGAATGTCTCTGTGATGAAGTTCTATACTTGGGATAAGAATGATTTATTACAGAGACAACACTCCTCATAAAATAGCAATTTTATACAAAAAGACCAACTATACCTGAATTATATTAGTTGGTTTATTTTTCATTCAAAAAAAACCACTGCCTCCCCCAGATAAACATGAGGAAAGCAGTGATTCTTATTTTAGGAGTTAGGAATGAATACACGAAATCAATTTAGCTGATTATTTTTTGTTTTTCAAGAATTCATCGTATTGTTTTTGCATTTCGTTCAATACTTTTTCGTAGGCACCTTCAGATTTCAATTTTTCCATCAATTCTGGAATCGCTTTATCTGGGTCTACAGTACCAGTGTTGATAGCTGTATCAAATTGTTGCATTGTGTTAGCGATAGCTGAGATTTCAGATTTCACATTGTCAGTATTGAAGATAAATCCAAGCGCTGGAGATTCTTTAGCTTCTGCCAATTCTTTCTTAGAATTTTCGATTTGTTGGTCTGTAACGTTTTCGTTGATGTAAAGGATCCAGTTGTTACCAGTGTTCCATCCACCCATGTGAGTGTTTCCTTTGTAGCCATCAAGAACGCGAACACGGTTTTCTTTACCTTCAATTTTTTCCCAGTTCTTGCCTTCTGGACCGTAAACAAGACCGTTCAAAAGTTCTGGGTTCGTATTCAAGAGGTTCAAGATTTCCATTGATTTTTCTTTGTTCTTAGAGTTGTTTGAGATGACAAAGTTAGCAACTTGGGTTGTTTGGTTTTTCTTGATGAAGTTAGTGATTGGTTTGATTTGGATATCTTTGTTGGCAACACGTGAAAGCAAGCTGTTACCGTAGTCAGCTGGTCCTACTGTTTCTTCACGAACGAACCAAGTATCTTGTTGAATGTCAAATGAAGTATCGCTTGTGGCTACGTCTTTTGGAATATATCCAGCTTCATAGAATTTGTGAAGAGTCTTCAAGTGTTCTTTGAAACGAGGAACGTCATAACGGTTTACAATCTTAGTAGTATCCCCTTCAAGGTCGATAACAAATGGAAGACCGTTTGCTACTGGGTAGTCAAAGTTCTCAGAAGGGATGAAGTTCTTAGTAGCTGCAAATGGTACTACGTCTGGAGCTTTTTCTTTGATTTGTTTCAAGACTGGCTCAAGAGTTTCGTAAGAAGTAACACCTGAAATATCGATACCATATTTGGCAAGGAGAGTTCCGTTGAAGGCAAAGTTTTGAGATGATGCAACGTTGGCCGCAACTGGAACAGCGTAAATTTTACCATTTACAGTATTACCCTTGATGTAGGCTGGGTCAAGTGCTTTGTAAAGGTCTTTACCTTCTTTTTTGTACAATTCTGTCAAGTCAGCGTAAGCACCTTTTTGAGCATTTACAATGTAGTTATCTGCAAAGGCAATATCATAGTTTTCACCAGATGATGTGATAACTGACATTTTCTTACCATAGTCACCCCAGCCAAGGTATTGGATATCCAATTTGGCACCAACTTTTTCTTCGATGATTTTGTTGGCATTTGCTAACAATTCATCCAAGTTGTCTGGTTTGTCACCGATTTGGTACATTTTGATAACAGGTTTGTCACCTGAATCAGCAGCTTTTTTGCTGTTACCTGTCAAATTTCCACAAGCAGCAAGACCTGCAGCCAAAGCGACTACACTAGCAGATGCAAAAGCATATTTTTTCCAGTTTTCCATGATAAAAACTCCTTTTTTTATTTTTAAACTTATAAACAATGTAATGATCTTAACTTCACTCAAGGGAAGTTTGGAAATGAGAAATGTTTTTCCTCAATAAGCACTATTCTTTCACACCACCGATAGTCAAACCTTTTACAAAGTAGCGTTGGAAGAATGGATACAAAATCGCGATTGGAAGGGTTGCGACCACAACCATGGCCATACGACCTGTTTCTTTCGGTAGAGCAACTCCCAGTTGACCAGTCAAGCCGACCGCTTTGGCAATGTAGTCCATATTTTGTTGGATTTGCATCAGCAAATATTGTAATGGATACAAGTTGTCACTCTTGATGTACAGAAGGGCGTTGAACCAGTCATTCCAGAAACCAAGAGCTGTCAAAAGCGTGATGGTTGCGATACCTGGTAGTGACAATGGCAAACAGATTTGGAAGAAAATCCTAGCCTCACTGGCACCATCGATACGAGCCGATTCGAGAATGGCTTCTGGAATGGTCTTCTTGAAGAAGGAACGCATCAAGATGATGTTAAATGGTGAGAGAAGCATTGGAACAATCAAGGCCCAAACAGTATCCCCAAGCTGAAGTACACGAGTTACCATGATATAACCTGGTACCAAACCAGCGTTGAACAACATACTGAGAAGTACGAAGATGGTAAAGAATCTGCGATACTTAAAGGTTGTCCGTGAAATAGCGTAGGCATAGGTTGTTGTGATAAAGACATTTGTAAATGTCCCAACTACGGTTACAAAGACAGAAATGAAGAGGGCCTGTAAGATTTTATCCTTAAACTGTGCCAAGAACTCAAAACCGTCTAATCCAAATTGGGATGGGAAGAAGCTATAGCCGTATTGGAGGAGGCTTTTCTCGTCCGTCACTGAAATAATGATAACGAATACGAAGGGTAGGATACAAGAGAGGGCAATCAAACCCGAAATGATACTGAAGAAGATATCTGCTTTCTTACTGAAGGAGTGAATGCCGACATTATCAATTTTTTCTTTTTTAATTTTCTTTTCTGCCATATTCTCCTCCTTTTAGAACAAGGCTGAGTTTGGATCAACTCGTCTTGCCAGTAAGTTTGATAGAACCACCAGAATCAATCCGACTACTGATTGGTAGAGACCTGCTGCTGAAGCCATCCCAATATCCGCTGTCTGGGTCAAACCATTATAAACATATACGTCCAAGACGTTGGTTACGTTATAAAGCTGACCAGCATTGTGAGGGATTTGATAGAAAAGACCGAAGTCTGCACGGAAGATATTTCCAACTGCAAGGATGGTCAATACAGTTACCAGCGGTGTCAACTGCGGAATGGTTACATTGCGAATTCGTTGCCATTTGCTGGCTCCGTCCACTGTCGCTGCTTCGTAGTAGGTTGGATCAATTCCCATGATTGTCGCATAGTACATGACACTGCTATATCCAAAACCTTTCCAAATACCTAAGAAAAGTAGGAGATAGGGCCAAATTCCCAAATCAGCGTAGAAGTTGACTTCTTTGAGACCAAGACTTTCCAATAAATGATTGAACACCCCTTTATCAATATTTAGGAAGGCATCTGTAAAGAAACTGATGATAACCCAAGACAAGAAGTAAGGGAACAACATAGAAGTTTGGAAAATCTTCACCATTCTCTTAGAACGGAGCTCGCTGAGGATAATGGCAATCCCTACAGATACAACTAAACCTAGAAAGATAAAGCCAAGATTGTAGAGGACCGTATTTCGTGTGATAATAAAGGCGTCTCTTGAACTAAATAAGAATCTGAAATTATCGAGTCCGACCCATTTACTATTTATGATACTATCTATGAAACCATTACTGGTCATGTGGTAGTCTTTGAAGGCAACCACGTTCCCAAATACTGGAATGTAGAAGAATAGAATCAACCAGAGTGCCCCTGGCAAAACCATCAAGAGAAAGATCCAGTTGTCTCTCAAGGTTTTTGAAAACTTATTCATAATTTCCTCCCTTTTTATTTTGATATCCATCTAAAAATTTTTTTAGACTTTTGATAACGATTACATTATTAGTATACTCCTATTTGCAGATTAGGTTAAACTCCTAATTATAGAAAAAACTCCACAAATTATTTTATGTGGAGTACTTTTGAAGAAAGGGATGTTTCACGCGAAACACCCTGCGCCAAGCAAGGTGTTCTTGTTTTTTATGTCGTATAAATCGTTGAAGCTGTCGCAATAGTATGCCATTGGTTGGCTGTTGTAGCTGCGAAATCCTTGTTTGCGTAGAAGTCGTTAAATGGCAGAATTTCTACTTCCAGCTCATCGATGCGGTCAAGCTGACCAGTCAGATAAGCCTCGATGCGGCTTTCTGATCGCTTGATGCGTTGCAAGAGTCCGCCCATACGGATGTCAACTGTATCCAAGCCAAAGACCTTGTTTTCCTTCAGCCATTGATGGCTAAAGAGGGCATGGAAGTGCTCTATTTGGCTTCTGAGTTCTGGTAATTCTTGTCTTGCGATTTCTTGCAGACTTTCCTTATCATCCGCTTGATAGGCTTGACGAATGCGTCTTCCTACATCCACTTTGCTACTTAAAATCTTGTTCAACTGAGCCTGAGTTTCAAAGAGGTAGGCATAGTTGCCAGCTTTTTCTTTAATGTTAGCAAGGGTCTCAGCAGCCTGAGAGAAGTGCGGTTTGTCCTGTTCAGGTGTCATGTGTTGATCAAGAATGGGACAGAGAACATCCTGATAAAAGACATAGCGGTTGGGATTGATACCACTGAGATTATCTGGCAGGTCTGGCAAGAGGTTGGCAAGGTCAATCTGCATAAAATCTTCAACCGATAAACCTGTATTGGTCTGGAAGTGTGCAGACAAACGGTCTAGGTCATTGCGATAGCTGAGTTCTGCCCAGATTTGCAAGCTTGGGAGGACAGAGAACTGGGCAGTTTCACCACCATTGTCCCCCCAACCCGTCACGATGACTTCTTTAATCTGATTGGCACGGCAGGCTTTATTTGCCTCGATAGCCACTAGACGGCTAAAATGGTTGTGAGGTGTAAAGCCAATCCACTTCCAAGCTCCCCCTGCAAATGCAAGGTCACGACTAATCTTATGATGATTGCGGAAATTGCGATTATATTTTTCCTCGCTATCCTGATAATAATCCCAGTAAACTAAGGTCACACGGTCTTTGAGGCGGTCTAGGTAGACACGCGTTTCCTCTGGAATTTCCACATCACGGTCGTACTGGCCATCCGCTGACATAAGTTTAAAGAACATATCGCTCCACATCTGGCAGTGAAAACCATATTTGTCAGCAATATCCAGCACGCGCTCCAAGTGTTGGCACATGAGGAGACTACGATCCACAACACCATTCAATATCAAGTAACGTCCCAAGCCAACCAAGTGGGCTTCGTCCATCCCGATATTGACCTTGCGAGTTTGTAGTTTAGATAGAGTAGCAAACATGCCATCAATCAGGTCATAAACCTTTTCTTCACCAATGAGAAGAATATCCTCCACATCACGGAGCTCCTGCACTTCTTTGACACCCCATTTGACGAAGGCTGACAAGTGGGCCAAAGTCTGGATGCAGGGCACAAAGGTCATGTCAAACTGCTGGGCATAGGCTTCGATCTCCTGCAACTCCTCAGCCGAGTAGGCACCACGGAAATAACCAAAGTAAGGTTGTCCCTCAATCTGGTAGGTATCTTCCATGTAAAGCTCAAAGGTTGAGTAGCCCATGAGAGCCAAGACCTCAATCATCTGCTTGGCAGAAGCCACATTCAGCACCGCATTTCGAGAACAGTCTGCCATGTAGGCCAACTCTTCATAAGCTGCCTGCTCCTCAATCTCTACTTTGTCACCTTCTGCTAGAGCTGTTACCAACAAGGACAAGGCACGATAAAGTTGGTGGGGTCTGCGGTAAGTTAGTTGATAGTGGCCACCCTCACCCTTGATAGAGATAGAGGCTTGGTCAGACTGAGCGACTGCTACCTCTACATCTGGTAGAGAAATGTGACCTTTTAAAACCTCAATAGCTTGCGTTTGTTTGGAACTAAGTCCTGTAAAAATTACCATTGATTTTCCTCCTGTAGCCAGTTGACAAGGGCACCGTAGAGATTAGCATCTGCATGATAGGTGCAGGCTTGGATAAGAGGTGCGACCGTATATTCTTCGTAGGCATCGACAAAGTTATCAACAGACTTCTTGACACCTTGGATGAAATCTGGATTTTGACTGATAGAACCTCCCAGACTGATGACATCTGGATCAATCAGATACTGGATATTAAGCAAACCTTGCGCCAGATTGCGGTTCATGCGCTCAATGGCTTCTTGACAAAGAACATTTCCAGCTGCGGCTTCTTGGTAAATCTTGCGGCCGTCCCAATCAGTCTGACCAGATTTTTCAATCACGTATCTCACCATATTGCCAGTTGACGCTAGTTGCGACCAGTTGTTGAGCTTTTCAGCAGGGGCAAGAGTTGTCATATAGCCAAATTCTCCACCCAAGCCGTGGCGACCTCGATGAAGTCTACCATTGATAATCATGGCTCCGCCAATCCCTGTCCCAATCACGACACAGGCTGCATTTTCAAGTTCTGGATGAGCTAGTAGTTCACTGAGTCCAACGCAGTTGGCATCATTTTCCAGATGGACAGGAATCTGATAAGAGCTAAGCGCCTCATACCAAGAAAATCCGTGAATGTAGGGCACCGCACTGAAGCCATCAATCACACCTGTCTCTTGATTGACCGCGCCCGGAACGCTCATAGCAATCCCGCTGTAATCCTGCTCTGACAAGCGCTGGTCTAACCAAGATAGTAAATCCTCCAAACTTTCAGGCGTTGGAATGCTTGTCTTATCCAATATTTTCCCATCAGGAGTCAGACTTGCAAACTTAATCCCAGTCCCTCCGATATCAATCGTTGCAATGGTCATTTTTTTACCATAAAAAGGGGCAAAGCAGCAGTTAATTCTTACCTTTTTGCCCCTCCTTTCTTTTTATGTTTACTTTTTGAAATTAGATTTCTTCTTTTTTAATCAATTCTGTACGAATTTCTTGTGGAGCCAATAGTCCTGAATGAACTGGATATGGTCGTTCAAGTAGGTCAAGGAAGAGATGTTGACTTTCCGGTACACATACATTTTCACTACACATATTGTAGTAACGAAGGACATAGCCTTCTTCATTTTCAGCTACCTTAAAGGCTGTTGGACAGATTTGCGGTAAGCTGAGGGCCGCATGACTCAAGAGGCTACCAGTCGCAGCCACGCTTCCTTCTTGTTTAGCAAGCTGAAGGCTGGTAAACGGTGTCTGCAAGGCTTTAGCACGACGATAGGCTGAGAAGCGTTCTTGGGCTTGGTGGCACTCAAGCGCAAACTCAACTTCAAACTCACGTAAGCATTGTGCTTCTGGTGTTGGGAAGTAGCCCCAGTCACCTAGCTCACCTGATGCACGCAAAATAGTCACTGCAATGGTGTCGTCTCCAAGGATTTCGTATTCATTCAATCCCTTGTTGGATACAGTCACACCTTTTTCATCGTCATACAGACTAACAAAGGCTTGTTGGTGTTGAGGATTTTCAGGATTTTCCCATGAAGCAGCTGGTTTGTTTGGTCGTGTCACCACCTCATAGATGCTTTCAGAATCATTGCTTGGACGCATGTTGTGAGTCTTGACCAAGAGACGGATACGATGATCTTTGGCAGTGTTGGTAAAGCGAGTCTTGCAACGGATTTGTGGATTATCAACGAAGATAGTCATCTCAGTTTCAAGAGGAATGCTTGTCAATTCTTCTGAACGTCCAGCTTCACGCTTCATAAACTCGATGATGCCTTTTTGCTCTTCTTCTAGCTTTTCATCTGCACTGACAGGCACGGTCAATTCATGTTTGAGCAAAATCTTAGCGTAGCGAGCTGTGTTTTCCAAGACCTCGTAGCCCTTTAATTCTGCATAGATTGGCTCTGTTCCTTTTGGTTGGAAATAGATATACTCGTTTCCGATGTCCCCACGATCTTCAAAGCGGATAAAATCTTCGTAGGCTTCGTGAGTTGTCTTGTCATAAACTGTGATGTTGTCATCCACACTCACCGTTACGAATGGTGTATCAATCACTCCGTTTTGGTAAATACCCTCACGGTGTTCTTGTTCTCCTTCCAGCAATTGGAAAGTTGTCCAAGAAAGTGGCGCTAGGTGAACTGGAATGGTCACGCGCACTTGACGAGCAATACGAGCTTGGCGGAACTTATCTTTTGGTAAATCGTACTCAAAATTAGCTCCGAGGTCTTCGATTTTAGCCTCTACAGGACGCCCATCCAAGTCCTCCACACGGTAGCTTGGCAAGATAAGAGCAGCCATCTTCTTGTATCCTTCTGTTGGGTGCAATTCCTTGAAATCACAAGTCGCAACATCAATCACTGTGCTGACAGTATCAACCTTATCATGCAAACCTGTGTTAATGACAGTAAAGAGATAATCACTTTGAGCCTTAGACGTAGCGATTTTACCCTTCCATTCGTTAAGAAGATTGCTCTTAACAAAGTTTCCTACTTGGTTGACCTTGGCAAAACGAGTTTCCATCTCTCGGTGAACTTCGTCCACGCTACAGCCACAGATGCTATCATGGGGCGCGTTCTGCAAAAGAGTTTTCCAAGCATAGGTCAACTGGTCCTTGTGGTTATGACCACCAGTGATAATCGTCAAGGGTTCTACAACTTGCTCCAGCAAATTACTGTTTTCTTGGAAGGCTTGTTTGAGGTAAATACGGGATGAAGAAGTGTTGGCAAGTGTGTACCAACCATCTGTTTCCTGACTGGTCAATTCACCTGTAACCGTTGATAATTGCTCTGGTAGGGCACTTCCCACGGCTTGAACATATTCATCAAAAGAACTATGAACAAAGGTTACATCTGGGAAGAGTTCATTTGCCACACGAATAGCTTCGCTCAGATTTTTCTGCACAGGCTGGTGGTCACATCCGTTCATCATCAACCATTGGTTGGTCGAAGCATAGGCACGCACATCTGACAATTTTTGTTTCCAGAAGGTCAAGGCCTCATCTTTATCAACTGGAATTTCATTCCCATTACTGTACCAGTTGGCAAAGAGGATACCGAGGACACGACTTCCGTCCGCACCCTGCCAGTACATTTCTGAAAACTGGGAAGTAAACTGCTCATCTTCGAGGACTTGGTTGTCAAATCCAATCGGCTTCACACCACGCCCAAAGGCTGCTACGTGAATCCCTGATTTTTGAAGGATTTGAGGTGCTTGCCCCATATTTCCAAAGGTATCTGGGAAGTAACCAATCTGGGTTGATTTGCCCCATTTTGCACATTCTGCTTGACCAATCAATGTATTACGGACATTGGCTTCACTTGAAATCAAGTAGTCATCTTGCAAGATGTAAAAAGGACCAATTTTCAATTTTCCTTTGTCAATGTACCGTTGGACTTTGTCGCGATTTTCAGGACGAATCTCCAAGTAGTCATCAAGGACAATAGTTTGTCCATCTAAATGGAAACTCTTGAACTCAGGATCATTTTCAAAGAGATCAAAAAGATTGTCAAACAATTCCACCAACTGCATACGGTGGCTTTCAAAAGGCAAGTACCACTCACGATCCCAGTGACTATGTGAGATAATATGTACAACAACATTTTCCATGAAGTAAAACCTCATTCTAAATTTAAATTTTAACGTTTTAAATGTAAATTTGTGATTCTTTCCAAGAATCAGTTGCGCTAAAGCGTGCTCCTTAGCGAATATCCAAGTAATCCAAGACCAATTCACAGAACATCATGTTGGCCCAAGAGAACCATTCACGAGAATAGAGAGTTGGGTCGTCCACGTGGAAGCTTTCGTGCATGACACCTGTACCTCCATCACAAGCAACCAGCTGATCCAGCAAGAATTTCTTCTCTGCCTTATCACTTGTTGTCAATCCTTGGATAGAAAGGGCGATGGGCCAGATATAGCGATAGAAGGTATGAGAACTTCCGAGACCGCTAGCGTATTCTCCTTGGTAGAAGTATGGATTTTCAGGGCTCAGAATGGTACGACGAGTTGCTTGATAAACTTCATCATCGACCGAACAGTAGCCCAGATAAGGTGCAGCCAACAAACTTGGTACGTTTGGATCATCCATGATGCTGGCATTTCCTAGACCATCCACTTCAAAGGCATAAATCTTTTCGCCCTTGCTGTTGCTTGTGTAGGCGTAGTTTTCAATTCCTTCTTGGATTTCAGACTGGAGGCGCTTGGCATCAGCAATAATTCTCTGGCTATCAGCTAGGTTTAATGCTGCAAAGATTTCTTGCACATAACCCAAGACTACTACAGCAAACATATTTGACGGAATCAAGTAACTATACTGGCAGCAGTCATCGCTCGGACGAAAAGCTGACCAAGTCATGCCTGTCACTGCAAAATCAGGGCCAAAGCCATCATTTACCAAGGTATCTTCCTTGCGGTCCGTATCTCGGACAAAACGATAAGGAGAGTTCTTGTGGTCTTGTTCCACCGTCCAAAGATGGAGAATTTCCTTAGTCGCTGCGACAAAAGTCTCATCAAACTGGCTAATCTCGCCAGTCTCTTTCCAGAGGAGATAAGCCAACTGCAAAGGATAGCAAAGCGAGTCTACCTCGTACTTGCGTTCCCAAATCCAGCCGTTAAGGTCGGTATGGTCAGTCTCATGGTGCCCCTTCCAGTTTTCCTCAATGTTAAAGGAATTGGCATAAGGATCCTTGAGTACCAAGGTCATCTGACGTTTGACCAAACCTGCAATGGTCTGACGCAGGAGGGAATCTCTTTTAGCCACATGCAGGTAGGGTCTGAGTTGGGCTGTCGAATCTCGAAGCCACATAGCAGGAATATCACCAGTGAGTACAAAGGTTGAACCATCTTCTAGAATTGCAACCGTATTGTCCAAGGTGTCGGTGTAGCAACGCTCAAAGACATCCACCCACTCTGGATGGTCCTTAGCCCGCTCTGCCACTTTATCTAGCCATTCTCTAACAATTTCTTTTGAATAAATCATCGTGCAGTATCCTCTTTCAAACAAGTTTCATTTTCAGTATATAGCTTTTGAGACAGAAAATACATACACAAATGATAGTCATTTTTCTACAAAATAGTTATCTTTGAAACTCCTTTTCTAAAGGCCCTATTTTTCTGATATAATGTAGAAAAACAGCTAAAGGAAAGACTATGAAACCACTACTTGAAAGCATCGATACCCGCTTTGGAACTGCCAGCAAGCATGCCTTTTCTCGGGGAAATACCCTGCCATACACAGGCCTTCCTTTTGGGATGAATTACTTTGTGCCCCAGACCAGTGACCAGGAGAGCTCTTGGTTTTTTGATCCACATCTGCCTATCTTTCAGGGGATTCGATTGACCCATCAACCAAGTCCTTGGATTGGGGACTACTCTTGGCTCCTTCTGACACCTGTCACCGGTCAACTGGGTGGAGACAGCCTCTTTCACCGCCAATCTTCCTATGACATAGATAAGGCCTCTTTCCAACCTCATTATCTGAAAATTTTCTCCCTGCGCTATCAGATTGAAAGCCAGCTTACACCGACTTGCTACGGTGCTTCTATTCGTTTGAAGCAAAAGCAAGGCAAAGCCCTCTCCCTCTATCTTCACGCAGCAGATGAACTGACAGTAGAACAAGTAGATAAGCGAACTCTCGCCCTGCGACAAGAAGGAAAAACTGAGACTAACAAAAATCCGCTAAAACTATTCACTGCCATGCAAATGAATACGGATATTCTTGCTGTCAGCCAAGAAGGGGGAGACTGGCGAATTGACCTGGAAGATAGCCATGCAGAGATTCAACTAGGCACTTCTTTCATCTCCCCTTCTCAAGCACTGCTTAATCTACCTCAAAAGAACTTTGATAGCTGTAAAGAAAATGCACAAGCGAACTGGGAAAATCTCCTCCATCGTTTTGACGTTATCGAGACAGGAGAGGCTGACCGAACCTTCTTTGATCACTGCCTTTACAGACTCTTCCTCTTCCCACAGACTTTTTATGAGGTTAATGAATCAGGGCAAGCCAGCCACATAGATCTGGCTACTGGTTCTGTCAAGCCCGGTGTCCTCTTTAGCAACAATGGTTTCTGGGATACCTTCCGTACCACATTCCCCCTCTTTGCCCTTGTCATACCGGAACACTATCGTCTCTTTTTAGAAGGTTTTCTCAATAGCTACCGCGATACTGGATTCCTTCCAAAATGGCTGGCCCCAGATGAACGTGGCATGATGCCAGGTACCCTGCTAGATGGCATTATCGCAGATAGCGCCTGCAAGAACATGGCTCCCGACTTGGAAGCAGAACTCCTCCAAGCCATGCTTGAAACAGCCAGCAAATCTGACCCTCTCGGCATCAATGGTCGCCACGGACTAACCCAATACCAAGAACTAGGCTACCTCTCTACTGACCACCACGAAAGCGTCAGCCATACTCTAGACTATGCCTATAGTGACTTTTGTATCGCCAGCTGTGCCGAAAAACTCGGAAAAACAAACATCGCAGAAACTTATAGAACTGCGTCACAAAATTACCGCCATCTATTTGATGCTGAGACAGGTTATATGCGAGCGCGAGACAATCGAGGCAACTTCCGCCCTGACTTCTCTCCTTATAGTTGGGGACGTGATTATGCCGAATGTTCAGCCATCCAAGCAACTTTAGGCGTTCTCCACGACATCCCAGACTTAAGCCAACTTATGGGTGGAAAAGAAGCCTTCAGCAACTATCTTTTGAAAACCTGTCAGGAGGCTCCCCTCTTTGAGACAATAGGCTATGGTTACGAGATTCACGAAATGAGCGAGATGGCTACTGCTCCTTTTGGGCAACTCGCCATTTCCAACCAGCCGAGCTTCCACATTCCTTATCTCTTCCGTTACAGCAACTACCCTGACTACACTGCCCTTCTTATCAAGACGCTCCGTCAGAAAGCTTTTCACCCAAGCTGGCAAGCCTATCCTGGCGATGAAGACAATGGTAGTCTCTCGGCCTGGTACATCTGGTCGGCCCTCGGATTTTATCCGACCTGTCCAGGCAAACCAAGCTATGACCTCGGAATTCCTCTCTTTGACCACCTCCGTATCTACCTAGCTAAAGAAAATAAATGGCTAGATATTCATACTGAGCAAAACCACAGCCATTTTAACTTTGTCAAAGAGTGCCGACTGGATAAGGTGCCCGTATCTAGCATTCAACACCGAGACCTCTTGAAAGCTGAGCAACTGACCTTCACCCTCAGCTGGTTGCCAAGTCATCCGTCCACTTCCTGAAATACAAAAATCTCCTAGCAGACTTTCCTGCTAGGAGATTTTCTTATGAGAGGTACTTATTTAAGCTTTGAAAATCGGATTTATTATTTGATGTTTATCAAACAATCTACCAATTAAGCTTCTTCGTCTTCTTTACGACGACGGCCTGCAAGACCAAGACCAAGTAAGGCACTTGCGGCAGCGGCTACCATAGCTACAGTAGAATCTGCTGTACCTGTATTTGGCAATTCTTTAGTTGCTTTACGCGCGTTTGTTGCTGCTTGGTTGGCATTTGCTGCTTGAGCAGTAGCTGGAGTTACATCTGATGTTTGAGCAGCTTGGTCCTTAGCTGGGCTTGTAGGGTCAGTTGATGGAGCAACTTTCGCCATAAAGTCTTCGATACGTTTAACCATTGCATCCACTTCTGCTTGAGTTGCGTCTGCATTAGCAAATACTTTCTTAGCGTCTGCTAATAAGTCATTCGCTTCTTTTGCAGTTTCTGCATCAAGCTTAGCCGATTCTTGGATGAACAATTCATCTAATTGATGGATAGCACCTTCCAACTTCGCTTTATCTGCTTTTGCGTCAGTGTTAGTAGCTCCGTTATTACCTCCACCATTTGATGGTACATAAGGACGTTGTTTGAATGCATCATCTCTTGGAATTGCTAATACTTGACCTTCTTTTGTAACAATCGTTACATTTCCTTCTTCGTCAATGTTAACCACTAAATCAGTCTTACCATCTTTAGTAACTTTCATATTACCATCTTTATCGATTGTAATTGTTACGTTAGAATCTTTTGAAGTATAAACTGTATTTCCTTGTGCATCTGTTTCTTTCAAGAAGGCATCAAGATCAAATTCATCTTTAGAGTTAATAAGATCTAAAACCATGAATTGGAATTTCTCTTTTTCTTTAGGAGTAATATTAGCAAGGTTTGCTACCGTTACTTTACTCAAGTCGAAATCAAGATTATTACCACCGTTTTTAGCTTTCGCTTCTTCTGCATTCTTCACTAGTTGTTCTTTAGAAATTGTTGCTGTAGAACCGTCTGGCATTGTTACTGTTGCGTTTCCTTTATCGTCTACTACTACAGTTGCACCTGGGTTAACTGCTTCAATTGCTTTCTTAACAGCGTCTTTTTCGTCTTTTGTTAAGTTTTCTTTATTTCCAACTAATGTACGGATAGCTGGTGTTTTCACTTTAGCGTTCTTAGCTTCGTCAGCTAATTTTTCTGCTGGGATGACTAAGTCTGAAGCTGGGATGTTAAGAACTGTTCCGTCACCTTTGGTTACTGTTGCGTCTCCTTTATCGTCTACGACTACAGTTGAATCTGGGTTGACTGCTTCAACAGCTTTCTTAACAGCTTCTTTCTCTTTGTCTGTAAGTTTAGTTGAATCTGCTACTACAGTCTTAGCTGCTGGTGTGTTCGCATCGTTACCACCATTAGCTTTATTAGCATCGTCTTCTACTTTAACTAAGTCTGTTGATGGGATAACTGAAACATTACCATCTTTCACTACTGTTGCATTTCCTTTGTCGTCTACTACTACAGTTGCGCCTGGATTTGCTGCTTTAACTTTGTCTTCGATGGCTTTCTTCTCAGCTTCAGTTAAGGCATTTGGATTTGCGACTTTTGTCTTAGAGGCTGGTGTAACTGCATTGTCTTTAGCATTTGCATCTTTTTCAGATTTTGTTAAATCTGATGCTGGGATAACTGCTGTATTTCCGTTTGGAAGAGTTACTGTTGCATTTCCTTGGTCGTCTACTACTACAGTTGAACCTGGATTGACGGCTGCTACTTTAGCTGCAATTGCTTCTTTCTCATCTTTTGTTAATGAGTCTGGATTTGCAACTTTTGTCTTAGAAGCTGGTTTAACAATGTCATTTCCTGCTTTTGGTGCCTTTTCTGCATCTGCATTCTTCGTTAAGTCTGCCGCTGGAATGACCGCTGTCTTACCATTTACTGTTACTGTTGCGTTTCCTTGGTCGTCCACTACAACTTCAGCACCTGGATTTACTGCTTTAACTTTAGCAACAATTGCATCTTTTTCGTCTTTTGTTAATGAGTCTGGATTTGCTACTACAGTCTTATCTGCTGGTTTAACGATGTCGTTTCCTGCGTTTGGTTTAGCTGCGTCTGATGCTGTCTTAGTTAAGTCTGATGCTGGAATTACAACTGGTTTTCCATCTTTAGGTGTAACTGTTGCATTTCCTTGGTCGTCTACTACTACAGTCGCATCTGGATTTACTGCTTTAACTTTAGCTGCAATTGCATCTTTTTCGTCTTTTGTTAACGATTCTGGATTTGCTACCACAGTCTTATCGGCTGGTTTAACTACGTCGTTTCCTGCGTTTGGCTCTTTAGCTGAATCTGCTGTCTTAGTTAAGTCTGATGCTGGAATGACTGCTACTTTACCATCTTTAGTTGTTACTGTTGCGTTTCCTTGGTCATCTACAACTACAGTTGCTCCTGGATTTACAGCTTTAACCTTGTCTTCGATTGCTTTCTTAGATGCTTCTAAGTCATTTGGATCCAAGACTGTCTTATCTGCTGGTGTGTTGACATCGTTTCCTGCGTTTGGCTTAGCGGCTTCTGCTGCTGTTTTCACTAAATCTTTCGCTGGGATAACCACTGTCTTACCATCTTTAGTTGTTACTGTTGCATTTCCTTGGTCATCAACAACTACAGTTTTAGCTTCTGGATTCACAGATTTAACTTTAGCTGCGATTGCATCTTGCTCATCTTTTGTTAATGATTCTGGATCTTCTACAACTGTCTTGTCAGCTGGTTTAACTACGTCGTTTCCTGCGTTTGGTTCTTTAGCTGAATCTGCTGTCTTAGTTAATGCCGCCGCTGGAATGACCGCTGTCTTACCATTCACTGTTACTGTTGCGTTTCCTTTGTCATCTACTGCTACAGTTGCACCCGGGTTAACTTCTGCTACTTTAGCTGCGATTGCTTTTTTCTCATCTTCCGTTAATGGTTTAGTAGAATCAACCGCTACTTTATCAGCTGGTGTATTGACATTGTTTCCTGCATTTGGTTTAGCTGCTTCTTCTGCTGTTTTCACTAAATCAGTAGCTGGAATTGTTGCAACTTCTCCATCTTTAGTTGTTACCGTTGCATTTCCTTTATCGTCAAATGCCACCTTAGCTTCTGGATTTACTGCTTTGATTGCTTCTGTAATCTTAGCTTTATCTTGGTCTGATAAATGATCTGGATCGCTTACAACTACTTTATCTGCTGGTGTGTTAACTTTGTTTCCTGCATTTGGTTGTTTAGCTTCTTCTGGACTTGTTACTAAATCTGCCGCTGGAATTGTTGCTGTTTCCGTATTACCATCTTTATCTTCTATAGTTACCGTTGCATTTCCTTTATCATCTACGAAGATCGCTTTTGCATCTGGATTTACTTCTTTAATCTTAGCTTCAATCGCTTTTTTCTCTTCTGGAGATAATGGTTTAGTTGGATCAGCTACTACTACTTTATCAGCTGGTTTGTTAATGTTGTTTCCTGCTTTTGCATTTTTAGATTCTTCTGGAGTTTTCACTAAATCTTTTGCTGGAATTACAAAGCTTCTACCATCTTCTGTAGTTATCGTTGCATTTCCATTGTCATCAACAACAACCGTTGAACCTGGGTTCACTTCCTCAACAGCTTTCTTAATAGCTTCTTTATCCACGTTAGCTGGATCTGTTACTAATACCTTATCAACAGGTTTCTTAATTAAATCTTGTTTCTCAGGTTTTAATAGATCTGCTTTTGGTTTCGCTAAAGCTTCTACAGGGATTGTTGCGATGTCTCCATTTGCATTCTTAACAGTCGCATTTCCTTTTGCGTCAAATACTACTGTTGCTCCTGGGTTAACTTCTAAGATGTTTTTCTCAATTTCTTGAATATCTTCCGCTGTTAATTTATCTCTATCTTTCACTAACACTCTGTCTGCTGGTGAATTGATTTTATTTCCTGCATTCACTTTAGCTTTATCAGCGTCAGTCTTCGTTAAATCAGCTACTGGAATTGTTGCAGTTTTACCTTCTGGTGTTGTTACTGTCGCATTTCCATTTTCATCTACGAATACTGTTGCTCCTGGATTTATACGTTGAACTTTAGCAGCGATTTTCGCTTTAACATCATCCGTGATTTGTCCATCTTTAACAAACACTCGATCTGCTGGTTTGTTAATAACGTTACCTGCTTTTGGATCGCTTAATACTTCATCATCAGTTTTCACTAAATCATCCGCTGGAATTACTGCTGTTTTTCCTGCTGGTGTTGTTACTGTTGCGTTTCCTTTTGCATCAACTACTACAGTTGCATCTGGGTTAACTTCTTGAACCTTAGCTTTAATAGCGTCTAAATCTGCTTTAGTTAATGCATCTTTATCAGCAACTACTGTTTGATCGATAGGTTTCTTAACCGCATCTTGTTTCGCTGCATTTTCCAAGTCTTCTTTAGCATTTGATTTCACTAAGTCACTTACAGGGATTGTCGCTGTAGCTGTAGTACCGTCTTGATTTGGTACTGTTACTGTTGCGTTTCCTGCTTCGTCAAATACGACTTTAGTCCCTTCAGGGTTTACCGCTTGAATCGCTGCAGTAATCTTAGCTTTTTCAGCATCAGTTAATTCAGCTGGATTTGCTACTACTGTTCTTTCTGCTGGAGTGTTTACTTTGTTTCCTGCTGATGGAGTTTCTTTAACTGCTGGATCTTTCAATAAATCATCTACAGAAATCGTTGCTGTGTTTCCTTCTGGAGTCGTTACTGTTGCGTTTCCTTGGTCATCAACAAAGACAGTAGCACCTGGGTTTACTGCTTCAACCGCTTTTTGGATTTTAGCTTTAACTTCATCTTTATTCGGTCCAACTAAATCTGCCGCCGCTGCTGCTACTTTATCCGCTGGCTTGTTGATGTTATTTCCTGCTTTTGCACCATCAACTTCTTGTGGAGATTTCACTAAGTCTTCTTTGGCGATTACTACAGTTTTTCCTTCTGGAGTTGTTACTGTTGCATTTCCTTCGTCATCAACTACGATAGTTGTCTTCGGATCTCTATTTACCTTAGCGATTTCTGCTTTGATTGCATCTTTTTCAGCTGGAGTTAATTTACCTGCTTTCTTAACAAGTGTTTTATCTGCTGGTTTCTTAACTGCATCTTGCTTGTCTGGGTTCCTTAAGTCAGCTGCATCTTTTGCTAAATCAGATGCTGGAATTGTTGCCACAGCTCCATCTTTCGTTGTTACTGTTGCGTTTCCTTTTTCGTCAAATACAACTGTTGCACCTGGATTCACTTTAAGGATTTCTGCTCTAATCTTATCTTCATCAGCCTTGATATTAGCAGGATCTGTTACAACAACCTTAGTTGCTGGAGTGTTTACTTTGTTTCCTGCATTTGGTTGAGTTGTATCTTTGATAAGATCTTCAACAGGGATTGTCGCTGTTTTACCATCTGGAGTTGTTACAGTCGCATTTCCTTGGTCGTCTACGAATACTTTTGAACCTTCTGGATTCACTGCTTCTACAGCCGCTTTGATTTTAGCTTTAACGTCTGCTTTCTTCGCATCATCAGCTAAATCAGCTTTTGTTGCTGCTACTTTATCGGCTGGTTTGTTGACGTTGTTTCCTGCTTTTTCATCTTTAGCTTCTTCTGGAGATTTCACTAAGTCAGTTACTGGAATTGTTGCTGTCTTACCGTCTGGTGTAACTACTGTTGTATTTCCTTTTGCATCAACTACTACTGTTGCATCTGGATTTACTGCTTGAACTTTAGCCTTGATTGCTGCGATATTTTCAGGAGTTAAGGCATCTTTATTAGCAACTACTTTGTCTGCTGGTTTGTTGATGTTGTTTCCTGCTTTAGCAGTTTCTTTGTCAGCTTCTTTCTTCACTAAGTCAGCTTTTGGAATAACGACAGTTTTACCTTCTGGTGTTGTTACTGTTGCATTTCCTTTGTCATCAACTACTACAGTAGAATCTGGATTTACTGCTTCAACTGCTGCTTTAATAGCGTCTTTAGCTTCTTGTGGTAAATCTTTATCAGCTGCTTCTAATTCTGGAACAACTACTACTTTATCTGCTGGTTTGTTTACAGCATCTTGTTTCGCTGGATCAGCTAAGTCAGCTTTAGGTTTTACTAAATCGCTTGCTGGAATTGTTGCTGTTTTTCCTGCTGGTGTTGTTACTGTTGCATTTCCTTTTTCGTCAAATACTACGTCAGCACCTGGGTTTACTGCTTGAATTTTAGCTTTAATTGCATTTTTATCATCTTCTGTTAATGCAGCTGGATTTTCTACCACTACTCTATCTGCTGGAGTGTTTACTTGGTTTCCACCAGTTACATTGTCTTTATCAGCATCTGATTTGACTAAATCTGCCACTGGAATTGTCGCAGTTTTACCATCTTTAGTTGTTACAGTCGCATTTCCTTGGTCATCGACTACTACTGTAGCATCTGGGTTCACTGCTTCAACTGCTGCTTTAATTCTAGCAAGTTCAGGGTCTGTTAATTGCTTACTGTTATCAACACGTACTCTGTCCGCTGGGTTGTTGATGTTGTTACCAGCTTTGGCAGTTGATGTTTCATTAGGTTTTTTAATTAAATCATCTGCGTCAATAACTGCTGTTTTACCTTCTGGTGTTGTTACAACTGCATTTCCTTGGTCGTCAACTACTACAACTGCACCTGGGTTTACTGCTTCAACTTTTGCCTTAATCACGTCTTTTACTTTAGTACGTTCTTCTGGGCTTAATGCTGCAATATCTTCTACAACTGTTTGGGCATTCGGTTTGTTGATGTCATCTCCACCGTTTGCTTTCTTAGCGTCTTCTTCTGTCTTGAATAAGTCACCTGCTGGAATTGTCGCAATTGTTCCATCTTTAAGAACTACTGTTGCATTTCCTTCTGTGTCATATTTAACAGCTTTAACTTTTTCGTCGCCACCATTTAATTTTTTCAGTTTTTCAGTTACTTCAGCTTGTGCTGCCGGGTCTGTCGCTAGTCCAACTTTTTTATCTGCTGGCTTACGAACTCCTGCATTACCTGAATCAGGATTTGCTGCATCAGCTAAAGTACGCACCAATTCTTTGGCTGTAAATCCTGCTGTATTTCCTTCTGGTGTTGAAACCGTTACTGTACCATTATCATCAATTGTCACAACAGCATTAGGGTTTACTTCACGAACAGCTTTTTTGATGTTTTCTTTATCTGCATCTGTCAAACTTTCAGGATTTCCAACAATCACTTTATCCGTTGGACGGTTGATGTTGTTGCCACCACCATCTTTTTCTAAATCGGCTTCAGATTTTGTTAAATCTTCTTGTTTTAATGTTTCAGGTGCTTGCTTCCCTGGTAAGGTTACTTCAGCACTTCCATCATCCTTAACAACTACCTTAGTTCCCGGAGGATTTACTGCTTTAATAGCATCTTCTAGTTTTTTCCGTTCATCCTCATTTAAGGCTGATGGATTTTCAGCAATTACCTTGTTCGCTGGTAAACGAGCAGAGTTAATGGCTTTAATCGCTGCTTCTGCTGATTTCTTAGCGTTATCAACATCGGCATTTTTCTTAGCACCATCGATTGCCTCTTCCGAAGCTTTCTTAACAGCATCTACCTCAGCTTGAAGTTTTGCTCTAGCTTCTTCAGTCAAGGCTGCGTCTTGAGCAATCTCTTGCTTTTTAGCAGCGGCTGTAGTTTCTACCGCTGTTTTAGCTTCTGGTTTTTTAGCAGCAGGTTTGGTAACACCCTCTACTTCTGTTTTTCCAGTATCGCCTGCTGTATCGATTTCACCTTGCTCTCGTGTAGCTGCTTCAGGCGTTTCTGCATTATCATTTTTCGCATTGATTTCAGCTTTCTTAGCATCAGCAAATTTTTTAGCTTCTGCCTTTGCGTCTGCCTTTTCTTCCTCTGTTAGGTCAGTGCGGGCATCCATTTCTGCTTCTTTAGCTTTTAAGGCTTCATCGATTTTGTCTAATGCTGCTTGTTTACCGATTGGGTTGATTTTAGCAACTTCTTTGGTTCCTTCAGCTTGTTTATCGTTTACAGTAGTTTGAGCTGCTGTTGCCGCATCTGCTGTTTCTGCTGTTGCTGGTTGTTTTTCGATTTCAGCAAGGGCTGCTGCTGCCTTGTCTTCAGCATCTTTTTTAGCTTTTTCCTTCTCGGCTTGTGTTAAGCTATCATTGTTCTCAATAGCCTCCTTCTTAGCTTCCAAAGTCTTAGCGATTTCTTCTTTAGCTTTTTCTTTACCGATTGGATTTACTTTCGCTACAGCACCAGTACCTTCATCTTTACCTGCAGTTACATCTGTTGCATTTGTAGCATCAGCGATTTTTTCTAATGCTGCTGCTTTATCTTTTTCTACATCAGCAATAGCTTTATCTTGCTCAGCTTTTGATAAGTTATCATTACCTTTAATAGCTGCAATTTTCGCATCTGCTTGGTTAGTTACTTCCTCGATTGCTGGTTGTTTATCTAATTTCACAACTTTATCGACAGGAATGGTGTCTTTAGAACCATCTTTATATGTTACTACTAAGTTTTCACCGTCTTGAACAAGGTCTTTTACAACCTTCTTAGCATTTTCTGCTTCGACTGCTTTTCCTTTTTTGTCTTCTAAGTTCTTATCTTCATTTTTCTTAGAGTATTCTAATGGAAGACTTTCTTTAAGCTTAGCTAATTCAGCCTCTGGAATATGAGCGATATCTGTTACCACCGGTTTATCAGCATCAGCTAATTCTCTAATGTCATATTTTGCTGTTTGAGCTTTTAATTTGATAGTGAATGAACCTGGGTCAGTTGCATATGAAGAACCTTTAGCAACATTATGGATTTCTTTACCATCTGTATCTGTCGCAGTTGCATAACGAGTTACAATTTTAAGTTCTTGATTTGCTTCTTTAGGGAATTTGCTCTCGGCAATTCCAGAGTTATCTTTTGAAATATTACCTTTAATTTTTACAATAGCAGGATTTTCTGCTGTTGCTACCGTTTCAGTAGAAATTTTTTCAACTGTTGTATTGTACTCATTATCTAAAACATCAGGATTAGATTCATCTTTAGCTGGCGAATCCTGATTCCCACCACGTTTAATTGTCGCAGATGCTATTTTCCCTGAATCATCTGTAAATTTAATAGGAATTTCAAAATCTTCGTTCGCATACACGTAAACATCTTTTTTACCGTCTACAGAGTAAGGAATTTTCACTTCTGGAGCATTGTTTGTACGTGCAAAATCAGTCAATGGTCTAGTATCTGTTGAACCATCTTTATAGGTTACAACTAGATTGTTATCAACTTTTTTAATGCTTGCGATACGGTCTGCTTGATTTTCTACAGCTTGACCTTTTTTATCAGCTAGACGAGCATCCATATTGTTTTTAGAGTACTCAATCTTAAGCTTTTCTTTGATTTTATTAAATTCTGCTTCAGTTACTTCCGATGCATTATCCACTGCTACTTTATCAGCTTCTGCTGGTGTTTGAATGTCGTATTTTTGAGTTTGAGGTTTAAGCATAACTCTAAGTGACATGTTATTAGCAGTTTCTTTTCCAGACCCTACAAATTCTTTTCCTTCAGAATCGACTACTTTTAAGTAACGCCATCCTAAAGCTACGCCTGGAGGGTTCTCTCCTTTGGTTGCAGCCTCTAATTTAGCTTGTGTAAATGACCCTTCTGGAGCTGGGGTACCTGAGTATGTAATAACTGCTGGCTTAGCTTCTGTGGCTGTTGTTTCAGAAGAAATAACATTAGCTGTATATCCATATTGTGTATTGACTTTATCTGTTTCACCTGCTACAGGTTTAAACGGATTACTTCCCCATTGTAATAAAGTCGCACTTTTAATCTTATCCGCATCGTCTTTAATTTTGATGTCGAATGAGTTTTCTTCTGCTCCGTACACATAAATTTCTCGTTTAGGTTCATCAGAGAACGGGAACTCCACTACAGGATCCAGATCCGTACGTGCCACATCTGCAACTGGAGTAGTGTCTACTGAACCATCTTTATAGGTTACAACAATATTTTGTCCATTTACTTCAATGTTTTCAACAACTTCAGCTCTATTATCTAAAGTTGTACCTTTTTTAGATTCTAGTCTAGCATCTTGGCTAGTTGTAGAATATCCAATCTTGATTTGGTCTTTAATTTTCTGAATATCATTTTCCGTTAAGTTGTTAATATCTGAAACAGCAATTTTATTAGCGTTATTTTCTGGTTGTTGAATGCTGTATTTGTATGTTTGAGATTTAACAACTAGTCTGAAATAACCCTCTCCGTTTGTACCTGCTCCTGCTTCAATCTTTCCTCCTGCTGCATCATAAATTTGCATAAACCTAGCACCTAATCCAGCATCTTGGTTTTCTTGTTTTGTATATGCAGGAAGTTCTTTGAACTTATCATTTGGTTTCCCTGTTACTCGAACTGTTACCGGTCCTTGAGCTGGTGTTAAAACAGAGTGATAAGTCCAACCCCAACCATCTGTTTCCTCTGGTTTAGGATCCGAATGTATATCTCGTTTATCTAAATACTGACCGCTTCCTCCCTTAACATAGGCTTTTACAATATTTCCAGCGGTTGAATTTACAGAAATACTAACATCCGCATTTTCTTCATTGTATAAGTAGATTTCTTTTTTAGATTGATTTGAATATTCCAGAGTATAGCTAATGTCGCCTTTAGTCTCAGTCGTCTCAGCTCTAAACGCATTCTCTTTATCAATCTCTTTATCGTTACGTGGGTCGTTTAAACCTGTGTTTTCGATTGCGTTAGATTCTGATTTTTTCTCAGTGTTTTCTGCTTTTTTACCTACAGTTGGTTGTCCGTTAGTAGTATCTACTTTCGGAGCGTCTTTTGAATCTTTTGGTTTGTTTTTTAATTTTGAGCTTACTGTAGTGACAAGGTTTCTGTAAGCTACGTTCAATTCATCTTGACTAGTTGCAGAAGCGAGTACAGACTCAGCAGAAGCCAATTCACCATTCAAAAGAGCAAGGCTCTCCTCTGTTTTATTAGCATACGTACCTGCAGAAAGTTTTGATTTAACTTCTGAAATGTAGTTTTCAAGTTGCTTTTTGTCCAAAGCTGGAGTTGTTACTTCTGGTGCAGCTGGTTTTGCTGGTTCTTCTACGACTGGTTGTGCTGCTGGAGTTGATTGGGCATCAGAAGCTGGTGCTACTACCGAAGCACTTTCTGCTTCTTGTGGTCCCTCATGTTCAGAGGCTAGCCCTGGAGCTGCTAGAGATGTCTCTTGTTTGCTTAACTCATTAGCTGATACAGCTCCATTTCCCAAGAACATGAACAGGGCAGCAACTGCTACACTGGCTGCTCCAAAACTATATTTACGGATTGAGTAACGTGTGACTTTTTCACGGTGCGAGCGTTCAACACGACTCATAGGCGATTTCTTCTCCACTTATTGTGTTCTCCTTAAAAATATTTTTTATGTCCATATCTACATGCAAAGATTCCTCGCCATGGACGAGGTTTTGCATGTGATACTTTACTTCTTCATTGTACATGATAAGTGATATATATGCAAACTAAATGCTTATCAAATTCGCAAAAAAAAAAAAACATTTTCAGACAATTTTCACAATTTGTTCGTTTTTATAACCAAAATTATGAATTTTTTAACTTCAAAATCAGGAAAATATTTTGATTTTCTTCATGTTATTATATTGTATTAAAACCTGAAATTCGGAAATGAATTTGGATAAAATCTTTTTATTTTGAAAAGCAGATAACTTTGATACCTAAAAGGAACTATTCTACTATTTTTAAACAAAACATTCGTAAAATAAATATACAAAAATTTTTAGGTTTTTAGCTTTTTTTCTTCCAAAAAAGAGAACCTGTCAGTTAAATGCCCAGATTCTCTGATAGCTTTCTAGCAGAGCCCGACAAAACCAGACCCTATCTCTCATATGCACTATTCTCTTAAAATTCAAAGGCTAAACACGCCAGAGTCGCCTCACCGTAGAAATATGACTGACTCCCACATCCTAATTACGACCTAAAAGTATTAGCATTCTCTGGCTGGTCTGCCTGTTGCAACTAACAACTAAAGCTAAAATAAAACATGCTACCTCATTTTGGCAACATGTCATCTGTTCCTATATTATAGTAATTCCTCAAACTCGGCGACGGTCATACCTAATTGCTGGCTGGCAACCTCGGAAGTCAGAAGACCTTGACGGACCATATCCAGGAAGGCAAAGAGTTTCCCACGCTCCAGTCCCTGTTCAAGGCCTTCCGCTCGTCCTTGTTCAAGACCTTCTGCCCTAGCTGTTTCCAAGGCATAGTCATGAGCTAGTAAAGCTTGTTCTTCTCGCATACGTAGTTGACTAAACATCTTCCTGTCCTCCTCAGACCAGCTCTTGTAGTCTAGCAGTTGGTCTGCTTAGCTGATGGCTCGCTCGGGTTCCTGAGTAAAGGGTTTATTCCCGAAAAACTCTAACCACGGCTTGCGAACCTCGTCTTTGCTGATTTCTCTGTATTTTTTAGGTCTTATTTATGATGGTCTTTCAGCAACGCTTCAAACTCCGCGACTGACATACCCAGTTGCTGACTCGCAACCTCCGAAGTCAGAAGACCTTGACGAACCATATCTAGGAAGGCAAAAAATTTCCCTTCCTCCCTAGCTGTTTCCAAGGCATAGTCCTGTGCTAACAAAGCTTGTTCTTCTCGCATACGTAGTTGACTAAACATCTTCCTGTCCTCCTCGGACCAGCTCTTGTAGTCTAGCAGTTGATCTGCTTGGCTGATAGCTCGCTCAGGTTGTTGAGTAAAGGGCTTGTTCCCGAAAAACTCCAACCATGGCTTGCGAACGCTATCCTTGCTGGTTTCTCTATATTTTTTTAATTCCAAGAATGCCATCTTGACCAGATGGTTTTCTTGTCCGTTATTGGTAATAGTTAAAACCTCACCTGTCGTATCCTCTCGCATACTAAAACTGTGAAAGGCAGAATCATCTTGGAAGTAGTTGCTATCCACAATGGCGATGGCATAGACTGGTGCAATGTGTTTATAGCTCTGGTGAGTATCACCTTCGCGTTGGCGAATTTTTTCAAGATTTTGATTGATCTGACTGCACAGATAAGCCCATAGGCGATTGATGAAAAAATTCTGATGATGAACTTGAATTTCAATGATTACTTGGGTTCCATTATCTAACTCCGCTAAAACATCTATACTGGTATAGAAATCCTGGGCCGAGTAGGGGAGGGAAGGCAAGACATGAATATTGCTTCCCTCCAAAATGATCACATTTTTGGCTGGTAAATCCAGCATATCGCGAATAAATTGACAAGTGATTTCTGGGTTACTAAAAATCTTCTTAGCAACCAAGTCGTTGGTTGGGCTAATGCCCGGATGTCTTAGAATCATCCTTTTCCTCCTTTTATTATACCACAGTTTTAAATCTAGGTTTGCTAGATTTACTGCTACTATCTATTTATTCGGAAAAGAAATGAATTATAAAGATATTTTATCTCGTTTCAACTAAAATATGAGCTTGATCAATCAGTTGTCCATCAACAGTCAGATTTAGATAAAAATCTAAAGTCTTATCAGCAGCAAAATACAGGGTTGGTATGGTCAAATCTTTTTTGATTTCCCCTGCTTGGAATTGAAGGACTTGAATATCGTCCTGATAGGCGACACCATGGACACCTGTCCCCGGTTGAATCGAAATCTTAGCTTCCAAAGGAATATTACTTTCGCTACGTTCAATCCTAAAATGAAGAGTCTCTCCCTTTGCTACAGCTAGGCTTTTTTCTGCCAATGCTAGTCCCTGAACAACTTCTTTTTTTGATAAGCTAGGAGTTTTATAGAGTGAAATCTTGGTCAATACAGGTAAATCCTGTGAGTCTGTAATCATCACGCGCACCTTCTGTGCCTCTACTAGCGAACCTCGCAAGAGGCGTTTATGACCAATTGTAAAGCCCCTACCAAATTCCTGCCAGACGCCGTCCACCTCTACTTGCACATGAAAAGCAGCGATTCGTTGCCCTAGCTTCAAATCTTCTCTTAACTCAATGACATCAAAAGTTTTAGGTGACCCTAAGTCGAATTCTAACTGGATTGGCAAGCCTACGTCGCTTGCCCAAGAGCTGGTCTCAAGGCCGTCTGTCAAGTGGTGACAGGCAAAGTCTACGGAAAGAGCAGGACCAGATACCTTAGCTCCCAGAGCCAAATCTTCTTTATAGAGCTCATTGCGATAGGCCGCAAATTCATAGAGGCGTTCAATATCCTTTGCATCAAAGAGCCCATCTTGATTCGGCGGAATATTGAGTAAGAGAGGTGTGCCCCTCCCCACCGAGTGAAAGTAGATTTCGACCAACTCCTCAAGAGACTTAGGATCCTGATCCTCATGGTAAAACCAGCCCGGCCGGATAGAAACATCTGCCTCACCGATTGAAAAAATCGTGCCCGAGGGATCTCCGTGCTGAAGATAGTCCAGCTCTGCTTCTGTTCCTAGTTTGTCAGGATTCACCTTTTGCCACAGGGGATCACCTGCATACCCTCGTTCATTGCCAATCCAGCGTATACTGGTGCCTTCTGTTGAAAAAATTAAGCAATCGCCCTGCAGTTCACGAATGGTTTCAAACCATTTTTCAAATTCATAATTGACCTTTTGAGCACCCTCTCCTCTGGCACCATCCATCCAGACCTCAGCAAATTTTCCTGCATTACCATAAGCAGGATTTGATAAGATTTCCTGCAGCTGAGCCAGATAATAGGCATTATAGTCCGCCTCTCGCTCCACATGATAGAGAGGACTGCGGGCATCCCAGGGTGATAGGTAGACCCCCATATCCATATCAAACTCTGTGGCAGCTTGGGATACTTCAAGGAGCAAGTCCCCTTCTCCATTCCTCCAAGGACTGGCCTTGACCGAATAATCTGTGTGAGCTGTCGGATAGAGGACAAAGCCGTCGTGGTGCTTGACCACCAAAATCAACTTCTTAAAGCCCGTTTCCTTGAGTACGCGAACCCACTCACGCGCGTCTAACTGTGTCGGATTAAAGCGTTCAGGATCCTCCTGACCTGTCCCCCATTCCTGATCATAAAAGGTATTGGGGCCAAAATGGATAAAGGCTGCTAGTTCATCCTCTAAATAAGCTAGCTGGGCCTGACTAGGCAAAGGGCCATGCGGTTTTATTTCTCTTACCATACTATTTCCTATCTACACTTTTCTTCACTTTTTTGGCATGTACTTGCAATTCTGTTAACGCTAGAGGGCTTGCCAATCCTTCAAATCGAAGACGAAGGGAATAAGTCTCTACCTTATCAAATTCAAAATGAAGCTCTTCATCCTTGTCGCTTGAAACTTTTCGGACAGCTGATACAGGGCGCCAATTCTCCTCTTGCTTGAGCAGGGAATCCTTATCCAAATGATTGGGAGTCCGAGGCAAGCTAGGCTCATTCCCTACATAATAATCAATATGGGTAGGATTCACCGCCACATAGTTTTGATTTTCAACATAATACAAGGTCACATTATCCACAAATCGCGGTTTCAAAATGCCTGCGTCTCCAAAAAGAATACCCACGCTGGCTTGATCTGACTTAGCAATCCAAGTATTGGCTGTCGATTTCTTCCGAGCAATGACCTTGTCATTGAGATATGAGGCTGGGTGATTCGGCTCTGAGTGGGAAGCAAAGACCAGAGGCAGATTGGACCCTGTCCATTGATTGGAAATGACTTCCCCATCTACACTAGCATCTGTCACATGAATGGTGACTGTTGCTGGCAATTCACAGCCCGCTACCTGTCCTGTAAGAATACATTCTCCTACCTGAGCATAGATTTGAGGATCTAGTTCATCCCAAGTCACCTTGGCCGTATCTCGTCTGCCATCTGATAAGACTAGCTTGACTCGGTCTGGTAAATGTGGGGCTTCCTTGACAAGCGTCCAAACCCTTTCAGGCTCAATAGCGCAAATCCCTTGAACACAAACCTGAGCCGAAGCCTTTAAATCCAGTCCCTCTAGCTGGCCAGATACCGTAAACTCATGAAATCTTGCCAAATCTTCTTCAGGAATCTCCTCCCAAACAACCTTGACTCCTTTTGCACTACCAGACTCATAGTCCACCAAGACTGAAGATGGCAGCTGTGGATAAGTACCCTTATCTGTATATAAGCGAAGAGATCGTACAGAAACTGCCTGCCCTAGTGAGGTATTTTCTGCAACCTGCAAATGAGTTTGATAGGTTTTCCCTTGATAAATAGCACTAATAACCAAGTCCCCTGCAGACAAGCAATGAAGCACTCCCTGCTTAATAATGGCGTGGGCACTACCACTCGTCTCCCAAATCACTTCACTATTCCCCACTTTGTTCACAGGGTTATCCACAGTTTGTGGATAAAGTCCAATGGCTGGGGAATCCCCTTCTTGTAATCCTGCCTGCTTGTCCACTCGAATCTCAAACAAGCGCTGATTTTTCACTGGCTGGCAATCAAAAGCCTCTCCCACTAAGAGATCAAAACTTGCTGGCTCTAGTCCTCTGGCACTGGCCTTTACTCTGACTTGGCCTGCCTGCTCCAAGCTCTGAACTAAGAGGACACCTCTGCCATGAAAGGCTTTCCTCTTAAAACAACCATTTTTCTGAGCCTTGTAACGTTCACGACTGGCCTGCCTGCCATTATCCACACCCACAATGCGAGCAGGGCCTTCAATTTCAAAATGAAGCTGATTGGAAGCAGTCGGAACCCAATTTCCATCCTTGTCCAATACATCAAAATAGAGATAGAGGAGGTCTTGCCCATCTGGCTCCAGTTTTGTTTTCTCGGCATGTAATCCGATTTTGGCTGGCTTACCTGCAGTCACCACCCTATCTTCTGCCACAAGCTGACCTTGACGGTCATAGGCTACAGCATGCAATTCTCCCGGTTGATAGGGCAAACTCCATTCAAGATAGAGCTGGTCATAACCTTCTCCCTCTTGGTATTTTCTACCATCTGAAGTCCATTTTTCCTGAAAAGTCTTCCTGCCTTTGGATTTTCCATTTAGAAATAGCTCTACAGAACGGGCATTTGAATACACTCGAACAGGGATACCCCCATACTTATCCACAACTTGTTGATAACTCTTGTGGATTTCCCAATTCCAGTGGGGCAGGATATGAACCATGGGAAGCTGATCTAGGTCCAACCACTGACTTTGATAGAGATAATAGTCATTTTTAGGAGTCCCTGCCGTATCCACGATCCCAAAATAGGAACTCTTTACAGGCGTGTCATTTTGATTGTGCCAAGGAGTCGGTTCACCGATATAGTCCACTCCTGTCCAGATAAACTGACCCGCATAGTCTAGCCGATTTCTATCTGCTATCCAAGAAGCCGTCGCTGTCTTCCCCCAAGGAACCCGATCATTGCCATAGTCTGACTGTTCAAAATTCCGCACGCGGCGATTATCCCCAACCCATTCCTTATCTGGACGAAAATAGCTGTCACGCGTCCTTGTAGCCGATGAGGTTTCAGACCCGTAAAGTCGCCACTTGGGATGTCTTTTGCGAATCCCATCAATATTGTCTTCCGAGTAATTCAAGCCCACCACATCCAACAAATCAGCAATCTTTTCATGGCCTCCAGATCCATCTCCAAAGCGGAACTGGTCCATTCCCATGGTCACAAAACGGCTATCATCCACTTCTTTGACTCTTCCTAGCAAACGTTTGATAGTCTTCAATGAATGAGCATCGCCATTTGCTTCGCTGACTTCATTTCCCAAGGACCACATAAAGACGGCTGGATTGTTCTTGCCACGCTCAATCATAGTACGCAAATCGTAATCTGACCAGAAATCGCCTGCTTTCGCTTCTGGATGAGTCGCTTCTTCCTCAAAAAACCGACCATAGTCATATTCTTTCTTGCCTCCATACCAGGTATCAAAGGCTTCTTCTTGGATGAGTAGGCCCATTTTGGTAGCTAGATCCAGCAAAATACTACTGGCTGGATTATGGGTAATTCGAATAGCATTGACGCCCATTTCCTTCATCTGGCGCAATCGTCTCTCAGCAGCGGACCTGTTTTCCACAGCTCCCAGCGCTCCGTAGTCATGGTGCAAACAAACCCCATGAATCTTCAACCAGCGACCATTTAGAAAGAAGCCCTTATCCGCTTGCCAATCCATATAGCGGTAACCAAAGGTCTCCTCTTCTTCATCAACCAAAATGCCATTTTTGTAAAGGCGAGTCTTCAATTGGTAAAGGTGAGGGTGATCAATATCCCAAAGCAAAGGTTGGAAAATTGATACGGCTTGTTGGAAAGAATATTTGTCCCCAGACTCAATCACTAGAGAGTCTGTCGCCTGCCAGTCTGACAGCTGTTGTCCATCATACCAGACACTCTGCTCCAAATACGCCGACACGGACTGAGGTCCGTCATTTGAAACCTTACTTGTAAGCTGAGTTTCCACCCATCCATCTCTTTGTTCCTTGAGCTTGGGACTTGCTATCTTAATCCCATATAAATCCAGATGCACCGAATCTGTCATCAACAATTTTACTTCTCGGTAAATACCGCTACCAGAGTACCAACGACTGCTAGGTTGCTGATTTTCCACAAAAACCGCAAGCTGGTTGGCTGTCCCATCGTTTCTTAGATAAGGGGTGATATCATAAGAAAAGGGTGTATAGCCATTGGGATAATAGCCCAGCACTTGCCCGTTGATATAGACTTGGGCATTCATGTAAACCCCATCAAAGAGCAAACGCACCGAAACAAGACTGGCATCTTCTTCCAAGTAAAACTGTGTCCGATACCAAGCCTGACCCCCGTTTAACTGGCCACCCTCATTTTGCGCTGGCGAATACTGGTCAAAATCATTGTAAATACTCCAGTCATGTGGCACTTGAATGGCCTGCCAATTTCCCCTCTGAAAATCCAACGCCAAGGCCTCTTCCTTCCCCATCTCTTGGCTAAAAAACCAGTGATTTCGTAAAACTTCTTCTCTTCTCATACAAGCATTCCTCTTTAAACGACTCGATTTACTTGACTATAGCACAAAACAAAAGCGCTTTCAATACTTCCTCCATCACTCCCTAAATCCTCAGAAAAGATTCTATAATTTGTGGAAAAGTCTGAAAATCACTCCATATTCAAGCAAACTGTCATTTTCAAGAAATAAGGTCAAACCTTACAAGAGAGCAAAAAACACCTCTCTGAATGTTCATTCCAGAGAGATGTCCCTTTTGTCTTAACTATTGTAAATCGACTGTCTAAAGTCATCTGAATCTTTGAGATAAGCTTTATAAATCGCTTTTTTCAGTTTTTGAACTGGGGTTTCGATAAACTCAAACTTTTTAGCCGTGGTATTGCCTGCTTTTATATGGGCTAGTTCAGCTAAAACAGCTTTATTCATAAGCTCTTGTAATTTTTCTTTACTATCAATCACTTCTTCTTTTCCATTGTAATTTATAGTAATTAGTTTTAACTTACCTAATTTCTCAACACGCTCAGTTATTTGCTCTTTTTTGAAAGCTGCGTAAGATTTTCCTAGAATTTTTTCAAAAATATACTTATCGGATAATGGTTTTCCTGCCGCTTCTGCTTCTACTTTAAACTGATTCGATACATAAGGTACGAATCCCTCATAATATCCTAGAGCACCCATAAGTTCAAAGGCTTGTTTTCTAAAGGTGATATCCCCACTCATACCAGAGTCATTTTGACTAACACCATAAATGGTATCAAACATATCCACTAAATAATACCCATTAGCTTGAATAGTACCTTTATCAGTAAATCCTTTTATAATGTAACGGTTCACTAAAATATTATTATCAATCAAGCTATTGATATCCGTTAGTTTTTCCGCTTCTGCCAGTGTGATTTCTGAGATTTTTTCACTCTTGTGCGTAGCTTGAACTGCTGGATTTGTGTATGTTACGGGTGTTCTAGTCCCAGTTGAAGTAATCGGAGTTATTTTCTTGAAGTATTTAGTTTTATCTGCCGCTGAAAGTTGTTTTGTTGCTTCCGCTTCTAAATAATCTAAACTATATAACACATCAAAACTTCCATGCATATAAGATTTCAAGTCTGCATCTGTTTTGAATCTATCTGGCGTTTTGTTGTAGAAGCCATTTTTCTTACTTTCGTCAAAAACAAAGTTTAGGTTAAAATACGTATCTTTTTCTGGTGTGTAAGAATTTTCAAAAATTCCTCTAGCATAAAACTCTGCCGCTGTACCATCTCGACGACCATGATTATTAAACAGTACTGTTCTGTCTAATAAATGCGTCATTTCATGAGAATAAGTAGCTGAACCTCTATCATCCAGAACTCTATCTATGAAGTAACGGACACCCACTCCATTGGCTTCTGCACCTACATTTTGCGATGGTGAATACAATCCTAGAGGTGTCATAAAGTCTTTAACCCCTTTATCTGCTGTTGGTCCTGATTCTTTAGACCATGTAGTATTTATTCTAGCATTTACGTCTGCAGTATATTGTTTCATCGTATCGACAATTACTCTATTTGTAATTAGTTTCGGACGATTTTCTTCTTTTGTTATTCTATATAAAGTATCAACATAATTAGCCTGCCTTGTAGCTGTTAATTCTATCAATTCTTTAACCTTATTAAGCTCTTCGGTATACTTAGCTTTATTGGTTTTCTCTAAAGAAGTATCCATATACGTTCCGATGTTTCCGTAGGTTACCGTCGCTATGTTAGTTATAGCATACACGCTTGGTTCTTTAATATTCACTAAACCTAATAATGTAGCTATATTGTGTTGTCTTCTATTTTTTATTTGAAGTTCTTCTGCTCCATATTTCTCAGGAGGCGTAGTTAATTTTGTATATAAGTCTACTTTTTCATCAGGTTTTTCTTTCGAAGCTTTTTCAACTACGATAGCTTTAGTCGCTTTCTTCAACCACGTATCGCCATCCATATTAGTGAATGTAGTTCTATTGTAATCTAGGAAATCTAATAGCGTTGGTTTATCTGTAATTTTACCAAAGTATTTCTCAAATGTTTTTGGACTATTCGTTAATCTTAATTCATCATAACTCATAGACCCAAGGTGTGTTAACCAATCTAATGAAGTAAGGTCTTTTTTACCGAACGAGCTTGGATTATAAGCTAGAATATCACGGATATTGGTATCTCCAAAATCAATATTATAAAAACGATTGATATAGGATAACCCTAGTAATATTTTCTCTTTATTAGCTTCAATATCACCTTTTACTTTTTCTCTATTTTGTTGATTATCACCTAAAATACTCAAGGTATGCGCCGCAACTTTTTTCAAACTAGCTTCTAAATCGGTTTTAGTCGCATCGAGTGTTTCTTTAATCGATAATTTTTCAAGATATTCTTTTCGTAGAATTTCTTTTACTTCATCATCCCTTATCTGCGGTTGCGTTTTTTTCAACTCACTGCGTTTTTTATAAAAATCGCGCTCTATTTCTAAAGCAGGTGGAGTTAGTTGCGCTTTTATTTTTTCATCTGTTAAGAAGTCTACAGACTTCATTTCTCTACTAGCTTCCATCACATCCACTGCATTTTCTAACTCACTATTTTCTGGCAGTAAATGCGGTTTGTCTTCTTTAGTACCAACCAAGATTACTTTTTGGCGCATAGCTTTAGTTGTTTCAGTTTTCTCTACTGGATTTGTTAACTCTCCTGTCTCAGAATTAACTTCATAAGTTTTAGTGACGGTTGTTTCCCCTTGCTCGCCTTCACTTTGAACCTCTTCTTTTCCTTTCGGAAGTTCAGGATCATCTTTTCTTTCCTCAGTAATATCAATAGGTGACACTATCTTTTCTACATTTCCAACTTTTACTATTTTGTCTTTAGCTGGAGTGTTTTCTGTTGTAGTTTCTTCTGAGATAGCTCCTGTTTCTTGATTTACTGTGTATTTTGTAGTTGATACTGTACGCCCTTTTTCACCTGGTGTTTCTACTTTTTCCTTATAACTTAGCGTCTCATCTGCTACATATCGTGTTTCAAACGGAGTATCCTTTATTTCAACCTTAGACTTAGTTCCTACTGCCGTTATTTTCGCTTGCATTGGCTTAGCGACTTTTGTCGTTACATCTGGCTCAGTCAAGTCTCCTGTTTGTTCATTTACTTTGTAAACTTTTATTGTTGTCGTTTCTTCGTCCTGACCTTGTTCTCTAACTACTTTAACCCCTTTATCAAGTGCCTCATCCGCAACAAACTGTTCACGTCTTTTGACTGTTGATCTTGTTTCTTCTACATTCCCAATCTTAACAATTCTATCCACCGGTTGTTTCTCTATTTTTGTTGAGGTGTGTTCTACTATTTTCCCAGTACTTTCATCAAAACTGTAAGAAGTAGTTGTCACTTCCTTACCATTTTCGCCTGCTACTTCTACTCGTTGCTCTTTGTAATTTAAAGCTGGTGAAGCTGTATAGATTGTTTTATAGTCCAGTATTTTTTCTTTCGTTACTGGACTTGGGACAGTTGGTTGCACTTGTGAATCTGACTGTTCTTGGGGAGATAAGGGTTCAGGCTGAACAGCTGATTCTGGTTCGTTTCCTTGACTTGGGTTGACCTCTGGAGATGAAGGCGTTTGTTCTGGTTGGTTTTGGGTTTCTTGTGGGGCAGATTCACCAACATCTTTTACCCCCTCAACTGGATTCTCCAGCTGGTTCTCCTCACCCTTTTGTCCCGCAGGAGATTGGTCTTCTTCTCTCCCTGATTCCACGGCTGGGGTTGCTGGATCAGAATCTTTGGTCTCAGCAGTTTCTTTAGATGGTGGCTGGGACTCAGTACCTTGTGGGGCATGAGTTAGATTTTCCTCGCCCCCTGATTCCACGGCTGGGCCTTCTGGCTCAGAATCTTTGGTCTCAGCAGTTTCTTTAGATGGTGGCTGGGACTCAGTACCTTGTTGGACAAGAGTTTGATTTTCCTCACCCCCTGATTCCACGGCTGAGGTTGCTGGTTCTGGTTGCTTCGGCTCGGCTTCGGGTTTGTCAGGTGTTTGTTTCTCGCCTGGTGTTGCTTCTGTACCCGGCGTTTCTTCTGCTCCTGGTCTTGGTTGTCCTATTCCATCAGCTGGTTTTGTCTCTGTTTCATTCTCTACTATTGGAGTTTTTTCAGGTTGAACTGGTCTACCTTCCTCAGATTTTGGTTCATCTTCTTCCTTAGTCCCAACTGCAATCACCTTGTCCACCGGCTCTTTTGTGATTATATTTTCTATAACTTTGCTAGATTTTTCCCCATTAACAACAGTGACTTCCGTATAGATGGTGCGTTCACCAACAACACCTTCTTGAACAACTTTAGTTTGCCCTTTAGCTAAGGTTGCATCTTCTTGTTCTATCGTTTGGAAAGCAACCTCCTCTGTAGTGGCTAGCAATTCTGGTTTCTCTACTGTGGCATTTAACACACCTTCCTCAGGACTTGTTTTATAATCACTATTATCTTCTGCTTTCGGTTGTTCTACTTGGGGATTTCCTGCAACTTCTTCCTTAGTACCTATAGATCCAATTTCAGCAGGAGCTTGTTTGCTTGCAGGAGCTTCAACAATTTTCTCAACTGCGTAGGATGGTTGAGGAGATTGCACAAGGTCTTCAGTCGAGCTAAAATGCGATGCAGTCTGTGGTACAATCTTCTTAGATTGAGGTTCTGAACTGCCCTCCTTTTGAGATAATGCTGGCGATTCTACCTTATCAACAGAAAGTTCCTTGCTAGCACTATCTCTTACCAAATAATATCCCGTAAATTCATATCCTTGGACTCTTTCAGGACTTGGTAAAAACTGACCTTCTACTCTCTTAACAAGGGCTGGTTGCAATTCTACCAGATTTTCGAAAGCAGAGATGGATGCTCCCCAACCACCAACAGCAAAGACTGTCACAAGGAAGTAAGACGCTCCCTTTTTTCTCTTGATTAAAGTGAAGGAAAGCAATAATAATCCTGCTCCCAAGATAAACATCCCATCATTAGAAAAAAGACCTGTTTCTGGTAATCTGGTAGCCAATTTTCGATAGATAAAATAGTATTCTTTTCCCTCTTTTACCTCAATCTTATTTTCTTCAAACCATTGCAACTCAGATTTCAGCTTTTCAGATAAATCCTGCTCATCCAAATAATGACTTGAAATTAGTGTTGAACTCGTTTCTGTAGCCTGTACAGATTGAGGATCCACACCAGCAAAAAATAAACTCGTTCCTAGCAAGACCGAACAAGCTCCTATTGCATATTTCCTCAAAGAAAAACGCTGCTTTCTCTCAAATTGAAATTCTTTCATCCCATCTCCCATCATTCATTATTACTGTATAGTTAGTATATCAGAAATAGTTTGTATTCACAAATCTTTCTAGTTATTCCCTTATCATTCCAAGTTAAGGGCAACAACATACAATAATGTTTAGTTAAATGTATATCAATGTTTTTTGCTTTTCTTAACAACCGCAATGTAAAAAGAGCCTGTTGCCAAGCTCTTTAGTCTATTATTTCTTCTCAGCACGGAGGGCTGACAAGATTTGTGTACGGATATCATCTACACCATTTGGAGTATTTGGTAAAAAGATAGTCTGATTTCCTTTAGAGGCAAAGGTATTCAAGGTATCCAAATACTGGTTGGTCAAGAGGATGGACATGATTTGTTCTTCTGTCATGCCAACATTGGCTTCCTTGAGTTCGGTGATAGACTCTGCCAATCCATCCACAATCGCCTTACGTTGTTGGGCAATCCCCACACCATGAAGGCGGTCTTTTTCTGCTTCGGCTTCAGCTGCAGTGACGATTTTAATCTTGTCAGCTTCTGCCAATTCTTGCGCTGCGACCCGCTTACGTTGCGCCGCATTGATTTCATTCATGGATTGCTTGACTTCTGCATCTGGTTCAACCTTGGTAATCAAGGTTTTCACGATAATGTAGCCGTAAGTGGTCATTTCTTCTGCTACTTGGTGTTGAACCTCAAGGGCAATCTCATCTTTTTTCTCAAACAGTTCATCCAAGGTTAATTTGGGAACAGAAGAGCGAAGAGCATCTTCGATATAAGATTTAATCTGAGATTCTGGACGCATGAGTTTATAGTAGGCATCTGTCACGCTCTGCTCATTGACACGGTACTGAGTCGCCACATTCATCATAACGAACACATTGTCCTTGGTCTTAGTCTCAACCACAATATCACTTTGCAACAAGCGCAACTGAATCCGAGCTGCAATCGAGTCAATTCCAAAAGGCAATCGAATATGAATACCGCTATTGGCAACCTTTTGGTATTTCCCAAAGCGTTCAATAATCGCCACCGACTGCTGACGAACCACATAAACTGTACTCAGTGTGACTATCACCAATAGAAGCACACAAACCACCACAAAAATCATCAAAAATGTTGCCATTATCGTGACCTCCATTATTATTTTTTCCTGTATTATAGCACATTTAAAGAAGTCTGTGCAGTTTTTACTGCGATTTTTCCTGAAATGTCAATAATTAGAGGTGAATTGTCACATTGTCGTCAAATCTCTTGCTAAAACAACTCTTTATAAAAGGCAATCGTTTCTTCTAAGGTTGGCATAAATGGATTTCCTGGTGCGCATGCATCAATCAAAGCATTCTTAGAAAGATATTCAAAGTCGAAATCTTTTTCTTCAATACCAAGTTCAGTCAATTTCTTAGGAATACCTACTGTCTCAGAAAACTTCTCAATCTCAGCAATTGCATAATCGGCACATTCTTGATCTGATTTACCTTCTACATGAAGGCCCAAGGCTTTAGCAACATTGCGAAAAGCTTCTGGTACACGTTTAGCATTTTCACGTTCTATAACTGGTAGCAACATAGCACAGCACACGCCATGAGGCAAATTATATACTGCGCCGAGTTGGTGAGCCATTGAGTGAACATAGCCAAGACCAGCATTATTAAAGCTCATACCACCAAGGAAGATGGCATTGACCATACCTTCACGCGCTTCAATGTCGTGTCCATTTGCTACAGCACGAGGAAGGTATTCCTTGATAAGCTCAATAGCTCCGATAGAGAGTTTCTTGGTCACATCATAAGCACCAGGTGTTACCAAAGCTTCAACTGCGTGGGTCAGAGCATCCATACCTGTCGCAGCAGTCAAAGCTTGAGGTTTTGAAATCATCAATTCAGGGTCATTGACAGAGATAAGAGCAAGGCTATTCTTATCAACCATGACCATCTTAACCTTGCGTTCTTCGTCGGTAATCACATAGTTAATAGTAATTTCTGCTGATGTACCTGCAGTAGTATTGATAGCTACAACAGGAAGGCCTTTTTTAGCAGATTTATGAAGTCCTTCATAATCCTGTGGTTTTCCACCATTTGTAGCCATGATAGAGATACAACTAGCTGCATCCTGTGGAGACCCACCACCAAGACTGATGATAAAGTCACAGCCATGTTCTTGCAAAACAGCTACCCCATCTGTGACATTCTTACAAGTAGGGTTTGGCTCTACATCACTAAAGATGACATATTCGATTTCTTCTGTATCTAGCGGTTTTAAAACCTTAGGCAAAATGTCACTGCCTTCGATGAACTTGTCTGTCACCAAAAGTGCCTTTTTATAGCCAAGTTCCTTGATATAAGGACCCACTTCATTTACAACACCTTTTCCAATAAGGTTGACTGCCGGAACATAAAATGTAGCCATATAATTTTCCTCCTGCGCCTTCGCGCCATCTATTTAACATCATTATATTACTTTTTGTATTCGCTTTCAATCATTTGTGAAATATCTAACAAATATTTTTAAAAGGATAGGAGGGACGCAAGCTCACCTCCTATATAAACAAGTTTTATTTATGTAGTGGTCCCAACAACTGACATGCACGATAGTCTGCTGATTCTAGATCCTCTGTTCCAAATAAGGACCAATTTTTAGGTCTAAAGATATCTTCCTCAGGTACATTATGCATATTGACAGGAATTCTCAACATAGAAGCCAAGGTAATCAAGTCTGCACCAATGTGTCCATATGTTATGGCTCCGTGATTAGCCCCCCAATTATTCATGACGTCATAGACAGACTTGAAAGCACCTTTTCCTGTCAAACGTGGAGCAAACCAAGTAGTTGGCCATCCTGGATCTGTACGATTATCTAAAGTATGGTGAACATCTTCAGGAAGTTCAAGTGTGTGACCTTCTGCAATTTGTAGCACTGGACCAACTCCTTTTAAAAGATTGAGACGTACCATTGTTACTGGCATATCCCCCTTCGTCAAGAAGCGAGTTGAGAATCCTCCTCCACGGAAGTATTCGCGGTTTGCTGGTGGGAAGTCTGTGTTTTCAAGCATAGCCTGCACTTCACTTTCTTCCAACTCCCAGAATGGTTTCATAACAGGTTTTCCATCACGACTAGCTTGACCTGTACCATCCAATGTACAAGAACCTGAGTTGATTAGATGTAAGAAGCCAGCTGCAGCACGACCCTCTAAAGTATGTCCCGTTACACGTTTAACAGCCTCTGGACTCCAATAAGTACGCACGTCAGCAAAGATTTGTGGAGTATTCGTCAATAAGTAATTAAAGAGCATAGATACACCATTTAGTGAATCATTTTCTGTCGCAAATACAAATGGTTTTCGAATACCATTCCAGTCAAACTGAGTATTGAGGAAAGTTTCCATAAAGTCCCCATTTGGAAAATGGTCTGTCCACTGGCGTTGACCTTGGAAACCAGCTACTAAAGCATGGTGACCAACTGCTTCTTCCTCAAAACCAAGTTCTGCTAAACGAGGATTTCCCTGCATAAGATCTCGACCAATCATGAACATTTTTACAACAAATTCCCATTGTTTTTCTTTTTCTTCTTTAGAAAGAATCAAATCCTCACGATTTCGGTCAACTCCCTCTTTGATATGTTCTTTTACCCAAACCATAGCACGTTCAAACTCTTCTGGGTCATAAATACCACGGTCAATACGACGTGTAAATTCCGTCATATCTACAGATTCATTTCTCATTCCTAGGTATTCTTGGAAGAAATCTGGATTTACAATAGAACCGCCAATCCCCATCGAAACACTACCCATTGATAGGTAAGCAGTGTCTTTCATCAAGCCAGTTGCAAGAGCTGCACGCGCATAACGTAAAAGTTTTTCTTTGACATCTTCTGGAATATCTGTATCATTAGCTTCCTGAACATCTCTACCATAAATCCCAAAGGCTGGAATCCCTTTTTGAGCATGTGAAGCTAGTACAGCTGCAAGATAGACAGCTCCTGGGCGTTCTGTCCCATTAAATCCCCAAATAGCATGAGGAATATCTGGAGACATATCCATAGTTTCACTACCATAACACCAGCATGGTGTGACTGTAATTGTTGCACAAACATTTGATTTTTTGAACAATTCATGTGAAGCTGCAGCCTCTGGAACACGACCAATAGTAGATGGAGAAATCACGCATTCCACAGGTTCTCCATCTGGATATTTCAATGTACTTGAAATAAGATCTGCCACACTTTTAGCCATGTTCATTGTTTGTACTTCAAGTGATTCGCGTACACCTTGACGACGACCATCAATAGTCGGACGAATACCAATACGTGGATGTTGGATCATAATACTTTCCTCTTATTTTTCTGTTTCTTTTATACTACCGATGATAATTTTTAAAATTACTTATAAGTATAAACCTCTACCTCTGCCAAACTTAAAGGAATTCCTGCGTTTCTCAAAGAAATTCTAACCTTTTTTCCCTTCAGTCCTTTTAAGCCTATGGATAGATTATTGCTTTCTAAACTGTCAATATGTTGTTTAAAAACTTCATGATTATTTGAATCATATATAATAATATCAAAATTTGATAATCTCTGAATTTCAGCATCTGTTCTATTATAAATAATTAACTTTTCTAATTCTTCGGTTTGTGCTAAATCTATCTCCCACCATGAAGGAGAATCTCCTTTGGTATGAGTCACCGAATGATGACCATAATCTCCGTTTTTATTTCCATCAACTGCTAGACGAGAAAAACCATTGTAATCCGTTGAACTCTGTCTAGTTTCTTTTGCTAACGCAATATTGGAAAGTTTCTTCGGAGTTCTCTTTGAACCATAGACTTCAACTTCCGCTAAACTTAACGGAATAGCTGATGATTTTAATTCTATTTTGACTAGCTTAGCCCCTACAGAAGGTACTTTTAAAGATAACAGACCATCAACTACTTTATCAAAATGTCTTCTAAAAACTTCTTCTCCTGATGAAGATAGAAAAATAACATCAAAATTAGATAAACGCTGAGGTTCGGCGTCTGTTCTATTATAAATATCAACTTTAGAAACTGTAAACTCTTCTCCCAGATCGACCTGCCACCAAGCATTAGAATCTGCCTTAGTATGAGTCACCGAATGATGTCCGTAATCTCCGTCTTTATTACCATCAACTGCTAAGGCAGCCACACCTTCATAATTAGTTGAACTTTGAGTAGCTACCTTATTTGTAGAAACTACTTTATCTTCTGTTATTTTATCTATATCTTCTTCAGATTGCTTACCATCTGATTCTCTAAAAACCTCTACTTCTGCTAAACTCAAAGGTACACCACTCGTTAGTAATTTAACTTTAATATACCTTGCTCCTTTTTCTTTGAAATCTAGACTAACAGATTCACCCGACAAGCTATTAACATGTTTCTTAGCAACTTCGTTTCTATTATTGTCATATAGAATCACATCAAAATTAGATAGTCGTTGAGTCTCAGCATCTGTGCGATTATAAATTTTAACAAGCCCAACTTTATCCATTTTTTTCAAATCGACTTCCCACCAAGAGGGATTATCTGCCCTAGTGTGTGTTACCGAACCAGAGTTAAAATTACCATTTCTGTTACCATCCACAGCTCTATTAGAGTCTCCATTGTAATCTACAGAACTTTGTGTTGTTGGTTTTGCATATGCTATATTCAAATTACCATCATTAAATTTATCTGGTGTTGGGAAAGAGACTGGGCCTGTCCCCTCAGTATTTATAGACATCTCTACCATTCCATTATGATTAACCGTAATGGTATAAACATGGGTATTCTCATCCCAATTTTCTGTATAAGTATAATGATTTTTATCGCCACTTATATTTATCTGAGGTTTATGACCAGTATGCCCTTTTAATGTAAGTGTTGTTGTCCTAAAGTCATTATCTACAGGATTGATGGAATAATTTTTGCTTATCCAGTTCGCTAACTCTAATTCTTCTTTCTTCCAACTTTTTGATGCATCAAAATTTCCTGATAATGCCCACATAGCTGTCTTATCTGTCCTGTAATTGTTCAATAAAATATGTAAATTATTTGGATTTTCTTTAACAACAGCGTAAGTATGAGGCGTCAAATCTAACGATAACGACTTTGTATTATTAGTATACATAGGCAACATTACTTGCTGATTTTTATTGATGTTAGCATTACTATTATAAATATACCAGGAATTACCTACACGCTGAGCATACCCATCTCCTTCATAAAGTTTTGGATAAAGCGAGTTTAAATAGTTGACTTTACTAGACAATTCCTCACTATTTTTAGTCAAAATTTTTGCATTAGGGAATATAGATGAAATCTTTTCCTTATCAATTTTCTCATGTATTACAGGAAGAATATGGTATCTCCCATTATTATATAAAGGCATTGTTTCATCATTCGAATAAAGTCCTTGATAAAATCCGTTTAAAGAACTAATCCTACCTTCTCCATTCCAAAATACAGCTTTTGTTCTATTTACAACTTCTTCCTTACTTGGAGCTGGATTTTGTATAGCATGTCTAAAGAAAGGAATAATACCTTTAGTAAATGCTGGAGTTGGTACATCATTTGTCATAAATGTATACGCGGCACATTCGAAATTATAAACTGTGCCTCCCCCAGTATATACATTCATCATTTCCATAGCAATCATTGATTCTGGTTCCGATGCATAGGATCTCATATCCCTAGCTCTTCCAGTTTCAAATGTGTTTGTATAATGTTTTTCCCACCATTTCCATGTATCTGTTGATGAGCCCCAGTTATCACATAAGCCACTCAACCAAAATCCACTAACGATAGAATCTGTACCCGCATCATCTCTTATTGGCGTATTTTTAGTTGCCAACACCAAATTTTTATGATATTTTTGACTCGCTTCAAAGAATGTCGGATCATTCATAATAGTTTCCCAGAACCATTTTTTATGATCATGCCAGATAAAATGCGCTCCATATTTGGCACAAACTTCCAAATATTTAGCACTATGCGGAGCTAACTGGTTATTGTAAATCCAATAATTCTCAATATTTAAAACACCTTTTAACACACTATACTTTTGGAATTGTTCATCTAACCACTCTGGAGGAACTGTATTACGCTCTCCAGCCGACATAATAACCAAGAAAACTGGAATGTTTAGACTTTGAGCTTCCTCCAACATCTTGACATACCATTCTCTCAATTCTTTCGTATCTCGTGGAATACAACTTGTTGGTTTACAGACTTTTGCAGGATGAAGTTCAATCGCTGCATATGGCTTTACATCTTCAGGAATAGCTTCCCATGCTCCCTTCAATGTGTTCCCCCACCATAATCCGTTACCATTATCATTGCCATACAACGGAGAAAGCAACAATGGCGATTCATTATTAATCGTCGTTCTCATTTGAACACGATTGTCAGCCTTAACTCCTGCTAACAATCCAAAACATAACATCCCAATACATACAAACAGTATTGTGATTAATTTTCTTTTTATTTTTTCTTTATTCATGACTTATACCTAAAAATTTAACTCAATAATTTTTTCTGAATTAAATACCAATTCAATATTTTGTACATCAGTATTTTTGCCATATATTCTTACTCTTACTTTTTGATCTTTGTTTCCTCCTTCCAATTTTAGGAATGTTATATCCCCATTTTTCCAAGCAAACGATACCTTATATCCTCCTCTTACTCTGAAACCTTTCACTTCTCCTTCTGACCAAGCAGAAGGTAAAGCTGGAATTAGGGATAACCAATTATGATGGCTCTGTACTAATAATTCACAAATTCCACTCACCAAACCTAAATTACCATCAATTTGAAATGGTGGATGGTCAAGAAATAAATTCCCAAGAGTCGCATTATTTAACAAACCATTAATCTGGTTATAAGCAGGCTCACCTTGATATAGTCTCGCAAAAAAATGAATCAACCATGCAGCGCTCCAACCTGTTTGTGTACTAGCATGCAAACCACTTACTAACCAATTATTAATCGCTTGTTCCCTATCCTGCGAAGATAAAAAGTTAGCATTTGATAATCTCCTATTTATAGTGATTTCCGCTGCTTCTGCTAATTCAGGAGTTTTATAAATATCAATCTCATTATAAGGATAAAGCCCAAATAGAGGTGAAATGTGTCTATGACCAGGCTCTACTTCTTCATAATCCTCTAGCCATTCTTGTATTTGCCCATTACTACCTATTTTTGTTTTAGGTAATTTCTTTTTTAACTCCTTCACACGACTAATAAAATCCGAATTGTCTCCTAATTGTTTTGCAATACCAATGCATGAATCACAAAAATATCTTAGAATTTGATTATCAATTGTAGATGATAGACAAGCATTTCCTTCAATACCACTTTTTAAGCGATATTTATTTTCCGGTGAGACACTTGGACCTGTCATCAAGTAGCCATCCACCTCAAATAAATAATCTTCAAAGAAAAGAAATGCTTCTTTTATCATTTCAAAATGTTCCGTAAGAATACGCTCATCTTGGAAATATAAATAGTGTTCCCAAATATGAGTACATAACCATGGAATAGTTAATACCCAAATTGCAGCCCCCATGGCATGAGATTGGGGAGCCGTATCGCCAAAACCATCCGTATTATGATGTGCTGTAAAACCTCTAGCTCCATACATTTTCTTAGCGGTTAGTCTTCCCGGCTCTCTCATTCTTTCGAGCATATCAAATAATGGATATTCTACTTCTGGTAAATCACATGGACCTACCATCCAATAATTCATTTGAGTATTAATATTAATCGTATATTTAGAACCCCAAATTGGATTTAATTCATCACACCATATTCCTTGAAGATTGGCAGGTAAACCATTCGGTTGACTAGACGATATTAACAGATATCTTCCATAATGAAATAACAAGTTAGTCAAGTAGTTACTATACTTTTTAGTGTTTTCAAGAAGTAGATTCGTTGGAATGCTAAGACAATCTTTACTATAGTCCAGTTTAAAATCAACTCTATTAAATTGCTCCTGATATTTTTTTACATGTTCATCTTTTTCTGTAAAGTAATCAATGCTACTAAATTCTCCCTGAAGAGAAGAAATATCTATGTCTCCCCAATAATCCGTCATTGATTTGAGATAAAGAAATACCTCTGTAGCATTCCGAATAACTATTGTCTCTCCCAATACACTTACTTCACCATCCGTAACCTTAGAATGACATACTACTTTAAACTGAACACCTTTTCTACCTCCAGCAGAGGCCGACATTAAAATTGTACTTGAATCCAGTTTAGATACTTCATCATTAAACCGTTTATTTCTACCCAAATTAATGTTTAAATTTAATGTGTTTTGAACTGATGACACTATACGGCAACATAAAATATTCTTATTAAAACTCGTAAAATATTCTCTTTTTATTTGTAAATTACAACTATTAGGCTCAAACACAACATTAGAAATAGCTGTATCTAAATCTAGCTCTCTTTCATACAATGAAAGAGCACAAGACTGAATATCTATATGCTCAATGTAAAGTTCCCCAAGTAATTCATAGTGGCTTTGATCTCTTGGGGTAGCAAACATTGTTAACTTTATCAATTCTTCGGCTTTCTGAATTTCTCCATCTAAAAGATATTCCCGAATTTTTTTAAGATGCAATAGTGAGTCTGGATTATTTCTATCTGACTTTCCTCTATACCAAATAGTCTCATCATTTAGTTGAATACATTCTTTTGTAGCTGAACCATAAATCATCCCACCTAAATGACCGTTCCCAATCGGCAAGGCTTCATTCCAATTTGAGGCAGCTTTCTTATACCATAATTTCACTCTTTACCTCTCTTCCAAAATGGAGGTGATATCCCAAGTACCACCTCCACACTTTCTACTACTTCAAAATTCCTAAAACAACTAGGATAACTCCAATAGCCATAACACTAAAGATTAGTACAACCGGATTCTTTCCTTTTCTAATTAATTTACACATTAATAAAGTCAAAGCCATAGGGATAAATCCTGGAATTAATTTTGTAATCATTTCTTGAACAGAAATAACAAGTTCCCCCTGCTTAAATTCTAATCCAAAATTAATACCAACCATTGATGGAATCAAACCACCCACTAGTACTAGCCCTAATGCTGTCGCCATACTCGTAACGCGATTCAATGTTCCTTTTGTATTATTTTCTTGGATAAGACTAGAACCCTTAGTATAGCCATATTTCAAACCGAAATATTTAACAGGAATATTAATAACATTAAACAATATTAAGGCGATAAAGATACCTAAAGCACCGCCGTCTTTAGAATAAGACGCACCAATACTAAAACAGATAGGAACTAGTGTCAGCCAGAACAAACTATCTCCTAGACCAGCCAGTGGCCCCATCAAGCCAACTTTAATACCAGTAATTGAATCTGCACCTTCATTTCCTTCTTGTTCTTCCATAGCGGAAGTAACTCCAAGAATAAATGGTGCCGCTGTTTGATGAGTATTGAAAAACTCAAGGTGACGTTTCATAGCAGGAGAAGCTGAATCTTTGTCTGGATATAGTTTTTTCAATACTGGAAGAATTGTATATAGAAAACCAAGGTTCTGCATTCTCTCATAGTTCCATGAAGAACCATACATAAAACTTCGTTTGAAAACTTTTTTAAGTTCAACTTTAGTTACTTTATTATTCATCATAGATCAAGGTCCTCCTCAACATCACTATTTGAAGTTGTTTCTTGTGGTTTACTTCCAATCATATCGTAGAAGTATGCTACCGCAATACCAACTAGTGAGATTCCAATGGTTGACATTCCTCCATACACAGAACAAATGAAGCCAATCAACAAGAATACCCACATATTTTTCTTGAGCATCATATTTAAAAGCATACCAAAACCAATTGAAGGTAGTAAAGCACCTGCAGAGTTAAGTCCCTGCATAACGATTGGTGGAACCTTAGCAAACAAGTCTGCCACATATTCCCCTCCAAGCATAATAGCTAGGAAAATTGGCACAACTTTAAACAACGTGATTAAAATCAAACTTGAATAATGATAAAAACCAATCTTTGAGTAATCTCCGTTTTTAGCATCATTATCAGCTTTTTTCACAAAATAAACATCTAAAGTTTTTGCAAGAACATCCAACTGTTGGGTAGCAACTGCAATTGGAACCGCTATAGCGATACCAGCAGTTTCTCCTTGCCCAGATAAAATACCAAATGCAGTACCAATAATCGCACCTGAAATAGTATCTGGTGGAGTGTAGCCTCCAATACCTGTTACACCGAGCCAAGTTAATTCAAGAGCTGAACCAATAAGAACACCTTGGGTGAAATCTCCTAAGACTAAGCCAACCATTGCACTTGTAACTAACGGACGGTGAATCATAAATAACGGTCCATTATAGTCAATAGTGGCAATAATCCCAACTAATGTCACCAGTAATGCTTGTGTGAATAGCATATACTGTACCTCCTTAAATTATTTTTATAAAAATTTTTCCAACATTGTAACTTTATCATTGGGAACCATTTGAATTTCAACTCTCGTTCCCTTATCAACTATTTTCTTAAAATAATATTTGTCTTCTTCACCTAGAGCTACACCTCCAGTTACCTTTTCATTTTCCTCCGTTTTACTCATCTGTCCTACATTGAGGTACTCCAATTTTAAATTTCCTTCAATAGAGTCATACACATCTTTTGGATTGGTATATATCAGCATTGTTCTCTTTTTTATTGGCACAGAGTTTAAAACTTCCACAAACCGTTTTACACTAAAGAAAACAATTTTTAAACCTACCGGTGCAGAAATCTTTAAAATAGATTGTCGTGTTTTATCTTCTGAGATGCGATCATTAACAATGATAACTTGCTCAATATCATACTTTTTTAGCCACGTAGTGACAACTTGACCATGTACCAGACGGTCATCAATACGAACAAACTCTATAGACATAAATCTTCTTCCTCCTCTACGTTAAGTTGTTGTTTAACATTAAACAAACTATTTTGAGCATTGTGAACAATTTCTTCTAAATTGATTTTTGAATCATAACTTGATATTAATTCCACTAGGAGAGGAATATTAAAACCTGTTACAATATCAACTGAATCCAAATTTAAAAACTGTGACAAAGCCACATTATTAGGACTTCCTCCAATCAAGTCAGTCAAAACGATAACCTCTTGATTTGAGTCTAACAGTTCATCCACTTGATTTTTAAAATAATGCTCAAACTCTACAATATTCTCTCCAGGCATCAAACCTAATGTCCTAACTCTATCATTTGTTGTCTCACCAACAAACATTTCTGCGGTCATGAGAGCTCCGCTAGCAAAATCACCATGACTGGCAACTAAAATTCCTCTATTAAACATTTTCTCTTTCAACAACTACTCCTTTCTTAAGGATAATATTAGCATAAAGTGAAGTTTCTCCTGTAGCAACAATAGCATAAGCTTTCTTACTACGCTCATAAAAGTCTTCTCTTCTAAGATAAGTAATCGTTTTAAGATCTGTACCATGATCTTCAATCATCTGTCTATAGGTACCCCATATCTTAGGAATATCATCCCCCGAAACAACATTCATAAACTGAATTGCACTATCGACGTAACCATCTAATGGCATTAAATACAGAATAGAATCTAATAATTCGGGAATATTTACACCATCACAACGAATTAGTTTATTTGCACATGAGGCAGAAGGATAATTCGCGTCAGCTAATACTATTTCATCTCCATGTCCCATTTCCATTAAAGTCTTCAATAAATCTGGAGAAATATTTTTCGGTATATGTTTTAACATTAATATCCTCCCTATTTTCTCTGACCGTATGTTTTAAATTTTTCTGCCATTAAATCCATCTCCTCATCAGGAAGAACTACTGGATCTCCAAAATTCTTAGCTAAACAATAAATTTTTGCACAATATTCAACTTCTTCAACAACATTAAATGCATTCAATAAATTTTGTGCACCTGCTAAAATTCCATGATTCGCTAGTAAAACTGCTCTACGGCCTTCCATTGCTTTAGCTGCATTCACAGCTAATTCTTTCGTACCATATGTTGCATACTCAGCTACCCGAACATCTTTCCCTGCCACTGCAATCATATAATGACTCGCCGGAAGTGGTTCTCTGAGACAAGCTAATACTGTTGCATAAGTTGTATGAGCATGGATAATTGCATCGATATCATCACGAGTTTGATATTGAATCAAATGCATATACCACTCGCTAGATGGCATGCGTTCTCCCTCTACAACATTTCCATTAATGTCCATCACTACAATATCGGATTCTTTGATTTCAAAGAAATCAATACCCGACGGGGTAATTGCCATCAATTGTTTTTCACGATCGAAAACACTGAGATTTCCACCTGCTCCTTTCGTCAAATCTGTTTCTACTAGCTTCTTGCCATATTTAATTAATTCTTGTTTTACGTCTGACATTCTTGTCCTCCTCATATCAAAACACTAAAGATTTTTCAATTCACCAATTATCCCCCCTTCTTATACAAAACTTAAGAAGGGGGAGGGAGGCAAATTTACAAACTCTCAATCTTTTTAATTCTTTTGGGAGTAATAACTCTCTAATTTTAGGAACTCCTCAATAACATGGTGAGCTTCTTCCATCCCTTTTAATTGTCCCATAGCTATGAGCTGCACAACAATATTCCCCACAGCTGTAGCTTCAGTCGAACCTGTAAGAACCTCTTTACCAGTTCTATCAGCAATCATTTGATTAAAGTAACTGGCTCTAGCACCTCCTCCAATCACATATATCCTTTTATAAGACTTATGAGTTAGTTCTTCTAGTAACTCTATCGTTTTCTTATACGTTTCAGCTAGGCTTTCATAAACGATCTTAAATAGTTGTCCATCTGTCCACTCTCTAGTTTCATGATGATAAGCTAGATATTCTGTCAAAGTCTTGTACATATCAGATTCTGTTGCAAATTCAGTTGATTCAGTATCAATCAGAGGAAGATTTTCTTTTTCTTTCTCCACCATTGTCCTAATATCATCAAAAGAATAGGCTTTCCCTCTTCGTTCAAATGAACGTCTTAGTTCCTCTATGATCCATAGCCCTGTACAATTCTTCAGAAATGTAATCACTCCATCTTTACCGACTTCATTTGTAAATCCATAACTGAAGGATTCGGTACTAAGAACAGGTGAAGAAAGCTCCACTCCAACCAAAGACCAAGTCCCTGATGAAATAAATAAACTATCTTCTGTCTTAGGTACTGAGACAATCGCGCTTGCTGTATCATGACTACAAACATTCACAACAGGAATATCGCCTAAACCATACTCCTCTTTTATCCTTCCAAGGACATTTCCCTCTGAAACAATTTCAGGAAGTAAAGATGACTCCAATTCAAATAGTTTTAAAATATTCTGATTCCATTTTTGACTTCTCGGATCAAAGAGTTGGGTTGTTGAAGCAATGCTTTTTTCTGAAGCAAACTTACCTGTCAACAGATAATTAAACAAATCTGGCATTAAAAGAATCTTATTGGTCTTATAGAAAGAGTCAGGAGATTCTTGACGTGCCTTAAAGAGTTGAAACAAGGTATTTATCTCCATAATCTGATTTCCTGTCTCTGAATACAGTTTTTCTAATTCAGTAATTTCAGATATTTCCTTTAACACTCCCTTTGTTCTTTCATCACGATAATGAACAGGTTGTGATAACAGCTTACCTTCATTATCAATAAGTCCAAAATCAACTCCCCATGTATCAATACCGATAGATAAAATCTTGTAACTAGTATTAGCCAAGCGGATGCTTTCAAGAATTTTAGCTAGTAGAAAGTCAGCATCCCAAGATAAATGCCCTTTTACTCTAATAGGTAGATTAGAAAAGCGATTTATTTCTTCCATTACTAGTTTATTTTCAGAAAGGTAACCAACGATTGCTCTTCCAGAAGTCGCACCTAAATCTATTGCTAAAACCGCTTCCATTTTTCTTCTCTCTTCGTCCTTGATTAAGTTTATTATAATCCCCACATTTTATTTTTTCAATATGTGAACGCTTACTTGAATAAAATTCATACGTTTGCGCCATAAACATAAAAATAATTCAAATTCCTTCAATTTGTGCTATAATATAGTTGAGATGATAAATTAGGAGGAGCTTATGATAAAAGATGAACGTATACTTGAATTGATTGAAATCATCAAAAAGAAAAAAAGAATTGCCGTAAAAGAGCTGGCAGAAATCACTTTCTCCAGCACAAGTACCTTACGTCGTGATTTAATTTTCTTAGAAAATCAAGGTCTTATCAAAAGAAAGCACGGATACGTGACCCTGTCCTCTATGAACACAATTGAACTTTCTCATCAAATACGTGAAGGAGAAAGCACTAGGCAAAAAAGACTAATCGCTAGTCTCGCTAAAGACTTTATTCGGTCAGGTATGTGTATCTATCTAGATTCTAGTACTACTATCTACGAACTTTGTCCCTATCTTTCTGAACTTGATAATTTGATTATTTTTACAAATGGTTTACATACTGCACAAACCCTATCTGAAACTGTTAAAGATAGCTCAAAAATCTTTATCACATCTGGAGAAGTCAAACATCAATCCTGTTCCGTGGTAAACTATGAAAAGGAAAATTCTTTATTAGATCATTTTAATATCGATTTAGCATTTTGTTCAGCAAGAGGTATTGATGATCAATATGTTTATGAAGCTTCTCTCAGCCAAGCTATTTCAAAAAAGAATATTATTGACAAAGCCCATGAAACCATCTTACTGATTGATAGTTCTAAATTTTACAAGACTGGATTTTTTAAAATTAATCCCCTCTCCAAATACACAACCTTTATTTCTGACACCTTGCCAGATCAAAAATTATTAGACGCAGTAGAATTATTTGATGGAGAATGGGTTTCTGATATTCAATGAAAATCAAATAGGAAGCTAGTCTCAGGTTGCTCAAAGTACAGATTTGAAAATTGATCAAGTCAGCTCGAAACACTGTTTTGAGGTTGTAGATAGAACTGATGAAGTCAGTCACATATATACGGAAAGACGAAGGTGACATGGTTTGAAGAGATTTTCGAAGAATATTCGTTCTGTCTGCTGACTTATCTACAAATACTCGCCATATGACATTATTTTCTCAGCAACCCCAAAAACAGAAGCTGGGCAAATACCCAATTTCAGGAGAAAATGGAGTAAACCTTCCCACAATAAAACGCATAGTATCAAGTTTTTGCACACCTGATATTATGCGTTTTTCTGATTTTAAAGACTTTGTCGCCTAGACCTTTCAGATACCTAATGAATTTCAAAAATATGAGGTGAAACTGCATTTCAAGTTAGCAATCGCTTTTTTCATTATATTAACTTCTATAGAATCTACATCCATAGTCAGAGAATGACTTGCCTTAACTTTTCTCTCGTGCTATACTATTTATTGAAATTAATGAATAGGAGATATTTCATGAAAACAGCAAAAACTACTGTTACAATCCTTTCTGCACTTGCTTCTGTCGTCTTATTGGCTAGTTGTACAACAAAGTCTACAGAAACACAGACAAGCAATAATAGCTCATCTGATAATCAGATTACAATGACATATGACCAACTACGGTCAAGAGAAAACACTATGTCAACCCTTTGGTACCAAAAATCAGCTGAAACTAAAGCTTTATACATACAAGGTTATAACGTTGCAACAAATCACCTAAAGGAATTGCTCAAAACAGAATCAGACAAACCTTACTCTATCGTTTTAGACTTGGATGAAACTGTCCTAGATAATAGCCCTTATCAAGTACAAAATGTCAAAGACGGTACAGCATTTACACCCGAAAATTGGGATATTTGGGTTCAAAAAGCTGCAGCAAAAGCTGTCCCAGGTGCCAAGGATTTTCTTCAGTTTGCTGATCAAAACGGTGTCCAAATCTACTATATTTCTGACCGCTCAGCTAATCAAGTAGATGCTACCATTAAAAATCTTGAAAGTGAAGGAATTCCTGTTCAAGGACGTGATCATCTCATGTTCTTAGAAAGTGGTGTAAAATCCAAAGAGGGTCGTCGCCAAAAAGTTCAAGAAAAAACAAATCTTATCTTATTGTTTGGTGATAACCTCGTAGACTTTGCAGATTTTTCTAAGACTTCTGAATCTGACCGTGATAAACAACTTGAAGAATTGCAAAAAGAATTCGGTGAAAAATTCATCATCTTCCCAAATCCAATGTACGGATCATGGGAATCAGCTGTATACGGTGGTAACAAACTAGATGCTAAAGGTCAAGTAGAAGAACGCCAAAAAGCCTTGCAAGGTTTTGATAAATAAAACAAATAAGCTGATTCTACATAAAATTAGGCTAACTTACAATCTTCAAAAAGTGGATAGGAAGGAATTCTGATAATCAGAAAACTTTCCTATCCACTTTTTTAATTGATATAACATCAAGCTTTTATACATCTGATACTATACATTTTTTGATTTTAAAGACTTTTTGCCTATCCCCTATATTTCAAGAATTAAGTGACCTTGATGATCTAAATGTATTGTGGTATACTATTTTTGTCATCGGTTACCGATTACGTTCCTATGGGTTCGTGAGAGGAGGTGAAACTAATGAGCCTTATCATAGAGCTCTTACTATTATAGCGGATGTTATAGCTGGAATTATCTTGTATTTCGTCTGCAGATGGCTAGATAGTAAGGAGTAGACCGACTGACTAGCCTATAAACACCCGTTAAATCGCTAAGATACGTCAAAAAAGCCCTTAACTATCGCACTAGTTAGGGGCTTTGGTGTTCTAATGAACCTTATCAATTAACTATATTCTAGCATATAAGTCCTAATATTTCAAGAGTTTTATTTATTTTTTTAAGTTCCTTAGGTATCCGAAAGGTCTAAAGTGAAACGGAATAAGTAATGTCTAATCCCTTTAAAAGACTCACAAAAACATCATTACAGTGAACCGCACTCCAATAGTTCAAGCGTTAAGCAATGTTGATGATATAAATTTATTGTGGTATACTATTTTTGTCATCGGTTACCGATTACGTTCCTATGGGTTCGTGAAAGGAGGTGAAACTAATGAGCCTTATCCCAGAGTTCGCTCTTACTATTATAGCAGACGTCATAGCTGGAATCATCTTGTATTTTGTTTGCAAATGGCTAGATGGTAAGAAGTAGACCGAATGACTAGCCTATCAACACCCGTTAAATCGCTAAGATACGTCAAAAAATCCCTTAACTACGGCCATAGTTAAGGGATTTGGTGTTCTAATGAACCTTACCCGATAAAATTATTCTAACACACAAGCGCTAAGATTTCAAGAGTTTTATTTATTTTTTTAAGTTCCTTAGGTATCTGAAAGGTATTTGATTTTTCATCAATTCATTTAAAAATACTATACAAATTTCTTACATTTTCCATAAGTGTGATATAATGGACTCAATAAGATAGCTTGTGAAGGATAAACGCTGGGTCTCAGAATGGGGTAGACTGAAAGGTTGAGCATTCCTATGTGCCTGGGGTTATCTTTTTATTTTGATTTGTTAAGGCTCTCTACAAAGTTTAGAGGGTCTTTTTCTATTCCTGTAGAATATACCAAAACACCCCTTAACTACTGGCATAGTTAGGGGCTTTGGTGTTCTAATGAACCTTATACACTAGCTACATTCTAGCATATAAGCCCAGATATTTCAAGAGTTTTATTTATTTTTTCAGGTTCCCTTAGTTCTGAAAGGTCTATAATGAAGTTAGCCATCTAGTATCAAAAAACCGACTAGCTCTTATGAACTAGTCGATTTCTCATCAATGCGCCAACATTTCTTGGGCGATTTCTTGGCCAGATAGGTTATCTGGGTAGTAGGTTGGCCAATTATCCATTTCTTCAAATAGAGCTTCTTGGCTTGTACCTCCAAAAAAGATATGGAAATGTTCTGCCTTAACTGGGGCGATATTGTGGTCACTAAACTGAACATACTTGAATTGTCCAGCGTCAGCATCTGTGGCTTCAAAGAGGAAACGCACGCCACGATTGCCTTTCTTGTAAGTCAAAATTTTCTTACCGACATACTTGTAAGTGTATTTCTTGCTTTGTCCACCTTGAACAAATTCCATAGTATTATCAGTAATGTTAATCTTAGTCACATCTGTCTGATAGCCTTTTGTATAGTAAGCCTTGTACTCAGCCTGGGTCATCTTACCAGTCAACTTAGCCTTGTAGTCAAAGACTTGGTCAAACGTGCCGTCTTCAAGGAAAGGATAAACTGATTGCCAGTTACCTGCATAGTCACTCAAGGTGCGGTCCTTGACAGCTGCATCCTCGAAGTAACCATTTTGGACTGTCTTGGTATCCTCTGCCTTTTCAGGTTCGATTGCTGGGCCTTCTTGGTCTGTTGTTTGTTTCAAAGCCTTGAGGTTTTTCTCCATCACGGAAATGTAGTTTTCTCCAGCCTTGGTGTCCTCTTCTGTCAGACTTTCTAAAGGATTGAGGACATCAGTTTTGACACCTGCTTCTTTTGAAAGTGTGTTAGCAAGGGCTTGTGAGGCATTTTCTTCAAAATAGATATAGGCGATTTTATTTTTCTTGACATACTCTGTCAATTCTGCCAAGCGAGCAGCTGATGGCTCTGCATCTGGAGAAAGTCCTGAGATTGCGACTTGTTTGAGTCCATAGTCCAAGGCGAGATAGTTAAAGGCTGCGTGTTGCGTTACAAAGCTCTTTTGTTTGGCTTTGGATAAGCCTTCTGCATAAGCCTTATCCAAGGCTTGCAATTTTTCGATATAGGCAGCCGCATTCTTCTCAAAGGTCTCTTTTTTATCAGGATAATCTGCTGACAAGCTGTCGCGGATATGCTCTACTAGTTTAATGGCACGGACTGGTGATAACCAAACATGGGGGTCAAACTCATGGTGATGGCCTTCTTCTCCATGGTCATGGTCTCCCTCTTCTTCCTCACCACCTGGCAAGAGCAACATATCACCTGTCGCCTTGATGGTTTTCACCTTTTTCTTATCCAAAGTATCTAGCAATTTAGGGACCCATGTTTCCATGTTTTCATTTTCATAAACGAAGGTATCTGCGTCTTGAATTTTGGCAACTGCCTTGGCAGACGGTTCATATTCATGGGGTTCTGTACCAGCACCGATGAGGAGTTCTACATTAGCAGTATCTCCTGCGACTTGCTTGGTAAATTCATAGACAGGGTAAAAGGTTGTCACGATATTTAGTTTGCCATCTGCCTGCTTTTGATTGGAACAAGCCACTAAAAACAGGGCACACAGACTGGCTAGCAATAAGCTAATTTTTTTCATGTTGGTCTCCTATTTGATAAAACGTCTTACTAAACTAATTAGCAAGAAAACAGTTACAAAAATAATAGTAATACTTGCACTTGCAGGCGTTTCTGCATAGTAGGAAATGTAAAGTCCTGCTACCATTCCCAAAAATCCAATCGCACTGGCAAGTAGCATAACCGATTTAAAGTTTTTCCCCAGACGAAGGGCAATACTAGCTGGTAAAACCATGATAGTCGATACCAAAAGAGCTCCTGCTGCAGGAATCATAAGGGCAATAGCCACTCCTGTAACCATGTTAAAAAGAATGGACATGGTACGAACTGGCAAGCCATCCACAAAGGCCGTATCTTCGTCAAAAGTTAAGATATACATAGGACGAAGAAAGAGAAAGGTCAAAATCAAAACAACCGCCGCAATGACAAAGAGGGAAATGACCTGCTCTTCGCTGATAGTCACGATCGAACCAAAGAGATATTGGTCCAAACTCATTGAACTAGAGCTTTTACCCTTACTCATGACAATCAGAGAAACAGCCAGACCTGTTGACATGAGAATAGCTGTCCCGATTTCCATAAAGCTCTTGTAAACCGTACGGAGATACTCCAGAAAGACCGCCGCAATCAAGACAATAGCAATCGTAGAAACAGTTGGCGAAATCCCCAAAACCAACCCAAAAGCTACACCTGAAAGTGAGACATGACTGAGGGTATCACTCATCAAACTCTGACGACGCAAGATGAGGAAGGTTCCAAGAACTGGCGAGAAAAGACTCATGGCAATAACAGCCAGAAAGGCACGCTGCATAAAGTCATAAGATAATAAACTAAGCATGGCCCACCTCCTGATCATTCTCATGAACGTTGAAACAACGCCATGGCGAGTCTTGGTTACGAACTAGATGAATATTGCGATCCGCATAGTCCTTCACTTCTTCAGGGTCATGGGTAATCATCAAAACAGCCTTGCCATGATGATGGGCGCTGTGGTGCATGAGTTCGTAAAATTCATTTTTACTTCCTGCATCCATACCCGTTGTCGGCTCATCTAGGATAAACACATCTGGGTCAGAAGCAAACATACGCGCAATCACCGCTCGCTGCTTTTGCCCTCCAGAAAGAGACCCCAAGCGTTTGTCTCGATGTTCCCACATGCCAACTGAGTCCAGACTGGCCTTGATATGCTCCTCATCATGAGCATTCAAACGACGGAACCATCCTTTTCTCGGATAGCGACCCGACTTGACAAATTCATAGACCGTACTTGGAAAACCAGCATTAAAACTGGCAATTTGTTGAGGAAGATAGGCTATTCTCAATTTCTTACCTTGCGTATTTGTCTTTGAAATAGTCACCTTTCCAATGCGTGGTTGCAGAATTCCAAGACTGGCCTTGATGAGCGTCGTCTTAGCCGCTCCATTTTCCCCAGTCAAGGTAACAAATTCCCCACTATCAACACTATAATTGATATGTTCAAGAACGGGCTCCTTATCATAATAGAAGGATAAATCCTCTACCGTAATGTATCTCATTATTTGATTTCTCCTACTAAAGCAGTCAAAAACCGCTGGATCACTTTCTGTTCATTTGGAGTAAACTGAGTCGCCACTTGTTCATAGGTTAAAAGCGTATGCTCATGGTGATGATGGTGCTCCTCAGCAATTGGACGAGCCAAGTCAGTCAACTGATAAAAAATCACACGCGCATCCTTAGGATCTTTAGATGTTTCCAACATCCCTTCCTTGACCAAAGACTTAATGGCCTTGGTAACTGCCGCCTGACTGACATTGAGGCGACGCGCCAATTCTGAATTGGTTAAAGATTCCTCTGACAAGAGCATGAGGATATGCTCCTGGGTATTGGTCAGAGCCACCTCGCTAGTGCAATGACCTATTAGGATTTCATGCTGATTTTCTGCCTGTAAAATCACCTCATTCAAAAAGCCATCGATATCCTTCGCTAGCTGTCTCATATCTGACTCCTTTCCTTTTGAACTTCTCTTTTTTAAGAGAAAAATACTATTCTTTGACATTTTATTTACCAGTTAATTATATCACAAGCAAAAAAAGAGTCAAGAAAAAACGTGAAAATAGGCTTCATTCTTGAACTCTTCATAGGATGGTCAATCTTTGTGCGCAAGTTTATTATAGTAACAATGAGGCATTTTATCTTATTTTCTTACCTAGGTAGTGGCGTTGTAACAAAGTCTCCACGACTTCAAAATCCAACTCATCATCGATATCATACGAATAGAGCTTTGGCATTTCATAAGCTACTGTCTTATCTGTATAAAAGCTCTCATCCCGTAGGTAAAGACTCTTACGAGAAATCTAAATACTTCCGTTGGGATAGTAGTAAAGAGGCTCTTTCTGACGAGCATAGTGCTTGGAAACTTGAAGTGGACGGATAAATGGCGACTCTTCCAACTGCAAGTAAAGACTACGACTCTTGTCTGCCTTGACACAGGAAATCAAATGATCTGCTCCAGACTTGCAGTAGAGTTGATAGGATTCGGTAAGGTGATCTACCTCTCTCAAGGGTGAAGTCACCTGTAAATTAACGAATACTTGATTCTCTTCAAAGGGTTGTAAAAAATCGCATAAAGTTGCTAGACTAGAGGTTGTTGACAAGGCCAGTTCTTTTGGTCTGTGGGCACAGCAAATCTCTGGATAGACTTGACGACAGAGTTCCAGATAGGTGGGAGAATCTGACGATACCCATATTTCACTAAATAACTTGGAGGCTAGAGCGACCTCTATCGTATAGAAAACCAAAGGTTTGCCTGCAAGTGATTTAATATTTTTATCCACTAAGCATCGAGATCCAGAACGAATCAGAATAATGGCTATCGGTTTAGATTTTTCTTTCATCTAACCTTCCTAGAAATAAGATAAAAACGGATAGAGTAATGATAGGATTAGCAACACTTTTCAATCACCTTATTACAACACCAAATCAGAAAATACTAACAATCTCATCAAGCACAAGTCCTCTTATTTTATCCCTCTTAACATAAAAAGTGGAGAAGACAACGATTGTCCTCTCCAAATTTTAGCTAACACCAACCTGCTACAGTTGATAAATCAATATTTTGAGCAAATACTATTCACTATCCTTCTTACGTAGAACAAGCCTTAATCCACTCAAAATGCCAACAAATCCAAATGCTGCTAAGGTTGCATTTGACTCAGTACCTGTATTTGGCAATTGAGATACTTCCCTTGATGGAGCTGGATAAGTATTTCCACCAGAATGATAAGTTGATGGAACTGAGTTATTCGGAACTTTAGGTGTTTCCGGATTTTCGTTTTGTTGAGGGGTAGGAGTAGGTGTTGGTGTTGGTGTTGGAGTCGGTTCTGGCTTAGGCTCTGGTTTCGGTTCCGGTTTTGGCTCTGGCTTAGGCTCTTCAGGAATCTTCAACTCTGGAATGTCCACAACTGGAGGATCTAACGGAACCACTCCACCGTCAAACTCAGGAACTTCTACTTTTGGAGCATCCATTTGCATTACATATTGGTAAACAATAGTAGTAACACCTTCTTTAACCAGTCCTTTTTCCTCAATCGTATTGTTGAACTTATCAGAAGCTGGAAGAACACGTTTCAATCGGAATGTCACTCCATCCACTTCAATCGTTTGTGGTGGTGTCACCGCATACTCTTCACCAGTCGCAGTGTATGTAGTCTCTGCCTTATCGCCCGTAATTGTAGTACTTGCTTTAGCTACAACTACATTATCTTTTACAACAACATCTGATGCAAGGAAGTTTTCATTAACATCTACAAATTTAACGATTACTGTTCCTTTTTTATCTTTTTCAGCATCATCTACTTTTCCATTGTATTCTGGCACTTCCTCTTTTGGTGGGAATGGCGGAATAAATGGTTCTACTTCTTCTGCGTATTGATAAATAACCGTTGTTGTTCCTTCTGGAATTTTACCTGATTCTTTATCTGAGTTTCCTAGAGTTGTTGACACTGGTAGTACTCGTCGGTAAATATATTTCTTACCGTTAAATTCTATTGTTTCTTTACGATTTTCTACTGTGCTATATTCTTCATTTGTTACTGTATATGTTGTTTCAGCATCACGATTAGCATAGACTTTTGTCGTAGCTTTTTCTACTACTACATTATCTTTAACAGTAACTGCAGTGTCAATTTCATTTCCTTGAGCGTCTACATACTTAACAACTACAGAACCTTTTTTATCTTTCGCTACATCGTGTTCGATGACATCAGGATTTTCACGGTATTTAACAATTTCGCTACTGTCAGTTGATTCGTGTGTTACTGGTAATTCTGCTACTTTTTCTTTGTCTACAGAGTATTTATCGATTTTTGGTGATACTACTTCAGCAAGTTTTTGTTCTTTAGTCCATTCGCTTGTGTATACTACTTCACCGGTTCTACTATTGATTTCTGCACTTCTTGTGAAACGTGCATTTTGGTTAGCAGGCGCACTTGCTTCTTGTCCTACTTTTGGTCCATTTTCGTAAACGTAAGTGATATTACGTTTCACTTCTTTTAATACTCCTAATTGTTCATAGGTACGATTTTGTGGATCTTTTGGAACTTTATCTCCTGGTTTAGTTGGATCAACTGGAATGATTTCATCGTATTGATAAACAACTGTTGTAGTTCCTTCTTTCACCTTACCAGTTTCTTCTACTACGTTGTTGAAATTAGTATCTACTGGTAATACGCGATAGAATGTGTATTTCTTACCACCCACTGTTATGATTGTTTGTACTTTATTGTTTTCAGTACTGTAATCTACATCGTTATTTGTTACTTCATCACGCGTTGATAGAACTACATCACCTGACTTAGTCGCGTATGTTTTCGTTGTTTTAATAACTGCATCTGTTACTACATTTTCAGCATTTTTGATTTCATTACCATTAGCATCAACGAATTTAACAACTACAGAACCTTTAGTATCAACTACTTTAGATGGTGTTATTTCTTCTTGTTTATCTAACGTATAGCTATAAATAACGTGTTTTTCACCTTCAGTCACATCACCAGTTGCTGAAGCTGAGTCAGACATTAAACCGACATATCTATAAACTAAGCCCGTAGCTTCATCTTTTAGCGTTGGGTATTGTTTAGCCGTTGTATCATAGTTTTCTGTTACTGTGCGTCTTTCTGTACGCTCTGAAACCTTCACTCCTTTTGAGTATGTTACATAAGTATCTTCATACTCTAGAGGAACATTATTCTTCACTACTTCTGTTTCTTTTAATGTTTTCAAGCTTCCATCTTCGTTAATAACAACGTGTTTCACATCGACAGAACCTGTTTTTGTAACTTCTGATTTAGATGGGGTTTTCTCTTCTTCACTTACTAGACGGTATTCGTAAACAACTTCTGTTGTTCCTTCTACTACTTTTCCACTAGCTGCTGGTGAATCTTGTTTGAGACCTACATACTTATATGTGAATCCAGTTTCAGCATCTACTAGCGTTGGGTATTGTTTATCAGTAGTGTCGTATTTTTCAGCAACTGCGCGTTTTTCTGTACGTTCAGAAACCTTCACTCCTTTTGAGTATGTTACGTAAGTATCTTCATACTCCAGAGGAACATTATTCTTCACTACTTCTGTTTCTTTTAATGTTTTCAAGCTTCCATCTTCGTTAATAACAACGTGTTTCACATCAACAGAACCTGTTTTTGTAACTTCTGATTTAGATGGAGTTTTTTCTTCTTCACTTACTAGACGGTATTCGTAAACAACTTCTGTTGTTCCTTCTACTACTTTTCCACTAGCTGCTGGTGATCCTTGTTTGAGACCTACATACTCATATGTATATCCCGTTTCAGCATCTACTAGCGTTGGATATTGTTTATCAGTAGTGTCGTAGTTTTGTTCTACAGTTGCAACATCTGTACGTTCACCAACTTTTGTTTCACCTGAGTACAAGCTTACGATAGTTTTTGTTTCTAATGTAACATTATCTTTATCAGTTTCTGATTTTAATTGTTTTCCATCAGTTGTGACATACTTGATAACTACGCTACCTTGTTTAGAAGCTGTTGCTTCTCCAGCTTCTTCTTTTGTGATTTTTTCCCTATAATAATGAGTTACGACTGGTTTTGCTTCACTCATTACTTTATAAGCACGAATCGGAGTAATCACTTCTTTTGTAGTGTAGGTTGTTTCATTATGAGTTGTTATGTCTTTGGTACTAAAGAAGTTAATATCATCATTATCAGTTATAGTGTAACGTTCGTTTGTCCCTTTTATTTCCTCATCTGTATTACCTTTATACACCTTAACTTCCACAGATTCTTCAGGTGATACTACTGTAACTGTTCCATCTTCTTCAACTGTTACAGTTCCTTTTTTAGTTAATTCATTAAATTCTTGGTCTCTTACAAGTGTTTCAATAAGCTCTCCCTTCATATTTTCTTTTGTGACAATTGCTGCATATTGTAATTTAATTTCTTCGCTATTAAAATATTCTGTAGCATAATCTTCCGATGAGTCAGCAGTTACAAATGTGAACATTCTTCTACTTATTGTGGTTTTTTCAATAATACCATTTACTTCTTTAGTCGTATTCTCTCCTTTAATTGTGAAGTCTCCGATTATATTTTCAATATCCTTCTTATAAGATTTCCTTTCTGGATCATTATCAAAAAAACTATTTTCTAAATTATAACCATATTCAACACTATTGTCCTCTTTTTTTATATAACCTATATCGATACTTTTACTTTTTTCTTCAATAAAATTATCTAATCTTTCTTTAGCAGCTATTACCTTCGCTAAACCTGCTTCATCTCCAAAATCTCTAGCTTTTTCTTCGGCATATTTCAGCAATTCGTAATAAAAGTGATAATCATTCTTTAAAATGTCAGCTGGCCTAGCATTTTTTAATTCTGAATTATCTTTCTTTTTTCCTTTGAAGTAGTCTTGGTGGTAGTCTATATTATCTCCTTCGGAAGCATTCAGTTTATAAAGTCTATCTATTTCGCCCACTTTCTCATCATCCGCGGTTCCAAATACCCCATCAGCACCCGCTTTATAGAATTCACTTGATACATCCTCTTTCACATCTAACAAGTACGTTTCCGTCTCATATTTTGTTACAGCATATGTTACAAAATTATTTTCAACTACAAACGATGGCGAACGATATTTTTTAGTAGTTGTTACTTTCTTATTATCACCCACCGCATACGTGTCTTTATCCATTACAAGGACTGTATCTCCTTCTTGAAGGGTTACATTTTCTTTAGTGAAGTCTTTGGCATTTGCTTGACCATCTTTCCATTTAGCTACTGCATCTTCATCGCTAGATACGCCATTAGCTTCGACGAATTTTCCGTATTGTCCATCGGCAGTTTCTTCAACTAGGTAAACTTTCCCTGCTGTTTTTGTATAATCGATTTCCCCTAGTTTATTGTGCATTCCTTCTGGAGATACTCTTGCTTCGATATTGTTGAAGCTTGTTTTTTCATAAGTTGCTTTATCAGCACCCTCTACTTCAGAACGAACGTATTCATAAACCTTGTTATTTGCTTCTACTGTATCTTTTTTACCCGTTTCAGCTGTTACCTCAGCTCCTGTTTTGGCTACAGTTGATTCACGATAGTCTTTACCATCAGTATCATAAGCAATCCCTTTTTTATCATAAGGAGTTGTTACTGTACCTTTTTCACCTTCTACTGTTTCTGTTTTTAGTAATGATTTGTCAGACTCAAGTTTGTAGTTGACCGTTGCTTCTGTTTTGAAGTTTACTGTATCATTACCGTCCACATCACCTGTGTTTTGATTCGCTTTTGTTGGTTCAGCTACATCTTTTCCTAATACTGCATCCACTTTTACAGTTTTAGAATTTTTATCATCTGTGAATGTTGTAGCTGATGTAGAGGCTACTTTTGAAGTATCACTCACTACTGTTGCTGTGTCTGTACCATTTGATAAAACAGCTGCAAATACTGGACTTGCACCAACAGATAAAGCCACACCTGTCGCTAAAATTGTTGCCCCAATAAGTTTAGAATCTGTACGTCCATCTTTATACTTACGAAGGGAAAATTTTTCTTGTTTATTATGAAACATAAAATACTATTCTCCAAAAAATTCATTGTTTTTCGACGATTTAATATATATATATATTAAATCGATGTATTATCATCTATTATAGCATTTTACAGAGATAATGTAAACTTATATAACTCCAAAGTTTCCCTCTTTTGATAGTCTTTAGCAAAGGTTGCCGATGCATAACGGCCTTCTTTTTGATAAGCATTTAACCACAAGATTAACTCTCCAATGTCACCAAATGTTGTGACAACTTTAGATTGATTCTTGTAGTATCTGTGAGCTAAATCTGTGTCCGACAAGAGACAGACCAAGCCCTTGGCAGATGCTTCCACAGCCGAATTAGCAAAACATTCACTCATAGAACACGATAGATAGCCTCGGTGTTTCTCATAAGGAACTTCTTCTAGAAAACCTGCATAATGGACATTCAGCGGTAAGTCTTCCTGTCTATAACCTTTAGGTAGGTTTCCATAAATCGTTAGCTGACTATCAGGAACTTGTCTAAAGGCCTCGATAGCCCATGCACAACGTTTCACCATGGTCATATTACCAACGATACACCAATCGGTAACTGTTGCATATTCTTTTTCCAAAACTTCCTCCACAAACATTGGAGGTAAAAAGCGAACCTTATCTTTCCCTATCATCTGCTCTAAAACAGGACTTGCAACGATATTCTGACACCAGCCTTGTAAGACAAACTTCATCATCGGGTCTAAAATATTGTAATGGGTGTAAGCAAATAATTTCCGGCCTGTATTTTGGAAAAATTTTCTCAATTGAAGAGGATATTCATTTACCATATCAATGATAAATCGATCATCTATCGTAGAATGATTAGCTAGATAGAGACTGACCAATTGCCATTGCGTATAGGTTTCTCCACTTCTTAGGTTTTGATAAGAATGGTAATTTTCACTCACATCACCCCTCAGAAATTCTCCATTACTATCATAAAGGGTAAATTGTTCGTCTTGACAATGGAAGCGATAAAGCAATTGAGAAGTATAACATTCAATATCGCCATTTTCATAGCGGACCAAACCTACATATCCTTCATTTGTATACTCTACTTCGGTAACATTGCTTAGCTCTTGCACAAATTCTTTTGGGACACTCGGTTTTTGTCTAGCCAGGTCTGACTGATCAAAAATAACATGATAGAAGTTTTCAAAGCCAAGCTTTTCCAATGTTTCTACAAAATTCGCTACAAAATTCCCCAAATTTGTTAAAATAATTTCTTGCTCTACTTGCAGACTTTTAAAAATTTCTTGACGTGCCAATTGACTTCTTTCAAAGCCATAGATATTGATAGGAAGATGTTCCTTTATAGTAAACACTTTAGTCATGTTTCAATACCTCCTCTAACGACAGCCCTCGACTTTTAGCCAATCGTGATCTAAAAGCCATTTCTCGTCTATGCTGATTTGATAAGCGATAATAGGTTGTAACAGTATTGAGAATGAGAGCATTATCCTTTGTGACCAATCTCGCCCATAAGTGCCAATCTTCCATTCCATCAAAGTCAGAATGATAACCTCCTGCTTCATCATATGCAGAACGCTTAAAAATGACAGTTGAATGGTTAAATATATTTCGGTAAGCAAGGTATAACCATAACAACTCTCCTGATAATTCATTAAATTTGTTGTATATAAGCTTATCAGATAGTTTATCCTCTTCAGCAATCACTTTAGCTCCAATAATATCTAAATGACTTTCTTTTTCTAGTCTATATAATAGTAAGCCTAAATGCCATGGAGCCCACAAATCATCAGCATCCTGTCTAGCTATATACATACTATCGCTTTTAGAAATTCCAAAATTCAAAGCTTTTGAAATTCCACCGTGTTCTTTTTTGAAATATTTGATTCTTGGCTCCCAATGATAGGATTTACAAATTTCTTCTGTTCTATCTGTAGAACCATCATCAACGATAATTAAATTGAAATTTTCATGAGTCTGATTTAAAACAGATTCAATTGAGAGTTGAATAGTCTCTTCATTATTGTACGTAGGCATAACAATATCAACCTGTGTACCTGATTGAGATACATTTTGATAGGGTACACCCAATTTTGCAAAAACATCTGATTCATGAGTTGTTAAAAAAGTACGATAACCATGAACCGATACTCCTTCTATATCTTTTATCAATAAAAGTGCTGTCGAATAAAAACTATGAACCTCAACGAACTCATATTCTTCTAGCAAAAGATAAATTTCTTCTTCAAAACAGAACCTAGTTTCCTTGAATTTATCTGGTGAGACATTCAAAGGAATTCTAGGGTGAGGATAGTAGTAATCAATCTTCTTTTCATCTAAAATTTTTGAAGTCAATTGTCTAGTGATTTCAAAAGATTCCTGATAAGGGAGAGAGGCTAAAAATTGCCCCAAAAAAACACTTATTTTTTTACCATTCTTAGCTCTATGAAAATCAATTGGTTTAATATCAAGCTTTAAAAAGACCTGTTTCTCTTTTGGAAAGAGAATGCAATCCTCAAATACCGTATAATGTCTAGTTGAAAATGACAGGACCTCCCTCATAGTAAAATGTGTAGCTTGAATCGTCCTGTCAAGACCTTGTGTATAGAAATTAAGCGGCACAATTGAAGTACTACCATCATCAAAGCTATACAAATTCATCGTACTGGGATTAAATAGATTAAGCGCTACAGGATTATCTAAGCTCGCTAAATAGATATTACTGACAGACTTCCCTTTTAAAGCTTCCTGCATATCGTCTAAAACAGTTTTTCCTTCTAAAACAATGACTTCCTTACAAAATTCCTTCATCCGTTCAGCATAGTAAGTCTGTCTCTGATCATCTGACATCTTTAGATAAATCCCAATAAAATCTTCTGAAACAGTCTGAACGACTTCTTTTGCGACTAAAACTTGAAATGGGGACGTGCAAAAGATTATATTTTTCAAATTTATCTCCTTAAAATTTTTTACAAGTAGATTTTTTTGTCTAACAGGACTTAGAAACATTCGCTTCATAATCATAGAATCATACAAAATCAATCATTTCAACTTATACTCAATGAAAATCAAATAGCAAACTAGGAAGCTAGCCGTAGGTTGCTCAAAGCACTGCTTTGAGGTTGCAGATAGAACTGA
>NZ_VMNB01000003.1:0-78391 GCF_013277515.1 Streptococcus sp. k-402 | reverse complement strand
TCAGTAACCATACCTACGGTAAGGCGACGCTGAGGTGGTTTGAAAAGATTTTTGAAGAGTACTATATTTAAATACACTGTTTCTAAGTGCTTCTTACCTAAAATTATAGCATATGATAAGTCTTCTCTCCAATAAAAGAACAGTCAAGTAAATGCTAATATAATATTCTGAAGGAGCTCCTGTTTCCAGATTCTCTGACAATACTTTCAATAAGTAAAATGAAAACAGGCAGAATAATCTGTGATAGCCTAAAGATTAATAAAAAAAATCTGGGACAAAAGTCTAACCTTAAATATAAAAAGCGAACAAACGAGTTTTCTGACACTCAGAATTCTGTCTTGTTCGCTTTTTTGTCTAATCTATCGATTTTAGAAATTTATAATAAAGAATCCCTAAAATAAAAATATTTTTATCCCAGCCTCCACTTCTATATTCACCTATTGAAATTCTTTGACATCTCCATCATAAGTCGCCCAATCTTTGCTGAAAAAGCGCTCATTCAGATGGTAAGTCGGAGCTGGTGTGGGATTGGATAGGAAAGGATCAACTGCCTTGTCAAAAGCCAACCAACCCAACCAACCAAGGTGAATGGTATCCTTCATAAAGAAAGCTTCCCCACCGTCCTTAGAAAAATCTGCTATATTGGTAAAACCTTGACTTTCTAACTGGTAGCGAATCTTCTGCACCGTTTGTTGATACATATCCTCTCGTAAACCAGCGTAGTCCATCCATTTTTTATTAACAGGTGGAATGATAAAAATCGGGTTGACCTTAGATTTAGAAAACTGTGTTACAACCAACTGCAAGTCATTATACTCTGGCGACTTGAGGTAGGTGAAGTTTTTCTGAGAATCCTTTAATTTCTTCAAATCCTTCTTGATCTGCTTATTATAGAAATCATTTTCCATTCCCAGATCATTATTGGAAGTATTCTTTTCAGCATCTGATTTAACGACATCTTCTATAGCTTGATAAGAAAACTGGTCTGGCAAAGTATTTAAATACTTAGCTACATGCTTATCATAATTGACATAGCCTCTAACTGAAAACTGACCAAAAAAGGAAGCTTGGCGTTCATTAAACCGAGCCAATAATTCAATCATTTCATTGTCTGCCGTCGATAATTCTTCTTTGCTTGCCAACTTCTGAACCAAATCCTTCATAGCTACGTTTGGGAACTGCTGTAGTAAGCGAGTCGCCGCATATTGACTAGCCTGATCTCCAGATTGATGTTCCAGAAAACTGGTCAACTGGTCTCCATTAAAATACTGCTGGAAGGCTGCTGGCTCATAGCCGTTTTTACTGAACCACTGAGGTGAGATAACATACACAACTTGTTTATTCTCCAGTTGTGGCAACATCTGTTGCATTCCAAAATACTGGTTAAGCGATGCAGCTCCCCTCTGTCCTAAAAGATAAGGACGGTAGGAGCGATTGTATTTCTCAGCTAATACCGCAGGATGAGCACCGTCAAAACGAAGCCATTCACTAGAGCCAAAGAAGGGAACAAAACGCATATTTGGATCAGATAGTGCTCTGACTTTTTGACTTCGCTCCTTAAAACTATCGATAGTAGTAGCCACCGCTGAACGCTTTTCAGCTCCTAGATTATGATGCATCTCAGTAGGATAAAAGAAAATGAGCAGAAAAACCAACAAACCAGCTATCAAGACCGGTCCGAAGATCATCCATAAGCGTTTAAGCATTTTGTAGCTCCACAATACCAGCTATAATTTTATTAGCTGTATTCCAGTCATCGCGACCAAACTCTGTTACAGGGACACGAATGTCAAAACGGTTCTCAATCTCCACAATCAACTCAACCGTTCCCATACTATCCAAGACACCTGCATCAAAAAGATCTTCATCCATCATGTCAGAAACATCTTCCATAAACAACTCATCAATAATTTCGATAACTTCTGATTTGATATCCATATTTTATTTCCTTTTATTTTTTAAACCATAAATCATTCAAGAACCCAGAAAAGATCAAGAATGACAGCATGACGACATGGAAAGTGATAACCATGCCAAGCAACTGAATCCAGCGATTCTCAGGTAGGGCAGTCTTCCCTGCTTTTTTCCGTTCCTTATTGAGTGTTTTTTTCTTACGAACCCAAGCGTCATTGATGACCAATCCAATCCCATGAAAGAGTCCATAGGCGATGTAGTACCAAGTCACTCCATGCCAAAATCCCATAATCAGCATATTGACAATGTAGGCCACACTTGAGGTTACATTACGATTTTTAAAGACTTTCTTTCTGGTTAACACCATGACCATTCGCATAAAGACAAAGTCACGGAACCAGAAAGAGAGGCTCATGTGCCAACGATTCCAAAACTCTTTTAAATCCCTTGATAAAAAGGGCTTGTTAAAGTTGATGGGGCTACGGATTCCCATCAAATTTGAAATGGCTAAGGCAAACATAGAATAACCTGCAAAGTCAAAGAAGAGTTCCAGACCAAAGGTATACATAACTGCCAAGGCATAGAGGTTAAAGAAACCACCTGACTGCAGGGCTAAATTCTTCAGAGGAGGGAGTAAGGTCTCTCCTAAAACATGAGCTAGGATAAACTTATACAAAAATCCCCACATGATATAGCGAACAGACTCATCCAGCATATCCAGCAACTCATCTCGCTCAGGAATGGTCTGATAATTTTCATTAAATCGCTTAAAGCGATCGATTGGACCACTTGAAAAAGTCGGCATGAAGAGAAGGAAACGAAGGAATTCCCAGAGAGTAAAATCCTTAATCACTCCATCTCTCAGCTCGATGATAATCCCAACCGAACGAAAGGTCAGGTAAGAAATTCCCAAGAACCCAAGCAAAGACTGCGTTCCATTGATAGCCGGCTGCACCTTGACAAGGATAATCGGAAGGAGGGACAGAAAACTAACTAAGTAGAAGACCCACTTGCCATCCTTGCTTTTTCGATAATGCTTGTAGAAAAGCAGGAGCAATATTTCCCAGCAAAGGTAAATACCCAAGGCAACCAACTGATTGGTCTTCCCACCTACCAACATGGTGACAATAAAGAAGAGGCTAACCAGCACTTCATACCAGGCAAAGCGTTTCTTGAAAAAGAGGCCGATAAAGATGGGCAAGGTTGCAGCAATCACATAGACAAAATACTGAGGATTGCCATATGGCTCTAAATGAGGAAGCTGTTGAAAGAACTCCATCATCTCTTATTCACCTCGTTAATCAATCCTTTGATGTCAATCTTTCCATTTGGAGTCAGTGGCAAACTGTCTCGGTAAAGGAATTTGGACGGCATCATATAAGACATCATAATATCTGTCAAGTCTTCCTTGATAGCCTTGGTAATATCGATATCACGCTCAAACTGTTCACGGACACCATCTTTTAAGATGACATAGGCCAACAGATTTTGTACCTTGTGGTCCTTATTATAGCGCGGTACTGCGACAGCAGACTCGATAAAGCGAGACTTGTTGAGGTTTTGAGAGACATCTTCTAACTCAATGCGGTAACCGTTGAACTTAATCTGGAAGTCCATTCGTCCGCCGTAGAGAAGCAAGCCTTCATCTGTCATGGTTCCCACATCGCCTGTGTGATAGGCTGGCAGACCTTCAAACTCAAAGAAGGCTTCCGCTGTTTTTTCAGGATTGTTCATATATCCTTTTGAAACAGCTGGCCCAGAAACAATGATTTCTCCCTGTTCGCCATTTGGCAGTTTATTTCCGTCCTCATCAATGATAAAGGTTGGAGAATCAGCCTTGGTATAGCCGATTGGTAGGCGTTTGAGAGTCGCTAACATCTCGTCTGTCACGGCAACTGCTGACAGAGCCACTGTCGCTTCTGTTGGGCCGTAGGCATTGATAATACGGGCATTTGGGAAACGCTCGCGCAGTTTTTGAGCCGTTTTAACCGTCAATTCTTCGCCATCAAAGTAGAAATGCGTGATCCCAGGCATTTTCTCGCTATTAAAGTCTTCTGACAACATGGCCATATCCGCAAAAGAAGGGGTTGATGTCCAGATAGCGATTGGCAATGAAAAGATAGTCGCAAAGAGTTGCTTAAAGTCCTGAGTAATAGCTGAAGGAAGAGCGAAAAGCGTACCACCCAGCGCCAAGGTCGGCGCCCAGTACATGACAGACAGGTCAAAAGAATAAGGTGGCTGAGCCAGCATTTGCGGACGACTTGGCGTCGCAAATTCCTTGTCCGTAATCATCCAGTTAGTAAAGCTGAGGAGGTTATTATGTGAAATCTGCACTCCCTTAGGCTTACCAGTCGTACCAGAAGTAAAGATGATGTAGTAGTTATCATCTCCCTTGACTGGATGCGTGATCTCATATCTAGACCCTTGAGCAAAGGCTTCTTGAACCTGAGCTAGAGTCATCATCGGTGTAGAAACCTGCTCCACTGGAAAGTCTGAAATGGCAATAATCAAACTTGGCTCCGCTACTTCTAAAATAGCCGAAACTCGCTCCAAGGCCGAATGACTGTCAATGGGAATGTAGGCATGTCCTGACTTAGTCAAGGCTACAAAAGTTGCCAACATTTCATATTCTTGGCCACCAAAAACGACCACAGGAGACTTCTCAGGCAAGCCTAGTTGGTCAATGGCTGTAGCTAAACTATCCGAATTAGCCTTTAAATCTCCATAAGTGTGTTCCTGATCCAAAACATTGTAAACAGGATAGCTAGGCTGTGTCTGAGCAAAATGCTCAATGGTTTCAATCATATCTACTATTGGTTTATTTGACACAATAGGAATTCTCCTTCAAGTTAAAATTCATTATAGATAAAGCTTCCTTGACCCTGACCAAGATAGCTAAAGAAGTAAAGCAGCCCTAGAAAGATAAGAAAATACAAGGCTGTCCGACCAAGAAAGAGGTACAATTCTTTTCTCTGTTTCATCAAGAAAAACCATTCATTTCTGTAATTTTTGCTAAATAAGATAGACTCTTACTATAGTATTTTTCTACTATTGTACCACTTTATAGACTAGTTTTTCAATTGTTTACCGTATGTTTTCAATAGATTTCAGTTTATTTTAAGGATTATGCGGTTTTTCGATGAATATTTTAAAAGAAAAGAACCCGAGATTTTCATCTCAAGCTCTATCAACATAATTGTTTTCTAGATTAGAAAAGTGAGAATACAAGCACGGCCAAGGCTGCACCGATAACAGGTCCCACAACAGGAATCCAGGCATAAGACCAGTCTCCGTCTCCTTTGTTTGAAATTGGAAGGATACTGTGCATGATACGAGGTCCAAGGTCACGCACAGGGTTCAAGGCATAACCTGTTGTCCCACCTAGTGATAGACCGATACCGACAATCAAGGTCCCCACTGCAAAGGTTCCGATACCTGCCTGAAAATCGTAAAGACCCAAAGCAAAAATTGTCAAGACCAAAACAAAGGTTCCTAGGATTTCACTAATCAAGTTTGATACAGTATCTTTGATAGCTGGACCAGTACTGAAGGTGGCTAGGATATTGCCTGCATTTTCTTCTGCCTCATAATGCGGTTTGAATTGCAACCAAACCAAAATCTGACCCAGCATAGCCCCTGCAAACTGAGCTAGGATATAAGGGAAAACGGAAGCCCAAGGTAAGCCACCTTTTAAGGCCACACCGATGGTCACAGCTGGGTTTAAATGAGCTGGACTGAGTTTTCCAGATACAAAGACTGCAACCGCAACTGCAATCCCCCAACCCATAGTAATCACAATCCAACCTGAGCTGTTGCTCTTGGTTTTTGGAAGAACCACACCTGCAACAACACCATTTCCTAGAAGAATCAGGATTAAAGTCCCTAGAAATTCTCCAAATAATTCATTCATCATCTTTCTGTCTCCATTAAAAAGAAGGGGCGGGCGGCAAGGAATGCTGCCCTCCACCTCTTTTATTTTTTCTTAATTTTTTAATTCTGCTAAATCGTTGTTAGCGAGAGCCGCTTCGACATCCGCACGGTAGCCTGCTTTTTCTTCTTCTGACCAATCATAGAATCGTCCCATTTCATCCAATACTGGCTCAACGATGCTATCCAAACTATCACGCATAAAGAGCATGTGGTTGGTACGACGAAGAAGGAAGTCAACTGGGCTCAGAGCCAACTCGTTGCGCATTGCATAGTGAAGGGACAAGGTATCTGCCAAGCTGAGGCCTGGCGCTTGTTCCAAACTATGAGCAAGAGCAAAGACTTTCGGTGCATTTGAACCGTAAAGATTTGCTAGGTAATGAGCTTCCTTGCTATCCAAACCACGTGACACTCCAAGTTGCGCAAAGGCTTCGATTTCTGAATCCACATTTGCTGGGTTCAATTCCCCACCTGAAACAGGGTAAGTCTTAGAATTGATGAGTTTAAAGCTACGGTCAAATTCTGCTTTGAGGATGTCAACCACGCGCTCCATAGCTCCTTCAGCCATCTTACGGTAGTCTGTGATTTTACCACCAGCAAGGGTCAAGAGGCCATTATCATCACGGTCCAAGCTCGAACCACGTGAAACTGCAGATGGATCCAAATGCTTCTCAGATGTGCTGCTTTCAAGCTTGCTGACAGCAGACTCAACATCTTCACGCGTTTTTTCTTTAGAGAGATAAGATTCAACAGTCGCAATCAAGTTGTTAAAGCTTTCATCACTGATGGTTCCGTTATTTCCTCCATTGTAGTCAGAAGCGCTATTGCCTGCGATCAATGGACGAAGACCTGCCCAGCTGCTTTCGATATCATCAATGGTGATGTGAGCTTCTGGGAAGCGGTTATTGACAATGCCAAGTAGATAATCTACATCTTCCTGCGTCACTTTTGGATGTTCCAAATCACCTGTGTAGTCTGTATCAGTTGTACCGAAGTAGGTCTTGTTTTCACGTGGGAGAACAAAGACCATACGACCGTCACCCAAACCAGTGTCAAAGTAAACTGGCTGTGAAACCTTGATCTTGCTTGAATCCACTACCAGGTGAACTCCCTTAGTTGGACGCATTTGTGAGAATTGTGTTCCCTTATTAGACAAATTACGTACCTTGTCGCTCCAAGGGCCTGTTGTGTTAATCACCAGACGGGCCTTGATTTCAAAGACTTGGTCTGTCAAGAGATCACGAGCTACAACACCTGTAATCTTGCCACTTTCGTCAAAGAGAAAGCCTTCTGCCTTCACGTGGTTGGCAATAAGAGCACCGTCTTGGTTGGCACGTTTGATGTTTTCAATCACAAGACGCGCATCGTTGTTACGGAAGTCAAGGTAAACCCCACCTCCTACCAAACCTTCTTTCTTCAAGTTTGGCTGGCGTTCCAAGACTTGATCCTTGCTCAAGACCTTGTTTGCAGCTGGTGTGTTGCTAACACCTGCCAAAAGGTCGTACAAGTCCATAGCTACTTTGAGACGAAAGAGGCTAAAGGTCGCTCCATCTTCATCATAAACTGGCAAGAGCATTGGGTCTGGTTTTGGAATATGTGGTGCGATTTGTTGAACCACTGCACGTTCTGAAACCGTATCTGAGACCACTTCTACGTCAAATTGCTTAAGGTAACGAAGACCTCCGTGAACCAATTTTGTTGAACGGCTAGATGTCCCTTCTGCGAAGTCCTGCATTTCAATCAAACCAGTATCTAGACCACTAGCTGCAGCCTGCAAGGCTACACCAGCCCCTGTGATTCCTCCACCGATAATCAAGAGGTCCAGGGTACGTTCCTGCATTTTTTTAATTGATAATTCACGTGTTTTCTTTGAAAATTCCATATTTACACACTTTCTAACTAAGTCGCTTTATTCTTCCAGTGTTAGTCGTCTACTTCCGCAAAGACTTGGGTTGCTTTTACAGCCTTCTTCCAGCCCTTGTAAAGTTGTTCCTTGCGAGATTCGTTCATCGATGGTTCAAAGAGTTCCCCTGTCTCGTTCAAGAGTTTCAACTCATCCAAATCCTTCCAGTAACCTACTGACAAACCTGCTAGGAAAGCTGCTCCTAGAGCTGTTGTTTCCAAGTTTTTGGCGCGTGCGATATCGATTCCCAAAATATCAGCTTGGAACTGCATGAGGAAATTGTTCATAGCTGCACCACCGTCTACTTTCAAGACTTGAATAGCTGTCTGCGCATCCACTTGCATGGTGTCGATGATGTCACGCACTTGATAAGCAATAGATTGCAAAGTCGCCTTGATAAAATCTTCCTTGCTTGTTCCACGAGTCAATCCAAAGACAGAACCGCGAGCGTTTTGGTTCCAGTATGGAGCGCCTAGACCTGTAAAGGCTGGAACGACATAAACTTCATCATCATTGTGAGAATCACGAGCGTATTTTTCAGATTCTGGTGAATTTTCAACCATGCGAAGTCCATCACGAAGCCACTGAATGGCACTTCCTGCTATGAAGATAGAACCTTCCAAGGCATAGTAAACCTTGCCGTTGATTCCGTAACCAATGGTTGTTAAGAGGTTGTTTTCAGATAACTGCATTTCTTCACCAGTATTCATGATGATAAAAGAACCTGTTCCATAAGTATTCTTGACCATACCTGGTTCAAAGGCCAACTGTCCAAAGAGGGCTGCTTGTTGGTCCCCAGCCATACCTGAGATTGGGACTTCTCCACCATAGAAATGGAATGGAGCTGTCTTGCCGTAAATTTCAGAGTTAGAACGAACTTCTGGCAACATAGCCTTAGGAATGTTGAGGATTTCCAAAATCTCATCATCCCATTTGAGTTCTTTAATGTTATAAAGCATGGTACGAGCTGCATTTGAATAGTCAGTCACGTGAGCCGCACCGTCAGTCAATTTCCAAACCAACCAAGTATCGATGGTACCAAAGAGCAATTCCCCTTTTTCTGCTCGCTCTTGAGCGCCTTCTACATGATCCAAAATCCAACGAACCTTGGTAGCAGAGAAGTAAGCATCGATGATCAAACCAGTCTTTTCATGGAATTTTTCCACATAACCTTGGCTTTTCAGTTGTTCAGCCAGAGGAGCAGTTTGGCGTGATTGCCAAACGATTGCGTTGTAGATAGGAAGTCCTGTTTTCTTATCCCAGACAACCGTTGTTTCACGTTGGTTGGTAATCCCGATTGCTTCGATTTGATTTGGCTTGACACCACTTTCGATGAAAGCACCTGCAATAACTGACTGAACAGAGTTCCAAATTTCATTGGCATTGTGCTCAACCCAACCTGCCTGAGGGAAAATCTGAGTGAACTCTTTTTGACTCGAGCTAACTTTTTCTCCTTTTTTGTTGAAAATAATGGCACGAGAACTTGTAGTTCCCTGGTCAATGGCCATGATGTATTTTTCTTGTGACATGTGCTGTCCTCCTGATAAAGATCTTGAGGATGTTTCCTCTTTACACTTACTAGTATACAAAATAAAGCGCTTTCTTGTTCATCAACTTTTTTTAATTTTTTAAAAAATGTGAGTAGATTGTGTGAATTTCACAAAAAAGACCTGGAATAACCAAGTCTTTTAAGTGAATAATAACTGACGAATCCCTGCCAAATCTTCCATATCCAAGTCGTTTTTTAAATAATAGACTGGTGTCTGTTCCTTCTTATGAATCGGGTTATTGGTAACCAGCAAATCATAATGCCGAGTTCGGTCATAGGCTTCAATGGTAATAAAACGGTTGTATTCCAAATACCGTTTCAAAATGGCTGCCATCCTTGAAAAGACAAGAAAACCAGATGTCAAATCCAGACCAATCCGCATATGCTGGCCACCGTTTTCAGCCATATATTCAATTAACTGCAGCCATTCCCAGAGAATCTTCTTATCCAAATCCGTCCCCTGTTGAAAAGCAGGTAGAGCATGAAAAATCTCCTCTGCCGTTCCCTTAAAATCATGTTCCATCAGCAAATAGGGATGACGATTCTCCAACTGGTACTTGTAGCGATCCTGTAAAATATAGCCCTTATAGAGATAGACTTGAGCACAAAGTTGACTGAGTTCATAGGTGACATGGTCCTCTATATAACCGCCCAGTAACTCTTCCTTCTTCATCTCTTGAATCAATTGTGTCAGTAAATCTGCCAACTGCCCTCCAAAACCAAGGATATACTCCATAGTATGAAGAGGAAGAATGCGATGAGATAGGAGGAAAGAGAAGAATATCATCATCTCCCCATCCTCAGTTCCTAGAGGAAGGTGTTGCCCGGCAAAAAAGGAAGGAGCCTTTCGATGCAAACGAAGGTAGAAAATATTGTCAAAATACCCTCGCATTTTCTCTTCTATGACTTGGAACTGACAAGCATTAACCCGAAGACGTTGTTGACTGATATGAGCCCAGAGAACCAAGTCCAATTTCTGCCCCGAAGACAAACTCGCACCGCAGATTTCTTCTAAACTAGCAATTTCCTGCTTTCTCTCTGGTTTCTGCATGTGACCTTCCCACTCCTGACTCGACCAGACCTTGCGGAAAAGACAGAAATAGAAATAGCGAATCTGATGCTCTGGACCTCGCCAACGTCCATTTTGGATAGATAAGTTAAATTCTGACAAAATCTGATTTAGACTAGCCAAGTGACGACCAAGCGTTGCCTCACTAATCATCAATTCTTGAGCCAATTGATGGGCTAAAAACTGTTGGTGGTAGAGAAGATAGACCACAATCTGGTATTTAACAGCATTCTCCAAAAACAGGCTCCGAATCTCTCTCCCCTTGGTAGCTGGACCGATAGACAGATGCAGATTTTCATCTTCTAAGTGAATAGTCAGCTCTAAGCCACTATCCAAAGCCTTGTCATTGAGCAGGGTGACATATTTGGTTAGGGTTGCTTTTGAAAATCCTGTTTCTTCCATTACAGCCTTGACGGTCGTCTGAGACTCTTGTAATAGAAAGGAAAGGATTGAAAATTGGCCAGATTCAGCCTTTTCCATCAAATCTCCTAAATACATTTGTTACCCCTTTTATTTTCTATCTTAAGCATAGCATAAATCTTACAAATGCTGAAATAATCTGTTTCTCTTTTTATTTTCATGCTGATTTCCTGGTCCATTATCCTGAAAATCAGCAAACACACGGCTCCCCCTTTGGGCATTTTTATGCTAAAATAGTAGCTATGGATAAAATTATTAAAACTATATCAGAAAGCGGAGCCTTTCGTGCTTTTGTCCTTGATAGCACAGAAACCGTCCGCACTGCTCAAGAAAAACACCAAACCCAAGCTAGCTCAACTGTAGCACTTGGTCGAACTCTTATCGCTAGCCAGATTCTCGCAGCCAATGAAAAAGGAAATACCAAACTAACAGTTAAGGTGCTGGGTTCTAGCTCTCTAGGTGCCATTATCACGGTCGCTGATACCAAGGGGAACGTCAAAGGATACGTTCAAAATCCTGGTGTTGACATCAAAAAGACTGCAACTGGTGAAGTTCTAGTCGGACCTTTTGTTGGAAATGGTCAATTTCTCGTTATCACAGACTACGGCATTGGAAATCCTTATACTTCCTTGACCCCACTCATCTCTGGAGAGATTGGGGAAGACCTTGCTTTCTACCTAACAGAAAGCCAACAAACCCCTTCTGCAGTCGGTCTCAATGTCCTTTTGGACGAGGAAGACAAGGTCAAGGTTGCTGGTGGTTTCCTAGTTCAAGTCTTGCCGGGAGCCAAGGAAGAAGAGATTGCTCGCTTTGAAAAACGCATCCAAGAAATGCCAGCTATCTCAACGCTTCTCGAAAGTGAAGACCATATCGAAGCCCTTCTCAAGGCAATCTACGGTGACGAGGCTTATAAGCGTCTTTCTGAAGAAGAAATCCGTTTCCAATGCGACTGTAGCCATGAACGCTTTATGAACGCTCTTGCCAGCCTTCCAAGCTCAGACTTACAGGAAATGAAAGAGGAAGACCACGGAGCAGAAATCACTTGTCAATTCTGCCAAACGACTTACAACTTTGATGAAAAGGACCTGGAGGAACTCATTCGTGACAAATCTTAATACACCTTTTATGATTGGTAATGTTGAGATTCCCAATCGTACCGTTTTAGCGCCTATGGCTGGCGTGACAAACTCAGCCTTTCGTACCATCGCAAAAGAGCTCGGAGCTGGACTCGTTGTCATGGAAATGGTCTCTGACAAGGGGATCCAATACAACAACGAAAAAACCCTGCACATGCTTCATATCGATAAAGGCGAAAACCCTGTTTCTATCCAACTTTTTGGTAGTGATGAAGACAGCCTAGCACGCGCAGCAGAATTCATCCAAGAAAACACCAAAACCGATATCGTCGATATCAACATGGGCTGTCCTGTTAACAAAATCGTGAAGAACGAAGCTGGCGCTATGTGGCTCAAGGATCCAGACAAGATTTACTCGATCATCAACAAGGTTCAATCTGTCCTTGATATTCCACTTACTGTCAAAATGCGTACCGGCTGGGCCGATCCATCTCTGGCAGTTGAAAATGCCCTCGCCGCTGAAGCTGCAGGTGTTTCTGCCCTCGCTATGCATGGCCGTACCCGTGAACAAATGTATACTGGCCACGCAGACCTTGAGACCCTTTACAAGGTTGCCCAAGCTCTAACCAAGATTCCATTCATCGCCAACGGTGATATCCGTACTGTCCAAGAAGCCAAGCAACGCATCGAAGAAGTTGGTGCTGACGCAGTCATGATTGGCCGAGCTGCCATGGGAAATCCTTACCTCTTCAACCAAATCAACCATTACTTTGAAACAGGAGAAATCCTACCTGATTTGACCTTTGAAGACAAGATGAAGATCGCCTACGAACACTTGAAACGCTTGATTAACCTCAAAGGAGAAAACGTCGCAGTTCGTGAATTCCGTGGCCTCGCTCCTCACTACCTCCGTGGAACATCTGGTGCAGCCAAACTCCGTGGAGCTATTTCACAAGCTAGCACCCTAGCAGAGATTGAGGCACTCTTGCAATTGGATAAGGCATAATAGACAAAAACCCGTAACTCTCTTAAAGTTTACGGGTTTTTCTTGGATTTATATAAGCAATCAATGTCTATATGAAATTAGTCATTCTCCGTCTTTTTTCCTTTTAATAGATAAACACCTACTAGAGATATAAGACCTAAGAATTCCATAAGCAACGTTGACATTGTTCCAGTTGATGGGAGCGCTTGCTTATCTTTTTTATCTGAATTTGAACGATTTTCACTCATTTGATTTGCTTTATCAGCAAGAAGAACCATTTCCTTATCATCAGATTGAGTTTTTCCTTCCCTATTTGCCTCTGGCTCGACAACCATTTGTTTTTTAGGAAGTGTTTTAATCGCAAATAAGCTGAAATGACTCGTTTTGAAAACGACTTGCCCATTTTCAACTGTTGATAGGAGCAACTCCAACTCTCCATTTTCTTTCACATGGTAAACTTGAATCTCAGACTCAATATTACCAATTGCAAGACGAACTACTCTCTCTCCCTTCACATGGGTTTCTTTTCCATCTTTTGAAAGGGAAATATCAAATATGCGCACTGTTCCTTGCCCTGTTTGACGGGTAACATTATCAATCATTTCTTTTGTTGTTACCTCTTTAAGATTGACAGTGTCTGCTTCTGTAGCAGTTTCAAACATAACAGTAATCTTCGTATTTCCCTGTTCAGTCATGAATACCTTTTGGACAGGAGATGTCAGTTGAGATGAGAGAGTAGGAGAAAGACTGTTAGATCTTGTAAGAGATGAAGAATTTGTCTCGTTTCCTGATGGTTTACTTGGAGTAGTTTCTCCTGGTTTTTCTGGAGATTTTGGTTTAGTGGAAGCACTAGAACTTCCTGAAGAGCTAGTGGAACCGGAGTGACTTCCTGTGGTTGAACCTGATGGGTTCTGCTCTTTTTCCGCAGGTTTGCTTGGAGCAGGTCGCTCTGGTTTTTCTGGAGATTTTGGTTTAGTGGAAGCACTAGAACTTCCTGAAGAGCTGGTGGAACCGGAGTGACTTCCTGCAGTGCTTCCTGATGGGTTCTGCTCTTTTTCCGCAGGTTTGCTTGGAGCAGGTCGCTCTGGTTTTTCTGGAGATTTTGGTTTAGTGGAAGCACTAGAACTTCCTGAAGAGCTAGTGGAACCTGATTGACTTCCTGTGGTTGAACCTGATGGGTTCTGCTCCTTTTCCGCAGGTTTGCTTGGAGTAGGTTGCTCTGATTTTTCTGGAGTTTCTGGTTTAGTGGAAGCACTAGAACTTCCTGAAGAGCTGGTGGAACCGGAGTGACTTCCTGCAGTGCTTCCTGATGGGTTCTGCTCTTTTTCGGCAGGTTTGCTTGGAGCAGGTTCTTCTGATTTTTCTGGAGTTTCTGGTTTAGTGGAGGATCCTGAATTTGACGAAGAAGATAAGCCCTTTTTAAAGTTAGACAAAGCTTCATCTAGTTTTAATCGACTTTCTGCCACCAGTTTCTTTAGTTGGGCTTTTTGGGTTGATTCATCTAATTTATGCAAATACGTTTTTTCAATATCTTTTAGATTTTTAATTAGCTCTACAGTATTGATATGATGATCTTTTTCTAAATTTTTCTTGATGTCATCCAATAAACCTGTTAGATGTTTAGTGACCGCTTCCTTTGCCTTATTTCGCTCTAAGCTGATTTCTCTATTTTGATGAGTAGCTATCAGTTCATCAATTGCCTGTTTAGATTTTTCTATCAGAGCTTCCACTTCTTCTTTACTCGAAGCACTATCAAATTGCGCACTATATTCGGATAAAGTCTTTTGAGACGCCAACAAGAGGTCTCCAAACCAAAAAGCAGCTGGATTTAATTTTGTTAAACGACTTTTTCTATAATTATCCAAAGTTGTTTTAGCTGTTTCTTTAGCTTCTTTAAGATTTGTCTCCGTAGTTTTTTCAGTAGAAACTATATTTCCTCCTTGATTTTCTACTTTTGGTGGAGTTGGATTATTATGTTCTTTTCCAGAAGGTGAATCAGAATCTAATCCTTGATTCGCAGGCTTAGTCGTATCACCTCTACCATTAGAAGAATTAGAATTTCCTGATGGTTTACTTTGTTGATTTGATAAACTATTCTTAAAGTCCCCTACCAACTTATCTAGCTCACTTTGTCCTTTTTGTCTCATCTGTTCCACTTCTGCCTCATCATAAGCTTCATCAAACATACTTTGATACTTTCGGACAATACTTTTAACACCCTCTACTATCTCCCCGATTTTAGAATTATCTTGTTTTTCCAATTTTGTAAGTTCGTCTAAGCGATGTTCCATATATTTAGATAGAAGTAACTTAGCTTGAACAACTGCCTCATTACGTTTAGTCTCACGTATTGTCCGAGCCTCATCATAAAATTGATTTTGTACGTTCGCTAATGTTGAATAGTCCTTCCCATCTTCAATTTGTTTTCTATAGTCAGCTTTTCTATCACTAGATAGATCCGTATCTTCCAATTCTTTTATCAACTGCTGTCTATATTCCTTCAACCTATCTTGCCCACTAGATGTAACCGTGGGGTTATTCCCACCTCCAACCACTTCTGCATGGACTACTCCTCCTAAGAACAGACTAGCAACTACTACACTAGCTACTCCAATACTAAATTTACGAATTGAATAACGTACTTTTCTTTCACTTTTTGATGCAAACATGATTATTTCCTCCAATATTTTTCTTAACACTACTATATCATTTCAATATGAACTGTATATGAATTGAATCTTGTATTTATCTCTTTATGCTTCCATTTGGGATTATAACTTCATGTAATAACTTTTCCTCTTCAGCTATTCGTCGATACAAAATAACTGCATAAACTGGAAAAACTAAAACAAAAGTCATATAGGCATGACTCAGCAAGGTCAAGCCAATCAACTCAGGAAGGATATTTAAAAAGTAATTGGGATGTTTTACTGTCCTAAATAAGACATGATCCACAAACTTATGATTCGGTGCTAACATCAACTTGACTGTCCAAATATCCCCAAGCAGATGAATAACAAGTAGCAACATCAACATAGAGAATATCAGGAGCACCAAACCCGCAACACTCATCATATTGAAAGACGGTCGATAGACTAGGGCTTCCATAAAACAAGCCAGATAAAAAACAATATGAACCAAGGTAAGACGTTTGGTATTTTTAATGCCAAATTCTCGCCCACCATCCCTACGAAGCCGTTTTTCATTTGCAATTGATTTCTTTAGGAACAACAAGCGAATTAAAAATACACAGATAATGATTATTGCTATCATCACGATCCCCTTTCTTTACTACTACTGTAACATCTCTATGTTAACCCAATATGAATTGGAAAAGAAAAAGAACGAAAACTGATTCCGTTCTTTGATTTACTCTATCACTACCATTCAAACTATGCTTCCTTAAATTATCCTCAAGTAAGAAAAGAGTCTTACTAAAGCTAACTATCTGGTAACAAGCAGATTTTAAATTCCATCCCTTGTTCATAAGGCAAGAAACTATAGGACATACGATGACTCTCTAAGATATTCTTAACAATATAAAGACCCAATCCTGATCCTGTTTCTCTGTCTGTTACAATTTGTGAATGGTAAAAAATATCAAATAAATGTTCTAACTCTTCCTGATTCAAAGGAGCACATGTATTCCTAATAGAAAGATAACCATCTTGCTCAGAAATAGTCACAATGCCAGATTGATCTGAGTACTTGATAGCATTACTGATAAGATTTGTCAAGACTTTATCCAAAGCCTTCAAGCTCATCCTTACTTTTGTATCAGTAGTCAACTGATTATCAATCACAAGATTTTTAGAAAATGCCAATTCCTGATATCGAGACAAAACATCTGTCAAAACGGTATTTACCTTTAAAATCTCACTGCACTCTGTCCATTCTTGAAATTTAGAAGATTCCAACACTTCCTCTAGCAAGAAACTCATCTGATCGATTTTATCAATACTCTTTTCAAGATACTTAGGATGATCTTTATAATCCCCCACATTGTATTGCATATTTTCTAAGATAATCCTGAGAGTAGCTAGAGGTGTCTTTAATTCATGTGATGCTCCACGGACAAAGGAAACCTTTTGATTTTGCAATTTTACAATTTGCTCATTGCGATTTTCCAACTCATGAATAACCTTCAACAAGTGCTCATACACACCATTAATCTGCTTTCCAACTTCACCAACTTCATCTTTTCTGCTTTCATCAAAACGAATATTATCATCCAAATCTTGCATCTTACTAGTCACTTCTGAAATGTAAAAAAGAGGATTGAGCAAGCGTTTCGTATAAAAATAAGAAAAAACAAAGGAAAAAGCAATTGTAACCAAAAATGTATATGGGAGATACAAAAGCAAAATATTCTTTGCTTCTTTGTAGATATCCACTCCCTGCACAAACTGCACCGTTACCTGTTTACCATCTGCTGTACTAACAGGCATATCTAACATCACGATATAATTTGATAGCTCTCCATCTTTAATATCTAAGTCATGCACAAGAGGGAGCCGCTTATCTAAGATATCTCTTTTAAGGTGAGCAGATATGGTCAAGGACTTTGAATAAGACTGGAGTAAGCTTGGAATTTCATCAGCTGTCTTAGTCTTTAAATACTCCGTAAACACTCTTGCACTCTCATTAAACTTTTCCCCCTCCAATTGAATATAATAAAAAGGAAAGGTCAAATAAATAGCTATATGAATGACTAGACCAACACCACCTAGAATTGCAAAACTTCTTAAAAAAGACTTGGTTAATAATTTAGGATTTTTTATCATAAGCTAATCTTATACCCAACATTTTTCACAGTCACAATGCAATCTAAAGCTAATTTTTTGCGAAGAGTACGAATATAGACATCAACGACCCTATCACAAGGTAAATCAGCTACATCTTTTGAAATTTCTTCCAATATCTGCTCTCTACTTAAAACTTGATTTTTATGTTGAATCAAACACTTTAGTACCAATAATTCCTTTGGTTTGAGATCAATTTCTTCATTTTTATAATGTGCTTTGTAAGAGGTAAAATCCACTGTTGCATCCTGATATTGCCAAAGATCCTCTATGACGTAGTAACGTCTGATAAGCGCTTTAATACGCTTGGCAAGCAGTACCAAAGAAAAAGGCTTTGTCACATGATCATCAGCATAGAGATCAAATACCTGTGACTGAGTAGTTTCATCTCCTAGAGCACTCAAGACGATGACAGGAATATCGTGCTCTTGATTGATTTCTTTTAACACTTCAAAACCACTCTTCCTAGGCATCATTAAATCCAGTACCATGAGATGGATAGGGAGATCCTGAAATTTTTCCAAGGCCTCTTGTCCATCCTTAGCCATAATGACGTGATAACCCTCTTCTGTCAGAAATGCTGCAATTCCTTCTCTAATCATTTCCTCGTCATCTGCAACTAAAATGTTCATCTTTCTCCCTTTCTACTACCGGAACTTCACACATCTATTCCCTGTATGTTATTTGAAAATTTCCTACCAGCCTATCATCTATGATAATGGAATGGATTTCATTTATCCGCTACTTGTTGTCAACAACAACGTCAATACAAGAAAATCATTCATCTTGCAGCTTAGTTTGATTTTTCAAATACCAGCTAGAACGGATTTGACAGGCAAAAAAGAAACAGGTCTCTTTTGAAAGGATAAAAATTTCAGATAAGACTGCTCTTTTTCTACTACACACGCTCTAAGACAAATACGATGGAGGGTAATAAACATATGAATTTTGGGTTGAATAGTGAAAACCACGGATCCTTTAGAAGCTATAGGTTTTAGTTTCATACTCTTCGAAAATCTCTTCAAACCACGTCAGCTCTATCTGCAACCTCAAAACAGTGTTTTGAGCAACCTGCGGCTAGCTTCCTAATTTGCTCTTTGATTTTCATTAAGTATCACTCCACTATGAGTTATGGTCGCTGATACTTTTATTCTTTTATGCAATATCAAATTTTAACCGGCCTGCTTTAACACCAATCTTAAGTGTGCTACCTGCCTCTAATTCTCCCTTGAGAAGAAGTTCTGCCAACTTGTCCTCCACTTCTGTTTGCAGGATTCTGCGAAGTGGACGAGCTCCCATCTCTGGGTCATATCCTTGATTTGCCAACAATTTCAGTGCTGAAGCTTGTAATTTCAAGTCAATGCCTTTTTCAGCCAAACTTGCCACTAAAGGTTTGACCATAATCTTCACTACTTCCTGCATATGGTCACTAGATAGACTATGGAAGACTACCTTTTCATCAATACGGTTGATAAACTCAGGTCTATAAGCTTTTTTCAGCTCTTCGAACATGCGTTTTTCCATATTTTCCTGATCAAAACGAATATCCTTAGCCCCAAATCCGACAGTCTTGTCATCACGAAGGGCTGTCGCACCAAGATTTGACGTCATGATGATAATAGTATTTGAAAAGTCAACCTTGCGACCCTTGCTATCGGTCAAGACACCATCATCCAAAACCTGCAAGAGAACATTAAAGATGTCTGGGTGAGCCTTTTCTACCTCATCAAAGAGGAGAACGGAATAGGGTTTGTTGCGAACTTTCTCGGTCAACTCCCCACCTTCTTCATACCCCACATAGCCTGGAGGAGCTCCGTTGAGACGACTGGCTGCGAATTTCTCCATATACTCACTCATATCAAAGCGGATAAGAGCTGATTCGTCATCAAAAAGAACTTCCGCCAAAGCCTTGGCCAATTCGGTCTTCCCGACACCTGTTGGTCCTAGGAACATAAAGGAACCAATCGGACGCTTATGACTGCGAATCCCTGACTGGTTGCGGCGAATCGCACGGCTAATACTTGAAACAGCTTGATCTTGACCGATGACACGTTTGTGCAATTCAGCTTCCAGATTCAGGTATTTCTTGGCATCCGTTTGAGTCAGTTTTTGGACTGGAATACCTGACAAGCGACTCAAGGTGGTCAAAATATCAGACTCTGTCACCAAGTCTTTATAGACAGGCACTTCCTCTTCTTTTGCGATTAGCTGGGCTGCCTGTTTCCACTTGCCATCCATCAAGGCCTTGTCAGCTGGACTCAAGTCAGAATCGTCTGCTTTTACATGCTTTGATTTATTTTGCACTGTTGCTGCTGCCTCATCCAAGAGATCGATAGCAGAGTCTGGCAAATGGCGACTGGTCAAGTAACGATGAGCCATCTTGACCGCTGTTTCAACCGCTTCATCTGTGATTTGCACACGGTGATGTTTCTCATAAGTCGCCTTCAAACCTTGCAAAATGGTCATGCTGTCTGCAACACTTGGCTCTTCAATCGTTACTTTAGCAAAACGACGAGAAAGGGCAGCATCTTTTTCGATATGTTTTTGATATTCTTCCTGAGTGGTGGCACCAACCGTTCTCAAAGTTCCACGCGCCAAGGCTGGCTTCAAGATATTGGCCGCATCCAGAGTCGAATCAATCCCGCTCCCAGAACCCATGATGGTGTGGAGTTCGTCGATAAATAGAATTACTTGACCATCTTCTTCAATATCCTTGATGATATTGTTCATGCGCTCTTCAAAGTCACCACGGAAACGTGTCCCTGCAACGACATTCATCAAATCAAGCTCTAACACGCGCATCTTAGCCATTTCCGCAGGTACATCACCACTAGCAATACGCTGGGCAATACCAAGCGCCAGAGCAGTTTTCCCGACACCAGCATCCCCAACCAAGACAGGATTATTCTTAGTCTTCCGGCTCAAAATTTGAATCATACGCGAGATTTCCTTGTCCCGACCAATGACTGGCTCTAACTTGCCAGAACGAGCTTGCTCTGTCAAATCATGCGTATAGTCCTCGAGACCACCGCTTGGAGTCTGGGGCATGCCCATCATATTAGCCATAGAATTTTGCTTGTCAGCTACTGTACGATGGCGTTGGCGTAGAGCCTTGAGGTCTTCACGAGTCCAGCCTGCACGTTCTTCTAGATTTCGACGTAGGGCAGCAATCTTAACCTGATCTTTCTTGTCTTCATAAGAAAAACCAGCCCTCTCCAAGATACGAGTCGCCAAGGCATTTCCATCATGCAAAATCGCATAAAGGACGTGCTCCGTCCCTAGCACCTTAGCATGGACCACTGACGCTACATACTCTGCTTCATCAAGAAGGACCTGCAAACGATGAGAAAACGGCAATTCCGTAAAGATTTCATCCTGGCTATAGTCCGTTTCAGTCAGTTCCAAAGCGACTTCTTCTAAACGGTCCATCTCATATGGATAATCATTTAAAGTTGCCCCTGCCACACTATAACTGTGATTGGACATGGCAATCAACAAGTGCCAAGACTCTAGATAATGAGCTCCAAAATGGCCAGCCACCATGTAGGCACTTTCGATACATTCATTCAATGCTTTTGAATAGTTCATCTTACTTCCCTTTTCTATCTACCTCTTGTATAACCTGTCGTAGCATGTTTGCACGAAGGACTGGAGCTTCTTCTCCTAGAACGCGATCCAAAGCTACTGATACTAGCAAATTCATCTCCTGCTTGGTCATCAATCCCTGCTCAACCAAAAGCTGTAGAATATCCTCATAAATTTCTTGACTGACCCGCTCACCAATCGAGTAAAGCAGCTCCCTGAGCATTTCATGATGACTAGAAAACTCAATCCGTCCTATACGAATATAGCCTCCGCCACCACGCTTACTTTCAACCAAGTAGCCTCTACTTTCAGTAAATCGTGTCTTGATCACATAGTTAATCTGACTAGGGACAACCTGAAAGGTATCTGCCAACTGACTACGTTGCAACTCCACGATACCAGATTGATCTAAAATCGCCTTGATGTAGGCCTCAATATGATCCGATGTATTTTTAAATCTCATTACAAACCCACCTCTCTCTTTAAACCTTGACTATCTTTGACTATTATACCGAAATTTTCTCATTTTTAAAAGAAAAAGGGCGCTGGTAAAGGATAATCTTCACCAACTCCCTATTTTTCTACTTATCTAAGCCTAATTCTGCTAAGATTTGACGTTTGTAGGCAATCTTTTGGACTTCCTTGTCCTCATCTTCAGACCAATCTAGTTTAATTTCTGAAACAATCTGCCCAGGGCGATTTTTCAAGATATAGATGCGGTCGCTGAGACTGAGGGCCTCCTCGATACTATGCGTGATGATCAAGGTTGTTAGCTGCAACTGCTTGTGAATCTCAAGGTACCAAGCGTGTAGTTCCATCTTGGTCATCTCATCCAAGGCGCTAAAGGCCTCATCCAAGAGAAAGAGCTTGTGCCCGAAAAGGTAGGTTCGAAGCAAGGCTACACGCTGGCGCATCCCACCACTAAGTTCATGAGGATACTTGTCCCGTACAGCTGTCAACTGGAAGGTCGCAAGAATTTCATCCGCGCGAGCAATAGCTTCCGCCTTATCCACCTTTTGAATCAAGAGGGGCAGAATGATATTACCAAGCACCGTCTTGTGCTCCAAGAGCAAGTCCTTTTGCAACATATAACTCACGCGCCCCTTGGGATTTTCTTCACCATCAAGGACAATTCTCCCTGACTGAACTTCTAAAATCCCTGCGATCAGATTAAAGAGGGTGGTCTTTCCTACACCACTTGGACCTAGGATGGAAACCACTTCACCTGAAGTCACTTTCAGATTGATGTCCTCTAAAATCCTCTCCTGACCATAGGCATAACTGACGTGTTCTAGTCTAATTTCTGTCATTATTTCACAAATTCGTTAGTGAAGCCTTTATCTGTCAAGTCTTCTTTAAGGATACCATTTTCTTTATCCCATTTGTAGAAGGCATTCCAGCGAGCTGCATCAAATTGACCCCATTTTTCCTTGTCGCTTGCGTATTCTTTTGACAAGTATTTTTGAGATTCGATGACAAAGTCACGTTTTTCCTTGAGTTCAGGTGCATTCTTAATGAGGATACCCGCAGCTTCTTCTGGATGTTCCATAGCGTATTGGTAGCCTTTTTTGATAGCTTGGATAACTTTGCGAGCTTCTTCCTTGTTGTCTTTCAAATAGTCGTTGTTGGCGATGATAACTGGTGAGTAGTAGTCAAATTCTTTAACGTAGTCTTTCAAGTACATGAAATTAGCATCTACACCTTGAGATTTAGCAAGGATACCATCCCAACCGTAGTAGATCCAAGCAGTGTCAAATACTCCATTGGCAATCGGTGTGATAGAGTTTGAATCGTTGTTTGGTACTTTTTCGACTTTATCAAAGTCCCCACCTTGTGACTCTACCAATGTTTTCAACATAGCAAGTTCAGTTGGGTCATTCCAAGTTCCGTATTTCTTCCCAACCAAGTCTTTAGGACTATTGATATTGTCAGACTTACGAGAGATGATTCCTGATGTATTGTGTTCAACAATAGCTGCAACGGCAGTAATTCCTGCCCCTTTTTCCAATTTCTTAGCCATGTAGTCTTGGAAATAAACTGCAAATGGTGCCTTTCCGTTAATAACCAAGTCAGAAGAACTTTCTTCTGGTGGCAATTTCAAATCAACATCCACTCCAGCTTCCTTGAAATAGCCTTTTTCCTTGGCAACATAAAGCCCTGTGTGGTTGGTATTTGGTGTCCAGTCTAGGATAAAGTCGATCTTCTTGAGTTCTGCCTCTTTGTTGTCCTTAGAAGCAGTTCCTTGACCACAGGCTACAAGCACAACAGCTACAAGAGCTGTCACAAGCGTTAAAAACACTTTCCATGTTTTCTTCATTTTGATTTCCTCTTTTCTTTTTCAGAAACATTCTAATTCTACGAACGTTTCCATTTAATAACATATTTTTCACTGACATCGACCAATTTCATACCCAGAAGGCTGATAATCGATACCAGAATAATAATAGCAAACATGGTATCATACTGAAACAGTTTCTTGGACTGAATCATGTAGACACCTAGTCCTTCAAAGCCTCCCAACCACTCAGATACCACTGTTGTGATAAAGGCGTAGGAGACACTGACCCTCAGACCTGCATAAAAGTAAGGCAGACTGACTGGAATTTTAAAATGCCACAGGATTTGCCAAGGCTTGGCCCGCATCAGACTAAACAAGGTCAGCATATCCTTGTCACAATGCCTAAAACCGTCCAAAATGCTGACGATGATGGGGAAGGTTGTCGTCAAGATAATCAAGACAATCTTGGGCAGAATGCCATAACCTAGCCACAAGACCAGGATAGGGGCTATAGCAATAGTCGGGATAGTCTGAACAACCACCATCATAGGGTAAATCAGGTCATTGAGCCAAGTCAAACTATCCATAAGTACAGCCATGAGACAGGCAATCAAGACTCCCAAAATTAGACCTAGCAAAGCCACTCTCAAGGTCGCCCAGCTATGGTGCCAGAGAAATTCTCTATCACGCACAAAAGACTGGAGGATTTCAAGAGGTGTCGGCAGGATAAACTTGGGGAGAAGTTTAAGCAAACCTGCTAACTGCCAGATTGACAAAACTCCGAGAAAGCCCAATAGACTAATGTGTCGTCTCAGTATACTTTTCAAGTTTCTCATCAATACTTAAAATCTCTCCTACATTTATTTTGACATTGGCAAAGACATTATCTGCCTCCTGCCCTGCCACTTCCAGCGCTTCTTTGAGAATGCGCATGAGCTCATCAAACTCCCCTTCCAAGACCGTTTCAAATGGTGTCACCACCATGGTCACTTCTTGAGCTTGCAGATAAGCAATGACCTGATCGATAACAGCTATCCGATCAATCCCCTGTGCTAGGGGTAAAACTTGCAAGGCAATGCTTGCTTTCATAAAAACCTCCTCTTCTCGTTTTCCTTTGACAAAAAGAAAAACCTTTACCATATATGGAAAAGGTCAAGAATAGACTAAGTATCGTTCCCTACGCTGGCATTACCCAGATCAGGTGCGGTCGAAGTTTAACACTTCCTCTCAGACTGTACACAGACTCCCATATATTATATAGATATATGATAGCGCAAAATAAGAAAAATGTCAAGGAAACTGCTTACAGAAAAGAGCAGGAAAAATTTTCTACTCCAATTTTCTATACTCGTTCTCCATCACTGTTTACTCTGTAGCCATCCACCGTCGTATTGACAGCTAAGACGCCTGAAGAGTAAGAATAATACCACTTACCAGAAACTTGATACCAGCCTGTTTTCATTGCCCCTGGACTATCCAGATAATACCACGAGCCATTTTCCTTTAACCATCCTGTCTGCATTTCACCAGATGATTTCAAATAATACCAGCTAGAACCATCTTTCAACCATCCCGTTGATTTAGACCCATTTGATTTGAAATGATACCAACTACCATTTATTTTCTTCCAACCGACAGTCAATCCAGTATTTGAGCTATAATTAGAGCTATTTCCTGATTGATTCTGATAATTCTGTGAAGAAGTCACCCCCTCTAGCTGTATATAACGACGACTTCCGTTATAAGCCGTATAACTCAACCACTTGTAGCCATCTTTTTCGAGAATTTGATCATAATGAACCTTCTCCCCAGGATAATAGTAATCAATCGCAGTTGCGCTAACTAATGGCTGATTTTTGATAGCAGACTTAGACTTGAAATAATGTGTTCCTCCTGTTGAAACTGAGGTTTGACTATTCCCAACACTGCCACCAGCCAAATCTTTAAAATGAATAAATCCTGTCATCATATTTGCTTTTATACTTCGTTTATTATAGGCTTCTGTATAACCATAGTTATATTCCTCGATCTCAATCTGATCTCCCATTACATTTGACACCCAGGCAACATGCCCATAAATTCCTGCAGTAGACCAAGCAATAGAGCCAATCGTCGGTGTATTATCTACACGATAGCCTTCACGACGAGCACGATGTCCCCATTCATTCGCATTTCCATAAGCCTTTGCAATCTCAAAACCATTGACACTACTCAAACGAAAGGCTGCAAAAGAAGTACACTGACGAGAGTACATGCGCCACTGATCAATTTCCTGACTCCCATTTTTATAGTAAGCAGGATAATCATCCCCACGCGCAATCGATCCATTTCCTCCAGAATAGGCATATACACTATTACCCGCTGCTAACATCAATCCTACTACTAAAAAGGGAACAATCTTTTTAGCTGATTTTCTGAAAGAAAACCTTGTCTCTGTTACTTTAAACGGTAAAATTTTAATTCTTCCTCCTTGAAAAATAATATAAATCGAAGATTGCCTTCACTTAAACTATTCGGAGAAAAAAGAAAAAGTGAGAAAATTTCTCACTTTAGTCAAGATAATGAATCAAATTCTTTTCAGTAAGGATATCTGAGTAAGTAAAGGATTCAACGTAAACATTAGCTTGTTTATCTCCTTCCACATTCCCAAATTCCACAATAAATAGGGATGGATACACTTCAATTAACTTACCCAATCTATTTTTTTGGCGCTTACGTCCATTTTCCAAGGTCATTTCAATTACATGACCCTCATGTGCCTTGATTTCCTCTTTGATTTTTTTCATCTTAGCTACATCTGTAAATGCATCTGTCATTTTATGCCTCCCTTTTTGAGATACTTGAAAATTTATTGTATTCTTTTTGGAAAATCAATTCCACTGTTCCACGAGCTCCACTACGGTTTTTCTCGATAATAACTTCTACCTTATTATTTGGTATGCCTTCCTCTTCTTCACCACCACGCTCATAGTAGTCATCGCGATAGAGAAAAGCTACGATATCAGCATCCTGCTCAATAGACCCAGATTCACGAATATCAGACAAGACTGGTCTTTTATCCTGACGTTGTTCTACACCACGAGAAAGCTGACTTAGAGCAATTACAGGAACTTTCAGTTCCTTGGCTAAGATCTTCAACTGACGTGAAATTTCTGAAACTTCTTGTTGACGATTTTCTCGGCCAGTTCCCGTGATAAGCTGCAAATAGTCTATCAAAATCAAACCAAGATTTCCAGTTTCTTGAGCCAGTTTACGAGAACGAGAACGAATCTCTGTAATCCGAATCCCTGGTGTATCATCAATATAGATACTTGCATTCGCTAGATTCCCTTGAGCAATGGTATACTTTTGCCATTCCTCATCGGTCAATTGCCCCGTACGGATAGAATGCGACTCAACCAACCCTTCTGCCGCAAGCATACGGTCTACTAGACTTTCCGCACCCATTTCGAGTGAAAAAATAGCAACCGTTTTGTCCAACTTAGTCCCAATATTCTGAGCAATATTCAAGGCAAAGGCTGTCTTACCAACCGCTGGACGGGCTGCTAGAATAATCAACTCCTCCTCGTGCAGACCAGTCGTCATATGATCCAGATCACGATAACCTGTCGCAATCCCTGTAATATCGGTCGTTTGTTGCGAGCGAGCTTCCAGATTTCCAAAGTTGACATTCAACACATCTCGAATATTCTTAAATCCACTTCGATTAGCATTTTCGCTGACATCAATCAGCCCTTTTTCTGCCTGAGCAATGATTTCATCAGCTGGTTGCGAAGCCTCGTAAGCTTGATTGACAGACTCTGTCAACTTGGCGATTAAACGCCGTAGCATTGCTTTTTCTGCAACAATCTTAGCATAATACTCCGCATTAGCAGAAGTTGGCACAGAATTGACAATCTCAACCAAGTAAGACAAGCCACCAATATTCTGTAAATCACCTTGATTATCAAGAATGGTACGAACCGTTGTTGCATCTATAGCATCGCCACGATCGGATAAATCAACCATAGCTTGGAAAATCAAACGATGGGCATACTTAAAAAAGTCCCGAGACTCAATATATTCTCGTACAAAAACAAGCTTACTCTCATCAATAAAGATAGCCCCTAAAACGGATTGCTCAGCTAAGATATCTTGAGGTTGTACTCGTAACTCTTCTACTTCTGCCATCAGACTTCCCTTCCTTTTACAATCTTGTCAAGAAGGTGTAAATTTATCCTTCTTTCACACGAAGATTGATTACACTTGTGATATCTTGATAGATTTTCACTGGCACATCAATCAAACCAACTGCTCGAATCGGAGCTTGTACTTGGATATGACGTTTATCAATCTTAATTCCAAATTGCTTTTGCAATTCTTCTGCAATCTTCTTATTGGTAATAGAACCAAAGGTACGGCCATCTGGACCAACTTTTTCAACAAATTCTACAACCGTTTCTTCTGCTTCAAGTTGGGCTTTAATTGCTTTTGCTTCTGCAATCATCTCAGCGTGAGCTTTCTCTTCGGATTTTTGTTTACCACGAAGTTCACCTACAGCTTGAGCAGTCGCTTCTTTGGCTAGGTTCTTTTTGATAAGAAAGTTTTGCGCATACCCTGTTGGTACTTCCTTAATTTCGCCTTTTTTACCTTTTCCTTTAACATCTGCTAAAAAGATTACTTTCATTCTTCTTTCTCCTTTTCCTTTATTTCATTTAATACAATTTCTGTCAGTTTTTCACCTGCTTCTGACAAGGTTAAATCTTTAATTTGAGCTGCTGCCAAATTAAAGTGACCTCCACCGCCTAACTCTTCCATAATCCGTTGCACATTCAGTTTACTACGACTCCGAGCTGAGATGGATATAAAGCCTTGTGTATTTTTCGCAAGAACAAAACTCGCTTCAATACCTGACATAGCTAACATGGCATCTGCTGCCTTACTAATAACAACTGTATCATAGCATTTCGTGTCCTTAGCCTCTGCTATTAGTACATCTGAACCTAATTTACGCCCCTGTAAAATCAGTTCATTGACCTCACGATATTCTTCAAAATCTGTCGCAGCGATTTCCTGGATAGCAATACTATCGCTTCCGCGCGTTCTGAGATAGCTAGCAACATCAAATGTCCGACTGGTAACTCGCGAGGTGAAATTTTTAGTATCCAACATCATACCAGCCATTAAGACACTTGCTTGCATACGACTCAAACGATTTTTCTTAGAATTCTGGAACTGAATCAATTCTGTTACCAACTCGCTGGCACTGCTTGCACCACTTTCGATATAAGTAATAACTGCATTGTCTGGGAAATCCTGATCCCTTCTATGGTGGTCAATGACGATGGTTTGGGTAAATAAATCATAAAATTCTTTTGATAATGTTAAGGCTGTCTTTGAATGGTCTACAAGAATCAACAAAGAACGATTGGTCACCATCCCCATTGCATCCTTAACAGACAACAACTTCGTAACTCCTTCTTTTTCTAAAAATGAAACAGCTCGTTCAATATCTGGAGACATTTGTTCTTCATCATAAAGAGCATAGCTATTTTCAATCACATTGCTGGCGAACAACTGCATACCTACAGCAGAGCCCAAAGCATCCATATCTAAATTTCTATGCCCAACTACAAACACTTGATCCACACTACGAATCTTATCAGATATGGCTGTCATCATTGATCGAGTACGGGTACGAGTGCGCTTGATGGACGCAGCCGACCCACCGCCAAAGTAGACTGGATTTTTCGTTTCATCATTCTCCTTGACAACCACCTGGTCGCCACCACGTACTTCAGCCAAGTTCAAGTTGAGCAAAGCAACTTTCCCTATTTCATCATGATTTCCATCGCCATAAGAAAATCCCATGCTTAAGGTCAAGGGCAACTGTCTTTGTTTCGACTCTTCTCTGAAAGCATCAATAACAGAAAATTTATCATTCATCAAGCCCTCAAGCACCGTGTAGTCAGTAAATAGATAAAATCGATCCATACTTACCCGACGAGAAAACATCATGTATTTTTCTGAAAACTCTGATATAAAATTAGCTACAAAACTATTGATTTGACTAATATCTGACTCAGAAGTTGCATCCTCCAAATCATCATAATTATCCACAGACACAACTCCAATCACTGGTCGACTCGTTACTAATTCATCTGTTATGGCTTGTTCCCTGGATACATCTACAAAATACAAAACACCGGAAGAAGCATCCATATGAACAGCATAACGCTTCTCACCCAGCTTGGCATAAGTAGACGGATTTCCTACTGAAGCCTTGATAATCGTTTGAACAGCTTCCAAATCAAAATCGCCATCTTCCTTGGTCAAAATCAATTCGGCATAGGGATTAAACCACTCAACCTCTCCAGAAGATAAATTCAATTTCATAACACCTACAGGCATCTGTTCCAATAGAGATGTCAAACTTTCTTCCGCTTGGTGGTTTACATACTGTATCTGTTCTACATCACTCCTTGTATAATGCACTCTCAGTTTCTTAAATAAAAAAACATAGCCTCCTACAAAAAGAAACAAAATGAAAACCGTCAACAGATTATTATTAACAAAAATAATGAAAGTGGATAAGACTCCAAACGCAATCAATCCTACTAGAATAGGAAAGAATGGACTTACATAAAATTTTTTCATTCCAAACCTCTTGGCACCCATTATACCATAATACCCCTCAAAAAGCGACTTTTTAAAAGTGTAATCAGTAATTCTATCAATTATAAGAAAAAGGAGGTTTACAATTCAGCAAACCTACCTTTACACATATTGAAATTAAGATTCTTTAACTTCTAACAGACCAATTTCACCATCTTCACGACGATAAATCACATTGGTTGTTTGATCTTCAACATCCACATAGATAAAGAAATCATGTCCTAACAAATCCATTTGTAGAATAGCTTCTTCCAAATCCATTGGTTTTAAATCAATTTGTTTTGAACGAACAACTTTAGACTGGACAACATTTGAATCTTCCACCAAAGCATCTGTAAATAATTGACTAGTTGCTACCTTATTTTTATTTTTACGCTCAATTTTTGTTTTGTTTTTACGAATCTGACGTTCAATTTTATCAGTTACAAGGTCAATTGAACCATACATATCTTGAGACACATCTTCTGCGCGGAGAGTAATAGATCCAAGCGGAATCGTTACTTCCACTTTAGCCGTTTTTTCACGATAAACTTTTAAGTTAATTCGGGCATCCAACTCTTGTTCTGGCTGGAAGTACTTTTCGATCTTTTCGAGTTTAGAAACTACATAATCACGAATTGCTTCTGTTACTTCTAGGTTTTCACCACGGATACTATATTTAATCATATGAGTACCTTCTTTCTAAACATTTTTGTTTTTATGATTTTATTATAACGCTTTCATTCTATTTTTGCAAATTTTTTCCTCATCTTACAAGGGAAAATGTTTTTACATCCTCAGCACCAGCTTCTTCCAGCAGTTTCTTCACACGATTTATAGTTGTTCCTGTAGTATAAATATCATCTATAAGTAGGATTTTCTTAGGAATGCGGACTCCACTTTTAATAAAGAAAGGAAATTCTGTCTCCAAACGCTCTGAGCGACTTTTAGAAGAACTAGCTCGCTCTTCTCTCTTTTCTAATAAATCCAGATACGCAAAGCCTGCTGCATCTACCAATCCTTCAACCTGATTAAATCCTCTGTTAGCATATCTCTCCTTACTTAATGGAATAACTACAAATTGATACTCTTTGTACTTTTTTAACTCCTCACTTAAAAATGAAACAAACACTTTTCTTAAAAGGAAGTCTCCATCAAACTTATACCGACTGAAAAAATCCTTCATAGCTTGATTGTAAGTAAAAATCGCTCTATGACTGACTTCAACTCCTTCTTTACACCAAAATTGACAATCTTGACACTTTGTTGACAATCCTGTTTTCATACAGTTTGGACAGTACTCTTCTCCAATTCTCTCAAAAGTAGAATCACAATCTAAACAAAGACAGGAGACATCATTCCTCAGAAGTAAGAGACTAATAAAAGTTAAAACAGCCTTCATAGTCTCCCCACACAATAAGCACTTCACAGCCCCGCCTCCTTATTCATCTGCTGAATTTCCTTAATTGCCTTCTTGATTGAAGTATTTAACCCGTCATGGAAGAAAAATAAATCTCCTGTCGGTCTATCCATACTTCGTCCAACTCGTCCACCAATCTGAATCAAACTAGATTTGGTAAACAGACGATGGTTGGCCTCTACTACGAAAACATCCACGCAAGGAAAGGTAACTCCACGCTCCAATATAGTCGTACTGATAAGTATTGTCAGTTCTCCATCTCGAAATGCTTGCACCTGCTCTAATCGATCCTCTGTTACAGAAGATACAAAGCCAATTTTCTCATTTGGAAATTTCTCCTGTAAGATTTCTTTTAACTGCTCCCCTTTCTTAATTTCTGATGCAAAAATGAGTAACGGATAACCTGTCTTTCTCTGCTTATCAATATAGGACTTTAACTTTGGTAACAAACACTTCTTATCTAAGTAGCGATTAAAATCCGATAACCAAATTGGTTTTGGAATAATCAACGGATTTCCATGAAACCGTCTCGGTAAACTCAGTCTTTTTAGTTCTCCTAAACGGACCTTTTTATCTAACTCATCAGTCGAAGTCGCTGTTAAAAAGATTCTCAATCCATTCTCCTTTACACTATTCTTGACAGCGTGGTAAAGCGTGGGATTATCAACATAAGGAAAAGCATCTACTTCATCCACTATCAGCAAATCAAAAGCTTGATAAAACTTCAATAACTGATGGGTCGTCGCAACAACTAGTGGTGTTCGAAAATAAGGTTCCGATTCTCCATGTAGCAAAGCTATTCCGCAAGCAAAATCATCTTGCAGGCGCTTATACAGCTCCAAACAAACATCTATGCGAGGACTAGCCAAACACACTGCACCACCTCCATTAATCACTTTAGCCACTACTTGATAAATCATTTCTGTCTTTCCAGCTCCTGTTACCGCATGAACTAAGGTTGGCTTTTGCTTGTCTACTGCTTGAAGTAGTCCCTCTGACACCTTCTCTTGAAAAGGAGTTAATTGGCCGCGCCATTTGAGAACATCTTGCTTCGGAAAATCCTCCTGCGGAAAATAGTATAAAGCTTGATCACTCCTGACTCGCTTCATCAGTAAACACTCCCTACAATAGTAAGTACCGATAGGTAAATACCATTCTTCTAGAATGGTACTATTACAACGTTGACAGAAAAGTTTCCCTTTCTCCTTTCTCATTGCTGGAAGTTTCTCTGCCAACTGACGTTCTTCTTCAGTTAATTCATTCTCCGTAAACAAACGACCGAGATAATTTGGATTTACTTTCATACTTCTTTATTCGTAAAAATCTAGCGCTTTAGATGATTTTTTAGTACAATTAAATCATGGAATTTAGAACAATTAAAGAGGACGGTCAAGTCCAAGAAGAAATCAAAAAATCCCGCTTTATCTGTCATGCCAAGCGTGTTTATAGTGAGGAAGAAGCTCGTAACTTCATTACTGCCATCAAAAAAGAACACTACAAAGCTACGCATAACTGCTCTGCCTTTATTATTGGAGAACGTAGTGAAATTAAACGTACAAGTGATGATGGTGAGCCTAGTGGTACTGCTGGTGTTCCCATGCTTGGGGTACTAGAAAATCACAATCTCACCAATGTCTGTGTGGTTGTGACACGCTACTTTGGTGGTATTAAACTAGGCGCTGGAAGACTAATTCGTGCTTACGCCGGCAGTGTCGCCTTAGCTGTCAAAGAAATTGGCATCATTGAAATAAAGGAACAGGCGGGCATTGCTATTCAAATGTCTTATGCTCAGTACCAAGAGTACAGTAACTTTCTTAAAGAACATAATCTCATGGAGCTGGATACAAACTTTACAGATCAAGTCGATACGATGATTTATGTTGATAAAGAAGAAAAAGAAACTATTAAAGCTGCACTGGTAGAATTTTTTAATGGAAAAGTCACTTTAACTGATCAAGGTTTACGCGAAGTTGAGGTTCCTGTAAACCTAGTGTAAACAATAGATAATACAGTGTTTCACTGATATTTCCACCGCTACTTTAATTAGCAAAATAAAAAGATGCGTACCAAAATATACTAGAAAATGAAGCAATTCAAACGAAACCTGATATCGTTCTCCTTTACACCTATTTACTAGAATTAGCCTATCACAATCGCTTAAAAATTAATGGCTTAGACCTGTGATATAAAAAAATCCTATCACTTCGATAGGATTTCTATATTTTACAAATGGTATAGATAGCGTTATACTAGAAATATCTTATACAAAGAGGTATTCATATGTCTATTTATAACAACATTACTGAACTAGTCGGTCAAACACCGATTGTTAGACTCAACAACATTGTGCCAGAAGGTGCTGCAGATGTCTATGTAAAACTTGAAGCATTTAATCCTGGTTCATCTGTAAAAGACCGTATTGCCCTTAGCATGATTGAAAAAGCTGAACAAGATGGTATTCTGAAACCTGGTTCTACTATTGTTGAAGCAACAAGTGGAAACACTGGTATTGGACTTTCATGGGTAGGGGCTGCTAAAGGGTATAAAGTTGTCATCGTTATGCCTGAAACTATGAGTGTAGAACGCCGTAAGATTATCCAAGCCTATGGTGCTGAACTCGTCCTTACGCCTGGTAGCGAAGGAATGAAGGGTGCTATTGCTAAGGCTCAAGAAATCGCTGCTGAACGTGATGGCTTCCTTCCTCTTCAATTTGACAATCCAGCTAATCCAGAAGTACACGAAAGAACAACAGGAGCTGAAATACTAGCTGCTTTCGGTAAAGATGGACTAGATGCCTTTGTTGCTGGAGTGGGTACCGGTGGAACGATTTCTGGTGTTTCTCATGCACTCAAATCAGCAAATTCAAACATTCAAGTTTATGCAGTGGAAGCTGATGAATCTGCTATTCTATCTGGTGAAAAACCTGGTCCTCACAAAATTCAAGGTATCTCAGCTGGATTTATTCCTGATACACTTGATACTAAAGCCTATGATGGTATCGTTCGTGTAACATCAGATGATGCTCTTGCACTCGGACGTGAAATTGGTGGAAAAGAAGGCTTCCTTGTAGGGATTTCCTCAGCTGCAGCTATCTACGGAGCCATCGAGATTGCCAAAAAATTAGGTACAGGTAAAAAAGTCCTTGCTCTAGCACCAGATAACGGTGAACGTTATCTCTCTACAGCACTCTATGAATTTGAAGTTTAGTCTCCTAAATACAATTGGCCCTTATTATAGGGCTTTTTATTTTTACCTTGAAAATAGGAAGCTCTCCCTATAAGGATCGACTGCATAGAAAAAAGGAAGCAAATTTACTTCCTTTCTATAATTAGTTATTCAAGGCTGCTGCCATTGTAGCCGCAACTTCAGCTTCAAAGTCGTTTGCAGCTTTTTCGATACCTTCACCAACTTCAAAGCGAGCGAACTCAACTACTGAAGCGTTAACTGACTCAAGGTATGCTTCAACTGTCTTGCTGTCATCCATGATATAAACTTGTGCAAGAAGTGTGTAAGCTTGGTCAACTTTAGTATTGTCAAGCATGAAGCGATCCATTTTACCTGGGATGATTTTGTCCCAGATTTTTTCTGGTTTGCCTTCTGCAGCCAATTCAGCTTTGATGTCAGCTTCAGCTTGAGCGATCACTTCATCAGTCAATTGTGCTTTTGATCCATATTTCAAGTGTGGAAGAGCTGGTTTGTTAACCATTGCACGGCTTTCGTTATCTTGGTCGATAACGTGGTTCAATTGTGCCAACTCATCTTTAACAAATTGCTCATCCAATTCTTTGTATGAAAGAACTGTTGGTTTCATAGCAGCGATGTGCATTGAAATTTGTTTAGCAAGTGCTTCGTCTCCACCTTCGATTACAGAGATAACACCGATACGTCCACCGTTGTGTTGGTAGGCTCCGAAGTGTTGTGCATCTGTTTTTTCAATCAAAGCAAAGCGACGGAATGAGATTTTTTCTCCGATAGTCGCTGTTGCAGATACGTATGCAGCTTCAAGAGTTTCACCTGAAGGCATTGTCAAAGCAAGAGCTTCTTCGTTGTTAGCTGGTTTTCCTTCAACGATTGCTTTAGCTGTTGCGTTTACCAACTCAACAAATTGAGCGTTTTTCGCAACGAAGTCAGTTTCAGCATTTACTTCAACAACTGCTGCAATGTTACCGTCAACATAAACACCAGTCAAACCTTCTGCAGCAACACGGTCAGCTTTCTTAGCTGCTTTTGCCATACCTTTTTCGCGAAGCAATTCAATCGCTTTTTCGATATCGCCTTCCACTTCAACCAATGCTTTTTTAGCGTCCATAACACCAGCACCAGATTTTTCACGCAACTCTTTAACAAGTTTAGCTGTAATTTCTGCCATTTTGATTCTCCTATATTTTTTAAAAATAGGAGAGCCGGGCTAAGCCCCGCCCTCCTAGGTAATTACTATTTATTATGAATTAAGCGTTGTCGCCTTCTACAACTTCAACGATTTCTTCAATTGAATCTGCTTGAGTTTCTGAAGCTGCAAATTCTGCTTCAACTGCTACTGCATCCTCACCTTGACGTCCTTCGATGATAGCATCAGCCAATTTAGCTGTAATCAATTTAACAGCGCGGATAGCGTCATCGTTAGCTGGGATGATTACATCGATATCATCTGGATCAGTATTTGTGTCGACCATCGCTACAACTGGAATTCCCAATTTGTTAGCTTCTTTAACAGCGATTTGCTCTTTATGTGGGTCAACTACGTACATAACATCTGGGATACGAGGCATATCTTCGATACCACCCAAGAATTTTTCAAGACGTGCACGTTGTTTGTTCAGAAGTGCAACTTCTTTCTTAGGAAGAACTTCGAAAGTTCCATCTTCTTCCATACGTTTGATTTCTTTCAAACGAGCGATACGTTTTTGGATTGTTCCCCAGTTTGTAAGAGTTCCACCCAACCAACGGTGGTTGATGAAGTATTGACCTGAACGTACGGCTTCTTCAGCAACTGCATCAGCTGCTTGTTTCTTAGTACCAACGAACAATACAACTGCATCGTTAGCTGCTGCATCACGCATGAAGTCGTATGCTTGGTCAGCGTATTTTACAGTTTGTTGCAAGTCAATAACGTGGATTCCGTTACGCTCTGTAAAGATGTACTTAGCCATCTTAGGGTTCCAGCGACGAGTTTGGTGACCAAAGTGTACACCAGCCTCAAGAAGTTGTTTCATTGAAATTACTGCCATGAGTATTTCTCCTTTTTGTTTTTTCCTCTCCTTGACTTCAACTCGCAAAACGACCCAAGGGCAACTGTTTCACAATTCATCAAGAATGAGTATTATCGTTCACACGACAATTTTTATTCTACCATACTTTTTCGATATTTTCAAGCTATTTTGATGGGATTTTTAATAGTTATTGTCTCTGGTAAAACCTGAAAAAGAGGGCTCTATTCGAGTCCCTCTCTCTAATTAGTCTGCATAAATATATGTTACAAAACCTTCAGAAGTCGTTGTTGGATTAAACCATCCACGGTGGTTTCCAAGTGTACGATTACCTGCATAGTTTGATTCTGATACTTGGATACGTGTTGTTGATTCAACAGCTGTAACAACCGCTACGTGTCCATATCCACCATCGTTCCAACATGCAATTGCTCCAACTTGAGGTGTCGATCCTGTACGGAATCCTGCTGCAGCTGCACTTGTAGCCCACTGTGCTCCATTACCCCAATAGTCTCCAGCCCAAGGTGCTAATGTTTTAACTCCCCAGGTACATTCTCCAATTGGGTAAGTTGAGGCATCCGTGTTATATGTTGGACGTACTTTAGCCTGAACAGGTGCTACTGCAGATTCAGATACTGCTTGTACCTGTGCTGTTAGGTTTGTATTACCTGAAGCAAGTACTGATTGTTGTTGGCTAGCTTGTTTTTCTTTATAAGCCGCTTCTGCTGCTGCTGCTGCACGAGCCTCAGCCTCAGCTGCTGCTTTTTGCTCTAATAGGCTTGCTTTTTCCCCTTCAGCTGTCGCTTTCTCAGCAGCAAGACTCAATTCAGCAGCCTTTAGTTCTGCCTGTTTCGTAGTCAATGCTTGAGCATCATCAGCTAATTTTTGTTGATTAGCAATTACAGTATTGATAGCATCATTATTTGCTACTTGTTTTTCAGAAATAGCTTTTTTATCTGCCTTTTGTTGTTCTAACATTTTGTTATTCGCAGATACGATTTCACTCATTGCAGCAACACGTGAAATAGCTTCTGTAATTGATTTTGAGTTTACGATTGTATTGATGTAGCTAGTTGCGGCTCCATTTGTTTGAGCACTACGAGCTTGTTTTTCTAAAGATTGGTTACGAGAAACAATGTTTTTAGAAAGTTCTGTAATCTCACCCTCGAGTTTCTTAGATTCTGCTTGTAATCTATCATTTTCAGATTGCAAGTTAGATTGCTCTGCTTGAATAGCAGATACTTGCTCCTGAATTTGATCAACTTGTTTTTGTGCTTCTTCTTGTTGTGCTGTTAAGTTACTAATTTTATTATCTTGAGCAGCAATTTTGTCATCAGTCGTTTCTGCATGAGCAGTCGTCAATACTGCTGCCTGGGAAACCATTACTGTACTTAATAAAAGCGAGGCTAAGATTTTTTTCTTCATGGTTAATAAATACTCCTTCTGTTTAAGACAATACTAGTATACCAAAAAAAACTCCAATAAATATTACGCCTTTGTTACATTTATATGTCGTTCTTATAGATAATATTTTTCAAAAATAAATTGAAAAACAGTAATCCATAAAAAATTTAAAATCATCGTCGGTACCAAGCTATAGACTATAAAAATCGACATGTTATCTACTGTCAACCCTACCATAAAAGCCAAAATATAACTACACATTTCAAACAGGAAGGTCAGGACAATCATGGCTAGCATTCGTGTCCAACGATTCAATAAAATAACACTATTCAATTTATGAAGAAAGGCTCCCAATAAGATAAATAAGAGAGTTGCAATCCCTATTAGATGGAAAAAGTAAACATCGTAAACCAAGCCTATCACAAAACAATAGACTAGGTAGAGATACTCTGATACTTCTATCGTCTCAAATAAGAGAAATAGAAAAAGAAAATGACTAGCCAAATGTACATGGGGGAAAAATGAGCCCAGAAGCTGGCTAATATGGGCGTCAATTAGAACAAAGAAAGGGAGCAATAAAAACACTCCAACCCGCTTCAACTGTCTCATTATGAATTCCCCACTAATTCTATCATATCCACATTATGAGTATCTGCGCTCAATTTAACAGTTACTTCTCGTGTCAAATAGTCTGTACTATGCGTTGTGGCAACCACTTCACCTACAGGAATATCAGCAACGTTAAAGTTTCCTAATCCGCCCGTTGTCACCTTATCGCCTGTACTAATATCGCTATTACTATTTAATTGACTAATTTTAAGAACTTCATTTTCCTTGTCGTAGCCAACAATAATGCCATAAATTGTAGTAGAACCATGTTGAATTTTAACAGAAATCTTATCAGCATTTTCCGTATTTGTCAGAAGGTTGACTATAGTAGAGTTCTCCTCCACTTTTGAAACACTCCCAATCAAGCCACCATTGGCAATAGCTAACATGTTCTCAGAAGCCCCTTTTGATTTGCCTGCATCTAAGGTCAACTCCTGCTTCCAAGATACCGGAGAACGCATAATAACATCTGCTGCCAAAGTCTTTGTAGCTTGCAATTTGGACTTCATATCAAGCAATTGGCGCAGTTGTTCATTTTCCGTCTTTAAACTTTCCGCCTCATTTGATTTAACTTCTAATTGGTAAATCTGTTTCTTCAAACTTTCATTTTCATTATAAGTTCGTGTCAAATGAGCCAAATCTGATTTGACAGAATCAAACCACTGAAAAGGTTTTTGAACAACCCTATCAACCAATGAAATTCCATCTCCTAATTTTGTCACAATTGTACTTGAATAAGTCGTCGCCAAGAGAGCTGATACAAGCAGAACAGTGACAAAAACAATAATGACATATTTTGATTTTTTAAAACGGTTCATATCCCTACCTTTATAGCAAAAACTGTTACAGTAACTTTTTATCAATTCCTGAAAGCTACTAAGATTTTAAGAAAAATAAGCAACAACCAAGTGCGATAATAACAAGAATAGTCAGCGTATCCTTTCGAGTCCATTCCAATTGTCGGTATTGACTTCTGCCTTTTCCACCCTGATAACCACGCGCTTCCATAGCGATAGCCAAGGAATCCGCACGTTTTAAACTTGTTGCAAAAAGAGGAATCAAAATAGGAATCATAGCCTTTACTTTTTGAACGATGCTTCCTTCTCCAAAATCCACTCCACGCGCTTTCTGTGCATTCATAATCCGCGTCGTATCATCCATCAAGGTTGGGACAAAACGCAAACTCATAGACAGCATCAATCCAATTTCATGAACTGGAACTTTCACACGCTTTAAAGGTGCTAATAAAGCTTCGACAGCTGATGCCAAACTTAAAGGCATAGTTGTTAAGGTTAACAAAGTTGAAAAGAAAATAATCAATACAAAGCGACAAAAAATAATCCCAGCTTGTTGCAAAGCATAATCCGTGATTCTCACAACCGAAAACTCAAATAAAACATTCCCATTAGAAATGAAAAATAGTTGAAAAATAGTTGTGAAGGCAATCAAGAAAAACATAGACTTCAAGCCCTGAATAAAAAATGAAAGAGATACTCCTGACAAGGCAATAAATATCCCTGTCGCTATAAAAAGAATTAGATTCGTCAAGGGATTATTAGCCCAAAAAACGATTAAAATCAGTAACATCATAGCAAGCAATTTGCTACGTGGATCCAATCGGTGAACAATCGAATTCCCTGGGATATAACGCCCCAAAATCATACTATCCATTTAGCGACTCCTTGAACTCCTCTATCTTAATCGGTAATCGTTTAAATGACACGCCTCTATCAGCCAATCGTTTACAAAAGGCCGTAATTTTAGGTACTCCCAACTGTACTTTTTCCATGAAGACAACATCTTGAAAGACATCACTCGGTTTCCCCCTTTTAACTAAACGTCCCTTTTCCATCACATAGACTTGATTCGCATATTCGGCAACATCATCCATCAAATGTGTTACCAAGACGATGGTCATCCCTGACTGGTGGAGTTTTTTGAACAAGTTCATCAACTCTTTTCTACCCAGAGGATCCAGGCCTGCTGTGGGTTCATCTAAGACTAATACAGCTGGCTCCATGGCAAGTATGCCTGCAATGGCCACACGTCTCATTTGTCCCCCTGACAGCTCAAACGGGCTACGATTTAAAAGTGATTCATCAATTCCAACCAAAGCCAGTTTCTCACGCGCAATCTGTTCCGCATCTTCTTCAGAAACTCCAAAATTTTGCGGTCCAAAAGCAACATCTTTCAAAACCGTTTCTTCAAAAATCTGATTTTCAGCAAACTGAAATACCAAACCAACCTGTTTTCTAATTTGACGAATGTCTTTATTTTTAGAAGTCGAGGTGATTAAGGTATCAAAAACTCGCACACTCCCTTGACTTGGAACCAATAAACCATTTAAGAGTTGTAAAATAGTTGATTTACCGCTACCTGTGTGCCCAATTAAAGCTGTATAAGAACCATCTTCAATCGTCAAAGAAACATCCGACAGAGCTGCTGAAGCTAAGGGAGTCCCTTCTTGATATGTAAAACTCACATTTTCTAGAGCAATTCCCATAGCTTATCCTCTAGCTCACTTTCTGTCAAATAATTTTCAGGTAAATCATAGCCATTCTGGCTCAAGGAATGTTTTAATTGATTGGCAAAAGGATCGTCTAATCCAATTTGTTCTAAATCATTTCGAGAGAAAAGTTCTCTTGGACTACTAGTTGATTCAATTTCCCCTTTTTTCATGACCAATACACGATCACTCATGGCGACTTCTTCCAAATCATGGGTAATAGAAATGACCGTCATATCATAGTCTTTTCGAATTCCTTTTACTGTCTCAATCAGTTCTCTACGCCCCTCAGGATCCAACATACTCGTTGCTTCATCTAGGATTAAAATCGCTGGTCTTAGGGCTACAACACCTGCAATGGCCACACGTTGCTTTTGGCCACCTGATAGACGCGCCGGCTCTCTCTTTTTAAAGTCCAACATACCAACCAAATCCAGAGCTTCTTCCACTCTCTTTTTCATTTCTTGACGAGAAAGTCCCTGATTTTCCAAACCAAAGGCAACATCATCTTCAACAGTCGCTCCAACAAATTGATTGTCTGGATTTTGAAAAACCATACCGATTTGACGACGTATATTCCAAACATTTTCCTCAGTCAAACGTTGCCCATCAATTACAATCTCTCCAGATTCTGCTTCCAGTAAGCCATCAATTAATCGAACCGTCGTTGATTTACCACTACCATTATGCCCTACAATCGAAAGCCATTCTCCACGTTTCACGTGAAACGTAATATCTTTCACATCATAGTATTCCTGACTTTCCTTATAGCGAAAAGAAAGATTTTTTACATCAATTATTGATTTCATTTCGAACCAAATGTCCCTTTAAATACATAGGCACTACCCTTGAAATAATCATAGCCAGAGTAGATAGTGAAAAATAAGGCTACATAAAGTAGAACTTGACCAAGCAAAGTCCAATGTAATAGCAAAAAAATAATCGCAAACATCTGACTGAAAGTTTTAATTTTTCCAGGCATTGCCGCTGCTAAAACCGTTCCACCAGTTTCAACCAATAAAAGCCTTAAACCTGTCACAGCCAACTCTCGACAGATAATCACTGCAACAATCCAAGCCGGAGCCATACCTAACTCAATCAACATAATAAAAGCCGACATAACTAGTAACTTATCCGCCATAGGATCTGCAAATTTACCAAAATTACTGACCACATTCCATTTACGTGCTAAATATCCATCTAAATAGTCGGTAATACTGGCAATAGCAAAGATAATAGCTGCTACTATATGACTCTCTATCGAATTTCCTATCGTTAAAATAAAGATAAAAATAGGTATAAAGAGAATTCGACCTATTGTTAAGAGATTGGGAATTTGTTCTTTTTTCATTCGTTTTTCCTTAATTTTTAGTAAAGGTTACAGTGATTTGTCCAGTCTGCGCTGTTAATTTCGATAAATCAACAGTCTGATTATCTACTGTCAAAGTAACACCTTTGACAACACCTAAGGTAATGGTTACAGGACTTTTAGTTGCAACTGTTGCTTCTGCACTTTTATTATCCGGTGATAAGGTTACACCGCCCTCAAGTTCGCTTTCTGAAACGCTGACCCAACTTGTAACATCTGAAACTGCCAATTGCAATTTAACTGTTTCCTTACTTGTCTTATAAGCGATTTCTACATGATTTCCTTCGCCTGATACACTTATAGTTGATTCTACACTAGAAGAACTGCTAGATGAACTACTACTTGAAGAGTGGGGAACAGAGCTAGTTGAACTTATTGAACTTGTTGATTGAACCACACTGTAATTAGAAAGAGAAGGTCCCTCTGGTTGAGTTTGAATATAGTTCCAAACATAATAGGTCACAAAAATTAAAATCGATAAGGCGAAAAGGATAAAATAAAATAAAGGTAAAAAGGATGTTTTTTTCTTCTTTTTCTTACTTGAACGTCTACGACCTGTCAACTCATCTTCATCAACATCTACTTCCTCATAAGTAATCATACTCCCAGAATCATAAGCATCCAAAACAATTTGGTCATCTAACTCAACAGCCCATGCATATTTTCTCAAGAAAGAACGCGTGTAAAAAGGACTTGGAAGTTGATCGAAATCGTCTGCTTCCATTGCTTCCAACATATCTAACTGGATTTCTGTCTTTTTCTGCAATTCATCTAAACTCAATCCCTGATTGATTCTAGCTAATCGTAAAACCTCACCAATTGTTTTTTTCCTCATACTTGTCATTCCTTCTTTCTAGTGTCTATTATGATAGGTTACTACGATGGGAATATTGTAAAATCAACTATATCCCCTTCATCTATTAAGTGATGCCCTGCTTCAAGGACATCCTCTAAAGTAATTTCCTGTAAAATCTTTGGTAAATCAAAAATTGTCTCACCATGTTCAAAAGCATCATATTGCGTTGCAATAAATTCAAGAGAGTTCATGCTACTGAAAAATTCTCCAAACATCTCTCTTTTGATAATATCTAAATGATCCTCTGTAATATCTAAATCCTTTGTAAAATTACGAATGGCCTTCCTAAATTGATGAGATAAAGCAACTGGCTCTTTCGTATCCATTGTCAACATAACAAAATGAAAACGACTTGTTACTTCAATTTCAAGAGATAAGGAAGCATCTATTTTACCTGATTCATATAACTTTTGAAAACGATCCGAAGTCCAACCAAACATCATTGCAAACAATAATTTTAATAAAACATGATGTCGATAGCAATCCGCCTCAGCAACTTCTCGATTACCTCTAATCCCAATCGCTAGTTTGGGAGAAGATACTTCCATTCTCATACTATCTGTTGGTTTTACATCTTGTAAAAGCAACTTTTCTCTTGCTACTTCCTGAACATCTAAATCTTTCAATTCTTTTCTTTCAAAATGGTCCTGTACTTGCTCTACATCAAAATCACCAACTAAAAACAGAGACATGTTTACAGGTTTGTAAAATCTTGTAAAATTTTCTTGCAAATTAGTTAGATTTATTTGGGAAATGGACTCCTCGCTTCCAACTATATCCGTTGCTAAAGGAGTACCAGGATACAAATTCGCTAAGGTTGAAAAGAATAAACACGAATCTGGATCATCTTGATACATTTCTCGTTCTTGCTGGATAATATCCTGCTCTCTCAAAATGGAATCTTCAGTAAAGTGTGCTGATGTTACCAATTCATCAAGTAAGTCTAAATTCTCTAAGAGATAATCCGTTGCTGAAAAAAGATAGTTTGTTTTTGTAAAGCTTGTAAAGGCATTACTATCTGCACCTAGACTCGTAAAAGCAGACATCAAATCGCTAGCATCTTCTCTTTCAAATAATTTATGTTCAAGAAAATGAGCAATTCCCGCAGGATATTGTTTTACATCTCTGTCAACTTCTGTGACAAGCGTATCTACCGAACCAAACTGGACAGTTACACTCCCGTAAACCTCTTTAAATTCCTTTTTAGGCAAAAGAGCAACTGTCAATCCATTCGACAAACGAGTTCGATAAACCATTTCTTTTACAGCTGGATAGTATTTTTCTTCAAAAACAACCTTTGTCATTCTATTCCTTCCATAAAGTAAATCGCTTGTAGTTTCACATTATTAGCTGCTCTACAAATATCATCTTTGTCAACTTGCTCGAGTTTTGCAATCCAACCTTTAAAGTCTGCTGAAGATTTTCCAAGTAAGGCATTTTGATAAGCACGTTCAATCAATGAACCTTGATTATCTTGAGAAAGCAACAAAGACCGACGAATCATTTCCTTGGTCTGCTCTAGCTCAAGCTCTGTAAAATAACCTTTTTTTAAATCAAGTAATTGATTATTCATCATTTTTCGAGCCTGATTCCTATTTTCTCGATTGATACCAGCATACATCCTCAAAAATCCACTAAATAAATCAAGCTGACTTGAAATAGTATAAGCCAATCCAGCATTTTCACGGACATTTGTAAATAGTTTAGAGTGAGCAAATCCACCAAGTAAACCATTCATTACAATCATGGGTAAATGTTGCTCATCACCATATTCAGAAGGGCAATGATATCCCAACTCTAAAATAGACTGTCCCACATTTTTCCTAACCATGCCCTCTTGCAAGATATTGGAATAAGGTTGGCAATATTGAATCTTCACATCCACTTCTCGACCTTTAAAGCCAAATGATTCTAATACATTTTGAATTTCAACCTCATTAAAGTCACCTAGGAAAAAGAAATCTATTCGATCATTGGCCAAAAATTCTTTGAAACAAGAATAAGAACTTTGTGGAGTTTCAGCTAAAATACGATTTCGTAAATCACTATACTCCAATTGGAGACGTTCGTCATGAAAAAATAACTTGTCTAATTCTTTATGTGAAAAATAAAAAGAATCATCCATATCAGCTGCTAAACTTGCTAGCAATTGTTTTTTCTCAATTTCAAATAAGGCCGAATCAAACCTATTATCAAATACTACGGGTGAAAAAAGAGTTTCTTTTACAAGTTCCAAAACCTGAGAAGTTAGCACATTTTTCTTACTTAAAAACTCATCACGAACATAATTAAATGTCAATTCTACAACATGACTTTGCCCTCTTCTAAAACAATTGGTTGACATATCTGTACCATATAGACTGGCCAAGTGTCTCCTAAAATTTTGAGAAGTGGGGTACATCTGGTTGGCAGTTTCTAGCATACTCGCACTCAACATGCGACCTGCAATCGTATCGAGGGATAATGGAGCGGTAAAACGCACGGTGATTTTATTTGTTTTAAACTTTTTTGATTGGATAAAATGTGTTGAAATTCCATGCACTAACTCCATGATTTACCTCCTTATATACAGACTTCTATTATATCACGAAAACCTGAAATTTTCTTGTTCTCTGTAACGGTTTTGAAATAAAAATCGCTTACATTTCTCCCTATTTCTCTCACTATTTTTAGGAAAATATGGTATAATACCAAAGATTGAGGTGAATTATGGAATACAAACTATTTGAAGAATTTATTACCCTCCAAGCACTACTCAAAGAACTTGGAATTACACATAGCGGAGGAGCTATCAAATCATTTCTCTCTGAACATTCTGTTTACTTTAATGGGGAATTAGAGAGTCGTCGTGGTAAAAAACTTCGTATTGGTGATAAAATTGACATCCCTGACATGAATATTGACATCTTGTTGACACAACCTACTTCTGAGGAGCAAGATGAATACCAAGCTGATAAAGTTGAAAAAGAACGAATCGCTAAACTTGTTAAGGAGATGAATAAAGGAGTAAAAAAAGACAAATCAAAACCTACTTCATCACCCAAAAGCAAACAAGCTCCACGATTTCCTGGTAGATAATCATGTGGCTACAACACCTATCTCTCAAAACTTTTCGTAACTACAAAGAGACGAAAATAGACTTTAATCCTAAATTAAATGTCTTTTTAGGACGCAATGCACAAGGAAAAACAAACATGTTAGAGGCTATCTATTTTTTAGCCTTAACGCGTAGTCATCGAACTCGAACAGATAAAAATCTCATTCATTTTGATGAGGAACAACTTCATCTTTCAGGTCTTGTTCAGAAAAATACGGGATCCATTCCTCTCGAAATCGAACTCACACAAAAAGGACGTGTGACAAAAGTTAATCATTTAAAACAGGCACGACTTTCAGATTATGTAGGATACATGAATGTTGTCTTATTTGCTCCTGAAGATTTACAACTAATTAAAGGAACACCTTCAGTTCGACGAAAATTCATTGATATGGAGCTTGGGCAAATTAAGCCAATCTATTTATCAGATTTAACCAATTATAACCATATCCTAAAACAAAGAAATACCTATTTAAAATCAGCTCAAACAATAGATGAAACCTTCCTTTCAGTACTAGATGATCAGCTAGTCGATTATGGATGTCGTGTAATGAAGCACCGCTTAGATTTCATAAAAAAACTAGAGCATTTTGGGCGTAAGAAACATTTTGAAATCTCTAATCAGATTGAAGAACTGTCAATATCCTATCAATCTTCTGTCAAGCTAACTGACAAAGAAGACTTATCAGAATCTTTCAAAATTGCTTTAGAAAAAAGTAGGTCCAGAGATTTATTTAAAAAGAATACTGGTGTTGGTCCTCATCGAGATGATATTTCTTTTTATATAAATGGGATGGATGCTAGTTTTGGAAGTCAAGGTCAACATCGTAGTCTCGTCCTCTCGATAAAATTAGCAGAAATCGAGTTAATGGAAAGCATTACTACAGAATCTCCAATATTACTGCTTGACGATGTTATGAGCGAACTTGACAACACTAGACAACTAAAATTATTAGAAACGATTTCTCATTCAATCCAAACCTTTATCACAACAACAAGCTTAGACCATCTTCAAAATCTACCAGAAAATCTAAGTATCTTCACTATTCAGGATGGTAAAGTTTTTGTAAATTAAAATTGACAACATTGTAAAAGAACTCCTGTTTCCACGGGAGTTCTTTTCATTGTTTTTTTACATAGAATAATTTGGTGCCTCATTCGTAATTTGTACATCATGAGGATGGCTTTCTTTCAAACCAGCACCAGACATTTCAATAAATTGAGCATTATCGTGTAGTTCTTTAAGGTTAGCTGCACCACAGTAACCCATACCAGAGCGAATACCACCAATCATTTGGAAGACAATATCAGCTGCAGCACCTTTATAAGCAACACGACCTTCAATTCCTTCTGGAACAAGTTTGTTTGCTTCATTGACAGAACCTTGGAAGTAACGATCGCTTGAACCTTTCTTCATAGCAGCAATTGATCCCATACCACGGTAAGTCTTAAACTTACGTCCTTGGAAGATTTCAGTTTCGCCTGGAGCTTCATCAGTTCCAGCAAACATTGATCCAAGCATAACTGCATTTCCACCTGCAGCAAGGGCTTTTACAATATCTCCAGAATACTTGATTCCACCGTCAGCAATAATCGTTTTTCCATATTCACGCGCAACAGCTGCAGCATCGTAGATAGCTGTTACTTGCGGAACACCAACACCAGCAATCACACGAGTAGTACAGATAGAACCTGGTCCAATCCCAACCTTGACAACATCTACACCTGCTTCGTAAAGGGCACGTGCACCTTCAGCAGTTGCAATATTTCCAGCAATCAAAGTACGATCTGGGAAGTGAGCACGAATCTCAGCAATTTTACGCAAGACACCTGCAGAATGACCATGTGCAGTATCAATAACAATCGCATCCGCTCCTGCTTCAAAAAGAGCCTCTGCACGTTCAAATGTATCTGAAGTAACACCTACTGCACCTGCAACTAGAAGACGACCAAACTCATCTTTAGCAGCATTTGGAAACTCAATAACTTTTTCAATATCTTTGATAGTAATCAAACCAGAAAGACGGCCTTCTTCATCTACCAACGGAAGTTTTTCAATACGGTGTTCTTGAAGAATACTCTCAGCTGTTGAAAGATCTGTACCCACAGGAGCAGTCACAAGATTTTCACTAGTCATATGATTTGAGATTGGTTGGTTATAGTCTGAAATAAAACGAAGATCTCGGTTTGTCAAAATACCAACCAATTTACGATTTTCAAGTGTTTCAACAACTGGAACACCACTGATGCGGTAACGACCCATAAGCTCATCTGCTTCAGCAATTGTATGTTCAGGCGTCAAGAAGAAGGGATCAATAATAACTCCATTTTCAGAACGTTTTACCTTACGAACCTCGTCTGCTTGTTGAGCAATTGACATGTTTTTATGGATAACTCCGAGACCGCCTGCACGAGCAATAGCAATGGCCATTTGACTCTCTGTAACTGTGTCCATGGCAGCGGTAATAATTGGGATATTTAAAGTCAAATTATCTGCCAATTTAGTTGTTAAATCTGCATCGTTAGGCAACACATGACTTTCAGCTGGAATAAGCAATACATCATCAAAGGTAAAACCTTTTTTCAAAAATTTAGTGTCCCAATTAGACATTCGAAGTTTCCTCTTTTCTTTCTTTTTGAGCTTGACTCTTTTTATATTGTATCTATCATACCATTCTATAAAAATTTGTCAAATGTTACAGGGGTAAATAAAAAACTATCTTTTCTTCGAGATAGAAATGATAGTTTCTTGTAAAATAAACTTAGTTAAAGTAATGAAGTCCCATTGCCCCTTTAACCTCAGATAGGGTTTGATCTGCAACTTCACGAGCTCTTTCACTACCTTTTTGAAGCATATTATAAACTTCTCCCATATCCTTAGCAAATTCAATACGGCGCTCACGAATAGGACCAAGTTCACGTTCTAATATTTCAAGTAGATAACGCTTGGTCTTCACATCACCAAGACCACCTCGTTGATAATGTTCTTTCATGTCAGCAATTTCTTGAGCATCTTCTGGGCGACCAAAAACATCTAGATAATGGAAAACCATATTTCCCTCAATCTTACCTGGATCTTCCACTCGAATATGATTTGGATCTGTATACATACTCATCACTTTTTTACGCAAAGTATCCGCATCATCAGCTAAATAAATACCGTTATTGAGTGATTTAGACATTTTAGCATTCCCATCCAAACCAGGCAAACGCCCTGCTCTCTCATTTTCTGGATAAATACCTTCTGGTTCTACCAAGACATCACAGTTATATGCATTGTTAAAAGAACGAACAATCTCACGAGTTTGCTCAATCATTGGTTTCTGATCTGTCCCAACAGGAACATAATTGGCCTTAAAGGCTGTGATGTCAGCTGCTTGAGCGATTGGATAGACTAAGAAGCCTGTCGGAATACTTTCTCCAAAGCCTTTCTGAGCAATTTCTGTCTTGACAGTTGGATTACGCTCCAGACGTGCTAATGAAACCAGATTCATATAATACATAGACAACTCAGCCAACTCTGGAATCTGGCTTTGAATAAAGATAGTTGATTTACTTGGATCCAATCCAACTGCAAGATAATCCAAAGCCACATTTCCGATAGACTCTACAATGGTTTGAGGATCTTTGGCATGATCTGTCAAGGCTTGTTGGTCAGCCAAGAACACAAACATATCATACTTATCCTCTTCCTGTAATAATACTCGATTTTTGAGACTTCCAACATAATGTCCAATATGCAATTTACCTGTTGGACGGTCTCCTGTTAAAATAATGGGTTTAGTCATTTTGTTCTCCTTCGACATAGTCACTTCAATTATAGCATTTTTTTAATAAAATAACCGTAATTTATCAAAATAAATCAGTCTTGATGTTTACAGACTTGTGTAAAGGATGCTGTAAATATAATTTACACAAAATTGACAAATAAAAATTTGAATATTTCTGTATTTTCTAGTAGAATAAATATATTACACATATAGGAGAAAAACATTGCTTACAGTATCTGATGTTTCACTACGTTTTAGTGATCGCAAACTTTTTGATGATGTCAATATCAAATTTACAGAAGGAAATACTTACGGATTAATCGGTGCTAATGGTGCCGGAAAATCAACCTTTTTAAAAATTTTAGCTGGAGATATCGAACCTACTACTGGTCATATCTCTCTTGGTCCAGATGAACGTCTCTCTGTTCTTCGTCAAAATCACTTTGACTATGAAGATGAACGTGCCATTGATGTTGTTATCATGGGAAATGAAAAACTTTATAGCATCATGAAAGAGAAAGATGCCATCTACATGAAGGAAGATTTCTCAGACGAAGATGGGGTTCGTGCTGCCGAACTCGAAGGAGAGTTTGCTGAGCTTGGAGGCTGGGAAGCAGAAAGCGAAGCCTCTCAACTCCTTCAAAACCTAAACATTCCAGAAGAATTACACTACCAAAACATGAGCGAATTGGCTAACGGTGAGAAAGTAAAGGTTCTCCTCGCCAAAGCACTTTTTGGTAAACCAGATGTTCTTCTCTTGGACGAGCCTACCAACGGTTTAGATATCCAATCGATTACTTGGTTAGAAGACTTCTTGATTGACTTTGATAACACAGTTATCGTAGTATCCCACGACCGTCACTTCTTAAACAAAGTATGTACTCACATGGCCGACCTTGACTTTGGAAAAATCAAACTCTATGTCGGAAACTACGACTTCTGGAAGGAATCTTCTGAGCTTGCTGCTAAATTGCTAGCAGACCGTAATGCTAAGGCGGAAGAAAAAATTAAGCAACTCCAAGAATTCGTTGCTCGCTTCTCTGCTAACGCATCTAAATCTAAACAAGCAACTTCCCGTAAGAAAATGCTTGATAAGATTGAACTTGAAGAAATTGTACCATCTAGTCGTAAATATCCATTTATCAACTTTAAAGCAGAACGTGAAATCGGTAATGATCTCTTGACAGTAGAAAATCTAACTGTAAAGATTGATGGTGAGACTATTTTAGATAATATCAGCTTTATCTTGCGTCCAGGTGATAAGACAGCGCTTATTGGTCAAAATGACATCCAAACGACTGCATTGATTCGTGCAATCATGGGAGACATTGACTATGAAGGAACTGTCAAGTGGGGAGTTACTACTAGCCGTTCTTACTTGCCAAAAGATAACTCGGCAGATTTTGCAGGAGGAGAGTCAATCCTTGACTGGTTGCGTCAATTCGCAAGTAAAGAAGAAGATGACAATACTTTCCTACGTGGCTTCCTCGGCCGTATGCTCTTCTCTGGAGATGAGGTTAACAAACCTGTAAACGTCTTGTCAGGGGGAGAAAAAGTCCGCGTCATGCTTTCAAAACTTATGCTCTTGAAATCAAATGTCCTTGTACTTGATGATCCAACCAATCACTTGGACTTGGAATCTATCTCAAGCTTGAATGATGGATTGAAAAACTTTAAAGAATCAATCATCTTTGCCAGCCATGACCACGAGTTTATTCAAACTCTAGCTAACCATATCATTGTCTTATCTAAAAATGGCGTCATTGACCGTATCGATGAAACCTATGATGAATTCCTAGAAAATTCAGAAGTACAAGCAAAAGTTAAAGAACTTTGGAAAGACTAAATAAAACTTCAAAACTCAGTTGGGTTAACCAGCTGAGTTTTCTAACATTTTATGAGGTAACATGAAATTATTTTTTAAAACATATTGGACCTATTTTGTTTCTTTCATCATTCCCATAATCATTATGATAGGAGTATATCTATGTCAAGGTATCTACTGGAATAGCGACAACTCTCCTCTATTAGGAGATGGCTTTCATCAATACGTTATTTTTGATGTAGCCTTACGAAATATCCTACATGGAAATGGTAGTCTATCTTACACCTTTACAAGTGGCCTCGGATTAAATTTCTATGCCCTATCTAGTTATTACTTAGGAAGTTTCCTTTCACCTCTAGTTTACTTTTTTGATCTAACTAATATGCCAGATACTGTCTATCTGACAACTCTCTTAAAATTTGGATTGATTGGACTGTCAACTTATTTTAGTTTAAATAAATTATTTCAATCGATTCCTAATCCTTTAAAACTAGCTTTATCTACTTCCTATGCTCTGATGAGTTTCACTATCAGTCAATTAGAGATAAAAACCTGGCTAGATGTTTTTATCTTGATTCCTTTAATTATCACTGGTTTACACCTACTTATAACTGAAAAGAAACTCCTTTTGTACTTTACAAGTCTGTCAATCTTATTTATTCAAAATTATTATTTTGGATATATGACAGTATTGTTTCTTATTTTCTGGTATCTCTGCCAAATTTCTTGGGACTTTAAAACTCGAAAATCATCTTTTCCTGATTTCATAGTTATCTCCTTTTTAGCTGGTATGGCTAGTTTGATTATGACTCTTCCCACTCTGTTTGATTTACAGACACATGGGGAAAAATTAACTGAAGTTACAAAGTTTCAAACTGAAAGTAGCTGGTATCTTGATCTTTTTGCTAAGCAATTCATTGGTTCCTTTGATACAACCAAGTATGGGGCTATTCCAATGATTTTTGTAGGGCTACTTCCCTTTATTTTGACTATTTTATTTTTTACACTGAAAACTATTAAGTTTCACGTGAAACTTATCTATGCAATCTTCTTTACATTTCTAATTGCAAGCTTTTATATTGAAGCTCTTGATTTATTTTGGCAAGGCATGCATACTCCAAACATGTTTTTACATCGCTATGCTTGGATTTTCTCTACCTTGTTAATTTACACAGCAGCGGAAGTCTTAAATCGTCTGAAAGAAATTAAAATCTGGAACTTTTTAGTTTCGCTTTTTCTTATAGTAACAGGATTTTTAGCTACCATCTATCTAAAATCACATTATTCTTTTTTAACAGATTTGAATATTCTGCTGACTCTTGAATTTTTGATTGTCTATTCGCTTTTACTCCTTGCAGTTATCAAAAAGTTTATATCTGTGAATCTGTTTGCCATTCTAATCTCTTTATTTATAATAGTTGAAATAAGTTTAAATGCTTCATCTCAAATGGACGGAATTGCTAAAGAATGGGGCTTTGCTTCTCGAAGTGCATATAATCGAGATATCCCAGCTATGGAATCTTTCTCAACATATATTGGAAATCAATTTACTCGTACTGAGAAACTAGAGACTCAGACAGGAAATGACAGTATGAAATTCAACTACAATGGAATCTCTCAATTTTCATCTGTTCGAAATCGTTCAGCAAGCTCTACTTTGGATAAACTTGGGTTTAAATCCTCTGGGACTAATCTCAATCTCCGCTATGCAAATAATAGTATTTTGGCTGATAGTTTATTTGGTATCCAGTACAATATCTCAGACAGTCCTATTGATAAGTATGGTTTTAAAGATATCTATCAAAAAGATAATCTTACCCTATATGAAAATCAGTTCTCTCTTCCGATTGCCTTTGCTAGTCAATCTGTTTACAATGATGCCAAGTTCAATGAACATACCTTGGATAATCAATCCTCGTTTTTAAATCAACTTGCTAACGTCAATTTTGATTATTTTTCTCCAATACCCTATGAAAAAACAGAGAATACTGATGATTTGATTAGTGTTACAAGTTCTTCAAATGAGGATGCAGCAATCCAATATCAAATTGAAGTGCCAGAAAACAGTCAAGTTTATCTTTCTTTCACAAACCTTCACTTTTCTAATGACAAACAAAAAAAGGTTAACATCCTTGTAAATGGTGAAAAAAAGACTTTTACAACTGATAATGTCTTCTCCTTCTTTAATCTAGGATATACTAAAGAGAAAAAAACTTTCAATATCAATGTTAGTTTCCCTGAAAATTCACAAGTATCATTTGAATCTCCTACCTTCTATCGTTTAGATACCAAAACTTTCACCGAGGCAATTCAAAAAATTAAAGAACAACCTGTCACAGTATCAACTTCTAAAAACAAGGTTTTTGCTACATATGATGTCCAACAAGATACATCTATTTTCTTCACCATTCCTTATGACAAAGGTTGGTCTGCCTACCAAGATGGTAAGAAAATAGAAATTAAACAAGCTCAAACTGGCCTTATGAAAGTTGATGTTCCTAAGGGGAAAGGAACTATTACACTTTCCTTCATTCCCAATGGTTTTATTACTGGAGCAATCTGTTCCTTTACTTCTCTCTTACTATTTGGAATCTATAATCACAGACGAAAGTCATCTAAGGCATAAAAAAATCGACCAGTTGGTCGATTTTTTAATCTTCCTCCATTTTCTTAGGTTGATAGGCTAGCATACCTAAACCAGTAAATAGGGCTAATATCACAACAAGGAAAATGACTTGATGATGAATATTTCCTGTCATAGAAATTGTTTGTCGTAATCCCGAAACTGAATAACTCATTGGTAACCAAGGATTAATGGCTCTAAAGAAATCATTTGTCAAGGCAAGTGGATAAGTACCTGCACTTGATGCTAACTGTAATAAAAGCAAAATAAGAGAAAAGAAAGCTCCTATACGGCTATTCCATGTTGTTAAAGCGGTCACCATGGACATGAATACTAAACTTGTTAGGATGATGAGAATAAATGTTCTCATCTCATGATTAGCCGTTAGACCAATAAGATGAACTCCTCCATATACCAAAATCACTGCTAAAATAGCTATAATACCATTTATTTCAGCTCGAGATTTCAGCCAAGCCCAACGACTCTCTGGATGACGACCTGAAGGTAATTTAGCAAAAATCATATTTGTTGATAATGAAGCGACAAAGAGAGCGACTGATATCATATAAGGAGCCATAGCAATTCCATTTACAGGAACTTGGTCATTGTCAGTTTTGGCGAGACTGAGAGGATTTGACAAAATCACTGCATTTTTAGATTCCGTTGATGCTGATTTAAGTTGATCACTAGCATTACTTAGTTCTTGTCCTAAAGAAGCAGCTCCTGTCTGTAAACCTTCCAATCCAGAAGTTAACTTTGTTCCACCTTCTGTTAGTTTCCCAGATCCATCTGCCAATTTATTAGCTCCATTCTCTAATTGAGAAGCACCTGAAAGTAACTGACTGGATTTGTCTGCTAATTTCCCAGATCCTGATTGTAATTTATCAATTCCTGCTATCAATTCTTGACTCTTTTGATTCAATTCATTAGAGCCATTTGATAATTTTTCAATACCAGACACTAATTCTGGAGTTTTTTCAACTAATTGACCAACTCCTGTTGTCAAGCTAGAAGATTTTTGTGTCAAGATGTTTGAGCCTGAAACTAGTTGATCCAAACTACTTGTCAAGGTGGCATTCTTTTCACTTAGTTGATTTGCGCCCTGAGAAACTTTATCAACACCTGCAATATATGCGTTTACACCTAGTGCAATCGACTGACTAGCAGGAACTAATTTACTCGTCACTGCTCCCTGTATTTCTGTTAATCCACTTGACAATCCTGTCAAAGAAGTAGAAGCAAGCGGTAATACTTGATTAGCTTGATTTTTTAAAGTCGAAAGATTAGAAGATTGATTTTGTAAGTTTTCTAAACTTCCCTGTAAACCTTGTACTAAAGCTACAATTGACTGAGCCGATTGAATACTATCAGTCGAATTTTGAGATACAGAAGCGCTTATCTCAGCTTGTTGCTCACTTGTCAATGATTGATAAGCTGCTGTCGATTGAATATTAGCTAATGTAGTTGCTTTTTCAGACTGAGCACTTGCTAACATTTGATTAGAAAGAGATGCTATACTTGATAAAACAGAATCTAATTGTTTTGTATCTCCAACATCAATATTTTGAATAGCTTGATTTAACTGATTTAGACCGGAAGATAATTGATTAATTTGATCTTTTTGCTCAGACGAAGCATCTAACTTGCTAGAAAGTTGTTGAATCCCTTCATTTAATTGCTCCACACCCATTCGAAGTGTAGCTGATTGATTAGATAACTGATTAGCACCTGTTGCAAGATTTCCCACTCCATTTGTATAGGCACTAACACCAGATGAGAATTGATTCAGACCAACATTGAGTTTAGAAACACCGCCAGTATAGGACTCTACACCAGTATATAGTTGATTGATTCCTCCTACCAATTCAGGACTTTTAGAAGATAATTGACCTAATCCACTATCTAATTGACTCACTGCACCAGTATATGTAACTAAACCACTATTAAAATTCCCTAAGCCAAGATGAAGTTGTTCGACACCAGAAACATAAGAGGATAATCCTCTAGTAAACTGCTCCGTTCCATTTGAAAATCTTAAACTTGAAGCTGCTAAAGAGTGTAGGTTAGTAGTTAATGTTTGACTTCCTGCCACTAACTGATTCGCCCCATCAGTTAATTTTTCACTACCAGAAGCTGCTTGACTCATTCCATCCTTTAAATCAACCATTTTGTTAAATAAAGCCTTAGTATAGGTCTCGGTTACATTGGTAGAAACATTCTGCTTTAATTGTGTCATCGCAGAATCGCTCATCTTGCTGGCAATAAAACTATGACCACTTGAAGTCTGATAATCGATTTGCATTTGCTCTGGATGATCCGTTAAAATAGAAGCTGCTTTTTCAGATAAATCACTTGGTAAAGTCACTACCATATAGTAATCGCCATCTTCCAATCCCTTCTTTCCTTCCTCTTCATCTACAAAATGAAAATCCAAGGTTTTATTTTCTTTTAAATTGGACACCATGTCTTTTCCTATTGCCATAGTATTACCATTATAGGAAGCCTCTTTATCATTATTGACAACTGCCACAGGTAAGTCAGACAATTGACCATATGGATCCCACATTGATGACAAAAATATGATATTGTACAGAGCTGGAATAAGAGAAATCCCTATCATGACAATAATAAAGGTTGGTTTTTTAAAAATTGCTTTCCATTCTTTAAACATAGATTCTCCTTTTTTAAACATATTGTCTAAAATTTTGATATAATAGATTATACATTAAAAAATCTAAATTACAAGATAAAAAATCCATTTTTTAGACAGATAGTCTAATTTGTTTACAAGGAGGAAATATGCAAGAAAGTAACAAACGCTTAAAAACAAAGCGAACTATTGAAAATGCTATGGTACAATTACTGATGGAACAGCCATTTGATCAAATTTCTACTGTCAAGCTAGCAGAAAAAGCCGGAATTAGTCGTTCCAGCTTCTATACTCACTATAAGGATAAGTATGATATGATCGAGCACTATCAAAGCAAACTATTCCATACATTTGAATATATTTTTCAAAAACATACTCATCACAAAAGAGAAGCTATTTTAGAAGTATTTGAATATCTGGAGTCAGAACCACTTCTGGCTTCCCTTCTTTCTGAAAATGGGACTAAAGAAATCCAAAATTTCTTACGAAATAAACTTCATATCATGCTCAGTACAGATTTACAAAAGCGATTTATTCAACTAAATCTAAACACCACTGAATTAGAATATAGTAGCATCTATCTAACTCATGCACTTTTTGGTGTCTGTCAAACTTGGATTGCACATGGAAAAAAAGAAAGTCCTCAAGAAATAACAGACTTCCTTATGAAGATGCTTGGTGATGCAAATTGATATAAAAAGAGGAACACAGATGTGTTCCCTTTTATCTATACTCCGCCAGTAGGACTCGAACCTACGACATCATGATTAACAGTCATGCGCTACTACCAACTGAGCTATGGCGGATAAAATAGTCCGTACGGGATTCGAACCCGTGTTACCGCCGTGAAAAGGCGGTGTCTTAACCCCTTGACCAACGGACCTTCTATCTGTAGCAGATATAACCATTATATCAATTTCTTGCTAATTGTCAATCACTTTTGAGATTTTTTCTCTAAAATATCTTTTAATTTTCTAATTTTTAATCTTGAAATAGGACAACGATGGTCTTCATAGAAAACAATTTCTAAGTTTTTTCGATCAATCTCTCTGATATTGCCTATATTTACCAAAAATGACTTATGAGGAGAATAAAATCGCTGAGTATGTTTGTCCTTTTCCTGAATATCTGTCATGGTACCGTAAAACTCTTTGGCAAAATTCTTACCAATAATGCGCAATTTATGAGAGACTCCTGTCGTTTCAATATACAAAATATCATGGTAAGGGATTTTTAAATCATTTCCCTTGTAATTGTAGTCAAAATAGTCTACAACATCTTCATTTTCAAGTAACATACTCTTCGTGTAGAAGATATTTTGCTCAATTCTCTTCTTAAACATCTCATCATTGATATCCTTATCAACAAAATCTAGGGCTGATACCTGGTATTTATAGGTCAGAGTCGCAAACTCTGATCGACTGGTGATAAAGACGATAATAGCGTAAGGATTGTAATGACGAATGAGCTGAGCCACTTCAAATCCCTTTTTCTCAATTCCATGAATATCAATATCTAGGAAATAAAGCTGATTTACTTCATCGTTTTCAATGTATTCTTCAAATTCACGGACTTTTCCCGTTGTCTTGTATGATATTGGAATATTCGATTCTTTCGAAATTTCATCCAATATTCTCTCTAGTCTCACTTGATGTTCAATAACATCTTCTAAAATTAAAACTTTCATTCAAATTCCCTCTTACATCTAATGATTTGTCTAAATGTACTGCCTTCCATCTCTGTTTCTAAAATAATATTGTTGTACTTATTTAGTAGTTCTTTTACATTATTTAATCCGACTCCGCGATTTCTTCCCTTAGTAGAGAATCCTAAGGCAAATAGATCTCCTGAAGGAGTCATCGTCATTTTACATGAATTCTGAATCACAATAACTGTTTCAGTTTCCATCTTAATAACTGCTACTTCCATCTGCTTTTTATAGCTATCAGCTGAACCTTCAACAGCATTGTTCAATAAAACACTCATGATACGAACCAAATCCAATAGTTCGATTGGGAGCTTGGTAATCGTATCTTTTACTTCCAGTGTAAACTCTACACCATTATTTCGAGCATAGACAATGGACTGAGCAACCAAACTTCGTAAAGCTGAATCTTCTATGTTGTTCAAATCAAAGTAAGTGTACTTATCTGAACGCAGTTTATGATTGGCTTTGACCAAAACTTCATTGTAAACTCTGTCAATTTCCTGTAAATCACCACTGTCAATTGCCATCTGCATACTGACAAGCATTCCAGCATAGTCATGTCGAAAACCACGGATTTCATTATACAGTCCGACAATTTCGTCTGTATAGTTTTGTAAATGTTTCTGTTCAAATTTCTTCTGCTTCAAAGCAATCTCTTTCTCCATTTGTTCTTTATGCGAATTCATTGCAAAGAAGGTCAAAAGGAGAGAAATAAAGACAATAGATGACAAAATACTTCCAAAACTATTCAAATGTTTAACCGTACTTACCATATCTGAAACGAAAGATGCAGTATGGAGCAGTAGTAAAGCAAACAATACTTTTTTCAAGAAAGGATAAAGGTAGTCCTTATCAAAATAGGCTAGTTCTAGATGGAAATAATGAATGATTTTTAAGATAACAACATAAGTCAATACCGTTACAACGAAAAAGAATGGGTCATGATATTGTAAAACAAAATTATCTCCTGTTATAGAAGAGAAAGTTACGGACAGAAAGTTATGAGTGCTCTCATATAAAAGTGCTAGTAGTAAACTTAGGAATAATCCTCTATCCCTCTCATACTGTTTCATCCATCGAAAATAGAAATATAATCCCAAAGGAAATAAAAATCTTTCAATCCCTGCCCCATCTAAATGTAGAAGATAAAAGGAAAGTTCAAGTACTGCTTCTACTAATAATATATAGATACAAAAAAAATATAGTTCCTTTGATTTTATTTGACCTTTACAAATTAAACGGTAACTGTGACTAATAATTAAAAAATGACCAATAACTGTCCCAAATCCAAATAAATTCATTACTCTTTCCCCTTATTTCATTACTTTTTTCGTAGGAAAAGAAAATCAAGGAGGAATTTTGGCAGCCTACTTTCCCCACCTTGAATCTTTTGCAAGTCTTTTTCCTTCAAGGCTACAAACTGTTCCAATTTAACTTTGTTTTTCATAATAAAATCTCCTAAAATGTTTTTTTCTTGTAAGCTAACTTACAAAAACCATTATACAAAATGGAATTTCGTTTTAGATAAAATTCTCTCAACTGTCATTTTTTTCTCCCAAAGTGTACTTTTTTAAGAAAAAAGCCGGGAAAATTCCCAGCTTTGCTATTATATTGATCCCAGCAGGATTCGAACCTGCGACCGTTCGCTTAGAAGGCGAATGCTCTATCCAGCTGAGCTATGAGACCTAACACAATTATTCTACCAAAAAATCAATTAAAAGTCAATTTTCTATTTATGATAGGGTGATCCCTGCTGAATCGTAAAAGCGCGATAGATTTGTTCAACAAGGACTAGTCTCATTAACTGATGGGGCAAGGTTAAACGGCCAAAACTAACAGAAAGATTGGCTCTCTTTTTTACATCCTGTGCTAACCCCAGACTCCCTCCAATAATAAAGGTAAGAGTAGAAAATCCTTTTATAGAAGCTTCTTCTAACTGCTTACTAAATTCTTCTGATGAGAAAGTTTTCCCTTCAATAGCTAACGCAATAACAAAATCACGGTCACCAACTTTTGATAAAATTCTCTGACCTTCTATTTCTAAAATCTTTTGATTTTCTGACTCACTGGCCTTATCTGGTGTTTTTTCATCTGCTAGCTCAATCATTTCAAGCTTAGCAAATCGAGAAATTCGTTTTGAATACTCTGCAATACCATCTTTTAAATACTTTTCTTTCAGTTTCCCAACTGTTACAACTTTAATTTTCATGACTCTATTCTAACATATTCTCTATTTTTTCACATCTTATTCACAAAATAAAAAATAGATTTCAATTGAGAAAATCACAGTTTTAAAAGAGTTATCCACAGTTTGTGTAAAACTTTTGTGTTTAAGTTATAATTAAGCTAGTCAGTTTATACTTTCAGTAATTCAAAAATATGGAGGCAAATATGAAACATTTAAAAACATTTTACAAAAAAGGGTTTCAATTATTAGTCGTTATCGTCATTAGCTTTTTTAGTGGAGCCTTGGGTAGTTTTTCAATAGCTCAACTAACTCAAAAAAGTAGTGTAAGCAACTCTAATAACAATAGCACCATTACACAGACTGCCTATAAGAACGAAAATTCAACAACACAGGCTGTTAACAAAGTAAAAGATGCTGTTGTTTCCGTTATTACTTATTCAGCAAATAGACAAAATAGCGTATTTGGCAATGATGATACTGACACAGATTCTCAGCAAATCTCTAGTGAAGGATCTGGAGTTATTTATAAAAAGAATGATAAAGAAGCTTACATCGTCACCAACAATCACGTTATAAATGGCGCCAGCAAAGTAGATATTCGATTGTCAGATGGAACTAAAGTACCTGGAGAAATCGTCGGAGCTGACACTTTCTCTGATATTGCTGTCGTCAAAATCTCTTCAGAAAAAGTTACAACAGTAGCTGAGTTTGGTGATTCTAGCAAGTTAACCGTAGGAGAAACTGCTATTGCCATTGGTAGCCCGTTAGGTTCTGAATATGCAAATACTGTTACTCAAGGTATCGTATCTAGTCTCAATCGAAATGTATCCTTAAAATCTGAAGATGGACAAGCCATTTCTACAAAAGCCATCCAAACTGATACTGCTATTAACCCAGGTAACTCTGGTGGCCCACTGATCAATATTCAAGGACAGGTTATCGGAATTACCTCAAGTAAAATTGCCACAAATGGAGGAACATCTGTAGAAGGCCTTGGTTTCGCAATCCCTGCAAATGATGCTATCAATATTATTGAACAGTTAGAAAAGAACGGAAAAGTTACACGCCCAGCTTTGGGAATCCAGATGGTTAATTTATCTAATATAAGTACAAGTGACATCAGAAGACTCAATATTCCAAGTAATGTTACATCTGGCGTAGTTGTTCGTTCTGTACAAAGTAATATGCCTGCCAATGGTCACCTTGAAAAATACGATGTTATTACAAAAGTAGATGACAAAGAGATTGCTTCATCAACAGACTTACAAAGTGCTCTTTACAATCATTCTATCGGAGACACCATTAAGATCACTTACTATCGTAACGGTAAAGAAGAAACTACATCCATCAAGCTTGACAAGAGTTCAGGTGATTTAGAATCTTAATTGACATCTATGTAAAGAAAGCTTTACATAAGAGAAAAGATGTGTTAGTGTAGAATCATGGAAAAATTTGAAATGATTTCTATCACGGATATACAAAAAAATCCCTATCAACCTAGAAAAGAATTTGATGGAGAAAAACTAGATGAACTAGCACAGTCTATCAAAGAAAATGGGGTCATTCAACCGATTATTGTTCGTCAATCTCCTGTGATTGGTTATGAAATCCTTGCAGGAGAAAGACGCTATCGGGCTTCACTTTTAGCTGGTCTAACGTCTATCCCAGCTGTTGTTAAACAGCTTTCAGATCAAGAGATGATGGTCCAATCCATCATTGAAAATTTACAGAGGGAAAATTTAAATCCAATAGAAGAAGCACGCGCTTATGAATCTCTCGTAGAGAAAGGATTCACCCATGCTGAAATTGCAGATAAAATGGGCAAGTCTCGTCCTTATATCAGCAACTCCATTCGTTTGCTTTCCTTGCCAGAACAGATTCTCTCAGAAGTAGAAAATGGCAAACTATCACAAGCTCATGCGCGTTCTCTAGTTGGGTTGAATAAGGAACAACAAGACTATTTCTTACAACGGATTATAGAAGAAGATATTTCTGTAAGGAAGTTAGAAGCTCTGCTGACAGAGAAAAAACAAAAGAAACAGCAAAAAAATGATCATTTCATACAAAATGAAGAAGAACAGTTAAAAAAACTACTCGGATTAGATGTAGAAATCAAACTGTCTAAAAAAGATAGTGGAAAAATCATTATTGCTTTCTCAAATCAAGAAGAATATAGTAGAATTATCAACAGCCTGAAATAAGGCTGTTCTTTTATTTTTTTATCTCACAAGGTTATCCACTATTTTTTTCGATAAAAAGCTTAATAAATCAATAGTTTCTGACTTTATCCCCAACCTGTGGATAAAACTTGATAACATTGTGGATTATTTTTCACAGCTTGTGGAAAATTCTTACTATCTATGGTAAAATAAGTCTAGCATTAAACTTTTAAATAGTAAAGGAGGAGAACGGATTGAAAGAAAAACAATTTTGGAATCGTATCTTAGAATTTGCGCAAGAAAGACTGACTCGATCCATGTATGATTTCTATGCTATTCAAGCTGAACTCATCAAGGTAGAGGAAAATGTTGCCACTATATTTTTACCACGATCTGAAATGGAAATGGTCTGGGAAAAACAACTAAAAGATATTATTGTCGTTGCTGGATTTGAAATTTATGATGCTGAGATAACTCCCCACTATATTTTCACTAAACCTCAAAATACTACTATCTCACAAGTTGAAGAAGCTACAAATTCAACTCTTTATGACTATAGTCCAAAGTTAGCATCTATTCCTTATTCGGATACTGGATTAAAAGAGAAGTATACCTTTGATAATTTTATCCAAGGGGATGGAAATGTTTGGGCTGTATCAGCTGCTTTGGCTGTCTCTGAAGATTTGGCTCTGACCTATAACCCTCTTTTTATCTATGGAGGACCTGGGCTTGGTAAGACTCACCTGTTAAACGCTATTGGAAATGAAATTCTAAAAAATATTCCAAATGCGCGTGTTAAATATATTCCTGCCGAAAGCTTTATCAATGACTTTCTTGATCACCTAAGACTTGGGGAAATGGAAAAGTTTAAAAAAACCTACCGCAGTCTTGATCTTTTGTTAATTGATGATATCCAGTCACTCAGCGGAAAAAAAGTTGCAACTCAAGAAGAATTTTTCAATACCTTTAACGCCCTTCATGACAAGCAAAAACAGATTGTCCTAACGAGTGATCGTAGTCCAAAACATTTAGAAGGGCTCGAAGAAAGGCTTGTCACGCGCTTTAGTTGGGGATTAACACAAACTATCACACCCCCTGACTTTGAAACACGTATTGCCATTTTACAAAGTAAAACGGAACATTTAGGCTACAATTTCCAAAGTGATACTCTAGAATACCTAGCTGGGCAATTTGATTCAAATGTTCGAGATCTTGAGGGAGCCATCAACGACATCACTTTAATTGCCAGAGTAAAAAAAATCAAAGATATCACTATTGATATTGCTGCAGAAGCTATTAGAGCTCGCAAACAAGATGTTAGCCAAATGCTCGTCATCCCAATTGACAAAATCCAAAATGAAGTTGGTAACTTTTATGGTGTCAGTATCAAAGAAATGAAGGGAAGCAGACGCCTTCAAAATATTGTTTTAGCCCGTCAAGTAGCCATGTATTTATCTAGAGAACTAACAGATAATAGTCTTCCAAAAATTGGGAAGGAATTTGGAGGAAAAGATCATACAACAGTCATTCATGCCCATGCAAAAATTAAATCTTTGATTGATGAAGACGATAATTTACGTTTAGAAATTGAATCAATCACAAAGAAAATCAAATAACTTGTGGATAACTTTCGCATTTTTATCTTTTTTATCCACATTTTTTAAACAATCCAAAAATCTTGATATGACTTGCTTTAAGTCTGTTTTCCACAGATTTCACAGACTCTATTATTACTATTATCCTTCTAATACTAAAAATAAATAAAGGAGAATCCATGATTCATTTTTCAATTAATAAAAATTTATTTCTACAAGCATTAAATACTACTAAGAGAGCTATTAGTTCTAAAAATGCCATTCCTATTTTATCAACCGTAAAAATTGACGTGACTAATGAAGGTGTTACTTTAATTGGTTCAAATGGTCAAATTTCAATTGAAAATTTTATTTCTCAAAAAAATGAAGATGCTGGTTTGTTAATTACTTCTTTAGGTTCGATCCTTCTTGAAGCTTCTTTCTTTATAAATGTAGTATCTAGTCTACCTGATATTACTCTTGATTTTAAAGAAATTGAACAAAATCAAATTGTTTTAACCAGCGGCAAATCAGAAATTACCCTAAAAGGGAAAGATAGTGAACAATATCCACGAATCCAAGAAATTTCAGCAAGCACTCCTTTAATTCTTGAAACAAAATTACTCAAGAAAATTATCAATGAAACAGCTTTTGCTGCAAGTACACAAGAGAGTCGTCCAATTTTGACAGGTGTTCATTTTGTATTGAGTCAACACAAGGAGCTAAAAACAGTTGCAACAGACTCTCATCGCCTAAGTCAGAAAAAATTGACTCTTGAAAAAAATAGTGATGATTTTGATGTCGTAATTCCTAGCCGTTCTCTACGCGAATTTTCAGCGGTATTTACAGATGATATCGAAACTGTAGAGATTTTCTTTGCCAATAACCAAATCCTTTTTAGAAGCGAAAATATTAGCTTCTATACACGTTTGTTAGAAGGAAACTATCCTGATACAGATCGTTTGATTCCAACAGACTTTAACACTACTATTACTTTTGATGTGGTAAACTTACGCCAGTCAATGGAACGTGCTCGTCTTTTATCAAGTGCGACTCAAAATGGTACTGTGAAGCTTGAAATTAAAGGTGGCGTTGTTAGCGCCCACGTTCATTCTCCTGAAGTTGGTAAAGTAAACGAAGAAATTGATACTGATCAGGTTACTGGTGAAGATTTGACTATTAGTTTCAACCCAACCTACTTGATTGATTCACTCAAGGCTTTAAATAGCGAAAAGGTGACCATTAGCTTTATCTCAGCTGTTCGTCCATTCACTCTTGTGCCAGCAGATACTGACGAGGATTTCATGCAACTTATCACCCCAGTTCGTACAAATTAAGTTAAAGAGGTTGAGCCTAGCTCGCCTCTTTTATGATATAATCGAAAAAGAAAAGGAGAATAGTATGTATCAAGTTGGAAATTTTGTTGAGATGAAAAAACCACATGCTTGCACAATTAAGTCAACAGGAAAAAAAGCAAATCGTTGGGAAATTACACGTATAGGGGCAGATATCAAAATCAAATGTAGTAATTGTGACCATGTTGTCATGATGGGGCGCTATGATTTTGATCGAAAAATGAATAAAATTATTGACTGAGAACCCTTAGTTAGAGGGTTAGCAAGTTTTCCCTTTTTGTGTTATAATATTAGGGATTGAAATGAAAACGGAGAATGAGAAAATATGGCTTTAACAGCAGGTATCGTTGGTTTGCCAAACGTTGGTAAATCAACACTATTTAATGCAATTACAAAAGCAGGAGCAGAGGCAGCAAACTACCCATTTGCGACGATTGATCCAAACGTTGGAATGGTAGAAGTTCCAGATGAACGCCTCCAAAAATTGACTGAAATGATCACTCCTAAAAAGACAGTGCCAACAACATTTGAATTTACAGATATTGCAGGAATTGTAAAAGGAGCTTCAAAAGGAGAAGGGCTAGGGAATAAATTCTTGGCTAATATTCGTGAAGTAGATGCGATTGTTCATGTAGTTCGTGCTTTTGATGATGAAAATGTCATGCGCGAGCAAGGACGTGAGGATGCCTTTGTGGATCCACTTGCAGATATTGATACTATTAATCTGGAGTTAATTCTTGCTGACTTAGAATCAGTCAATAAGCGTTATGCACGTGTAGAAAAGATGGCACGTACGCAAAAAGATAAAGAATCAGTAGCAGAGTTTAATGTTCTTCAAAAGATTAAACCAGTCCTTGAAGATGGAAAATCAGCTCGCACCATCGAATTTACAGATGAGGAACAAAAGGTTGTAAAAGGTCTCTTCCTTTTGACGACTAAACCAGTGCTCTATGTTGCTAATGTGGACGAGGATGTGGTTTCAGAACCTGACTCTATCGACTATGTTAAACAAATTCGTGAATTTGCAGCGACAGAAAATGCTGAAGTAGTCGTTATTTCTGCGCGTGCTGAGGAAGAAATTTCTGAATTGGACGATGAAGACAAGCAAGAGTTTCTTGAGGCACTTGGGTTGACAGAATCAGGCGTTGATAAGTTGACTCGTGCAGCTTACCATTTGCTTGGACTGGGAACTTACTTCACAGCTGGTGAAAAAGAGGTTCGCGCTTGGACCTTCAAACGTGGTATGAAGGCTCCTCAAGCAGCTGGTATTATCCACTCAGACTTTGAAAAAGGTTTTATTCGTGCAGTAACCATGTCATACGATGATTTGGTGAAATATGGATCTGAAAAGGCCGTAAAAGAAGCTGGACGTTTGCGTGAAGAAGGAAAAGAATATATCGTCCAAGACGGCGATATCATGGAATTCCGCTTTAATGTCTAAAAAATTTAATGAATAGTATCAATTAGGTTGGAAAAAAATTCCAACCCTTTTGGCTTTTGAAAGGAAAAATAAATGACCAAATTACTTGTAGGCTTGGGAAATCCAGGAGATAAATATTTTGAAACAAAACACAATGTTGGATTTATGTTGATTGACCAACTAGCGAAGAAACAGAATGTCACTTTTACACATGATAAGATATTTCAAGCTGACCTAGCATCCTTTTTCCTAAATGGAGAAAAAATTTATCTGGTCAAACCAACGACATTTATGAATGAAAGTGGAAAAGCGGTTCATGCTTTATTGACTTATTATGGTTTGGATATTGAAGATTTACTCATCATTTACGATGATCTTGACATGGAAGTTGGAAAGATTCGTTTAAGAGCAAAAGGTTCAGCAGGTGGTCATAATGGTATCAAGTCTATTATTCAACATATTGGAACCCAAACCTTTAATCGTGTTAAGATTGGAATCGGAAGACCTAAAAATGGCATGTCAGTTGTTAACCATGTTTTGAGTACCTTTGACAAGGATGATTATATCGGTATTTTACAGTCTATTGACAAAGTTGACGACTCTGTAAACTACTATTTACAAGAGAAAAACTTTGAAAAAACGATGCAGAGGTATAACGGATAAATGGTGACCTTATTAGATTTATTCTCAGAAAATGATCAGATAAAAAAATGGCATCAAAATCTGACAGATAAGAAAAGACAATTAATGTTAGGTTTGTCAACTTCTACAAAAGCTTTAGCAATAGCTAGTAGTTTGAGACAGGAAGATAAGATTGTGTTATTGACGTCAACTTATGGAGAAGCAGAAGGACTTGTTAGTGATCTTCTATCTATCTTGGGTGAGGAATTTGTCTATCCATTTTTGGTAGATGACTCCCCTATGGTAGAATTTTTGATGTCTTCACAAGAAAAAATCATTTCACGGGTTGAAGCCTTGCGTTTTTTGACTGATTCATCTAAGAGAGGGATTTTAGTTTGTAATATCGCAGCAAGTCGATTGATTTTACCGTCTCCAAATGTATTCAAAGATAGTATTGTAAAAATAACAGTTGGTGAAGAATATGACCAAAACGCACTTATCCATCAGTTAAAAGAAATCGGTTATCGAAAGGTTACACAAGTACAAACTCAGGGCGAATTTAGTCTGCGAGGAGATATTTTAGATATTTTTGAAATATCCCAGTTAGAACCTTGCCGAATTGAGTTTTTTGGTGATGAAATTGATGGTATCAGGTCATTTGAAGTCGAAACACAATTATCGAAAGAAAATCAGACAGAACTCACTATCTTTCCAGCTAGTGATATGCTTTTGAGAGAAAATGATTATCAAAGAGGTCAGTCAGCTTTAGAAAAACAAATTTCAAAGACTTTATCACCTATTTTGAAATCCTACCTAGAAGAAATTCTTTCAAGTTTTCACCAAAAACAAAGCCATGCAGATTCTCGAAAGTTTTTATCTTTGTGCTATGATAAGACATGGACTGTCTTTGATTATATTGAAAAAGATACTCCAATATTCTTTGATGATTATCAAAAATTGATGAATCAGTATGAAGTCTTTGAAAGAGAATTAGCGCAGTACTTTACAGAAGAATTACAGAATAGTAAAGCATTTTCTGATATGCAGTATTTTGCTGATATTGAACAAATCTATAAAAAACAAAGTCCGGTGACCTTTTTCTCTAATCTTCAAAAGGGGCTAGGAAATCTCAAGTTTGACCAAATTTATCAATTTAATCAATATCCTATGCAGGAGTTTTTCAATCAGTTTTCTTTTCTAAAAGAAGAAATTGAACGATACAAAAAAATGGATTACACTATTATTCTGCAATCTAGCAATTCAATGGGAAGTAAGGCATTGGAGGATATGTTAGAGGAATATCAGATTAAATTGGATTTCAGAGATAAGTCAAGAATCTGTCAACAATCTGTAAACTTAATTGAGGGTAACCTAAGACATGGTTTTCATTTTGTAGATGAAAAAATTCTGGTGATTACTGAACATGAGATTTTTCAAAAGAAATTAAAACGTCGTTTTCGAAGACAACATGTTTCGAATGCAGAGAGATTAAAAGATTACAATGAACTTGAAAAAGGGGACTATGTTGTCCATCATATCCATGGGATTGGTCAATATCTAGGAATTGAAACCATTGAAATCAAGGGAATTCATCGTGATTATGTTAGTGTTCAATACCAAAACGGGGATCAAATTTCTATCCCAGTAGAACAGATTCATCTACTGTCTAAATATGTTTCAAGTGATGGGAAAGCTCCTAAACTCAATAAATTAAATGACGGTCATTTTAAAAAAGCCAAGCAAAAAGTTAAGAATCAGGTAGAGGATATAGCTGATGATTTAGTCAAACTCTATTCTGAACGCAGTCAGTTGAAGGGCTTTGCTTTCTCAGCCGATGATGAAGAGCAAAATGCCTTTGATGATGCTTTCCCTTATGTTGAAACGGATGATCAACTTCGCAGTATTGAGGAAATCAAGAGAGATATGCAGGCTTCTCAGCCAATGGATCGACTTTTGGTTGGGGATGTTGGTTTTGGAAAGACTGAAGTTGCAATGCGAGCAGCCTTTAAGGCAGTCAATGATCACAAACAGGTTGTCGTCTTAGTTCCGACGACGGTTTTAGCGCAACAGCACTATACGAATTTTAAGGAACGATTCCAAAATTTTGCAGTTAATATTGATGTGTTGAGTCGCTTTAGAAGTAAAAAAGAGCAGACTGCAACACTTGAAAAATTGAAAAACGGTCAAGTCGATATTTTGATTGGAACCCATCGTGTTTTGTCAAAAGATGTTGTGTTTGCTGATTTGGGCTTGATGATTATTGATGAGGAACAACGATTTGGTGTCAAGCATAAGGAAACCTTGAAAGAACTGAAGAAACAAGTGGATGTCCTGACCTTGACAGCAACGCCAATTCCTCGTACCCTTCACATGTCTATGCTGGGAATCAGAGATTTGTCTGTTATTGAAACTCCGCCGACTAATCGTTATCCAGTGCAAACCTATGTTTTGGAAAAGAATGAGAGTGTCATTCGTGATGCTGTTTTGCGTGAAATGGAGCGTGGAGGTCAAGTTTACTACCTTTACAACAAAGTTGACACGATTGACCAGAAGGTTTCAGAATTACAGGAGTTAATTCCAGAGGCTTCGATTGGTTATGTTCATGGTCGCATGAGTGAGATTCAGTTGGAAAATACTCTATTAGACTTCATTGAAGGACAATACGATATTTTAGTAACGACTACCATTATTGAGACAGGAGTGGATATTCCCAATGCCAATACTTTATTTATAGAAAATGCGGACCATATGGGCTTGTCAACCTTGTATCAGTTAAGAGGAAGAGTCGGTCGTAGTAATCGTATTGCTTATGCCTATCTCATGTATCGTCCAGAAAAATCAATCAGTGAAGTCTCTGAGAAGAGATTAGAAGCGATTAAAGGATTTACAGAATTGGGATCCGGATTTAAGATTGCTATGCGAGATCTTTCGATTCGTGGAGCAGGGAATCTCCTAGGAAAATCCCAGTCTGGTTTCATTGATTCTGTTGGTTTTGAATTGTATTCGCAGTTACTAGAGGAAGCTATTGCTAAACGACATGGTAATGGGAATACAAGAACCAAAGGTAATGCCGAATTGATTTTACAAATTGATGCCTATCTTCCTGATACTTATATTTCTGATCAACGACATAAGATTGAAATTTACAAGAAAATTCGTCAAATTGACAACCGTGTCAATTACGAAGAGTTACAAGAAGAGCTGCTGGACCGCTTTGGAGAATACCCAGATGTGGTAGCCTATCTTTTAGAGATTGGTTTGGTTAAGTCTTATCTTGACAAGGTCTTTGTTCAACGTGTGGAAAGAAAAGATAATAAAATTACAGTTCAATTTGAAAAAGTCACTCAACGACTGTTTTTAGCTCAAGATTATTTTAAAGCTTTATCCGCAACGAACTTAAAAGCAGGCATCACTGAGAATAAGGGATCAATGGAGCTTGTATTTGATGTCCGAAATAAGAAAGATTATGAAATTTTAGAAGGTCTGCTGATTTTTGGAGAAAGTTTATTAGAGATAAAAGAGTCTAAGAAAGAAAATTCCATTTGATATTTTTCTTCTATAAAATAGATAAAAATGGTACAATAATAAGTTGAGGTAATAAGTATGAGATTAGACAAATATTTAAAAGTATCACGAATTATCAAGCGTCGTACAGTCGCAAAGGAAGTAGCAGATAAAGGCAGAATTAAGGTTAATGGAATCTTGGCCAAAAGTTCAACGGATTTGAAAGTTAATGACCAAGTTGAAATTCGCTTTGGCAATAAGTTGCTACTTGTAAAAGTACTGGAGATGAAAGATAGTACAAAAAAAGAAGATGCAGCAGGCATGTATGAAATTATCAGTGAAACACGGGTAGAAGAAAATGTCTAAAAATATCGTACAATTGAATAATTCTTTTATTCAAAATGAACACCAACGCCGTCGCTACCTGATGAAAGAACGGCAAAAACGGAATCGTTTTATGGGATGGGTATTGATTTTGATTATGCTATTATTTATCTTGCCAACTTTTAATTTAGCGCAGAGTTATCAGCAATTACTCCAAAGACGTCAGCAATTAGCAGACTTGCAAACTCAGTATCAAACTTTGAGTGATGAAAAGGATAAGGAAACAGCATTTGCTACCAAGTTGAAAGATGAGGATTATGCTGCCAAATATACACGAGCGAAGTACTATTATTCTAAGTCGAGGGAAATAGTTTATACGATTCCTGACTTGCTTCAAAGGTGATAAAATGGAAAACTTACTAGACGTAATAGAGCAATTTTTGAGTTTGTCAGATGAAAAGCTGGAAGAATTGGCTGATAAAAATCAATTATTGCGTTTACAAGAAGAAAAGGAAAGGAAGAATGCGTAAATTCTTAATTATTTTGTTGCTACCAAGTTTTTTTACCATTTCAAAAGTTGTTAGTACAGAAAAAGAAGTAGTCTATACTTCAAAAGAAATTTATTACCTTTCACAATCTGACTTTGGTATTTATTTTAGAGAAAAATTAAGTTCTCCCACGGTTTATGGAGAGGTTCCTGTTTATGCGAATGAGGATTTAGTAGTGGAATCTGGAAAATTGACTCCCCAAACAAGTTTTCAAATAACTGAGTGGCGCTTAAATAAACAAGGAATTCCGGTATTTAAGCTATCAAATCATCAATTTATAGCTGCGGATAAACGATTTTTATATGATCAATCAGAGGTAACTCCAACAATAAAAAAAGTATGGTTAGAATCTGACTTTGAACTGTATAATAGCCCTTATGATTTAAAAAAAGTGAAATCATCCTTATCAGCTTATTCGCAAGTATCAATCGACAAGACCATGTTTGTAGAAGGAAGAGAATTTCTACATATTGATCAGGTTGGATGGGTAGCTAAAGAATCAACTTCTGAAGAAGATAATCGGATGAGTAAAGTTCAAGAAATGTTATCTGAAAAATATCAGAAGGATTCATTCTCTATTTATGTTAAGCAACTGACTACTGGAAAAGAAGCTGGTATCAATCAAGATGAAAAGATGTATGCAGCTAGTGTTTTGAAACTCCCTTATCTCTATTATGCGCAAGAAAAAATAAATGAGGGTCTTTATCAGTTAGATACGACTGTAAAATATGTATCTGAAGTCAATGATTTTCCAGGTTCTTATAAACCAGAGGGAAGTGGTAGTCTTCCTAAAAAAGAGGATAATAAAGAGTATTCTCTCAAGGACTTAATCACAAAAGTATCTAAAGAATCTGATAATGTAGCTCATAATATATTGGGATATTACATTTCAAACCAATCTGATGCCACATTCAAATCCAAGATGTCTGCTATTATGGGGGATGATTGGGATCCAAAAGAAAAATTGATTTCTTCCAAGATGGCCGGGAAGGTCATGGAAGCTATTTATAATCAAAATGGATTTGTGTTGGAGTCTTTGACTAAAACAGATTTTGATAATCAGCGAATTGCCAAAGGTGTTTCTGTGAAGGTAGCTCATAAAATTGGGGATGCGGACGAATTTAAGCATGATACGGGTGTTGTCTACGCAGATTCTCCATTTATTCTTTCTATTTTCACTAAGAATTCTGATTATGATACAATTTCTCAGATAGCCAAGGATGTTTATGAGGTTCTAAAATGAGGGAACAAGATTTTTTAAATCATTTTCTCAAGAAGGGATATTTCAAAAAGCATACTAAGGTGGTGTTAGCTCTTTCTGGCGGGTTAGATTCTATGTTTCTATTTAAGGTATTGTCTACTTATCAAAAAGAGTTAGAAATTGAATTGATCTTAGCTCATGTGAATCATAAGCAGAGAGTAGAATCAGATTGGGAAGAACAGGAATTAAGGAAGTTGGCTGCTGAAGCAGAGTTTCCTATTTATATCAGCAATTTTTCAGGAGAATTTTCAGAAGCGCGTGCTCGAAATTTTCGTTATGATTTTTTTCAAGAGGTCATGAAAAAGACAGGTGCGACAGCTTTAGTCACTGCCCACCATGCGGATGATCAGGTGGAAACGATTTTGATGCGTTTGATTCGAGGCACTCGTTTGCGCTATCTATCAGGAATTAAGGAGAAGCAAGTAGTCGGAGAGATAGAAATTATTCGGCCCTTCTTGCATTTTCAGAAAAAAGACTTTCCACCAATTTTTCACTTTGAAGATATATCAAATCAGGAAAATCATTATTTTCGCAATCGTATTCGAAACTCATACTTACCAGAATTAGAAAAAGAAAATCCTCGATTTAGAGATGCAATCTTAAGTATCGGAAATGAAATTTTAGATTATGACTTAGCTATAGCTGAATTATCAAAGAATATTGATGTAGAAAATTTAGAGCAGCTATTGTCTTACTCTGAGTCGACACAAAGAGTTTTACTTCAAACTTATCTGAATCGTTTTCCAGATCTGAATCTTACAAAAGCTCAGTTTGCTGAAGTTCGGCAGATTTTAAAATCTAAAAGTCAGTATCGTCATCCGATTAAAAATGGCTATGAATTGATAAAAGAGTATCAACAGTTTCAGATTTGTAAAATCAGTCCGCAGGCTGATGAAAAGGAAGATGAACTTGTGTTACACTATCAAAATCAGGTAACTTATCAGGGATATTTATTTTCCTTTGGGCTTCCATTAGAAGGTGAATCAATTCAGCGAATACCTGTTTCACGCGAAACATCCATACACATTCGTCATCGAAAAACAGGAGATGTTTTAATTCAAAATGGGCATAGAAAAAAACTCAGACGTCTATTTATTGATTTGAAAATCCCTATGGAAAAGCGGAAATCTGCTCTGATTATTGAGCAATTTGGTGAAATTGTCTCAATTTTGGGAATTGCGACCAGTAATTTGAGTAAAAACACGAAAAATGATATAATGAACACTGTACTTTATATAGAAAAAATAGATAGGTAAAAAAATGTTAGAAAACGATATTAAAAAAATCCTCGTTTCACACGATGAAATTACAGAAGCTGCTAAAAAATTAGGTGCTCAATTAACCAAAGACTATGCAGGAAAAAATCCAATCTTAGTTGGGATTTTAAAAGGATCTATTCCTTTTATGGCTGAATTGGTTAAACATATTGATACACATATTGAAATGGACTTCATGATGGTTTCTAGCTACCATGGTGGAACAGCAAGTAGTGGTGTTATCAATATTAAACAAGATGTGACTCAAGATATCAAAGGAAGACATGTTCTATTTGTAGAAGATATCATTGATACAGGTCAAACTTTGAAGAATTTGCGAGATATGTTTATTGCAAGAGAAGCAGCTTCTGTTAACATTGCAACCTTGTTGGATAAACCAGAAGGACGTGTTGTAGAAATTGAGGCAGACTATACCTGCTTTACTATCCCAAATGAGTTTGTAGTAGGTTATGGTTTAGACTACAAAGAAAATTATCGTAACCTTCCTTATGTTGGAGTATTGAAAGAAGAAGTGTATTCAAATTAGAAAGAACAATTTTTAATGAAAAAACAAAATAATGGTTTAATTAAAAATCCATTTCTATGGTTATTACTTATTTTTTTCCTAGTTACAGCTTACCAGTATTTTAGTACAGGTAGTGTTGCAGGGAAAAGTGAGCAAATTAATTATACAGAATTGGTAAAAGAAATTACCGATGACAATGTAAAAGAATTAACCTACCAACCAAATGGCAGTGTTATCGAAGTTTCGGGTGTCTATAAAAATCCTAAAGCAAGTAAAGAAGAAACAGGCATTCAGTTCTTTTCTCCATCTGTTACAACAGTAGAGAAATTTTCAAGTATTATTCTTCCCTCTGATACCACAGTATCAGAATTGCAAAAGCTTGCTTCTGATCATAAAGCGGAAGTAACTGTTAAGCATGAAAGTTCAAGTGGTATGTGGATTAATCTACTCGTATCCATTGTACCATTTGGGATTCTTTTCTTCTTCCTATTCTCTATGATGGGAAATATGGGAGGAGGAAATGGCCGTAATCCAATGAGTTTTGGACGTAGTAAGGCTAAAGCTGCAAATAAAGAAGATATTAAAGTAAGATTTTCAGATGTTGCTGGAGCTGAGGAAGAAAAACAAGAACTAGTTGAAGTTGTTGAATTCTTAAAAGATCCAAAACGATTTACAAAACTTGGAGCCCGGATTCCAGCAGGTGTTCTTTTGGAGGGACCTCCGGGAACAGGTAAGACATTGCTTGCTAAGGCAGTCGCCGGAGAAGCAGGCGTTCCATTCTTTAGTATCTCAGGTTCTGACTTTGTAGAAATGTTTGTCGGAGTTGGAGCTAGTCGTGTTCGTTCTCTTTTTGAAGATGCCAAAAAAGCAGCGCCAGCTATCATCTTTATCGATGAAATTGATGCTGTTGGACGTCAACGTGGAGTCGGTCTTGGTGGAGGTAATGATGAACGTGAGCAAACCTTGAACCAACTCTTGATTGAGATGGATGGTTTTGAGGGAAATGAAGGGATTATCGTCATCGCTGCTACAAACCGTTCAGATGTACTTGATCCTGCCCTTTTGCGTCCAGGACGTTTTGATAGAAAAGTATTGGTTGGCCGTCCTGATGTTAAAGGTCGTGAAGCAATCTTGAAAGTTCACGCTAAGAACAAGCCTTTAGCAGAAGATGTTGATTTGAAATTAGTGGCTCAACAAACTCCAGGTTTTGTTGGTGCTGATTTAGAGAATGTATTGAATGAAGCAGCCTTGGTTGCCGCTCGTCGTAATAAATCGATAATTGATGCTTCAGATATTGATGAAGCAGAAGATAGAGTTATTGCTGGTCCTTCTAAGAAAGATAAGACTGTTTCACAAAAAGAACGTGAATTAGTTGCCTATCATGAGGCAGGCCATACCATTGTTGGTCTAGTTTTGTCGAATGCCCGTGTTGTACATAAAGTTACTATCGTACCACGTGGTCGTGCAGGTGGTTATATGATTGCACTTCCTAAGGAAGACCAAATGCTTCTATCTAAAGAAGATATGAAAGAGCAATTGGCTGGCTTAATGGGTGGACGTGTAGCTGAAGAAATTATCTTTAATGTCCAAACTACAGGAGCTTCAAACGACTTTGAACAAGCGACACAAATGGCGCGTGCAATGGTTACAGAGTACGGTATGAGTGAAAAACTTGGCCCAGTACAATATGAAGGAAATCATGCTATGTTTGGTGCACAGAGTCCTCAAAAATCAATTTCAGAACAAACAGCTTATGAAATTGACGAAGAGGTTCGTTCATTATTAAATGAAGCACGAAATAAAGCTGCTGAAATCATCCAATCAAATCGTGAAACTCATAAGTTGATTGCAGAAGCATTATTGAAATATGAAACATTGGATAGTACACAAATTAAAGCTCTTTATGAAACAGGAAAGATGCCTGAAACCGTAGAAGAGGAGTCTCATGCATTATCTTATGATGAAGTAAAGTCAAAAATGAATGACGAAAAATAACCCAAAGAGAGGCTTGTCCTCTCTTTTTTGTGCAGTTGAGGATCTAAAGGGTGCAGAATGGAGGAAATGTGCCAAAAGTGTTTCTGAATCTGTTAGACTGTATCTAGAAAGGGGAAGATTATGCTTAAAAAAATGTATGAAGAAGTCCAAGGAATTGTATACAAGTGTAGAAATGAATATTACCTTCATTTGTGGGAGCTATCGGATTGGGACCAAGAGGGCATGATATGTCTACATGAATTGATTAGTAGAGAAGAAGGGCTGGTAGAAGATATCCCTCGTTTAAGGAAATATTTCAAAACAAAATTCCGGAATCGAATTTTAGATTATCTTCGTAAGCAAGAAAGCCACAAACGGAGATATGATAAAGAACCCTATGATGAAGTGGGTGATATAAGTCATCGTATAAGTGAGGGCGGTCTGTGGCTAGATGATTATTATCTCTTTCATGAAACACTAAGAGATTATAGAAACA
>NZ_VMNB01000029.1 GCF_013277515.1 Streptococcus sp. k-402 | reverse complement strand
CTTTGAAAACTTCAAAAAACGGATTTTTATCGCTCTGAACATCAAAAAAGAAAGGACGAAATTTGTCCTTTCTCGAGCTTAGCTTTTCTTCAACCCACTACAGTTGACAAAGAGCCGAAGTTTTATTGTCTCTAAAAATAAAAAAGAGAGTTACAAACTCTCATTAATACGGAGAATAAGGGATTCGAACCCTTGCGCCAGTTACCCGACCTAACGATTTAGCAAACCGTCCTCTTCAGCCTCTTGAGTAATTCTCCAATTAATGGGCACGAGTGGACTCGAACCACCGACCTCACGCTTATCAGGCGTGCGCTCTAACCACCTGAGCTACGCGCCCAAGTTAAAAACTTGGTAATTTGAACAAAGTTCAAAGCGGGTGACGAGAATCGAACTCGCGACAACAGCTTGGAAGGCTGTAGTTTTACCACTAAACTACACCCGCATACATACTATAAGTAAAAATGGCGCGAGACGGAATCGAACCGCCGACACATGGAGCTTCAATCCATTGCTCTACCAACTGAGCTACCGAGCCTTATTGCGGGAGCAGGATTTGAACCTACGACCTTCGGGTTATGAGCCCGACGAGCTACCGAGCTGCTCCATCCCGCGTTAATAAAAAGGAGGATGTGGGATTCGAACCCACGCACGCTTTTACACGCCTGACGGTTTTCAAGACCGTTCCCTTCAGCCGGACTTGGGTAATCCTCCAATATTCAAATGGACCTTGTAGGACTTGAACCTACGACCACTCGGTTATGAGCCGAGAGCTCTAACCAGCTGAGCTAAAGGTCCAACAAGATCTTTATAGCGGCGAAGGGGATCGAACCCCCGACCTCCCGGGTATGAACCGGACGCTCTAGCCAGCTGAGCTACACCGCCATATATCGGGAAGACAGGATTCGAACCTGCGACACCTTGGTCCCAAACCAAGTACTCTACCAAGCTGAGCTACTTCCCGAGTTAAATAGAAAAATGCACCCTAGAGGAGTCGAACCTCTAACCGCCTGATTCGTAGTCAGGTACTCTATCCAGTTGAGCTAAGGGTGCTCTATATTATACCGAGGACCGGAATCGAAC
>NZ_VMNB01000028.1 GCF_013277515.1 Streptococcus sp. k-402 | reverse complement strand
CCGAGGACCGGAATCGAACCGGTACGATCGTTACCAATCGCAGGATTTTAAGTCCTGTGCGTCTGCCAGTTCCGCCACCCCGGCCTCTCCAAGCGAACGACGGGATTCGAACCCGCGACCCCCACCTTGGCAAGGTGGTGTTCTACCACTGAACTACGTTCGCACTGTTTTCTTCTATCTAAAAATGCCGGCTACATGACTTGAACACGCGACCCTCTGATTACAAATCAGATGCTCTACCAACTGAGCTAAGCCGGCTCATTTGTTATATCTTAATGCGGGTTAAGGGACTTGAACCCCCACGCCGTTAAGCGCCAGATCCTAAATCTGGTGCGTCTGCCAATTCCGCCAAACCCGCATATATGACCCGTACTGGGCTCGAACCAGTGACCCATTGATTAAAAGTCAATTGCTCTACCAACTGAGCTAACGAGTCTAAAATAACTTGCGTTATCTTAAACGGTCCCGACGGGAATCGAACCCGCGATCTTCGCCGTGACAGGGCGACGTGATAACCGCTACACTACGGGACCTTTGGGAGTTAACGGGATCGAACCGCTGACCCTCTGCTTGTAAGGCAGATGCTCTCCCAGCTGAGCTAAACTCCCTAGAGCTAAGCGACTTCCATATCTCACAGGGGGCAACCCCCAACTACTTCCGGCGTTCTAGCGC
>NZ_VMNB01000027.1 GCF_013277515.1 Streptococcus sp. k-402 | reverse complement strand
TGCGTTTGTGTTTGAACGTCTGCTTCGCTCGCATCTCTCTTGCCTTCGATTTCCTTAGCTTTATCGATCGCCTCTTGGACTTTCGTCTTCGCATTCTGGTATGCTTGCTTGCTGGCTTCTGTTTTGCCATCTGTGTTGGTATTTGCTTCTTGTTGTAAATCACGTTCTAGTGCTTCACGTTTGCTGGTCAAGTCGCTCTTATCAACTGTCGCACGAATACCAGTATCAGACAGCAACGATATGGCTCCTTCTCCATCTACTGGTGTATCCGTACCTGGGCGTACAATCATAGCTACTAGTTTATACTCATCTGTTCCTAATTTATCTACACCGTATCTTTTGAATCTATCAGGAGTAAAAGTTACCACTCCTTCATTATCTGGGAGTCCATCTGCAATCTTCGTAAATCCTCTTGCATGCGGGACTAACACATCGTATCCATTGTAATTGCTTCCTCCTTTCACTAGATAGACACGTAATTCGGCTCTGTCTGGTATATTTTTTTGATTTACTGGACCAGGAAGCTTAGCTTGAATAAACTTAGTTTTATCCCGGTTAGTTGGGTCATAGGGAATAGTTCCTGCCTTGCCCTCAAGTTGCTTATTTGTTGTAATAAAACTAGCTTTTGGAACAGGAAAACGGAACGTTCCTTGATATATTTGTGAATGTCCCGAACTATCAATAGCTTTAACTGTATATTTTCTGACACCGAACTCGGTTCTAGGGATATCTCCCGTTAGTTTCAGACGAGCTACAGAAGTTCCTTCGCCAGATTTGGATACAGTTAGATTTAAATTCTCAATTCCTGTAATGCTAATTTCTCGAATCGTTTTCCCATTTGACACCGCCTCAAATGAGATACCATAACCTTGAAGACGGTAGTCTCCAATAGTATCCTCCGAAAAGCGAGAATACTGCCCTTGACGACCTCCAGGTCTAAGTTTATTAACTGTCAGAGATGAGGTTTCTCTCGCTTTCCTAGATTTAGGACTATCGCTGCTACCTTTTTCCACACCATTCTTTAATTGGGCTACCTTTTTATACTCCTCAAGTGCAGCATTAAAGACCTCCTGATTGACAAGCCCATTTTCTGATTGTCCCAATGCTTCGTTGAGTTTATCGTAGGCTTCCTTTAGTTTTTGGACTTGTTCTGGATTTTCAGTGCTGGTCTTCAGTTCTTGGAGGAGATGATGGATTTTGCCTGATAGAGGATAGCTTCCCTGACCATTTGTGTAGTCTGTAACTTCCTCCACTGTTTCCTTGGTTTCTTGATTTTCTGCTGGTGCCGGCGTGGCAGGAGGGGTTAGTTGTCCCCTACGACCTCGCCCTCGTGTAGGAGTTGGGCTTGCTTCACTTGGAGTCGCATTCCCTCCTTCCCCAAGCTCAGCTGGGGATGTGAGTCCACCAGCCAAAGCCTTGTTTACCTCCTCAGTCAAGGTTTTCATGGCTTGAACTTGGGCATTGACCTCCTCTTGACTGGAGTTTGGATTTTCAAGAACAGCCTTAGCTTGTGCTAGACCTGCTTCTACACGAGCGTGAAGTTCTTTCATGGAGTCCAGTGTCAGATTGGTAAGCAGAGCTTGCAGACTGGTTTGTGCAGACTGAGCAAGTGACTTATCTACAGTAGGACGACTTGCTTCTTCTGCTTGCTTTTCTCCCTTGCCTTCTTCGCTATCTTTTACTAGAGACTTGTTTTCATCTGATGCTTCTTGAGGCTTTTGATTACCTTGGCTAGATTGCTCTTGCTGACTTGGGTCCGTATCAGGAGTTTTTTCACTTAGCTCTTCAGATACCCCCCCCGAGGAATCGCTTACAAGGTCGCTGGTTCTAGTCGTTCCACTCTCTGTCGCTGGAGAAATGTCAGGTGTTTGTGCCTGTACTGTCCCGTTGGCAAAAAACATCAGCGCAGCAACGGCAACGCTGGCAGCACCAAAGTGGTACTTCCTTATTGAGTAACGAAAAACCTTTTCCCCTTTGCGCTCTTCTTTACTTTTTAGTTTCATTCATTCTTCCTTCCTTTTTCTATTTGATTTCTTCTGTATAGTCTAGTGCGATCCAGCCCCTACCCGACTTCAACAAGCCCCAAGTATAGCCATCTGCTTCTTCTACCTGCATGATGGTAAAAGTCCCAAGAGGACAAAAACCTTGGTCAGGATAAGCCAGACCTGGGCCTGTTCGGATGTAGAGATCATCATCTACCACACGCACTAGATACTCTCCATTCCCATCTCGAGGCTGTTCCTCTTTTGAGACTTGGAAACTATCGCCAGCATGAATCTCAGCCGCCATCTGGATGAGTCGATTTAGATCAATCCCCCCAGGGCAATCTGTAGCAGTAAATTCCTGGTGAGGATGGATGGTCTCACGATTGATTGGCAAATTATAACGATCACAAATATCTGCAATCAAACGTGCTGAGTTCCAGTAGGTTTCCTCTGCAATAGTCCAGTCAGGTTCCCCACGGTTATTTAAGTGTTCAATACCAATCGAACGCTGATTGACTTCATAGTTGCCAGCATGATAGGCAACGCTCTCTTCACCAACACACCCCCATATCTTATCAGGAGTCACCTGATAGTGAGCAGATGTGCCATGACCTGTAGAGACATACCAAGTACTTCTAGCCCCCTCATCACTCAGCCCACCATTATGGTGGATGACAATAGTATCAATATCAAGGCGATTTTGATCGCTATTCATGATTTCCTCATCCACATCTGTGATAAGTCCTGAAAACAAATCGCCATTCACTCTTTTTGTCGCAAACAT
>NZ_VMNB01000026.1 GCF_013277515.1 Streptococcus sp. k-402 | reverse complement strand
AGCTAAGCGACTTCCATATCTCACAGGGGGCAACCCCCAACTACTTCCGGCGTTCTAGGGCTTAACTTCTGTGTTCGGCATGGGTACAGGTGTATCTCCTAGGCTATCGTCACTTAACTCTGAGTAATACCTACTCAAAATTGAATATCTATTCAAACTAAGAAAACCGTTCGCTTTCATATTCTCAGTTACTTTGGATAAGTCCTCGAGCTATTAGTATTAGTCCGCTACATGTGTCGCCACACTTCCACTTCTAACCTATCTACCTGATCATCTCTCAGGGCTCTTACTGATATAAAATCATGGGAAATCTCATCTTGAGGTGGGTTTCACACTTAGATGCTTTCAGCGTTTATCCCTTCCCTACATAGCTACCCAGCGATGCCTTTGGCAAGACAACTGGTACACCAGCGGTAAGTCCACTCTGGTCCTCTCGTACTAGGAGCAGATCCTCTCAAATTTCCTACGCCCGCGACGGATAGGGACCGAACTGTCTCACGACGTTCTGAACCCAGCTCGCGTGCCGCTTTAATGGGCGAACAGCCCAACCCTTGGGACCGACTACAGCCCCAGGATGCGACGAGCCGACATCGAGGTGCCAAACCTCCCCGTCGATGTGAACTCTTGGGGGAGATAAGCCTGTTATCCCCAGGGTAGCTTTTATCCGTTGAGCGATGGCCCTTCCATACGGAACCACCGGATCACTAAGCCCGACTTTCGTCCCTGCTCGAGTTGTAGCTCTCGCAGTCAAGCTCCCTTATACCTTTACACTCTGCGAATGATTTCCAACCATTCTGAGGGAACCTTTGGGCGCCTCCGTTACCTTTTAGGAGGCGACCGCCCCAGTCAAACTGCCCGTCAGACACTGTCTCCGATAGGGATCACCTATCTGGGTTAGAGTGGCCATAACACAAGGGTAGTATCCCAACAACGTCTCCTTCGAAACTGGCGTCCCGATCTCATAGACTCCTACCTATCCTGTACATGTGGTACAGACACTCAATATCAAACTGCAGTAAAGCTCCATGGGGTCTTTCCGTCCTGTCGCGGGTAACCTGCATCTTCACAGGTACTAAAATTTCACCGAGTCTCTCGTTGAGACAGTGCCCAAATCATTACGCCTTTCGTGCGGGTCGGAACTTACCCGACAAGGAATTTCGCTACCTTAGGACCGTTATAGTTACGGCCGCCGTTTACTGGGGCTTCAATTCATACCTTCGCTTACGCTAAGCACTCCTCTTAACCTTCCAGCACCGGGCAGGCGTCACCCCCTATACATCATCTTACGATTTAGCAGAGAGCTGTGTTTTTGATAAACAGTTGCTTGGGCCTATTCACTGCGGCTGACTTAAAGTCAGCACCCCTTCTCCCGAAGTTACGGGGTCATTTTGCCGAGTTCCTTAACGAGAGTTCTCTCGCTCACCTGAGGCTACTCGCCTCGACTACCTGTGTCGGTTTGCGGTACGGGTAGAGTATGTTTAAACGCTAGAAGCTTTTCTTGGCAGTGTGACGTCACTAACTTCGCTACTAAACTTCGCTCCCCATCACAGCTCAATGTTATAGAACTAAGCATTTAACTCAATTCACACCTCACTGCTTAGACAGACTCTTCCAATCGTCTGCTTTAGTTAGCCTACTGCGTCCCTCCATCACTACATACTCCAGTACAGGAATATCAACCTGTTGTCCATCGGATACACCTTTCGGTCTCTCCTTAGGTCCCGACTAACCCAGGGCGGACGAGCCTTCCCCTGGAAACCTTAGTCTTACGGTGGACAGGATTCTCACCTGTCTTTCGCTACTCATACCGGCATTCTCACTTCTATGCGTTCCAGCGCTCCTCACGGTACACCTTCATCACACATAGAACGCTCTCCTACCATACCTATAAAGGTATCCACAGCTTCGGTAAATTGTTTTAGCCCCGGTACATTTTCGGCGCAGGGTCACTCGACTAGTGAGCTATTACGCACTCTTTGAATGAATAGCTGCTTCTAAGCTAACATCCTAGTTGTCTGTGCAACCCCACATCCTTTTCCACTTAACAATTATTTTGGGACCTTAGCTGGTGGTCTGGGCTGTTTCCCTTTCGACTACGGATCTTAGCACTCGCAGTCTGACTGCCGACCATAATTCTTTGGCATTCGGAGTTTATCTGAGATTGGTAATCCGGGATGGACCCCTCACCCAAACAGTGCTCTACCTCCAAGAATCTCTAATGTCGACGCTAGCCCTAAAGCTATTTCGGAGAGAACCAGCTATCTCCAAGTTCGTTTGGAATTTCTCCGCTACCCACAAGTCATCCAAGCACTTTTCAACGTGCCCTGGTTCGGTCCTCCAGTGCGTCTTACCGCACCTTCAACCTGCTCATGGGTAGGTCACATGGTTTCGGGTCTACGTCATGATACTAATTCGCCCTGTTCAGACTCGGTTTCCCTACGGCTCCGTCTCTTCAACTTAACCTCGCATCATAACGTAACTCGCCGGTTCATTCTACAAAAGGCACGCTCTCACCCATTAACGGGCTCGAACTTGTTGTAGGCACACGGTTTCAGGTTCTATTTCACTCCCCTCCCGGGGTGCTTTTCACCTTTCCCTCACGGTACTGGTTCACTATCGGTCACTAGGGAGTATTTAGGGTTGGGAGATGGTCCTCCCAGATTCCGACGGGATTTCACGTGTCCCGCCGTACTCAGGATACTGCTAGGTACAAAGACTATTTTAAATACGAGGCTATTACTCTCTTTGGCTGATCTTCCCAAATCATTCTTCTATAATCTTTGAGTCCACATTGCAGTCCTACAACCCCGAAGAGTAAACTCTTCGGTTTGCCCTCCTGCCGTTTCGCTCGCCGCTACTAAGGCAATCGCTTTTGCTTTCTCTTCCTGCAGCTACTTAGATGTTTCAGTTCACTGCGTCTTCCTCCTCACATCCTTAACAGATGTGGGTAACAGGTAGCACCTGTTGGGTTCCCCCATTCGGAAATCCCTGGATCATCGCTTACTTACAGCTACCCAAGGCATATCGTCGTTTGTCACGTCCTTCTTCGGCTCCTAGTGCCAAGGCATCCACCGTGCGCCCTTATTAACTTAACCTTATTTTCTGACCTTTCAGTCATAAACTCTTATTAATACTACAGCGTTTTCGGTTTATTTTCTTGTTACTATTTGATATAGATATTCAATTTTCAATGTGCATTACTTGGTGATCTCTCACCAATGGAGCCTAGCGGGATCGAACCGCTGACCTCCTGCGTGCAAAGCAGGCGCTCTCCCAGCTGAGCTAAGGCCCCACAAGACCTCTCAAGACTAAACAAGACCAATGCGCAGTTCCTTATCCTTAGAAAGGAGGTGATCCAGCCGCACCTTCCGATACGGCTACCTTGTTACGACTTCACCCCAATCATCTATCCCACCTTAGGCGGCTGGCTCCTAAAAGGTTACCTCACCGACTTCGGGTGTTACAAACTCTCGTGGTGTGACGGGCGGTGTGTACAAGGCCCGGGAACGTATTCACCGCGGCGTGCTGATCCGCGATTACTAGCGATTCCGACTTCATGTAGGCGAGTTGCAGCCTACAATCCGAACTGAGACTGGCTTTAAGAGATTAGCTTGCCGTCACCGGCTTGCGACTCGTTGTACCAGCCATTGTAGCACGTGTGTAGCCCAGGTCATAAGGGGCATGATGATTTGACGTCATCCCCACCTTCCTCCGGTTTATTACCGGCAGTCTCGCTAGAGTGCCCAACTGAATGATGGCAACTAACAATAGGGGTTGCGCTCGTTGCGGGACTTAACCCAACATCTCACGACACGAGCTGACGACAACCATGCACCACCTGTCACCTCTGTCCCGAAGGAAAACTCTATCTCTAGAGTGGTCAGAGGGATGTCAAGACCTGGTAAGGTTCTTCGCGTTGCTTCGAATTAAACCACATGCTCCACCGCTTGTGCGGGCCCCCGTCAATTCCTTTGAGTTTCAACCTTGCGGTCGTACTCCCCAGGCGGAGTGCTTAATGCGTTAGCTACGGCACTAAACCCCGGAAAGGGTCTAACACCTAGCACTCATCGTTTACGGCGTGGACTACCAGGGTATCTAATCCTGTTTGCTCCCCACGCTTTCGAGCCTCAGCGTCAGTTACAAGCCAGAGAGCCGCTTTCGCCACCGGTGTTCCTCCATATATCTACGCATTTCACCGCTACACATGGAATTCCACTCTCCCCTCTTGCACTCAAGTTAAACAGTTTCCAAAGCGTACTATGGTTAAGCCACAGCCTTTAACTTCAGACTTATCTAACCGCCTGCGCTCGCTTTACGCCCAATAAATCCGGACAACGCTCGGGACCTACGTATTACCGCGGCTGCTGGCACGTAGTTAGCCGTCCCTTTCTGGTAAGATACCGTCACAGTGTGAACTTTCCACTCTCACACTCGTTCTTCTCTTACAACAGAGCTTTACGATCCGAAAACCTTCTTCACTCACGCGGCGTTGCTCGGTCAGACTTCCGTCCATTGCCGAAGATTCCCTACTGCTGCCTCCCGTAGGAGTCTGGGCCGTGTCTCAGTCCCAGTGTGGCCGATCACCCTCTCAGGTCGGCTATGTATCGTCGCCTTGGTGAGCCGTTACCCCACCAACTAGCTAATACAACGCAGGTCCATCTGGTAGTGATGCATTTGCACCTTTTAAGTAAATGTCATGCAACATCTACTCTTATGCGGTATTAGCTATCGTTTCCAATAGTTATCCCCCGCTACCAGGCAGGTTACCTACGCGTTACTCACCCGTTCGCAACTCATCCAGAGAAGCAAGCTCCTCCTTCAGCGTTCTACTTGCATGTATTAGGCACGCCGCCAGCGTTCGTCCTGAGCCAGGATCAAACTCTCATTAAAAGTTTGAGTTCTCACTCATTTCTGTCACTGACAGATTTATTGTTTTTT
>NZ_VMNB01000025.1 GCF_013277515.1 Streptococcus sp. k-402 | reverse complement strand
GTTCGATTCCGGTCCTCGGCATAATATAGAGCACCCTTAGCTCAACTGGATAGAGTACCTGACTACGAATCAGGCGGTTAGAGGTTCGACTCCTCTAGGGTGCATTTTTCTATTTAACTCGGGAAGTAGCTCAGCTTGGTAGAGTACTTGGTTTGGGACCAAGGTGTCGCAGGTTCGAATCCTGTCTTCCCGATATATTACAGAGATATGTGAGTGTTTATTTTTAAAACTAGATATTATATACATTAAGAGAGAATCAGTTTGGTTCTCTCTTTTTTGATTTTCAGTAATTCATTTTGATCGCGTATATTTTTTTGTTTCCTGATTTGTTCAATGAATACTGTAGTTTAGGTACATAAATTAAAATTTAACAGATTGTATAATTCTTACAAACTTTTAAGAAAGTAATTGAAGAGTTTTTTAGTCCCGCCTATAATATATGTGTTTGTCTGATAAAAATTTCTACTCTTTTTGATTTTAAATAAGTATTAGTTTACATTATGGTGTGAATTGGGTTTGATATCTCTTTTGAGGAAGTTGCATTAGATTTTTCTAATTGTGTTTTATTGTATAGTGTATCTTGCTTGTTTTGAACAGAATTTTTTATGACATTTGTCATATTTACGAGTGACAGAAGTATCTAGCTCCGCTAACTTCAAAAGACTATAATTGAAGTATGAAATGGAGGAAGAAGAGATGAGAAATAAAATGATTATCGCAGTGAGTCTAGTAACAGCAGGAGTCATGACTTATCTCATGTTCTCAGGATTGGATGAAGATTTCTATCATTTTCCTTGGGAGCTATTTGCAGGATTTGGAATGATGTCCTGGCTTATCCGAGAAGGTTTGAAATTAGTCTCAGATGTGAAAAAGGAGTTTGAAAAATGAAAAAAGCGTTTCTCTATCTTTTTATTGGACTATCACTAGTGGTATGGTTGGTAGAAATGTTTACAGGTTGGTTTGATCAAGCCTTCCTTCACCAATTCATCCGTGGTGCCTGGGGACTGGGATTTATGATTTTTATCGCCTTTCCTATGGGAAAGGAGTGGTTGAAAGGAGAATATCATGAACATGATTAAGGTAGAAAGCCTAAATAAAAACATCAAGGGCAAGGCTATTTTGAAGGATATTTCCTTTGAGATAGCTGAAGGTGAATGCGTCGCCTTGATTGGGCCCAATGGTGCTGGGAAGACCACACTCTTGGACTGTTTGCTTGGAGATAAACTGGTCACAAGCGATCAAGTATCCATCCAAGGCTTGCCAGTGACGAGTTCTCAGTTAGACTACACAAGATCCTATCTCCCTCAAGAAAATGTCATCGTTCAGAAATTAAAGGTCAAAGAGTTGATTGCTTTCTTTCAAAGTATTTATCCAAATCCCTTGAGCAACCAGGAGATCGATCAACTATTGCAGTTTGACAAGCAACAAAAAGAGCAATTTGCAGAAAAATTGTCAGGTGGGCAAAAGCGTCTTTTCTCTTTTGTCTTGACCTTGATTGGCCGACCAAAACTTGTCTTTTTAGATGAGCCAACTGCGGCCATGGATACCTCTACCCGTCAACGTTTTTGGGAAATTGTTCAGGACCTAAAAGCGCAAGGAGTCACCATTCTCTATTCGTCTCATTATATTGAAGAGGTAGAGCATACAGCTGACCGGATTTTGGTTTTAAATAAGGGAGAGTTGATTCGTGATACGACGCCTCTTGCTATGCGTAGTGAGGAGATTGAAAAGCATTTTATCCTTCCTCTAGCTTACAAGGAAGTCGTTGAGAAGTCAGTCTTGGTTGAAAGCTGGTCACAAAAACAAGATGCTCTACAAGTAGTCACACGCGAAGCGGACGCTTTCTGGGAACTATTAGTTCAGGCAGGATGTAGGATTCAAGAAATTGAAGTCAATAATCGTAGCTTGCTGGATACAATCTTTGAAGAAACACAAAAGGGAGATGACTAAGATGAAACGATGGATCGCACTAAACAAGATAGAATTTCTATTGACCAAACGACAATTAGTCTATTATCTATTATCCGTAGGGATGCCGACAGCCTTCTATTTATTCTTTTCAGGCATGTACCAGGACACACCAGGTGGACCGGCTAATTTTATGCGCGACTACCTCATCTCCATGACGGCCTTTTCCATGATGTCGACCGCTATCTTTTCATTTCCAGCTGTTTTACATACCGATAAAATCAACAACTGGCAGAAAACATTGCGCCATACCCCTGTAAATATGGTAGAATATTATCTATCAAAGATAACAAGTATGATGGTTGATTATTTGGTCTCAATCCTGGTTGTTTTCTCAGTTGGGCATTTTGTAAGAGGTGTGGATATGCCTTTAGCAAGCTGGGTTGGTGCTGCGATTTTGCTTATTTTGGGAAGTATTGCTTTTGTAGCACTTGGCTTAACCTTGACGCTGTTACCGACTAGTCAGCTGATGTCTGTCGTGGGCAATCTTCTTTATCTAGGATTGGCTGTTTTAGGCGGACTCTGGATGCCCATCTCTTTATTTCCAGACTGGATGCAAGCAATCGGGAAGTGTCTACTAACTTATCAGTTGATGGAGTTGCTCAAGACCTTCTTAAACGAGGGTGGCATCAATTTATCAGCCACAGTTTATCTACTTGTTTTTTCAGCAGTTTTGTTTGGTTTGACCATTTACCTTCAAGGTCATAAGGAGAATGCTTAATGCTTGAAAGACTGAAAAGCATACACTATATGTTTTGGGCCAGTTTAATTTTTATGATTTTCCCCATCCTACCTGTAGTGACTGGGTGGCTTTCTGCCTGGCATTTATTGATTGATATTCTATTTGTAGTGGCATATTTGGGTGTTTTAACAACTAAGAGCCAGCGCCTATCTTGGCTTTTCTGGGGGATCATGCTGGTCTATGTAGCTGGGAATACCGCCTTTGTTGCTGTTAATTATATCTGGTTTTTCTTTTTCCTATCCAATCTCTTAAGTTATCATTTCAGCGTAGGTGGTTTAAAGTCTTTACATGTCTGGACTTTTCTTCTTGCTCAAGTCCTTGTTGTGGGCCAACTGTTGATTTTTCAGAGAATCGAAGTTGAGTTTCTATTCTATCTACTTGTAATTCTTGCTTTTGTCGATTTAATGACTTTTGGCTTGGTTCGGATTCGTATTGTGGAGGATTTGAAAGAAGCTCAGGCTAAGCAAAATGCCCAGATAAATCTATTGCTTGCTGAAAATGAACGCAGTCGTATCGGTCAGGACTTGCATGATAGTCTGGGGCATACCTTTGCTATGCTGAGTGTTAAAACTGATCTAGCCTTGCAGTTATTTCAAATACAGGCTTATCCACAGGTGGAAAAGGAATTAAGAGAAATACAGCAAATTAGCAAAGAATCAATGCGTGAAGTGCGAACCATTGTGGAAAATCTTAAGTCTAGAACTTTGATATCCGAACTAGAGACTGTGAAAAAGATGTTAGAAATTGCTGGAATTGAGGTGGAAACGGATAACCAATTAGATACTGCTAGTCTAACTCAGAAATTGGAGTCAACGGCTTCCATGATTTTGCTTGAATTAGTGACCAACATCATCAAACATGCTAAAGCGTCTAAAGTCTACTTAAAATTAGAACGGACAGAGAAAGAACTCATTCTAACAGTGAGAGATGATGGCTGTGGCTTTGCTTCTATAAAGGGGGATGACCTCCATACAGTTCGAGATCGTATTCTTCCGTTTTCGGGAGAAGTAAAGGTAATTAGTTGGAAACAACCGACAGAAGTTCAGGTTCGACTACCTTATAAGGAGAGAAAGTAGATGAAAGTATTAGTCGCAGAAGATCAAAGTATGTTGCGAGATGCTATGTGCCAGTTGCTTGCCTTTCAAGCAGATGTAGAGTCTGTCTTACAAGCCAAGAATGGGCAAGAAGCAATCCAACTCTTAGAAAAAGAGTCCGTAGATATTGCCATTCTTGATGTAGAGATGCCTGTTAAGACTGGTCTTGAAGTCTTGGAGTGGATACGAGCAGAAAAGCTCGAAACAAAGGTGGTTGTAGTGACGACCTTCAAGCGCCCAGGGTATTTTGAACGTGCGGTCAAGGCTGGAGTAGATGCTTATGTATTAAAAGAAAGAAACATTGCAGACCTCATGCAAACCTTGCACACCGTCCTCGAAGGAGGCAAGGAGTATTCGCCTGAATTGATGGAAGTGGTGATGATGCATCCCAATCCATTAACGGAGCAAGAAATCGCAGTTTTAAAGGGAATTGCTCAGGGCTTGTCTAACCAAGAAATTGCAGATCAACTTTATTTATCAAACGGAACCGTCCGAAACTATGTCACCAATATTCTTTCAAAACTAGATGCAGGTAATCGAACAGAGGCAGCTAATATCGCGAAAGAATCTGGTTGGTTGTGATACTATCATAACTCGAAAACCATTATGTGCTAAAATTGATGGGATTCAATGAAATAATTTGTAACTTGAGGAGGCTTAGTTTCCTCCTTTTTGTTTCGTCAAAGGTGGTAGCCAGAGCTAAAATGGTAAATTCCCACACTAACTTCCACCGCTAATCCAAGTGGAAGTTAGTCTGATAAAAATCCTAAAAACCAGTGGAAATCCGTGTCAGGGTAAGTTCCACTGGTTTTAATCATGCTTGGTTTCATCGCTTTTGTAGCCAAAATGAATAGAAAAAAAGAGCGCACAAAATCCCCTCATCTGAAAGCGTTTCAGATTAAGTTCCGCTATGGTGGAAGTTAGTGTGAGACGTTTGAATGCGGTTAAAGATTAGTTTTTAGAACTTATGTTGGAGTAATTTAGACGACTGAGAGACATCTTCTGCAGGTATTTTAGAAATGCCGAGAAGTTTAGGAATTTCTTCTCCATAGGTAAAGGCAAAGAGTTCATAGGCTAACTTTCCATTCAAAGCAGC
>NZ_VMNB01000024.1 GCF_013277515.1 Streptococcus sp. k-402 | reverse complement strand
GTTGAATGAGCTTCCAGTAACGTTTGATAGCTTTGTATTCATGGGATTTTCGATCGAACTGATTCATGATTTGAACACGGACACGACTTATAGCACGGCTGAGATGTTGGATAATATGGAAACGATCTAGAACGATTTTAGCACATGGGAGTGAAACAGTCTGGGAGACTGTTTCAGCCTGAGCCTAGAAATTCGAAAGCGAAGCTGTTTAGCTAAGGCATAGTAGGGACTAAACATATCCATAGTAATGATTTTCACTCGACATCGGACGGCTCTATCATATTTAAGAAAGTGATCACGAATGACAGCTTGTGTTCTACCCTCAAGAACAGTGATGATGTTGAGATTATCAAAATCTTGTGCAATAAAACTCATCTTTCCCTTAGTGAAGGCATACTCGTCCCAGGACATAATCTCAGGAAGACGAGAAAAATCATGCTTAAAGTGGAAATCATTGAGCTTTCGAATGACAGTTGAAGTTGAAATGGAAAGCTGATGGGCAATATCGGTCATAGAAGTCTTTTCAATTAACTTTTGCGCAATCTTTTGGTTGATAATACGAGGAATTTGATGATTCTTCTTGACGAGTGAGGTCTCGGCGACCATCATTTTCGAGCACTGATAGCAGTTAAAACGACGCTTTCTAAATAGAATTCTAGTAGGCATACCAGTCGTTTTGAGGTAAGGGAGCTTAGAAGGTTTTTGAAAGTCATATTTTTTCATTTGACTTCCACAATAAGGACAAGATGGAGCATCGTAGTCCAGTTTGGCGATGATTTCCTTGTGTGTATCCTTATTGATGATATCTATAATTTGAATATTAGGGTCTCTAATGTCTAGTAGTTTTGTGATAAAATGTAATTGTTCCATATGATTCTTTCTAATGAGTTGTTTGATCGCTTTTCATTATAGGTCATATGGGACTTTTTTTCTACCCTAAAATAGGCTCCATAATATCTATAGGGATTTACCCACTACAAATATTATAGAGCCTTTTTATATCGTTTATATTATAATTGTGTTATTTTACTTCCAACTATTGAGAGAAATTTCGCCACTATTTAGCCAAATTTCTTTTCCGTTATCACATTGAACTAAAAGTTTACCACTTTCAGAGATGTCTTTAGCAAGTCCCTTGTGGTCTTTTTGATCTAGTGTGAAAGTAACTTCTTTTCCTAGAACGAATGACTGTTTTTTATATAGGTATAATAGCTCCTCTGCTGGTGTTTCGAAGAAAGCACGCCAGATTTCTATGATTAATTCATTCCTTGTTATTGGAGCTGTAGTTTTAAATAAGCTAGTAGCTTTTTCTTTTAATTCCTGAGGGAAGTCTTTAATAGTGAAATTGATACCTACTCCAATAATGATATCTGTGACTAAGCCTGTTTCTACAGAGGTCATTGCTTCAGTGAGAATTCCTCCAATTTTATGATTGTTTAGGTAGATATCATTGACCCATTTTATGTCGACATCTATTAAAGTTAGGTTCTTAATGGCTTTGTAGACAGCTCCAGCTACAAGTAGTGTGTAGGATGGTAATTTGTCATAGGGAAGATTTGGTTTAAGATGGAGGGTCATATAAATGCCACCTTGAGGAGAGTAGAAGGAGCGTTGAAAACGGCCACGCCCTGCTATTTGATAGGAAGCTAGATAGAGGGTGTTTGCTTCATGGCCTAAATCAATTGCTTCTTTTGCATCTAGTTGTGTTGATCTTGTTTCGGATTTAAAGCTGACTTTAATTGGAAGATTTTGTTTTAGAAGTTCTGGAAGAATAAGGTCTCCATTCACAAGTTTATAGCCTTTGTTTTTGATACTATCAATTTTAATGCCCTCTTGTTCTAAACGCTTGATGGCTTTCCAAATTGATGTTCGGGTCAGTGATAGTTCTTCTGCAATCTTTTCTCCGCTGATATAGTCGGTTTCTTTAGCTAGAATTTGGTAGACGGCTTGGTAGGATTTCATAGTGTTTCCTTTCTTTAGGAATTGTAAATGATTTAAATATAGTTCGGATAGTTGGTCAAAACCTTATTATATTACTACTATTTTAACATATACCTAGTCTTTACGGTATGATTTTCTTATAGTAAATCTAGTCATTAAGTTTGAGTTTTGAAATATCAGTATTTTTGCTCCCTTTTGGTAAATTCCCAAACTAACTTCCACCGCTAATCCAAGTGGAAGTTAGTCTGATAAAAATCCTAAAAACCAGTGGAAATCCGTGTCAGGGTAAGTTCCACTGGTTTTAATTATGCTTGATTTTATAGCTTTTGTAGCCAAAATGAATAGAAAAAAAGAGCGCACAAAATCTCCTCATCTGAAAGCGTTTCAGATTAAGTTCCGCTATGGTGGAAGTTAGTGTGAGACGTTTGAATGTGGTTAAAGGTTAGTTTTTAGAACTTATGTTGGAGTAATTTAGACGACTGAGAGACATCTTCTGCAGGTATTTTAGAAATGCCGAGAAGTTTAGGAATTTCTTCTCCATAGGTAAAGGCAAAGAGTTCATAGGCTGACTTTCCATTCAAAGCAGC
>NZ_VMNB01000023.1 GCF_013277515.1 Streptococcus sp. k-402 | reverse complement strand
TGACAGTCAACGTCAACGTTACAGGACAATACTTCACGCCAGCGAAACCAGGTCAAGGAATGGTTCCTCGACCAAACCCAACACCAACTCCACGTCCTGACGACAGTGCTAACACTGACAACGGCGGTACTACCAGCCCTGCTGACAGCAATAGCAACAGTGTGACACAAGATAACAGTGGCAACACTCCAGCTCCTGGTGTGACGACCGACGATAGTAGCAACACTACCCCTGCTACTCCATCGTCTCCACAAGGAATATCTGGAAGTTCTGTGACGGCTCCAGCCCGTAGCCGGAGAAGTGTAGCCTTTGCTGGTGGCAGTCAATCAAGTCAGGAGAAACAGGTTGATAAATCAGTCTTAAGAGATTTGATTCAAGACTTGGAAACTCGTTTGAAAGACTTGGATGGTATTGATCAATCTGTCATCGACGCTGCGAAGATCATTCTCGGAGAGGGTCAAGAAGCCCTTAGAAATACTGACTTGACAGAAGCAGGCTTGAGAGAGATTACTGCTAAGGTCAAAGAAGCACTCGAATCCTTGAAAGGCAAGCAAGCGACTAAGCATGAAGAAGAAACGAAAGAAACAAGGAAAGAGCAAGGTCATCTTCCATATGGTACGATGGTTGGTAGCCTGCTCGCCCTTCTTGGTCTCCTTCTCTTCCTCATCGCGCGTCGTAAGAAAGAGTCAGAACTCAAGAAGCTGACCAAGGAATTAACTAAGGTTCTGCAAGAAAGCGACCTTACAAGTGTAGATGCGAAAGTTCTCGACCAAGCACGAGAAGCTCTCGCTCAAGCGGTTGCTTTCCTAGCCAATGAGAAAGAGTCTGACCACACAGAAGATGAGTTGATTGAGAAACTCAAAGCTATTCTTGCTCAGTTAAGATAAGTCAAGCTTAAACTAGTCGGAAACTAGCTAGAATACTGATTGAAAGAATTTTAGAAAAAACTCTATTTGAGGAGAACATTCAGAAAATCTTTCTTTGATAAAACGCATAATATCAAGCTTTCTTAGGCATGATATTATGCGCTTTTATCATTTTGAGACTTTTTGTCTATCCTCTTTGTGCTATGTTTCTCTCATTTCACAAACATTTCATATTTGGATTTTATAATAAGATATAGCTTTTTACTATACTTTGATATTCAAATATGTTATACTATGACTATCAAAGTAAATGAAAGGGGTTACGAACATGACGCCAGAAGAAATGTACTTGACAGAGCGATTGGATGTACAGATAGCTCATTTTTTAAAGAAAAGTGTTCAACATCGTAGGCGCTATAAGGTATTAAAAATAACAGAAATCGTGGCAGGTTTTCTCATAGCGGTCTTCTGTGCTATTCCTATGCCGGGTGATCGCTATCGTTTGATTTCGGTTGCCTTGTCCAGTTTAGGCTTGCTGTGTGAAGGGATTCTCAATTTGTATAATGCAAAGGAACACTGGATTTCTTACCAAAAGACTGCGCAACTCCTGGAGAGAGAAAAATTCCTCTATCAATGTCAAACAGAGAAATATGCAGGAAAAACCAAGGCTTTTGCCCTATTTGTCAAGACATGCGAAGGTCTTATCTCAGAGGAAATCAACCAGTGGGAAAGTATCCAGTCAAAAGAAGTAGCAGCTAGTGCAGATGCTCCAGAGAAAAAAGAATAGGAGGTGGAGGAAATGTATCAATCCAGCTACCTATTGCCCTTGCTCTGGTTGAAAAAAGAAGTCGATAAAGAAGAGATGAGTTCGACCCAGTGCCAGATATTTTTCTTTTATTATCAACTGTTTGAACTCTTATTTGCTAGAGAAAGCGACTTGAGAGACTTATGTCTGGGAAGGCAAGGTTTTTATTTCTCGCAGTTAGAGAAAGATTTGCTTTCTGGAGTTTCCCACTTTCTAAAAAACTTGGAGGGAAAAGGGACTCTCAAGGCTAATCAAGAAGTATCAGCTCGCAAAGCCCTTTTTCTAGCCTTGACAACTAGCCAGTCAGATTGGCAAGCTTTGGCTCCTGTTTTTGATTTTTATCAGGCTATAGGGAGACTGGAGACGCCCTTGTTCTTGAGTTTTCAAGACAGACAAAATCTGATGTGGATTTACCAGTCAGCTTTGGAGAAGGATTATAGTGTCAAGGTAATTGGCGACAAGCATTTTGTATTGAAGAGACAAGATGCTACTAAATTGACAACGCGCCAAACTCAAACTTTGGAAATTCTGAGTCAATCAGAAGACTTGGTCAATCCTGTCTATGTTACATTAGGAGAAAAGGGGGTGCTCTTGCTTGATTAAGAGAGGAGATGTTGTAGCTCTTTATTTGCCTTTTCCGACTATTAGTAGCGATTTGGCTGTGAAGAATCATATGTATATCTGTATTGACAACAGCATGACTAAAAACAAAGAGTTGGTTAAAAATCAGACCTTCAAACCAGCTCTCTTGACCAGACGTTTGGTCAAGAATTTTATGATAGAAGAGCCAGATCTAGCTCGTAATCCTTTTACAAGACCAACCTTGATTGACTTAGATAAGGTATTTATGTTGGATAATACGGTCATTCCGACTTCTTATCTAGCCAGACGGCGACGCAATGTCTCAGAAGAATTGTACGAGGAAGTTTTGGATCACCTAGTCCAACCACAGCTGATTTCACTAAACAAGTCTGAGTTTATGCAACTCAATCCAGGAACTTATTAGGAGGTAGAAGATGACAAATAAAGCAGTAAATGACTTTATACTAGCTATGGATTATGATAAAAAGAAACTCTTGACCCATCAGGGAGAGAGTATTGAAAATCGTTTCATCAAAGAGGGGAATCAGTTACCCGATGAGTTTGTTGTTATCGAAAGAAAGAAGCGGAGCTTGTCGACAAACACAAGTGATATTTCCGTGACAGCTACCAACGACAGTCGCCTCTATCCTGGAGCGCTTCTCGTAGTAGATGAGACCTTGTTGGAGAATAATCCCACTCTTCTTGCGGTCGATCGTGCCCCAATGACTTATAGTATTGATTTGCCTGGTTTGGCAAGTAGTGATAGCTTTCTCCAAGTGGAAGATCCCAGCAATTCAAGTGTTCGCGGAGCGGTAAACGATTTGTTGGCCAAATGGCATCAAGACTATGGTCAGGTCAATAATGTCCCAGCTAGAATGCAGTATGAAAAAATCACGGCTCACAGCATGGAACAACTCAAGGTCAAGTTTGGTTCTGACTTTGAAAAGACAGGGAATTCTCTTGATATTGATTTTAATTCTGTCCATTCGGGCGAAAAGCAGATTCAGATTGTCAATTTTAAGCAGATTTATTATACAGTCAGCGTAGATGCTGTTAAAAATCCAGGAGATGTATTTCAAGATACTGTAACGGTAGAGGATTTGAGGCAGAGAGGAATTTCTGCAGAGCGTCCTTTGGTCTATATTTCGAGTGTTGCTTACGGGCGTCAGGTCTATCTCAAGTTGGAAACCACGAGTAAGAGTGATGAAGTAGAGGCTGCTTTTGAAGCTTTGATAAAAGGAGTCAAGGTGGCTCCTCAGACAGAGTGGAAGCAGATTTTGGACAATACAGAAGTGAAGGCAGTTATTTTAGGGGGCGACCCGAGTTCGGGTGCCCGAGTTGTAACAGGCAAGGTGGATATGGTAGAGGACTTGATTCAAGAAGGCAGTCGCTTTACAGCCGATCATCCAGGTTTGCCGATTTCCTACACAACTTCTTTTTTACGGGACAATGTAGTTGCGACCTTTCAAAACAGTACAGACTATGTTGAGACTAAGGTGACAGCTTACAGAAACGGAGATTTACTCTTGGATCATAGTGGTGCCTATGTTGCCCAATATTACATTACTTGGGATGAATTATCCTATGATTATCAAGGTAAAGAAGTCTTGACTCCTAAGGCTTGGAACAGAAATGGGCAGGATTTGACGGCTCATTTTACCACTAGTATTCCTTTAAAAGGGAATGTTCGCAATCTCTCTGTCAAAATTAGGGAGTGTACAGGACTTGCCTGGGAATGGTGGCGTACGGTTTATGAAAAAACCGATTTGCCACTAGTGCGTAAGCGGACGATTTCTATTTGGGGAACGACTCTTTATCCTCAGGTAGAGGATAAGGTAGAAAATGATTAGGAGAGAAGAATGTTTGCGACAAAAAGAG
>NZ_VMNB01000022.1:513-1904 GCF_013277515.1 Streptococcus sp. k-402 | reverse complement strand
TACAAATATTATAGAGCCATTTATTTGTTGATTTAGCCCCATCCCTATCCAGCGGATATGTCGGTGTAATGGAATCCCTAGACAGAGGCGAAACTAAGTCCTTATTTAGTACTCGATCTGTTCCTTGTTGAACATAAGCCACGATAAGACGTAGCGGTTTATCGCCTATGGATTGCTTTTTATACTGAGTCGGATATAATACTGATGTTCCATCTGCTCCTACTAGCCCCCATGCAACGATGTCATAACCTTCTGCTGAGGTTTCAATTCCACCAAAATTTTCATTATGTCCACCTTGAACCAAATACATTTTCAATTGAGAGCCTTGCGGAATATTAGAACTAGAGAATCCATTTGGTGGAGTAGGAATTTTCCCCTTAACTATAGGTTTTTCTCCTGCTTTTCCCTCTACATCTTGTTGAGCAGTCTTTCCTGGATTTAGTGGAGATTCATCAAATTCTGGTTTTGGTAGTTGATACAGAACCTCTTGAATCTTACTAGACACGTGACCGCTTCCTTCAGTTACTGTTAAGGTTGTATTGTATAGCCCATAGAGATTTTTAGGAGACTGACCGGTAATAGTTAAAACAGCTCGTTTTCCATTACTATCAATTCTTGTTTTGATTGTAGCCCAAGTTTTACCGTCCTTACCCACCGTTGGGAACCCTGATAAAGAAATATTTCTAATAGTTCCAGTTTCTACAGTAGCAATATATTTTAAAGGTATCTCGTTTAAGTTTTGACCGTTATATAAATTACGAGTGTCTCTTTCTCTTCCTGAATCATCCCTAGATCTTTTTTCGTTCCCGGTACTTCCTGTAGCAAACCCATAAACAAGACCGGAAACACTTCTACGATTCCTGGTTCCTCCAGTTTCCTCTGCATCTTTCTTTAGATGAGCAGCCTTTTTATACTCCTCAAGTGCAGCATTAAAGACCTCCTGATTGACAAGCCCATTTTCTGATTGCCCCAATGCTTCGTTGAGTTTATCGTAGGCTTCCTTGAGTTTTTGGACTTGTTCTGGATTTTCAGTGCTGGTCTTCAGTTCTTGGAGGAGATGATGGATTTTGTCCGATAGAGGATAGCTTCCTCTACCTAAATAGGAGATTTTAACTTTGATTTAACAGAGATAGAATCATAATAAGAATGATACAGCAAACTGAAGCTAGAATAGTAGACCTTGTTTTCTAAAATATTGTTAAAAATTAGTTTGAATTTCTCAACTAATTTTATTCAGTTACTACTTTATTATGCTATAAAAAATCAAACGCTCCCTTCTCATGATGGCAAAAACAAGCATGTAATAAAAAATTAATAATTCTGACATTTTAAGATATAGAGCTTGCAATCATTGATAAAATCAGCTACCATGAGTAAGTAAGTAAGTAAGT
>NZ_VMNB01000022.1:0-469 GCF_013277515.1 Streptococcus sp. k-402 | reverse complement strand
AGTAAGTAAGTAAGTAAGTTTGTCTCGATTATGATATAATAATTAAACTAGGTGAACTTTGCTAGTAGGAGAAGCAATATTTTGCCACTAGATATAAACATGAGACTTCCTTTCCAAAATAACATGACAACATTATTAATATTTGCTAAACCTACTAGACAGTTATCCTAGTTTTTTGAATAGAATGAATAGATAAAAGGAGTTACGAATATGACGCCAGAAGAAATGTACCTGACAGAGCGATTAGATGTACAGATAGCTCATTTTTTAAAGAAAAGTGTTCAACATCGTAGACGCTATAAGGTATTAAAAATAACAGAAATTGTGGCAGGTTTCCTCATAGCTGTCTTTTGTGCTATTCCTATGCCAGGTGATCGCTACCGTTTGATTTCGGTTGCTTTGTCCAGTCTCGGTTTGCTGTGTGAGGGGATTCTCAATTTGTATAATGCCAAGGAACACTGGATTTCTT
>NZ_VMNB01000021.1 GCF_013277515.1 Streptococcus sp. k-402 | reverse complement strand
GGCTCTATAATATTTGTAGTGGGTAAATCCCTATAGATATTATGGAGCCGATTTTGTTGTAGAAAAAAAGTCCCATATGACCTATAATGAAAAGCGACTAAACAACTCATTAGAAAGATTCATATGGAACAATTACATTTTATCACAAAACTACTCGATATTAAAGACCCTAATATCCAGATTCTAGACATCATCAATAAGGATACACTCAAGGAAATCATCGCTAAACTGGATTATGACGCTCCATCTTGTCCTGAGTGCGAAAGCCTAATGAAGAAATATGACTTTCAAAAACCTTCTAAAATTCCTTACCTTGAAACGACTGGTATGCCTACTAGAATTCTCCTTAGAAAACGTCGTTTCAAGTGCTATCATTGCTCTAAAATGATGGTCGCTGAGACTTCTCTCGTCAAGAAGAATCACCAAATCCCTCGTATCATCAACCAAAAGATTGCCCAGAAGCTAATTGAAAAGACTTCTATGACCGACATTGCTCATCAGTTGTCTATTTCAACTTCAACCGTTATTCGTAAACTCCATGACTTCCGTTTTAAGCATGATTTTTCTCGCCTTCCACAGATTATGTCCTGGGACGAATATGCCTTCACTAAGGGAAAGATGAGCTTTATTGCGCAAGATTTTGACAATCTCAATATCATCACTGTTCTTGAAGGTAGAACACAGGCTGTCATCCGAAATCACTTTCTTCGATACGATAGAGCCATCCGATGTCGCGTCAAAATCATTACTATGGATATGTTTAGCCCTTACTATGACCTGGCTAAACAGCTTTTTCCGTGTGCTAAAATCGTTCTTGATCGCTTTCACATTGTTCAACACTTAAGTCGTGCTATGAGTCGTGTGCGTGTCCAAATCATGAATCAGTTTGAGCGAAAATCCCATGAATACAAGGCTATCAAGTGCTACTGGAAGCTCATACAACAGGATAGCCGTAAACTGAGTGATAAGCGATTTTATCGTCCTACTTTTCGTATGCATTTAACCAATAAAGAGATTTTAGACAAGCTTTTGAGCTATTCACAAGACTTGAAACATCACTATCAGCTCTATCAGCTCTTGCTTTTTCACTTCCAGAATAAGGAACCAGAGAAATTTTTCGGGCTTATTGAAGACAATCTTAAGCAGGTTCATCCTATTTTTCAGACTGTCTTTAAAACCTTCCTCAAAGATAAAGAAAAGATTGTCAACGCCCTTCAACTACACTATTCTAATGCCAAACTGGAAGCAACCAATAATCTCATCAAACTTATCAAGCGCAATGCCTTTGGTTTTCGGAACTTTGAAAACTTCAAAAAACGGATTTTCATCGCTCTGAATATCAAAAAAGAAAGGACGAAATTTGTCCTTTCTCGAACTTAGCTTTTCATCAACCCACTACAGTTGACAAAGAGC
>NZ_VMNB01000020.1 GCF_013277515.1 Streptococcus sp. k-402 | reverse complement strand
TTAGTCTAAAACGGATTTTTATGGTGGAATTAAGTGTGAGACGTTTGAGTTAGAAATGAGGTCTACTATGACAAAACATAAACACCTTACCCTTTCAGACCGCAATGATATCCAACTGGGCTTAGAGCGCGGTGAAACCTTCAAAGCTATCGGGCAACTTATTCTAAAAGACCCAACTACTGTTTCCAAAGAAGTCAAACGAAACAGACAAGTCCGAGAGTCTACATGCCATAACCTTCCTTGCCCTTTACTAGACAAAGCTACCTTTGTCTGTAATGGCTGTCCTAAAAGAAGACAAAATTGTGGCTATAAGAAGATCTTCTACCTCGCTAAACAAGCTCAAAAACAATACGAACAAACTCTTGTCGAAGCTCGTGAAGGAACTCCCCTCAATTCCAAGACCTTCTGGAAAATGGACAAAGTCATTTCTGATGGAGTTAAAAAGGGACAACACATCTATCATATCCTCAAAACTTACAATCTTGATGTCAGCTCCTCAACCGTCTATCGACACATCCGAAAAGGGTACCTATCTATCGCTCCGATTGACCTAGCCAGAGCCGTTAAATTCAAAGAAAGACGGAAAAGTAAGCTACCTTCCATCCCTAAAGAAGCGAAAAAGGCCGTTCCTATGAGGATTTCCAAAACTATTTAGCCCTTAATCAACTAGACTCTTGGCTAGAAATGGATACAGTTCTGGGGAGGATGGGAGGGAAAGTCCTACTCACCTTCAATCTCTCTTTCTGTAACTTTATCTTCGCTAGACTTCTGGATAATAAAACTGCCCTTGAAGTTACCAAACACCTCTATGCCATCAAGAACACTCTTCACCAAGCTGGCAAAGATTTCTTCCAACTCTTCCCCGTCATTCTTACCGATAATGGTGGAGAGTTTGCCAGGGTTGATGACATCGAAATGGATGTGCGAGGAGAGAGTAAACTCTTCTTTTGTGACCCTAATCGCTCTGACCAGAAAGGCAGAATCGAGAAAAATCACACGCTGATTCGCGACATTCTACCTAAAGGAACTTCCTTTGACAACTTAACTCAAGAGGATATTAATCTCGTTTGTTCGCATGTCAACAGTGTCAAACGTGCTGCTTTGAATGAAAAGTCAGCCTATGAACTCTTTGCCTTTACCTATGGAGAAGAGATTCCTAAGCTTCTCGGCATTTCTAAAATACCTGCAGAAGACGTCTGTCAGTCTTCTAAATTACTCCAACATAAGTTCTAAAAATTAATCTTTAACCACATTCAAACGTCTCACACTAACTTCCACCATAGCGGAACTTAATCTGAAACGCTTTCAGATGAGGAGATTTTGTGCGCTCTTTTTTTCTATTCATTTTGGCTACAAAAGCTATAAAATCAAGCATAATTAAAACCAGTGGAACTTACCCTGATACGGAATTCCACTGGTTTTTAGAATTTTTATCAGACTAACTTCCACTTGGATTAGCGGTGGAAGTTAGTTTGAGAAGTTAGCAGTTTCTTTTTTAAACTGTAAATCAAGGAATCCCTTACTATTCATATCGTAGCGATTCTACAGGATCCATTTTACTAATTTTACGTGCTGGGAAGTAAGCTGATACATAACCAAGTAGTAGAGCGAAAGCTAGAGTTCCTAAAACAGATAACAAATTTAATTCAAAAACCTTAGTGATGGATGGGTAAAAGTGACTTACAATCGCATTCGCCAAACTTCCCACCCCTTGTGCAACCGAAAATGCCAGCAGCAAGGCGATTCCTACAATCCAGATAGCCTCGTAAATAAAAATTCCTTTGACATCACGATTTTGATAACCAACTGCCTTCATGACACCTATTTCCTTAGAACGTTGCATGATATTGATGTAAATAATGATACCAATCATGACCGCTGCTACCACAATAGCTTGTGATGAAAGTACAATCAACAATCCCTGAATGACACGAATAAAAGTAATCACAATATCAAGAACCTTCTGTTGAGAAAGAACAGTATACTTCTTGTTTTTCTGCAATTCTTCTGTTATCGCTTTTGTTTGTGATGGATCTTTGAGTTCCAAGATAAAATAAGATACAGCTTTTGTAAATCCAGCCTCTTTCAAAATCGTTTCCATTTGATGAGACGGCATGAAACTGTTGCTGTCCTCCAAGTCATCTTCATCATTGATTACACGTACAATCTTTGTTTGAAATTGAGCAATCTTACTAGCTTCGGCAGCATTTTCTACAATGCTGGCTGAGACTGATTTGCCAATAACATCATTAGCTGTCAGATTGTTTCCTGTCTGTTCATTCCAATTTTTTAGTAAACTGCTTGGAATCGTCAAACCCTGTTCATTTGCATCCGTATAGAGGGAACCAGCTAACACTTTGTCCGCCTCATTACTACTAACAGAGATACTTGTATCCTCATAGAGACTCACTACTTGAGCATAAGAAGGCATCGTTTGACTCAGATCCATTTCTTGACCATCTATAGTAATATTTGACATGATCATCCCAAAAGGACTCTCCAAATATTTAATAGCTTCTTTTCCAACTGTATCCGTGATATAGTTCTTATCATCTTGGTTCAAAAAGCCTCGTCCAACATTTTTTGTGTTTAAAGCAATCTGAACTTGAGAAGGGATTTGACCTCCATTCGTATTTTCATCAATCATCGAAATCAATGCATTTCCCAAGCCGAAAGAAATTAAGACTCCTACAAAACCGATTGAGGTTGCTAGCGCAATCAATAGGTTACGCCACTTTCTTTCCAGAAAGTTATTTAAAGAAAGTTTGAATTTGTTTTTCAATGATAATCCTTTATTTTTTGACTTCTTCAACGACTTCACCATCCTTCATTTTGATAATCACATCTGCATATTCGGCAACCTCTGGATTATGGGTTACAATCAGTACTGTTTTCCCTGTTTGGGCTAATTTTTTAAACACTTCCAATACCATTTCTTGGGATTGAGAATCCAGCGAACCCGTTGGCTCATCTGCTACAATCATATCAGGCTGATTCACCAAAGCACGCGCGATTGCTACGCGTTGCTTTTGCCCACCAGAAAGCTGTTTAACATTTTTAGCCATAAAAGGCTCCATGCCCAAGTTACTTAATTGCTCCTTTGCAATCATTGTCATCTCCCTGTCAGATAAATCTTTGACATAGAGAGGTAGCTTGACATTGTCCAAGACAGACTGATGAGGAATGAGGTTAAAGTTTTGAAACACAAATCCAATCTTATCTTTACGAAATCGAGTTAGTTCAATCTCTGATAAGTCACGGAGAGATTCCCCTTTAAATTCTAAAACTCCTTCATATTGTCTGTCTAAACCGCTAATGATGTTTAGTAGACTGGTTTTGCCACAGCCTGACGGCCCGTAAATCGCTGTAATTTTACCTTTTGCAATCTGCAGGTTTATATTCTTTAAAGCCTGCTCTTGATGTTTACCGTCCAAAGTGTAAAACTTTGAAATATTTTTAATGGATAAAATGGACATTCTTTCCCCCTTGTTTAAAACTGTTGTCGTCATACATCACACTTATAGAAAATCCTTCAAGTTGATTGACCCTATAGGCCTACTACTTAGAATTTTCTCTCTATTGCCTAGTTTGCTTCTGGATGTATATCAAGTAATACTCTTCGAAAATCAAATTCAAACCACGTCAACGTCGCCTTGCCGTACTCAAGTACAGCCTGCGGCTAGTTTCCTACTTTGCTCTTTGATTTTCATTGAGTATAAAATTCATTGTAACAAAAAAGCGGCATTCCCTCAATGACAGAAATGTCACTCCTATAAAGCATTTAACAATACCTTTCTAAGTCTTGGCTCCATTCATTATCTAAACTAACGATTAACTTCTCATTGCCAAACATCCTCGCCATCATTTTTGCTTCTTCATACTTTTGTTTTGCCGTATCATAATCAGTCTGAAGATAATATTTCCACTCCACCATCAAGACAATCGGTTGCTTTTGAAAATCTCGTGTTTTTTCAGAAATCCAATTCAGTTTTTCCACAGCTAACTTAAATAACTCTAAGTCATTCAATAATTCACAACTTCCCAGCCCTGCAAATAATACATCACGAACAAGAAATAAATCATCTGTACCGCTATTTTCTACGTTATTACACACTTTTTGAAACATTAATTGAAGTTTCTGCTGTTCGCTAATAGATAACTGTCCTTTTTTTATATTTTCTAAATAACTACACAAAAAATACAATCTAATTTTTAAAAGGTCTAAAAAGGAAAATTCTCTTTGATTCCATAGTTCCTCAAAAGATTCATCTAAAAGTGCTATTCCATACTGTTCATTATCCGTCGCTCTCACTTCATCTATAGCTTGAAGACAATCCACTAGCACTTTCTCATCACGTGGCAAATCATCATAAAAATTCTCAAAAATCTCATCGAAATATTCTTCCTTTTGTTCCTGCAACTCCTTGTCTCCGTAGTCAGGGTGATGTAAAAGAAAGTACTTTAATTCTTGGTAACGCTTCGGCAATTCCTTATAATCTGGCATCAAGGCATAGGACGGAATTTCTAATCTATCCGCAATATATTCTAGGGTTTTTATCGTCGGGCGAAACTCTCCTTTTTCTATCCGCACCAACTGACGCACTGATAATTCAGACTCATCCCCGCAAAAAACTGGACGACTAAGTCCTTTCTCCTCTCTTAAAAGTCGCACTTTATCCCCTAACTCATTTATCTTGTTCATTTGCCCCTCGCATGATTATTAAAGATTTGATTTTCAAATAAATATATGCGATGATTATACCATTTTTCAAATAGAATTACAAAAAAAGAGACAGGATTTCTCCTGCCTCTAGGCTGATAACAATTATTTACGGCGTCCTGGTCTTTCTTTGTAGCCATAGTAAGAATCTTCGATGATTTCTTGCATATGGTCAACCATTGGAAGACGTGGGTTAGCTGGCGAACATTGATCTTCATAAGCAAGGAAGGCCAATTCACGAGAATGTTCTTTCCATTCTTTTTCATCAATTCCTTGTGCTTTGAAGTTCATTTGGATACCTACGCGCTCACCAAGTTCGTAAACAGCTTTTGCATAAGATTCCACACCTTCTTCTGGAGTAGAAGCTGGAAGTCCAAGCATGCGTGCGATATCTTGGTATTTTTCATCTGCACGGTAGTAGTTATACTTAGGCCATGTTGCTGTCTTAGCTGGACGTGTACCGTTATAGCGGATGACGTATGGAAGCAAGATTGCATTTGTACGACCGTGGATTGTGTGGAATTGCGCACCAATCTTATGAGCCATTGAGTGAGAAATACCTAGAAAGGCATTGGCAAAGGCCATACCAGCGATTGTTGAAGCGTTATGCATTTTCTCACGTGAGTGGAAGTCTGCGTTCTTAACTGAGCTTTCAAGGTTTTCGAATACAAGTTTGATGGCTTGAAGCGCAAGACCGTCAGTGTAGTCGCTAGCCATTTGTGATACGTAAGCTTCAGTCGCGTGGGTCAATACGTCCATACCAGTATCCGCAGCAACAAATCCAGGAACTGTCAATACCAAAGCAGGGTCTACGATTGCCACAGTTGGTGTCAATGAGTAGTCGGCGATTGGGTATTTACGGTTATTTGCTTTATCAGAGATAACGGCAAATGGTGTTACTTCAGATCCTGTACCAGATGTAGTTGGAATCGCGATGAATTTAGTCTTCTTACCAAGCAATGGGAACTTGAAGGCACGTTTACGGATATCCATGAATTTTTGGACAAGGTCACGGAAGTCCACTTCTGGTTGTTCGTAGAAGAGCCACATTACTTTAGCAGCATCCATTGGAGATCCACCACCGAGAGCGATGATTGTATCTGGTTTAAAGGCACGCATAATCTCAGTACCACGGTTTACAGTTGTGATATCTGGATCTGGTTCTACATCAGCAAAGATTTGGTAAACAACCTTATTGCGACGAAGATCAAGTTGTTCGATGATACGATCAAGGAAACCAAGCTCTACCATGGCATGGTCAGTAACGATCATGACACGTTCAACGTCACGACATTTTTGAAGGTATTGAATTGAATCACGTTCAAAGTATGTTTTTGAAGGAAGTTTCATCCATTGCATGTTATTTCTCCGTCTTCCGACTTTTTTGATATTCAAGAGGTTAATGGCACTAACGTTATCCCCAACTGAGTTGCGTCCGTAAGAACCACATCCGAGTGTCAATGATGGCAAGAAGGCATTGTAAACGTCTCCGATACCACCGAAAGTAGAAGGTGAGTTACAGATAACACGAATAGCTTTAACAGCTTTACCAAATTCTTTAGTCAATTCTTCATCAGCTGTGTGGATGGCTGCTGAGTGTCCAAGACCGTTAAATTCAACCATTTGACGAGCCTTAGTAATACCATCTTCACGGCTTTCAGATTTCAAAACTGCGATAACTGGTGACAATTTTTCACGAGTCAATGGCTCGTTTTCACCAACTTCTTTACATTCAGCAGCAAGAATGTTTGTTCCTTCTGGAACTGTAAATCCTGCTTGTTCTGCAATCCAAGTTGCTGGTTTACCAACGATGTCAGCGTTCAATTTTGCACCAGCACAGTTTTTGCTGTTTGCTTTCACGCCGAAACAGAATTCTTCAAGAAGAGCTTTTTCTTTTTTGTTTACAAAGTAAGTGTGATAAGATTTGAACTCTGCTACAAATTCATCGTAAATTTCTTTATCAATGATAACCGCTTGCTCTGAGGCACAGACCATACCGTTATCAAATGATTTAGACATGACGATATCGTGTGCTGCTTGACGGATGTTTGCTGATTTTTCAACATAAGCTGGAACGTTTCCGGCACCTACTCCAAGAGCTGGTTTACCACATGAGTATGCAGCTTTAACCATGGCATTACCACCTGTTGCAAGGATTGTAGCAATACCTTCGTGGTTCATAAGCGCACTAGTTGCTTCCATAGATGGTTCAGTAATCCACTGTACACAGTTTTCAGGCGCTCCTGCTTTAATCGCAGCATCACGAACGATTTGAGCTGCGTGAGCTGATGATTCTTGAGCTGATGGGTGGAAGGCAAATACGATTGGATTACGTGTCTTCAATGAAATCAATGATTTGAAGATTGCTGTTGATGTTGGGTTTGTTGTAGGAGTGATACCACAAACAACACCAACTGGTTCAGCTATAAGAGTCAAACCTGTCACATCGTCTTCTTCGATAACGCCAACTGTTTTAGTGTGGCGCATGTTGTTTACTACGTGTTCACAAGCAAACAAGTTCTTAGTTGCTTTGTCTTCAAATACACCACGTCCTGTTTCTTCAAAGGCATGTAATGCCAATTCTCCGTGGGCATCCAAAGCTGCCACTGACGCTTTAGCTACGATGTAGTCAACCTGCTCTTGATCCAACTTACGCATTTCTTCAAGAGCAACTAGAGCTTTTTGCACCAATCCATCGACATGCTTTTCAGCAGCGAGTTTCTTTTCCTCTGGTGTCACAGTTTTTTTATCAGCCATATTTTCCTCCATAGCTATCAAGGATTGATATCCTTTGTTAATTTTTTCACAAGTTTATTATATCGCATTATTTCAACTTTGTAAACAGTTTCATAAACATTTCACAAAGAATTTTTAGTTCCTTGTGAAATGTTTGTCATTTTCTTTTCTTAGCAAGCTTTTTCTTTAAAGTTTGTGAAATTTATTTCAAATATTTTTTTATTTCACAAACTTGCTTGGAAGAGGAACTTGGAAAGAAAGGGATTTACAGGTAAGCGCTTACTTAAACATTCTAACAATACCTCCTTTGATAAGGAGGCTTTATTTTTGTTGAAAAACGCCTTGTTTAAAAGTTCCTTCATAAACAACTTCTTGTTCTGTTGTTAGCTTTCCTTTTCCTTCAGCCTGACCATTTACAAAATCACCTTCGTAGGTCCAGCCTTCTTTGGATTGAAAGGTGCCTTTTCCGTTGAAGGCTCCATTGTTGAAACCACCTGTATATTGGTCTCCATTTTGGAAGGTAATGGTACCTTGGCCATTCATTTTACCACGGACAAGACTGCCGTCGTAAACAATCGTTCCATTATCGAGTTTTAGAACACCTTTTCCGGGAATATTTAGAAAAAAGACGAGTACAGCACAGAAAACAATGGCAACTACTGCTAAAAGCTCTAAACGTGGACGAGTCAGATACACTCGATACTTTTCGTAAAAATTCTTAAGACTTTCCACCTTCACTCTCCTTTTCTAAACGTTCTAACCATGCTTGACAACCCTCCTGAACACGCTGATAGGTTTCCTCAAAATCTCCTGTATACCAAGGATCTGGAACACTTTCAGATGCAAATGAGTAAATCTTATCTTGCAAGCCTGCTGGACACATCTGACGTAAGTCAGAAACATTTGAAGCGTCCATTCCTATAATATAATCAAAGGCTTCAAAATCTTCCTTGCTAATCTGAAGCGATGTCTTGTTCTTGTCATAAAGAATCTCATACTGTTGCAAAATTCCCTGAGTGCCCTTATGAATCGGATTACCATGTTCCCAAGAGGAAGTCGCTCGACTTTGGATTTCATAATTATCTGTCATTGATTTCATCACAAACTCGGCCATAGGACTGCGGCAAATATTTCCCAGACAGACAAAGACTAGTTTTTTCATCCCATTTCCTTTCTTTTATAGAAAAACGGGAGTTCGTGATCCCGTCTTATTTTTCAATTGCACCTTCGAGTGAAGCTGTTTCTTTAAGTGGTAATACTGTCTTGATAGCAGCTAGTTCAAAAGTCAAGTAAACCCCATCTACATCAAGAACAATTGTTTTCTTTTCTGTATCTACTTCATCGACTGTTCCATAAAGGCCCCCGATTGTAATAACTTCATAGCCTTTTTGTAATTTATTCAAGCTTTCCATACGCTTTTGTGCTTGTTTCTTTTGAGAGCGTTGCGTAAAGAACATCAAGCCCACCATAGCCACAAGAATGATTAAAAATGTATATTGTGATTCCATTATATTCTCCTTTGTCTTTTACATAGGACTACTATATCAAATTTCAGTTACTTTTACAAGATTGTACCTTACTTTTCTAGTAAGAAAAAAACAGAGCTTGCGCCCTGATTTTTAGGATTATTTCAAGTTTTGAACGACTTTTACAAGATTTTCTACAGTAAAGCCATATTCTACCAATACTTTTGGTGCTGGAGCAGAGGCTCCGAAGGTATCAATACCGAGAACGGCACCATCGAGACCAACGTATTTGTACCAGTTTTGAGTTGCACCCATTTCGACTGCAACACGACGGCGAACTGCATTTGGAAGAATTTCTTCCTTGTAAGCTACATCTTGTTTATCAAAGACATCTGTAGATGGCATGCTGACTACGCGGACTTTTGCTCCTTGACTAGCCAATTCTTTGGCAGCTGAGACAGCAAGATTGACCTCTGAACCTGTCGCAATCAAGATGGTATCAAAGTCTGCTGCATTTTCATAGACAACATAGGCACCTTTTGCAACTTTATCAAAGTCTGTTCCTTCTTCAACAGTCAAGTTTTGACGTGTCAAGACAAGAGCAGTTGGTGTTTTCTCACTTGTCACTGCAAGGTACCAAGCTGCTTGAGTTTCACGCGCATCTGCTGGACGGAAAACATTTAGATTTGGCATAGCACGAAGACCTGCTAAGTGCTCAACTGGTTCGTGCGTTGGGCCATCTTCCCCTACCGCAATAGAATCGTGGGTAAAGACATAAGTCACAGGAAGACCTTGCAAAGCTGACAAGCGAACAGCTGCCTTCACATAGTCAGAGAAGACGAAGAAAGTTCCACCGTATACACGAAGTCCACCGTGAAGAGCCATCCCGTTCAAGATCGTTCCCATTGCAAATTCACGAACACCAAACTGAATGTTACGGTTCAAGCGATTAGCATCGTCTTGAAGTCCATCTGTTTTAATGTAAGTCATGTTTGAGTGAGCTAGGTCAGCTGATCCACCTAGGAAGGTTGGTAACTTAGTTGCCACAACGTTCAAAGCATCCTGACTCGAGTTACGAGTTGCTTGAGAGAAACCATTTTCTAAAGCTGGGAAGTCTGCTGGAGTCACTTCAACTGGATCACGTCCATCAATAATGGCTTCTACTTCTGCAGCCAATTCTGGGTGAGCTTCTTTATAATCAGCAACTAATTTTGTCCAAGCTTCATAAGCTGATGCGCCACGGTCTGCAACATGTTCTTTGAAATCAGCATATACTTGTTCTGGGATTTCAAATGGTTCATAGTCCCAACCGAGAGCTTGACGAGTAGCTGCAGTTTCATCTGCTCCAAGAGGAGCACCGTGTACAGCATTAGTTCCTTGTTTGTTTGGAGAACCGTATCCAATGACCGTTTTCACTTCAATCAAAGATGGCTTGCCTGAAGCTTTTGCTGTTTCGATAGCTGCATGGATGGCTTCCAAGTCTGTTCCATCTTCAACCAAGGCAGTGTGCCAACCGTAGGCATTGTAACGGTCACGAACACTTTCTGTAAAGGAATCCTTTGTCTCACCATCCAAGTTGATATCATTTGAATCATAAAGAACAACCAACTTGTCTAGTTTTTGTAAGCCTGCGTATGAAGCAGCCTCACTTGAAACACCTTCCATCAAATCTCCGTCTCCACAAATAACGTAAGTATAGTGGTCAAAGATATTGTAGCCTTCACGGTTATATTTGGCTGCCAAGAAACGTTCTGCCTGGGCAAAACCAGTAGCAGTTGAAATCCCTTGCCCTAGAGGACCTGTCGTAGCATCAATCCCTGCCGTATGACCAAATTCTGGGTGACCTGGTGTTTTTGAACCCCACTGACGGAAGCTCTTAATCTCATCCATGCTGACATCTTCAAAACCAGAAAGGTGAAGAAGGGCATATAGAAGCATTGAACCATGACCTGCTGAAAGAATAAAGCGGTCGCGGTTAATCCAGTTTGGTTGAGCTGGATTGATACGAAGTTGTTTTGTAAAGAGGCTGTAAGCCATCGGAGCCGCTCCCATAACCACACCTGGGTGACCTGAGTTGGCTTTGTTGATAGCGTCAATACCTAGGAAACGAATTGCATTAACAGATAGATTTGACATAGAATTTCCTTTCTATTTGAGGTGATTATTGAATCACACATTCTATTTTACTATTATATGAAAAAATACATAGAATAGCAATTAAACAATTCGACGCTAGATAAGTCATCTATTTTCTACCCTCTAGTCGCTTGATAATAGGGAAGTAAGCGTTCATAAATTTCTTCTAATTTTTCTAAAATCACTTCTAATGATTGATTTTCTATGATAGAAACATCTGATTTAACTAACACTTTTCGGATTTCTTGGCTGCCTATCTTCTCGACTAAAGTACGACGATTTTCTTCGTTCGCCTCCCACCGTTGACTTTGACCATCGGAGTAGGCTAGATAATAAATCCCTTCTACAACTGGAGCTTCTAATACCTTGGTTTGTTTCTCCAAAGTTTGCTCATCTTTCTTGCGCTCGATAAAACTAACTTCTAGTGAGACACCAAAATCAGAGGGTACTCCATACAAACGAAGGGCCATCATAGGTTCTGTCACTTTCCCCTCACGCTGTATATAAGCCCAGAAGTGTGGTCGCAAGCGCTGCGCCTGATTCATCCACTGGCTAGTCTGTTGAAGTTGCCATTCTGGATGGCTGGCTTGAAAGGCTTTAGCCAGTTCTGTAAAAGCCTTTCGTGCCTCTTGGCCTTTATGGCGCAATTCCAGCATCTTCTCTCGCTCATCTCCAAACTTATCCGGATTACGATACTGCAAACCAGCAAAGTTCAGATAGTCTCTTATCTTATTCAACATCCGTTTCATCTCCTCTAGCTAGCAAAAAAGGCTCTATAATATTTGTAG
>NZ_VMNB01000002.1 GCF_013277515.1 Streptococcus sp. k-402 | reverse complement strand
TATAGAAAAAGATTTTATCTTTTTACAAATCCTTAGAATTATTTTCCTAGTTTAATCCATTACACCCTGAACAACAAGATAATAATACTCTTCAAAAATCTCTTCAAACCGCGTCAACGTCGCCTTGCCGTAGATATATGTAACTGACTTCGTCAGTTTTATCTACAACCTCAAAGCAGTGCTTTGAGCAACCTGCGGCTAGCTTCCTAGTTTGCTCTTTGATTTTCATTGAGTATAAATTTAATCCTTTCTTATTTTGAAAACGATTTCTTATAACTTAAGTATATCACTTTCTATATAATCTATCAACATATTTTGCTAAAATATTATTAGTAATAGAATTTTACAGTTTCCTTAAAAATAGATGTCATTAACGAATTTTATTCTAGTTTTTCCCATTCATATTATCCAAGCAAAAGAGATGATGTTATAGTAAAAAAACAATTCAAACTATTGTAAAATTCCTACCAAAAAAAGAGAGCCGAAACTCTCTTTTTTATCTTCTTTTACTTTTTTTGACTGGCATGAGTGTGATGTCTCTCACACTAAAGTAAGCTAGGATTAACATGGCTATTGCTAGGAACATTTCTGTTGGTAATTGAAAAATTTTCAGAAAAGATAGAGCCAATAAAATCAAGAGTGCCACTAAAATACATACCATAGCGACGATATTGACTGTCCCTTTAATGCTTTCTGGTGTCGCAAATACATAGAGTAGTAATAAGAGGATTCCTATGATTAAATAAACCATCTTTATCTCTTTCTAGCTCTTATTCAGCTGATTTTTTCTTCTTGTTAGCTTTCTCACGCTCTGCCTTGTTAAGGATTTGTTTACGCAAACGGATAGACTCAGGAGTTACTTCCATGTACTCATCGTCGTTCAAGAACTCAAGAGACTCTTCAAGTGTCAAGATACGAGGAGTCTTGATAACAGCTGTTTGGTCCTTAGTAGCTGAACGAACGTTAGTCATTTGTTTCGCCTTAGTGATGTTAACGGTCAAGTCGTTTTCACGAGAGTTTTCACCGATGATCATTCCTTCATAAACCTCAGTACCTGGGTTAACAAAGATTGTTCCACGTTCTTCGATAGACATGATTGAGTAAGTTGTAGCCTTACCAGCATCGATAGAAACAAGGGCACCACGGTGACGTCCACCAATTTCACCTGGAATCAATGGCAAGTATTGGTCGAAGGTATGGTTCATGATACCGTAACCACGAGTCATTGACAAGAACTCAGTTGAGTAACCGATCAATCCACGCGCTGGAACAAGGAAGACCAAACGAGTTTGACCATTACCAGTTGAAATCATATCCAACATTTCACCCTTACGTTCAGAAAGGCTTTGGATAACAGACCCTTGGTATTCTTCTGGAGTGTCGATTTGTACACGCTCAAATGGCTCACATTTAACACCGTCGATTTCTTTTACGATAACTTCTGGACGAGATACTTGAAGTTCATATCCCTCACGACGCATTGTTTCGATAAGGATTGACAAGTGCAATTCTCCACGTCCTGAAACAGTCCATTTATCTGGTGAATCAGTTGGGTCAACACGAAGGGAAACGTCTGTTTGCAATTCAGCCTGCAAGCGTTCTTCTACCTTACGAGAAGTTACCCATTTACCTTCTTTACCAGCAAATGGTGAGTTGTTGACCAAGAAAGTCATTTGAAGAGTTGGCTCATCGATGTGTAGGATTGGAAGAGCTTCAACTGCGTCTGTCGGAGTGATGGTTTCACCGACAAAGATATCTTCCATACCTGAAACGGCAATCAAATCACCTGCTTTGGCTTCTTGGATTTCACGACGTTCCAAACCAAAGAAACCGAAGAGTTTTGTAACACGGAAGTTTTTAGTTGTGCCGTCAAGTTTAGAAAGGGTAACTTGGTCCCCAACCTTCACAGTACCACGGAAGACACGACCGATACCGATACGTCCAACGAAGTCATTGTAGTCCAAAAGTGACACTTGGAACTGCAAAGGCTCATCTGAGTTATCTACTGGAGCTGGGATATGGTCGATAATCGTGTCAAAGATTGGTGCCATAGTAGCTTCTTGGTCAGCTGGATCATCTGACAATGAAGAAGTTCCGTTGATCGCTGAAGCATAGACCACTGGGAAATCAAGCTGGTCGTCATCTGCACCAAGCTCAATGAAAAGTTCCAAGACTTCGTCCACTACTTCTGCTGGACGAGCTGATGGTTTATCGATTTTGTTGACAACCACGATTGGGACAAGGTCTTGTTCCAAGGCTTTTTTCAATACGAAACGAGTCTGTGGCATTGTTCCTTCGTAGGCATCTACGACCAAGACAACACCGTCAACCATTTTCATGATACGCTCAACTTCTCCACCAAAGTCCGCGTGTCCTGGTGTATCCATGATGTTGATACGAGTTCCGTTGTAGGCAACGGCTGTATTTTTAGCAAGGATGGTAATTCCGCGCTCTTTTTCGATATCGTTTGAGTCCATAGCACGCTCTGCCAATTCAGTACGTGCATCAAGCGTCTCTGATTGTTTCAACAATTCGTCAACCAGAGTTGTTTTCCCGTGGTCAACGTGGGCGATAATCGCAATGTTACGGATATCTTCTCTTAATTTTGTCATGATTTCCTCTATAATATTCAAAATTTATTTTCTAACTGAACGATTATACCATAATTTCAAGTAAATAACATAACTCAAGCAAGTGTAAATGTTTTCACTCTGCTTTTCTTTTCACGTCAAGCCTTTTCAAAGTAAGAGACTTATGATAAGATAGGCACAGTATGCGTTTAGATAATTTATTAGCCCAAGAAAAAATCAGTCGAAAGGCCATGAAACAAGCCTTACTCAAAGGGGACATTCTCGTCGATGGTCGCCCAGCCCGCTCCCTAGCTCAAAATATCGATACAGGACTACAAGAACTCCTTTTTCAGGGCCAAATCATTCAAGGCTATGAGCACACCTATCTTATGCTTCATAAGCCTGCTGGTGTCGTTACAGCCAATAAAGACAAGGAACTCCCAACCGTTATGGATCTCCTTCCAACTGACATCCAGTCTGATAAACTCTATGCCGTCGGTCGACTGGACCGAGATACGACTGGTCTCCTCCTCTTGACCGATAACGGTCCCTTGGGCTTTCAGCTCCTCCATCCCCAATATCATGTCGATAAGACTTACCAAGTCCAGGTTAATGGACTTCTAACACCTGACCATATCCAAGCCTTTCAAAAGGGAATTGTCTTTTTAGATGGTACTGTCTGTAAACCCGCAAAACTAGAGATTCTATCTGCAAGTCCCTCCCTCAGTCAAGCCTCTATCACCATTTCAGAAGGAAAATTTCATCAAATCAAGAAAATGTTCCTCTCGGTTGGTGTTAAGGTGACTAGCCTCAAGAGAATCCAATTTGGGGACTTTACATTGAACCCAGATTTAGCAGAAGGTAACTACCTCCCTTTGAACCAAAAAGAGTTACAAATCATTAAAAACTATTTAGAGATGAGTCGATAAAATAAAAAAAGCTTTAAAACTAAAGCTTTTTTGTTTTTTGCTTATCTAAAAACTACTGCGATTGTTAGAATCCAGTTAAGAACAGAAACTACAAGTCCTACGATGTTGAGAATTTTTTCTGTTTTATAGTCCAGTCCAGATTCTTTTTGGTATGAAAAAGCCAAAACCAATCCTATGATCCCCAAAATCAGACTCACTATTGGAGAAAGCAAACCAAGGACGATAGATAAGATACCTAAAATAAGTGAAGGTTTTTTCTTTTCTTGTGAATTCATATTATAAAATCTCCTTAAAATTAATATAAATGATGATACCATAAAATGCTAGCTTTATCTATCATTCGACAGATTTTTACAGAATGTTAGCTAGTCTTCACTTTCCCTTTCCAAGAATCCAAACCATAAGAAAGGATATAAATCTCAGAAAAACCTTGTTTTTTCAAGTAAAGGGCCGCATTTGTGACACGTTGCGCACGTTGGTTTTCGTAGAGAAGGACAGGTTTGTCTTTACGCAGGGCTGCAAGACTAGTCTTCAACTGACTTGAAGGAATATTACGGGCACCAAGGATATGTTTTCTGTGGAATTCTGCTGGATCACGCAAATCAATCAATTGACCTGTACGAATCAAGGCTTCAAATTCCTCATTATCCACAATTTTAGCCGCACGGCGAATACGAAGATAGTTAAAGCCCATCCACGCCAACATTGCCAGTATAAGTGCCCACAAAATCCAAGTAACCATTAGTTCTTTTCTCCATTTTTCTCAATATAATCCAATTCTACCTTGTGCTCTCTGCGAAGAACCGCTTCCGCTTCCAGATAATCCAGTTTGTCCATCAGCCCTGCATCGTAAATCCGAGAGAGTTCCAACTTCATCAGTTCAATATCATATAAGCGTTTTCCCATATAAACAATAATACCAAATCGTTTGAGGAATTGCTGCACATCATAGAATGTTTTCATAAGACTCATTCTAGCAAATTTTTGTGTTTTTTTCAAGAAGAGACTCACACAATACCTTGATTTTCCTATCTTCCTTGGCGATTCTGACGCAAGTGTGGTACAATAAAAACATGAGAATTCAACAATTACATTATATTATCAAAATCGTCGAAACTGGCTCCATGAATGAGGCAGCCAAGCAACTCTTTATCACTCAGCCGAGTCTTTCCAATGCTGTGAGAGATTTGGAAAATGAAATGGGTATTGAAATCTTTATCCGCAATCCCAAGGGCATTACCCTGACCCGTGATGGAATGGAGTTTCTCTCTTATGCCCGTCAGGTTGTCGAGCAAACTCAGCTTCTGGAGGAACGCTATAAAAATCCTGTCGCCCACCGTGAACTCTTTAGCGTTTCGTCTCAACACTATGCCTTTGTGGTCAATGCCTTTGTATCGCTACTCAAGAAAAGCGATATGGAAAAATACGAACTCTTCCTTCGTGAAACTCGTACTTGGGAAATTATCGATGACGTCAAGAACTTCCGTAGTGAGGTCGGTGTCCTATTTTTGAACAGCTACAACCGTGATGTTTTAACCAAGATGCTGGATGACAATCATCTGCTGGCTCACCATCTCTTCACAGCACAACCGCATATCTTTGTCAGCAAGACCAATCCTCTGGCAAAGAAAGACAAGGTCAAACTATCTGATTTGGAAAACTTCCCTTATCTCAGCTATGACCAAGGGACGCACAACTCCTTCTACTTTTCAGAAGAGATTCTTTCCCAAGAACACCACAAGAAATCCATCGTAGTCAGCGACCGTGCTACCCTCTTTAATCTCTTGATTGGTTTGGATGGATATACCATTGCAACAGGGATTTTGAACAGCAACCTCAACGGAGACAATATCGTTTCTATCCCACTGGATATTGATGACCCAATTGAACTGGTCTATATCCAGCATGAGAAAACCAGCCTATCTAAGATGGGCGAACGCTTTATCGACTATCTACTAGAAGAAGTCCAGTTTGATAGTTGATAAATGATAAGAACCAATATGTAGGCTAGCAACAACCTGCATATTGGTTCTTTTTACTTATAATTAAAAGTCTCCCCTGCCAACTTATCAGCTAGCTTAGGAAAGAGGGTATAAAACTTATGGGCTAGGTTCAACAACATCGGTAGATTGAGTTCTCGTTTGTTTTTTCCTATAATCTTGACAATCTTTTTAGCCACTGCATCTGACTCTAGCAGGAAGCGTTCAACCGACTTAAGATAGGTACCATCTGGGTCGGCTTGGTCAAAAAATCCTGTTCGGATTGGTCCTGGATTAACCGTCGTTACATAAACACCATAGGACATGAGTTCGAGGCGCAGAGCATTTGAAAAACCAATGGCCGCAAACTTGGTCGCTGAGTAGAGACTAGACTTGCCAGTAGCGATCAAACCTGCCATGCTAACAATATTGATGATATGGCCTTTTCGACTTTCCTTCATTCGAGCCGCAAGGCGACGAGACAGATTCATTAGGGCAAAGGTATTGACCTCGAACATCTGATGAATATCTTGGTCGGAAATCTGGTCAAATTCCTCAAAAATCCCGTAACCAGCGTTGTTAATCAAGACATCAATCTTGCCATAGCGGAGATAGAGGTCAGTTACCAGAGTTTCTAAGGCTGAATCATCGGTAATATCGATTTCAATCAATTCTGCACAGGGATGATTTCTGTAGATTTGGACTAATTTTTCCTTATTTCGACCAAGCAAGATGAGTTGGTCATTGGGCAGGAGTTTGACCATTTCTTGGGCTAGACCACCGCTAGCTCCGGTAATGAGAATAGTAGACATACTTATCCTTTCTCAAGCTTTTAGATTTCCACTTCTTCCAAGTCTTTGACCACATGGACATTTTCAAAAACACTAGCAGCGTCTTTCTTGAGTTTGCTGATATCTTTTGAGAGAAAACGGGCACTGATATGGTTGAGCAAGAGGCGTTTGGCACCTGCTTCTACCGCTACTTGTGCAGCTTGCATGTTAGTAGAGTGGCCATGGTTACGAGCAATTTTTTCATCACCCTTGCCATAAGTGGATTCATGGACAAGGACATCGGCATTAACAGCCAGACGCACACTGGCACTAGTTTTTCGGGTGTCACCAAGAATAGTGATAATCTTACCTGGACGTGGCGCTGAGATATAGTCAGCTGCCTTGATTTCAGTCCCATCTTCGAGAACAACGTTCTGACCGTTTTTGATTTTTCCAAAAAGTGGGCCAAATGGGACGCCAGCAGCCTTGAGCTTTTCAGCATCCAAGGTACCTTCTAGGTCCTTTTGCATGACACGATAGCCAACACAGAAAATAGTATGATCCAGCTCCTCTGCATACACAGTGAATTTATCAGTTTCAAGGATTTTTCCTAAAGAATCTTGGTCAAACTCATGAAAATGAATACGGTAAGGCAGACGCGAACCTGACACACGAAGGCTGGTTAAGACAAATGACTTAATCCCTTGCGGTCCATAGATTTCCAAATCTGTCTGCTCTTCATTGGCCTGAAAGGCACGGCTAGAAAGGAAACCTGGCAGACCAAAAATGTGGTCTCCATGCAAGTGAGTGATAAAGATTTTGCTGACCTTACGTGGTCGAATTGTGGTTTCCAGAATGCGATTTTGCGTACCTTCTCCACAGTCAAAGAGCCAGACTTCGTTAATCTCGTCCAAAAGTTTCAGGGCGAGACTTGAAACGTTGCGGGCTTTAGAGGGCTGGCCAGCCCCCGTTCCTAAAAATTGAATATCCATTCGATACTTCCTAATTAATCAATATATAACATGGCTGTGCGGTTTTCCGATCGGAAATAGCGCTTGCCAGAAAAAGCAGTAGCTTCTTGTAATAGCTCCTCTTGGCTGTATCCTTTAAGACGCTTGCGACCATCAGCCAAGCTTTCCAAATCAGTCAAAGCTGTTAGACTCTCCATGCTAACAACTTCCTCATCTCCAACAGCCTTCATGTAAATCTTGCCAGACTCCTCAAAGACCAGTTGATGGGGGAAAATTTGCGCAATTTCAAAAAGCAAGTCATCTGAGATTACCTTTTCATTTTCAGAGAAAATCCGACCCAGACCCTCACTCTCATAGCAAAAACCAAAGGATTTACCAGACAGGTTAAGGCGAATAAAAGGTTTGTTTTCAAGAGTGAAACTAGGTTCAGCATTGTAGAGATTCAGTTCCTGACTGACTTCTGCAAAATAATTCGTCGCAGTCTCAGGACTCTTTTTCTGGTATAGCTCTGCAAAGTAGGCATTGACCACACTTGGCGGAGGGGTGATCAGTGCCAACTGCTCCTGCTCTGTCTTGCCAGCTAGAAGCTGATCCAGATAGACCTTATCCAGACTTGTATAGCCCCCATATTTTAGAGCCAACGTTTTAATATCAGTCATAAAATTCCTCTAACCTCCATTTATTTTTCTCGGAAATGTAGCCTGTAATTACTTCGCCGTCCTCCTGATAATCGCGTTCTTCAAGAATCGCAACACTTTCTAAATCGTGAATCTTGTAGGACTTTGAAAAAGACACGCGCAAGGTAAATCTCTCAAAAATCTCCTTGATTTTCTCTAAAAATAGTGCCTGCAAGTTCTCACGACTATCCTCAGACTTGGCAGAAATCAGGGAATAAGGCGTCTGAGTAGGTGTAAAATCCTCCACCAAATCCGCTTTATTATAAAGGGTCAGGCGAGGAATATCCTCCATGTCCAAGTCTTTCATGATGGAAAGGACCGTTTTTTCATGCTCTTCATGGTAAGGATTGCTGGCATCGATAACATGAACCAGAAGGTCTACATGCTTGCTTTCTTCCAAGGTTGACTTGAAACTGGACACCAACTCTGTCGGCAAATCTTGGATAAAGCCCACAGTATCAGTCAAAGTTACTTGGAGATTGCCCCCCAGATGGATACTCTTAGTCGTCGCATCCAGAGTCGCAAAGAGCTCGTCAGCCTCATACTGGGTCTTACTGGTCAAGGTGTTCATGATAGTTGACTTCCCTGCATTGGTGTAACCAATCAGACCAATCTTAAAGGTGCTAGACTCCAGACGTTTTTCTCTGACAGTCGCCCGATTTTTCTCAACCACCTTGAGCTGACGCTCGATATCCGTGATTTGATTGCGAACACTCCGACGGTTCAGTTCGAGCTGACTTTCACCAGGACCACGGGAACCAATTCCCCCTGCCTGACGGCTGAGCATAATTCCCTGACCAACCAAGCGAGGCAAGAGATATTTGAGCTGAGCTAGGTGGACTTGGAGCTTCCCTTCATGGCTTCGAGCTCGCATGGCAAAGATATCCAAAATCAACTGCATACGGTCAATGACCTTGACACCCAGAACTTCTTCTAAATTGACATTTTGCCGTGGAGTTAAACGGTTGTTGACAATGACAGTGGTAATTTCTTCTGCATCCACCATGAGCGCAATTTCTTCCAACTTACCAGAGCCGACGAAGGTCTTGGAATCATATTTTTCACGTTTTTGTCTGTAGCTATCTACAACAACTGCCCCAGCTGTCTTAGCTAGACTGGCCAATTCTTCCATGGAGAGGTCAAAATTGTCCATGCCCTGCAATTCTACACCAATCAGCAGAACCCGTTCCTCTTTTTTCTCCGTTTCAATCATCTAAAAACTCCTCTATCTGGCTTAAAATGCGGTCTTGCACACCAGCTTCTCCAATCTGATAAAAGGTGACCTGCATACGATTACGGAACCAGGTCAACTGACGCTTGGCAAAACGGCGGGTCGCCTGTTTGAGACTCTCACTAGCTTCCTCCAAGGTCTGCTCTCCACGGAAATAAGGAAAGAGTTCCTTATAGCCAATACCTTTAGCAGCCTGCACATCAGGGTAATGGTCAAAAAGCCACTTGGCCTCATCCAAAAGCCCAGCCTCAAACATCAAATCCACTCGATGATTGATTCGTTCATATAATTGACTGCGCTCATCATCCAAGCAGATAATCAGCGGTTCATATAGACTCTCTTGATTTTCCAAATCCTGACCAAAATGAGCAATTTCCAAGGCACGCATAGCACGACGACGATTAAACTGGGGAATCTCAAGACCTGCTTGCGCCACCAGATGAGCTAATTCCTCATCTGAATATGGCTCCAAACTAGCTCGATAGTCCAAAATCTCCTCATGGGGAGTCTCCCCACCCAGGTGATAACCTTCTAGCAAGCTCTGGATATAAAGCCCAGTCCCACCGGCTATAATGGCTAGCTTGCCACGGCTGTGAATATCCTCAATAGCCATCTTAGCTTCTGAAACAAAATCAAAAGCCGAGTAAGACTCGGTTACCTCTCTAACATCGATTAAATGATGGGGAACAGCTGCCTGCTCTTCTGGACTAGCCTTAGCCGTCCCAATATCAAGTTCTCGATAGACTTGCTGGCTATCTCCACTAACCACTTCGCCATTAAAACGCTTGGCCACTTCAATGGCAAGGGCTGTTTTTCCAACAGCAGTCGGTCCAACAATCACAATTATTTTTGTTTTCATCTTTTTTCCTTGAAAAATTCCCATTTTTTCGTTACTATTATTATAACACAAAAAGGTCAGTCAGAAAAATGTGACCTCTTGAGGAGGCTGGCTGATTGAGAATATAAAGGAGGAAGACTCATGGCTAAAGGATTCGCTAAAGGTCTTGTAACAGGTGTCGCAGGAACTGTCGCTGCCGTTGCAGGTGCAGTATACGCATTTAAAAAGAAAGTAATCGAACCAGAAGAGCAAAAAGCAGCTTTCATCGAAGAAAACCGTAAAAAAGCAGCTCGTCGCCGCGTATCACGTTAAAAAACAAAAGAAGTTGGGATTTATTGTCTCAACTTCTTTTTTCTATTCTTTTAAATAGCTAGGTCAAACTTCAACTGTGGCTTGACAGGGTCATAATCCACCAACTCAAAATCTTCTGCTTTAATATCAAAGAAACTAGTCCCATCAGGAACATTTAAAACCAAGCGAGGTTGGCAGTTTGACGGCTCACGACGAAGCAATTCCTGAGCTTGTTCAAATTGATTGTCATAGATATGGAGGTTGTTGATGAAATAGAAGAACTTCCCAACCTTCCAGCCAAAATGCTTGGCAATCATCATTTGAAGAGCCACATACTGCATAGCATTGATGTGGTGGGCCACCAGCATATCGTTAGAACGCTGAGTCAAGGTTGCATCAAAATAGATTTCCCCATCTACACGGCGGACATCAAACATGGTCTGAAAGGCGCATGGGAGTAGCCCATCTGTCTCCTCAAAAGCTTGATAATCCCAGAGAGAGATAATATTGCGGCGGTTCCAAGGGTTAGCTTCTAACTGTTTGAGAAGCTTGTTGATGATATCGTGTTTCTTAACAACTGCACCATAGCGCTCACCAATGGTTCCTGTATCTCCCACTTCCCAGTCATTCCAATAGTGAACATTGTACTTATCATTAAGCACTTCTAGGCTATTAGACTGGTCTTGGTAAATCCAAAGTACTTCCTTGATGGCGGATTTAATTGCAATGGGACGCAAGGTTGTGATGGGAAATTCGCCCTTAGCCAAATCATACTCGGCAAATGCACCCGTTACATACTTGGAGTTGGCAACAGTCCCATCCTTGTACTTAGGACGAGCCTGCTCTGAGAAAACACCTTCCTTTAGAATGCGTTCAATATTCTCTTTAAAAATCGTATCTGCTTTTGTCATTTACTCTCACCTCATTTATTTCCTAACTAGTATAGCATAAAAAAGAAAAGAGGAACATTACTAACTCTAGGTTAGCATTTTTCCTCTCTCATTATCTTATTGCAATACAAGTGATGCTGCTCCGATAACTCCAGCGTCATTTCCTAGAGTTGCAAGAGCTAATTTAGTGGATGTGCGTACTTGTGGGAAACTATTTTCGTCGTAAACTTTTTGAACACCTTGTAGAAGGAATTCTCCCGCAGCTGATACTCCACCACCAATTACGATTGTTGATGGGTTTAGGATTGAGCCAATGTTAGCACAAGCGATTCCCAAGTAACGTGAGAAGTTACGGTAAACAATCAAAGCAAGGTCGTCTCCTTCTTTTGCAAGGTCAAAGACAGTCTTAGCAGTTACTTCTTCTCCGTTATCAATCAAGCGTTTCAAGACTGCATCGCCTTCGTATTCATCGGCATAGCGACGAGTCAAATTGACAATACCTGTTGCTGAAGCAACTGTCTCAAGGCAACCTTTCTTACCGCAAGTACATGCGATTGGTTGATCAAAGTCAACAGTGATGTGGCCAAGCTCACCTGCTGCACCAGCAACACCGTGAAGCAATTTGCCTTCAGCGACAATACCGCCACCAACACCAGTACCGAGTGTCATAAAGACAACGTCTGGTTGGTTATCACCAGCCCCCATCCAACGCTCACCAAGAGCTGCTACGTTGGCATCATTATCGATGAAGAATGGAATACCCAAGGCTTTCTCAATTTTTTCTTTGATTGGTTGAAGGGTTTTCCAGTTCAAATTGTAGGCACCAATAACAGTTCCTTTTTCACGGTCAACAACACCTGGTGACCCCATTCCAATACCTTGAAAGTCTGCTGCTGCCAATCCAAGCAAGTCCAAACGGTGTTGAATAGACTCAATCATATCATCTACGATATGACTTCCCTCATCCAAAATGTTAGTTTTGATAGACCATTTTTCTTGGATTTCTCCTGCTGTTGTTAAGATTGCAAATTTGATAGAAGTTCCACCAAGGTCAATCCCAATAATCTTTTGACTCATCATATTCTCCTTTTTCATTGTATAATAGTTGAAAATGCTTACAGCACTAGTATAACAAAATTCATTTACTTATGCAAAGGTTTGCATTAACTTTCTAAATTTTATCTGATTTATGGTTTCCAGAGACCTGAAGCATCTACGTAGTAACGTCCATCATCAACTCGCTCATTCTTAGCCATTTTGCCATCTGATTTCAAATAGTAGTTTCCTTGCCATGCATTGCGAGCATAAGAACCATCTGATTTCAAGTAATACCAGGCTTGGTAAGAAGAGTCATAAACCCACTCACCTTGTGACATTTTACCGTTTGACTTAAGGTAGTAAGCTCCTTGCCATGCATTCTTTGCATAAGAACCATCTGATTTCAAGTAATACCAAGCTTGATAGGAAGAATCATAAATCCATTCGCTCTGGGCCATTTTCCCGTCTGCTTTCAGGTAATAGCTTCCCTGCCAAGCATTTTTCACTGGATTTCCATTTCCATCAAAGTAGTACCAAGCGCCGTCCTGCTTAACCCAACCACTTGTTGTTGCTGAACTTGTATCAGTTTGAGCCACAGTTGCTTGTTTTGATTTAAAGGCGCCCTTAGAGGCATTTCCCAATTCGCAAGCCACACCATCATGATCACGGTCTAACTTGGCAGAATAACCAGGGTCTCCCTCATGAAGATCTGAATAGCCATTAGCCCAAGCTTCCTTACAGCTAGAAAAATGGATGTTTTCTTCTGCTAAAACTGGTTGTGAAAACAAAGCTAAAACTGACAACGTCGCCAAACTCATTTTAAAAAATAGACGTTTGTTCATTTGTTTCTCCTCTAACGATGTTATCGATTTCACTATTATTTTATCAAACTTATTTCAGCAATTCAAGAGTCTCTGTGGGCTTATCCTTCAATTGATTCCGAACTTCTTTCCAACTCTCTGCTGACTGCCCTAGACCGTGTAAAAATATCAGTTTCATCTAGTTCTCCTAAAGGCTTAGTTCATACAAGCCTCTCACTGCATTACAGCCGTAAATAGCTTCTGCTTGGGCTAAATCTGCCAAGGTCAAGACTTTCTCTTCTACCTGTCCTGTTTCTAGTAAATACTGACGGTAAATTCCTGGCAAGATTCCAAGTTCAATAGGCGGTGTGTAGAGTTTTCCAGCGATTTTCAGAACTAAATTTCCGATAGAGGTTTCAAGCAGTTCTCCTTTTACATTATGGTAAATGATTTCCTGTTTCCCTAGAGTCAAATGCGGTCGGTGAGTGGTTTTAAAATAGGTAAAGGATTGATTCAAATCAGCTTCCTGAAGGCAGAGTTGTGCATAGCAGAAGGTTGGACTGAGGGGTGTTAATACTTGACGATCGACCTCTATCTTTCCAGACTTGCTAAGGCTAATTCGCAAGCGGTAATCTTGATCAATGTCACAATCCTGACACTCTTCCTCAATCTTGTGTCTCAAGTCTTCTGAATCCAAAGGAAAGGCAAAATAGCGACTAGCTTTTTGGAGTCTTTCCAAATGTTGTTCTTCAAACAGCAAGTTCTTCTGGCTGATTTTCCCAGTAGTAATCAGCTGAAAACGAGCTTGTTTACGATAGAGAACTGCTGCCTTTTGATGAACCTCTCGGTATTCAGATTCCCATGTGCTATCCCATGTAATCCCTCCGCCAACTCCATAAATGGCTTGACCTTTGTGAAGTTGAATGGTACGAATGGCCACATTAAAAATCCGTCGTCCATTTGGAAGCAAGAGACCAATCGTTCCACAGTAGACTCCACGCGGTTGTGGTTCTAAGTCCTTTATAATCTCCATAGTCGCAATTTTCGGAGCTCCTGTGATGGATCCACAAGGAAAGAGAGAGCGAAAAATGGAAACCAAGTCCACATCTGGTCGCAACCGACTCTTGATGGTCGAAGTCATCTGCCAAACAGTAGAATACTGCTCCACTTGGCACAGACGTTCTACATGCTCACTTCCGACCTCAGACAGACGGTTCATGTCATTGCGCAAGAGGTCCACAATCATCATGTTTTCAGAACGATTTTTGGGGTCCTGTTCCAACCAACTGGCCTGCCCTAAGTCTTCTTGGTCAGTTACCCCACGCTGAGTCGTTCCCTTCATTGGTCGCGTAGTCAATTCGCGGTCATTTTGCTCAAAAAAGAGCTCTGGACTCATGGAAATCACTGCCATCTCGTCATGTTCCACATAGGCATTGTAGCCCGCCTCCTGCTCTACCACCATGCGATTGTAAATGGCAAAAGGATTGGCACTTAACTTTTGCTTGAGTTGGACGGTGTAGTTGACTTGATAGGTGTCTCCCTGTCGCAAATGATGATGTATCTGGGCAATAGCCTTTTCATATTTCTCTGCAGACGTTACTTCCTGCCAATCAGAAGGCAAATCAACCTCATCATAAGTCAGAGGAATAGGGGAAGTTTCTACCCTATCATGAACGGTAAAATATAGCAGGTACTCTCCCATCAGGGGAGCCTTGTGAACTGCTAATTTCTCCTCAAAAGCAGGTGCAGCCTCATAGCTGACATAGCCCACCACATAATAGCCCTGCTCTTGGTATCTTTCCACTTGTGCTAACAAGGCTGTTACTTCTGTTAAATCTCTGGTTTTCAACTCTTTGATAGGCTGGGTAAAGGTGTATCTCTCCCCTAAAGCCCTAAAATCAATCACTGTTTTTCTATGCATACCTTAAGTATAGCATAAAAAGGCAGATACAGCCAAGCTGATCCACCTTTGTAATGATTTTGTTAGCACTATGCCTGTGATTCATTGAAGAGATTCCCAGAGAAACCGTCGGATTTGTACAAGAGTTGTTTGAAGACTTTCTCTTTCAAGCCTACAGTATTTCTATATTTACGCTCTACTTTAGAATCGTTCAATTCAGCTAAATCTTTTTCAACAGCAGTACTGAATAGAGTCTTCAATCTGTCATAACTTGTAATCGTTTCACCATTAATTTCAATGGCAGTGAATCCATTATTAGCTTTATCTTTAATTTCTTGGAACCAATGTTGCTTCCAATCCTCAAGTGTGTTGTATACATTTTTAGATACTTTCTTAATAATAAATTTATCACTTAAATTGTTTTCACCATCCTTTTTCGCTTCACCTTTATATTTATTGGAAACATATCCAATAAATCCATTTTCATATCCGAAGTAACCCCACATACGGAAAGCATTGTGTTTGAATGATAGGGCTCCCGGAGCACCATCACTAGTATTACCACCGTAGATACCGGTCATCATATTAACGTTAACGTATGCAGATCTAAAATCTTCAGGACGATACACCCCGTTACCTGGAGCACCATGTTTTGTAATAAAGTTATTGTTAACTAAATCATTAATATTATTCAACTCAAGTGCTTTTTCTTGTTCGCTTAAGTCACGCACTTCATCCCATTGGTTAGGTCCAACTAGATGTTTATTATCACCATCAGTATGACGCATTTTCTTATCAACTTTCTTAAACCATTTACTATTATCACCATTAAGTTTCCCAATAACTGCATCAGCTTCAAGATAATCTAACATCATCAGTGCCTCATTATAGTTCTTCATATAGTGGTCAATTTCTTTACGTGATTTAAGATTATTAGGGTTATAATTATACCATTGATTTCCATCGTTTTCACGTTCAAAAGCCATATTTAGTCCTAAAGCACCATACTCACCTTGGTGACCTTGAGTAGCAGGTGATTGAAGCATACCTTGTGCGAAGGCTTCTAAGAATGTACCTTCTCGGTGTGTGTACCCTCCATAATAAACTACGCGGTCATTTATGTGAGTAGTTTCATGTGTAAATGCTGAGGATCCATACTCGCTAATCATATCAGACATAACAAATACAACTTTTGCACGATTATCATTCTTATCATCATAATAAGTTGCATAGGCTCCGGCAACAGCCCCATTAGGACCGTAATGCTCACCTACAGGGCCATAAAGTTCACGGGTTGGAGCATAAATACCTTTACCATCTTCAAACTTACCATATTTATCCATCCATTTACCCCAATCATGTCCCCAAACTTGGTATCCTTCCCAAACAGGAGTAACAATCTCTTTTGCCAATAAATTCTTAACATTCTCATTTGCAAGTCGGTACCAGAAATCAAGATAGTTAAGATGCCTATTTGCCGCCAAATCAATTTTATCTTTGAAATTTCCAAGTGTCGTATTGTATTTATTAGCTGTACCAAATGAAATTGTGTTATACGTAGAAATCAGGAATGCTTGTGTTTGCTTTAGATTTAAAAGTGGAAGAATCATCTTCTGATGATATCCTTTGGATAGATTATCAAATGCTCTATATTTAGCATTTTTAAGACCTTCTTCACGAGATTGTTTTTCAACAACGTATACTTTACCTTCAGTCGCATGAATAAACCAATCATTTATATTTTTATCTGAAGTTAAAAGTTCCATATTGTATTTTAAGAAGTCAATTAAGTTACCCGAGCGAGTAGAAGCACTCAAAACTTCACGGAATGCATCATGTGTACGATGACCTTTAAGATTGTTCTCTTTAGAGCCAATTTCAATCAATCGATCTAATACATCTATATTTTTACCATAGAAATCTGGTTTGAATAACATTAATTCTTTAATATTTACTTCTCCAAATTTTACTCCGTAATAACGATTTAGATACGTTAATCCAAGAATTAAAGCGGCTTTATTCTTTTCAACTTTATCTAAAATCATTTGTTGTGCTACTAGTGAATCATTTAATTGATGATTTTCGTTTTGAACTAACTTAGTCACTAGTTCTGTTAAGTTATTCTTCACATAATCAAAGCTTTCTTCTAAGTAAAGATTTTTCACCGCATCAAATCTTCCTGCTCCCGGTCGGTTAAAGTGTTTATAAATAACATCTGATTGTAATTCAATCGGACTTAATTTTGAAACAATTCCATTCACTAAACCATCATAATTTTTTTGAACAATATTTAATGTATATTTAACTCCTAAATCTGTTACAGTGTATTCTTTAACATTACTTAATCCTTCTGTACTGCCAGATAGATTTAAGTATTCTTTTGTTCCATCCGCATAGTGAATCATAATTTTATTCACTTCTTCTAAATTTGTAACGAATTCTGTATCATGCATTGGTGTTACAGAAAGAACTTCTTTCGTATTTAAGTTATGTGCTTTATCCAATTTATTAGCTTGATGTACAATATATTCTTTATTATAGAATGGTTGTAATTTTTCAAAATTCTTATATGCTAATTTATATTCATCGTTATAATCTTGGATTTGATCATAAGCAGAATTTTGAGACACTGTTGCGTTTAATGTAGCCACTAGTGATTTTTCGCTTTCAAAAGTATTAGCAGTAATATTATAGCTAGCTACTTTTTCATCAGCTTCTTCTTTTGTTAATTTAATTTGTTTATTAGGATATTTAGTGTATGACTTTTTACCTTCACTATATCCAGCTACACTGTATAATTTATCAATTTGTGGATGTGCATAATCATCATCAATATCATTTGAACCAAATAACATTTCTGCATTTTTCACTTTTACATAACTAACATTATCTTTTACTGTACCAAAAGGCCATGTCTTACTTGCAAACGCTCCAGTTTGTACTGGCGTAACTACATTAATCATTCCTTTGGCAACAGATTTGGTCAAGTTTCCTTTAGTTCCAGTTAAATAATCGCCTACCATTCCGTATTCAACATATGGAATTAATGAGCTTGCTCGTACGTTATTACCTGTTAATATTGCATCTACATAAGTTCTCGTTACAATGCCTCGATAATTTTTATCAGCAATACCACCTAACATAGAACCATTTGCATGTAATTTTCCGATGAATGCAACATTTTCAATGCGAGTTCCATCGTTCATATTATTAACAACACCCGCTACATTATTACGTCCAATAACAGAACCTGTAATTTTAACATCTTCAATGACAGAAGTGCCATTCATTGTATTTGCTATTGTAGCAACACCATCATCATTTTTACGATCGATATCGACATCTTCAAAATTAATATTTTTTATAGTAGCATTCTTAATAACATTGAATAAAGGTCGTTCTAACTCTGTAATAGCATAACGTTTTCCGTCTTCACTTAATAATTTTCCTGTAAATTCACTCGTGATATACGATTTTCCATTCGCAGATGCATTTCTAGCACTCATACTTTGACCTAATCGGTATTCTCCTGCTGGATCTTTTTGCATTGCTGAAACTAAATCTTCAAAATCATAATAAACATTTCCGTTAGCTGCAACTGATTTTTCAATGTAATGAGTATATTCAGATTCAAATGTTTGATCTTTTTGACGCCCAACTAAATTATCTGCTGTTGCAGTTACTTTATACATTTGTTTTCCATCAACGGTTACTTCTTCAATATTTTTCACTGCTAATAATGTTGATTTTTGATCATGTGAAGTGACTTTTAAGTAGTATTTACTCTTATCCTCTGGGATTGATTTTAATCTAGATTCATTCGTTTCTGTTTCTTGATCATATTTAATTAAATCAGTTCTTCGAATATCTTTGATTTCAACTTTTTTAAGGTCTAATTGAATTTGTTTATCTTCTAATTTCTCAGTTTCTTCACCTTCTCCACGATCATAAACCATTGTAGTAGATAGGGTGTAACCTTGATAATATTTCAATTTATCTAAAGTAGCGTTTAATTTATTTTCAGCAACCGTTACTTCTTTAACAAGTTGTCCATCTTTATCTTTTAATGCTAATTTGATGGATTTGATTTCTACTCCAGCTGGTTTTGTCAATGTATAACTAGCTGTCGCACTCTTCTTCAAGACATCTTTTTCAGTATTAGCCCATTGTAAAGTAGGTTTTTCTAAACCTTTTGTTCCTTGTTTGATAATTTTATCTTGAGGTTGTAAGATAACTTTTTCTTCTACTGTTGGAGCTTCGTTTGTTTTTTCTCCGCGAATTGTTTTATAGGTTTCAGTAATTTGTTTCTTACCGTTTACACCTTCTTGAGCAACTGTAGTTGTTCCACGTTTTAAAGTGTCATCATCTTCTGTTTTTGTAGCAAAAGGAATGGCTTCTTCTCTTGTTTCAATTGTTGTTCCTTCAACTGGTTTTGTTCCTTTTTTAACGACTTTAGAAACGGCAGGCGTTTTTACTTCTGTAGTTGTAGAAAGAACTTTATCTGTCTCTACACCTTCCACTGTTTCGTAAGTTGTTTTCGTAAGTTGAACTCCTTTAGACCCTTGACGTTCAACAACTTCTTCATCTACATATTTTGTGTCATCCGGAACTACTTCTGTTGTGAAATCTAATTCACTTTCGGTAGACTTCTCAACTGTACCTGCTGTTACTTTATATTCTGGGTTTACTTCTTGTACTGGTGCTTGACCTTCTTTGCCTTCTTCTTGCGTACCTTTAGCTGTTTTGGTCTCCTCTGTTGGTTCTACAGTTTCTTCAGCCTTGGTCTCTCGAGAGACTTCTACTGGTTTCGGGGTTTCTTCCGAAACCTTCTCTTCCTCAGAAGCTTCTGGTTGCTTTTCTGGAGAGACTGGTGCCTTTTCGTCTTCACTTGGCGCGACTGGTTCACCTGCTTGTTCAACTTTTGGTTCCGTTTGTTTTTCTACAGCAGGCGTTTCAACTTTTGGTTCTTCAACAGGTTGATTAGCAGCCTCATCTTTTGTTTCTACTACTTCTGGCTGTGTATCTTCTTGTTTCGGTGTCTCTTCCGCTCCCCTATCTTCTTTAGGATCTTCTGGTTGTGATGAATCTTTTGGTATCCTTGGTTGCTCAGGTTGTGTAGGTTGCACGGGTTGTTCTGGGACTTTTGGTTGTTCTACTGGTGGTTCAACGTTTGGCTCCTCAGCTTGTTTATCTGATGGTTGACTTTCCGATTTGACTGGTGCTTGTTCATCTGTTTTTGACTCAACTACTCCACTTACTTCTTCAACTGGAGCTGGTTCTGCTGAAACTTCTTTTTCCTCTTCTACTTTAGGGAGGGTTTCGTCAGTAGGAGTTACCTCCGATTTTGGTTCTTCCTTTGGACTTTCTTCTGTTTTAGGTGCTTCTTCCTTTGGAGCTTCCTCTGTCTCTACTGCTTGGTTTTCCGGCCTCGCTTGCTCCTGATTTGTTGCTGATTGAGGAGTCTTAACTTCGACTACAGTCACCTCTCCAGGTTTAGCTGAGGCTTCTTCTAAAACAGTGTCCAAGCCAAGCGTTTTGAGGATGTCACCTGATAGATAACCAACATAGCGATAGCCCTCCATTTCAACAACACCCTCTCGACTAGCCGGTGCTAGGGTCGCAACTGGGTCTACAGCTCCTGCACTAGGAAGGACTACCAATCCCATAGCTCCAACTAGAAAGACGCTGGCAATTTTCTTTCTCTTGTAGATTAAAAGCAAGCTCCCAACAGTCAGCAAACCAAAAGCTGTCAAAACAGATGCTTCTGTCCCTGTTTGTGGCAGCTGGTCTTTTTGATACACCAAACCATAGACAACTTCATTCCCATCAGGCTTTCCTGTCTGAATTAAATCTTTAGCTTCTTGTGAAATAACCTCTTTATCTACATAGTGATAGGTAGCTGCGTCCACTACAGAAGGAGCCATCAAAAGGCTTCCAAGAAATACAGAACCTACAACTCCCTTAATCTTACGAATTGAAAAACGGTCTTTTTTAAACACTTTCATCTCCTTTATTCATTCTCACGACTTTCTAATAGAATCTTGCGGATAGTGCGCACGCGCACCTCCGATTAATTTTGGACGACTAGCAAGAGCCGTTACATGGGCATGGCCAATTTCTCTCAAAAGAGGACGAATTGGAACCTGAACATGCTTGACATGCATACCAATTGCAGTGTCTCCGATATCCAATCCAGCATGAGCCTTGATAAATTCAACCTCAACGGGATCTTGCATAAACTTGAAGGCTGCCAACTGACCTGAACCTCCTGCATGGAGAGTAGGAAGGACACTGACCATTTCCAGACCAAACTGCTCTGCCACCTGACGTTCAACAACGAGGGCCCGATTGACATGTTCACAGCCCTGAACGGCTAGATGAATGCCTTTTTCTTCTAGAATATCTAGGATGGTCTTCACAATGATTTCCCCAATTTCTTGGCTGGATTCTTTGCCAATCTGACCCCCTATCACCTCACTAGAAGAAAGGCCCAAAACAAAGATAGATCCTTGCTTCAAATTGGCCTTTTCTAATACATCTTCTACAATCTGGCTTGTGTCTCTTTGAATGTCTTTTTCCTTCATACTTGATACCTCTTTTGTCATTATCTATCATATCGTTTTTTCTACGTTTTAGCAAGATAGACAACCTAGAAAGCTTGCCCAATTACGCATAAAACTCCCAGAATTGACTGGGAGTTAATTAGTTTCTATTCTATTTATGTATATTTCCACTTTCGTCCCTTTTGAGGGGGCAGAATCGATCTTCATCTGATAATTGTCTCCAAAATGAAGTTTGAGTCTCTGGTTAACATTTTGAAGACCAACTCCCCCACGTTTGAGTTGACTTTGACTATTATCAGCAGCAGCCTGGAAGCCAACTCCATCATCCTCAATACGGATGACCAATCCTGAATCCTGTTTCTGGACAGAAAGTTTAATATGGCCCTGACCTTCCTTTTCCTTAATGCCATGGTAAAGAGCATTTTCCACCAAGGGTTGTAGGACCAGCTTAGGCAAGACTAAATTATCAAAGGCAGGGTTTTCATCAATCTCATATTCCAGCTTATCTCCATAACGTTGTTTCTGGATAAAGAGGTACTGGCGAACATGATTGATTTCGTCAGACAGACAAATCAAGTCCTTGCCTTGATTAAGCGCCAAGCGGAAATAGGTTGCCAAGGACTTGGTCACCTGAACCACTCGCTGACTATCCTGAAATTCAGCCATCCAGATGATGGTGTCCAGAGTATTATAGAGGAAATGCGGATTAATCTGGCTCGATAGAGCTTGAAGTTGGTACTGACGGGTCGTTTCTTCCTGCCTGCGAATAGCTGCCATCAGCTGATCAATCTGATTCAACATAGCATTGAACTGGCAAGCCACCTCTCTCAGTTCATAGGCACCCGTTTCCTTGGCACGAAGATTCTGATTACCAGAAGCAATCTTCATCATGGTATCTCTCAAGTCCTTCAAAGGAGCAATCCAGCGCTTGAGACTGAACCACACCAAGGAAAGACAAGCAAGAAGAGATGTGACACTAGCACCAAGCAAGGTCCACAAGAGTTGATTCCGAACCTGGTCTAATTTCTCCAGTGAAGACACGCCAAGCACCGTCCAATCAGTTCCAGCAATCTTTTCTTGACTGACATAGGATTGGCGGTCTGGAGTATAGCCTTGCCCCGTCTCAATGTAGGGTTTCATGGCCTCCATTTCGCTAGACGAACTATAAACTGTATGTTTAGGATGGTAAACAAATTCATGGTTTTCATTGATGATAAAGGCGAAGCCCTGCTGACCCAACTGAAGTTGATTTAGATAGGCTTCCAGAGTTTCATAAGAAATATCCAAACGAAGTACACCCAGATTGGCTCCCTTTGCATCAAGAAGTTCTTGAGTAACAGAAATGACCCACTGACTATCTGATTTACGAGCTGGAGTCAAAACGGGCATAGCTCCCTGATGAATGGCCTTTTGGTACCAATCCTCAGTCATCATATCAGAGGAAGTTTTCATCTGCACACTATCATCTGTAGAAATGACCTGACCGGATTTGGTTACCAGCACAACAGTTTTCAAGTCCTGATCTGCCTTTAAGATGGTCAAAAACAGATTTCGAATTCCCTTGACCTTGTCTTGACTGGGATTCTCAGCATAGGCTAGGACATCCGCCTGCTGGGTCAAACTCGTCGAGGTGGTTTCTAGTTTTTTAATATAAGACTGAATAAAGTGGCTAGTCTGGCTGATAGTCGTTTGGCTATTGCCCTCAATGCTAGCCTCAATGGCAGAGGAACTAGATTGATAGTAGAAAGTTCCAACCAGAGCTAGGAGAATGAGAAAGACCAGAAAGATGGAAATAACCATTCTGACTAGAAGAGACAAACGCTTCATCGACCTTCCCCCTTCTTAAACTGACGAGGTGTCACACCTGCAATCTGTTTAAAACGTTGGGTAAAATAGTTCATATCTTCAAAACCAACCTTTTCGGCTATCTCATAAATCTTTAAATCTGTAGTTAAAAGCAAGAGCTTAGCTTGTTTGACACGTTCTCTCACCAGATAATCCTGAAAAGGCAAACCCAACTCTTTCTTAATCAAAGAACTCAGATAAGTAGGGCTAAAACCCAAGTCACTGGCTAAAGACTTTAAGCTAAACTGGCTATCAGACAGATGGGACTGGATTTTCTGGGCCATGTTTCCTTCAAACTTATCGGTCAATAAATCTTGTAACTGCTCTTCCTTTTCTTCTTTACCCAACTTTTGCTTGATTTTCCCCAACATTTCCTCAATATCCTGACGAGAAAAGGGCTTGAGCAGGTAGTCGTCCACGCCTAGTTTGACAGCAGACAAGGCATAATCAAAATCATCGTAGCCTGTTAAAAAAACTAGATGCACCTGAGGATAGGTTTCTCGAACCAGACTGGCCAACTGGATGCCATTCAGCTGAGGCATATTGATATCGGTTAAAACAATGTCTGGCACCTGCTTTTGAATCAATTCCCAAGCCTGCCTTCCATTTTCAGCCTGACCGATGATTTCCATATCGTAGGCTGCTACATTAACCAGCTTGGTCAAGCCTTGTCTTACCAGATATTCATCTTCTACGATTAAGATTGTGTAGGTCATGCTTCTCTCCTTTGTCACTTACTAGTATCAGTATAGCAAAATTCTCCTCTAACTGCTTAGGAAAGACTTCTTATACTCAATGAAAATCAAAAAGTAAACTAGGAAGCTAGCCGCAGCTTACTCAAAGTACAGCTTTGGGGTTGCAGATAAAAATTCTTGATATTATGTGTTTTATTGTTAGAAAATTTGCTTTATTCTCTCCTCAAATTGAGTTTTTGCCCAGTCTCAATCCTACCCACGGCAAGGCGACGCTGACGTGGTTTGAAGCGATTTTCGAAGAGTATTAATCAACATAATCTAGTAAATAAGCATAGCCTTTTTCTTCCATTTGATCTTTGGGAATAAAGCGGATAGAGAGACTATTAATACAGTAGCGCAAGCCACCCTTGTCCTGTGGGCCGTCCGTAAAGACATGGCCAAGGTGAGAATCTCCTACTCGGCTTCTCACTTCCATGCGCGTCATATTGTAGGACTTATCTTCCTTGTAAGTGGCAACATCTGGACTGATTGGTTGGGTGAAACTAGGCCAACCACAACCAGACTCAAACTTATCCTTTGATGAAAAGAGAGGTTCTCCAGTTGCTACATCCACATAGATACCGGATTCAAATTTATCCCAGTAACGGTTTGAAAAAGCTCGTTCTGTTTGATTTTTCTGGGTAACTGCATACTCCTCAGGTGACAAGGTCTTTTTCAATTCCTCATCACTTGGTTTTGGATATTTGCTGGCATCAATGACGGGATAGGCCGCCTGATTGACATTGATATGGCAGTAGCCATTTGGATTTTTCTTGAGATAGTCTTGGTGATAATCCTCTGCCACCACGAAATTCTTCAAAGGCTCCTTTTCAACTGCTAAAGGTTGGTCGTATTTCTTAGCCACTTCATCAAAGACTTGGTTAATCACCTCTAAATCCTTGTCATCTGTGTAATAAACACCAGTACGGTACTGGGTTCCCACGTCATTTCCTTGTTTATTTTTGCTGGTTGGATTGATAATGCGGAAATAATGAAGCAGAATTTCCTTGAGGGAAATTTGATTGGCGTCGTAAGTGACATGGACGGTTTCCGCATGTCCTGTTTGGTTGATCAATTCGTACTTGGTTGTTTCCCCTCTACCATTCGCATAGCCTGATACGGCATCTGTCACACCGGGAACGCGTGAGAAATATTCCTCAACTCCCCAGAAACATCCCCCGGCTAGATAAATTTCGTGCAAGTCTGCATCTTTACTCACTTCTGTTTTTTTCACTGTTTTTCCTCCTTGGCTAACTGATGCTTTCTCAATTTGCGAGCTATCTGTCTGCCCTGCATTTCGCATCAATAGAAAATAGAAACCGGTTATGGCTAGGAAAAATACTCCTAGCAACAAGATGATTTTTAGCTTATCATTCATAGGACACCTCCTAGGCTAATTCCTTCAAAGTTTGCAAAATCGCATCTTTTTCCATAAAACCTGGTTGGGTTTTGACCAATTTTCCTTCACCATCTATAAAGGCTTGAGTTGGGTAGGAACGAACGCCATAAGTTTCCAAAAGTTTGCCTGATGGGTCAACTAGGACTGGGAAATTTTTATAATCCAATCCCTTATACCAATTCTTAAAGTCCGCTTCAGATTGCTCTCCCTTGTGTCCTGGTGACACTACTGTCAAGACCACATAGTCGTCGCCAGCTTCTTTAGCAATTTCATCCGTATCTGGAAGACTAGCCAGACAGATGGAGCACCAAGAAGCCCAGAATTTGAGATAGACTTTCTTGCCCTTGTAATCAGACAAGCGATAGGTCTTGCCATCTACTCCAGTTAGCTCAAAATCAGCCACCTCTTTCCCTTTAGCCGTGCTTGTTTTACTAGCTGTCTGCTCCATCTTCATTTCATCTTTCATTTGGTGTTCACTGGTCATGGACTTGCCTGAACAAGCCGTCAAACAAAGGAGCGAACCTGCTCCAAGAACACATGTTTGCCATTTTTTCATACTGATATTCCTTTCCATTTTTATTCAAATAATTGACTTAAAATTGAAGCATTTCCAAATAGAACCAAGAGTCCCATCACAATAATGAGAAAACCACCCACTTTTTTGAGAATCCCGAGATAGGGATGAAGTTTTCGGAAATGTTTCAAAACATAACTAGAGGCCAGAGCTAGAAGCAAGAATGGTAGCGCCAAGCCCAACGTGTACACCAACATGAGACCCGCTCCCTGCCAAGCACCTGAGCCACCTGAAGCCGCCAAGGCTAAAACAGAGCCTAGAACCGGCCCCACACAAGGTGTCCAAGCAAAACTAAAGGTCAAGCCCAGTAAAAATGCCTGACTATAGCCCTTACCATTTTGCCCCTGTCCTTGCAGTTGTAACCTCTTTTCCTTATAAAGCCCCTTAAAGTGTAGAATCTCCATCTGGTGCAAGCCTAAGAGAATGATAACCGCACCCGTCACATATTGGAACCAAGAAGCATAAAGCAAATCGCCTAAAAAGCCAGCTCCATAACCTAGTAAGATAAAAATAAAGGAAATCCCCGCTATAAAGGCCAGCGTTCGCAATAAACTAACAACTGAGATTGAAAATTTGTTGCTAGAAGCCTGAGCACCATCCTTATCATCTAGTAACACCCCTGCATAGACTGGTAACAAGGGTAAGATACAAGGAGAAAAGAAGGATAGAATCCCTGCCAAAAAGACACTTAGAAAAAAGAAAATATGACCCATAAAGTTCCTCCTATCATTTTATTGATAGATTTATTATACTCCTTCCATTTTCGAAAAAATAGGGACAATGATAGGGAAAAATAGGAATTTAATCAGGTTATGTAAAAACTGTTGCAAAAAAAGCCAGACAAAGTCTGACTTCGATAGAAACAGAAAAGAGAATTCAACATTCTTCCCTACTTATCTGATAATAAATAAGATCCGCAAGATAGCCTTTTCTCTCTACACCATTAACAATGGTTTGTAGATAGGACATCCCTGCTTTCTCCATGACACGACCTGAAGCTGGATTGAGACTGGCATAACGTGCCTTGACTTTTTGAAAACTTGCTTGAGTAAAACAAAAGTCCAAGACAGCTTTTAAGGCCTCTGTCATAAGACCACGACCCCAATAGTTTTTTCCTAAAATATAGCCAATTTCACAAGAAGAATTGTTCTCATCTATTGCAACGATGCTGATATCTCCTATCACTTGCTCTAGGTTTTCTTTGAGACAAATAGCCCATTTGTAATAGTTGGGATTAGTATAGGAAGCAACCCAGTTACGAATCGAATTTCGAGTCACCTCGACATCAGAATGGGGATCCCAAGTGACATAGGTTAGATTCTCAGCGGATGAAGCCCAATTTTGAAACATGGCTTCTGCATCACTCTCCACAAATCTTCTTAAAATCAAACGTTCTGTTTGTAATATTTGTGTACCGATAGATTTCACGATACTACCTCACTTTCTGATAGATGATTCTCTGTCCAATCTCCATTGAAATTTGTTTTACTTTTGAATTTCAAGGTAATAAGCTAAAAAGGCTCACTGGACCTTCCTCACTTCCTTATTTCTATGTTCGTAGTAAAAAGGCTCAACTCAGTAACAGCTAGAAAACAAGTTTTTACTCTAGTTACTTGACGCAGACGCTGTCTGGTTTGAAATACGCTTTACCAAGCTTTTTTAAACCTAGTCATCGTTGCGGGGGTGAGACAACGGAATCGAACTCTTCGAGTTACCGATTTCTGTCTCACTCCCAAAAGTCATCAAATACGGTGATTGGTAGGTGGCGTTTATGTTGGCCTTTGTGCCACCAGTTTTCGATAGTCGTTTGGGCTTCTGGGCTGATTGTTTTGCCTTCTAGGTAGTCGTCAATCTCTTCATAGGTGACTCCGAGAGCTACTTCGTCAGCTAGACCTGGTTTATCTTCTTCTAGGTCTGCTGTTGGGATTTTTTCATAAAGTGCTGGGTCTGCACCAAGTTCCTTCAAGAGTTGTTTTCCTTGGCGTTTATTGAGGCGGTAAAGAGGGAGAATATCCGCACCACCATCACCAAACTTGGTAAAGAAACCTGTGATATTTTCCGCAGCGTGGTCTGTTCCAATGACCGCTCCGCTATGGGCGCCCGCAAGGGCATATTGAGCAATCATACGGCAACGAGCCTTGATATTCCCCTTGTTAAAATCTGAAACAGGACTACCTGTCGCTTCGACTGCTGCCGTCATGGCGTCGGCTGATTCCTTGATATTCACAACCAAGCTGACATCTGGTTGGATGAATGCTAAGGCTTTTTGAGCATCTGCTTCATCAGCTTGCACTCCATAAGGCAGGCGGACAGCGATAAATTTATAGCTGTCGTCTCCCGTTTCTGCTCGCAGTTCTTCCATAGCTAATTGAGCTAAACGTCCTGCTAAGGTTGAGTCTTGTCCTCCAGAAATCCCTAGTACAAAGGTTTTTAGGAAGGGATGTTTTTTCAGATATCTTTTTAAGAAATCAATAGAACGACGGATTTCTTCCTGGGCATCAATCACTGGTTTGACACCCAGCTCTTGGATAATCGTTTCTTGCAAACTCATTCTTCTTCTCCTTCACCAAGGGCTTCCTTGCGCATCTTGTCAATCAAGTCCATCTTGTCTTGCCATACATCACGCGCCAAATCCACTGGATAATGCTGTGGATTAAGCACGCGCTTGTACTCATCCCAAAGCTTGTCAAATTCCTTACGAGCATAATCCTGAATCTCAGTCAAGCTAGGCAAGCTGTAAGTCAATTTCCCATCTTTAAAAATATCCACCAAGAGAGGCACAGCATCAAAATTACGAACCGTCTTCTTGATGTATGTATAGGTCGGATGGAACATCTTGATTTCTGTCATGCTGGCAACATCCACACCATCATAGGTAATGTAGTCGCCTTCTGACTTGCCTTTTTCACGACTGGTAATGCGCCACACCTGCTTCTTACCTGGCGTAGACACTTTTTCAGCATTATTTGACAGCTTAATCGTATTGCGCATGTTCCCATTTTCATCTTCAATGGCCACAATCTTATAAACTGCACCAAGAGCTGGCTGGTCATAAGCTGTAATCAGCTTTGTACCCACGCCCCAGACATCAATCTTGGCCTTTTGCATCTTGAGGTTGAGGATGGTATTTTCGTCCAAATCATTAGAAGCATAAATCTTAGCCTCTGTAAATCCAGCCTCGTCCAGTTGTTGACGGACTTTCTTAGAAATGTAGGCAATATCCCCAGAGTCAATCCGCACACCCATAAAGTTAATCTGATCACCCAGCTCACGCGCCACCTGAATGGCAGCTGGAACTCCGATGCGAAGGGTATCATAGGTATCTACAAGAAAGACGCAATTTTTGTGGGTCGCAGCATAAGCCTTGAAAGCCTCATAGTCGTTACCATAAACCTGTACCAAGGCATGGGCATGGGTCCCCAAGACAGGAATATCAAAGAGTTTACCAGCACGCACATTGCTGGTCCCATTGGCACCACCAATCACCGCTGCGCGTGTTCCCCAGATAGCCGCATCCATCTCTTGCGCCCGACGTGTCCCAAACTCCATCAAGGGTTCATCTTCGATAACCGAACGAATACGAGCTGCCTTAGTCGCCACCAAGGTCTGGTAGTTGACGATGTTTAGAAGAGCCGTTTCGACCAACTGGCATTGGGCTAGAGGACCTTCCACCTGCACAATAGGCTCATTAGCAAAAACCAAGTCCCCTTCTTGGGCAGAACGAACGGTCAACTCCAACTTGAAATTGCGGAGATAGTCCAAGAATGCCCCATGATAGCCTAGCGATTCCAAATAGGCAATATCACTATCTGAAAAACGCAGGTCTTCAAGATAACTCACAATTCTTTCCAAACCTGCAAAAACCGCATAGCCATTCTTAAAAGGCTGTTGGCGGAAATACACCTCAAAGACAGCCTTTTTATTGTGAATCCCTTGGTCAAAGTAAACCTGCATCATATTAATCTGGTACAAGTCCGTGTGCAATGTCAAACTATCATCTGGATACATACTTTTCCTACTTCCTTAGCTAGAAACCCATGAAAATTTTCAAGAACTTTCATGTATTCCAATAAATTAGTACTATTATATCACATTTTAGCTGGATTGAGAAAAGAGTAACAAGCTATTCACCACTCTCCAGTTCATCCATGTCTTGCTCAAATTTTTTCTGAGCCCATTCGCCATAGCTCTTCAGACCGAGATTGCCTATAAAAACCCAAGGAAGGTAAATGACATAAGTAATGGCCCAAGCGGACAGGTATTTAGCATTCAAAGGATTATGCTGATAAATTTCTATGTTGAATTGATAATTCTGTAACATCAAAAGAGCCGTAATAGCCAAGGTTAGGAAAAAACAACCCAAAATCGTAAAATGAAAACGACTATAGTAGGTCACTCCCAGATAACGGGCACGATTGAAAAAGAAGAAAATTCCTACTATCAGAGTATAGACTAGAAAATTCGGATTAAAAAGAGAGGGAGCTAATACAGCCACCAAATAGCTTAGAAGCACAAGTCCAATGAAAAGGGTAAAGGATTCCGCTCCAGCTTTATTGATTAGTTGTTCTTCTCTTTCGTCAAGTAATTGATAATGAATGAATTTATTTACCATCTTCTTCCTCCCAAAATAGTTGATCTAGGGTTTTCCCTAAACATCTGCAAATGGACTGGCAGAGCGAGAGACTGGGATTGTATTTCCCCGCCTCTATCAAACCAATAGTCTGGCGCGTCACCCCGACAGCCTCTGCCAGTTGACCTTGTGTTAAATCAAGCTCCACACGAGCTAATTTTAATTTTAAATTTTTAGCCACCTGCGTCCTCCTTATAATTTTAATATTCATCTACTCTTAAAAAATTCCAAACTAACACAAGCTGTCAGCTATTTATTATAACCCCATGAATTTACACTCCAATATTATCTTCAGACTAAAATCAGTATGTTGGATTGTTTGAAATAAACTTCCTAGTTTGCTATTTGATTTTTTGTTTAGTATTAGCTTTAGTAGGGTCTTTTAAGCGAGTTTTGATTGCTTGTATTTCTTATTTAGTTGATTTCATATCACTATTATATAATGCTTTTGGAAATGAGTCTAGTATAAGTCAAAAACGTGGTAAACAGCAAGAGCAGGAGCATAGCAAGATGACTGATTTTTTACTAGATTTTAAGTCTGCAAAATAATACTAAACGAAACTAAAATGAATACTCCTTGCTTTTCTTGAGAGTGAAAAAATACAATAAAATGATTGTAGTGATTACCACAAGATACTGACTAATAGACATCGTATTTGAAGCAACAAATACAGGTAAGGAATAAAAAGGAAGAAGTTCAATCGCTTTGATAAACAAATCATTACTAGTATTCATCATAATCGTATTTAATATATTAGGGACAAAGAGTAGTAAAGCTACTAAAATACCAAATACCAAGCCACTTTTCAATTTATATAAATAGAAAATGTAAGATAATAGAAAATAAAATAGGACTAACAAAATTGTATTGACTACAATGGCTACAATAAAATCTAATCCTAAATCACCTGGAACACCCAATTTACTTACGATGACTAGTAACACAATACCATTCAAAGCATAGATAATGGAAACTGAGATGGCATATAGAAAATTGGACAAGACGTAAATCATCCGATTTTTCTGTTGATTATAAAATAAACTGATCGTATTGTGGGAAAAATCCCTGCTAATAATTCGGTTAGCATGTATAACAGCCATTAACATACCGAGCATAGCATAAAAATTTGAAATATGCTTAATACCAAGTGATGTCCCTTGAGTCTTTAGAATAAAGAATATAACCAGTATAGGCGGTATAAACGAGATAACCAATCCTAGATATATTACGCCTGATGAATATAAATCTCTTATATTTTCCTTAAGAAAATTCAATTTATTTAATTTCATGATTATAACCTTCCTTTATTTTGAACGATTTAGATAAATATCTTTAAGCGTCTCTTTTTTAGTTTCAAAATCAACTACTTTAATAGAGTTTTCGTTAAAAAATTTAAAAAGCTCACTACTTTGAATATTCCCAGACATAGTAATTCTCAATCCCTCTTCCTGAACAATATCCCCAAATTCTTGTTTGGTGATGAAAATGTCTCTATCTGTAGCTGATGAAAAAGCTATCTCAAACAAGCAATTATGACTATCTTTTCCTACTTTTTGAAATGTCAAAAGCCCGTTCTCCAATAAAAGGACCCTCTCACAAATTTCTTCAATATCTTCTAATTTATGACTCGATATTAAAATTCCCACATTTTCATGTAAAGCTAAGTTTTTTAGAACTGCTAAAACTATTTGTGATGATTCAATATCTAAACCATTAGTCGGTTCATCTAAAATCAATATATCAGGTTCCGTAACGAGAGTTAGAAGCAAAGCTAATTTTTGTTTTGTACCCAAAGAATAGGTCTTTACTTTTTTATTAATAGACTGAGTCAAATCTAACTCTTGGATCAAACTTCCAAATCTTTCTTGATTGTAGTCAACACCATATAAATTTGACAAATATTTTAAATTCTCTAAACCTGTTTTAGATAAAAATAATTTTGGTTCTTCGATTAAATACCCAACATTATCACTACTTATAATATTCCCTGAAGTCGGTTGATTATTCTGAACAAGAATTTTCATCAATGTACTCTTGCCAACTCCGTTTCTCCCTACTAGACCAACAATTTCACCCTTATTAAGTGCAAAATTTATACCTTTGAGAATGATTGAATGACCATAATGCTTACTTACATTTATAACTTCCATTTTTTATTCCTCCATTAATATTCTTGGTTTTCTCTTTGATTCTCATTAATTTTAAAAAGTTGCGCTTCTTTTAAAAACATTATACCATATATCTAACTTAATGCAATATATATTTGTCATTTTGTAAGATTTTATTAACAAAAAAACTCTCTATCATCTTACATGATAAAGAGTATTCGTTCTTATTTGATACTTAGCTAAGCTCCTCTTCAAAGGATAGAAGTCTAGGTCACAAATCCTTTTGGTAATAATATCTTTGCCCAATGTAGGGATAGTCTTGTAAGGTAAAGACTTCCTTGTAGCCATGTTTCTGATAAAAATCTGGCGCCTGAAACTGGTAGGTATTGACAAAAGCAAAACGACAGTTTCGATTCTTAGCTTCAGTCTCTGCTTGCTGCAATAGTTTTGAACCGATTCCTTGCCCTCGCAGTTCCTCTTTTACAAATAAATACTCGATTTCTAGCCAATTTCCAAAAGTCTCTGCTATCAAACCTGCCAGGAGATTGCCCTTTTCATCTTCGACATAAAGATTAAGTGGCTCACTTTCAGCTTCTTCTCTTTTTAAACGGTTATAAACACGAATCAGATTCCCTATTTCTTGTGATTTATGGGATTCCTTATTTTCCAATCTAAAGTACATCCAAACCTCCTTGAAAACTGATATAGCTTGTATTATAGTCTTATTTCAAAAGGATGTCAAACTAGCAAAAACCCACCAACCTGAGTTGATGAGTCCTTAATCTATTTTCTAAATTTCCACTGGCTATAAATCCCAAAACCGATAATCCAGATAGCTGAGCCGATTGCTCCTACAAATGTAGACTCTTGTAAAAAGAGGGTTACAAAGACAAAGACAAAGAAGAGCATGGTTAAAGGATTTAGGAAACGATAATGGGGCATGAGATAGCCATCCGCCATAAAGTCTGGTGACTTGCGGTATTTAAGGTGAGCCACCATGATTAAGATATAAATGGCAATATAGACACCTGATGATGATGCCGTAATCAGGGCAAAGGCATCCGAAACTCCTGGCAAGACGTTGATAAAGGCTGCTAGGGCAATCAAAACCGCTGAGGCAATGATGGCATTTTGTGGCACATTGTGGCGAGAAAGAGTATCTGCCTTGATAGCCTTTAGGAAGCGATTTGGCGAATCATGAGCAATCTGATACAAATGACGCCCTGTTGAATAAAGGGTTGAGTTAAGGGCAGATGCTGCTGAGGTCAAAACGACGAAGTTAATCAAGGCTGCCGCCCACTTGACACCGGCCAATTCAAATACTGTAACAAAAGGTGAATCAGCAGAAGCCAGTTCACGCCATGGAATGATAGCCATGATGGCTAAGAGGGCACCACCGTAGAAAAAGGCGATACGCAAAGGAATTTCCTTAACGGCTTTTGGCAAAACCTGACGTGGGTTTTTGGTTTCAGAAGTTGTGACCCCGATAAATTCAATCATAAGATAGGCAAAGAACACCATCTGGAAGGCCATGACAAAGTTGACACCTCCATTTGGGAAGAGGGAGAAATTGTCGGTAACATTGGCCAAACTTGCTACTCCATGTGGTGTCTTAAAGCCTGTCAAGACCATAAAGACTCCTGTTGCAATCATGGCTAAAATAGCCACAATCTTGACCATAGCAAACCAAAACTCAACTTCCCCAAAGAGCTTCACCGCAATCAGATTAACCAAGGCTAGAATGGTCAAAAATCCAATCTCAATCATCCAACTTGGCCAAGTTGGGAACCAAAATTGCACATAATGTGCGATAGCAGTAATTTCCGCCATACCGATAAAGACAACAGATAGCCAGTAAGACCAAACCGAGAAATAGCCCCAGCCCTTACCCAAATGGCGCGTGATAAAGTTGATAAAGGTATGTTGCTCAGGGTCTTGGTAGAGCATTTCCCCAACCGCACGCATCATGAGGAACATGAAAGCCCCTGTAATCATATAAATCAGTACAATGGAAGGACCGGTTAGGCTAATAGAGCGACCTGCTCCCAAAAAGAGTCCTGTTCCGATTGTTCCAGCGATGGCCATAACCTGCACGTGACGATTGGTCAGACCACGCTCCATCTTGTTTTTCTTCTTTGAACTCATATAGTCTCCAATTTCAATTCAATTTAAAATGGAAAAAGGAGTGAGTGAAGCGCATCGCCTCCCCACTCCTTTTTTCTGTTTTTAGGCTGTTTTTTCAACCTTCAAGATTTTTACATCATAGCTACCAACAGGTGTTTCAATCGTTGCTGTGTCACCTGTTTTCTTACCAATCAAGGCTTGTCCAATTGGGCTTTCATTTGAAACCTTACCTGCAAAGGCATCCGCACCCGCTGAACCTACGATAATATAAACTTCTTCTTCGTCCTCACCAATTTCTTGGATAGTGACTGTTTTACCAATCGCTACTTCATCATCTGCAACTGAGTCACTATTGACGATTTCGGCATAGCGGATTTTTGTTTCCAAGCTAGAGATTTGTCCTTCGACAAAGGCTTGTTCATCCTTAGCTGCTTCGTACTCACTGTTTTCAGAAAGGTCACCGTATGAACGGGCAATCTTAATGCGTTCTACCACTTCTGGTCGGCGAACCAATTTCAATTCTTCTAATTCTTTTTCAAGTTTTTCCTTTTCCTCAAGGGTCATAGGATATGTTTTTTCTGCCATTTTTCTCAACTTTCTTCTGATGATATTTTCTAAAGAAAATGATGTGAAGTATCACATAATTTTAGTTTGTTTGGTTTAATTTGCTGTTGACATGTTCAGAGACATTGCGGTCGTGGTCTTCTTGATTATTAGCATAGTAGACCTTGCCTTCTGTGACATCTGCTACAAAGTAGAGGTTATCGCTCTTAGTTTGATTGATGCTTGACTCAATCGCATCCAGACTTGGACTATCGACTGGACCAGGCATGAGACCTACATTTTTATAAACATTATAAGGTGAATCAATGTTGGTATCAATCGCAACATCCTCAGCTAGACTGATATTTTGCCCCAGTTTTCCTTGGGCATACAAGATTGCAATATTACTTTGAAGTGGCATATCACGATTCAAACGATTGTAGAATACACCTGCAATGAGCTTACGATCTTCTGTCTTGGCACCTTCTTTTTCGACCAAGGAAGCAATGGTCAACAACTCATTGACAGTCAAGTTTTTAGATTTGATCGTACTATAGTAAGGAGATAGGTTCTTATCCATAGCAGCTAACATCTCATCAATCAAGCTCTCAATAGTTGTGCTTTCCTTGATAGAGTAAGTAGCTGGGAAAAGGTATCCTTCCAAACGATAACGAGCCCCACTTTCCTTTGTAGGCAAGCTTTCAAGTAGACTCGGATATTTGGCAACTTCTTGACTGATAAACGTCTCATCTTGAACTTTAGCCAAGAAAGCCTCCGCTGTCAAAGGCTCTTTGAAGTCACCTTGCAATTGACCCACAGCTTGAGCAATCTGATCCAAAGTATAACCTTCTGGAATTGTCAAAGTCGCAAGGACAGGTTCTTGTGGTTCATCTGTTCCACCTTTTTGCAACTCTTTGAGTAAGTCTTCTGTACTCATACTCTTTTGCAAATTGTAGTAACCTGCTTTCAAATCGGTATAATTTTTATACTTGGCATAAAAGCTAAAAATCAGACCATGCTTTACCAAACCAGCTTTTTCAAGCGTCGTACCGATTTCTTGAACGTTTGAACCGTCAGGAATTTGAACCGTCACATATTTCTTAGAATTAGCATCAATAGGCAATAAAGAATCTAGCACGTACTGGTAACCAAAGTAACCACCTGCTGAGAGCAAGGCAAGGAATACAAGGAATGAAATCACAAAGGCTTTCACATGTGACTTCTTCTCTTTCTTAGGCTTAACGGGTTTTGCTCCTTCTCTACGGCTACGACGTGGTGTATCGCTGATGATATCCACTGTTTCTGTAGCAGGCGTAGGTGTTTCTGGACCTGCTTGTTCTGCTTTTTTCTCTGCCGTCTTATAGGAAACAGCTACCCTTGTTGGAGTTTCATTGTATTCTCTTTCAAATTTCTTAGGTCTAACAGGACCTGGACCTGGTCTTGATCCACTTTCTTCCGCTGGAGAAGAAGGTACATCTTGACTTGGAACACCAGGAATTTCTCTTTGAATCTCATCTGCTGGAGAAGCTGGTACATCTTGACTTGGGTGAGTCGGCACGGTAGGAGCTTTTCTCATAATCTCCTCTACCGTTGACAAGGAATCAGCCATGAGTTCTTCAGCTGAAGGTTCATTTGCAGGAGTAGGAACTACTGCCTCATCTTCTTTCAGAACTTCATCATAGCCTTTTACTTTTTCTAAATCTCTCAGAATCTGCTCTTTAAAGCTTAATTTCTCTTCTTCTCTTGACTTTTCACTCAAAAGTTTTTCCTCCTTGTTGACAATCCATAATATTATATCTTAAAAGTCCAAGAAAAGCAACCTATGATACTTTTCCTAGCTTATTTTTTATACTCAATGAAAATCAAAGAGCAAACTAGGAAGCTAGCCGCAAGCTGTACTTGAGTACGGTAAGGCGACGCTGACGTGGTTTGAATTTGATTTTCGAAGAGTATTAGCTTCCCAGACCATATCATACCAAGTTTCCCCTGCAAAGGTTGACTGGGACAAGCCTTCATTGACAAATCCATGTTTTTCATAGTAGGCGATGAGATAGTCATGACAGGTTAGGTTAATGCCTTCTCTTTCGTGTTCAAGAGCCAGTTCTTTCAAGGCTGTTAGCAATTTCTGACCCAGTCCGAGGCCCTGTGCTTCCTTTGCAATCGACAGACAGGTGACAGAGATATAACCACCAGGCTCATGACTATGGTCTTTTATTTCTTCTGTAAAAGACTGGTCTTGCAGATGGCGGTGGGGGCCAACTGGCCCTTCTATATAACCCATAATCCTTCCCTCTCTTTCTGCAACCAGAAAAGAGGTCTGTATTTCTCGCAAATGTGCCTCAAAAACAGAGCGAGGAATGGCTTCTTCTACCGAGAAATTCTCTAGTTCAATCTCGACGATACGATCCAAATCTTCTAATCTTACTTTCCTAATTTCCATTGTGCCTCCAGATAAAAGGGATTAAACCAAATCATACTAAAACCCTGGCTAGTTGCATAAAGCGAAGTTTCTTCATCGATAAAACCGTTCATTTCAAAATAGGAAAGCAGCTCATCAGGACTCTCCAAACGAATCCCTTTGTAATCCAGCTCAACTGCCATCTCTTTCAAGGCTGCAAGAAGAAGTGTTCCCAAGCCCTGTCTCTGATGGTCAGCCTCGATGACCAAAGAATGTATTTTTAGACATTGCGGATTGTCTGACTGCGGACTTGATAGAATATAGCCTAAAAGTTTATTTTCATCCCTAGCTAGAAGAAAGGTATCCGCACACTTACGGATACTTTCTTCTAAGATATGGGAAGGTTGCTGCTTTTCAGCCGGAAAAGACGAAGTTTGAATCGCCTCTATCTCAGCCAAATCAGACTGACTTGCCTGAATGATCTTAATTGGAATTTCCATGAGAATAACCTATTGAACATTGCTTGTCAAGTTTGACAAGAGACGCTCAAATGAGTATTCATAGGTTTGGATGTCTCCTGCTCCCATAAAGACGTAGACAGCATTATCATGGTCTAGGAGTGGGGAAACATTTTCAACAGTAATCACTTGGTGTTTCTTGTTGATTTTATTGGCTAGGTCTTCTACCTTGACATCTCCATGGTCTACCTCACGAGCAGATCCATAGATTTGCGCTAGGTAAACAGCATCTGCTTGGTTTAAAGCATGAGCAAAGTCATCTAACAAGGCAATGGTTCTTGTAAAGGTATGCGGTTGGAAGACCGCTACAATTTCCTTGCTTGGGTATTTCTGACGAGCCGCATCCAAGGTCGCAATAATTTCTGTTGGATGGTGGGCAAAGTCATCGATAATCACTGTATCATTGACAATTTTCTCAGTGAAACGACGCTTAACACCGGCAAATGTTTTCAAGTGCTCACGCACCAAGTTCAAATCAAATCCTGCTGTGTAAAGAAGACCAATAACGGCTGTCGCATTCATGATATTGTGACGACCAAAGGTTGGAATGTGGAATTGCCCCAAGTCTTGTCCACGGAAATGAACTGTGAAGGTTGAACCAGTTGTTGAACGAAGAAGATCGCTAGCTACAAAGTCATTGCCTTCTGCTTCAAAACCATAATAATAAATTGGTGCATCAGACGTAATTTTACGCAATTCTGCATCTTCACCATAGACAAAAAGACCCTTGGTAATTTGTTTGGCATAGTCGTTAAAGGCATTGAAAACATCCTCGAGACTTGTGAAATAGTCTGGATGGTCAAAGTCAATGTTGGTAATAATAGAGTATTCTGGGTGGTAAGGCATGAAATGGCGCTCATATTCGTCAGATTCAAAGACAAAATATTTGGCATTGGCCGAACCACGGCCTGTCCCATCCCCAATCAAGAAGCTAGTATCCGTGATGTGAGACAAGACATGAGACAACATACCTGTCGTTGAAGTTTTTCCATGCGCTCCTGCTACTCCCATGCTAACAAAGTCACGCATAAAGCTACCAAGGAACTCATGATAACGTTTGTAGCTGATACCATTTTGGTCTGCATAGGCAATTTCGACATTGTTATCTGGACGAAAGGCATTTCCAGCGATAATTTCCATATCACCGTCTAGGTTCTTTTCATCAAAAGGAAGAATAGTAATCCCTGCCTGCTCAAGACCACGTTGGGTAAAGTAGTACTTTTCAACATCTGATCCCTGAACCTTGTGCCCCATTTGGTGCAACATCAAGGCCAAGGCACTCATCCCTGATCCCTTAATCCCGATAAAATGATATGTCTTTGGCATGTTTTCTCCCCTATTCTGTCATTCTGGTCAGATTCAACTCTTGGGCAACCCGACGTTCTTGTTCTGTTTGTTTACTTTTTTTATTGTAGATTTGGCTCTTCTTTAGAAAATCATAGTTGTTTTTCTTTGGAGCAGGTGCTGCCACTTCTTCACTCTTGGTAGGGATAGAATGAACTTCTTCCGCCAAGATGTAATGAGACTGGGTCAATTTTTGGCTATATTTGACAAATTCACCAGGATTTTCCTTTTGGAAAGGCGCTGTCGGTTGATTGCCCTGTCTAACGAGGCCTGATTGAGAATGACGTCTCGCACGGCTGAAATCCTGAGTTAGATAGTTAGCAGAGCGTTTCTTTTTCAAGTCTGCACGCGCTTCTTCACGCGCCACCTCTGCATAGCTCTTTCCTTCTTTTTTAACCCCTAAAGGAGCCTTTTTAGGTTTCTCTACTTGCTTTTCAATCGGTTTGACTGGCGCCTCTTCAGTAATAGGAGCCCATTCTAAATAATTTTTATCTCGATACTCACCCTTGATATTACTGATCAGATCAGACTCATCGTACAAGTTCATGACTGGCATCTCAGTCAGCATGACCTCGTCATCTGACACCAATGGAAATCGTTCTTGTTTCATTTTCTATTTCCTTTCAACACTTCATTATAGCGTATTGTCTTGATTTTTCAAGTGCTGGCTTCAGAAATTCCCAAAATTTCTCTAATTTCTGCTAGGGTGAGACTGCCACGTGACTCTGTGCCGTCCAATACTTGTGACACCAGATGTTTCTTTTGTTCTTGGAGTTCCTGAATTTTTTCTTCAATAGTTCCCTTGGTCACCAAGCGATAGACCTCAACCGTTTCTTCCTGACCCATCCGATGGGCACGGCCAATGGCTTGCGCCTCAACAGCAGGATTCCACCAAAGATCGACCAAGATAACCGTATCAGCACCTGTCAGGTTCAGACCGACACCACCAGCCTTGAGGGAAATCAGAAAGGCATCTCTTTCCCCTTGGTTAAAGGCCTTGGTCATGTCTTGTCTTTCCTTGGCTGGGGTTGAACCCGTAATTTTAAAGGAAGTCAAGCCCAAGTCTGGCAGTTCTTGTTCAATTTTCTCCAACATTCCCTTGAACTGCGAGAAAATCAAGACACGGTGTCCGCCGTCTGCCACCTGTACCAGCAGGTCTCGGAGACTATCCAGTTTGCCACTGGCTCCCTGATAATCTTCCATAAAGAGGGCAGGAGTGTCACAGATTTGGCGCAAGCGCATCAGACCAGACAAGATTTCCACACGACTTCGCTGAAATTCCTGATCTGACACTTGAGCCAATCTATCTCTCATCTGTTGCAACTGGGCTAGGTAGATAGCCTTTTGCTGGTCTTCCAGTTCATTCTTATAAACTACTTCAATCAAATCTGGCAATTCAGTCAGCACTTCTTCTTTCTTGCGCCTCATCACGAAAGGCTTGATAAACTGAGCAACGCGCTCAGCTGGTAATTTCATAAATTCTTTCTTGCTTGGCAAAAGTCCTGGCATGACGATTTGGAAAATAGACCACAACTCACCCAGATGGTTTTCAATCGGAGTTCCTGACAAGGCAAAGACAGACGGCACCACAAATTGTCTCAAAGTCTGAGCAATCTTGGTCTGGGCGTTTTTCATGACCTGAGCCTCATCTAAGAAAAGGAAGTCAAAGGCCATCCCCTGATAAAGCTCACTGTCCTGACGGAAGGTAGCATAGCTCGTCACATAGATTTGATGGCTCTCAGCAAGAATCTCCTCACGACTAGTTTTCAAACCATGAACAACAGCCACATCCAACTGTGGGGCAAATTTCTGAAATTCATCTGCCCAGTTGTAGATCAAACCTGACGGAGCTAAAATCAAGACCCGACTTTCTTTTGTCACTTGACTGGTCAAAAAAGCAATGGTCTGGAGTGTTTTCCCCAATCCCATATCATCAGCCAAAATCCCACCAAAACCATAATGATGGAGCATTTGCAGCCAGCCGATTCCCTTTTCCTGATAATCTCGCAAATCAGCCTGAACCTGAGTTGCTTGTCTAGGAAAGTCCTCTGGATGCGTCAAATCATGAGCCAGATTCTGGAATTCTTGTGAAAAAGAAACACGGTCACGCCCTTCAAAAAGATGAGCTAAACTATAAGCCAAAGATTTTCGAGCCTGCAAGGTCCCATCTTTTAATTCAAACTGCCCCAGTTCCTGTAGATTTTGGCGAATTTTCTTGGTTTCTTCATCGAAAAAGTAGACTCGATTGGACGAATCAATGTAAAAATCTTGATTGGCAACCAAGGCCTGCATGGCTTGATCAATTTCCTCTTGGGCAATATCTTGAAAATCAAATTGGATTTCCAAGAGACCTCCCTTGGAAGCAATCTGCACTTGAGGGCTTGCTAGGTTATAGAGTTCTTCTAACTTGTCTGATAGGTCAACATTCCCGAGTTTTTCAAAGACTGGAATGATTTCGTGGAAGAAATGATAGACAGACTCTGCTTTTAGGGCCTGACGCCAAGATTGAAAGTCTGCTTCAAAACCTGTAACCAAACAGACTTGGAAAATTCTTTCTTCTAAGTCAGCATCACTTGAAAATGGCAATTCTTCTAGCTCCTGTCGGCTAGATACCTGTCTATCCCCATAATCAAACTGAATCTCTAAACGAATCCGATTATCTTCTTCCCTGTCAAAGTAAAAAGAGGGCGCAAACGTTTTGATTTGTAACCGTTCTGGAGCTGAAACAGTCCCCATCTGGCTAAAAAAAGTTAAACAAGAAGCCAACTTATCTCGGTCACTACTATCAAATTGCAGGTATTTCTTTCCATGCTGATCCACAGGTAGCGCTTTAATTTCCTTGAGAAGACGCATCTGTTGGTCTGTTAGAAAATAAACCTGTCCTTTATGGAAAAGTACAGCTCCCTGATAAAAGGCATTAACTCTTGGACTCTCTCTGATTTCCATTTCAAAATAATCCGAGTATTCTGTTACTGTAAAGGCAAATAGATTAGCATCAGCATGCATATCCTGAAAAAGCAGGGTCTGGTAGCTATCCACTTGATGGTCAAATTGAAAATGGGGCAAGGTCATCAGTAAATTCACACCCTGCTCAAAAAAGGTCAGAGGGAAAAAGAGGTGCCGACCCTGGTTTTGGAAAAAGAGGTCTGGAGCCTGTCCTTCCTCCATCAGTCCCCGTAAGAACGTCAGAAGTTCTTGGCTGGCCTCATCAAAGGCTTCCCAAGAAAGAGACTCCTCATAGACCTTGCCAATCATATAAGACTTTCTCTGCTCGACAATCCTTAAAAAGAGTAGAATATCCCGAATGACATAGTATTTTTGGCTATTGATTTGGCCGATTCTCAGAGTCCACAAGATATGATTGCTTCCTGCTTCCACCTGACCCACAACTGATAACTCATAGGCGCATTCTGATTTTGGAGATAAAATTTGATCCAAAAACTTGCCACCCAAGGTCACCTTGGTTTCAATGGCCTCTTTTTCTTCATGACCTTCTTCCAGACTCCACAAGATTTCCTGACCACGCTCATCATTTTTCAGAAAATGCTCTAGCGCTGCCAAATGCACACAGTAGCCCCTCTTTTGAAAAAAATCACAGGCACAAAAAACCAAATCATCCTCTAAACTATAGCGCAGTTCTTCTTCTGCAACGCGAGCGTAGAGCCGATTGTTCTTTTCCTTGATGATATCAACCTTACCAGTTTCATAAAGGGCAACACCTTCGATACGAACTTTCCCCGGAATCAATTTAGCCATATTTTCACCTTTACCTTATCTGTTTATTATACCATATTTTCGCCTATGAAAATAGCCTTCTAGGAGGACTTTTCTCCTAGAAGGATGGATTTTTAACGTTTGGCAAAAGTCGTCACAATCCGCTGACAAACTTCTTGCAGTAGGGATTTAGGCATGGCTACATTGAGGCGGGCATGGAGACTTCCTTCCTCTCCAAAATCCAAACCACGGTTGAGGATAACCTTGGCTTCATTTCTCAACAACTCTTGCAATGTTTCATCAGTCAGGTCATAGGCTGAAAAGTCAAGCCAAATCAAGTAGGTACCTTGCGGTTTCATGACCTTGATGTTAGTCTCTTTTTCAAATAAATCCACCACATAATTGATGTGGTCTTCAAAGACTTGCTTGAGTTCCTCTAACCAATCCTTCCCATAGCGATAGGCAGCTTCTGTCGCCAAATAACCCAAGCCTGAAATTTCATGCTGATTATTGGCCAACTGGCGTTTTTGGAAAGCCAGTCGCAACTTAGGATTTTCAATAACTGCATAGGAATTTTTTGTTCCAGCGATGTTAAAGGTTTTAGTGGCACTGCTCAAGACGATAGCAAATTCTTTAAAATCAGGATTGATGGTATTGAAAGACTGGTGTTTGTGACCAAAGAGGGTCAAATCTTGGTGAATCTCATCCGAAACCAAGAAAACACCGTGTTTTTGGCAGAGTTGGCCAATCTTCTCCAACACTTCTTTTTCCCAAACACGTCCACCAGGATTGTGAGGATTGCAAAGAATATAGAGTTTAACCTCCTCTTCCACCAAATCCTTCTCCAGTTGATCAAAGCCAATCTCAAACAGACCATCCTTTTCCACCAAAGAATTGGTAATCAATCTACGGTTGTTCAACTTGACACTGCGAGCAAAGGGTGGATAGACAGGCGTGTTAATTAAAACCGCCTCGCCTTCTTTTGTAAAGGTTTGAATAGCTGTTGAGATGGCTGGTACCACACCCTCGATAAAGACAAGAGCCTCTTTGTCAAAGTTGTAACCGTATTGTGTAGCTTCCCACTTTTGAACTTCCTTAATTAAGTCTTCACTGGCATAGGTATAACCATAAACCAGTTGGTCTGCGTAAGTTTGCACGGCTTGGCGGATTTCAGGCAAGACCACAAAGTCCATATCCGCTATCCAAGCTGGTAGAACTTCACTATCCGTTTCTGTTTCTTTCCATTTATAGGTATGGTGCCCTAAACGGTTGGGCAGGCTTGTAAAATCATATTTTCTCATCTTTGTCTTATCCTTCTAAGGCTTGGCGCAAATCTGCAATCAAATCTCTAGCATCCTCAATTCCAATTGACAAGCGCAAGAGGTCATCTGTCAAACCATAAGAATGGCGCACTTCTGCTGGAATATCAGCATGAGTTTGCGTCGTTGGATAAGTAATGAGACTTTCTACCCCACCCAAACTTTCCGCAAACGAGAAGACCTTGAGACTGTTCAAAATATGAGGAATGCGCGTTTCATCGACTACTTTAAAGGAAATCATCCCCCCACGACCAGTATAGAGAACCTCCTTGACTGCTGGAGAATCCTTCAAAAAGGCAACCACTTCTTGGGCGTTAGCTGTTGAGCGCTCCATACGAAGAGACAAGGTCTTGAGACCACGAATCAACTGGTAGCTGTCAAACGGTGACAAGACTGCCCCTGTCGTATTGAGATTGTAGAAAAGCTTCTCGTATAGTTCTAAACTATTGGTCACAACCACTCCAGCCAAGACATCATTGTGTCCTGCCAGATACTTGGTTGCTGAATGGAGAACCATATCTGCTCCATCTTCGATCGGACGTTGGTAGATAGGGCTATAGAAGGTATTGTCCACCACCACTTTGGCACCCTTAGCATGAGCCAATTTTGCTAGTTTTTCGATATCAAATTCCAACATCAAGGGATTGGTTGGGGTTTCGATATAGAGAACATCCACATCCTTTTCTAACTCGGCAATCAACTCTTTTTCTGTATTGGCATAGGTAAAATGGAAACGACCTTCCTGCTCCACTTGGTTAAACCAGCGAAAAGAACCACCGTAAAGATCACGCACTGCCAAGACCTTACTTCCTACTGGAAAGACGCTAAAGGCCAGTACAATAGCTGACATCCCTGAGCTAGTCGCTAGGGCATAGTCTGCTGACTCAATAGCTGCCAAGACTTCTTCTGCCTTACTACGAGTTGGGTTTTTGGTGCGCGTATAGTCAAATCCAGTAGATCGACCAAACTCTGGATGCTGATAGGTCGTTGAAAAATGAAGCGGTGCCACCAAAGCTCCTGTCGCTTCGTCTGACTTAATACCCGCCTGGGCCAAAATTGTGTTAATGTGTAATTCCTTGCTCATACAATTCCTCCAAATCTATAGTAACTATTGTACCACTTATTTTCATCAACTCATTTTCTTCTTTTCAAGAGCTAGTTATAGTTTCAAACTATAGACTTATACTCTTCGAAAATCTCTTCAAACCACGTCAGCGTCGCCTTACCGTATATATGTTACTGACTTCGTCAGTCTTATCTACAACCTCAAAACACTGTTTTGAGCAACCTGCGGCTAGCTTCCTAGTTTGCTCTTTGATTTTCATTGAGTACTAGCTAGTAAAACTAAAAAGAATCCAGAAAAGCTTCCAGATTCTTTTGTGAAAATCCTTGCTAGGGCTTACTTAGACTGAAAGAAATCCTGTTTGACTAAATAGTCATAATGCTCTTTGTTAAATTGATACTGACCTACATGCTGACTAATCTGACCAACATCCACAGAAAAAATATAGGCTTCATTTTGATAGTTCCAGTTCAGCCTAACTGTATTCAAGACTGGCTTATAAGTAAAATCTTGAACTTGATTCCAAGGCATCTCTACGACTTGATTAGAACGATTTTCAGTTATATCACTGATGTCCATCAAGAAAATCCCCTTAGGTGTGAATGCCAGAATTTTAGGCTTCACACTCGACTGAACATAGTAGGAACCACCTATAATGAAAAAATCAATAAAGGATTTCAACCATGTCTTTTTCTTGAAAGCCATCAGAAAATTCTTTTGCCCTTCAATGCGGCAAGTTGAGAGAAAGGATGCAATCTGTTTTTCTGTCGCAAATTCCATAATCGCGCCCATGATGATACCTTCATAAAAATCACTAAATAGGCAGATAAGAACTCTTCACATAAAAGAAGAACTTATCATTTGTTGCGTTTTATCTTACTTTTTCAGTAGACGGCATCCCTCCTATAACATTACCCTAGCATATGCATACTTCAATCAACATTGGGTAGATTTTCGAAAATAGCGTCTCACATTTATGTTATATTCATTATAACATAAACTCAAGAAACAAAGAAAAAAATGTGAGATTTTTCTTCCAAATTTACTATCATTCTATTAAAAAACGACAGCTTCCTTCGAAACCATCGTTTTTCTTGAAAAATCCTTATTTGACATGTTTTGCCAATTCTTCTTGGGCTTTTTTATTGGATTCTTCTTTTTCTTTCAACCATTTTTCTCTGGCTTTTGCATATTCGTCTGTTGTGACAATCTTATCTTGTACTTTGAGGTATTTATATGATTCAACCCCTTTTGTACCGGTTAAACCATAGGCAGCAGCAAATGGTACGGTTCTTCTCAATGATGGTGTTCCCCCACGCGAAACACTTGGAAGAACTAAAGAACTATCAATCAACCAAGCTTGAATATCAGCATATTTCTCATAACGTTTGGCTGGATCTTGCTCTTTATTAGCTTCTTCCAACATTTGAGTATAGACATCCAGTCCAACTGCCTTAGCCTTGTCATTGGCTTCTCCAGGCTCTAGTCCAAGATTTTGCAGAAATCCTCCACTATTAGTATTAAAAATATCGAGATAGGTTGACGGGTCTTGATAATCAGGTCCCCAACCGCCATGATATAAATCATAGTCTTTCTGAGCAGCTGTTTGAGCAAAGTAGCCTGAACTGTCAAACTCATCTGATGTTAATTGCTGAATGTCAATCACTACATTATCAGAACCTAAAACAGATTCAATTGATTGTTTGATAGAACTAACTCCTTGTATGCCTACTTTATCTGTTACTTCCACAGTCTTATCCAAGTGGATTGGGAATTGAACACCCTTTGCTTCGAGTTCTTTCTTAGCTTCCGCAAACTTAGCCTTGGCTTTCTCAGGATTGTAGTAAGGGTCTTGACCATCCGCAAAGTTGATACCTTGCCATTCCTTACCATAGTTGACCATCTTAGAGGCTACAACTTCACCAAAGTCTTTTCCCTTGATACTGACAAAGTTTGGAGGAACCACTAGGTTACGCAAAATCTTTGTTGCACCTTCTTTCCCTTCAGACTGAGCCCCATAAGATGTTCTGTCAAAAGCAAAATTGATAGCCTGACGGAAGTTTTTATTGAGAACTGCTTCCTGAGTCGATTTCTTTTCAATGTCACTTGTTTTAGAAGTATAATTGTAAGACTTCCTATCTAGGTTAAAATTAAAGAAATATGAAGTTGAATTTTGCATACTATAGATGATATTGTTTTTGTATTTTTCTTTAATCCCTTCATAGCTGGAGCTGTTAGGAAAAAGACGAGCCGTAGTATAAGCACCAGCTGTAAAATTACGTTCCAGTGATTCTTGGTCGCTACCATCATAGTAGGTCAATTTCACATCGTCTACAAAGACATTCTTAGCATCCCAGTAATTAGGGTTTTTCTTATATTCAATAGCAGATTTTGAGACAAGTGCTTTCATCAAGAAAGGTCCATTGTACAAAATATTAGCAGGGTCTACCTTGCCAAAATCATCCCCTTTTGATTTTAGGAAATCCGCATTGACTGGGAAAAGAATGGTTGATGTCGTTTTTGAGTTCCAGTAAGGTTCTGGTCGAGCCAAGGTGTATTGAACCGTTTGGTCATCAAGAGCCTTGACACCGACAGTTGAAAAGTCGCTTGTTTTACCAGTGATATAGTCATCCAAACCTGCAACAGAGTCCTGCACTAGATACAAGGCTTCTGATTTTTTATCAGCCGCATATTGCAAACCTGTCACAAAATCTTGGGCAGTTACAGGAGCATATTCTTCTCCCTCAGAAGTAAACCACTTGGCATCCTTACGAAGTTTGTAGGTATAGGTCAAACCGTCCTTAGAAACACTCCAATCCTCTGCCAAGGATGGCACATAGTTCCCATATTGGTCATTTTCCATGAGACCATCTACCAGGTTGGTCACAATATCATTTGTTGTTGCGCGGTTTTCTGCTAGATAGTTCAAACTAGATGGATCACTTGAATAAACATAGTTATAGGTTTTTGATCCTGTGCTAGAATTTCCACACGCGCTCAATAAAATTCCTGTACCCAGGACAAGACCTGCCAAGGTTAGATATTTGCTCTTAGACTTTTTCATTTCCAGAACCTCCTGCTTTAAAGATTTGTTTTATTATACAACGTTTAGTTTGTTTAGTCAATGATTTTGTCCAAAAAAATCGAAAAAGGCCTCATCTTCTACTCTTAAAAGATAATTTTAGCTGTTTTGACGCTAAAAAAAGGAATAAGTTTCAAGTTCTCCTAAAAGATTGTTCAACTTATTCCTTTTATTTATAAATGCTATCTTAAGAAAACTTAAATTTTGCTCGCAACTGGGCAGCTTTGGCCTGTCCAATAACCTTATCTAAGAGACGAGTATAGAGACTCATGAATCCGTAGAGTCCACCCCCCATGGCACCGACAAGAGCTACATAAAAGAAGCTCCACAAACGTCCACTTGGTTGGAAAACAAATCCTAACAGCCACTGGATGGTTCCTATTAACAGAAACATGACTAGGGTCAGCAAACTGATTAAAATGATTCGCTTCACAATCACCTTGCGCTTAACACCCGTTACTTTACAAATATCCCGATACATCAAGACGTTAGGAATGATAAGAGCGATGGTTGTTGAAATCAAGGGACCATAACTGTGGAAAAGGGCGATGGTAGGCAGTTGCAAGACCAGCTTGGCAATAGAACCATAGATAAAATAGAGAACGGCCTTGCGGTTGCGGAACATGGCTTGAAGCATGGGGGACAAGACCATGTACAAGCCTAAAATAATAGACTGCAAAACTGCAAAGACAAATAAGCCCATAGCCAAACTGTCTGGCTTGCCATAGAAGACTGTATAAAGAGGTTCTCCTACCATAACCACTCCAACCGTTGCTGGTAGCAAGAACATAAAGAGTAGGGTGAGACTGTCCTGAACGAGACGAGAAGCTGCCTTCAAGTCCCCCTTGACATAGTTTTCTGTCAAAAGCGGCAAGCCTACACTCCCAATCGAAACCCCAACAGAAATCAAAATCATCGTGATTTTATTAGGATTGGCTGAGAAATAAGAAAACATGATAACCAAGTCCTCATTGCTGTAGTTGGTAAACCAGCTCATACTATTGATAAAGGTCAGCTGGTCCAAAATCTGGAAGAGCTGGATGGCAGACCCTGTCAAGATAAAAGGAATGGCTTCCTTAATGGTATCGATCAAAAGATGCTTGCTGTTAATCTTATCCCCTGTTTCAAGGACTCTTTTGAGTAAGCCTTCTTGGGCAAGGAAATAAATCAAAACTGCAAAACTAGCTACCATGCCGACAAAGGCAGCAAAGGTGGATTGGGTAACCGCTACTAGGTAATCTCCTGAACCAAGTTTCATAATGATAAAGGTTGCTAGGAGCATCCAGATAACACGAATGACCTGCTCAGCAATTTGGCTCATGGCATAAGGTTTGAGATTATTCATCCCTTGAAAAAATCCTCGGATAACACTCATAGACGGGAAAATCAAGACTCCCCAAGCCAAGCTTTGCATGATTGGGATCAAGTCTTTGCCCACGCCAGACAAGTCTGCTAGCCAAGGAGCAAAGAGATACAAAACTAAAGCAAAAACGAGGCCAAGTCCTGTCATAAATCCTAAAAAGCTCCGAATCAGGGCAAAGCTATGCTCTTCTTCTCGCATGGTATTGTACTTGGCAACTTGCTTGGCCACCGCAACTGGAATCCCTGCTGTTGAAACCAGCAAGAACCAGGCATAGATATTGTAGCCCATGGTAAAGAGACCATTTGCCGTAGCTGCATAAGATCCCATCCAGATGTACCATGGAATAATATAAATAGCCCCGAGTAGACGACTGATAAAGTTACTAGCCGTTAGCCAAGCAGTCCCCCGTAACATCTGGGCCTGCTGGTGATTGTTTTCGTGCGACATAGATTCCTCATTCAATTTTGATAACTAGGAAAAACTCCTTATCTTCCATTATAAACTTTTCCTTGTTACTTGTAAATTTACGACTTTCGGTTTACAATAGAAAGTATGATTAAGATTGAAACCGTATTAGATATATTAAAGAAAGATGGTCTCTTCCGCGAGATTATCGACCAAGGACATTATCACTACAACTACAGCAAAGTTGTTTTTGATAGCATTAGTTACGACAGCCGAAAAGTAAAAGAAGACACTCTTTTTTTTGCAAAAGGTGCTGCCTTTAAAAAAGAATACCTTCTTTCTGCTATAACACAAGGCTTAGCTTGGTATGTAGCTGAAAAAGACTACGAAGTCGGTATCCCTGTCATCATTGTGAACGATATAAAGAAAGCCATGAGTTTGATTGCCATGGAGTTCTATGGTAATCCACAAGAGAAACTAAAAATTCTCGCCTTCACAGGAACTAAGGGTAAGACAACAGCAGCTTACTTTGCTTACAACATCCTATCTCAACGCTACCCAACCGCCCTCTTGTCAACCATGAATACAACTCTAGATGGCAAAACTTTCTTTAAATCTTCATTCTCAACACCTGAAAATATCGACCTCTTTGATATGATGCATCAAGCTGTGCAAAATGACCGTACCCACCTCATCATGGAAGTCTCCAGTCAAGCCTATCTGGTCAAACGTGTCTATGGTCTAACCTTTGATGTGGGAGTTTTCCTCAATATCAGCCCAGACCATATCGGCCCGATTGAACACCCTAGCTTTGAAGACTACTTCTACCACAAACGTCTCTTGATGGAAAATAGCCGAGCAGTCATCATTAACAGTGACATGGACCACTTTTCTGTACTAAAAGAACAAGTGGCAGATCAAGACCATGATTTCTATGGTAGTCAGTCGAGCCACCAAATCGAGAATTCCAAAGCCTTTAGTTTTTCAGCTACGGGTAAACTCGCTGGTGTTTATGACATCCAGTTAATTGGCCACTTCAACCAAGAAAATGCCGTTGCTGCTGGACTTGCTTGTCTCCGTCTCGGAGCAAGTCTTGAGGACATCAAAAAAGGTATCGCTGCAACCCGCGTTCCTGGTCGTATGGAAGTCCTCACCCAGAAAAATGGAGCCAAGGTCTTCATCGACTACGCCCACAACGGTGACAGTCTGAAAAAACTCATCAATGTGGTTGAAACTCATCAAACTGGAAAGATTGCTCTGGTATTAGGTTCGACAGGAAATAAAGGAGAAAGTCGTCGTAAGGACTTTGGCCTCCTCCTCAATCAACACCCTGAGATTCAAGTCTTTCTGACTGCTGATGACCCTAACTATGAAGACCCAATGACCATTGCAGATGAAATTAGTAGCTACATCAATCATCCTGTTGAAAAAATTGCGGATCGCCAAGAAGCCATCAAGGCAGCAATGGCCATCACTGAACAAGAACTCGATGCTGTCATTATTGCTGGTAAGGGAGCAGATTGCTACCAAATCGTCCAAGGAAAAAAAGAAGCCTATCCTGGAGATGCAGTCGTAGCAGAAAATTATTTATAAGGATTGTAAAAAAAATCAAGGGAAAATGAAACCCTTGATTTTTTCCTATTCTTTAGTAAAAACGTTTTTCAAACCTTCAACGGCACCTTCTACAGCACCTTTAGCATCTTCAACTACTTCTTTTGCCTTAGCAACTGTTTTTTCAACAGCTCCTTCAAGTTCTGTCTTGCTGTCTCCAGTAACTTTACCAAAACCTTCTTTGACAGCGCCTGTTGCTTGTTCCAATTTGTTTTCAAGTGACATATGATTGTCTCCTTTAGTTTTATTCCGATATGTGTTATCGGTTACATTAGTATAAACTTATCGATAGATAAAGTCAAACAATGTGCTCAGAAAAAGCAATCACACTAAATAGAAAGTTAATCTCTCCTTGTCAAAATCGACAGCCAACTCATACTTTCCATCTTCATTTTGGACTATATAACCCAGGACAACTAAACTGTCCACAAAGATATCACGGCGTTTCTGCATCAGTTGATCTTTTTTGAGAAATTTTAGCAAAAAAGTTGTCATGTATTTGAGGGCATACTCAGGATTAACATCTCCTAAAATGTCATAAAGTTCCTGCTGTTTTTCTGTCAAAGGATACTGATGTTTGACCTTGTAGAAATAATTAGACAGGGTCATTTTTGATCTCGCAAAGTCCGTCTTTTCAACTAAAATAGCTGCATTGGTTTGATTGCGCAATTCCGTCTCAAAACTTTGCTCTAACAAGGCTTGATAGACCGGACTAGCTTCGCTGACAAAAATCTCTTGATCCAGTTCGAGACTATCGAGTGATTCAAACATAGGAAGATTAAGGTAATAACGCTTATTTTCTCGTAGAATCAAGCCTGCCTTTATATACTCTTCCATGAGTTTATCAACTGCCACATCTGGAAATTGAGCCTTAATTTCTCGCAAAATCACATCCTCATGCTGGTCCAGATAGCGGATTAATTCTCCAAAAAATGGCTGTCTCGTCAAACGAGATGGATTAAAAATCTGAATCATGAAGATTCCTTTCTTTACATTCTAACAGAGGCGATGCTGCCAACTGACTGGGATTGGTCCCCGGCTGGTTCAGAGGAACAGGCAGACCTAGTTCTCTGTAATACTCTCTCCAAAAATCACTAATCTCCTGCTCCCCATCTCCAAATTTCATAGGAATGGTTTCAAAAATGGGGAGAATTTCTGCCATATACTGGGAACAGTAAAAGCCTTCTCCATCTGGATAGAAAGAAGCATTATAAGGTGCTCCTAGATGTTTGCAAGCTTTTTCCTTCACAGACTGGATATCCATTTCTGGGTAAACATAGAGGTCGTACAAGTGATTGGGCTCAAAGAAGTCTGCAGGTTCTTGACAGACAACACCAGCCTGTCCACTAGCGTGGTAAATCATCCCATCCAAATAAATGGCAACATGGTTATAGTTGCCTGTGGAAGTCTGGATGACCTGTCCCATATCTGACTCATCTCTCACAAAAATCAAATCGCCATTTTCTAACATGCTTCACTCCTAGAAAAAAAGGAGCCGAAACTCCTTTCGATATAAGGCAAACTAGACTTTCCGATTTTGAACTGACACCTAAAATCTTACGCATTAAAGCTTTCAGTCAATTGAGGTACAACTTGTTTCTTACGTGAAACGGCACCAGCAAGGAAGGCATGATTGTTTTCAAGTTTGAAGTTGAAGGCTGCTTCAACCTTATCCATGTTAGCACCAAGTGCTAGGATTTCTGAGTTTGAGTTGACGATATCTGTAATCATCAAGACAAAGTCAGAGTAACCTTTTGCTTCGTTAGCAGCTTGCATTGCAGCTTCAATTTCTGCTTGGCGTTCCAATACTTCAGCGATGTCCACTGTGTTTACTTGGGCAACACGGACATTATTTCCGTTCAATTCAAAAGTCTTAGCATCGATGTCAATCAATTCGTCAGCAGATTTGCTAGCCAAGTTTGTACCAGCTTTCAGCATAGCCAAGCCATACTCTTCCAAGTTTACACCAGCCAATTCAGCCAATTCAGGAGCAATAATCTTATCTGTTGGATGTGTTGTTGGTGATTTCAAAAGAAGGGTATCTGAAATCAAACCTGAAAGCATCAAACCAGCAATCTCTTTAGGCACAGCTACACCATGTTCTTTGAACATACGATAAACGATTGAAGACGCTGAACCAACTGGCTCCAAACGCATGTAGAGTGGGCTTGCAGTTTCAAAGTTAGCCACACGGTGGTGGTCTACAACACCATAAACTTCTACTTCAGCGATATCTGATACAGATTGTTGGAATTCATTGTGGTCAGTCAAGATAACTTGCTCTGCTCCTTCTGCTTTGGCAGAAGTAATAACACGCGGTGCTTCTACACCAAAATAGTTCAAGACAAAGGCTGTTTCTTCATTTGGAGTTCCAAGAGCAACAGCTTCCGTATCCAAACCGTAAGCTTCTTTTGCAAGGTAGGCAAAGGCTACAGACGACCCGATGGCATCTGAGTCTGGATTTTGGTGACCAAATACTAGAATCTTAGACATGATAATACCTCATTTTGTTTATTCTCTTTATTGTAGCATTTTTTTCGCTTTTTGACAAAAGTAAGAGGAGTCAAATGACTCCTCACGATTCTTCAAAATAACTGACTAAATTTCTATCTTGATTTTCAGATAAAAATCTTTCCTTCTGTGGCCTCTTCTTACGCTTGAGAAGGGCTTCAGCCGACATGGCTTCTTCCTTACTGGCAAAACCTTGAGCATAGATAAGTTTGACTGGCAAGCGTGCTCGTGTGTATTTGGCTCCCTTCCCACTATTATGGACAGCGAGGCGTCTCTTCACATCAGTCGTATAGCCTGTATAGTAGGATCCGTCACGGCACTCCAGCACATACATATAAGCCTTATAATCCATAATAAATCTCTTCGAGTTCCGGCGTATAAGAGCCATCATCATTGTGAACAATGAGAGGTGGCAAGACCTTAAAGCCACTTGTCGAGCCATCCTTGATAGCCTCAATCAAAAGCATATTGGCTTCTTTTTCCCGCTTTGGATAAACAAACTGCAGGCGCTTAGGGGCTAGATTATGCCGTTGTAACGTATCCAAAATATCCAGAAGTCGATCAGGACGATGAACCATGGCCAAACGACCATTAGACTTGAGAATACTCTGGGCACTACGACAGATTTCCTGCAAATTGGTCGTGATTTCATGGCGCGCCAAGAGATAATGTTCACTCTCATTTAAGTTGGAATGAGGATCCACCTTGAAATAGGGCGGATTACACAAAATCATATCCACCTTACTTCCCTGGATGTAAGCAGGCATATTTTTCAAATCATCACAGATGACCTGCATCTGCTCCTCTAAGCCATTCAAACGGACAGAGCGCTCAGCCATATCCGCCAAACGCTCCTGAATCTCAACAGCCAAAATCTGTGCCTGAGTACGAGTGCTAGCAAATAGCCCCACTGCTCCATTTCCAGCGCAGAAATCCACTATCAAGCCCTTTTTAGGAAAACGTGGAAAACGTGACAAGAGAACACTATCCACCGAATAGCTAAAAACCTCTCTATTTTGAATGATTTTGATATCTGTTGAGAAGAGCTGGTTAATGCGCTCCCCTGATTTTAATAATTGTTCTTCTTCCATGGTTCTATTATAGCAGATTTATATTAACATTACAAAAAATATAAAATTCTAAACTACTTCTTCTTTTTTAAATGGTGCAAGGCTTCTCTAGTCCAAATTGGCATCATTCGTTTAAGAGGCGCAAAGCCGTAGTTAAAACGGTCGCTTGAAAAGCGTCTCCGTCTCGGAAACTGGTGCTTTTCTTCCTCCAAAGTGCGGATAGAAAGACTAGCTTTCCCTGTAAATTCATCTAAATCTACTACCTGAACCTGAACCTCTTCATCGACTTTCAAGGCTTCATGGATATTTTCAATAAAGCCTGTCCGAATCTCTGAAATGTGAATCAGCCCCGTATCACCCGTCTCTAGCTCAACAAAGGCACCGTAGGGCTGAATCCCTGTAATACGCCCCTTTAGCTTATCACCGATTTTCATCTTAGTCCTCGATTTCAATTGTTTCAATCACGACATCTTCAACTGGCTTGTCCATAGCCCCTGTCTCAACAGCAGCAATGGCATCCAAGACAGCGTAAGAAGCTTCATCAGCTAGCTGACCAAAAACCGTGTGACGGCGATCTAGGTGAGGAGTTCCACCTTGATTGGCATAGATTTCCGCAATCGGTTCTGGCCAACCACCACGAGCAATTTCTTTTTTAGAATAAGGCAGGTGTTGATTTTGCACGATAAAGAACTGGCTGCCGTTGGTATTTGGACCAGCATTTGCCATGGAAAGAGCACCACGGATATTGTAAAGCTCTTCTGAGAATTCATCCTCAAATGATTCGCCGTAGATGGACTCGCCACCCATACCAGTTCCAGTTGGGTCTCCACCTTGAATCATAAAGTCCTTGATAATACGATGGAAAATGACACCATCATAGTAACCATCTTTTGAAAGAGCTACAAAGTTAGCCACTGTTTTAGGAGCATGTTCAGGGAAAAGCTTGATACGCAAGTCTCCGTGATTGGTCTTAATAGTCGCGATAGGACCTTCTACTGTTTCAATGTCTACTTGTGGGAAATGCAATTCTTTTTCTACCATACCAAATCCTTCTAAGGCATCAAAAATGCCATCTTCTTCTAATGTTTTTGTAATATAATCTGCTTTTTCTTTGATGTTATCATGAGAAATTCCCATGGCAACGCTGATTCCAGCATAATCAAAGAGTTCCAAGTCGTTGAGCCCATCTCCAAAAACCATGACGTTCTCTGGTTTCAAACCAAGGTGTTCCACAACCTTTTCCACACCCGTCGCTTTGGAGCCTGAAATTGGCACAATATCAGACGAATGCTCATGCCAACGAACCATGCGAAGTTTGTCTGAGAGACTGTCAGGCAAGTGCAAGTCATCTCCCTTATCTTCAAAAGTCCACATCTGATAGATGTCTTCTTTTTCATGAAAATTAGGATCTACATCTAAATCGGGGTAAATTGGATTAATCGCTTCACTCATCATATCGGTGCGAGTCGACAACTTGGCATCATGACTCCCAACCAAGCCATACTCTATTTCCTCTTGCTTGACCCAAGAGATATACTCCTCAACATCTGACTTCTCAATCTGATGTTGATAAATAACCTGACCTTTTTTATCTTCGATATAGGCACCATTTAAGGTTACAAAAAAGTCAGGATTCAGTTCACGAATTTCTGACACGACACCAAAAATCCCTCGTCCAGAAGCAATACCTGTCAAAATTCCTTTCTCACGTAATTGCTTAAAAACAGCTGGGATTGAAGCCGGAATAAAACCTGTCTTGGAATTCCGCAATGTATCATCAATATCAAAAAAGACAATCTTGATCTTCTTTGCCTTATATCTTAATTTGGCATCCATCTCACTACCTCTTTCAATCTAACTCTTTCCATTATACCATAAAGTAGAGAAATCCCCTATTTTCACAGAAATTCGCTATCTCTTATTCGAACTTCTTGGATAAGTACAGAACTAAATCATCATTATTTTGAATAGTAGCATTCATTTCCAAGGGTTGATTTCGATACCAAACGCCTGAACCATCTGGAATATAGCCTCGTTTGATGTACAATCTCTGGGCAGGTCCATAGCCTGAGTGCAAACCTACACCCAACGTCACTTTGTCTGAAAAAAACTTAACTCGATTTTCTGCTTCTTCTAGCAGTTGACTCCCAATCCCTTGATTTCGAAAAGGCTCAAACACATTAAAATCTGATAATTCTGGATAGACTTCTGCAAAAGGACCATGTTTAGCAGAGGGCAAAATGGTAACGTAGCCCGCTACAGCACCATCAATCTCTGCAACTAAGACTTCTCTCTCCCCACTTTCCTGTTCCAGAAAATATCTAGCCAAAATTTCCTCTCTACCAGGCCAACCTTGATTCATAAAGCCGTGAGATAAGGATTCAATATCAGACTTAATCATATTTCTAATCGTACAATTCATCTTTGACTTACCCACCTTTACTCTTTCTATTACTATTATAGCACGCCAAGGTCAGAAAAAAACTATCTCGTGAAAAAAAGACCCACCCGGGTCTTTTCTTTAATCTTCGTTTACGAAAGGCATCAAAGCCATTACGCGAGCACGTTTGATAGCTGTTGTTACTTTACGTTGGTTTTTAGCTGAAGTTCCTGTTACACGACGAGGAAGGATTTTCCCACGTTCTGAAACGAAACGGCTAAGAAGCTCAGTATCTTTGTAATCAACATATTCAATTTTGTTTGCTGCGATGTAATCAACTTTTTTACGGCGTTTGAATCCGCCACGACGTTGTTGAGCCATGTTTTTTCTCCTTTATAATTTTAGTTGTCCATTAGAATGGTAAATCATCATCTGAAATATCCAATGGATTTGTTGCTCCAAATGGATTTTCATCACGTGAAAAGTCTGGTACTGAATTTGTAGGTGCTGAATAGTTTGCAGTTGGGGCAGAGTAAGCTCCACCTGTATGACCTTCACGCACACTACGGCTTTCCAACATTTGGAAATTCTCAGCCACGACCTCTGTCACGTAGACACGTTGTCCTTGCTGGTTATCGTAACTACGAGTCTGGATACGACCTGTCACCCCGATAAGTGAGCCTTTTTTAGCCCAGTTAGCAAGGTTTTCAGCCTGTTGACGCCACATAACGACATTGATAAAATCAGCCTCACGTTCGCCATTTTGACTCTTAAATGTACGGTTTACTGCAAGAGTAAAAGTCGCAACTGCTACATTTGATGGGGTATAACGCAACTCAGCGTCACGTGTCATACGCCCCACAAGTACAACATTGTTAATCATAGTTTACCTTCTTACGCGTCAATTTTGACGATCATGTGACGAAGAATGTCAGCGTTGATTTTTGAAAGACGGTCAAACTCTTTAAGAGCTGCATCGTCGTTTGCTTCAACGTTAACGATGTGGTAAAGTCCTTCACGGAAATCTTGAATTTCGTATGCAAGACGACGTTTTTCCCAAGTTTTTGATTCAACAACAGTTGCACCGTTGTCAGTCAAAATAGAGTCAAAACGTGCTACCAAAGCGTTTTTAGCTTCTTCTTCAATGTTTGGACGAATGATATAAAGAATTTCGTATTTAGCCATTGATATGTTCCTCCTTTTGGTCTAATGACCCCAAGACTTTGCAAGGGGTAAGTGAGGTTCGCTCACAATAAACCATTATACTAGAAAAAAATTTTTTACGCAAGTAAAAACACCGAAATAAAAAAAGAAGATGACGAATCATCTTCTCAAAAACTATGAGTTTTTAGTCTTCTTTCTTCTTGCGAGCAAGAAGTCCAAATCCACTCAATACTCCAAGAAGTCCAAGTGCTGCAAGACTAGCGTTAGCTTCTGTACCAGTATTTGGTAATTCTTTTTGACCATCAACATATTTAGGTGTTGCTGGCATTTGAGGTTTAGCTGGCTGTTCAGGTATTGCTGGAGTTGCTGGCTCTACCGGTTGTGCTGGTTGAGTCGGTTCAACCGGTGTTGGAGTTGGCATCTCAACTTTGCGGAAGATATGTCTGATATTTCCATTTGAATCTGTGACAGTCTTCACATATTCGTAACCTGGAATTGTTCCCGGTTCTTTAGAACCTGGCTCAGTTGGTTTCAATGGATTTCCATTCTCATCAGTCCAAGTAGTTGTATTTTGCTTACTTGGATTTGGTTGAGGAACAGGTGAAGGTGTTGGAGCTGGTGGTGTTACTTTTTCATAAACATGAACAGTATCTCCATTTGACAGTTTCTTAGTCTCTACGAAGCGGTAGCCTGGAATGTCTTTCTTATCGACTGTTCCCGGTTCACTTGGATAGTTAGGAATTTCCTTCCCTTCTTTGTCTTTGAAGAAGGTACTTACTTTTTCGTAGATGTGTTCTGTATCACCATTTGGTAATTTCTTAGTCTCTACGAAGCGGTATTCTGGAATATCTTTCTTATCGACTGTGCCTGGTTCACTTGGATAGTTTGGAATTTCCTTACCTTCTTTGTCTTTGAAGAAGGTACTTACTTTTTCGTAGATGTGTTTTGTATTTCCTTTTTCATCAATTTCAGTTCTAACAACATTGTATCCTGGAATTTGTTCCGAAGGTTTAGTTCCATCTTTAGGTGGAAGTAAATCTGTTTCTTTGCCATCTTTTTCAATAACTACATATCTAGTATCTGGGCGAACAGTTGGAGTATAAGTTTCAGAAACTACTTTGCCATTGACGTCTTTCACTTGAACTGTTACTCCAGAAGTTTTCCCTACGAAATCTTTTTCTGGTGTAAATTCAACGACTCCATCCTTCAGTACATATGTTCCTTCTCCTGGAACTACAACTTCTTTCACTTCTTTACCAGTTTTATCAACTAATGTCAGAGTAGATTTATCAAGCTCAACTTCTTCATCGCCTTTATTAAAGTTTACTGTTGTATTATCTTGATCTGGCGTATCAAATACTACAGGAGATGTTTGAATAGTTCCACGAGCTCCTTCAGTAGCCGATGAAGCACCTGTTGGGGTCACATCTGTTACCGTTGGGGTGTACATTGACTTAGTTGTGATAATTGCTGTAGTCTTATCATCAGAAATTAAAACCGCTGATTCAACAACTGTCACAGGAGTCGGCGTTCCTACATAAGATGGCACTGGTACAAAGGTTACCTGACCTTTATCGTCTACTGTGTAGGTTCCAACATTCTCTACCACTACTTTACCATCATTATCTGCACCTTCCAATGCATAAGTGCGTGCTGTGATATGACTAGTATCAGAAATAGTATAAGTCAGAGCTTTCCCTTCATCTGTTGATTTTTGAGTATGACCTTGGATGTTTGTCGTTGCAACGTCATTTCCTGCAGAGGTTACAGGATTTACTGTTGGAGTATAGGTTGTTTCAGAAGTGATTGTCGCCTGCGACTGATCTGCAGTCTCTAATCTATAAGTAACTTTTACTCCTACACTTGTCTTATTGGCATCACTTGATACATAGCTAGCTACGGGAACAAAGGTTACTTTACCAGTTGTATCAATTGTATAAGTACCAACACCATCTACAGTTTTAGTAGTTGAATCGTTATCCAAAGTATAACTTGGAGTGACGGTAACACCCGTACCAGCTTCTGGAGCTGTGTAAATTGGCGTACCACTTTGAGTTGAACCTTGGGTTCCAGTAGACGTTGCAGGTTCAGCTGAAGCTTTAACAGGATTTACTGTTGGAGTATAGGTTGTTGTTGCTTCAGTTCCATTGGTATCAGTAATACTTACTGTTACAGGATGTGCTTTTCCAGTAAATGTAGCAAGCGGAGTGAAGGTAACAGCATTGGCTCCAGTTGAATCTTTAACAAGCTTATAAGTACCCTGATTCGCTACAGTAACGCTACCGTCACCATTAACAGTTCCATTTTCTGCACCTACTAGCTTCACAGATGTTTTATCTAGTTCGATTGATTTAGACTCACTATTTATAATCGCAGTTCCTTTGACGAAGTTTAGAGCATTCTCATCTTTATTAACTAGATTGTAAACGATGCTAGAAGTTTGAGTTTCGCCTTGAATTCCATTTGTCTTAGAAGATTCTGCGCTTGGTTTCACTCCAACAATCTTCGGAGTATAGGTTGTTGTTACTTCAGTTCCATTAGCATCAGCAATTTTCACTGTTACTGGAGTTACATTTCCTGTATAAGTGGCTACCGGAGTGAATTGAACATAAGACTTACCGTCTTCTTTTACGATAGAGTATGTTCCTTGACCAGCTACCGATACTTTACCTTCACCATCAGCTCCTACTAGAGTCAGAGTAGCTTCATTTAAATCAACAGATTTTTCAGTTCCATTTACAGTCTCACTTCCTTTGCTAAAGTTCAAGGTATTTACATTTTCATCTTTAGCATTGAGAACCACTTCAGATTTTTGAACAGCTCCCTGAATGCCTGTAGTTGAAGCTTCACTTGCAGTTGGAGTAACACCAACAATGTTTGGTGTGTATTCACCACGTTTATCGTCTTCTGGTTGCGTACCATTGTTATCTGAAACAACAACTTGGACAGGTTTTACTGCTCCAACATAAGCTTTATTGGTTGGAGTAAAGGTCACGAGACCTGTTGACTTGTCAATACCGAAGGTACCAATCTCATCACCAGCTTTCACAGTACCATTATCTGCTGCAGCGTAAGCTGGAGTTGTAGCACCATCCGCTACTTCTGTACCTGCACTATTAAGAAGTTTATAGCTATCTGCCTTCAATGGGACTGTTTTTCTAGCTCCATTGACTTCTGCAGAACCTGGGGTAAAAGTCGGTTTACCTGTTTGAACTTGACCTTGAATATCTGTTGAAGATACCTTAGTTCCCTCTGGTCTAACGCCAATAACTGTTGGTGTGTAAGCCGCCGTAGATGTTAATGGATCAACTCCGGCTACTGTCACAGTCAATGTTACCTTAGCTGGATTTGGAGTTCCCACAAATGTTGGATTAGGAGTAAAGGTTACCTCACCCGTATCCTCATTGATTGCATAAGTACCTACAGTAGCTCCTGTATTATCTGTAGCATCTGTTGACTCTAAGCTATAAACTTTTGTACCATTTGTGGTAGAAGAAATCTTAGTTTTCTCTGCGTCATCAAAATTGAAGCTTGGAGTACCTTTCTGAACCGCTCCTTGAATATCGCTAGTAGTTGCAGGCGTTCCTTCAATACCAGCTTTAACAGTAATGGTGTAGGTTGTAGTCGTTGTAGAAGTGTTCACTCCGTGATCAGTCCCAGCAGTCGTATCCCCAACCTCTGTTCCATCAACCAAGTTTGTATTACTATCTACAGCATTGACAGTAACACTATACACACCAACTTTTGTCAATTTAAGAGATGTTTCAGCTGGATAGTTGGCTGCATCTCCAGATGTAGTCTCTGCAAACACAGTGTTGCCATCTGGATCCTTAACAGTAATACTTGTTACTTTTGTTTTATGACTTTCCTTGAATGCATCCCCTGCGTTACTTAGAGCCAACTTATTATCTTCAGCATCGCTGACACTCACCTTAGCACCAGTAGCAGCTGCAGGGCGGTCGATTAGGTTAACAGTTGTATTCAAGGTACTCTCGTAAGAATTCGAAGTAGCAGTTGGTTTCGAGTTGATGATAGTAGAAGTGCTGGTGTTTTCAGCCATAATTCCCTTAACAGTCCCAGTATAACCCGAACTAGTTTCAATTTCCCATGTGTCATCACCAGTCTTATGGGCTTTTACTGTAGACTTATCGCTTGCTGACCATTCCTCACTATTTTTATCATACTGAACAGTAATGTACATACCATTACCTGTAGCAGTGTTTGCTGTGTCTTCCTTGTTATAAACTGTCTCAGTTAAATCAACACTGTTAACAGCCGTCACTTTGTCCATATTATTGTATGTTCTGGTATATTCGTACAAGTCAAACTTCATGGAGCCATCTGTTTGAGCACGGGTTGAAACTTCTCGTTTGGTGATTGTGTAATTATCGTTGCCATCATTTAACTCTGTTCGCACCGTTGCATCAGAGTCAGCTAATTCATAACGACCTGATTTAGGGTTTAGATTTGCTGTATATTTCGTACCGTTTGTTGCAGAGTTCAACTCCACCTTGGTTCTCATGAGGTTAGCCGTAACATTTTCAGTTTTAGCATATACAGAAATCTTAGAAACTCCAGCTGCTGCCGTCGCTTCAGGTTTTACTGATAGAGAAAATTCATTCCCTACCGTTCCAACTTCATCTCCAGCAGAAACCGCTGTATTCGTTGTTCCCTCTTGTACAACCCACTTGCCAGCCTTATTTTTTAAGATAGTCTTGGAGCCATCTGGTGTTGTAATTTCTGCATAGGTTGCCCCATCTGAAATTTCAACCGGTACGGTGCTGTCATAAGTAGCTATGTTCTTTACCGTTACCTTAGGTGCAATGACAAAGGTCAATTCTCCACGACCTTCTTGTGTATCATAATTCCAACTGTAATTCCTTGCACGGTCTGTAAGGTTATAATCTTTCGCGTAGGCAGTCACATGGTAAACACCTGCCTTTGTTGGTGTTCCAGAGATCAGTCCCTTCCCATCATAGCCAACAGTTTTACCATTTTCAGTAATAGGAGTAGTCCCTGCGTTTGGTTTATAAGTCAAACCTGGGATAGCTGTATCCACCGTTGACCCCTTTGTTGAGATATTTCCTGAAATTCCAGAAGTCCCATTGCCATATGAGTGGCGAATTGAGATATCTGTACCATTAGCCAAAGTATAGGAAACATTTCCACTTGCAGTGGTTACACGGGAACCTGACTCATCCTTGTAATGGATATCTACAGGTGCAATCTCTTCTCCGACCGTTCCTTTATGAACTGTATTATTACTTTCTATGGTTGGTGGTGTAGTATCTTGCCAACCAATCCAACCCCCACGTAAGTTTCGGTAAAATGCACGAACACTTGCATTGGTTTTGGTATTGGTATAAGTCACATAGGTTCGTGTATCGTATACCCCATCTGCAATATTACTTACAACAATCTTGCCCTCAATCGTGTCAGTAGCAGCATTGTATGTTAAGCCACTTGGTAAGTTTTCCGGTGCAACTTTTGAGATAGTCCAACCAGCTTCCTTAGCAGCATCTGTTAGGTCAAAACGTTCCTTGATTTTATCTATATAAACGCGGTCTTGACCTTGCTCATAGGCATAGTGATAAATGTGGGTAGCTAGATACTCAAATCCACCATTCGCTTTATATATATCGTTGTTGCCACCCGAAATTGTCGAACCGTCTATACGTTTTTTACCTTTCCAAAGAACTGCCTCTTCTGCCAAGGCTTCTTCCTGTTCCTTGGTTAAGGGATAATCCATACGTCCTTTATTGTTAACTCCACCACCTGCGTTTCCAGGATTCGTATCTGTCCCTGAACGTTGACTAGAATAAACAACTGCTTCTAAAGATGTAATATCCCCAACGATATCATACGTAGAGAGATCTCCATTTTTTGCTGCAGTAGCATTGAACTGATAAATATCTTTACCTGTATGATTCTCTTTTGTTGGAGAGCTAGCTTTAATTGTGTAAGTCCCATCCCCATTTGGATTTGGAGTTGAAATATAGTCGCTGGCTGTTAGCAGCTGACTTCCCTCTTTCATCTCTTGACCATTACGGCTATCACGACTACCTGAGCTTGAGCCTGTTACAAGGTTTACAAGGCTGTTGCGTACACGTTTTGCTTCTTGCACACGTTTTTCAAGTTCAGGGATTGTGATATTTGCATCCTCAAGGCTTGATGTTATCAGTTGAAGACTTGCTTTTGCCTTTTCTATCACCACAGGGTCTGTAGCCAATTTCTCTGCTTGTGGTAAGTAGCTAACAAGGTCTTCTTGCACTGTCGCCAACTCTGCCTTTGCATCTTCAGCTGTTTTTTCTTCAGCTAGACTTGCATCAACCGGTTTTTCAACTTCAGTTGCTGTTGAGGCAGCTGTTGTTGCTTTTTCCTTATTTTCCGATTCAGCTGGTGTTACTCCAAGAACTTTAGGCATGCTTGCAATAATCGAGACTTGTGAACGACTCGCTTTAGCAACTGTGTTCACTTCTGATTGGCTGGCATTTCCTTTGGCAAGGATTGCTTTCGCATCTGCCAGTACTTTCTCTGCATTTGCAATAGTAGATGCCGGAACTTTAGAACGATTAATCTTAGATAATCCTAGTTCCAAGTCAGAGATTGTATCCTTAAGAATAGTCTTATCTGCAACTGTTTCTGTAGAGGATTCAGTTGCCGCTGCTTCGGTATTCTCATCGCTAGCTTGGGATGATGCAGTTTCTTCACTAGTGCCCCTAGTTAGGACTGGCGCTGCGTCATAAGTAGTGGGTTTAGATGAGTTAGCACCTTGATTAGCACCCTCATCGCCTATGGTCGGTGTTGGAGTCGTTGTTGAAGATGTTTCATTAACTCCTTCTACTTCCGTTGCTGATACCGCACCAGCTCCAAGGAACATCAAACCAGCTGCAATCGCTACTGATGCCGCCCCAAAACTATACTTACGAATACCATAACGAAGATATCTTTCAGTTCTAAAATCTTGTTGACCTCTCTTCATGAGATTCAACCTCCTTTATGCATGTTTTTTAATATTGAATTGAAATACACAGACAAACAAAAAGCCCCCCCCCCTTAAATTTTTTAGTAATATTAAGAGGTTATCATTTTAAAAAGGGTTGCCTAATAATTATCAATATCGTTTAATATTGTATCATACGACTATTATTAATTCAAGTTTCATCTCCATATATTTATCGTTTCAATCCAATATTGCCTTCGATACAATAGAACGTGCACAAGTTTTTAAACACTAACATCAATGTACTAGAATACGAAACTCCATTCTGAACAACTAATAGTATGAGTCTAGTAAAAGACTCAATTTTATAAGAATAGGGAGTAAATATTTTCACGAAAAGCGCATATAATCAAGATTTTAAATACCCAATAGTATGCGATTTTCTAATTTTTAATACTTTGTATTCAGACTAACTCATTCCGTTTTCTTTATAGCTTGTTTCTATCTATTAACAAAAATGTATTGCCATAATCATACCGTAGAAACTTAACTCCTTTTATAAAAGCTGATAATATTTCCTTTCACTTCCAGAGCTTTCTATAGAAAAAAAACGCCACATGGGCGTTTTCCTGTTCTTACGGTTTGATACGGTGCAACATACGTGGGAATGGAATAGCTTCACGGATGTGTTTTGTTCCTGCCGCGAAGGTGACCATACGTTCGATACCGATACCAAATCCACCGTGTGGAACTGTACCGTATTTACGAAGGTCAAGGTAGAATTCATATTCTGTACGATCCATGCCAAGTTCATCCATCTTAGCAACTAATGCATCGTAGTCTTCCTCACGCATAGATCCACCGATGATTTCTCCATAGCCTTCTGGAGCAAGCAAGTCTGCACAGAGCACGCGCTCTGGATTTCCAGGAACTGGTTTCATGTAGAAGGCCTTGATGGCTGCTGGGTAGTTCATGACAAATGTTGGCACACCAAAGTGGTTTGAAATCCAAGTTTCGTGTGGTGAACCAAAGTCATCACCATGCTCAAGATGCTCGTAGTCAGCATCTTCATCATTTTCATGCTCTTGCAAGAGGTCAATGGCTTGATCATAAGTGATGCGTTTGAATGGCTCTGCAATGTAGCGTTTCAAGAGCTCTGTATCACGTTCCAAAGTTTCCAAGGCTTGAGGCGCGCGGTCAAGAACACCTTGTAGAAGAGCTTTCACATAAGCTTCTTGCAAGTCAAGTGATTCATCGTGTGTCAAGTATGAGTACTCTGCGTCCATCATCCAGAACTCAGTCAAGTGACGGCGCGTTTTTGATTTTTCAGCACGGAAAACTGGACCAAAGTCAAAGACACGACCAAGAGCCATCGCACCTGCTTCTAGGTAAAGCTGACCTGATTGGCTCAAGTAGGCTGGCGTTCCGAAGTAATCAGTTTCAAAGAGTTCTGTTGAATCTTCTGCCGCATTTCCTGAAAGAATTGGGCTATCAAACTTCATGAAGCCGTTCTTGTCGAAGAACTCATAAGTTGCGTAGATGATAGCGTTACGAATTTGCATCACCGCTACTTGCTTACGAGAACGGAGCCACAAGTGACGGTTGTCCATCAAGAAGTCTGTTCCGTGTTCTTTTGGTGTAATTGGGTAGTCTTGAGATTCACCGATCACTTCGATGTCTGTAATGTCCAACTCATAACCAAACTTAGAACGTTCGTCTTCTTTGACAATACCTGTCACATAAACAGACGTTTCTTGGCTCAAACGTTTGATAACATCAAACTTCTCAAATCCTACTTCTTCACCAAATTTTTCTACAAAGTTTGGTTTAAAGGCCACACCTTGGAAGAAGGCAGTTCCATCACGTAATTGCAAGAAGGCGATTTTCCCTTTTCCTGATTTGTTGGCAACCCAAGCGCCAATCGTCACTTCCTGACCAACATAGTCTTTTACATCAATAATCGTTACACGTTTTGTCATTGTTTTTCCTTTTCTTTTTTATTCTTTATGGCAAACCACTTCTATATTGTTCCCATCTGGGTCAATCATAAAAGCAGCGTAGTAAATCGGTTGCTCACTGCGATAACCAGGAGCTCCATTGTCTCGCCCACCTGCCTCTAAGCCAGCCTCATAACAAGCCTGAACCTCTTCCTTATTTTCTGCTAAAAAAGCAAAGTGAATAGGATCTTGTGTCCCCTGAGCCAGCCAAAAATCACCATCAGGATGAGGGCTGTTTGGGGCAAGAAAACTGATTAGAGAAGTAGTCTTAAAAGCCAATTTATAGCCCAAAGGAGCGAGAAAACTTCTATAAAATCCTTCTGAAATTTGTAAATCCTTTACCTTAATTTCAAAATGATCAATCATTCTCACTACCCATAAATGCTTTCAAGCGTTCGACTGCTTCTTTAAGCGTGTCTAGGTCTGTCGCATAGCTGAGACGAACATTTTCTGGTGCTCCAAACCCTGCTCCTGTTATGAGTGCCAAACCAACTTCCTCAAGAATAGCTGTTGTAAAGTCAGTCACATCCGTATAACCTTTCATCTCCATAGCTTTTTTGACATTTGGGAAGAGATAGAAAGCTCCTTGTGGCTTAACGACTTCAAAACCAGGGACCTCACATAATAGCGGATAAATGGTATTGAGACGCTCCTCAAAAGCCTGACGCATGATATCAACAGAATCCTGTGGTCCTGTTAAGGCTTCGATAGCCGCATATTGAGAAACAGATGTCAAATTTGAAGTTGTTTGTCCTGTCAATTTACTCATAGCTGCAATGATTTCCGGATCACCTACCGCATAACCAACTCGCCAACCCGTCATGGCATAGGCCTTAGATACACCGTTGATAACAATGGTTTGCTTACGAATTGCTTCTGATAGACTTGAGATTGGAACAAATTCATTTCCATTATAAACAAGGCGACCGTATATATCATCTGCTAAGATCAGAATGTCATGCTCAACTGCCCAATTTCCGATAGCTAGTAATTCTTCACGAGTATAAATCATACCAGTCGGATTAGATGGTGAATTGAGAACCAAAACCTTTGTCTTATCTGTCCTAACTAGTTCTAGTTGATCCACCGTGACTTTAAAATCATTGTCTTCTTTAGCTTGAACAAAGACTGGAATCCCTTCTGCCATCTTGACCTGATCTCCATAACTAACCCAATATGGAGTTGGAATAATAACCTCATCTAAAGGGTTAATTACAGCCATAAAGAAAGTATAGAGGGAGAACTTAGCACCTGTGGCAAAGGTAACCTCATTACTTGCTACAGAATAGCCATAGTAGCGCTCAAAGTAGGTATTCACTGCAGCTTTTAATTCTGGTAGACCTGAAGCTACTGTATAGAAGGAAGCCTGTCCTTCTCGAATAGCTTTAACTGCTGCATCCTGAATATTTTCAGGAGTGTGAAAATCTGGTTGTCCCAAGGTCAAGAAAAGGACATCCTTACCTTGAGCTTTTAAATTTTTTGCTCTCGCATCACTAGCTAGAGTGACACTTTCTTCCATTTCTAAAACACGGTTGGATAGTTTCATAAGCCCTCCTTATTGACCAATGCTCCTGTTTCAAAATCTACTAGATAAAAATCAGATCCTGACTTGACTTCCCAGATTGGCTTGTCTTGATAACGACCGAAGGTAATCTTGTCAATCTCGCCAGCTCCTTTTTCCTTAGAAACCGCTTCTGCTTTTTCTTGTGAAACACCCTGATTTAGCTGATAAACGTAAATCTTATGGTCATCTTTCCCAATCAGGACAGCAAGTGCTTCTTGCTGTTTATTACGACCAAGAACGCTATAATAGGATTCCAAGCCATTATACAAATCAACCTGATCAGCCTGCTCTAATCCTGCATACTGCTGAGCTAATTTTTCTCCTTCACTTTTAGCTGTTTGATAGGGTTTCATACCGAGAGAAACCAGATACAGAAAGGAAGCACTGATAACCACAAATAAAATCGTCATCCCTAGACCATACTGCCACAGTAGATTATTTTTTGCTTTGTTTTGTCTTTTTTTCACTCGTCTATTTTACCATCTATTGGGCTTTATTACAAGCGAATGCAAGAACAAACCTATATTATTTCTTCCTTCAAACAAAACAGATTTTTCTTAGTTAAAACCGAGCAAGAAAAGTAAAGACACAAGCGAAATCAACCTATTAAAAAACCTGAGCTTAGTACTCAAGTTTTTAGAAGTTCTTTTAATTTATGGAATTATTTTATCATCTATTCTTTTAGCCATTTTTCCTAAAAAGATAGCTAATAAAAGGCTAATCATGACTAAAAAGAAGCCTAGATAAAGAAATGTTAGCACAAAGCCTAAATGGTCAATCAACCAGCCTGTCAGTGGGAAGAAGACAATCATACTCAGGCTAAACATCATAGAGTAGACACTCAGCATGGTTGCCCTTACTTCACTTGGGAGCCGCTCTTGCAAATCATTGTCAAAAATCGGCTGAAAAAGAGCATATAGAGCATTACTAATCAAATAAATCAAAATATAGATTAGAGGTGTTCCAAAGTAGGACAGCAGGTAGATAACTCCAGTCAGCAGGACGAGGATAGGGAAAAGCTTCAAGGCGGCATAGTTCTTTCCAATCTTACTCGCTAGATAGACTGCGACGATATTCAAGAGACTACCAAGTAGCATAACTGCTGAAATTTGCCAACTACTTAAATCTGGTAACTGATTTTGATAGTAAAAATAAAACATGCACATGAGTACTCCGACAATCTGAGATAAAATCATCCAGTTGAACAGTATGGGATTTCGCTTCAACTCATCCTTAACAGTCCAAATAATCTGTTTCATGGTCACACTATCAGCTTTTTCTAGCTTGACACTCGGTTCTTTCAGCATCCAAATCAGGAAAAGAACTATGATAGAAGTGGCAATCATGATATAGTAGGTCAGGTGCAATTGACCATGGACAAAAAATCCCGCCAACACTGTCCCCAAAGACCGAGTTCCTTCCGACACCCCTGATAGGAAGCTTGAAATGGATAGATAACGCTCCTTTAGTCCAGCCTCTACAGCCGAGTCATAGACCATTGCTGCGCTTGTGCCTGAATCAAAATTATAAGACAAGGCACTTACCGCCATAGCTAGTGCATAAATCCAAAAATTTCCCTGCCCAGCCAACATAAGAATAGAAGACACAATCCCTGCTATTCGACTTAAATAAAGGTTGGTCTTATAGGAATAGCGGTCAGCTAACATTCCAGATGGAATTTCACAGAGAAGACTGGTCGCATGAAAGATACTCTCCAGAAGTCCAATCTGCCAAAGAGACATGCCGTTTTGACTGAGAAAGAGAATCCAAAAACTGGTAATCCCTAAAAATGCAAAAAACTCAACTCCGGCCATCAGGCCAATATTTTTCCGATAATTTCTTATTAACATCTTTTCTCCTTAACAAGTGTATTATTATTTCTTTTGTCCGTCACTTGTTAATCTGTGCCTTACATGATCTCCACCCCTTTTTAGAAGCATTCTTCAATGCCATTATTGTTCCTGAAATGATTTATGAAATGATACCGGAAAATAGCTGTTATGCGGTTTCTATTACGAGTTTTCTTGTTTATTTTAGCACTTATGCCATCATATTACAAGAGAATATAGGAACAATCGCACTTTATTTCTTCCTTCAAAGCAAACCAGAATCCAAAAAACAGTTCTTACTTTTCCAGTGGCAACTGACTAGAGCTTCTGTAATTTTATAATTTTCAAATAAACTCTGAGCAGATTTCTTGCAAGTCCTTTTGTTTTGTTGTAATATATTTCATAACAACGAGAGATTTCTCGGAAATTTAAGAAAAAGGAGACACATCATGTCTAAAAAAGTATTATTTATCGTCGGATCACTACGTCAAGGTTCTTTCAACCACCAAATGGCGCTCGAAGCTGAGAAAGCACTTGCTGGTAAAGCGGAAGTTAGCTACCTTGATTATTCAGCTGTTCCTCTCTTCAGCCAAGATTTGGAAGTTCCAACACATCCAGCTGTAGCGACTGCTCGTGAAGCAGTTCTCGCTGCTGATGCCATCTGGATCTTCTCTCCAGTCTACAACTTCTCTATCCCTGGTACAGTGAAGAACTTGCTTGACTGGCTATCTCGTGCCCTTGACTTGTCTGATACACGCAGCGCTTCTGCCCTTCAAGACAAGTTTGTCACAGTATCATCTGTAGCCAATGCAGGTCACGATCAACTCTTCGCTATCTACAAAGACCTCTTGCCATTTATCCGTACACAAGTCGTTGGCGATTTCACCGCTGCACGTGTTAATGACTCTGCTTGGGCAGACGGAAAATTGGTTCTTGAAGAAACAGTCCTAAACTCACTTGAAAAACAAGCTCAAGACTTGGTCAATGCTATCAAGTAACTAACATAATAAAAGCGAACAAGACTACTTTTCTGACACTCAGAAGTCTAGCTTGTTCGCTTTTTTCTCATTTATAAACTAAAATAGCTGATGATACATATTATCCAATACAAAATATCTTTTCATACTTCCTTAACAAAAACCAATTCCTGTGGCTGTGACAGATCTTCTCGGTAGGCAAATCCTGCAAAGCTTAAGCGACGAGCTTCCTCCACCGTTTGTACTTGATTTTCTATCAGGGCTGTCAGGAAGGCACCACGCGCTTTCTTGGAAATGGTTGAGTGAATTTTCAGCTGACCTCCTCTATCCTCCATAAATTTGAAGGTCACCATTTTTTCTCTGATTTCCTTAGAAAATACCATCTCAAACTCGGACGACAAGAGGGAGAAAATCACTTCTTCCTGCTTCACAGCTTCATCATAGGCTGCCTTCCAATGGCTCTTCAAAGTCTTACCATCGACTTTGAACTTCATCAAAAAGTCCAAACGGTGAGGGGCCATGGGTGACAAGGCTGGAACGACACCGTACAAAGCCGAAGTAATAAAGACATGATTTTCAAGATAGGCTTGTTCCGCCTCGGTCAGTTTGTCTCGCTTGATATGACGATACATAAGTCCATCAAAAAGTTTCAATGCTGGGTAGTGTTGAGCAGTTTGACTTTTCAAAGCTTGGATATGTTGAAATTCTTCCGCCGCTTTCTCGGCTGAAACTTTGTAAAAACTCTCCAATTTACTAGCAGAATAGAGAGCCAAGGCATCCAGCACGGCCTGACTTTCTGGTTTTAAAGGAGTTGCCTCGATACTTGGCAAGTCTGTGTTCATTTCTTTTGCTGTTGGGATTAAAATTTTCATATTAATAGTGTAGCATATTTTTTAACCACAACCAAGAAATTCATCTAAAAAACCTCGGTTTAACCGAGGTTTCTCTATTTATTTGGGCCATCCTAACCAGACAGCTACGAGAACAAGGGCTATGCCAGCTAAACTTGTTAAGATAGATAAGAATTTATCTTTTTTCTCCTTGAACTGAGAAAAACCTATCTTCAAAGCGAGCAGTCCGAGTAGCATTGAAGCAACCATCAAATAAAAACCCATTTCTTTGTCCTCCATTAGGCTTAATTTACTTTATTATAACATATATTTCTTAAATAAACCTTTTTTACTGCACTTTAAAGGTCTTGAGATAGTTGTCTTTTCCTACTTGACCCTCGAAGGTTTTACCATTTTCAAGGTAAGGAAGGTCATCGGATACTGAGGCCTTAACCTTGTAAATCTTGCCATCAACTTTAAAGAAGTAGACGGTGTCTCCCTTGATAACAGCTGATTTGAGGTCTGCTACCACACCCTTGATGCTTTCTGTTGTTTCATTATCAATTTCAAGGTCGTTTTTATTGGCATACTTGCTGAGCATCTCTTCCACTGTCGTAGCTACGATAACGTTTTGGTACTCGACTGCGTCTACCAAAGCATACTCTTTGACCAAGCCAGCATTGTCCTTCAAGCCCATGATGTAGAGAGGCTTGTCATTGAGGTTGATGAGGATTGGGAAGGTTGCCTTGTAGGATTTCTCCTGAACAGCACCTTCTGCTGATTCACGGGCTGATTCTTCGGTCGCAGAAGCCAAGCTATACTTAGTGATTTCTCCTGTTCGCATATTTTCAAGGATGAAACCAAGATTACTCTCATCCGCATTAGCCGACGTCACACCTGTGTAGAGATAGATGTCATTACCAATAGACAAGTAATTATAGCCCTTGGTAGTCTGGGTCACGTTTTTCTTGGAAATCATGGCATTCCAGAAACCGTCCTTGTACTTGCCGTTGTAGTTGATTTGCTCAATAGTTTCCTCAGCTGGATAGACCCTGTCCACCCATTCTGGAACATCTGCCAAGCTGTATTCCTTGGTTTCTCCATTTGTGGCGTCCAATATAATGACTGAAACAGGACGAGGAACCGCAAGTCCAAATTGCTTTTGGTAAACCGTCGCCACATAGAAAGGATTGCCCTCATCGTCCACCTCGAAGGATGGCGTTTTGAAGATTTTGGTTGGGTACTTCAAGCGCAGGTGTCGTTTGACATCACGGTTAAAATACTCCGAGTCCGAATACTTGATTGGTGTCTTCAAGTCCACCAAGTCCGCATTTCCAGTTACCATATCCACCTTGATATACTCGCCGATTCCCTTGGCCTGATTGTTAAACCATTTGATAGGGTCTGCGTATTCTAGCGGCGTCACTCGATAAGGCTTCCCATCAATCGTTAGTTGAGTATAGGTGTCTGCCGCCACGTACTGCGATACCTTATCCGTTAGGGAACCTAAATAGCGGTCCCCAATTTTTTCAGCAGTACTTCTATCTAGGATAGGAACCTTACTGGTGTCACTCTTAGGAAATTCAGTAAAGTCTTTTTCCGTGACCGTAACTACATTGGCATAATTTTTAGCCTGAAAAATGCTAGAAGTCACCAAGGAAACCAAAGCTGCTAAGAGAAGAACTCCTCCAATCGAAGCTAAAAGAATTTTCCCTAACCGATTGATTTTAAAACCCTCAAGATTTAAGGCAGCTTCTGCCTTGCCGTGGCGCACATGAACTGTTTTGACAAGGTTTATCCCCTTGCCAAAGCCAAATAAGACTGCGACAACCAGCAAATGCCCACAGAGGAAAAAGAGAAATTCCCAGCTGGTCAGGTTAAGGGGCGGTAAAAAGATATACCAGGTCGTTGCGATAAAAATAAGTTCAAAGACTATTCGTTTCATTTGCTTTCCTCCTAAATGATTCGTCCTTCCAAGTGATCCAGTTCATGCTGGCAAATCTGAGCTGGGAAACCTGTCAAAGTAATGGTCTGTTCCTGCCACTTGCTGTCACGATAGGACACCGTAATCGTTTCATAACGGGTCGTCGATCGAACCCCAGTCAAAGACAAACAGCCTTCCTCTGTCTCATAAGGTCCTTCAAATGACAGGAGCACTGGGTTAAACATGACCACAGGAACCAAGCCAAGATTAAAGATAATCACGCGCTTCTGCACCCCAATCATATTGGCAGCCAGACCGACACAAGTTTCACGATTTGCTAAGAGTGTATCCTGCAAATCTCTAGCAAGATACAGATCATCCTGACTTGCCAGCTGAGATACCTGGGATAAAAACAAAATATCCTTCACAATTTTCTTTTCCACTTCCTCACACTCCTCTTGATGTTTACTATGTTATAGCAATTATAGCACAAAAGTCGGTAACTGCAAGCCCTTTCCCTCAACTGTAGCAAAAAGCCATCCGAAGATGACTTTTTTGCTACTTGTACTCAATGAAAATCAAAAAGCAAACTAGGAAGCTAGCCGCAGGCTGTACTTGAGTACGGTAAGGCGACGCTGACGTGGTTTGAATTTTATTTTCGAAGAGTATTAATTTCTTTATAAGTTACTTCCATCCCACGCTTAACAGCAGGACGATTGGCAATTTTTTCTGCCCATTTTACTAAATTCTGGTAACTTGAGGCATCTAAGAATTTTGCAGAACCTTGGTAAAGTTTTCCTTGAACTAACTGTCCATACCAAGACCAGATAGCAATATCTGCAATCGTATAATCATTGCCTGCAATATAAGGTTTCTGAGCCAATTCCTTATCCAATAAATCCAACTGGCGTTTCACTTCCATCGTAAAACGGTTAATAGGATATTCCAATTTTTCAGGAGCATAATTGAAGAAATGTCCAAATCCCCCACCTAGAAAAGGTGCTGCACCTGCTTGCCAGAATAGCCAATTCAAAACTTCTACCTTTTCCACAGGATTGCTTGGTAAAAAGATTCCAAATTTCTCAGCAAGATACAGAAGAATATGAGCAGACTCAAAGACTCTTACATTTTCAGTCCCTGACTGGTCCAACAAGGCTGGAATCTTTGAATTTGGATTGAGCTTTACAAAGTCTGATCCGAATTGATCCCCATCCATGATAGCAATCTTATACAAGTCGTAAGCCGCTTGCTCAAAACCAGCTTCTAGTAATTCTTCCAATAAGATAGTGACCTTCACACCATTTGGTGTTCCCAGTGAATAAAGTTGAAAAGGCTGCTTTCCTTTTGGCAAGTTTTGTTCGAAACGGGCGCCTGCTGTTGGTCTGTTTAGTCCCGTAAAGGCTCCTTGATTACTAGTTTCATCCTGCCATACGGTCGGTAATTGATATGCTGACATCCGAAACCTCCCTTAAATCGCATTCTTATCAAAGCCAAGTTTACGTTGAACAAACTTAACGATTTCGACGATAATAATCATTGAGAAGCTTCCGCCCATAACGATTCCCCATTGTGACAAGTCTAGTTTGGTTACGTGGAAGATTCCTTCAAGCGGTTCTACGACAATTGTTGCCATGAGAAGGATGAAGGATACCAAGATGGACCAGTTAAATGTCTTAGACTTGAATGGACCAACTGTCAAGATGGATTGGTATACAGACTTGACATTGTAGGCATGGAAGAGCTGAATCAAGCCAAGGGTTGCAAAGGCCATAGTAAGGGCATCCGCATGAATAGCATGATTGTCACCCACATGAACTGGGTAAAGAAGGGCAAGGCCATAAACACTCATAACAATAACTGCTTGGAGTACACCTTGATAGATGATAGAACTCAAAACACCACCTGAGAAGAAGCTTGCCTTGCGTCCACGTGGTTTATGGTTCATGACACCAGGCTCAGCAGGTTCAACACCTAGTGCAATTGCTGGGAAGGTATCCGTTACCAAGTTAATCCACAAAAGATGAACTGGTTGCAAAACGTCCCAACCAAACAAGGTTGATAGGAAGATGGTTAATACTTCAGCAGTATTGGCAGAAAGAAGATATTGAATAGTCTTTTGAATGTTTGAGAATACCTTACGTCCTTCTTCAACTGCGACGATGATAGTCGCAAAGTTGTCGTCAGCAAGAATCATATCAGAAGCCCCCTTAGAAACCTCTGTACCAGTGATTCCCATACCGATACCGATGTCTGCTGTTTTCAGAGCTGGCGCATCATTGACACCGTCACCTGTCATGGCAACGACTTTACCTTGTTTTTGCCAAGCCTTGACGATACGAACCTTGTGTTCTGGAGACACACGGGCATAAACAGAGTATTGCCCAACTACTTTTTCAAAGTCTTCATCTGACAGTTCATTGAGTTCAGCACCAGTTAAAACGTGGCCTTCTGTATCGTTTGCGTCAATGATTCCCAAACGTTTAGCAATAGCTTCTGCAGTGTCTTGATGGTCACCCGTAATCATGATTGGACGGATTCCAGCTTCCTTAGCCACACGAACAGCCTCAGCTGCCTCAGGACGTTCAGGGTCAATCATCCCAATCAAACCAGTAAAGATTAAATCATTTTCAAGTTCTTCAGAAGTGAGATTTTCTGGAATGCTATCAATAATCTTATAAGCACCTGCAAGGACACGCAAGGCTTGGTGAGCCATTTCAGAGTTATTTGTATGAATGAGATTTGTAACCTTCTCATCAATCGGTGCAATATCCCCAGCCTTGTCACGAAGAACACAACGTTTCAAAAGTTGGTCTGGCGCACCTTTGACTGCTACAAGGAAACGGCCATCTGGCAATGGGTGAACCGTTGACATGAGCTTACGGTCAGAGTCAAATGGCAACTCAGCTACACGAGGATATTTCTCTAAAAATTCTTTGACATCGTAGCCCTTGTCCAAGGCATATTGGATAAAGGCTGTTTCGGTTGGGTCACCAATCAGGTTACCTTCCACATCGATTTTCGTATCATTGGCCAAGACAACTGAACGAAGTAGTGGCATTTCAAGACCTAGTTCAATGTCATCAGCTGAGTCATGTAGGACTGCATCGTAGAAGACTTTTTCGACTGTCATCTTGTTCATAGTCAGCGTACCAGTCTTATCAGAAGCGATGATTTCTGTTGAACCAAGTGTTTCTACTGCTGGCAACTTACGAACGATAGAGTTACGTTTGGCCAAAACTTGAGTACCAAGGGAAAGAACGATGGTAACGATAGCAGGAAGTCCTTCTGGAATGGCTGCAACAGCAAGGGCAACAGAAGTCAACAACTCACCAAGTGGACTTTTCCCTTGGATGAAGACACCCACTACAAAAGTAACAAGGGCAATGACCAAAATAGCATAGGTCAAGACCTTAGAAAGGTTGTTCAAGTTTTGTTTGAGTGGTGTATCCGTCTCATCCGCATCTTGAAGCATACCAGCAATATGACCAACTTCAGTGTACATACCTGTATTGACAACAACACCCATCCCACGACCATAGGTTACGTTTGAGTTTTGGAAGGCCATGTTGACACGGTCACCAATACCAGCATCTGCAGCAAGTTCAACTGTCAAGTCTTTTTCGACTGGCACAGACTCACCTGTAAGAGCTGCTTCTTCGATTTTAAGAGAGTTGGCTTCTAGTAAACGTAGGTCTGCAGGTACTACATCACCAGCTTCGAGAGCGACGATATCACCTGGTACCAATTCTTTAGAATCAATCTCAGCCATGTGACCATCGCGAAGAACACGGGCAGCTGGACTAGACATGGATTTGAGGGCTTCGATAGCTTCTTCTGCTTTCCCTTCTTGGTAAACACCAAAGGCAGCGTTGATGATAACCACGGCTAAGATGATAATAGCATCTGCGATATCTTCCCCACCAGAAGTCACGACTGACAAGATAGCTGCTGCAACTAGGATAATAATCATCAAATCCTTAAATTGCTCGATGAATTTGACCAGGATTGATCGTTTCTCGCCTTCTTCGAGTTCATTGTGGCCAAATTCGGCAAGGCGCTTTTCCGCCTCACTTGATGACAAACCTTGCTCGGTCGCATCCACAGCCTGCAAGACCTCTTCAGGACTCTGAGTATAAAACGCTTGGCGTTTTTGTTCTTTTGACATGTGTCTCCTCCTTGACATTGTGTTGCAAAACAGACTCTCTTTTCCCCATCGTATCTTTTCACGACAAACAAAAAAGAGACCTGTTAATCATAACAAGTCTCGCTGTTTAAGATAGTGCCGGAAAACATACTTTTCAGTATAAAATTCGGAATGACGACACTATCACAGGTTTCTGCCAGCTACTCCCTTGAGTAGTACTATTATACCAAATTTTGAACAATTTTCAAAGAGTAAAAACTGCCTTATTTGAATTTTCCCTTGAAAACCAGTATAATGGTAGAATGCTATGTGACTAGAAAGGAAGTTGAATGAAGCAATCTATCTCAAATCTCAAGTTAGCTGAACGTGGGGCCATTATCAGCATTTCGACCTACCTGCTCTTGTCTGCAGCAAAATTAGCAACTGGTCACCTCCTTCATTCATCCAGTTTGGTGGCTGATGGTTTTAACAACGTCTCGGACATCATTGGAAATGTGACCCTCTTGATTGGCATTCGGATGGCACGCCAGCCTGCAGACCGTGACCACCGTTTTGGCCACTGGAAGATTGAGGATTTGGCAAGCTTAATCACTTCCATCATCATGTTTTATGTCGGTTTCGATGTACTTCAGGATACTATTCAAAAAATTCTCAGTCATGAAGAAACGATCATTGACCCTCTTGGTGCAACCCTAGGAATTATTTCTGCAGCGATTATGTTTCTAGTTTATCTCTACAATACTCGCCTCAGTAAGAAATCCAACTCCAAGGCACTGAAGGCCGCAGCAAAGGACAATCTTTCTGATGCTGTTACCTCACTTGGTACTACTATTGCCATCCTAGCTAGCAGTTTCAATTATCCCATTGTGGATAAACTGGTTGCTATCATCATCACTTTCTTTATCTTGAAGACTGCCTATGATATCTTCATCGAGTCTTCCTTTAGCCTATCAGATGGCTTTGACGACCGTCTGCTTGAGGACTATCAAAAAGCCATTATGGAAATTCCCAAAATCAGCAAGGTTAAGTCCCAAAGAGGCCGCACCTACGGTAGCAATATCTACCTTGATATTACGCTAGAAATGAATCCTGACTTGTCGGTTTATGAGAGCCACGAGATTGCGGATCAAGTCGAGTCTATGCTGGAGGAACGTTTTGGAGTCTTTGATACCGATGTCCATATCGAACCCGCACCTATCCCTGAGGATGAAATTTTAGACAATGTCTATAAGAAATTGCTTATGCGTGAACAATTGATTGACCAAGGAAATCAACTGGAAGAACTATTGGCTGATGATTTTGTCTATATTCGTCAGGATGGAGAGCAGATGGATAAAGAGGCTTATAAAGCCGAAAAAGAGTTGAATGCTGCTATCAAGGATATACAAATTACTTCTATCAGTCAGAAGACCAAACTCATCTGCTATGAGTTAGATGGTATCGTCCATACTAGTATCTGGCGACGCCATGAAACTTGGCAAAATATCTTTCATCAAGAAACCAAAAAAGAATAGAAAAATCCTGTCCATGAGACGGGATTTTTCTATTCTTCTAGCTATCAAAGTCACTGAGATACTCATAGCGGTCGTATTTTTCAAGGAGTGCTTCGTTTTTCTCATCTAGTTCTTTTTGAAGAGTAGCCAGCTTACCAAAGTCAGAACCATTGGCCTGCATTTCCTCTTCAATAGCAGAGATACGATCTTCCAAGGCTTCAATATCACCTTCAATGCTTGCCCACTCCTGCTTTTCTTGGTAGGTCATGCGTTTCTTGTCTTCACGGACCTTGACCACTTTCTCCTTTTCGGCCTTTTGCACTTGATTGGCCATCTCTGTTTCAAAGGCTTTTTCATCTAGGTAGTCGGTGTAATGACCAAAGAAAGGACGAATCTTGCCATCCTCAAAAGCGAGAATCTTGGTCGCTACCTTATCCAAGAAATAGCGGTCGTGACTAACAGTCAAAACTGGACCAGCAAAGCCTTGCAAGAAATTCTCTAAAACTGTCAAAGTTGCAATGTCCAAATCATTGGTCGGTTCGTCCAAGAGAAGAACATTTGGTTTTTCCAAGAGCAGTTTGAGGAGATAAAGACGTTTTTTCTCTCCACCAGACAATTTCTCAATCAAGGTTCCATGCGTCGAACGTGGGAAAAGGAACTGCTCCAGCAACTCTGCAATCGAAGTACTAGAACCACCGCTGGTCTTGACCTCTTCTGCCACTTCCTGCAAGTAATTGATCACTCGCTTACTTTCATCCAAACCCTCAATTTGCTGAGAGAAATAGGCGATACGAACAGTTTCCCCTATCACAACTTGACCTGCTGTCGGCTCAAGACTGCCTGCAATCAAGTTAAGGAGAGTTGATTTTCCAACACCGTTGTCCCCAACGATTCCAATACGGTCTTTGGCCTGCACCAAGAGATTAAAATCTTGCAAAATAGGCTTATTTTCATAGGCAAAGGAAACATCCTGAAACTCGATGACTTTCTTCCCAATCCGACTGGTTTCAAAGTTCATGGTCAAGTCTGTCTCAGCAGTACTGCCTGAAACTTCCTTTTTCAGGTCGTGGAAACGATTGATACGAGCCTGCTGCTTGGTCGCACGCGCCTGCGGTTGTCTACGCATCCAGGCCAATTCTTGCTTATAAAGTTGCTCTTTTTTGTGGAGAAGAGCCGCATCGCGCTCATCCTGTTCCGCCTTAAGGCGAACATAGTCCTGATAATTCCCCTGATACTCTGTCAAACCTGCTCGATCCAACTCGAAAATCCGTGTTGACAAAGCGTCTAGGAAATAACGGTCGTGGGTAATAAAAAGGACGGTCTTCTTAGAATTTTTCAAAAAGAGGGTCAGCCACTCGATGGTCGCAATGTCCAGATGGTTGGTCGGCTCATCCAAAAGCAAAAGGTCGTGATTGCCAAGTAAGACTTGCGCCAACTGGACCCGTCTTCTTAGACCACCTGACAATTCCCCAACAGGAGTAGATAAGTCCTGAATCCCCAGCTTGCTGAGAACGGTCTTGACCTGACTCTCAATTTCCCAAGATTGGAGAGAATCCATTTCAGCCATGACCCGTTCCAAACGCGCCTGCTTGTCCTCACTGTAGTTTACCATAAGGAGTTCATACTCACGAATGAGCTGGATTTCCTTGAGGTCACTGGAGAGGACCGTATCCAAAACTGTCTTGCTATCATCAAAATCAGGATCTTGAGTCAAGTAACCAATCTGATAATCATTCTTAGCTGAAAAGGGACTGACATCCCCATCAAAGCCAGAAACACCAGAAAGGACATCTAAAAGGGTGGTCTTGCCCGTTCCATTGACACCAATCAGACCGATTCTGTCTAGGTCATGGATGATAAAGGAAATATCCTTAAAAACGGTCTTGTCACCGACGGATTTACTTAGTTTTTCAACGATAAAATCACTCATTTTTTCTCCCTCAGGTAAGCATGGATGGCTTGTCGATCATTTTCCAATTCTCCATCGACAATGGCATACTCAATCTCTGTTAAAAGTTCTCCCAAGTCTGGTCCCGGCTGATATCCATATTCCTTGATCAAAATACCACCGTTGATTTGGATTTCTTTCTTGTCATGAATGGTCAAACTCTGGTAGGTTTCTGTGATGTCTTGCGAGTTAACTTCTTTTCCTTGAGCCTGTCGAAGATTTTCAGCCTGTAAAAGTAAATCCAAGTCAAAGCGGTAACAATCGCGCTTGCTCAATTCTCCCTTTTCACGCAGAGCCAAAATAGTCAACAAATCCTGAACCTGCTTGGCAAACTGACATGAGGTCTTCCAAGCCTTCAAAAATGGCTGCGCATTTTCAATATCCAAAACCCACAGTAGGGCCGCCCAAGCTTGTTCAGAAGATTCAAAAGTGAAATCATTCTCCAAATCAAACAGTCTGTTAAGCTTGTCCTGGCTAGCTGCCATATCAGGGAGATAGTCATAAGCTTGACTCTCAATCATGGAAGCCAAACCCCTTCTCCAAAATGGAGACAGCAAGAGTTTATCAAACTCAACGAAGGTACGCTCTACAGAAATTTTCTCCAAAAGGGGCGTCAAGATCTTCATAGCTTTAAAGGTTTCTGTCTCAAGCTCGAAGCCAAGACTAGCCTGAAAACGGAAGCCACGCATAATCCGCAAAGCATCTTCGTTGAAACGCTCACTAGCCACTCCAACTGCTCGTAAGACTTGGTTTTCCAAATCTCCTAAACCATGGAACAAGTCTATGATTTCCCCTGTCTCGTCCAAGGCAAAGGCGTTGACTGTGAAATCACGGCGATTGAGGTCTTCTTCTAGCGAGCGAACAAAGGAAACCGCACTTGGTCTTCGATAGTCCACATAGACATCTTCAGTTCGAAAGGTGGTTACCTCATACTCCTCATCCCCATCTAGGACCAAGACAGTTCCATGCTCGATTCCGATATCGGCTGTTCGCGGAAAAATATGCTTAGTCTCTTCTGGATAAGAAGACGTCGCAATATCCACATCATGGATAGGGCGATTGAGAAGAGCATCTCGAACAGAACCTCCAACAAAATAGGCTTCAAAGCCTGCTTCTTTAATTTTTTCTAATACTGGTAAAGCCTTCTGAAATTCAGAAGGCATTTGCGTTAATCTCATAATAAGTGTTCTAATCCATAGACAAGCTCATGACGCTTGACAACTTCTTTAATTCCCAAATTGACCCCTGTCATGAAGGAGCTGCGATCATAGGAGTCATGACGGAGGGTCAATCCTTCTCCTTGATTGCCAAAGATGACTTCCTGATGAGCTACCAAGCCTGGCAAACGAACTGAGTGAATCCGCATGCCATCAAAGTCAGCACCACGGGCACCTGCAATCAGCTCTTCCTCGTCTACTGCGCCTTGCTGAATGGACTCTCGAACTTCTGCCATTAACTCAGCTGTTTTAATAGCTGTTCCACTCGGAGCATCCTTTTTCTTGTCATGATGGAGCTCGATAATCTCCACATTTGGGAAATATTGGGCAGCCTGCATCGCAAATTGCATGAGCAAGACAGCACCCAAGGCAAAGTTAGGGGCGATCAAGCCACCCAAATCTTGAGCACGAGAAAATGCTTTTAGCTCTGCAATTTCTTCACTTGTGAAACCTGTTGTTCCAACTACTGGAGCAAAGCCATTCTCAAGAGCAAAGCGTGTATTTTCATAGGCAACAGCTGGTGTAGTAAAGTCTACCCAGACATCTGCTTCAAAACCTGCTAAATCAGCCTTATCCTTGAAAACAGGAATACCCTGCCATTCTGACTCAGACTCAAAAGGATCCAAAACCGCTACCAAGTCCAAGTCTGGATCAGCCAAGACCATCTGACAAGCAGCTTGTCCCATCTTTCCCTTAAAACCAGCAATAATTACTCGAATACTCATCTCTACTCCTGACTAAGATACAAAGGACGTTAGCTGCCCATGAAAAATAGGGAATGACGCTGACTTTCCATGAAAGGCAAGTCAGGCATCTTTTTTCAAGAGGTAGCTAGTCCGTGTTCAATTTCTAAGATACAAAGCCTGTAGGAACACAAAGTGAAAATAGGAGTTTTGATCAAGAAGTGTCTACTCCTTGGAAGAACTATCTTTTTCATACAGGGTTCCAGGCGTGTTCAATTATCAAGATACAAAGGACGTTAGCTACCCTTGAAAAATAGGGAATGGCGCTGACTTTCCACGAAAGGCAAGACAGGCATCTTTTTTCAAGAGGTAGCTAGTCCGTGTTCAACTGCTAACTTCTTAACTAGTCTAAAAGTGCCAACTAAATCACTGGAATATAACCCAAGGCAATACTTCCTGCTCCTAGGTGGGTTCCAATGACACTACCAAATGTAGCAAGTGAAATATCCGTACCCACTCCAGATTCAAGCAAGTGCTGACGCAATTCCTCAGCCTTTTCAGGAGCATTTCCATGAATGACAATGACCCGATATTGACCTGAAGCCGTTGTTTCTTTGATAATTTCAATTAAGCGCTTGGTTGCTTTCTTTTCAGTACGAACTTTTTCGTAAACTTCAATCACACCTTGGTCATTGAAATAAAGGATTGGCTTAATGCTAAGCAAATTGCCCAAAATGGCAGCCCCATTTGAAAGACGTCCACCTTTCACTAAATGATCCAAGTCATCTACCATGATAAAGGCTGACGTACGACTGATTTGAATGGCTAGCTTATCCTGAATGCTGGCAAAATCATCGCCCTGGTCACGCCAATTAAAGACACTTTCAACCATGATACCCAGCGGAGCGCTTGTAATCAAAGTGTCTGGAAAAGCAATGGTTAAGCCCTCATATTCATTTATCATATACTGGATATTTTGGTAAAAACCTGAAATTCCAGAAGATAGGAAAAGCCCCAAGGCATGGGTATAACCTTGTTCTTTGAGCGAAGTTAAGATTTCATCTAGCTTGGCAATACTTGGTTGACTAGTCTTAGGCAATTCAGAAGCCTGAGCCATTTTTTGGTAAAATTCCTCAGCAGTCAGATTGATGCCTTCGACATACTCCTCACCATCAATATTGACAGGAATATCCAAGACATACAAATCTTCTCTTTGCAAGGTCTCTGCACTGAGATAGGCAGAGGAATCTGTGATAACAGCTAGTTTCATATTAGAACTCCAAATTGATTCCTGGTAAGTCTAATGCAATTTCAGTTACTTCGTAAGTCAAACGGTTGAGCATGTTCAAACTTGGGCGAGCCAAAGTTTCCACTTCTTCTTGGCTCAATTCACTTGGTTCATTGACAATACGGCCATCGATATGATTTACCTGTGAAATGGTTCCACTGATGACAAACTTATCAAATACAATCATAAAGGTCAAGATGACAATCAAGGAAGTCACTTGATTTTCTTGGTCATGTTGGAGCAATTGGAAGTTTACATCCACCTTAGTTTCAGGAGCTCCATTTTCATTTTCCCATTCAAAATTACGCGCATCAAAATGATACTGACTAACAAATTCTTGTTCACGTTTAAGATTCATGTCTTTCTCCCTCGGCTACAATATTATAAGCTATTGTACCATAATTTTTTATTTTCATCTAGTTTTCTCGGATTTAGTCAATCCCGATTTCAGCTCGAACTACGTCTGCGATGGTATCAACATAGTAGTCTACTTCTTCTGTTGTAGGCGCTTCTGCCATGACACGCAAGAGGGGCTCTGTTCCACTTGGGCGTACTAGGATACGGCCATTCCCTGCCATTTCTTCTTCCATCTTCTCGATGATAGCCTTGATAGCTGGCACTTCCATAACCTTTTCCTTCATGGCATTTTCCACTCGGATATTGACTAATTTTTGTGGATAAATGGTTACTTCTGCTGCCAACTCTGACAAGCTCTTACCAGTTTCCTTCATGATTTTTGTCAATTGGACAGCAGATAATTGACCATCACCAGTGGTATTGTAATCCATCAAGATGACGTGCCCAGACTGTTCACCACCAAGGTTGTAGCCTGATTTTCTCATTTCTTCAACAACGTAGCGGTCGCCAACTGCAGTGACTACCTTGTTAATACCTTCACGGTCCAAGGCCTTGTGGAAACCAAGGTTAGACATAACGGTTGTCACAATTGTATTTTGAGCCAATTGTCCTTTTTCAGAAAGGTATTTTCCGATGATGTACATAATCTTGTCACCATCAACGATGTCACCATTCTCATCAACAGCAATCAAGCGGTCACTGTCTCCATCAAAGGCCAAACCGATAGCTGATCCGCTTTCTTTGACCGCTTCTTGAAGGGCTTCTGGGTGTGTTGAACCAACATTAAGGTTGATGTTAAGACCGTCTGGTGTTTCCCCGATAACAGTTAACTGAGCGCCAAGGTCTGCAAAGATTTGACGGGCACTTGTAGAAGCTGCACCATTAGCTGTATCCAAGGCAACCTTCATTCCTTCAAGAGGAGTTCCAGTTGAAACAAGGTAGCCTTCATACTTACGCAAGCCTTCTGGATAATCTACCAAGGTTCCTAAGCCTTCTGCACTTGGACGAGGAAGAGTATCTTCCTCAGCATCTAGCAAGGCTTCAATTTCTGCTTCTTTTTCATCGTCCAGTTTGAAGCCATCACCACCAAAGAACTTAATCCCATTATCAAGGGCTGGGTTGTGGCTAGCAGAAATCATGACACCTGCACTGGCTCCCTCAGTTTTAACCAAGTAAGCTACTGCTGGTGTTGCCAAAACGCCTAGTTTGTATACGTGAATCCCTACTGAAAGAAGACCTGCCACCAAGGCAGATTCTAGCATTTTCCCTGAAATACGTGTGTCACGTCCTACAAAGACTTTCGGTGCTTCCGTTTCATGTTGACTGAGAACATAGCCTCCAAAACGTCCTAGTTTAAAGGCTAATTCCGGAGTAAGTTCTACGTTAGCTTCTCCACGGACTCCATCAGTCCCAAAATATTTACCCATTTTTATAAAATCCTTTTTCTATTTTTAATTCGTTTTTGAACTAGTTGCTTTCGTTGACGAAGATGTCTCCGATGAACTACTTGTAGTTGAATTTGATGTGCTTGAACTTGGCGCTACTGGTTTTGTAGTGACCTTCATTGTTGTATCAAACGGAGTGATAACTACTGGTAAGACAACCCCATTGCGGTCGATTGCCTGCAAAGGTACCGAACCACTGTAATTACCTGTTATGCGTTCGCTAGTTGGCAAAACAGCGATAATCTTATCAATTCTATCCAATGTCTCTTGGTCACTCGTAATCGACACTTCTTCATCTGACAGCGTGACATTTTCAATCTGTACCCGACTATCAATTTGACTAGGGTCAATCTCTGGTACAACCTTTACCTTATTCTTCTGAGCCTTCTTACCAATCTTGACTGTAATTTTTTGCGGAGTCGCCACAGCGGTCAGCCCATTGGGTAAATCTTCAATGCTCAAAGGAACTTCAATCGTTCCAACACTGGCATCTGTTAGGTCAGCAGTAACCTTGAATTTACGTGTGCTTTCTTGCATTTCACTAGCTAGCGATAGGCGATTTGCACCAGTCAAGACCACTGATACTTCTGAAGCAAAACCGCTAATAAAATACTCATCACTATTATAGCGGATGTCAATAGGGACATTTGTTACTGTATTCGTATAGGTTTCCGTTTTTACCTGCCTAGCACTGGTACTGTTTTGAAAATTCGTCGCCGTAGCATAGACAAATAAGACACAAGCAAAAAAGAGTGAGGATATGATGTATAAACTATTTTTTCTCATGTTTCCATCCTCCTAGCAATCGTTCTTTAAAACTAAGACCTGCTTCCTCTTTTGGAAGTAAGATTTCACGTAATTCTGTTTCAAATTCATCAAGTGTTAGGTTGTGCTTAAAGCTTCCATTATAGGTTATCGAAATTCCTCCCGTTTCCTCTGATACGACAAAAGTCAAGGCATCTGAGACTTCTGATAAACCGATAGCCGCCCGATGTCTGGTGCCAAATTCCTTGGAAATTCCTGTACTTTCTGTCAAGGGCAGATAGGCAGATGTCACAGCGATACGTTCTTCTCTGATAATCACCGCACCATCATGTAGGGGAGTATTGGGAATAAAAATGTTAATGAGAAGTTCTGCAGAAATCTTAGCATCTAAGGGAATTCCTGTCGAAATATACTCCTGCAAGGTACGTACACGCTGAATAGCAACCAAGGCCCCGATTTTACGAGGACTCATGTATTCAACAGACTTAACAAAGGCACGAATCATCTGTTCCTCAGCACTAATAGGGGCATTGGAAAAGAAATCTGTCGCTCTTCCCAAACGTTCCAAACCAGTCCGAATCTCTGGAGAGAAGATAACAACCGCCGCAATAACCCCATAAGTAATAATTTGATTGATTAACCAAGAAATCGTAGTCAAGCCAATCATATTTGCAAGGATTTGAGCTAAAATAAACACCAAAACTCCACGTACCAAAATCATAATCTTGGTTCCTGCAATAGCTTTTGTAAAATGATATAAAATATAAGCAACAATCAAAATATCAATCAGATTGATAGCTATCGTCCATGGACTTGCAAACAAACTGGTCCAATATTGCAGATTGGATAATTGTTGAAAATTCATCCCTGATATCCTCCCTATCAAAACACTTTCGTCCTATTATACCATTTTCTGGCATTTTTTTCCCTATCCTAGTCCATTTTACATTGAGCAAAAATATGATACAATAAACTGACTAGAAAAAACAAAGGAGAAACCATGTCTCAACTCTATGATATTACCATTGTAGGTGGTGGTCCTGTCGGGCTTTTTGCAGCCTTCTATGCCCATCTACGTCAAGCCAAGGTTCAAATCATCGACTCTCTTCCCCAACTAGGTGGACAACCTGCTATTCTCTACCCTGAAAAGGAAATTTTAGACGTCCCAGGTTTCCCAAACCTGACTGGAGAAGAATTGACTAACCGTCTAATCGAGCAATTAAATGGCTTTGATACCCCTATTCATCTCAACGAAACGGTTCTTGAGATTGAAAAACAAGAAGAAGGATTTGTCATCACAACTTCTAAAGGGAGTCACCTGTCTAAAACAGTTATCATTGCTATGGGTGGTGGTGCCTTCAAACCACGTCCTCTGGAACTAGAAGGCGTTGAGGGCTATGAAAACATCCACTACCACGTTTCCAACATCCAGCAATACGCTGGTAAGAAAGTGACGATTCTTGGTGGAGGAGACTCAGCTGTGGATTGGGCTTTGGCTTTTGAAAAAATTGCGCCAACTACCCTTGTTCACCGCAGAGATAATTTCCGTGCCTTGGAACACAGTGTCCAAGCCTTACAAGAATCATCTGTATCCATCAAGACACCATTCGTTCCTAGCCAACTCCTTGGAGATGGAAAAGCACTCGATAAACTTGAAATCACAAAAGTCAAATCTGATGAAACCGAAACGATTGACCTAGACCACCTCTTTGTCAACTATGGTTTCAAATCTTCGGTCGGTAATCTTAAAAACTGGGGGCTCGACCTCAACCGCCACAAGATTATCGTCAACAGCAAACAAGAATCTAGCCAAGCAGGTATCTATGCTATCGGTGACTGCTGCTACTATGACGGAAAAATTGACTTGATTGCGACAGGTCTCGGAGAAGCTCCAACTGCTGTCAATAATGCTATCAACTACATCGACCCTGAGCAAAAAGTACAACCAAAACACTCTACTAGTTTATAAAAAAGAACCACGAGTCACATAGGATTCGTGGTTTTAAAATGAACTACACCTCAAAAGTTAGACAGAAATACATCTAACTTCTGATATGCAGCCCACCTTCTCTTTGCTCTTGTTTGAATAAGAAATTTTTTGAAGAATCATTAGATTATACAAAGTATTCATATCAGCCTTTTAAAGCTATATAAAAACTCTCCAACTATTCTATTATACCATATAAAAAAATAAATAAATAGACTTGTTTTTTTCTTTTTTTGACGTATACTAATAATAGAAAGCGCTTTAAATAAAATAAAAGGAGGTTTTATGAGGAAAGTAAATAAGGACATTTTATTCTTAACTGGAATCATAGTTTTATGTTTTGGTTTTTTATTATTTCACATCAACCCCTATTATGCCGAACCCTATGCGACACTGAAAGAAAGAATAAATTTATTCTTTTGGCAACTATATTGGAGACCTGTAGGAACTCTCAGTATTATTTCGGGTTGCATTATAACTTTCAAAGGATTGAAAAAATAATCTTTTACTCATGAAGAAAGGAAATTTGTTATGATTAAACTGAAACTATTGTTTTTCTCTCTACTATCAAGTCTATTATTCTTAGTCACAACATCTACGGTTTTTGCTGATGTCTATCCTGGTACAAATTATGAAATTGTATCTAATCGTATTGTAAAAGATATCAACACAGGAGAGTTATTGTCATTTTATACGACTGAACTTAGAGACGCCTATTTAGAGTCTAAATCTACGTATCAGACTCGTTCTAATGCAACTGGTGTTGCAGACTATAGAACTAAATACTCTCACTCTTACAAGAAAAGCACCACATCAGGTCCTGTAAGTTCAACTGCCTATGGTGGAAAAGCTGGAGCTACTCTGACTGTAGGTGCAGGTGTTAGCTTTTCTGCTCCGGAGTCTGGAGCTGGACTTAGTTTAAATCACTCAGTCTCCCATAACGTACCACCCTACACTTATGGTTATATTAGACTAAAAGCATCTTACACAGTAAACGTTCGTAAACTAGAAGTTAGATACTTAGGCACCAACAAATGGGTTCCAGCTGGTGAAACCTCTACTATATCGAATGTTAGCGTTTGGAGCGAACTGGTCACTTGGAAATAACTCATTAGAGACTGGGTAAAAACTCAATTTCAGGAGAAAATGAAATAAATTTTCTCACAATAAAACGCATAGTATTACGGTTCAAGTCAACACCGGATATTATGCGTTTTTGATTTTAAAGAGCCAAATTTCTTAACTTAATGACATTGCTTTTTGCCCAACCTCTTTTTATTTCAAAAAAGAACCTCGCAAAACAAGAGCCTGGTTTTATAGTTCATCAGCTAATTTATTTATCTTTCTGAGTCTGTGATTGACACCACTTTTTGTAAGGGGATTGCTGAGGCTATCTGCTAACTGCTGGATAGAGTAGTCTGGGTGCTGAATCCGCAACTGCGCTACTTCCTGCAAATCCACTGGCAGATTTTCTAAGCCCATAATATCTTTGATTTTGCTGATATTGTTGATAGTCTTCATGCTGGCAGAAACTGTCCGAGCGATATTAGCTGTTTCAGCATTATTAGCCCGATTGAGGTCATTACGGGTTTCTCGCAAAATCTTTACTCTCTCAAAATCATCACGCGCCTTCATAGCTCCGATGACTATCAAGAAGTCCATAATATCTTCGGCACGCTGGAGATAGGTCACAACTCCCTTCTTGCGCTCAAGCACCTTGGCATCCAGTAAAAACTGCTGGAGAAGGGAGGCAAGCCCTTGCGCGTGGTCCAGATAAACAGAACTGATTTCCAACTGGTACTTACCTGATTCAGGGTCACGAATGCTTCCATTTGCCAAGAAAGCGCCACAGAGATAGGAACGACCTGCTTCCTCGTCCGATAAAATCTCCTCGTCAATACCTGTTTCCAGACCAAAAAAGGAGTCTGCCAAGTGCAAATCACTTAACAAGTCCTGCACCTTTTCATCTGTAAAAACGGTATAGACTCGATTCTTGCGAAGATTACTTCTTTGGTGGTGACGAATTTCCGATTTGATTTCATAGAAATGGAGAAATGACTCATAGAGGTGACGAGCCAGCTTGGCATTTTCTGTCACGACGGACAAGGTCAAGCCCGAAGTCGAGAGACCGATGCTACCAGACATCTTGATAATGGCAGATAATTCATGTCGGCTTAGATGGTGCTGACCTAAGATTTCTTCTTTTACTTCTACTGTGAAACTCATTTTCTCACCTGTATAATGCGCATCAACTCATCCACTAGCAAATCCCCATCGTGGAAGGCACCACCATTTTCCAGACGGAGGAAGTTGGATGAAATCACGCGCGGAACTTGCTTACAAAGACCTACAAAATCATGTTCGACCTGGACCAAGTATTCATCAAAACGGTTGGAATTCATGTATTCCTGAGGCACTTTTTCGATATTCACCAAGACAGTGTCGATAAAAGGTCGGCCAAGGTGACGATGCAAGACTTCCACGTGGTCACTATCTGTAAAGTGTTCTGTCTCCCCACGTTGGGTCATAATATTGCAGACATAGGCGATTTCTGCCTTGGTTTCCAAAAGCGCCTGCCCGATTTCCTTAATCACAATATTGGGCAAAATAGAGGTAAAGAGAGAACCAGGTCCGAGGACAATCATGTCACTTTCAAGAATGGTCTGCACTACTCGACGGCTAGCCAGAGGCGTATCATCGTTGAGGGTATTGGTCACATAGACGTGGTCAATCATACCTGGATGGTCTGCAATATGACTCTCTCCAGCCACCTCTGTCCCATCCTGAAAGACTGCGTGCAGGGTCAAAGGATGGTCACTGGAAGGATAAATCTTCCCAGTTGTGTGGAAAAATTTGCTCAGTAACTGCATGGCATTATAGGTCGAACCCTGCATCTCTGACAGGCCAGCGATAATGAGATTTCCCAGCGGATGGCCAGCAAAGGCTCCCGCATCTTCAGAAAATCGATACTGAAAGACTTTCTCATAAAACTTAGGCATATCCGACATGGCTACAAGGACATTGCGGAGATCGCCTGGCGGTGTCAACTGCTGCATATTTTTTCTGAGTTCACCTGATGAACCACCATCATCCGCCACCGTTACGATAGCAGCGATTTCCACATCTTTTTCCCGCAGACTTTTAAGAATGACGGGGATCCCAGTCCCTCCACCAATCACCGTTATCTTTGGTTTTCTCATGAACGGTTTACCGTTTCCTTTCTTCGGTCTTTGTCACGATGCCCTTCATTGACAGGCCAATTCTTGGATAAGTCCTGCGCCAAGCGTTTGGCAAAGGCTACACTACGGTGTTGTCCGCCCGTACAACCCATGGCAATGGTCAAAACGGACTTCCCTTCCTTTTGGTAACTTGGCAAAATCGGCTCAATCAAGGCCAATAAATGCTGATAAAAATCTTCTGACTCAGGATGATTCATGACATAGTCATAAACAGGTTCATCCACACCCGTTTGGTTTCTCAGCTCTGGAAGGTAATATGGATTTGGCAAAAAGCGCACATCAAAAACCAAGTCTGCATCAATTGGGATTCCATATTTAAAGCCGAAAGACATGACTTCGATACGGAAAGACTGGGCTTGTTCTTGATCTGAAAACTGCTCTGCAATGGTTTTACGCAGCTCACGAGGAGTGAGTTCAGTCGTATCCACCACATTTTGGCTCATATTTTTTAAAGGTGCCAAAAGTTCACGTTCCAACTTTATTCCATCCAAAATCCGTCCATCTGCAGCTAATGGGTGACTCCGTCTGGTTTCCTTGTAACGAGCGACCAATTCCTTATCAGCTGCATCCAAAAAGAGAATTTTAAAGTCCAGTTCTTCCTTGTTTTCCAACTCATCCAAAACAGCTTGAATCTCTGAGAAGAAAGAACGGCTACGCATATCTACTACCAAGGCCAACTTATGGTCGTCTTCCTTTGTTTCCACCAACTGCAAAAACTTAGGCAAGAGAGCTGGTGGCATATTATCAATAGTAAAATAACCCAAATCTTCGAAGGACTGAATGGCTACAGTTTTGCCTGCACCACTCATTCCTGTCACAATCACCAAGTGAAGTTGTTTCTTTGTCATCTTTTTCTCCTTATATCAAAAGAAGTTTGGCAACACCAAACTTCAACTAGCTTATCCAATCTCTGCGATGACTTCGATTTCGACTTTTACATCACGAGGAAGACGAGCTACCTCTACTGCTGAACGAGCTGGAAATTCCTCTTTAAAGGCCGTTTGGTAAACCTCGTTAAAAGGAACAAAGTCGTTCATATCGCTCAAAAAGCAAGTTGTTTTGACAACATGGTCAAAGTCAGTTCCTGCTTCTGCCAAAATAGCACCGATGTTTTTCAAGACTTGCTCTGTCTGTTCTTGAATCGTTTCTCCAACGATTTCTCCAGTTTCAGGAGAGAGAGGAACTTGACCACTAGCAAACAAAAGGTTGCCAACGATTTTTCCTTGAACATAGGGTCCGATAGCCTTTGGAGCTTTGTCTGTATGAATTGTTTTTGCCATTTTCTTTTCCTCACAATTTTTCTAAGATTGCATCCCAAGCCTCATCCATCCCTGCCTTGCTGACAGATGAAAAGAGGATAAAGTCGTCACTTGGGTCAAAGTTTAATTTCTTTTTGATTGCTGATTCATGCTTGTTCCATTTACCACGAGGAATCTTGTCCGCCTTAGTCGCCACAATGATGACTGGAATCTCATAATACTTGAGAAATTCATACATCTGCACATCATCTGCTGACGGGTCATGACGAAGGTCAACTAGACTGACTACCGCACGGAGATTTTCTCGAGTCGTTAGGTACTCCTCAATCATGCGCCCCCACTTTTCACGTTCCTTTTTGGAAACACGGGCATAGCCATAGCCAGGAACATCCACAAAGCGCATCTTGTCGTCAATGTTAAAGAAGTTGAGAAGCTGAGTTTTCCCAGGTTTCCCTGACGTACGAGCCAGATTCTTACGGTTCAGCATGGTATTGATAAAGCTGGATTTACCAACATTTGAACGCCCTGCTAGAGCAATCTCTGGTAGTTCATCCTGCGGATAGTGGGACTTATTAGCCGCACTGAGCAAGATTTCAGCATTGTGTGTATTAAGTTCCATAGTCACCTCTAGGCTGTTTCTAGGATTGGTTTATCCGTTCCATCGACAGCTTCTTTTGTGATGCGAACCAATTTCACATTTTCCTGACTCGGTACTTCAAACATGACATCTAGCATTGTTTCTTCGATAATCGAGCGAAGACCACGCGCCCCTGTCTTCCGTTCGATGGCTTTATTAGCAATCTCTTGAAGGGCTTCGTCATCAAATTCCAACTCAACATCATCATAAGATAGCAAGGTTTGGTATTGTTTGACCAAAGCATTTCTTGGCTCTTTCAAGATGCGAACCAGGTCATCAACAGTCAATTGCTCAAGAGCTGCAAAAACAGGCAAGCGTCCAATCAACTCAGGAATAATCCCGAATTTTTGAATGTCTTCTGCGATGATTTCTTGCATGTAAGAGCTGTTTTCATCAATCGCCTTGTTATTTTGACCAAATCCGATGACTTTTTCACCCAGACGTTGTTTGACGATTTCTTCAATGCCATCAAAGGCACCACCCACGATGAAGAGGATATTTTTGGTATCCACTTGAATCATTTCTTGTTGCGGATGTTTGCGTCCACCTTGAGGCGGCACGCTAGCAACGGTTCCCTCGATAATCTTGAGAAGAGCTTGTTGCACCCCTTCACCAGAAACATCACGTGTGATAGACACATTCTCACTCTTCTTGGCAATCTTGTCAATTTCATCCACGTAGATAATGCCACGCTCTGCACGTTCAATGTTAAAGTCAGCAGCCTGTAGGAGTTTGAGAAGGATATTTTCCACATCCTCACCCACATAACCAGCCTCAGTAAGAGCTGTCGCATCCGCAATCGCAAAAGGCACGTTCAAGCTCTTAGCCAAGGTCTGGGCAAGGAAAGTTTTCCCTGAACCAGTTGGGCCAATCATCAAGATGTTTGACTTCTGCAAATCCACATCTTCTGACTCTTCACGCGTATCGTGGAAATTGATGCGTTTGTAGTGGTTGTATACTGCTACTGCTAAAGCACGCTTGGCACGATCTTGACCGATTACATAGTGATTCAAGATATGGAGGAGTTCGATTGGTTTTGGAACTTCTGACAAGTCTGCTAAAACTTCCTCAGCCAACTCCTCTCGAATGATTTCCTGAGCCAACTCCACACATTCATTACAGATAAAGGCGTTGTTCCCAGCGATTATTTTTTGTACTTCTTCTTGGCTTTTGCCACAAAATGAGCAATAAACCATCATATCATTATTCCTAGTTGTAGGCATGATTTCCTTCCGTTCTATTCTATACTGTCATTCTATCTAAAATAAGGTCATGTAAAAAGCATGGATACTATTGACCAAATTGGTAAATGCATTTAACCAGAGCAGGACAGAAAGTCCATAGCGCTTTTTACGAAAAGCCTGTGCTCCTGCCAGAAGGCAGATGAAACACAGAAAAGCCGTGAATAAACCAAATAAACTACGTTCCATTAGACTTCCTTTCTCTTGCGGTATTGGATGGTAAAATCATAAGGATTTTTCTCATCTTTGGCGTAAAATTTGCTTGAAACTGTCTCAAAAAGAGATAAGTCAAACTCCTCAGGTAAATAGGTATCCCCCTCCACCCGAGCATGAATGTGAGTGACAATCACTTCATCCAAATAGGACTCAAAAGCCTGAAAAATCTGCTTCCCACCGATAATGTAGAGATTCTTTTCTTGAGCCTGATACCAGTCCAAGACAGACTGGACATCGTGAAAAGTAGCAACCCCGTCTATCTTTTCTTCAGAATTACGCGTCAAAATCAAGGTCTCCCGTTGTGGAAGCAAGCGACGCCCCATCCCATCAAAGGTCACACGTCCCATCAAGATAGCATGATTCAGGGTTGTTTCTTTGAAGTGTTGCAGTTCTGCTGGCAAATGCCAAGGCAGACGATTGTCTTTCCCAATCACACCCTCTTCATCCTGGGCCCAAATAGCTACGATTTTCTTAGTCATGCTTCCATCCTTTTTACTGATAGTACTATTCTATCAAAAAACTCAAAAAAAGACTGGTTTGGAATAGCTTACAAAATAGAAAAAATCTGTAAGAAATTTCCTACAGATTTATCTATGTTGCCTTGTTTCTTACAAACCAGGTGCTTGTCCAAGTTCTGCCGCAAGCATCCAAACTGTTTTCTCAAGTTCAGCCTTAGCACCAACAAAAATATCGTTTGTAACATCATCGCCTTCTTCGTCAGTCACATCCAACGCTTTTTGGAAAAGAGTGATGAGGTAGCGATAAATAGCTAGAACACGTTCCAAGCTTTCTTCAACATTACGGTATTCACCAGCTTCTTCTTCGATTTCACTATTTTGAAGGAATTCTGTCAATGTAGAGAATGGGCTTCCACCGAGTGTAATCAATCGTTCACTGATTTCATCTAAATGACCATCAAGAGCATCCATGTACTCATCCATTTTTGGATGCCATACCATAAAACCGCGTCCACGCATATACCAGTGTACTTGGTGCAAAGCAACGTGGGCTACGTACAAATCAGCAACAGCTTGGTTCAAAACTTCCTTTGTTTTTGCCAATACTACTGGCGCTGCTTTTGTTAATGTTGCGACATCTTTTGCTGCTTCTTTTTTCAATTCTACCATTTTATTTTACCTCATTCATTATTTTTATGTAACCACTTCTTAATGATTACTACCTTAGTATACTACTAAGGAAAGACAATAGCAAGCCAAATGACCCATATGAGAAAAGTTGCAATAGACTGATAATTTAAGAATCTTTAGAAGACGAAAAAGAGGTCTGGATGCTTACAGTCCATGGAAATCCATCAGCAAACTAGGAAGCCAAACCCAGCTTGACCAAAGCACAAGTTTTGAGGTCGCAGGTAGAACTGACCAAGCTGATGTGGCTTGAAGAAATTCCCCAAGACTATAATAGATTGAAATAAGATGGAACCAAGTCGATTAGGAAAGACAAATGAATTTCTAAAAATGTTTTAGCAACCGCAATGTCCCGGTCTATATTCAATCTACCATATAATATTTATTTCCTAGCAAGATCTTGAATTTACTCGAGGATAAATTATCATAAAACAAAGAAAAAGAGGGTGCTACTATCACATCCCTCTTTCAAATCATCGCTTAATACCAAACGCTGACATCTACGCGCCCTTGGATTCCTTTCATGTATTCAGAAGAGGTATACTGCCAACCCTTTTCTCCTGAATAATGAGGATTTTCCCATTCTAAAGCATTGGTATAGGCCGCTACCCAGTTTACATGTTTTAAAATATCTGGGTGTTTTAAACGCGTCTGTAATAAACTACGATAGCTATAGACATACACATTTTGATAACCCGCCTGCTTCATCGTCTCCATGTACTTGTTGATAATCTTAACCCAAGTACCTGTATCACTCGGAGCACGCTTACTTTTATTCACATACTCCCAGTTCTCAACATCATAGTAGATAGGGTAAGACAGGTTCATATTGTATTTCTTCAGAAGTTCAATGGTCTGTTCAGCGTCATTCTCAGCATCGGTCTCATTTTCAGCATAGGTATAGAGATAGACACCATAAGGAATTCCCAGACGATTTAACTCCTTAATGTTATGCGCCAATTCCTTGTCTTCTTTACCGCTATAACCTAGACGAACAATGACACCATCTACTTCATTTTCATCAATAACCTTTTTCCAATCATTGATACGGCCATTGTGCTCACTAATATCAATAACTTTCTTAGCATGTTCGGTTCCAACTTGCTCTTCTCTATTATTAAAGAAATAGCGTTTACCATCTCTGTGAACCCAGCCGACATTCAAATCTTTCTTTTCTTTGAGCTCACCAGAGGCCGCAAAGATATAGCGAGCACCATCCATAATCACTTCGTCAGTCGCCATGGCACCACTTCCAGTCAAATAGTAGTTTCCTTGCCACTCATTCCGAGCCATATAACCCCACTTCTTAAAATAGTACCATTTACCGCCCACTTTTTGCCACTCTTGGTTGGCATAAGTTCCATCGGATTTTAGATAAAAATAAGCAGAATAAGCCGGATCATAAAGCCATTCATTTTGCATCATGGCACCTTGACCATTCAAGAAATAACTTCCTTGCCATTGGCTTTTAGCCATGTAACCCCACTCCTTGAAGTAATACCACTTATTTCCAAGCAATTGCCATTCTTGATGAGCATAAGCCCCATCTGACTTGAGATAAAACCAACTCTTGTAATTACTGTCATAGATCCACTCGTTTTGGGCCATATATCCACCTGATTTCAGGTAGTAATTTCCATGCCATTCATTCTGCGCGTAACGACCATCTGAATTAATATAAAACCAAGCCTTATAGTAGTTGTCAAAAATCCATTCACTTTGAGCTTTAGAACCATCAGCCTTTACATAATAATCCCCATCCCAGTGGGCAGAGACACTGTTTCTCTGTTCATTGCTACTAGTTGATGAAGTTCCTGTTGATAGACTAGATTTTTCTGAAACTGTGCTTCCACTTGTTTCATCTGCCGCAATTCCTGAAACTCTTGCGCCAAGTAAGCAAAGACTTGCTAGCCCTATACATACAAATTTTGTTTTCAATCTTTCCTCTCCTATAAAAAATGGAACAGGCACCTGAATGCTGTTCCACCTAGCTTTTGCTACTTACTGATTATTTTACAAAGTCAAGCAAAGCCAAGAAGCTTTCAGCTTCAAGTGACGCACCACCTACAAGGGCACCGTCAACGTCTGGACAAGCCATGTATGAAGCAACGTTCTCAGGTTTAACAGAACCACCGTATTGAACACGAACTTTGTCTGCCACTTCTTGACCAAAGTCAGCAGCTACAACGTCACGAACAACTTTACACATTTTTTGTGCATCGTCTTGTGAAGCTGATTTACCAGTACCGATAGCCCAGATTGGCTCATAAGCGATAACTGATGCAGCAACTTGTTCAGCAGTCAATCCAGCCAATGCAGCAGATACTTGAGCACCTACGAATTCAGCTGCTTTACCAGCTTCGTAAGTTTCAAGTGACTCACCACAACAGATAATTGGAAGCATACCGTTTGCAAAAATTGCTTTTGCTTTTTTGTTAATATCTTCGTCAGTTTCATGGAAGTAGTCACGGCGTTCTGAGTGACCGATAACAACGTAGTCAGTACCGATTTCTTTCAAAACTTGTGGGCTAGTTTCACCAGTGAAAGCACCTGCATTTTCAAAGTAGCAGTTTTGAGCAGCAACTTTAAGGTTTGAACCTTTTGCAGCAGCAAGAACAGTTGTCAAATCAAGAGCTGGAGCAGCGATACCTGCTTCCACAAGATCTGATGAAGGAAGTTTTGACGCAACTGCTTCAACGAATGCTTTAGCTTCTTCTGGATTTTTGTTCATTTTCCAGTTACCAGCGATAAATGGTTTACGTGACATTTCACATACCTCTTTTTTCAATTTATTTTCTATTTATTTTATCACAATTAAACACAGCTTGCAAATCTTACTCGGATTTCAAGCCTGCTTGCATGGATTAATCCTTCCAGAGATCCATAGCATTTCTGAAATCTGCAGATACCTGTGTCAACTGAGGATTGCTTGCTTCTCTTTCTGCCCGCTTAGCCTCGATTTGAGCCACACTTTTGATCCCTTCATGGCGCCAGTTTCTCAAAATCGCCTGAATGTACTTCCAGTTTGCTTTTCCATTTAAAACAGCTTCACGAAGAGCCTCCTTAATCAAGTCAGCACTGGTCCCATCTTCCTTTAGTGTCTTGGTCAAATCCTCAATCTCAAAAGGTGTCAACAAGCGTCCCAACTCCTGCTGGAAGGTTTCTACCAAATCCTTAAGCTGATTTTGAGGTGTCAACTGGTCTGAACTTGAATGAGCGACTCCAAGCAAGTCATCCAAACGTTCCAAAGCCAAACTAGCATCAAAAAGCAATTCGATTTCGCCATTTAATTCGATAGTACGGTACTGAAGCAGTCCCCTCTCCGTCAGATTGGAAATGGACTGGTTGACATCCGAAATTTCCTTGCCAATCCTTTCAGCAATCTGGCTTGGCGACATTTCTTCCAAACCTGTCGTATTTTGCAAATAGAAAAATTGCCAGACCAGAAAATCGTCGCTAGAAGGAAAGAGTTCCTTAAAATGCAAGAGAAGGGCACTCGGTAAAACCAAGTTCCCTGATTTAAAAGCGTCTAAATATGTCATAATTCCTCTTATAAATACCCAAATGCGGATGCATCATCTTCTATTTTTCTCCAGTCAAAAGGCGTCTCCTGATAGACCGCATAGTTCACCCAGTTACTGAAAAAGAGGGCTGCCGATGAAGACCAACAAAGACAAGGGGTCTGATTAACATCATCATCCTTAAAATAATTTTCTGGAATATGAGGAGCTAAACCTGCATCACAATCTCTGAAATACTCTTTTGCCAAGGTATCACGGTCATATTCCAAATGCCCAAAACTATAAATTTCTCGCAAATCACGACTGGCCAAAATAGAAACCCCAACCTGAGGTCCTTCTGATAAAATCTCGAGATTGGTTCTGTTTAAGATCTCTTCCTTAGAAATCTCCGTGTGACGTGAATGAGGGGATACATAGCTATCGTCAAAGCCTCTAAAGAGAAGGTGCCCTTCTTTTAAAGCATCCTGAGGATAAATACCTGATAACTTACTGTCCATCTGGTATTTTTCCACTCCATAACGCAGATAGAGTCCTGCCTGAGCCCCCCAACAGATATGAAGTGTCGAATAGACATGGGTCTTGGACCACTCGATTACTTGACTGAATTCCTCCCAATAGTCCACTTCCTCAAATGGTAAATGCTCAACTGGAGCACCCGTGATAATCATCCCATCAAAATACTCGTCCTTGACTTCAGGAAAAGTTTTATAAAATGTCTCCATGTGTTCTGAACGAGTTGTTTTAGAACGATGGCTCTCCATATAGAGAAAATCAATATCCAGTTGTAGGGGTGTATTGGCCAAATGGCGCAACAACTGGGTCTCTGTGACCATTTTCTGTGGCATGAGATTTAAAATTAAAATCTTCAAAGGACGGATATCTTGGTGGGCCGCACGTTGATCATCCATGACAAAGATATTCTCTGTCCGTAAAATCTCAACAGCTGGTAATTTTTTATCAATTCGAATCGGCATAACCCTCTCCTAACTGTACTCTTTCAGGAATCATTGCATATGTTTGAAGCCAAATCTCAAACATCTAGTCCTTTTATTATACTGCAAGAAGATATAGTTTTCAATTATACTTTTTCTCTAACTAGCTATAGTCTATTTTTATATCCTAATGTAGAGAAAACAGCCCTAGGGACTGTTTTTCATTAATAATGCATCAAAACTTTGTAATCGTAGTCACCGATTTTTTCACGGCCGTTCAATTCATCCAATTCAACAAGGAAGGCACAACCTGCTACAACACCACCAAGTTTTTCAATCATCTCGATAGTTGCCTTAACAGTTCCACCTGTTGCCAAGAGGTCATCTACGATAAGAACACGTTGACCTGGCTTAATAGCGTCAGCATGCATAGTCAAGGTATCAACACCGTACTCTTTTTCATAGTCAGCAGAAATAACTTCACGTGGCAATTTACCTGGTTTACGAACAGGTGCAAAACCAATTCCCAACTCAAAGGCAACTGGACAGCCCACGATAAATCCACGAGCCTCAGGACCTACAATCATGTCAATTTTCTTGTCAGTCGCATACTGAACGATTTCACGAACAGCGTAGCTATAAGCATTCCCATCAGCCATCAAAGGACTAATATCACGGAAGGTAATTCCTTCCTTTGGATAATTTTCAATTGTTGCAATGTAATCTTTTAAATTCATCTTTTTCTTTCTTTCAAAGTTTTTACTCTCTATTATAGCATATTTTTTAAGAAAGAAAAAAGGAAAAGTTAACTTCAATAATTATCTAACGATTTGACGATTTATAACTAGCCATAGCAATAAAGCCCAAGTTCTGTTTATTCTTAGCAAACATTTTATACATCGTTAAAAACTGCTTTCTATTCTCCTTTTTACAAGCATTTACACAAATTTTCAAGGTTCCTAGCCAACCTTCGTCATAAACCATACCTGATAATTTCATTAATGTCATTTCACCAATCAATACTTTCACATCACGATAACCTGATTCTATCATCACCTGTTCCCAACCATCTTGAGTTAAAGGACCTACATTTACATGAATTGCTTGTGATAATTCCTGTCTGACAGACTCTTTAGCTTCCTTAAGAAGCACATCATGTGTCAAGAGAAGACCTTCAGGTTTTAAAACCCTTAGATATTCCATTACACATTTCTTCTTAGCTTGATCGGCTTGCATAGTCAGCATAGCTTCATTTATAACAATATCAAAACTAGCATCTTCATAAGGAAGTTTCATTGCATTAGCTCTTTCAAAACTGATTAAGTGAGCAACACCTGCTGTTTCAGCAGATTTTTTAGCCACTTCTAAAGCTTGAGCATCCATATCAACAGCAGTTATCTTACAACCAAAACGCTGTGCCAACTCAATTGCTGTAGTTCCCCTATTACACGCAACCTCTAGTATTCTCTTTTCTTTTGAAAATTCTCCTTCCGCAATTAGCCAATCTGTGGCACGTTTTCCACCTGGACGTAAGCGTTTTTTCCCCAGTTTCGCTAAAAACTTATGACCTGCTTCTGACATTTGAACACCTCTGTTTTTTCTTCATTATAACATAAAATTATATTATCTGATAATTCTAATCTATTATTTGATAAACTAGACTCAAAAATATATAGTCTGCCATGACTATAGCATAAATCTATTAGTCATCTCTCTAGTTCGAATTCAACTCCTCCCATCATTTACACATTCAGGTTACGACTATTTTTGTACTTTGGAATCGCTCTCATCTTCATCCACTCTACGAATCTCCACCTTTCTGTTCGTAGAGCCACGATTTCGCTATCCCTTCTTCTGCCGATTCTTATTTCCAGCGTCAGACTTGAGAATCGCTAACAGCTTTACTAGTATATAAAACCCACAATCCAGATGTAGGACATGCTCGTTATACAGAAAAAAAGCTGACGAATCATTCGATTCATCAGCTTTAGAGATGATCTGCTCATTGCAAACAAATCATATCATTAGAAAGATTAGTCTTCTTTCTTCTTGCGAGTCACAAGTCCAAATCCACCTAGGGCTCCAAGAAGTCCAAGTGCTGCAAGACTAGCGTTAGCTTCTGTACCTGTGTTAGGCAATTCTTTTTGACCATCAACATATTTAGGTGTTGCTGGCATTTGAGGTTTAGCTGGCTGTTCAGGCATTGCTGGAGTAGCTGGCTCTACCGGCTGTACTGGTTTTTGAGATTGAATCTTACGGTAAACATTACGAACATTTCCATTTGCGTCTGTTTCCGTACGGACTAGTTCATAATTTTCTAATGGTTTTCCTGGATGTGAACCATTTTCATCCGGAATGATTAATACTCCTTTTTCGTCTACATAAGTTGTGATGACTTTGTATTCAAATGGTGTTGGAGTAGGCGTTGGTGTAGGTGTTGGAGTTTTAACTTTTTCGTATACGTGTTCAACATCTCCATTTGGTAGTTTCTTAGTCTCTACGAATCTGTATCCTGGAATGTCTTTCTTATCAACTGTTCCTGGTTCACTTGGATATTTAGGAATTTCGTTTCCTTCTTTATCCTTGAATGATGTCTTAACTTTTTCGTAGATGTGCTCTGTATCACCATTTGGTAGTTTCTTAGTCTCTACGAAGTGGTATTCTGGAATGTCTTTCTTATCGACTGTTCCTGGTTCACTTGGATATTTAGGAATTTCATTTCCTTCTTTATCCTTGAACGACGTCTTAACTTTTTCGTAAATATGCTCTGTATCACCATTTGGTAATTTCTTAGTCTCTACGAAGCGGTATTCTGGAATGTCTTTCTTATCGACTGTGCCTGGCTCACTTGGATAGTTTGGAATTTCCTTACCTTCTTTGTCTTTAAAGAAAGTTGTTACTTTTTCGTAGATGTGTTCTGTATCACCGTTTGGCAACTTCTTAGTCTCTACGAAGCGGTATTCTGGAATATCTTTTTTATCGACTGTTCCTGGTTCACTTGGATATTTAGGAATTTCATTTCCTTCTTTATCCTTGAATGATGTCTTAACTTTTTCGTAGATGTGCTCTGTATCACCATTTGGTAATTTCTTAGTCTCTACGAAGCGGTATTCTGGAATGTCTTTCTTATCAACTGTTCCTGGTTCACTTGGATATTTAGGAATTTCATTTCCTTCTTTATCCTTGAATGATGTCTTAACTTTTTCATAGATATGCTCTGTATCACCATTTGGTAATTTCTTAGTCTCTACGAAGCGGTACTCTGGAATATCTTTCTTATCGACTGTTCCTGGTTCACTTGGATATTTAGGAATTTCGTTTCCTTCTTTATCCTTGAATGATGTCTTAACTTTTTCGTAGATATGCTCTGTATCACCATTTGGTAATTTCTTAGTCTCTACGAAGCGGTATTCTGGAATGTCTTTCTTATCGACTGTTCCTGGTTCACTTGGATAGTTAGGAATTTCCTTACCTTCTTTGTCTTTGAAGAAGGTACTTACTTTTTCGTAGATGTGTTTTGTATTTCCTTTTTCATCAATTTCAGTTCTAACAACATTGTATCCTGGGATTGATTCTGAAGGTTTAGCGCCATCTTTAGATGGAAGTAAATCTGTTTCTTTGCCATCTTTTTCGATAACTACATATCTAGTATCTGGGCGAACTGTTGGAATATACTTAGCAGTTACTGGTGTTCCGTTCGTATCAACACGTTTAACCGTTACTCCTGCAGCTTTTCCTACGAAGTTTGGTTCTGGAGTGAATGTTACTTTTCCATTTTCATCGATTGTGTATGTTCCTTCGTTTGGTACTTTCTTCGTTGTTGTTCCATCATCGAATTTTGGTTTTACAGCTTCATCGATTTCTACTGGCACTTCTTTCCCGTTGAGTGTTACTTTTCCACCTGTAAATGTTGGTGTTCCTTCTTGAGATTGTCCTTTTGGACCTTCTGATTCAGCATCTTTAGAAGTTGGTGACACTGGAATTACTACTGGTGTGTATTTAGCTGTTACTGGTGTTCCGTTCGTATCAACACGTTTAACTGTTACTCCTGTAGCTTGTCCTGTAAATGTTTTTTCTGGTGTGAATGTTACTTTTCCAGTCTCATCGATTGTGTATGTTCCTTCGTTTGGAACTGTCTTCGTTGTTGTTTCATCATCGAATTTTGGTTTTACAGCTTCATCGATTTCAACAGTTTTTTCTTGACCGTTAATCGTTACTTTTCCACCTTTAAATGTTGGCGTTCCTTCTTGAGTTGCACCTTGAACATTTGTTGTTACTACATCTGAGCTTGTTGGTGTTGCTGGTCTTACAACTGGTGTGTACTTAGCTGTTGCTGGTGTTCCATTTGTATCTACACGACGTACATCAATTCCTGCAGTTTTACCTGTGAATGTTTTTTCTGGTGTAAATGTTACTTTCCCAGTCTCATCAATTGTGTATGTTCCTTCGTTTGGTACTTTAACAGATTTTTCGTCTGTAGGTTGTTTAGTCGCAGGATCGATTAATTTAGCTGGTACGTTGTTATCTAATGGAACTTCTACTTCTGTACCGTTAACAGTTGCTTTCCCTGTTATGAATACTGGAGTTGCTTCTTGCGTTGCACCTTGGACATCTTCTGTTACAGAGTCTGTTGCTGTTGGTGTTACTGGTTTAACTGTTGGTGTGTACTTAGCTGTTGCTGGTGTTCCATTCGCATCTTTTGCTTCAACTGTCGCTGGTACTGGTGTTCCTGCGAAATCTTTATTTGGTGTGAATGTTACTTCTCCAGTGGTTGGTTTGATTGCGTATGTTCCAACTGTATTTCCTTTAGCGTCTTTTGCTGGAATTGTTGTTTTATCTGTTGGATTTCCAGTTTCTGGATCTACTAATTTCGCTGGTTGGTCTGCATCAATCTTCATTGGAACTTTGTCACTACCTTGAGTGAATGTTGGTGTTCCGCTTTGCTCAGCACCTTGAATTCCTTCTGTTGCTACAGGTGTTCCTGTTGGTTTGATTGGCGTAATAGTTGGTGTGTAAGTTGTTGTAACTGTCGTTCCATTTGTATCTGCCGCTTGAACAGTTACTGGCTGAACAGCTCCTACATAAGTTTTGTCAGTTGGTGTGAATACAGCTATAGCTTTTCCATCTACATTCTTAACTGTAAATTTACCTACTACTTTTCCATTTGGATCTTTTGCTTCTACTTCATCAGCTGGTTGTCCATTTTCTCCTAGTACCTTATATGATAAAGGATCGATTGCTGCTGTTTTTTCAGTTCCATTAACATCCGCTTTACCTGGTACGAATGTTACTTCTTTAGATTGTTCTACACCTTGTACATCTGTTGATGTAGCTGGATCTGCTGTCGGTGCTACACCTACGATATGTGGTGTGTAAGTTGTTTTAACAGTTGAGCCATTTACATCTTCCGCTTGTACATTTGCTGGTAATACCTTACCTGTATAAGTTTTATCAGTCGGTGTGAATGTTACTGTGTTTGTTGCTGGGTCGATTGAGTATGTTCCTACTTGAGTAACTCCGTCCTCTTTATAAGCTGGTACTGTCGCTTCAGTCGGTACGCTTCCATCAGCATTTAATAACTTAGCTGAATTTTCTTTAAGCGCTACTGTTTTTTCTGTACCTGAAATTGTTGCTTTACCTGGAGCAAAGGCTACAACTCCTGATTGTACTTCACCTTGAATGTTTGTTGATTCTGCAGGTGTTGCTGTTGGTTTAACTCCTACGATTGTTGGAGTGTAAGTTGTTTTAACGGTTGTTCCATTTACATCTTCTGCTTGTACATTTGCTGGTAATACTTTACCCACATAAGCCTTATCCGTTGGTGTAAATGTTACAGTATTTGATGTTGGATCAATTGTATATTCTCCGACTTTGTTTCCATTTGCATCTTCAGCATTTACTGCAGTTCCTGCAGCTACTGGATTGCCTTGTTTATCAAGAAGAACTGCTGAATTATCTTTAATAGGTACTTCTACATCTCCTGCTGTGAATGTTGGTATTCCTTTTTGTGTTTCACCTTGGATTCCTGTTGAAGTAGCTTCTTTAGCTGTTGGCGTTACGCCTGTTACTGTTGGTGTGTATTTCCCTTTTGATGTAACTGGAACTTGATTTCCTTCTGAGTCAGTTGCCATTACGGATACCTGTACATTAACACCTTTACCCTCTCCTTTAAATGTTGGAAGTGGTTTAAATGTTACTACACCTGTTGTTGAATCGATTGAATACGTTCCTTCTCCTTCGACTTCAACTTCACCTTTTTCATTAGCACCTTCTAGTGAGTATGCCGCTGTTGCCCAGTCTACATTAGTTCTATCTGGAGTGTTAGCTGTTGTATTTAATTCAGAGAAGCGATCTTTTCCTGATTTAGAAGTTTGAGTTTGACCTTGTTTTCCTGTGGTTTCATCCTTAGAAGGTTGAACTCCATATACAGTCGGTGTATACGTGTTTTCTGTCGCTACTCTTACTTGACTTCCTGACTCATCGTTGAATGTTACAGTTGCTGAAACTTTCATCGGTGCAGCTGTTCCTACAAAGCCTTCTGCAGGAGTGAAGGTTACTTCACCTGTTGTTGAATCAACAGTGTACGTCCCTTCTTCAGTTGTTACAGATTCAACTTTTGTTCCTGTTTTTGGATCTACTAGTTTGTAATCTGATACAGTAGTTCCTTCTTTTCCATCATTGAAATTGTCGGCCATTGAGTCAGTTTGTTTTTGACCTTGAGCTCCTGATGATTTCTCTGATTCTGTTACTACGATGTAGTAAGTTGTTTCTGCTACTGCATCTTCTGTAACTTCACCAGTATTTGTCTCATCTACTGTTGGAGTTGTTACAACACCATTTGAATCTACTGCTCTTGCTGTTACTTTGTAACGTCCTTTTTGAGATAATACATAAGCGTTAGCTCTAGCTAGGTTTGCTTCTGCAGCTGTTTTAAGAGCTGTACGGGCTTTTTCTACCTCTTTTTCAGCTTCTAGAGCTGCATTACGTGTTGACTCTACTTCTGTATTTTTTGTTAAAAGATTTGCTTGAGCTTTTGCTAATTGTTCTTCTACAGATGCTTTAAATTCTTTAACATGCTTAAGTCTTCTATCTGCTAATTCTTGAGCTGTTGGAGAAATCGAACGTAGTTTTAAATTATCCAATGCTTTTTGCGCATCAGCTTCCATTCTTGACTGACGATCTAATAATTCTTGAAGATTTGCTAATTCGTTTTGAGTATCTTGTTGTTCTTTTACAGCTGTTGCTGCCGCTTTGGTTTTCTCAGCAGCTGTACGTTGTGCTTGAATATAAGCTGTTTCTTCTGTTTGTGCCCCATCAAAAGTAGTTACTGTACCGTCTGGTGCAGTTGCTGTTACTTTTGTTTTAATAGTATCAGAATCTGTTGCTGATGTTTTATCATCGATTGTATCCGCAAATGCTACATTTGCTTTAGTAGACTTAATTAAGTCTACTGTTGTACCTTTTGCTTCTGAATAACTTGTTGAAGTTCCTGTTGGTTTAGCATTTTGAATTGATGCTACATCAGTTGAACTAGCTTCACGATATGATACATAACCTTTGAATCCTGAATCCGTTTCAAGTTCCCATCCTGCGTTTGATTCTGTTGCTCTAACTGTTGAACCGTCAGATGCTATCCATCGTTTCGTCACTGAGTCATAATTTACAGTTACAATATTACCTTGAGTATTCGGTACTTGCACTTTCGGAACACTTGTAATTGTACGAGTAACATCTTTTACTTCAGTAACTTGACCTTTTTCACGAATTTCAGCAATCTTATCTACTAAATTAGTTGCATCAGAAGTTGCACTCCATTTACGAGTGAATTCATATACGATGTAATCAGTATCTCCGTTTGCTTTCGCATCAGTATAAACACGTCTTTCAGTTAATGTAGAAGTTCCATCACCATTGTTTACTAATTGATACGCATCTTCTGTTGGTAAATTATATTTACCTGTGGCACTGTTAAATGTTGCTGTGTATTCTTTATTATTTACACCTTTTACAGTATATACTTCACGTTGTAAATTAGCTTGCACTCTATCTGTAGTTGCTTTAGCCACAATACTATCAACACCAACGTATTTTGTAGATTCTGGAGTCACTGATAAGTTAAGAGTTGAATCTCCTGTTGTTGAAGCCACTCCTAACACCGCACCTTCTTGTAACGCAGTGTTTGTAGTACCTGCTGCAACTGTCCAGTTACCATCTTTAACTACAAGTTTTGTAACTGTTCCATCTGGCATTGTAATTTCAGCTTTGTTAGCACCTTTTGAAATTGTCACAGGTACATTTGTTGCATAAGCTTCAACATTCTTAACAGTAATCTTAGGTGCTACTGCGATTGTTATATTTTCATGAGCTTCTTGACCATACATATTCCAATCCTGATTTGTCGCATTGGTTGCATTATTATAATCTTTCGCATAAACAGTTGCTGTGAAAATTCCAGCTTCTGTTGCTGTTCCAGTAATATTTCCATTTTGTGGATTATAATTTAATCCTGGTACAACATCATTAATTGGTGTATCACTTCCTGTATATGTACCATTCAATGCTGTATGGGCTGTAATTGTACGCGGACCGCTCATGGTCTTCACCGTAGATCCATCAGCTGCAGTAAAAGTTGCTCCAATCGTTCTGGTAGGAGCAGTTTGTGAACCAGCAACAACTTTTTCCCCGTTTTCTGGTCTTCTACTGTCTGAATATACATATCCAGCTCTTTCATCACGACTCATTCCATCGTTATCGATGTACTTGATATTATGATTAACTTGATCACCTATTGTTACTAATTTTGATGTCCCTTGAATACGCGGTGCAGATGAATCTTGCCATCCTATCCATCCAGCCGTTAAGTCTTTGAAAGTAACTTTCTGAGTAGTTCCATTGTGAGATACAGTTACTTCATAGCGCATGTCATATACACCATTTTGAAGTTCAGATGCTATGTATCCTTCTACAGTATCTGTAGTTGAATTATAAGCTAACCCAGGTGGTAAGTTACTTAGATCAACTTTTGTAATTGTGTATCCTGCAGCAGTTGCCTCTGGTGATAAACTGAAACGTTCTGTTACATCCTTAAGATACACATAATGATTTCCTTGTTGATAAGTATACCCATAGATTTCTGTAGTTAGATACTCATAGGCACCTCTTGAACCGTAAACTGTACCCCCGTTATTGCGCCCTGTAACACGTGGCTTTCCAGTCCATAGACGAGCTTCCTCAGATATTTTTTGAGCTTCTGTTTTTGACAGAGGAATATCTGTACGTCCACTAGTAGCAGCTTTACCATTATTAGCCGCAGGCACATCAGTGTTCTCAGATTGATATCCACGAACATAAATTTTATAGTCGGCGTTATGATCTAGTACTCTATACGATTTACCTGTAGCTGTGGCAAACTCACCGTTTTCTTTTCTAAGTTCGGTAGATGCTAATGTATACCCTTCGTTAGCTGAACGTAAGTGTGAACCTTGGACTAGTTCTTTACCATTACGCTCATCTTTAGAACCTGTATTTTCAATTGCGTTTGACTCAGATTTTTTCTCTGTATTTTCTGCTTTTTTCCCTACAGTTTCTTTACCATTTGTAGTATCAACTGCTGGAGCTGCTTTTTTCTCAACTGGTTTGTTTTGTAGTTTTGAGTTTACAGTTGTTACAAGTTTGTTGTAAGCAGCTTTTAACTCATCTTGACTATTAGCACTTGAAAGAGCTGCTTTTGCCGCTTCCAAATCTGCATTCAAAAGAGCCAAACTTTCGTCTGTCGTGTTTGCATATTTGCCTGCAGCTATATTTTCTGCTACCTGGTTAACATAAGATTCTAATTGAGTCTTATCCAATTTCGGAGCTACTACTTCTTTCGGAGCTTCCTCTGCTTTAGTTTCTGGTTTAACTTCTGCAGCTTTTGTAGTCTCAGGTTTCGCTTCTGCAGTATCTTGATCAGTTTTTCCAGCTGGAGATGTTGCAGCTACTGATGCTTCTGCACCTTGAACTTCCGTTGCTGATACCGCACCAGCTCCAAGAAACATCAAACCAGCTGCAATTGCTACCGATGCTGCTCCAAAGCTATACTTCCGGATACCATAACGAATATATTTCTCCGTTCGAAAATCTTGTTGACCTCTCTTCATGAGATTCAACCTCCTTGATTTATTTTATTCGTGTTGATTTAAAGCATTAGGGCAAATAAAAAGCTCCCCCCCTTAAATTTTTTAGTAATATTAAGAGGAGAACATCTTAAAAAAGATTGTTATATGATTCTAAACACTATAGCTCATTATAACATTAACACTTGTTCCGTTCAAGTATTATAGCTGGTAATTATTGAGTTTGAATGAGTGTTTTTTAATTTTATTAGAAATCTTTCTATTTTTCATTAACGATGATCAATGCTTTAGTATAAAACCAATTTAAATACGCTTAAAGAGTATTGTATTGAAACACGTGCCCCTAAGAATAACAGCAGTAACTTAAATTTACCTTATAAGGAGATGTTTCGAAATCAAAAAAAGTTAAGACATAGTGTCTTCAACTTTTGGCTCCATAATATTTATAGCAGCTAAATCCCCTATAGAGATTATAGAGCCTATTTTGTTGTAGAAAAAAAGCCCCATAGGAGCTATCACGAAAAGCAACTAAACAACTCATTAGAAAGAATCAAATGGAACAAATACTTTTTATCACAAAATTACTGGACATTAAAGACCCTAATATCAAAATGATGGATGTTGTTAATAGAGTTTTACATAAAGAAATCATTGCTAAACTGGACTACGACGCCCCATCTTTCCCTGATTGCGGATGGAAAATGAAGAAATCTGACTTTCAAAAACTTTCTAAGTTTCTTTACCTTGAAACGACTTCTATGCTTAGCCGAATCCTTCAAATTTAAGCACTATCATTGCTTAAAAATGATGTGTCATAGTCTCCGGATAAATCTGAGCTAAGGCCTCTTCTCTTCTTTTTTTCCGATAGGCAATTCAGGAAACCAAGCAGAAGTAGAGCAATAGGGTGACTAGAATTCCCAATATCCTATAAGTTCTATCTAATAGTTTGCGGTAGCTTTGGGCCACTTTCCCTAGTGAATAGTGAGCCGCTAGGACGATATTTTCTGCCTTTGACTGACCATAGTCCGCCTGCTCCATATCCGAAAAAATATGAGGGACGAAAATCAGTTCTTTTTCTAAAAACCCTAACTTAATCAAGTCTTTCTTCCAATCAGGACGAAGCTGAGGACTCGATACAAGGTGAACATATTCCAAACCCAGATGTCGTGCGATACGGGCACGATAGACTTAGGGACTCTCAGAACCATAGCCATAGATTTCTTTGGCTAGATAATCGGGGACAATTCTCGACATGCTGTAGACTCTTTCTCTCTTATTTTCTGCTTACAAAGGAAAAACCACCCTCACAAAAAGGCAAGGGTGGTTCATCCGTTACAATGCTTGGGGATTTCCTAGCAAGTTCCCCCTCAAAAGAATTTTATGCTATTCTATCACAAAGACTGACCATCTGCAAGGCAGACTGTCTTAGACAGGATAGCTTGAGGGAGTTTTCTTATGATTTATAAATCGATTCTCTGAAATCATCTGTGCTACGTAGGTAGGCATTGTAGATTTTTTGTTTTAACAAGTGCACCCAACTTGCAGGAGCATGGCTTGTCGTACGATCAATGTTAGCCACATCTTTTGCCACTGCTTGATCGATGAGTTCTTGCATTTGGGCTGCTGAACGGATTGTAATCTCCTTGCTGCTGTTTGGTACACCAAGTTCGTACTGAATGGTAATTGGTTTCAACTGATCTTGCTTACGAATACGTTGATTAAACATATCCTTCTTGAAATCAGACCATGAAACGTATTTATTATCAAAGACATTTTTCAAGACGAGACTATCAGTGATAAGACCAACATCTTTTCGGTGCCAATCTGAATAGGTAATATCCCCATTTCGCTTAGCTTCTTCTGCATATTGGTTGGATACATATGGTAAGAACCCATCTTGGTAACCTTTTTCTGCCAACAATTCATAGGCTGTCTTTCTAAACATGATGTCACCAGGAGCACCCTTTGGATTGCTGAGGGCAGCATAAATCGGTGAGAACATGTTAATAAGATGATAGCCATTACGAGTATAGTCACTCTTATCACGGTAAGCCCGACGGTTGATGATATCATTGTCAATCAAGGCATCCAAACTAGTTAGTTTACTTACTTCAGCATCTGTCAATGGACGAACAGAGTTTCCTGCATGAGTTTGTTTATGGTACTTATCCTCAATGTAGAAATTCTCTATTTTTCTAAACCATTTTTTCTTGACATCATTAGACTTGGTTAAAATAGCATTGGCTTCCATAGCATCCAAGGTGTACAAGACATCGTACATACCGTGAACATACTCTTGCAAGGCTGCAGCTGATGTGAAGCGGCTTGTCGGGTCATAAGTATGCAAGCGAGTTAGTGAATCCTTATCTCCTTTATAGAGAGTATTCAAGACAATGGCATCCTTATCTAGACTGTCAGCAGATTGCAACAATCCCAAGGCATACAACTCTGCTCCCAATCCTTCACGACGACCTTTTCCTTCAAAGTAAATATGTCCGTCAGAATTATGAACCATTTCATGGGTGTAGACAGATGTCCCATATTTATCTAACAAGCGGTCGCTGACATAGTGAACCTCTGAACCGTTAGCATAGGCTCCAGCTCCTTTACTTTCCCCATACCACTTACCAGTTGGTCCAAAGAAGTTGTAGATCGAAGCAATGGCTTTATCAGACAGGGTAGCCCAGTAATACTTGCTATTGCTATCTTTCATACCAAAGCCGTCCGAAACCATGACTGAACGGAAGAGTTTTTCTTTGTATTCTGGTGAAAGGAGGTTGTACCAGATATCGTAGTGGTCTCGTTGCCATTCAGCTGACTGGTCGACCTTAGCACGGACATACTGACGGAGTTCTTCTCCGGATAAGACTGTATTATTGACACGGTCACGATAGCGTTCGTAGCCACCAAAGGCCAAGGTAGAAAGGTTTGAAATCACATAAACATCCTCTTCTGGCAATGTTAATAACGGTAGGAGCATGTTTTTTAATTTCCAACTTGGTGCCGTAATACGGTCATAGACTCCCAGCGTATATTTACTATCTGGTGTAGCTGACTCTTGTTTGGTACGCACTTCTGGAATAGCCGACTTACTCTCTACGATATAGGCCTTAGTATTTGTCTTCAACCATTCATTATTGGTTTTGGTTGGTAGGAAGAGTTTTCTGTAAGACTCTAATAAATCCGTCACTGTCTTACGACCTTTTGCAACAGCCAGGGTTGTTTCATAGGCACTTGGATTATTTGATGCCTTGAGATTTTCTATACCACTCTGACCTAGGGCAATGATAGTATCCAGGGTTGAAGCTGTGCTATTGCCATCAAAGTCAAACTTATAGGTATTGAGGTCCTTTGTATTGATGTGATTATAGTTGATATTGTACCAGCGATTGAGGTAGGTCAAACCAAGCAAGAAAGCTTCCTTGTTGTTCTTGATTTTTTCGCTGATGTAGGTTGCTACACTATCTCCCATCGTATTGATAGATTTGTCCATGGCTAGCACTTTACGGAGATGTTCGCCGATATTGGCCTTAACTTTTTCAAACTCTTTGTCCAAATATAGCGGATCAAGTGAAGTATCTGCCTCAATGCCAAGAACTCTTCTCATAGCTACTGAGTCATATTCGACTCCTTGCAAATCTGCTAGAACTTGATTGGTCACTTTCGTATAATCAGATAGAAAAGCCTCTGGCGTAAAGATAAAGTTTTTACTTGCTACGCTGTATTCTGCAATCTGTGTATTTTTGAAATCTTCTTTGTAGGTGACATCCAGATAGCTGATTGTATTATCAGCAAAATGCAACATAAGTTTATTGATAACTGCTTTATTGGCCTGAATATCTGTGATGATGTCATTGTCCTTCATTGGTACAACATCCAGCAATTCTGTAGTATAGAGCTTATCAGTAGGATCGACTTGATTTCCATAGTGAACCACTAATTCTTTGTTGTAGAAAGGCATCAATTTCTCAATATTGTGATAAGCAACTTTTCGACTAGCTTGGCCTTGGCTTAACTGAGTATAGTCCACATTTTGCTGATTATCCTTGAGTGTTTGACCTGTATCGTCTAGCCTCACTGTCATACCATAAGACTGAACTTTTTCTCTAGCCTGGTCTTGGGTGATTGGGGTCGCATAGAGATCTACTTTCCTATTCTCTACTGCAGTGCTGGCATCTTTGATGTCCGCTCCCCTGTACTGGTCTCCTGTGATGGCATAGCCGTCTCCAGTATTGACCATGCTAACGACATGATGGATACGGCCATTTTGCCATGTAGAACCAGCTATTCCTCCGACGCGTGGATAGGTTGTCGTATTGAGGATGGTTCCACTTGCTAGTGCATGGGAAACCAAAGCACCACTTTGAACTTTCCCTACAATACCTCCAGCAAGTTGGTCATTGTTGCGGGCATTGCTAGAAATACTTGCATCAACAGCTACCTTATCAATCTTAGCCTTATTACCAGATAAGAGTCCTGCTATACCTCCCACATAGTAAGGAGAAGAATCCGCATGTTTAGCCTGAATGCTACCTGTAAAGGAACTATTGGTTATTTCTGTATCTTGAGCCTTGGCTACCAAACCTGCAACTGACTTGCTACCTGTCAATTGACCTTCTACAGCTACATTACTAATCTGGCTGTTAGTAGCCAATTTTGCTAGGCTGGCTGTGTCTTCTTGACTCTTAATCGCTACCGCTTTAAGATCAATATCTTTCACAGTAGCCTTGGTCAAATTATCAAACAAGGCTGTTTTAAGGTCATAAATCGCAAACGGTTTTCCATCACTCGCACCGATAAGATTACCAGTGAAAGTTCCTGTCACATAGCTGGTTTGTCCCTTAGCTAAAGAAACCTCATCAGCTGTCATATCAGTTCCAAGTTTAAAGGTTCCAGCGAGATTATCCTGCATGGCAGCAATCAGTTTCTTGAAGGAAGTATAAACTCCATCCTCGGACTGTTTTTGCTTATCAACTGTGAAACTATAGTTATCCTTGTATGCCGAACCTTCTTCTTGAACCAGTTCATTAAAGGCAACGGTTACCTTGTATTTCCCGTCAGTTGTTTCCTTAATAGAGCTAACTGGTAGCAACATTTCCTTCATCTTGTCTGATTTGACTTTGACAAAATAAGGGGACAAATCGCTTGGTATTTCTGATAAATTCAAATAACGACGGTAGTGACCATCTTCCTTACCATAGAGACCAACTTCGTCTATATCTTTAATTTCAATTTTCTTATAGTCTAACTGAAAATCTTTCGTCGATACTTCTGTACTTTCCTGATCAGATTGACCTAGATTATAGGTTAGATAAGTCTTAATTGTATAAGGAGTATAGTAGTCCAAGCCATCAATCGTTTGCTGGACTGATGGATCTTTCAAATTCACTTCTTTGACCAATGTTCCATTTTGGTAAATTTGGGTCTTAGCCTTAACAAAAGCAGACGTTGGATCATCTAAGTGATAGTTGACTGCTACTGCTTTTTTGCTCTCCTCTTTAACAAGATTAGTGATTTCAACTGTTGGTTTGGTTTTAACAAGACTACCAACCTTGACAATCTCTTTGGTTGGCTCTAGTTCTGTACGTGAGATTTCCTTGCTGGCTTCTACCTTACCATCTACGAGATAATCTTCATACTCGATTGTACGTAAGCCATCTTTCCCTTTCTGAGCAATTTCTCGGCGATTTTTTAAGATAGTCGCATCTTCGATTTCTTCAGTTTCATGAGGAATAGTTTCTGTTACTGTACGATGACTACTTGTCAAAGGCAGTTCAGGGAGGGCCTCTGCTACAGGAGCCTCACCTTCGTGATCGGGCTCTTGCGTGCCTTGGGTACTGATTGGGCCTGTATAAGTCGGTGGTTCTGCTTGGACCAGAGCTTCGCCTTCATGACCTGACTCTTGCGTACCTTGGGTACTGATTGGGTCTGTATAAGTCGGTGGTTCTGCTTGAATCAG
>NZ_VMNB01000019.1 GCF_013277515.1 Streptococcus sp. k-402 | reverse complement strand
ATCAAGATCGCAAGCAAGCTAGCGCTTGAGAGTTGCAACTTGTAAAAAAACTAATCATTGATATTGAGAAACTAATTCCGTAAATTTAAGGACAATTTCTGCGTTCTCAATTACATATTTCGGTGGACGGCCTATGCCAGCTACATTCTTCAGATTCATTCTATAAAGCCCTAAATGCTGGAAGATGTCTCCGACTTCATCAGCATTGTAAGACGCCCCTAAATCGCCCCAAAACGCTTCTGTCCCATCTCCTAGAGGTATAAACTTAACCCACCCCTTTTTGCTGGAAACTGCCACGACTAAACACAATTCTGATTCTGTTGTATTTCTCATTTTACACCTCTGTTAATTCTAATTTTCTTGTTTTGCACTAAATTCATACTTTTTATATCTTCTCGCATTTGCCCCATTATCAGACGAGAAAAAGTATTTACATTTGATTTTACATCTTCTAAAAGTCTTAAAATATTCTCCAAATCTTTTATGGTAAAGTCGTCAAGAGAACTCGTTTCATCTAAGACTCTCGTCGTCTCAAAAATTTCTGTAATTTTGTTGACAAGGATTTCTCTGACCTCCTCGAAATTCTTTTTTTGCCGTGGCATAAATTAGACTCCTCCTTATCTATTTGCTTATCTATTTGCTCCCCAATAAAACTTTCTATATATCCTATTCTTTTCTCTAAAAGGTCAAGAGTTTCATTGTTTTCCAATTCTATTCTCGATAAGGTATCTCGATAACTTCCAACAAAATCACGAATTTTTAGTAACGAAGCCGATGCTGATACCCATTCTTCTTGTTCTAACGATTTTATAACTGCATCTACATCAAATACAGCTTTACTTGCTTTTTCTTTAATGCCTTTAAATAATATCATCATCCCTATCGTGATTTTTAACAATCTTGCTTTCTCAAGAGCTTTGCTATATTCCATTTTACCCACCTTTACCTTTCTTTGTAGTTCTTTTAGGTTATATGTCCTAAAAGAATTGTACCTCTTTTTTTCCTATTTTTCAAGCAAAAACAAAAAAGACGCCTTTCGACATCCTTTATTATTTATTTATTTCCGGTTCTATTGTAGTTTTTATCCCATGATTATCACAATATTCCTTAATTGCTTCAATGAGAAAGACTCCGCTAGGGACTGCTTTTTTTTGCTTTACCATATAATGCGTATATGCTTCCTGATAATAATCATAGTTATGTTGCGATGTATATCCTTGTATTCGTGGTGTTGCCATTATATTTTACCTTTCATTTATTTGCCTATTTTTATGATTTAATATAATAATTTTTTCTTTCCCAATTCCAAATAGCTACGATTTCTCTACCTGTTGCCCTACTTTCTGTTTCATCTCCTGTTTGGACTAAATTACCATCTTCTAAATCGTCAAAATCAAACTGTTTCTTGATTTCTTTAAACAGCTTACCAAAACCTATCTGCCTTTTTCGGTGCAACCCTGTCAGCATATCATCTACTATTTGCAGTTTCTCCTGAGCGGTAAAATCCGTTTTTTCATCAATCACGTCAAACGGTTTTACAGGATATTTTGCAGTCTCCAAAATAGCACCTTTCAAGCCTTTACCTTTATCGGCTTTTACCGCTCGAATATCCACCATAGGAGTATAGTCTAGCTTCATAGCTTTTTTCCAAAGTTCCGTCCATTCCTCCTGGTTCAAATAGTCATCTTTTGACCTGAAATAGCCTGGCTTAACCATTAGTAAAACGTGCAGATGAGGATGATAACTGTCTAATTTTTTGGAATAAGTAACCTCTGTCGCTCTAAGGAAGCCAATCATATTTTTATCAATTTTTTTGTACTTCATAAGCCTATTAAAACCTATAAGAATATCTGTCATCGCTTGATTAAGTTCCTGACCTATTACATTTTTAACGGTCAAAGTCAAGAATAAGAAGCGCCCCTTCGGTTGCCTAATCATAGCTTCTTCTACAATCTTGCTTGCTTGATATGAGTACTTCATCGACCTTCTCCAGTTGCAAAGAGCACACAACTTATTCTTGCAGAAATAAGACTGATATAGTTTCTTCGTTCCATCAGACTGCTCAACAAATTTTAGAACTTCAGCGCATTGATATACTCGCTCAAATGAACGATAACCCAAAATATCTAACTGTCCTGCCAGTTCAATATTTTTTAATTTGCGTTCTCTCCATTTTCTATCTTTTCCAGTCTTTGATATATCCTGAAATACTTGATTTTTAACATCTGACATGTTATAATTTACCTGTAATTACAAAGAAATATAGAAAAAAGTCCTTGCAATTTTCCTAGCTTTTTATGATTTTGATTAGACACCTAAATTATATCAAAAGCTTTCACAAAAAACAAGGCTTTTTTTGTGCCTGAAAACCCAGTAAAATCAAGGGTTTTGACCGTTTTTTGACCCGATTTTTAAAATCTTGTTATTTCTATATGTATCAAGATAAGAAAAAACTCGCTTCGCTCGTTCTAAAATGACCTCAAAAGGTCATTTTTTATACGGAAACCATAGCAAAAATTTGGTATAATCATAAAGTCGCAACACCAAGTTAGCGTAGCTAAGGAGGTGATATAATGCTTATTTGGTTACTCCAGCTTGTTCTGATACCTCTATTTATTAGCGTGACTTCCCAAGTCATTGCGGAATGGCTTATCCGTAAGTATACAGACAAACGCGACAAAAAACAATAGCCTGAGTGTCTACATCGCAATAGACACAAAAAACCACTAGGATTGCCCTCCTAGTGGTTTTATAATGCTTAGGTTACTCCACCTTATCGCACTACGATTGTAACACATTACAGGGCATTTGTCACATTAAAAGAAATAATCCCTTAGTTATTACTAATAGAATTTCGCACCGTCCGCTCCGCTGGTGCGAGGTCTATAAAGCGTTAAAATTAAAATATAATTCATCGCCCTCTATCAACTTTAACTTTTTTAGCTGATTTAACTGAGAGGGATTTCATCCCCTGCTATAGCAGGCTATAGCATTCCCCTCCAATGTATGCTTTCAGCATACGAAACTAGTCTAAATAAGGCATTCAATTTCCTCTGCTGATAAATGATTAGTTG
>NZ_VMNB01000018.1 GCF_013277515.1 Streptococcus sp. k-402 | reverse complement strand
TGTTTCTATAATCTCTTAGGGTTTCATGAAAGAGATAATAGTCATCTAGCCAGAGACCTCCCTCACTTATACGATGACTAATCTCACCTACTTCTTCATATGGTTCTTTATCATATCTCCGTTTTTGACTTTCTTGCTTACGGATATAATCTAAAATTCGATTTCGAAACTTGGTTTTGAAATATTTCCTTAAACGTGGAATATCGTCTACCAGTCCTTCTTCTCTACTAATCAATTCATGTAAGCAGAGCATGCCTTCTTGGTTCCAATCCGATAGCTCCCACAAATGAAGGTAATATTCATTTCTACACTTGTATACAATTCCTTGGACTTCTTCATACAATTCTTTAATCATAATCTTCCCCTTTCTGTGTACAGTCTAACAGATTCAGAAACACTTTTGACACATTTCATCCATTCTGTTCCCTTTAGCTCCTCAACTGCACAAAAAAGAGAGGTCTTGCCTCTCTTAGGGTTATAATTCTGCGATTTGGTTTAGGTTTACTTCTGCTACTGTGTCATTACCAAACATAGAGATAATCATCTTCACTTTATTGTTATCAATCTCTGTAATTTTACCAGTATAGTCTGCAAAAGCACCATCAATAATACGTACGGTTTGACCAACCTCAACATCGAAATCAAATTCTTGAACAGTTTGTCCCATAGATACCAAAATGTCACGAATTTCTTGTTCCAATAATGGTGTTGGTTTTGATCTGTTCCCATGAGATCCTACGAATCCTGTAACGTTTGGTGTGTTTCGCACAACAAACCAAGCTTCATCTGTCATGACCATTTCTACAAGAACATAACCTGGAAAGCGATTTTCTTCTACTTCTTTTCTCTTTCCATTTTTTTCAACTTGCACTGTTTGTGTTGGAATTTCAACGCGTAGAATATTATCCAACATATTGTAGGTTTGTGCACGTTGTAATAGATTTTCTTTTACCTTATTTTCATAACCAGAATAAGTTTGTAAGACAAACCATCCTTTATCAAAACTATCCATGATATTTCCTTTCATAAATAGAAGATTTTTAGTGTACTTTCACTACTCTTCTAAAAAATGTTAATAAATCGAATCAAACCTGAAACAATCAACTGGTCAAAAATGTAAATAATTACTACAAAGAAAGCTGTGTATTCCATGATAGAACGAAAATCTCTCCAGCTTTCCTTGCGAGTTGGCCATGTTGTGTCTTTAAGAAGTCTAAAAATATCTCCAATAAAACGCATCGCTCTCTCCTATCTCGTTTCTCTGTGTGTAGTGTACTTGCCACAATGCTTACAAAATTTATTTACTTCTAGTCGTGTAGGCTTGGGGTTTCCACTAATCTTGATTGAATAGTTTCTCGAACCACAAACCGCACAAGCTAGGCTTGCTTTTTTTAGTGCCATAACGCCTCCATCTTATCTATTATAACAAGAAAGCTAGGCTTTGACAAGCATCTTAGCGAAATAGATTGACTACCGAATCCCATATTGTTTGAGCCTTTTCCTTAATCTTCGCATCCGAGATAGCCCGACTAGCCTCATCTGCTAGACTTTGCGCACGTCCTCGAATATCAGACAAATTATCATCTGTCTGGCTATTATCATTGGTTTGTACTTGTCTTTTTGTGTTAGCTGGTGCAATTCCGTTTTTCTTATATGCATTTTCAACTGTGAAGGTACTTCCTGGTGTATAAGGTAAAATGGTATTGGCAATGTTTCTAAAGACATGGGCTGCACCATTTGAAGTAGATCCTGCTAGATAGTGATTTTCATCAGTGGTCGGAAAACCAAGCCAATGACTAATCACCACATCCGGAGTATAACCAATTACCCACTGGTCACTTGTGTATTCCGGATTGAAAACTGCTTCAGTTGTACCAGTTTTCCCTGCCATGACATAGTCTGCAGGCGATGAACTAATACCGGTTCCGTTAGTGAATGTACCCAACATCATACTAGTCATCTTGTCAGCTACAGACTTATCAATCACCCGTTTTTGTGAATTTTTATGGCTCGCAATAACTTGCCCACTAGCATTTTCAATTCTACTAATAAAATGTGCTTCCGGCATTAAACCTTCATTTGCAAAGGCAGCATATGCTTGAGCCATTTGAAGAGGGTTGGTTTCGACGCCACTTCCCAAGGCAATACCAAGAACACGGTCGACCTTTTCCATGTTGAGTCCAAATTTTTCGCCCGCCTCAAAAGCCTTATCAAGGCCCAAATCATTAACAGTGGCAACAGCAGGTAGATTAAGCGATTCTGCCAAGGCTTGATACATGGGAACTTCTCGACTCGTTTTGATCCCTGCATAGTTATCAACCTTATAGCTGTCATACTGCATGGTATGGTTATCCAAGAGCTTATTCAAAGCCCAGCCTGCTTCAACTGCTGGCGTATAAACAACTAAAGGCTTAATTGTAGAACCAGGGCTACGTTTCGATTGGGTTGCATAGTTGAAATTCCGGAATCCCGTTTTATCATTGCCAGCAACTTGACCGACAACTCCACGAACTCCCCCTGTTTTCGGTTCGAGAGCGACACTTCCTGATTGAGCAAATGTTCCATCCTCTGCCCTCGGAAATAGCACTGTATTTTCATAGACAACCTGCATATTTGCTTGGTAGTTTTGATCCAGCTCTGTGTAAATGCGGTAGCCATTATTGACAATTTCTTCCTCTGTTAGATTATACTTGGAAACAGCTTCATTAACCACCGCATCAAAGTAAGAAGGATAGCGGTAATCTGAGATTTTCCCTTCATACTTATCGTGCAATTGAGAATTCATATCAACTTCTGCAGCTTCGGTTTCTTGGTTTTTATCAATATATCCTGCTGCAACCATATTTTGTAAGACAGTGTCGCGACGATTAGTCGAATCTTGTACGGAATTCAAAGGATTATACAATTCCGGTCCCTTCAGCATCCCTGCCAGAGTCGCAGCTTGATCCAAACTCACTTCTGATGCAGAAACTCCAAAGTATTTCTTACTCGCATCTTCTACACCCCACACACCATTTCCAAAATAGGCATTGTTAAGGTACATGGTTAGGATCTGATCCTTGCTATATTTTTTAGTCAATTCTAAAGCCAAGAAAAATTCTTTCGCTTTTCTCTCAACAGTTTGATCCTGCGACAGATAGGCATTTTTAGCCAGCTGTTGGGTAATAGTAGAGCCACCACCTGAACGACCAGCAGTGACAATAGCCAAGAAGAAACGACCATAGTTAATCCCGTCATTTTTATAGAAGGAACGGTCTTCTGTCGCAATAACGGCATTCTGCAAATTTTTACTGATAGCAGTCAATTCAACGTAGGTTCCCTTTTGACCAGACAAGGCACCAGCCTCCTTTTCTTCACGGTCAAAAATGATAGTCCGAGTTTTCAAGGCGTTTTGCAAATCATTGACATTGGTTGACTTGGCTACAGCAAACAAATAGGTTCCAACTAGCAAGCCTGCACTCAAACCTAGTATAAGGACAATCTTTGTTAGATGATAGCGACGCCAGAATTTTCGAATTGGACCCACTTGGGCTAATTTTTTTCTATCACTTCGAGAGCGACGTAAACTAGTAGAATCAGAATCCTCTAGTTCACTTGTATCTTTTTTAAAAAGAGAAAGAAATTTCTCGAATAATTTATCTAATTTCATGCGTTTATTTTATCATCTTCACCATAGGAAGACAAGAATTTAGCTATTTCCTATCCAAATAGGGCTTTTTTTGTTACAATATCTGTATGAAATTCACTTTTACTTTACCATACTCTCTATCTCAAATGACTGTTAAGCAATTACTGGAGGAACAACTCCTCATCCCTAGAAAAATCCGTCATTTTTTGAGAATCAAGAAACACATTTTGATTAATCAGCGAGAAGTTCATTGGAACGAGATGGTAAGTCCTGGAGATGTTTGCCAGTTGACTTTTGATGAGGAAGATTATCCCAAAAAGGAAATTCCTTGGGGCAACTCTGAGCTTGTTCAGGAAGTTTATCAAGATCAACACTTGATTATTGTAAACAAACCAGAGGGGATGAAAACGCATGGTAATCAGCCAAACGAAATCGCCCTTCTTAACCATGTCAGTGCCTATGTTGGCCAAACCTGCTATGTCGTTCATCGTCTGGATATGGAAACCAGTGGTTTAGTCCTCTTTGCTAAAAATCCTTTTATCCTGCCCATTCTCAATCGCTTATTGGAGAAAAAAGAGATTTCCAGGGAATATTGGGCTCTAGTTGATGGAAATGTCAGCCGTAAAGAACTTGTTTTCAAAGACAAAATTGGACGTGATCGCCATGATCGTAGAAAAAGAATAGTTGATGCAAAAAATGGGCAATATGCTGAAACGCATGTAAGCAGATTAAAGCAATTCTCAAACAAGACTTCCTTGGTTCATTGCAAACTAAAGACAGGTCGAACCCATCAAATCCGTGTACACCTTTCGCATCATAACTTCCCTATTTTGGGCGACCCTCTCTATAACAGCAATTCAAAGATAAGTCGGCTTATGCTCCACGCCTTTCGACTTTCCTTTACCCATCCGCTTACTCTAGAGAAATTAAGCTTCACTGCCCTATCAGATACTTTCGAAAGAGAATTAAAAAAGAATGGATGATTGTGTCATCCATTTTTCCATATAAGAAAAGCAAGACCACGAAGCCTTGCTTTTTATCGACTCATGAATTATTTAGCAATTTTTGAGAAGTATTCAAGAGTACGAACAAGTTGTGCAGTGTATGACATTTCGTTGTCGTACCATGATACAACTTTAACCAATTGTTTACCATCAACGTCAAGAACTTTAGTTTGAGTTGCGTCAAACAATGAACCGTAAGACATACCTAGGATATCTGAAGATACGATTGGATCTTCAGTGTATCCGTATGATTCGTTTGAAGCTGCTTTCATAGCTGCGTTCACTTCGTCAACAGTAACGTTCTTTTCAAGAACTGCTACCAACTCAGTTACAGAACCTGCTGGAACAGGAACACGTTGAGCAGCTCCGTCCAATTTACCGTTCAATTCTGGGATTACAAGACCGATAGCTTTCGCAGCACCAGTTGAGTTAGGAACGATGTTTACAGCACCAGCGCGAGCACGGCGAAGGTCACCACCACGGTGTGGTCCGTCAAGGATCATTTGGTCACCAGTGTATGCGTGGATAGTAGTCATCAATCCTTCAACAACACCAAAGTTGTCTTGAAGAGCTTTAGCCATAGGAGCCAAGCAGTTTGTAGTACATGAAGCACCTGAGATAACTGTTTCAGTACCGTCAAGAACGTCGTGGTTAGTGTTGAATACAACTGTTTTAACGTCGTTTCCACCAGGAGCAGTGATAACAACTTTTTTAGCTCCACCTTTAAGGTGTTTTTCAGCTGCTTCTTTCTTAGCAAAGAAACCAGTAGCTTCAAGAACGATTTCTACACCGTCAGTAGCCCAGTCGATTTGTTCTGGATCACGTTCAGCAGAAACTTTAACGAATTTACCGTTAACTTCGAATCCACCTTCTTTAACTTCAACAGTACCGTCGAAACGACCTTGAGTTGTGTCGTATTTCAACAAGTGTGCAAGCATAACTGGATCTGTAAGGTCGTTGATGCGTGTAACTTCAACACCTTCTACGTTTTGGATACGACGGAAAGCAAGACGACCGATACGTCCGAAACCGTTAATACCAACTTTAACTACCATTAGTGATTTCCTCCTTATGAAAATCATGAAATTTTTATTGTGAAAAGAGTAACTTGAATCACTACAAATCACCTTTCAACAAACCTATTATATAACTATTTAAGTTTAATTGCAAGTACGGGCATTGTTTTTCTATGTTTGTTTCTTTTTTAGGTAACTTCTCAAAGTAACTTCCACTTACCTAACCGAAGTGGAAATTAGTCTAAAACGGATTTT
>NZ_VMNB01000017.1 GCF_013277515.1 Streptococcus sp. k-402 | reverse complement strand
TCGATCCCGTTAACTCCCATTTTAGCGGGTGTAGTTTAGTGGTAAAACTACAGCCTTCCAAGCTGTTGTCGCGAGTTCGATTCTCGTCACCCGCTTTGAACTTTGTTCTTTGTACCAAGTTTTTAACTTGGGCGCGTAGCTCAGGTGGTTAGAGCGCACGCCTGATAAGCGTGAGGTCGGTGGTTCGAGTCCACTCGTGCCCATAGTGTTTAGTCCATTACTAGGGGATTGGAATATTATCTGTTCACTAAGAGGACGCGGGCTTGTTCCCGTATAAACTATTTTGGAGGATTACCCAAGTCCGGCTGAAGGGAACGGTCTTGAAAACCGTCAGGCGTGTAAAAGCGTGCGTGGGTTCGAATCCCACATCCTCCTTTTATATTAACGCGGGATGGAGCAGCTCGGTAGCTCGTCGGGCTCATAACCCGAAGGTCGTAGGTTCAAATCCTGCTCCCGCAATAAGGCTCGGTAGCTCAGTTGGTAGAGCAATGGATTGAAGCTCCATGTGTCGGCGGTTCGATTCCGTCTCGCGCCATTTATATATTTTGGAAGGGTAGCGAAGAGGCTAAACGCGGCGGACTGTAAATCCGCTCCTTCGGGTTCGGGGGTTCGAATCCCTCCCCTTCCATTTTACGGGCATAGTTTAAAGGTAGAACTAAGGTCTCCAAAACCTTCAGTGTGGGTTCAATTCCTACTGCCCGTGTTAATAGAATTATGGCGGGTGTGGTGAAGTGGTTAACACACCAGATTGTGGCTCTGGCATGCGTGGGTTCGATCCCCATCACTCGCCTATTTTATATTATTGGGGTATAGCCAAGCGGTAAGGCAAGGGACTTTGACTCCCTCATGCGTTGGTTCGAATCCAGCTACCCCAGTTACTATTTGCCGGCGTGGCGGAATTGGCAGACGCGCTGGACTCAAAATCCAGTGTCCGCAAGGACGTGCCGGTTCGACCCCGGCCGCCGGTATAGTAGAAAAGACAAGGGTTAGAAACCTTGTCTTTTTGTTATGTCATAAGAAATTTATTGGAATTGTTACTAATAATTACTAATTTCATATAAAAGCACATGATTAAAAGTTATAGAAAGTGATATTTTTGGGTAATTGTATCATAGTAAAGAACAGGTATTGTTTTGCTATTCGTTACATCTCCATCAATAAAGTAATGACTTTTACTATCATAGTAAATCTTACCTAGGTATCTTCTATCTTTAGCTACTTCCCAAGAAGCAATATGGCCCGAAATAATAGCTTTATGAAATCTACCAGTGGTAATAGGAAATTTGTTTGTAAATATCTCTGAACTCGTTAGTTCTTTCCAAAGCTTTCCTGCTTCTTCATCAATGCCAGCATGGACAAAAATTTGGGTTTCAGTTTCATAATAGCGTTCATCCCTATATCGTTTTTTAAACCAGTTTATAAATGGGTTGAATTTGATATTATTTTTAATTTCATTTCTAACACCTGTTTCAAAGTTGTTAGCATTCGATTTAAAAATATAGTTCAATTCCTCTGGAGAGAAGAAGCTTTTTATTGTTTCTGGAAATGCTGAAGCAGTAGGCTTATCTAAAATCAACCAATCATAAAACCATTCTTCATGGTTCCCTAGAAGAGTAATAATTTGATTAGGATAAACCTCCTCAAGTTCGATTATTTTGGAAATGACTTGAAAAGATTGAAGTCCATTATCAAGATAATCTCCTAGTAAAAATAGGCGATTATCTTGAACGTTTAAATTTACTTTATTGAGAGCGTCTATGAATTTATCCAAGTATCCATGTATATCAGATATTGCGTATATTTTAGCCATAGCGTCTCATCATTTCTTCATGTGAGAAAGTTTTTTTGTCACATTCAACCCATTTTTTATAAGCTTCATCAGCGACCTTAATATCATACATATCTTCAATTTTCTCTATAATAGCTTGTCTAATAAAGTCAGTCTTTGTTGTATTATTTTCTTCAACAATAGCATTTAATAAAGAATTTAACTCTTGACTAAATTGAACAGAAATTAGTGTAGTAACATCATTATTCATATAACAGCCACCTAATAGTTATTTTAGATACATTATACTCCTAGTCTAAAAGTTTCTCAATAAAAAATTTCACTTTTTATAGTTATTTATTTTAATAAAATTGTAGTATCGCAAGGATGTACCAGTTCGAGACCGACCGCCAGTATAGTAATAAAGACAAAGTTTATAAGCCTTGTCTTTTGTTTTCTCTTTATAAATTTTTATAGTTTAGTTACTAACTTTTTTTCTTTGTTTTTAAAAATCTAATAGCAGAACTGTATTTCTTATTTCTCTCTAAGTCTTTTTCAGTAATTAATGGTAGTCTGCTTAAATCTGAATTATGCCGTAAATCCGCCAACTTTACAACTCTAGCAAGTTCATTTGTCTTTACTAGATTGAGATAAGATTGATAATCTTGTCCTTTTTTCTTTGTAAGTATATCGACGGCTTCTATAATGTTTTTTGAAAAACCTTCCTTTTTTAGGTCTAGTAGGGTTAGTGAAGTATCTTCAATTACATCATGTAGATAGGCGACAGCTTTCTCTTCATCAGTTGCGACAAAACTAGCTACTGTTTCAGGGTGTTTAATGTAGTCAATTCCTGCTCTATCAATTTGTCCAAAGTGTGCTTTTTTAGCTACTTCATGTGCTTTTATTGCTTGTGATGTATCCATGATTTAATTATAAACTTTCCATTTATAAAACTCAATTACTTTATAGTAAATCATCTAGTTTATCAGCTAAATCCTTTTGCTTACTTGGGTACAAGTGAGAGTAGGTATCAATCGTGGTTGTTATAGAAGCATGTCCTAGTCGCTCTTTTACAACTAGATAATCTTCCCCTTGGTTAATCAGCAGGGAAGCGTGTGAGTGCCTAAAATCGTGTATGCGTATCTGTTTTAGTGTGCTATCACGTTCAAGTATTTTCTTATATTGTTTTTCAACTGCATTTTTTGTAATTGTGATAGGACTATTTTGAAACACTTGTAATGTTAGGCTATTGTTGGTAAATTGCTCTAATAGATGTTTTTGTTGCTTTTCCCAATCTTGTAATTCTTGGCTTAATTTTTTATTGATGACAATTCTTCTTGTTCCTGCTTTAGTTTTTGTTGTGCTGATATGAGTTACTCCTTTATTAACATAGACAGATTTCGTGATATGAATTGTATTACTTGAAAAGTCGATGTCTTGCCATGTTAGGGCAAGAGCTTCCCCAAGTCTTAATCCTGTAAAGAATAGAACAGTAAAGAGTAGTTTGATATTGTATTCTTCGGGTTCAAATAGTGTCAAAAACTTCTGAAATTCTTTGACTGTCCAAAATTGCATTTTTGTTTTTTCAATTGGCAACTTTTTTATCAATTTTGCTGGATTGGAGGAGTAATAGCCTTTTCGCAAACCAACATCAAAAATTTTTTTGAGTAAAATCATGATTTTGTTAATAGTATTTGTGCTTAACGGTCTATCTGAATTTTTAGCCGCTTTTTGCCTAAGATGTTCTCTAAACTGGTAGATGTCATCATAGGTCAATTTTCCGACATTATCGACCATAGAAAAATAATCTTTGATGTGTTTGTTGTAATTATTATCTTGTGTATTGATATAGCTTGCTTTTCGATGATTTATGCTATCTTCTTCCTTAAGTAGTTCATATAGTATGGGGATAGTTATTTTAGCCCCATAGAAGCGTTCTTTTAACTCTACACTTCGTAAGTAGTGTTCTGCTTCAATAGCTTCTTTTTTCGTCTTATAGCCCTTTCTGACAAGTCTACGTTGCTTTAGTGTTATTGGGTCAAAACCGTTGCTAATATCAACTACCCAATTACCGTCTTTACCTTTTCTAATTGCCATATTTTACTCCTTGAGGGTACTGTTTTGAACATCAAAACCGAGTAATTCGGTAGCAATAGTAGCAGGTATAGTACCAATTCGCTTGTTCTGATAGACTGTAAAGCCTCGGGTTATCAGTAGCTCTTTCCCTTGGCGGATAATACGTTTAGATGTTCCCTCAGAGAAACCGAGGGCAATTAGGTCATTCTTAGTAACAGTTGCTATCATGTGACTTACTCCTTTATTCATCTAGTCTTATTTTCTTGTACTTTACATGATTATCGAAATACTGACCGTCTTTATAGACCTTACTAGTGTATTCCGTTTCATATAGCACGACTGAACTATCATAGTTAAAATCTTCATAAGTGTAAAATTTATCTTCATCAGGCTTTTTCAAGTTGCGTGATGAAAAATAGGCTTGCTTTCCGAAGTTTTCCAACAATTCTTGTCCAATACCTTTTTCAAAATACTTTGTGACATATCGACCGCGATTTTCTTTGCTGTCGACGTCAACTTTATTTATCCATACTGCACCATGCCCCCAAAGTTCTAATAATTGCTTATGTGGAATATAGGGAACACTGAAAAGTAGAATATGAGCATGCCATGCTCCACGTTTTTGCTTTTCTAATACTGCAATATATTTTAATTGGCTTTTTTTAGTTTTAAATATGTGATAGTTAAAGCGTTTGATAAATGTTTTGAGTAAGTCTTTGAATTCGTTTCTCTCGCTGATATTTTCTTTAGTGGTTAAGGTAAGAAAAGAAGTCGTATCATCAAAGTTACAATCGACTAGACGGAGTAAGTTCCACTTTGCTTCTAAGCGAGTTTTTTTCATTCGCTCCAGACGTTTTTCTTGTTCTTCTGGTGTTAGTTCGTCAAATGTTCTACGTTTTGATTTTTCCTTGTTTTCAGCATTAGTATCTATAGTTGATTTTCCTTTTGAAAAAATTGGCTTTTCATATTCCCAAATTTCGATATAGGAAGCGGTGCGAATGATTTTTTTATTATAATTACTCATAAAAAAATGCACCCTTATTATAGCTTTCGCCAAAAGATTGTCTATATAATAAATAAACTAGGAGGAGCAAAGCTCCTCCCTACTTCTATCATGTGATCCTAAGCACCGCTCCGCTAAACACACTTCCAGCTTGCCGACTGCTTGTCGGCAGTTTTGCTTAGGTACATGATGAGAAGTAGCTATTAAATTTATAGTCGTGGTAATTGTTTTAATATTTTGTCTGTTGCCCAGTCTGTTGAAATGACCTCAAAATGTCCTTGGTCATAAACGAGTAAATCTCCATTACCAATAAATTGATATTTATTATCTTTGTCAATATATAATGAAAAAGTATCTATACCAATAACATTTTTAGAAATATCAATAGATTCTTTAGGGGTATGCCCAACAATTTGTTTAGGAAAGTCTTGGTTGGGAAGCAGTTCTAATTCTCTAAAATGTGCCCATAAAGGAGACCCCCCAAGAGCTTTCCCACCACGCATTGGTCCTATTGTATAAGCTAGAATATCTAATTCTTCTTCATGCTCTTTGGTATAGAGGTTAAAATGCCATTCTTTTGGGTCAAATATCAGATTGAAACCAGCGTGACTGACTAAATAATCATCTAGTTGATAAGCTACTTGTAATTTCAAATCCTGCAACAATTCTTTAACTGCGAAAAAGACCTCTAGGTTTTGAATTGAGAAAGGAGCTTGTTCTCCCAGTAAATAATAAGCATCATGATTACCTATAAGATTAATTACATCTATTCCGTTTTGCTCTTTATCTATTTTCCAAGAGTATAAAAAAGTGAGGTCTTTGGCATAAAGTTGGATATTGTTAGTTTGACCATGTAAATCAACGTAATCACCAAGAAAAATGATTCTCTTAATATTATGTGTTTGGATAATTTTGTCAACAATGGGTAAAATCAGTTGAGATTTTAAGTGTAAATCACCAATTAATAACGTCTTCATATATATTCCCCTCTTTATTTTTGATATTAGTCTAAGAATCGAATTAAGTTATAGCACATTGTTTCGGTGATAGATAAATAGAATTAATTATTCTTAAGATGTTATTTAATAATTTCCATGAATATCAGACATAGAGTAATATATAGCTATAATATCCTCTAATTGTCTATCGAGCATTTAAGGCATAGATATAAGCTACATAGCAAGCAAAGTCGCCAATACGTTTTCTGTCATCGTTAAATTGTTCAAACCAAGCAACATCATTGCCCTGTTCACTTGCTAAACCTTTTAAAATCTTTAGTTGATAAATAACTTTATTGTGAGTAACAGTTCTAGATTCATCATTGGCAAGTTTCTCTTCTCTTGAGAGTGTGAGCCATTTACCACGTGCAGAGGCATACTCTACGCATAGAAGTACAAATGTTGTCCATTCTTCTTGAAATTCTTTATCAAGTTGATTGGAGGAATTAAGGAGACTAGAATAGATTTGTTCTGCTTCAGAAAATGAAACAATCCCCTTTTCATTCTTAAAATCATCGTAGTTAAAAGTTTGCATTGTAAAACTCCTTTATATATTATCTAATCTTAGCTATTTTGTTACAGGTAAAACATCAGAACAAGCGAACCACAAATTTCCATTGAATTGCCCTACGTTTAAATCTTTAAGACTAACAGGACAAGTTTTGTTGTTCGCCATCTCTTGAACAGAAGCAGTAGGCGATAATGTATTTATTTTGACTTGTATCATCTCCATAAAGAAATCAGAATTCTCATCTTGAATTGACACATTAAGTCGTAAAGCTACGGGCTTATTAGTCTCTCTATCTAATACTTCTGTATACCCTTTAACGGCAAAAAAGCGATTGCCTAGTAACTCGGGTTTCAAAAAATCATTTAATTTCATGTTAAATTCCTTTCTTTCTTACCTCCTGCAATGCAGTCGGTTGGCTCTTTTTCTCTATTGAAAAGAATTCCTATTCCAACAGAGAAAAATACCGTTATTAGTAGTTTGGCAGTATATTTCTAACTACCTGTAAAAATTCTTGTTTAGTTTTTAAATCAACAAATGGCACAATTGTTAGCACAGGCTCAACCGAATTTATTCCATCAGCGAAAAATAGAGCTTCCCCTTTCCTGTCTGATACAGTAGGTACATTCTCAAGTTCACACATAGAAAATGCCATTTTTAACCGGTCTATACCAATATTCGAGAGATACAAAACACTTGATATTTGGAGGCGCAACTCCACAGGAATATTGTCTGCATTAGGGTCTTGGGTACTAAGGCAGAGGTGAAAACCTGCCTGGCGTCCTTTGCGAGCAATCAAACCCAAATTTTGCAAAATTTCGTTCCATAACTCTTTACCTTGTTTGCTAGAGCCACAACTATCACGAATAGAAGCGAGCTCATCAATAAACAGGAAATTCGGTGTCATCCCCAAATCATATGCATCAGCATTTAGAGAACTGTTCTGCTTGATAACCTCAAAACGTTCATTCATCATCTCCACAAACTGTCTTGATAGCTTTGCAAGTGAAGTAGGAGAAGAACCTACGGAAACACTTTTGCCCAATTCTTCTTCAAGAAGCTTGCCAAGGGCATATAAGTCTGCCCCTTTTCCGTCTACAATGCCTAAGTAAGTACCGTCAACAGTTCCACAACCTTTAGCCAGTGCATTAAATAAGTACCATTGTAGGGCTATTGTTTTTCCTGTCCCTGTTCGTCCATATATACCGATATTAGTATTCGATTTCAGAGAGAATTGTTGGGTATTTGATAGCTTGATTATTGGACTAGGAATATCCTTAAAAAACTCCCTAGTTAATGTATTAGTATTAAAAACGTATTGTTCAATTTCTTCTATCTTCCCTAACACGTATACTATTTTATCGATTTCTTCTTTTTTAGACAGCAAGGACAAGCCCAAAGTGGGGCATAGATATTCCTCTAAATTTTTCAAGGTTTTCAGATAACGGTTGCCAAATAATGGGACACAGACAATAACTTTGTTATCCTTAGAAACGTCAAAATATAGAACTGCTGTATCTACTACTTCATTATCACTTTCATCATAAAGAGCCAAACTAACTAACATATAAAACAATGCTTCTCTGATATTGAGCTTGTTTCTCAATTTTGCTATAAAATTAGAACGAAAGAACTTCTCTACGAAAAAAAGAAGACTTATAAAAAACATGGAAAAGACTAGACGTGCAATAAATGGGATTGTAGCAATCCATGAACACATGAGAAGTAAAAGGGTAAAAATTTGAATAGCTAGTCTAACAATTTTAATATTTCGAGGACGAATAAAGTACGGATACTTATTCATCACCGAGATTCTTTGATTCAACATTCTCATGTTTTCTCTCCTCTCCAGCAGGGGAAGCCATATCTATAAAAATCATCAAAAAGATAATCATCGTAATACCCATCAATATTGCAATAGCTTCAAAGATAGGAGAATAGACATTTTTTAAAAGAAGCACATAATATAATGTGCAACCAAATCCAATAAAGAACAAATAAAAAAGATATTTATAGAGATTCTTCATGACGCAATTCCTTTCTTTTTTAAGATATAAAAGGGGAGGAATACTCCCCTAGATTAAACTAAGATAATGCCCCTGCAAGAGCCTTAACTAGGTAATTGTGTTTTACTCTTTTCCAACCCAATTTGCCTAGAACATAATAATAGATGTCAGGGTTAATCTCAAACTCATGTTCAACTGATAAAATGCTATCTTCATCAGCTTTTCTAGAATATGAACGATGTTTTTCTTTAACAAGTTCAATAATCTCATCTGTAATAAAATCAGAAGTATTAGTATTGTAAAAATACAATTCACTATAAATTTTCTTTGAGGTAAAGATGTCATCCGCTAAGCATGTCCCTGTTACCGTATGAAATAACTGACATGCTCTATCCCACATATCCAACAAACTTGCTACATACTTAACAGATAAATTTTGCCCATATAGTGTATTTTTAAGTTTTTTCGCATATGGTAATGCATCTGTTGAATCATATTTGTAGGAACCTCCAACAACTGCATCAGGAACATATCTTGATAGCCTATGACAATACCCTTGTTCGATAACATCGTCAAAGGTATGAGTTTTAGTTTTTGGAACTATTTTTTTTGAATTCATAACAATATTTCCTTTCAAAATTAATATATGTATTATTGTTTCAATTAGTCTCTACTCTGGGTGAGGCTCTTGCAATATTCATTTATCTTCTCCTTTTTGTGTTTTGTGTATAAATGTAGTATCTTGCAAATATAGTTTCCAATTATCCTGAGAAACTATAGATATGATTTAATTCTCGTATCAATCAAAAATCTCTCCTTGTTCTTCTTCACAATAATAGGCGTCCATCTCTTCATAAAAATACTCTAATGCCATTTGTTCTTCTGGGGTCATGACAAATTTTCCTTTCTACACGGTGTTTGAGGTAATTATTTACCTGTTGATGATATCTTAGCATATCGTATCCACTATGTCAAGAAAAATACGGTCTTTTTGTCTAATATTTTTAAATAGACCGTTTATTTTAAAAAAATAGACAAAAAAGATTTGCGATGCTATAATGGTTAGATGGAGGAACAATATGACAACAGTAGATAAAGCAAATAATTTTGTTATTGTAGTGGAAAGAAGAATGACACAAGTTTATAAAACATTGTCACTAATAGGAAATTTATCAAATAAAAGATATTATGAATATAGTGATGAAGAAGTTAATGAGTTATTTTTAAAATTATTAGATAAAGGAAATGAAATAAAAAAATTTTTTTTAGAATATTCAAATTCAAGAACAGAATTTTATGAAAAAAAACGTAATTTATCATCCTCATTTCATTTTTTATCTCCTAAATTGGAGATTGAAAAAAACGATAATTTTAGAGAAATTGCTGAATCAAGAGTTAGTAAAGTATTTGGGACAATGAACTCAATAGCAAATACTGCTTATAAACCTAATTATGATTATACTAATCAGCAGGTGGAAGAGATATTCGAAGGATATAAGAATAAAATAGTGGAGATAAAAGGTATCTATAGTCCGTTGGAAAAATTCTCGTTTTCAATCCAGAGTAAAATAATCATTGAAAAGTGAGATAAAATGGAATTTTGGAATGACACAATTCAAATCGTCAAAGAGTGGCGACCAGTCAATTATTCAGTTTCTGAAGATGAAGACTTTGAAGCTGTGAAGAAAAAAGCAATTAGAAATTTTCAAGGTTATCTAAAATTACTTGATGAGAATACTGAAGAAGGCTACCAAGAAGTTATAAGGTTATTTACATTCAGCAAATTCTATGGTGAAGAACTGTGTAACGATGAAGAACTGAACAAATTGAGTAGAGATATAAGAGGAAGATTAAAAAAATTTCGTTCCTAAAAAGTTACTAAAAACAAAAAAATTGTTTTTTTAAATAATACAAATGGTTTTTTATAACGTTGATTATGCTAACTTATAAAGATGTAAAATCTTAAACACCAAACTCAAAATCCAGTGTCCGCAAGGACGTGCCGGTTCGACCCCGGCCGCCGGTATAGTATAGAGTTAGGAACGTTGTTATTCTTCGTTCCTTTTTTATATTATTTTTGCTATAATAATAGTTATTCAAATTTTATTTAGATTATGAAAGTGTAGGGAAGTATGTCTCGTTCTATCGATTTATTAAAACATCGGTATTTGAAAAATATTAAAGAAAATCCTGAATTGTTTGTCGGGATTGAGCTGGAATACCCTGTAGTAAACTTGGAAGGGAATGCTACAGATGTTGAAATTATAAAGGATCTATTTCATTATTTAGTTTCCGTTCTGGATTTCACTGTAGAAAAGGTAGATGATTTTGGCAATCCTATCCAGTTAGTAGATCCGATAAGTCAGGATGCTATTTTATTTGAAGTTTCCTATACAACGATTGAGTTTGCATTTGGTAAGGCTGAAACGATTCAAGAGGTCGAAAATCGTTTCAATAATTATATGAATGTAATTCAGAGAAAATTAGGCGAATCCAATCATGCTATTGTTGGTTGTGGAATTCATCCCAACTGGGATAAAAATGAGAATAGTCCAGTGGCTTATCCACGTTATCAGATGTTGATGGATTATTTGAATTTGAGTAGGAATTTGATTGAATCAGATTTACATCATTTCCCTGAATATGGTGCTTTTATCTGCGGGAGTCAGGTCCAGCTGGATGTTTCAAAGTCTAACTACCTACGGGTGATTAATGCTTTTACCCAAATTGAAGCAGTTAAGGCTTATTTATTTGCCAATTCTGAGTTTTCGGGTGCAGATTGGGATACGAAAATTGCAAGGGACATCTTCTGGGAAGAATCCATGCATGGCATCTATCCAGAAAACGTCGGGGTCAATGCTAGACTCTTTAAAGATGAGGATGATTTTTTTGACTATCTAGATCATTCTGCAATTTTTACTGCGGAACGTGATGGACAAACCTATTATTTTTATCCGATTCAGGCTAGGGACTATTTGCCTACATCTGAAATCCAAGCATATGCTCTCAATGGGGATGAGATTATTATTTATCCTCAAGAGAAGGATTTTGAAACCCATCGTAGTTATCAGTACCAAGACTTAACGACTCGCGGAACAGTTGAGTTTCGTAGTGTGTGTACTCAGCCTCTAGAGAGAACTTTCGCTTCTGCCGCCTTTCACTTGGGATTGTTGGTTAATTTAGATAAGTTAGTAGCTTACTTAGAAACAGCACCTCTCTTTAAGAAATTTGGTTGTGATTATAAGTTTTTAAGACGACAATTTTCTAAGAAAAAGCTTACAGATGAGGAAGAAACTGCGATTATTGAATTTTCCAAAGACTTACTCCTACTAGCTGAGGAAGGGCTAGTGATGAGAAATAAGCAAGAAATGAACTATTTATTGCCTTTGAAAGAAGAATTGAGCCTATAATTTTTCTTATAAAGGGAGAATTTTCTGAAAAATCATGATATAATGGAAGAGACTATAGATAAAGGATAGAGAGTAATGACATTAGTTTATCAATCAACGCGTGATGCCAACAATACAGTAACTGCCAGCCAAGCTATTTTGCAAGGTTTGGCGACGGACGGTGGTTTATTTACACCGGTTACTTATCCAAAGGTAGATTTGGACTTTGACAAATTAAAAGATGCTTCTTACCAAGAAGTGGCTAAGTTAGTTTTGTCAGCATTTTTAGATGACTTTACAGCTGAGGAGTTGGACTACTGTATCAACAATGCTTACGATAGCAAATTTGATACTCCAGCTATCGCGCCATTAGTGAAATTAGACGGCCAATATAACTTGGAACTCTTCCATGGTTCAACGATTGCCTTTAAGGATATGGCCTTGTCTATCTTGCCATACTTTATGACGACTGCTGCCAAGAAACATGGTTTGGAAAATAAGATTGTTATCTTGACAGCGACATCTGGTGATACTGGGAAAGCTGCTATGGCAGGATTTGCCGATGTGCCTGGTACTGAGATTATCGTCTTTTATCCAAAGGACGGTGTCAGCAAGGTTCAAGAGTTGCAAATGACCACTCAGACTGGCGACAATACTCATGTTATTGCTATTGATGGTAACTTTGACGATGCGCAAACTAACGTCAAACAAATGTTTAACGATGTAGCCCTTCGTGAAAAATTGGCTGTCAACAAGTTGCAATTTTCATCAGCTAACTCTATGAACATTGGTCGTTTGGTACCACAAATTGTCTACTATGTTTATGCCTACGCTCAGCTTGTTAAAACTGGTGAGATTGTGGCTGGTAAACAGGTCAACTTCACAGTACCAACAGGAAACTTTGGAAATATCTTGGCTGCCTTTTATGCTAAGCAAATTGGTCTGCCAGTTGGCAAATTAATCTGTGCTTCAAATGATAACAATGTTTTGACAGACTTCTTCAAGACACGTGTTTACGATAAGAAACGTGAGTTTAAGGTAACAACTAGCCCATCTATGGATATCTTGGTATCTTCAAACTTGGAGCGTCTCATTTTCCACCTTTTGGGTAATGATGCGGTTAAAACTGCTGAACTCATGAATGCCTTGAACAAGCAAGGACAATATGAGTTGACAGACTTTGATGCAGAGATTCTTAACCTCTTTGCAGCTGAATATGCGACTGAGGAAGAAACAGCGGCAGAAATCAAGCGTGTTTATGAGTCAGATTCTTATATCGAGGATCCTCATACAGCGGTTGCCTCGGCAGTTTATAAGAAATACCAAGCTGCTACTGGCGATGTAACTAAGACAGTGATTGCTTCAACAGCGAGTCCATACAAGTTCCCAGTAGTTGCAGTAGAAGCTGTAACAGGGAAAGTTGGCTTGACTGACTTTGAAGCCTTGGCTCAATTACATGAAATCTCAGGAGTGGCTGTACCACCTGCAGTTGACGGGCTTGAAACAGCTCCTGTTCGTCACAAGACAACAGTGGCAGCTGCTGATATGCAAGCAGCGGTTGAGTCTTATTTAGGACTTTAAGACAGAAGGAGTAAACTCGGTTGGGAAGCCAACTGAGTTTCTTTTCATCAGGAGGACGGATTGTTTAAGAAAAATAAAGATATTCTTAATATTGCCTTACCAGCTATGGGCGAAAACTTTTTGCAGATGCTCATGGGAATGGTGGACAGTTATTTGGTTGCTCATTTAGGATTGATAGCCATTTCGGGTGTATCAGTAGCTGGCAATATTATCACGATTTATCAGGCGATTTTCATCGCTCTGGGAGCTGCTATTTCCAGTGTTATTTCAAAAAGTTTGGGGCAGAAGGATCAATCTAAGCTAGCCTATCATGTGACTGAAGCCTTGAAGATTACCTTATTATTAAGTTTCCTTTTAGGAGCTTTGTCCATCTTTGCTGGGCAAGAGATGATAGGACTATTGGGAACGGAGAGGGCTGTAGCTGAGAGTGGAGGACTGTATCTATCTTTGGTAGGCGGATCGATTGTTCTTTTGGGCTTGATGACCAGTCTTGGTTCCTTGATTCGTGCAACGCATAATCCACGTTTGCCCCTCTATGTGAGTCTTTTATCCAATGCCTTGAATATTCTCTTTTCCAGTCTAGCTATTTTTGTTCTGGATATGGGAATAGCTGGTGTTGCTTGGGGGACAATTCTGTCTCGTTTGGTTGGTTTTGTGATTTTGTGGTCACAATTAAAACTGCCTTATGCGAAGCCAACTTTTGGTTTAGATAAGGAACTATTGACCTTGGCTTTACCAGCAGCTGGAGAGCGGCTTATGATGCGGGCTGGTGATGTCGTTATCATTGCCTTGGTCGTTTCTTTTGGAACGGAGGCAGTGGCGGGAAATGCGGTCGGAGAAGTCTTGACCCAGTTTAACTACATGCCTGCCTTTGGCGTCGCTACGGCAACGGTCATGCTGGTGGCTCGAGCGGTTGGAGAGGATGATCGGAAAAGAGTCGCAAGTTTGAGTAAACAAGTCTTTTGGCTTTCTCTGGTCCTCATGTTACCCTTGACCTTCAGTATCTATGCCTTGGGTGTACCACTAACTCATCTCTATACGACTGATCCTCTAGCGGTTGAGGCTAGTGTTCTAGTGACACTGTTTTCACTACTTGGTACTCCTATGACGATAGGAACAGTCATCTATACAGCAGTCTGGCAGGGTTTGGGCAATGCTCGGCTTCCCTTTTATACGACAAGTATAGGAATGTGGTGTATCCGTATTGGAACAGGATATCTGATGGGGATTATTCTTGGTTGGGGCTTGCCTGGTATTTGGGCCGGAACCCTTTTGGATAATGGTTTTCGTTGGTTATTTCTACGTTACCGTTACCAGCGTTATATGAGCTTGAAAGGATAGGAAATGCAAAAAACAGCTTTTATTTGGGATTTAGACGGGACTTTATTGGACTCTTACGAAGCGATTTTGTCAGGGATTGAGGAGACTTTTGCTCAGTTTGCTATTCCTTATGATAAGGAGAAAGTGAGAGAGTTTATCCTTAAGTATTCGGTGCAGGATTTGCTTGTGCAGGTAGCAGAAGAGCGAAAGCTAGATGCGGAAGTGCTAAATCAGGTGCGTACCCAGAGTTTGGCTGAAAAGAATACCCAGGTAGTCTTAATGCCAGGTGCGCGTGAAGTGTTGGCTTGGGCAGACCAAGTAGGGATTCGGAACTTTGTTTACACTCATAAGGGGGGTAATGCTTTTGCCATTCTAAGAGACTTGGGATTGGAATCCTATTTTACAGAGATTCTAACCAGTCAGAGTGGCTTTGCGCGGAAGCCAAGTCCAGAAGCGGCTATATATTTGCTAGACAAGTATCAGCTGAATCCTGAGAAGACCTATTACATAGGGGATCGGACTCTGGATGTGGAATTCGCCCAGAATAGTGGGATTCAAAGTATTAATTTTTTAGAGTCGACTTATGAAGGCAATCATAGAATTCAAGAGTTAGCAGATATTTCCCGTATTTTTGAGGCTGAGCGATAAAAAGATTGTGTCAGTTTTGTGACAGAGACCTAACAAACTATTTCAAGTAACCGAGTTTGTTACAAGGAATAGACAGTTCTGTTAAATAGGCCCGAGAGGGCTTTTTTTCTGCATTTTTTGTGTTATGATAGACAGGTACTCATTTGAAAGGAATTTGAAAGAATGAAGAAAAGAATATTATTAGCCTCAACAGTAGCCTTGTCATTTGCCCCAGTATTGGCAACTCAAGCAGAAGAACTTCTTTGGACTGCACGTAGTGTTGAGCAAATTCAAGATGATTTGACTAAAACGGACAACAAAACTAGTTATACCGTTCAATATGGTGATACCTTGAGCACTATTGCAGAAGCCTTGGGTGTAGATGTCACAGTTCTTGCGAATTTGAATAAAATCACGAATATGGACTTGATTTTCCCAGAAACTGTTTTGACAACGACTGTCAATGAAGCAGAAGAAGTAACGGAAGTTGAAATCCAAACTCCTCAAGCAGATTCTAGTGAGGAAGTGACAACTGCGACAGCAGATTTGACAACTAATCAAGTAACCGTTGATGATCAAACTGTTCAAGTTGCAGATCTTTCTCAACCGATTGCAGAAACTCCAAAAGCGGTAGAAACTACAAGTACAAAAGAAGTAGCAACAAGTTCAGAAGTTACAGAGACAGTGACTGCTTCAGAAGAAGTCGTGCTATCTACAGGAACTTCTGTTTCAGAGGAGCAAACAGCCGAAACAAGCAATGCAGTTGCAGAAGCAGCTCCTCAGGCAACGACTCCAGCTGAGAAGCAGGAAATACAAACAGGCCCTCAAGCTGAATCAGCAGTGGAAGAAACTACAACGCCAGCAGAAGAAACAGCAATCGAAATAACTGCAACAAGTGCAGAAGAAGCAAAAGAAGCATCATCAAATGAAGCTACACCAACAGTTTCTACTTATCAATCGGAAGATACGAAAATAATTTCAACAACTTACACAGCTCCAGCTGCGCCCGATTATGCTGGACTTGCAGTAGCGAAATCTGAAAATGCAGGCCTTCAACCACAAACGGCTGCCTTTAAAGAAGAAATTGCCAACTTGTTTGGCATCACATCCTTTAGTGGTTACCGTCCAGGAGACAGTGGAGATCACGGAAAAGGTTTGGCTATTGACTTTATGGTACCAGAAAGCTCAGAACTAGGGGATAAGATTGCGGAATACGCTATTCAAAACATGGCTAGCCGTGGAATTCGTTACATCATTTGGAAACAACGTTTCTATGCCCCATTCGATAGCAAATATGGGCCGGCTAATACTTGGAACCCAATGCCAGACCGTGGTAGCGTGACAGAAAACCACTATGACCACGTTCACGTTTCAATGAATGGATAAACCAGACTTTGTAATATTATTTTGACGAATGAGATCTAGCTTTCGTGATAGAGAGAGATTCTCGTTCGTTTTTTTCTTTGCCATACTCTTCGAAAATCTTTTCAAACCACGTCAGTTTTATCTGCGACCTCAAAGCTGTGCTGTGAGCAACCTGTGACTGGCCCCCTAGTTTGCTCTTTGATTTTCATTGAGTATCAATATGAATGGAAAATGGGAAGATTCTGTCTTGTAATGATTCAAGCAACATTCTTGCAATTTATTTTACTTTGCATCATACTTGATTAGTCAATTATTGATAAATCAACAGAAAAGAGGAAGAAATGATAGAGATTCAAGATCTGCTGTATCAACTCCGCTTGTCTGAGCAAGCGAGTACGCAATTGTTTGAAAAAAGGCTTGGAATTAGTTTGACACGGTATCAGATTTTACTGTTTTTACTGGAGAATTCTCCCTGTAATCAAATGGCAGTTCAGGAGCGTTTGAAGATTGATCAGGCTGCTTTGACCCGACATTTCAAGATTTTGGAAAAGGAGGGTTTGGTGGAGCGTCATCGCAATCATGAAAATCAGCGGGAAGTGTTGGTAGAAGCTACGAAGTATGCCAAGGAGCAGTTAGTGATGAATCCACCTCTGCAGCATATCAAGGTTAAGGAAGCAATGGAAAGTATCTTAACAGAGTCTGAGAGAACAGAGTTCAACCGTTTATTAAATAAATTGGTTTTGGGTATTGAAAATATAGAAATTTAAGGAGAAATAGATGTCAATTATGACAATCATTTTAGCAACGATCGTTGCTTTGGAGCATTTTTACATTTTTTATTTGGAAAGTATTGCAACGCAATCAGATGCAACTAGTCGTGTCTTTAACATGGACAAGGAAGAACTGGCTCGTCCGTCAGTAAGTTCATTGTTTAAAAATCAAGGGATTTATAATGCTCTGCTAGGAGTCTTTCTCTTGTATGGGATTTATTTCTCACAGAATTTAGAAATTGTGACTATTTTTGTTTTATTTGTGATTGGGGCGGCGGCTTATGGCTCTTTAACAGCAGATAAGAAAATTATTTTGAAGCAAGGTGGACCAGCTATTTTGGCCTTGATTAGTATTTTACTCTTTAAATAAATTTGAAAGGCGGTACTAGTCTCGCTAGTCCTTTTCACTCCAGAATAAGGGAAATATGTTATACTTGTTTTTAAGAAAAAAGTCTCATTGAATTAGTTTTGAGGAGTTAGAAATGAAAGTATTAGTGACAGGTTTTGAGCCCTTCGGAGGGGAAAAGGTCAATCCAGCTTTGGAGGCCGTTAAAGGTTTACCAGCTGAAATCCATGGTGCTGAGGTCCGTTGGTTAGAAGTGCCAACAGTCTTTCACAAATCGGCCCAAGTATTGGAAGAAGAAATGAGTCGTTATCAACCTGACTTTGTCCTTTGTATCGGCCAAGCAGGTGGAAGAACCAGCTTGACACCTGAACGAGTGGCCATTAATCAAGACGATGCACGCATTTCTGATAATGAAGGAAATCAACCGATTGACCTTCCTATTCGTCCAGATGGTGCTCCTGCCTACTTTAGTAGTTTGCCGATTAAAGCGATGGTTCAAGCTATAAAAAAAGAGGGCTTGCCGGCCTCTGTTTCCAATACTGCAGGGACTTTTGTCTGCAATCATTTGATGTATCAGGCTCTCTATTTGGTAGAAAAGAAATTTCCACATATTAAGGCAGGTTTTATGCATATTCCTTATATGATGGAACAGGTGGTGAATCGACCGACTACCCCAGCTATGAGTTTAGTGGATATTAGGCGAGGGATAGAAGCAGCAATCGGCGCCATGATAGAACATGGAGATCAAGACCTCAAGTTGGTAGGTGGAGAAACTCATTGATAGAAAAAAGCTTGAGGGGTTACCTTCAAGCTTTTGGACGTTTTCGAGTCAGTACTGCTCGGTAAAAAATCATTTTATTGATTTGAATGTAGGGGAGGAGTGAGAAACTAGCAATCCCAAAGGTAATCCAATTGAGGAAATACCAAGGAAGGAGTTGTAAGTCTAGGACAAAGCGTTGAAATTTGTAGCCTTTCATCAGGAAACGGCTGGTTTTAAGGATTTGTCCTGGTTTGGCTTGTCCTAAGTCTAGGGTGTCACAGAGGAGAAATTCTACCTGCGAATAGGCATAGTATTGTGGAATATAGAGACTATTTCCGACAATCATCAAGAGGATACTTGCTAGAAAGTAGAGACCAAATGTCATGAGGAAACGCTCGGTTTCAATTGACGTGAGGTCCAGATTGGGAAACTCAGGGTGAAGGGCAACGAATTTCTTGGCTAAAAAGCTACTGTAAAAGAGAAAGTAAATCCCGAGTAAGCTAGGAATGCTCCATAAAAAGAGATAGAAATGTTTGAGAAGGAGGGTCAAAAAGGTTTGTGAAAAGTGCTCTTCGTCAAATAGAGCCAGACTATTTTTGACGGATAGTTCTGTATCTGGATTCTTGATGAGTTTCAGAGTTGTATAAACTGAACTGGTTAGAAGTATTGTTCCGATAAAGGAGACTAATAGAGGAAAAAGGTAGGCTTGGAATACATGGCCAAGAACGCTTAAAAAGGTTTGTTCTAAAACACTCTCGTTGATGCGCTCTAAGGGATTGAGGAAGCCAGACAAGATGACCAGTATACTAGGTAAGAGATAGACGAGAAAGAGGCGGGGATTTTCAGCCTGAAATTGTCTAGATTGCAGATGAACGGTTTTTAAATCAATTTTTGGGTATTTCATTCTCTCATTATACCATAGTTCGTGACAGTTCCTACTTTTTTTGATAAAATCATACAGTATGCCCTTGGGCACAAAGTATGAACTGGGACTGTCTTTCCCAGCTTCGGAGGTAAAAAATGTCAGATTCACCAATCAAATATCGTTTGATTAAGAAAGAAAAACACACGGGAGCTCGTCTGGGAGAAATCATCACACCCCACGGTACCTTCCCAACACCTATGTTTATGCCAGTTGGGACACAAGCCACTGTCAAAACTCAGTCGCCTGAAGAATTGAAGGAGATGGGTTCGGGAATTATCCTATCAAACACTTATCATCTCTGGCTTCGCCCTGGGGATGAACTCATTGCTCGCGCAGGTGGTCTCCACAAGTTCATGAATTGGGACCAGCCTATCTTGACAGATAGTGGTGGTTTTCAGGTTTATTCCTTAGCAGATAGCCGTAATATCACAGAAGAAGGAGTAACCTTTAAAAACCATCTCAATGGTTCTAAGATGTTCCTATCGCCAGAAAAAGCCATCTCTATTCAGAATAATCTGGGCTCAGACATCATGATGTCCTTTGACGAATGTCCTCAGTTTTATCAACCATACGACTACGTTAAGAAATCAATCGAGCGTACCAGCCGTTGGGCTGAGCGTGGTTTGAAGGCTCACCGTCGTCCACATGACCAAGGTTTGTTTGGGATTGTGCAGGGGGCTGGATTTGAAGACCTGCGTCGCCAATCGGCTCATGACCTTGTCAGTATGGATTTCCCAGGTTACTCTATCGGTGGTTTGGCAGTAGGAGAAACCCACGAAGAGATGAATGCGGTCTTGGACTTCACAACCCAACTGCTGCCTGAAAATAAACCTCGTTATCTGATGGGAGTGGGAGCGCCAGATAGCTTGATTGATGGGGTGATTCGTGGGGTGGATATGTTTGACTGTGTCTTGCCGACTCGAATCGCTCGTAATGGGACTTGTATGACCAGTCAAGGTCGTTTGATTGTCAAAAATGCTCAGTTTGCTGAGGACTTTACGCCACTGGATCCTGAGTGTGATTGCTACACATGTAAGAACTATACACGCGCTTATCTTCGTCACCTCCTCAAGGCTGATGAAACCTTTGGTATCCGCTTGACTAGCTACCACAATCTTTACTTCTTGCTTAACCTGATGAAGCAAGTGCGACAAGCCATCATGGATGACAATCTCTTGGAATTCCGTGAGTATTTTGTTGAAAAATATGGCTATAATAAGTCAGGGCGTAATTTCTAAAACGGAATAGATATAAGCTAAAAATCCTAAGTTTTCTCTTGGGATTTTTCTTCTTTTTTTGATAGAATAAAGTGTACAATGAAAGGAAGAATAAACTCGTATGCGCATTAAATGGTTTTCCTTGATTAGGATTACAGGTTTACTATTGGTACTCTTGTATCATTTCTTTCAGACAATCTTTCCTGGAGGATTTTTCGGGGTAGATGTCTTTTTCACATTTTCAGGTTTCCTGATTACGGCTCTACTCATCGAAGAATTTTCTAAAAATCATGAAATTGACTTGATTGGATTTTTTAGGAGACGCTTTTATCGGATTGTGCCACCTGTGATTTTGATGGTCTTGGTAACCATGCCCTTTACCTTTCTAGTTCGACAAGATTATGTGGCTGGAATTGGGGGTCAGATTGCGGGTGTTTTAGGCTTTATGACTAACTTCTATGAACTTCTAACAGGTGGGAGTTATGAATCTCAGTTCATTCCTCATTTGTTTGTTCATAATTGGAGCTTGGCCGTTGAGGTTCACTACTATATTCTTTGGGGATTGGCAGTTTGGTTCTTATCCAAACAGTCCAAATCAAATGGTCAGTTGAGGGGAATGGTTTTTCTCTTATCAGCTGCTGCCTTCTTGATCAGCTTCTTCTCCATGTTTATTGGTAGTTTTCTAGTAACCTCTTATTCCTCTGTTTACTTCTCCAGTTTAACTCATGTCTATCCATTCTTTTTGGGAAGTATCCTAGCAACGATTGTAGGTGTTCGTCAGACGACTTCCATCGTCAAGCAGTTGGATAAAATCTGGGATTTACGAAAGACCCTGTTGATTTTTGCAGTAGGTTTTGGATTCTTACTCATTTTGACCTTCTTTGTCAAATTTACCTATCTCTTTGCCTATCTTATGGGCTTCTTGCTTGCCAGCCTTGCAGCCCTTGCTATGATTCTGGCGGCGCGTGTCTTACATGAAAAGACTCCTAACGTACAGGAGCCAAAGATGATCAGCTTTTTAGCAGATACTAGCTATGCAGTTTATCTTTTCCATTGGCCTTTCTATATCATTTTTTCACAATTGACATCAAATCTTCTTGCTGTGTTACTGACTTTGATTTTTTCTTATGGATTCGCCAGTCTTTCATTTTATGTATTGGAGCCGTGGATTGCAGGCAAGAACACACCTACTTTACAAACTCTTCGTCCCCTGCCTTATATTCACGCAATTCTTGCGACAAGTACAGGAATCTTGGCCTTCATTGTCCTCTTAGTGACTTTGTTGGCACCACAAGTGGGAGCGTTTGAGACAGACTTAACTGTCAATGGTTTGAAGCAAGCTGCTAGTAATATTGCCCAAACAAAAGTGATGGCAGAACGAGCAGAAGCTGATAGTTTGGGGATTGCTGATGGTACTATGTTAATTGGTGATTCAGTGGCTTTAAGGGCAAATACAGCCCTGCAGACAGCTCTTCCTGGAGCACAAATTAACGCGCAGGTCAGCAGAACAACCAAGACTGCCAATGAAATCATGCTAAATAATAGCCAGAATAAATTTTTACCTAAGATGGTGGTCATTGCGACTGGGGTAAATAATCCTGAAAATTACAAGGAAGACTGGGATAGTATCGTAAAAAATCTTCCTAAGGGCCACCATATGGTTTTGGTGACTCCTTATGAGGGGGATAAGACAAAAGAGACCTATGCAATCGTTGAGAAGGAGGCTGCCTATATGAGAGAATTGGCAGAGAAGACTCCTTACATCACGATAGCAGATTGGAATCAAGCTGCTAAGGAACATCCAGAAATCTGGGCAGGTACAGACCAAGTCCATTTCGGAAGTGACACTAGCACTATTGAAGCAGGAGCTAAATTGTATGCAGATACCATTGCTGCAGCCTTGCAAACAGCTCAAGATAAACCGGTCAAATCAAAATAACTTGTATTAAAAAGAGAAGAGTTGGAGAAATCCAGCTCTTTCAAAATATCTCTAGAAAATAGGTCTATACCATTTACAAATGAATCAGAAAGGTTTATAATGTAATTGACATAATAAATATCAAAAGTAATCTTTTAAGGAGGTCATTATTATGCCTAATTACGTTAAAGCGGATCAGTTTTTCTATCCATTTGGCATTCGTCGCGGTGGGTACTTAGAACTTGTTGATGGCAAATTTGGGAAACATGTGGATCAAATTCCTGAAGGAGCAGAGGTTCTTGACTATACTGGTTATAGCATTGCACCAGGTCTTGTGGATACTCATATTCATGGATATGCAGGTGTAGATGTGATGGACAACAACATTGAAGGTACATTGCATACTATGAGTGAAGGACTTCTTAGTACCGGTGTTACCAGTTTCTTGCCCACAACTTTAACAGCCACTTATGAGCAATTGCTTGCAGTCACTGAAAATCTTGGAAACCATTATAAAGAAGCAACAGGTGCTAAGATTCGTGGGATTTATTATGAAGGTCCATATTTCACAGAAACTTTTAAGGGGGCACAAAATCCAACTTATATGAGAGACCCGGGTGTTGAGGAGTTTCATTCTTGGCAGGATGCTGCAAAAGGGATGCTAAATAAGATCGCTATTGCACCAGAACGTGATGGGGTGGAAGATTTTGTACGTACTATTACAGGTGAAGGTGTGACAGTTGCACTTGGACACTCAGATGCGACATTTGAACAAGCTAAGAAGGCAGTTGATGCTGGAGCTAGTGTATGGGTACATGCCTATAATGGGATGCGTGGTTTAACACACCGCGAACTCGGTATGGTAGGAGCTATGTATGAGCTCCCACATACTTACGCAGAATTGATTTGTGATGGTTATCACGTAGATCCAAAAGCTTGTGAGATTTTACTTAAGCAAAAGGGGACAGAAAACATCGCTCTTATTACGGACTGTATGACAGCTGGTGGGCTTGAAGACGGTGACTATATGTTGGGAGAATTCCCTGTTGTAGTAGCAAATGGAACTGCACGTCTCAAATCTACTGGTAATTTGGCAGGTTCTATCCTCAAACTTAAAGATGGTATGAGAAATGTAGTCGAGTGGGGTATTGCAAATCCACACGAAGCGGTCATGATGGCCAGCCTCAACCCAGCAAAATCCGTTCACATCGATGATGTCTGTGGTCAAATCCGTGAAGGCTACGATGCTGACTTTATCGTACTAGATAAAGATTTGGAATTGGTAGCAACCTACCTAGACGGTGTGAAACGTTATCAAGCATAAGAGAGAAGGCAGAAGTTAGAGACTAGCTTCTGCTTTTTTATCTATATTACTTTACCGGTAAATGAAAAAGTTAAAAATATCACAAAAAATCTTGAACAAGCAAATGAAAAGGTTTACAATTATATTATAAATAGTACAAATAAAAAAAACGGAGGAGTGCTTTATGAAAGCCTATACTTATGTTAAACCAGGACTTGCTTCTTTTGTTGATGTAGACAAACCAGTTATTCGTAAGCCAACAGACGCTATTGTGCGTATCGTAAAAACCACTATTTGTGGAACAGACCTCCATATTATCAAAGGGGATGTTCCTGCTTGCCAAAGTGGTACCATTCTTGGTCACGAAGGGATTGGGATTGTTGAAGAAGTTGGGGAAGGAGTTTCTAACTTCAAAAAAGGCGACAAGGTCTTGATTTCTTGTGTCTGTGCCTGTGGTAAATGCTACTACTGTAAAAAAGGAATTTATGCCCACTGTGAAGACGAAGGGGGCTGGATTTTCGGTCACTTGATTGACGGTATGCAGGCTGAGTATCTACGTGTCCCTCATGCAGATAACACTCTTTACCACACTCCAGAAGCCTTGTCAGATGAAGCCTTGGTTATGCTATCAGACATTCTGCCTACTGGATATGAAATTGGTGTCTTAAAAGGGAAAGTAGAACCTGGTTGTAGCGTTGCGATTATTGGTTCAGGACCTGTTGGATTAGCTGCTCTCTTGACAGCTCAATTCTACTCACCAGCTAAATTGATTATGGTGGACTTAGACGATAACCGCTTGGAAACTGCCCTATCATTTGGTGCGACTCACAAGATTAATTCTTCAGACCCTGAAAAAGCCATTAAAGAAATTTATGATTTGACAGATGGTCGTGGTGTGGATGTTGCTATCGAAGCTGTTGGTATTCCTGCAACATTTGATTTCTGTCAAAAGATTATCGGTGTAGACGGAACAGTTGCCAACTGTGGTGTACATGGTAAACCAGTCGAATTCGATTTGGACAAACTTTGGATTCGCAACATCAATGTAACAACTGGTTTGGTATCTACAAATACAACTCCACAATTGTTGAAAGCACTTGAAAGTCATAAGATTGAACCAGAAAAATTGGTAACTCACTATTTCAAACTCAGTGAAATTGAAAAAGCCTATGAAGTCTTCAGTAAAGCAGCAGACCACCATGCAATTAAGGTCATCATCGAAAACGATATTTCAGAAGCTTAAGTAGTAAAAACATTTTGGAACATAAGCAAATAGAAATTCAGTCATCATAAGATGGCTGGATTTTTTATCAAAAAATTAAGAAATGAGCATATTTCTTTCCTTGTCTAGCGGAATTAGTTATAATATACGGTACAAAGGAATGAATGAATATGTATCGTGTTATAGAAATGTACGGAGATTTTGAACCTTGGTGGTTCTTAGAAGGTTGGGAAGAAGATATTGTAGCAAGTAAGAAATTTGACCAGTATTATGATGCTCTCAAATACTATAAAACTTGCTGGTTTAGATTGGAACAAGAATCCCCTCTTTATAAAAGCAGAAGTGACTTGATGACCATTTTTTGGGACCCGGAAGACCAACGCTGGTGTGATGAATGTGACGAGTATTTACAACAATACCATTCTTTGGCTCTTTTACAGGATGAGCAGGTTATTCCAGATGAAAAATTACGTCCAGGCTATGAAAAACAAACAGGTAAGGAAAGGCACCGTTCTTGCCGTATGAAATTAAAATAGAGAAAAAGTAACTTTTTTGGAGTTGCTTTTTTTATTTTTCCAAATCTTTGCGAATAGTATAGGTGAGGAGGTAAGTATGGTTCAAGAAATTGCACAAGAAATCATTCGTTCAGCTCGGAAAAAAGGAGCGCAAGACATTTATTTTGTTCCTAAGTTAGACGCTTATGAGCTTCATATGAGAATAGGAGACGAGCGCTGTACAATCGGTTGTTATGATTTTGAAAAATTTGCGGCCGTCATCAGTCATTTCAAGTTTGTGGCAGGTATGAATGTGGGAGAAAAGCGACGTAGTCAACTTGGTTCGTGTGATTATGCCTATGACCAGAAGATGGCATCTCTACGCTTGTCTACTGTAGGCGATTATCGAGGGCATGAGAGTTTAGTTATTCGCTTGTTGCATGATGAGGAGCAGGATTTGCATTTTTGGTTTCAGGATATTGGAGAATTGGGTAAGCAGTACAGGCAACGGGGACTTTATCTTTTTGCTGGTCCAGTCGGAAGTGGCAAGACAACCCTGATGCACGAATTGGCCAAGTCCCTTTTTAAGGGACAACAAGTCATGTCCATTGAAGATCCAGTTGAGATCAAGCAGGACGACATGCTCCAGTTGCAGTTGAATGAGGCAATCGGACTAACCTATGAAAATCTGATCAAACTTTCCCTACGTCATCGTCCTGATCTCTTGATTATCGGAGAAATTCGGGACAGCGAGACGGCGCGTGCAGTAGTTAGAGCTAGTTTGACAGGGGCGACAGTCTTTTCAACCATTCACGCCAAGAGTATTCGAGGTGTTTACGAACGCCTGCTGGAGTTGGGTGTGAGTGAGGAGGAATTAGCAGTCGTTCTGCAGGGAGTCTGCTACCAGAGATTAGTCGGGGGAGGAGGAATCGTTGATTTTGCAAACAAAGATTATCAAGAACACCAGCCAACTAGCTGGAATAAACAGATTGACCAACTTCTTAAAGATGGACATATCACAAGTCTTCAGGCTGAAACGGAAAAAATTAGCTACAGCTAAGCAAAAAAATATCATCACCCTGTTTAACAATCTCTTTTCCAGCGGTTTTCATCTGGTGGAGACCATCTCCTTTTTAGATAGGAGTGCCTTGTTGGATAAGCAGTGTGTGACCCAGATGCGCACGGGCTTGTCTCAGGGGAAATCATTCTCAGAAATGATGGAAAGTTTGGGATTTTCAAGTGCCATTGTCACTCAGTTATCCCTAGCGGAAGTCCATGGAAATCTCCACCTGAGTTTGGGAAAGATAGAAGAGTATCTGGACAATCTAGCCAAGGTCAAGAAAAAATTAATTGAAGTAGCGACCTATCCCTTGATTTTGCTGGGTTTTCTTCTCTTAATCATGCTGGGACTACGGAACTATCTACTACCACAACTGGATAGTAGTAATATTGCCACCCAAATTATTGGCAATCTGCCACAAATCTTTCTAGGAATGGTAGGGTTTGTTTCCGTACTTGCCCTTTTAGCACTCACTTTCTATAAAAGAAGTTCTAAGATGCGTGTCTTTTCTATCCTAGCACGCCTTCCCTTTCTTGGAATCTTTGTGCAGACCTATTTGACAGCCTATTATGCGCGTGAATGGGGCAATATGATTTCGCAGGGAATGGAGCTGACGCAGATTTTTCAAATGATGCAGGAACAAGGTTCCCAGCTCTTTAAAGAAATCGGTCAAGATTTAGCTCAAGCCCTACAAAATGGTCGCGAATTTTCTCAAACCATAGCAACCTATCCTTTCTTTAAAAAGGAGTTGAGTCTCATTATCGAGTATGGGGAAGTCAAGTCCAAGCTGGGTAGTGAGTTGGAAATCTATGCTGAAAAAACTTGGGAAGCCTTTTTTACCCGAGTCAATCGCACCATGAATCTGGTGCAGCCACTGGTCTTTATCTTTGTGGCTCTGATTATCGTTTTACTTTATGCGGCAATGCTCATGCCCATGTATCAAAATATGGAGGTAAATTTTTAACATGAAAAAAATGATGACATTCTTGAAAAAAGCTAAGGTTAAAGCTTTCACTCTGGTAGAAATGTTAGTGGTCCTTTTAATCATTAGTGTGCTTCTCTTGCTCTTTGTACCTAATTTGACCAAGCAAAAAGAGGCGGTCAATGACAAAGGGAAAGCTGCTGTTGTTAAGGTGGTGGAAAGCCAGGCAGAGCTTTATAGCTTAGAAAAAAATGAAGATGCTAGCCTAAGTAAGTTACAAGCAGATGGGCGTATTACAGAAGAGCAAGCTACAGCTTATAAAGAATATCATGCAAAACAAAATAAGACTCAAACGGTCGCGGATTAAGGCCTTTACCATGCTGGAAAGCCTCTTGGTTTTGGGTCTTGTGAGTATCGTAGCCTTGGGCTTATCCGGCTCTGTCCAGTCCACTTTTGCGGCGGTAGAGGAGCAGATTTTCTTTATGGAGTTTGAAGAACTCTATAGGGAAACCCAAAAACGCAGTGTAGCCAGTCAGCAAAAGACTAGTCTGAACTTAGATGGGCAGACGATTAGCAATGGCGGTCAAAAGTTGACAGTTCCTAAAGGAATTCAAGCACCATCAGGCCAAAGTATTACATTTGACCGATCTGGGGGCAATTCGTCCCTGGCTAAGGTTGAATTTCAGACAAGTAAAGGAGCGATTCGCTATCAATTATATCTAGGAAATGGAAAAATTAAACGCATTAAGGAAACAAAAAATTAGGGCAGTAATTTTACTGGAAGCAGTAGTTGCTCTAGCTATCTTTGCCAGCATAGCAACCCTCCTTTTGGGACAAATTCAGAAAAATAGGCAAGAAGAAGCAAAAATCTTGCAGAAAGAAGAAGTTGTGCGTGTCGCTAAGATGGCACTGCAGACAGGTCAAAATCAGGTAAACATAAACGGAGTGGAGATTCAGGTGTTTTCTAGTGAAAAGGGATTGGAGGTTTATCATGGTTCAGAACAGTTGTTGGCAATCAAAGAGCCATAAGGTCAAGGCTTTTACCTTGTTGGAATCCCTGATTGCCCTCATTGTCATCAGTGGAAGTTTACTCCTCTTTCAAGCCATGAGTCAGCTCCTCATTTCAGAAGTTCGCTACCAGCAACAAAGCGAGCAAAAGGAGTGGCTCTTGTTTGTTGACCAGTTGGAGGCAGAATTAGATCGTTCACAGTTTGAAAAAGTGGAGGGCAACCGCCTCTATATGAAGCAGGATGGCAAGGAAATTGCGATAGGTAAGTCAAAATCAGATGATTTTCGGAAAACCGATGCCAGTGGACGGGGTTATCAGCCTATGGTTTATGGACTCAAATCTGCGCAAATTACAGAGGAAAATCAGCTAATCCGTTTCCGTTTTCAATTCCAAAAAGGACTAGAAAGAGAGTTCATCTATCGTGTGGAAAAAGAAAAAAGTTAAGGCAGGTGTTCTCCTCTATGCAGTCACCATGGCAGCCATCTTTAGTCTTTTGTTACAATTTTACTTGAACCGACAAGTCGCCCACCATCAAGACTATGCTTTAAATAAAGAAAAACTGATTGCTTTTGCTATGGCTAAACGAACCAAGGATAAAGCCGAGCAAGAAAGTGGGGAACAGGTTTTTAATCTAGGTCAGGTAACCTATCAAAACAAGAAAACTGGCTTAGTGACGAGGGTTCGTACGCCTAAGAGCCAATATGAATTCATATTTCCTTCCGTTAAAATCAAAGAAGAGAAAAGAGATAAAAAGGAAGAGGTAGCGACTGATCCAAGCGAAAAAGTGGAGAAGAAAAAATCAGAAAAGAAGCCTGAAAAGAAAGAGAATTCATAGTCAATTCAACTAGTTTGTGTTAAACTAAAGATATGAAACATGATTTTAATCACAAAGCAGAAACTTTTGATTCCCCTAAAAATATCTTCCTCGCAAACTTGGTTTGTCAAGCAGTCGAGAAACAGATTGATCTTCTATCAGACAAAGAAATTTTGGATTTCGGTGGAGGGACGGGTCTGTTAACCTTGCCCCTAGCCAAGCAGGCCAAGTCTGTAACATTGGTGGATATTTCGGAGAAAATGCTGGAGCAAGCTCGTTTGAAAGCGGAGCAGCAAGACATCAAGAATATCCATTTTTTGGAGCAAGATTTACTGGAAAAACCCTTGAGGCAAGAGTTTGATCTTATTGTTGTTTGTCGGGTTCTTCATCATATGCTTGATTTGGATGCGGCTCTCTCACTGTTTCATCAACATCTGAGAGAAAACGGACAACTTTTACTTGCTGATTTTACCAAGACAGAAGCTAACCATCATGGATTTGAATTGGTTGAACTGGAAAACAAGCTAGCCCAGTTTGGTTTTTCATCTGTGCATAGTCAGATCCTCTATAGCGCTGAAGACCTGTTTCAAGGAAATTACTCTGAACTCTTTTTAACAGCAGCCCAAAAATCACTCGCCTAGTCAGGGAGTGATTTTTCTATAAGGATGGAAAAAAGAAGGGAAATTTGATAAGATAGGAATATGGATTTTGAAAAAATTGAACAAGCTTATACCTATTTACTAGAGAATGTCCAAGTCATCCAAAGTGATTTGGCGACCAACTTTTATGACGCCCTAGTGGAGCAAAACAGCATCTATTTGGATGGTGAGACTGAGCTAAATCAGGTCAAAGAGAACAATCAGGCCCTTAAACGCTTAGCACTTCGCAAAGAAGAATGGCTCAAGACCTACCAGTTTCTCTTGATGAAGGCTGGGCAGACAGAGCCCCTACAGGCCAATCACCAGTTTACACCAGATGCTATTGCCTTACTTTTGATGTTTATTGTGGAAGAGTTGTTTAAAGAGGAGGAAATTACTATCCTCGAAATGGGTTCTGGCATGGGAATTTTGGGTGCTACTTTCTTGACCTCGCTTGATAAAAAGGTGGATTACTTGGGAATGGAAGTGGATGATTTGCTGATTGATTTGGCAGCTAGCATGGCAGATGTAATTGGTTTGCAGGCTGGTTTTGTCCAAGGAGATGCCGTTCGTCCACAAATGCTCAAAGAAAGCGATGTGGTCATCAGCGACTTGCCTGTCGGCTATTATCCTGATGATGCCGTTGCGTCGCGCCATCAAGTTGCCTCTAGTCAAGAACATACTTACGCCCATCACTTGCTCATGGAACAAGGACTTAAGTACCTCAAGTCAGATGGATATGCTATTTTTCTAGCTCCGAGTGATTTGTTGACCAGTCCTCAAAGTGATTTGTTGAAAGGCTGGTTGAAAGAGGAGGCAAGTCTGGTTGCCATGATCAGTCTGCCTGAAAATCTCTTTGCTAATGCTAAACAATCCAAGACTATTTTTATCCTACAGAAGAAAAATGAAATAGCAGTAGAGCCTTTTATTTATCCACTTGCTAGCTTGCAAGATGCAAGTGTTTTAATGAAATTTAAAGAAAATTTTCAAAAATGGACTCAAGGTACTGAAATATAAAATAGATTTTGTTATAATAGTTGAAAACGCTTAAAAGAGGTAATTGATAATGACAAAAACAATCGCAATCAATGCAGGAAGTTCAAGTTTGAAATGGCAATTATACTTAATGCCAGAAGAAAAAGTATTGGCGAAAGGCTTGATTGAACGTATCGGTTTGAAAGATTCAATTTCAACTGTAAAATTTGATGGTCGTTCTGAACAACAAATTTTGGATATCGAAAATCATACACAAGCTGTTAAAATTTTATTGGATGATTTGATTCGTTTCGATATTATCAAGGCTTATGATGAGATTACAGGTGTTGGACACCGTGTTGTTGCCGGTGGAGAATATTTCAAAGAATCAACAGTCGTTGAGGGAGATGTTTTAGAAAAAGTTGAAGAGTTGAGCTTGTTGGCTCCTCTCCACAATCCAGCCAATGCAGCAGGTGTTCGTGCCTTCAAGGAATTGTTGCCAGACATTACCAGTGTAGTTGTTTTTGATACTTCCTTCCACACAACTATGCCAGAGAAAGCTTATCGCTACCCTCTACCAACAAAATATTACACAGAAAACAAGGTTCGTAAATATGGTGCCCACGGTACAAGCCATCAGTTTGTAGCAGGAGAAGCAGCAAAACTCTTGGGTCGTCCATTAGAAGACTTGAAATTGATTACTTGCCATATCGGTAATGGAGCTTCTATTACAGCAGTTAAGGGCGGTCAATCTGTCGATACTTCAATGGGCTTCACTCCACTTGGTGGTGTGATGATGGGTACTCGTACAGGAGATATTGACCCAGCTATTATTCCTTATTTAATGCAATATACAGAGGACTTTAACACGCCTGAAGACATTAGTCGCGTCCTTAATCGTGAATCAGGGCTTATGGGTGTCTCAGGTAAATCTAGTGATATGCGTGATGTGATTGCTGCGAAAGAAGCAGGAGATCATGATGCTACCTTGGCCTATGAAATCTATATTGATCGTATCCAAAAACATATCGGTCAATACCTCGCAGTCCTAAACGGAGCAGATGCTATTATCTTTACAGCGGGTGTAGGAGAAAATGCAACCGATGTACGTGAAGATGTTATCTCAGGTATCTCTTGGTTTGGCTGTGATGTTGACCCAGAAAAGAACGTCTTTGGTGTGACAGGAGACATCTCAACAGATGCAGCGAAGATCCGTGTATTGGTTATTCCAACAGATGAAGAATTGGTCATTGCCCGTGATGTTGAACGCTTGAAAAAATAAGTAAAACTAGAAAAAATATTTAGGACAAGGAGTTGGGAAAGAGATTTTCCGGCTCCTTTTTCTGATGAAATTGTCCAAAACCTTGCTATGATTGGCTTTTTTGAAAAATATGGTATAATAGTAGTAATTTAATAGATGGAGTTGAGTTTTGAAGAAAAACTTTCGTGTAAAAAGAGAGAAAGATTTTAAGGCGATTTTCAAGGAGGGGACAAGTTTTGCCAATCGCAAATTTGTTGTCTACCAATTAGAAAACCAGAAAAACCATTTTCGAGTAGGTCTATCAGTTAGCAAGAAACTGGGGAATGCCGTCACTAGAAATCAAATCAAGCGACGGATTCGGCATATTATCCAGAATGCAAAAGGGAGTCTGGTAGAAGATGTCGACTTTGTTGTCATTGCTCGAAAAGGGGTTGAAACCTTGGGATACGCAGAGATGGAGAAAAATCTACTCCACGTATTAAAATTATCAAAGATTTACCAGGAAGGAAATGGGAGTGAAAAAGAAACTACAGTTGACTAGTTTGCTAGGACTGTCTCTATTGATCATGACAGCCTGTGCGACTAATGGGGCAACTAGTGATATTACAGCCGATTCGGCTGATTTTTGGAGTAAATTTGTTTACTTCTTTGCGGAAATTATTCGCTTTTTATCATTTGATATCAGTATCGGAGTAGGGATTATTCTCTTTACGGTCTTAATTCGTACAGTGCTTTTGCCAGTCTTTCAAGTGCAAATGGTGGCTTCCAGAAAAATGCAGGAAGCTCAACCACGCATTAAGGCGCTTCGAGAACAATATCCGGGTCGAGATATGGAAAGCAGAACCAAGCTAGAGCAGGAAATGCGTAAAGTCTTTAAAGAAATGGGTGTCAGACAGTCAGATTCTCTTTGGCCAATTTTGATTCAGATGCCGGTTATTTTGGCCTTGTTCCAAGCCCTATCAAGAGTTGACTTTTTAAAGACAGGTCATTTCTTATGGATTAACCTTGGTGGTGTGGATACAACCCTTGTTCTTCCGATTTTAGCGGCAGTATTTACCTTTTTAAGTACTTGGTTGTCCAACAAAGCCTTGTCTGAGCGTAATGGCGCTACGACGGTGATGATGTACGGTATTCCGGTCTTGATTTTTATCTTTGCAGTTTATGCGCCAGGTGGAGTCGCCCTATACTGGACAGTGTCCAATGCTTATCAAGTCTTGCAAACCTATTTCTTGAACAATCCATTCAAGATTATCGCAGAGCGCGAGGCGGTAGTTCAGGCACAGAAAGATTTGGAAAATAGAAAAAGAAAAGCCAAGAAAAAGGCTCAGAAAACGAAATAATAAGGAGGAATCTGGTAATGGTAGTATTTACAGGTTCAACTGTTGAAGAAGCAATCCAGAAAGGATTGAAAGAATTAGATATTCCAAGGAAGAAGGCACATATTAAAGTCATTTCTCGTGAGAAAAAAGGCTTTCTTGGCTTATTTGGTAAAAAACCAGCCCAAGTGGATATTGAAGCGATTAGTGAAACGACTGTTGTCAAAGCAAACCAACAGGCAGTAAAAGGTGTTCCGAAAAAAATCAATGATTTGAATGAGCCTGTTAAAACAGTCAGTGAAGCAACTGTTGATTTGGGTCATGTTGTAGAGGCGATTAAAAAGATTGAAGAGGAAGGTCAAGGTATTTCTGATGAAGTCAAGGCTGAAATCTTAAAACATGAAAGACATGCCAGCACTATCTTAGAAGAAACTGGTCACATTGAGATTTTAAATGAACTTCAAATCGAGGAAGCGATGAGGGAAGAAGCGGGCGCTGATGACCTTGAAACTGAGCAAGACCAAACTGAAAATCAAGACTTGACAGAGATGGGCTTGAAAGTTGAACCGAGCTTTGATATTGCCCAGGTGGCTACGGATGTGACTGCCTATGTTCAAGCGATTGTGGATGACATGGATGTTGAAGCCACACTTTCAAATGACTATAACCGTCGTAGTATCAATCTACAAATTGATACCAATGAACCAGGTCGTATTATCGGTTACCATGGTAAAGTCTTGAAGGCCTTGCAACTGTTGGCTCAAAATTATCTTTATAACCGCTATTCAAGAACCTTCTACATTACTATTAATGTCAATGATTATGTTGAACACCGTGCAGAAGTCTTGCAGACCTATGCGCAAAAATTGGCGACTCGTGTTTTAGAAGAAGGACGCAGTCATCAAACAGATCCAATGTCGAATAGTGAACGCAAGATTATCCACCGTATTATTTCACGTATGGATGGCGTGACGAGTTACTCTGAAGGTGATGAGCCCAATCGCTATGTCGTTGTAGATACAGAATAAGTAAAATCAGGGTTCTCCTGATTTTTTGCGGCTCTTTGTCAACTGTAGTGGGTTGATGAAAAGCTAAGTTCGAGAAAGGACAAATTTCGTCCTTTCTTTTTTGATATTCAGAGCGATGAAAA
>NZ_VMNB01000016.1 GCF_013277515.1 Streptococcus sp. k-402 | reverse complement strand
TGTAGATAAGACTGACGAAGTCAGTCACATATAAAATCCAAGGTGAAGCTGACGTTGTTTGAAGAGATTTTCGAAGAGTATTACTTGATTACAATTTACCTGCTACCGCATCCAACAATTCTTGGATTTTAGCTTGGTTGCTTCCTCCTGCCATGGCCATGTCTGGTTTACCACCACCACGTCCATCAACGATTGGTGCTAATTCTTTGACAAGGTTTCCTGCATGAAGGTCTTTTGTCTTGCTTGCTACAAGGACATTGACTTTGTCTCCGATAGCGGCAACTAGGACAAGAAGATCAGAGTAGTCTTTTTGTTTCCAGTTGTCCGCAAAGGTACGAAGGGCACCAGCATCAGATACAGACACTTGGCTAGCAATGTAACGGTGACCGTTGACTTCCTTAACGTCCTTGAAGATGTCGCCTGCAGCTGCAGCTGCGGCTTTTTCTTTCAACTCAGCATTTTCTTTTTGCAATTGACGAAGTTGTTCTTGAAGTCCTTCTACCTTGTGAGGGACTTCTTTAAGTTGAGGTGCTTTCAAGGTTGCTGCGACTGCTTTAAGAGCATCTTCTTGTTCACGGTAGGCTTCAAAGGCTTCCTTACCAGTCACTGCTAAGATACGGCGAGTTCCTGAACCAATCCCTTCTTCTTTGACAATCTTGAAGAGGCCAATTTCAGAAGTGTTGCCAACGTGGGTACCACCACAAAGCTCGATAGAGTAGTCACCGATAGTAACAACACGGACTTCCTTGCCGTATTTCTCACCAAAGAGAGCCATAGCTCCCATTTCTTTGGCAGTGTCAATATCCGTTTCAACTGTCTTCACTTCAAGTGCTTCCCAGATTTTTTCGTTGACTTGCTGTTCAATGGCACGCAATTCTTCAGCAGTTACTGCTTGGAAGTGGGTAAAGTCAAAGCGAAGGAATTCAACTTCGTTAAGAGATCCTGCTTGTGTTGCGTGGTTTCCAAGGATATTGTGAAGGGCAGCGTGAAGCAAGTGAGTCGCTGTGTGGTTTTTCATGACACGGTGACGACGATTGCTATCAATTGCCAAGGTATATTCTTGGTTCAAGGCAAGCGGTACAAGGACTTCAACTGTATGAAGAGCTTGTCCGTTTGGAGCTTTTTGAACATTGGTCACAGTAGCCACAACCTTACCTGACTCATCCAAGATTTGTCCGTGGTCAGCGACCTGTCCACCCATTTCAGCATAGAATGGCGTTTCCGCAAAGATAAGTGAGGCAGTTCCTTCTGATACAGCTTCTACTTCTGCATTGTCAGCCACGATAGCCACCAATTTAGAAGACAATTGGCTAGCATTGTAGTTGAAGACACTTTCTACAGTGATGTTTTGAAGGGTTTCATTTTGCATACCCATTGAGCCACCCTTGATAGCTGATGCACGCGCGCGTTCTTGCTGTTCTTTCATGGCTGCTTCAAATCCTTCACGGTCTACAGTCATACCAGCTTCTTCAGCAATTTCTTCAGTCAATTCAACTGGGAATCCATAAGTGTCATAAAGTTTAAATACATCTGAACCAGCAATGACAGATTGACCTTTTTCTTTCAAGTCAGCTACAATGCCTTGGGCAAAGTGTTGACCTGAGTGAAGGGTACGGGCAAATGATTCTTCTTCGCTCTTAACGATTTTTTCGATAAAGTCACGTTTTTCAAGCACTTCTGGGTAGTAGCTTTCCATGATTTTTCCAACGGTTGGAACGAGTTTGTAAAGGAAAGGATCGTTGATCCCCAGTTTTTGACCATGCATAGAAGCACGACGGAGAAGACGACGAAGGACGTAACCACGACCTTCATTTCCAGGAAGGGCACCATCACCGATGGCAAATGAAAGTGAACGGATGTGGTCTGCGATGACCTTGAAGCTCATGTTATCGCCATCTTGGTCATAGACCTTACCAGACAATTTCTCCACTTCACGAATGATCGGCATGAAGAGGTCTGTTTCAAAGTTAGTCTTAGCCCCTTGGATAACTGCCACCAAACGCTCTAAACCAGCGCCCGTATCAATGTTCTTGTGTGGCAATTCCTTGTATTCGCTACGAGGAACAGCAGGATCAGCGTTAAATTGTGACAAAACAATGTTCCAGATTTCGATGTAACGGTCGTTTTCGATATCTTCTGCAAGAAGACGAAGACCTATATTTTCTGGGTCAAAGGCTTCTCCACGGTCAAAGAAAATCTCTGTATCTGGTCCAGAAGGTCCCGCACCGATTTCCCAGAAGTTGTCCTCGATTGGAATCAAGTGACTTGGATCCACTCCCACTTCAATCCAGCGGTTGTAAGAATCTTTATCATCTGGATAGTAGGTCATGTAAAGTTTTTCAGCTGGGAAGTCAAACCACTCAGGGCTGGTCAAAAGCTCATAAGCCCAAGTGATTGCTTCGTCACGGAAGTAATCACCGATAGAGAAGTTCCCCAACATTTCAAACATAGTATGGTGACGTGCAGTCTTCCCTACGTTTTCAATGTCGTTGGTACGGATAGCTTTTTGCGCATTGGTAATACGTGGATTTTCTGGGATAATAGTCCCATCAAAGTATTTCTTAAGCGTTGCTACCCCAGAGTTGATCCACAAAAGTGTTGGGTCATTTACAGGAACCAAACTCACTGATGGTTCTACAGAGTGACCTTTGGTCGCCCAGAAGTCAAGCCACATTTGGCGTACTTGTGCACTAGATAGTTGTTTCATATTGTCTCCTTATTTACTTGTTTAATGTGATTGGCTTTCCAGCATTTCCACATAGTCAATCGCTACACAGAGGGAAATAACTAGATCTGCATAAGCGTCCTCCAGAACCGTTACGGTATAGGTAGAGGTCAGATGGAAGAGTTCCTTCTTAATTTCTGCAATCAGCTGATCGCGATCATCCAGCAATTTGAAATTCAAATCCCAGATATTGCCTTCGATACGAAGACCTAGATTATCAAACTCATACTTATCTCGCCAGAAGGTCAACTTCTTGCGAATGACAAAACTCGAGCCATCCCGAAGATGAATCTCAAAACGAGGTAGCAAGGTCAAGATTTCTTTACTAATCTGACTGACCTGTTCACCATTATCATCATAGATGGTAAAAGTTTTGGGAATCTTAAAAAATGATCCCTCTACCTGATAGGCAATTTCTCCCCTGTCATCCTTGATAGCGAAGCGTTCGCCTCCAAGACGAAACTTTTGTTTGACAAGAAATGTTTTCATCAACACCTCCAAAAATCAAAAGACAAGTTCATATCACGAAGGGCGAAAAACCGCGGTACCACCTTCATTCAATGAACTTGTCATTCTCTTGTTCTTATGCAATTGTTAAATTGAGTAGCATGACTTTCTAGCTTAGATGGCTCGCAGCACCGCCATTTCTCTGGACTAAGACAAGAGAAAATCAATTCTCAACTTTCTTATTATAACGTTTTTTTAAGCTTACGTCAACTGGAAATGATCTCCGTTGAATCAGAGCAATTCCCTACATCTCTGATTACTTTTTCATGATATATTATTCTTACTGCTATTACTTTTCTTTATCACCAATTTTCATATTACTAAACACAGCCACTAAAATATTTACAAATATAAAGGTGCCTATCACCCAATATATGGACTCAGTTGTTAGGTATTGTCGATCCAAACCATCTTTTAAATGTAATAGTATAACAGTTTGCTGAACAGTCAAAAAGGTTGGCCAGAAACTTTTTTGAAAAAAGTAGACACTTCCATTATTTGTTACCGCTTTCTATAAGGTTAAACTTAGTATACTACTGAGAAAGAAAATAAGCAACTATCATAGAAAAAGATACCGTTACGAAAATTGCCTTTTATTTTTTAAAAAACGAACCAGCTTGACTGATTCGTTTCGTGACTGCTAACTCCTACTTCCGATACATTTTAAACTGTAGGAAGAGGTCGCTATATTTTCCTGTCCATTTATGGTCAAATTTTTCATAAACTTCTAGGTGTTTCATGGTTTCAGCATCTGGATAGAAGGCTTTATCTTCTTTTTTCTCCTCTGGGAGTAATTCCTTAGCTGGTAGGTTTGGTGTTGAATAGCCGACATACTCCGCATTTTTGAGAGCATTTTCAGGTTTCAACATAAAGTTGATAAAGGCATAGGCTGCATCTTGGTTTTTGACTGTTTTGGGAATGACCATATTGTCAAACCAAAGGTTGCTGGCCTCAGTCGGTACCACATAGCGTAGATTTTCATTTTTTTCTAGCATCTGGCTAGCTTCACCAGAGAAGGTCACACCGATTGCAGCGTTGTTCTGAATCATATAGCCCTTCATCTCGTCGGCAACAATAGCCTTGATATTTGAAGTCAGCTTGTAGAGCTTATCCACTGTCTCTTCCAACTGCTGGGAATCCTTGGAGTTAAGGCTGTAGCCTAGCGAATTGAGTCCTAGTCCCAGCACCTCACGCGCCCCATCAAAAAGCATGATAGAGTTCTTATACTCTGGTTTCCAAAGGTCATCCCAATGCTCAGGCGCTGCCTCTACCATGGTTTCATTGTAAACAATTCCCAAGGTTCCCCAGAAGTAAGGAATGGAGAATTTATTGCCTGGGTCAAAGGACTGGTTGAGGAACTCTGGTCCGATATTTTCAATCCCTTCAAGTTTTGAATAGTCAAGCGGTACCAAGAGGTCTTCGTCCTTCATCTTGTTGATCATGTATTCACTAGGAATAGCAATATCGTAGGTTGTTCCACCCTGCTTGATCTTGGTATACATGGCTTCGTTGGAGTCAAAGGTCTCATACTGGACTTGGATTCCGGTTTCTTCTGTAAATTGCTCCAAGAGTTCTGGATCGATATAGTCCCCCCAGTTGTAGATAACCAGTTTTTGACTATCTCGGCTATTGATTTTACTATCGAGATGAGTCGCAATTCCCCACAAGACAAGGATAATGGCTACAATTCCTGCTAAAAATGAATAGAGTTTTTTCATGCTTGCTCCTCCTTCTCACGTGAGATAAAGTAATATCCAACAACTAGGATAATACTAAAGAGAAAGACAAGGGCAGACAGGGCATTGATTTCTAGTGAAATCCCCTTGCGAGCTCGAGAGTAAATCTCGACTGAGAGGGTTGAAAAGCCATTTCCCGTTACAAAGAAGGTCACGGCAAAGTCATCTAGCGAATAGGTGAAGGCCATGAAATAACCTGCAATGATAGACGGTGTCAGGTAAGGAAGCATGATTTCCTTGAACATCTGAAATTGACTGGCTCCCAAGTCGTAAGCCGCATGAATCATGTCGCCATTCATTTCCTTGAGACGTGGCAAGACCATCAAGACCACGATAGGAATGGAGAAGGCTACGTGACTAGATAGAACAGTCAAAAAGCCAAGTGAAAACTTGAGTTGGGTAAAGAGAATCAAGAAGCTGGCACCAATCATAACGTCAGGCGCAACCATGAGGATATTATTGAGTGAAAGAAAGGCTTCTTGGTATTTCTTACGAGACTGGTAGATGTAAATAGCACCGAAAGTTCCGATAATAGTCGCAATCAAGGCTGATAGGAAGGCCAAGAAAAAGGTCTGGGTCACAATCAACATAAGGCGACCATCGCCAAACATGGTTTTAAAATGGCTCAAGCTAAAGCCTGTAAAGCTATTCATGTCGTTACCTGCATTAAAGGCATAACCAATCAGGTAAAAGATAGGCAGGTAGAGGACAAGAAAGACCAGTCCCAGATAAAGGTTGGCAAATTTTTTCATCGTTCTCTCCTTTCCTTGGTCACCCACATGGTGATGAACATGGTTAAGATGAGAATTACACCGATGGTTGAACCCATACCGTAGTTGTCATTGGTCAGGAAGTTCTGCTCAATGGCTGTCCCCAAGGTGATAACGCGATTCCCACCAATCAAACGGGTCAGCATGAAGAGACTCAAGCTGGGGATAAAGACAGATTGGACCCCACTTCTCACTCCGTTCATAGACAGAGGGAAGATAACATGACGGAAGGTCTCCCACTTGGTCGCACCGAGGTCATAGCTGGCATTGATGAGATTGTTGTCCATATCATCCAAGACATTGAAAATCGGCAAAATCATAAAAGGAAGCTCGATGTAGCTTGCGACAAAGATAAAGGAGAAATCAGTAAAGAGCAACTGTTGCGAACCAATTCCGATAAATTCCAAGAATTGGTTAATAGAGCCATTCTGACCAAAAATCCCAATAAAGGCATAGGCCTTAAGAAGAAGGTTGATCCAAGTCGGCAGAATAATCAGCATGAGCCAGAGTTGACGGTGCTTGAGACGGGTCAAAAAGAGGGCTGTCGGATAGCTGATGAGCAGGGTTACAAAGGTCACAATTCCTGCATAGAGTACAGAGTTAAAGCTCATTTTTAGATAGGTCAAGTTTTGTGACGCAAAGTAGGATTTGTAATTTTCTAAACTGAACTGGCCTTCAATGTTGAAAAAGGATTGACCGAAAATCAAGACCAAGGGTGTCAGCACAAAGAGGGCAATCCAGAGCATGTAGGGCACTACAAAGAGTTTAGAGCTTGTTTTCTTCATCTCTTTCCTCCTCGATTGCATTGATCAGACCTGCTTCTTGCTCTTCGATTTCCACGTATTCTTCGATACGGGCATCGAACTCTTCTTCGGTTTCGTTGAGACGCATGATATGGATGTCTTCTGGTTCAAAGTCCAGACCGATTTCCTCACCCACGATGGCCTTACGAGTCGAGTGGATCATCCATTCATTTCCAAGTTCGTCATAGGCAATAATCTCGTAGTGAACCCCACGGAAGAGCTGGGTATCCACCTTAACTTGGAGCTTGCCTTCTTCAGGAAGGGTAATGCGCAAGTCCTCTGGACGAATAACAACCTCAACAGGTTCATTTGGTTTCATCCCCCCATCGACCGCTTCAAAGCGTTTGCCGTTAAACTCAACCAAGTAGTCCTCAATCATGGTTCCTGGCAAGATATTTGACTCACCGATAAAGGTCGCAACAAAATGGTTAATCGGCTCATCGTAGATGTCCACAGGTGTTCCAGACTGGACAATCTCGCCATCATTCATAACGAAAATCCAGTCACTCATAGCCAGAGCTTCTTCCTGATCGTGAGTGACAAAGACAAAGGTAATGCCCAATCGTTGTTGCAGTTCACGCAGTTCATACTGCATGTCTGTTCTTAATTTCAAGTCCAGCGCTGACAAAGGCTCGTCCAGCAAAACCACACGGGGTTGATTGATGATGGCACGGGCAATAGCCACACGCTGACGTTGTCCTCCAGAAAGTTTACGGATAGAACGTTTTTCGTAACCTTCCAACTGAACCATCTTGAGAACTTCCGCTACGCGCTGCTCGATTTCTTTCTTGTCAATTTTACGCAAGCGAAGTGGAAAGGCAACATTTTCAAACACATTCATATGTGGGAACAAGGCATAGGATTGAAAGACGGTATGGACGTCTCGCTTGTTGGTTGGGATATCATTAATTCGGACACCGTCTAGCATGATATCTCCTGTCGTCGCATCTAGTAAACCTGCAATGATGTTTAGGATAGTTGATTTTCCTGAACCAGATGCGCCTAGAAGAGTATAAAATTTCCCCTCTTCCAACTCAAAGTTGATATCTTTGAGAACCTTGGTGTTGCTGTCTTCAAAAACTTTTGAGACGTTTTTGAATTCAATAATTGGTTTTTTCAATTGTCATTTATTCCTTCTTTTTCATAGATTAACAGATCAGGGCTCTGTCAGGCCGCTACTACCTCGTGTAGGAGATTGAACTGCCTACATTCTTCTGCACTAACGATAGGCTTTCACCTCCTTTCCATGACATAGCAGCAGCTTTTCAACTAAAGTGTCCTACTTGCTTTCACCCAAGATCCGGACTTCTCTTTCAAGCGTGATACCTGAGTGTTCCTTGACTTTTTCAATCACAGACTCAATCAAGTCCTCGTAGTCTTTGGCCGTTCCGTCTGCGACATTGATCATAAATCCTGCGTGTTTTTCTGACACTTCTACGCCACCGACACGATAGCCTTTCAAGCCAGCTTCTGAAATTAACTGACCTGCAAAATGACCAACAGGACGCTTAAAGACCGAACCACAAGATGGATATTCTAAAGGTTGTTTGAGCTCACGTAGGTGCGTCAAGCGGTCCATTTCTTGCTTGATAACCTGATGTGTTCCTGGGGCTAGGGCAAATTTAGCTGACAAGACAACTGCACCAGACTCCTGAATAGCTGAATGGCGGTAACCAAATGACAAGTCCTTGGCAGACAGAGTCTCGATTTCTCCATCCTTGGTCAAGACCTTACAAGACTGCAAGATGTGGGCAATCTCGCCACCATAGGCACCCGCATTCATAAAGACAGCACCACCGACACTTCCAGGAATGCCACATGCAAACTCAAAACCAGTCAAACTATGACGGAGGGCAATGCGAGTTGTTTCAATCAAGTTAGCACCAGCTTCAGCTTCAATAGTATAGCCATCAACAGAAACGTTATTGAGCTTGTCACACAAGATGACAAATCCACGAATTCCACCATCACGAACGATGATGTTGCTAGCATTGCCAAGAACCATCCAAGGGATATTTTCTTGATTGGCAAATTTGACAACGCGTGCCAACTCAAAATGATTTCGTGGAAAGACCAGATAATCAGCCTTTCCACCTACTTTTGTATAACTATAGCTATGCAAGGGTTCTTTGAAACGGATATCAATCCCTTCTAAGATTTCAAGCATTTTTTCTCTTACTGTCATGTTACTCTTCCTTTTTCAAAATTCATTCCATTATACCATTTTTAAGACCATTTGACGACCATAAAAAGACCTTGTTTGCTTTTTGCACAAAAAAAGAGGTTCCCCTCTTTTTCTTATGATTTTTTGCAAAAGATAGCCTTTGTTCCATAGGCAACCAGAACAAGTTCAAGTGCTAGGACAACTTCAACCAAGACTGGACTTGTAATCCATCCTACTTGAGCTAGAGATGGTACTAGGTCAAAAAAGGCATGTAGGCCATAGGCTGCTAGGAGATAAATCCATTTCTTCTGGCGAACAGCTTGGTAAACCCAAACAGTCAAGAGTAATTGGAAACCTAGCGCCAAGATTCTCTCAAAACCAAGCAAATAAATCTGCCAGACTGATAGCGACTGAATGGTCTTCAACATATTTTCAGACAGCAATTGCATGACCTGTGGATTCTGAGTTTGAACTGCTGAGAGAACGATGTAGAGATTAATCAAACTAGTAAGACCCAGGTAAATCAACTCCAAGCCACCATGCCCTAACCCATAGGCCAAGGCGTCTGCCTTTTCCAAACTTCTCTTTTTCTCCAACCATTTGAAGAAAACAAGGCGAGCTGTTTCCTCAAAAAATGCTGCCATGGCTAGGCCATAGATGATATAGAGAAGCGGATGGTCTTGCAAGAGGGCAATACTACCGTCTTTTTGAGGATGCAAAACAAATATATGCACCAGTTTTTCTAAAATCTGTGAAGAGACAAAGAAGGCAACAGCTCCCAAGCCCAAAACAGCTAAATTAATCTGGTATTTCTTTCTGGCATACCAAATGCTTCCTATCAAGAAAGCTAGCAACAACACCATGGTAATGATAGTATGAATGGTCATTTTCTTCTCCTATTCCGCCTTTTCAATATCTTTTTTCATCTCGTCAACATTGAACTTAGCAAACAAGTATTGACGGTCTTGGACTGGGAAACGTTGATCCAATTGGTCAACTGCTCCCACCTCGATAATGCCTTCCTTGATGACAAAGTCCATGACATGCCCACCGAAGGTCAAATCATCTGAGATGAAGTGGAGATGATAGCCTGCCACACTGACACCATGAAAAATCTCTGGCGTCCAGAAACCAACGATGGTTCCCGCAACATTGTCACGACTATATTCAGGTTGATGGGTTGCGACATCAGCAAACTTGGTATCTGGTGTCGACTTGGGAATCATACGCACATGCATATGTGAAAATTCCCCCCGAATCTTGATAGAGCGGAAAAGATTTTCCCCGTCATAATAAGACTCGATTCGCTCTTCCAATTCCTTGTCTGTCATCTCAAAGCGCTGACGGAAAATGACCTCTGCCTGATGCGGTACTACTGCTGCGTAAGGAATAAGGGCATCTGGCGACACTTCCACAATTTCTGGTTGCTCTCCTGACCCTTTTGCCTGATAAGCCTTGCCATCTAAGACAATCAATTCTCCATCAATGGAATCCAAGGTTCCCAAGCCAAGGTCACCATGCTCTAGCAATTCTCCTACTGTCATGGTCCCACCATAAAGGCCAGCCATCAAGGCTCCAAGGGTATTGTATTGAAATAATTTCACTGGTTCCTGCACGTTCTTATCCATTCTCTTTCTTGTCTGTTATTCTATAAATCTTACTCCTAAGTATACCACATTTGCCCCTAGATGTGAACGAGAGAAACACCCTAGACATTGCCAAGAAGGAAAAAAAAAGGTACAATGTAACAAAATCAAGGGAGGTCTGGAATGAAGAAACAAAGCAAGTACCAAGAGGTCGTTTCCTATCTGAAAAACGGTATCGAGTCTGGACGCTTTCCAACGGGAAGCCGCCTGCCTTCTATCCGTCAACTGAGCCTTGACTTTCATTGTAGCAAGGACACTATTCAACGCGCCCTACTGGAATTACGGCACGAACAATACCTCTATTCCAAGCCCCAGAGTGGCTACTATGTCCTAGAACAAGGACAACACCAGGACCTAGAAATCGAGGTTACGGACGAACACGCCAGCGCCTATGACGATTTCCGACTCTGTGTCAATGAAACCTTGATTGGCCGAGAAAACTACCTCTTCAACTACTATGACAACCAAGAAGGATTAGAAGACCTAAGACAATCCATTCATAAACTCCTCTTTGATCAAGCTCTCTACTGCAAGGCTGATCAACTGGTACTGACTTCTGGAACCCAGCAAGCCTTGTTTATCCTTTCTCAAATATCCTTTCCTAGCCAAGCAAAGGAAATCTTGGTGGAACAGCCGACCTACCATCGGATGAATCGCCTATTGATTGCTCAGGGATTGGACTATCAAACCATTGAACGAGGTATTGATGGGATTGACTTGGAGGAGCTGGAAGGTCACTTCAAAACAGGAACAATTAAGTTTTTCTATACCATTCCTCGTTTTCACTATCCTCTGGGGCATTCCTATTCTGAGCAGGAAAAACGAGCTATTCTTGACTTAGCAGCCAAATATAATGTTTATATCGTCGAAGACGACTATCTGGGGGATTTGGACTCTAAAAAGGGTCAGACCTTCCACTATCTGGATACAGAGGAGCACGTCATTTATATCAAGTCCTTCTCAACCAGCCTCTTTCCAGCCCTGCGGATAACAGCACTCATTATGCCAAATGCTATCAAAGAAGCCTTTGTAGCCTACAAAAATATCCTAGACTACGACAGTAACCTCATCATGCAAAAGGCCCTGTCACTCTATATTGACAGTCAACTGTTTGAGAAAAATCGGCTAGCTCGCTTGGCCAATCAGGAAACTTACCAAAAACAAATCGAGGAAAGACTAGCTAACACTCCTTGCCCCCTTCCTCATTTCCCTCTACATGATGGTTTATTACTTGATCTCAGACGATACCCTAAAATTGCCAGTCTCAAGCACAGCCAACTGGGCTTGGATTTCTTTGAAGAGGCTTACTTGGGTGCCTGTCCTTATCAATTTGCCAAGGTGTCCTTAGAAAATCTGGAAAAGGTTTTAAACTATTTAAAAGCAGAATTGGACTGACTTCCAACTCTGCTTTTTTCTTATACTCTTCGAAAATCTCTTCAAACCACGTCAGCGTCGCCTTACCGTAGATATGGTCACTGACTTCGTCAGTCTTATCTACAACCTCAAAACTGTGTTTTGAGCAGCCTACGGCTAGCTTCCTAGTTTGCTCTTTGATTTTCATTGAGTATAAATCAAGCGACTTTATTCAAAAAGTGCTATAATAGAATTAGAAAATCGGAGGAAATGTTATGAAGCTTATCAATACGACAAACTCACACTCGCAACTTGTAAAAAGCCAGCTAGAAAGTACAGATGCAACCCTTGTTGAGGTTTACTCAGCAGGAAATACTGATGTTATTTTTACCCAAGCTCCGCTTCACTATGAAATCCTCATCTCAAACAAACACCGTGCTATTCGTGAGCCTGAAATCGAAACCATTCAAGAATTTTTCTTGAAACGTAAAATTGATAAGGACTCTATTGATGAAGCCAATATCAAGACACTCTACTCAGAAAAATTAATTGGAATTTCAATCCCAATCAAGTAAGGAAATTGAGTAAAAACTCGACTTGAGAAAGAATACAGTAAGTCTTTCCATAATAAAACGCATAGTAGCAAGATTTTCTACATCTGCTATTATGCGTTTTTATCATTTTGAATTCTTTTGCTAAAGATATTACTATAAAAAAGATTTGATTCTGCTCCTCACACAATCAAATCTTTTTCTTTTATTAAAAACGAATCGTTTCACGTGTTTTCTCATATGAGGTAACAAAGCGATTGGTTACACCAGGCTCTGCCACTTCTAATGCTTGAGAAATCTTGTCAAATGAAGCGTGATAATCAAATTCTTTTTCAAAAATATCTAAAGCTTCGTTAAATGCTTCTTGAATGCGTTCATCAAATGAGCGATAGCGGTTAGAATATTGCAAGAGTTGCTCTGTTAAGGTTGCATATTGTACAATATTATAAGTTTCCGTTTCTAAAGCTTCCATATCATTCGTTGCAATTTCAAGAACTCGGGTAACAGATTCAATGTTAATCATTTTTTGTTCTAACTCAACCATTAAATCCTCGGTATTATTGCTTGCCGTAAAGAATAACTTCAAGAAAGTTTGTGGAATACCTGGCAGATTGCGTTTTTCCATGTATCGCTTGATAGTATGGAGACGATTGACATAAACATTGGCCTTTTGACGTGCATTGATATCATCTTTCTCAATTTGCGTCAGGCGCTCACTAACTGAAATTTGCTCATCTTCAATATCTTTTAGTTGAGTTTGTAAATCCTCAAGATTTTCTTCAAGAACTGAATAAGCTTGGGTTGGTTCTTCTTGATTTGAAGTTACCTCAACAATAGCTGCCTCAAAACTCTCTAATTCTGTCTGAATACGACGAACATGGCTTGCAGCTGTCTCAGGAAGTAAATAGGTCTTGCTCAAACGTGCAATATCTTCTCCCAATAAAGTATTATTCTCTTTCATATGTTGAAGGTAAGTTGGAAGAGTTGCAAGTAAATTTTCCACTACTTTCTGAGCAGCAATTTCTCGAGTAAAAATATCATACAAGGCATTGATTTCCTCTTGTGCCTGTCCATTCTCATATTCGGCATTATCCAATTCCAACTGGCGAATATTCTCTTGGTTTTTCTTGAATGCTTCATAAAGCAAGTGGAAACGTGCTTCAATATCCGTTTCAACAAAATGATAATTAGCATCAATTAGTTTACGATAACCATCTTCTAAATCTTCTAGTTGATCTGGTAGCTCTTTAGATAATGTTGTTACAATTGCTGGTATACGATCAACAATATGTGTCAAAGCCAAGATATGATTTTCAGCATTATCCAAAATCACAGCAGCTTCTACTGGGTCACCCGATGAATTCAAGGTTACAAATTGTGAAAATTCAGATTGGATATTTTCTAATTGTTTTTCAATTTCATCCAAGGCTTGACCATACTGTTCTGAATTTTCAGCAACTCTATGCTGAAGTTCCTCAAATAAATCCAAAGCATGAAGAACACGACCACTATTTTTAGATTCTTGCTTCTCTAAGTCTGCCAAAGCATTGCGAATTTCAGCAATATCTTCTTCAATCAAAGTAATTTGACTCTCAATTTGGTCAATTTGATGACTGGCCTTGAGAAAACGAAATGAATGGTTATAGCCTTCTGCTTCAAAGAGATTATTTTCAATATCGGCAAAAGAGTTGAGAGATAAATCGACCCATTTTTGATTCCATTCACGGAAAGCCACTTGACTTTGTCCAATCAAGTGCATATTTTTTACAGCTTCTACTTCATCATTTACTGGAAGATTGTATAGTTCTTCTTTTCTTTCTTCTAGCGCCTCTAATCTTCCCTCGTTTCGCTTACGTAGAAAGATTGCCACTACATAAGCCAGAACTAAAATGACTGCAATTGCAACCATTAAATAAATTAGTTGTCCATTAGACATATCAAACTCCTTTTTTACTTGAAACAATCGTAATGATTATATCATATTTTTTAGACCAAGGGAACTACTTCTCCCAATTTTTTAGACATCCAACGTGCTATAGACAGCATTTTCTTCGATAAACTCACGACGAGGTTCTACTCGATCCCCCATCAACATATCAAAGATTTTATCTGCTTCTGCAGCATCATCTACAGAAACTCTAGCCATCAAGCGATGTTCGGGATCCATGGTTGTTTCCCATAATTGGTGATCATCCATTTCACCCAGACCTTTATAACGCTGAATGGTTGGTTTGGCACGTCCTTCACTATGGCGAGCCAAGGCTTCTTGGAGTTTAATTTCTTGATCTGCTCCTGGCTGAATATATTCTTTAATCTCGCTTCCAACCTTGACACCATAGATTGGTGGTTGGGCGATATAAACATAACCAGCTTCTAGAATTGGTTTCATATAACGATAAATCAAGGTCAAAAGAAGGGTACGAATATGGGCTCCATCGACATCGGCATCGGTCATCAAAACAAGTTTTTGATAACGGGCTTTCGAAACATCAAATTCTGCTCCAAATCCTGTTCCCATCGCTGTGAAAAGACTACGAATTTCTTCGTTAGCTAGAATCTTATCCATACTTGCCTTTTCAACGTTCAAAATCTTACCGCGAATCGGAAGGATAGCCTGAAACTCACGGTTACGACCAGATTTGGCTGATCCACCAGCTGAGTCTCCTTCGACGATGAAGAGTTCTGTTTCAGCAGGATTGTTAGAAGAACAGTCTGCTAGTTTACCTGGAAGGTTGGAAATTTCCAAACCAGATTTTTTACGGGTGACTTCACGCGCACGCTTGGCAGCCACACGAGCCTTGGCAGCCAAAATCCCTTTTTCCACGATACGTTTGGCAATCTGTGGATTTTCCATGAGGAAATCGGAGAAGGCTTCACTGAAGAGGCGATTGGTAATCTTGACCACTTCGCTATTCCCCAGTTTGGTCTTAGTTTGTCCTTCAAACTGTGGATTTGGGTGTTTAACTGAGATAACTGCAGTCAATCCTTCGCGGACATCTTCCCCAGTTAGGTTGTCTTCATTGTCTTTCAGTAACTTATTCTTACGAGCATAATCGTTGATAACACGTGTCAAGGCTGTACGGAAACCTTGTTCATGCGTTCCACCTTCATGTGTATGAATATTATTGGCGAAACTCATGACATTTTCATGGTAACCTGTTGTGTACTGCATGGCTACTTCAACTGTAATATCATCCATCTCACCGTCTGTATAGATTGGTGTATCAAAGATTACATCCTTGTTCTCGTTGATATATTCAACGTAACTAGCAATCCCACCTTCATAATGATAATGCTTGGTTTGTTCCAAACCTTGGCGCTTATCAGTGATGGAAATTTGAAGACCGCGATTTAGAAAGGCCAACTCTTGAATCCGTTTATTTAATTTATCAAAATCAAAGATTGTTGTTTCAGTGAAAATTTCTGGGTCCGGTGTGAAGTGAACCGTTGTTCCTGTTTTATCCGTATCTCCAACTATTTCAAGATCTGCGACAACATGACCACGACGGTATTCTTGGTAATGAATCTTACCATTTTTGTGAACATGAACGTCTAATTGAGTTGAAAGGGCATTAACAACTGACGACCCCACGCCGTGAAGACCACCTGAAACCTTGTATCCGCCACCGCCAAATTTTCCTCCAGCGTGAAGGACAGTAAAGACAGTCTCAACGGCAGGTCGACCTGTTTTTTCCTGAATATCGACTGGAATACCACGCCCATTATCCACAACAGTAATCGAATCATCTGGCTCAATAAAAACTTGAATATGGCTGGCAAATCCTGCCAAGGCCTCGTCAATTGAGTTATCAACAATTTCCCAGACTAGATGGTGAAGACCTTCTTTTGAGGTTGATCCAATGTACATCCCTGGACGCATACGAACAGCCTCTAAGCCCTCTAAAACTTGAATTTGACTGGCATCATAATCCTGTGCCTGCAGATTTTTGATTTCTTCTGTCATCTTATTCCTTTTTCTTACATGTCTAATACTTGTCTTAAATTCACGATACTGGTAAACAAGTGGGTATCAAGTCCTGCAGCTTGACCTGCTTCGATATCAATCGGTCGATCACCAATGACAAGACCTGAGCTAATCTGATACTTTTTTCTTAAATAAAGCACGGACTCGGGATTTGGCTTTCTCTTAAAGCCTGAGCTAGAAGTCACCACTTCTGTAAAATAAGCTGCTATAGAGGTTTTTTCTAAAATTTCCAAAACCTGATTATTTCGATGAGAGACCAAAAAATGACGGCCACCTTGATTTGAAATGTCTTCCAATAGGTCAAAAACTCCTTCAAATAAAATCGGGTGTTCAAGCTCTCTGGCTTCATTTTCCTTGTACTTTTCTAAAAAATTCTCTAAATTGGGAGCGAATGTCTCAATCGCCAAATCAGTAGAAACCTTTAAAGCTTGATAGACACTGTCATGGTCTTGTATAATGCCATACAGTGCCAATGTTTCAACAAATGCAGCTGTTGAAATTTCATAATTATCCAGTAAAGTTCCACCTAAATCCCAGATATAATCGTGATATTTCATACCCTTCATTATAGCATTTTTTTATGAAAAAAGCGATGATTTCCCTGATTTTTCCACATAAAAAACGAGAGAATAACTCCCGTTTTACTGATTTTTACCAAAGACATCTCGATAGAGCATTCCTGTTCGTAAAGTCTCTGCGTCTCCTCCTAGTTGCTCTACCAACTCGTAGGCAAAGGCAAGGGCTGTCGAGGGACCTCGACTGGTTGTCAAGTGACCATCTACCACTACTGTTTCCTTGACGTAGTGACCATCAAGGATTTGCTCTTGAACACCATCATAACAAGTGTACTGCTTGTTTTTCAATACCCCTGCTTGATTGAGGGCAATTGGTGCCGCACAAATGGCTGCTAGTTTCTTCCCTTCTTGCTCGAATCTTTGCAACTCTTGAATCAAGGCCTGATTATCGCGCAAATGTGCAGAACCAGGCATACCGCCAGGAAGAACAATCATGTCATAGTCTGATAAATCTCCATCAAAGACATGATTTGCTCTTACTTGGATTGCATGCGAACCCGTTACTTGCTTTTCAAAACCAACCATATCACAAGTAATATTTGAACGACGCAAGACATCTACAACTGTCAAAGCTTCAATTTCTTCAAAGCCCTGAGCTAACATAACTGCTACTTTTACCATGATTTTCTCCTTATTTGATTTGTTTTAATACAAGCTTTTTCCGCTTGAATGGGACTTTTCCGCTCTTTTCTTCAGCTAGATTTGTCTGGTAACTCATCGATAAAAGCAAGCCAACACCGATCAAATTACTGATAATAGCCGATCCTCCTTGCGAAATAAAAGGCAGTGGAATCCCCGTCAAAGGAAGCAAGCCCGTCACAGCACCGACATTCTCAAAGATGTGGAAGAGCAACATCATAATCAAACCTGTGGAAATATAGGTGTAGAACTGGTTATTTGATTTAAGAGTAATCTTCAACATACGGTAAATCAGCATGAGATAAAGGGCGATAACAAGGACAGAGCCAATAAATCCAAAATCTTCTGCAATGACCGTGAAAATCATATCCGACTCTCGAACTGGGATAAGCAGATTCGAAGCATTAAATCCCTGACCAAATAAGCCACCACTCCCAATGGCAATCTGCCCTTGAGCCTGCTGGTAAGTGGTTGTTTGGGAAAACTCAAAGGGATTGAGCCAAGCCAAAATCCGATTGATTTGGTAGGTCGGCATTCCAATCTGGTGAAGAAAAGCTCGTCCGTCCTTGCTAATAAAGATGGCTAAGAAACCAGCAACTCCTGTTACAGCAGTAACAAATACTGGGATAATAATTTTCCAAGAAACTCCTGATAGCAAGACGATTCCTGAGAAAATGGCTACAAAAACCAAAGCCGTCCCCAAGTCACTTTGAAGTGCCAAAAGAACTAGGACTGGAATGGTAAAGACAATCATCCAAAAAATTAATAAAAGGTCCAGCGGAACCGTGCGTCTCCATTCCTTATGTTTTTTGGTAAACTGGACAATCACACGGGCCAACATGAGGATATAGGATATCTTCATAAATTCTGACGGTTGGAACAAGGTAACACCATTTACCGATACCCAGTTTTTGGCACCTGTTGATGCAACTAGGCTTGGATTATAAAAGACAATTGGCAAGACCATGAGTCCCAAGCCTAAAATATACAGAAAGGGGGTTACTTTCCAAAGAAATTCTGTATTAAAGAGCATGACCACAAAACCAATCACAAGCCCCAAGGCAATCCAGGCGACCTGCTGCCCTAAAATGGGCAGAATATTGTTTGGATAATCATGACTAACAGCTATATAGATAGCCACCACGCCAATAACCAGTAGAAAAAATACTGGCAATAGCAAACTATAATCGACTCTTGAGTCGAGAGAACGTTTCATATACACTAACCTTATACTTTCATACAATACTATTTATCAAAGTTCATTTAAAAATTTATCAACAGCTTCATCAACTTCGGATCGAGAGACGGTTTTAACAGTCGCTTCTTTTGCTAGAGAAGTCACTATTTGCTTGCCGTATCGTTTTCCGACGATTCTTCTATCCAGAATGAGGGTTAAGGAACGTTGGTGTTCACGTCTCATACTTCTTCCCAAAGCCTGTTTTAAACGAATAATGGCCATTGGCAATTGATAATCATAAAAGGCATTTTTCCATTCTTGAATTAGTTCCTGATTGATCTTTTTCGTCAAGGGCTCTTGAGGATTTTGGAAAGGAAGTCTTGGTACAACTTGAATCACAAAAGGATGACTTGAAAAATCAACTCCCTCCCAGAAACTTGCTGCACCAAGCAAGATTTGTTGTTCTCCTTTTTCAAAGCGCTTCTTTAGCTGATGAACATCCCCATTTTTATACTGGGCCAGATGGCTTACAGGAAGTATGTCTGAAACTGCTAGAAGCATATCTTTAGCGGTAAAGAGAACCAAAATCGGTTGCTGGAAAGCTTGAATTTCCACTAGTAAATCAGCTACCTCTTTGGCATAGACTTCTAAGGAAGTTTCTGTCACCAGAGGGAAATCTTTGACCAAGACCACTTCTTGGTCCTGTTTTCTACGAGCTTCAATCTTGACAAATTTGGCTTCAGGATAGCCTAAAAGGTCGGCCAAAGAAACTCTCTGACTAATCTCAAGAGTAGCCGATACTCCCAAGACTTGACAACTCTCAGGTATTAAAGAGGACAGAAGAATACGGCCAGATTTTGTAGAAGAAATTTGAATTTTCTTTTGACTCGTTTCAATTGCTTCAAGCCAGTAATCTCGGTCAGCTGTAAAATAGCGAACCAGTTCCTCAAAACCTTCTACTTCTAATTCTAAAAAATACTGATGGAGATTGGCTAGAGAATCTAAGATATTTTTCCTAGATTTACCAGACTGAAATTGTTCTATCAAGTAGAAGCACTCAAAGCGAATACTTTCTAGTATTCGTTGCTGGACCTTATTTTGCTCCTCCAGTAAGGCCTTATCAACTAAATCAATAATATACTGGATATCGTAGGTCTCTTGAAGCAGATTTTCTAAAGCCAACAAAACTTTTTGAACTTCATCGATAATCAGTAAACGGTCACTGACAAATTCAGGATTATCTTCAAGTCTGGTTACAAGATAGGCATGATTGGTCACTAAAAGCTTGCAAGTCTCTGCCCTTTCTTGACTACGTTTCCAAAAATCTTCCGTCACAAATAAGCTTTGAGATGATAAATTCCCGTCATGACGAAGATCTGTTAGAAAATGTTGGTAACGGTAGAGTTGACCAATTTCATCCAAATCTCCTGTCTCTGTCTCTGTCAGCCAGACCAAGACTTGCATTTTAAAGCGTCTAAATAAGCGATTTTCATCATTTTCCTGCAAGGAACGATAAAAGGCATCCAACTTCAAATAATTTTGAGGCCCCTTTAAACTATGAATATCTATATGGAACACTTCCTTGAGACGTTTACCTTCTTCTTCCATGATTTGATTTTGAAGAATCTTTGTCGGAACGCTAAGGACAATCTGATGCTCTTTGGCTTGAGATAAAGCGGATAAGAGATAGCCATAAGTTTTCCCAATCCCAGTCGGCGCTTGAATTAATGATACAGGCTCATCTTTCAATAGCAAGCCAACCTCTTTAGCAAAATTTTCTTGCTCCTCCCTCACTTCAAGATTCAACAGAGAAATATTTTTAGAAAAATCTTGAGATAGTTTTCGTGACTCCATGGGATCTGCAGTTTTCTTGAAATACAGTCCTTGAACTTGGACCAAATCTGAAGAACTCAGAATAGATTGGCTGCGATAAATTTCTTCAATAACCAGGTAGGACTCATATAGGAGGGCGTCAGCCATTTCCAGCAAGCGTTCCAAGAGTCCTTTAGGAAGTTGTGCCATCTTTTCTCGTAAAAAAAGAAGTAATTCCGCAGTAGCTTTGGCATCTGAAAGGGCTGTGTGGGCGTGCTTAAGAGGAATTCCTAATTCCCGGCACAATATCGGCAAACTATATTTTTCCAGTTCAGGGAAAAAGACCTGGGCCAATTCGACCGTGTCAACACGAGGATTTCTTAGCTCATAACCTTCAAAAAATAAATTTTCCGCCAAGAGATTTGCATCAAACTGAACATTATGGGCTACAAAAATCCCATCCTCTACCAAGTCAAAGATTTTTCTAGCAACTTGCGAAAAATCAGGTGCTTGCGCCAGACGTTGGTCTGTCAATCCTGTCAGTTCTTTGATATGAGCATCCAAGGGTTCATGTGGATTGACATCCGTCGTATAGTGATCAACGATTTTTCCGTCCTCAATCACGACAATTCCCACTTGGATAATTTTAGCCTTACTACCTGTGCTAGTTGCCTCTAAATCCACCACAACATAGCGATTACCAATCGTTTTCATTATAAAAAATTATACCAAAAAAAGGGCTATTTGGCACCTGCAAACATAGGATAATTTTCAAACTCAAGAAGGTTACTTGTGTTAAAAATCCCAGCAAACAGAGCATCCTAGCCTGCTGATTTTTTTGAAAATATTGGAGAATAAGAAAAATTGAGAGAAGAAATATTTGCATCTTCCTTCTCTCAACGAATCATTTACTTTATTTAACCATGTCAGGATCGTAATCATAAAATCCTGTATCAAGGAAACGGTTTTTAGGATGTAACTTGCGCACTTCTTCATCCAGCAAGAAGGCTTGGTCATGGCTAAAGTTGCCCTCTTGAATCAAGCTACGCGCTTGTATAAAGAGTTTTGCAATCTCAACAAAGTTCTGACCAGGTGTATAGAGACCTTCTAATTTCCAGTGAGTAAAACCATGCTCCACCAATTCTGTCAATTTGGTCATCAAATCAAGGTCATTGTTGGCAAAGATGTGGGTACCATGATTGTCTTCAAAAATGGAATAGTGGCTCTCTGGGTCACTCGGCTCAGCCAAGAAGAGATCACGCTTGCGCGTCTTTTCATCATCGATATGCGTAAAGTTATAATAGTTTTGCAAGAGCGGACGTTTAGAATGATGGATGACACTGGCACCGTAAACCAACACTTCAGCAGGAATTTCCAAAATTTCTGGCATTTTGAAAAGTTCAGCCGATGGAATTTCACGCGCCAAAACAGCCTCAGATGCGCCAGCCTTTTGTCCCCAGAAGTTTATCTGACGACTACTAGTTACCATGGTTGATGCATCGTAGATGGTCTTAAATGAATAACCATCGCGGTTGACTACGTAAAAGACACCTGCATCCCCAATCGTAATGTAGTCTGTCTTAATTTCTTCCAAGAAATCGAGGAAGGGCTTGATACGATCCATCATGTCTTGGTGCATGAGAGCATTGACTGCAACAATCAATTCCTTATCAGCATCATGAACCAGATTAGCGATTTCACGCAATTGGTCATGACTAAAGGTTGTTGGCAGACGAAGGCCAAAATCTTTCTCACCGACATAGATACGGTCTACGCCAGCTTCGAGCAGTTGTTTAACTTGTTCAATACTTTCAGCAGTTGCTGTAATGATAATCTTTTCCATAAGAAAAATTATACCACATTTCTGGAAAATCAGCCAAGACTTATCAGAGTTTTACAAATAGGAATTATTTCAGGCTAATTTCTCAAAGTGACTTCCACTTGACTTACCAAAGTGGAAATTAGTCTAATACTCTTCAAACCACGTCAGCTTTATCTGCAACCCCAAAGCGGTGCTTTGAGCAACCTGAGGCTAGCTTCCTAGTTTGCTCTTTGTTTTTCATTGAGTATAAAACGGATTTTTATAAGAATAACTAGATGAAAGGCAAACCCAAAAGCATGAGAGAGCTTGCCAGTAACAATGATTTTATATGCTATCCATAAATAGCAAACATCTCAAGCTCCATTAATCTTCAAAATATCATAGATAAGATCTAGTCCCAAATTTAAGCAATTGATGCTGTAGAATTTATACATTGTTATAAATTTCTAGTCGTTTTGTTTTTATGATAACAAAAACGGCATAGAAAAACGAGTATCTCTACGGAAATACTCGTTTTTTTGCTAGTTAGAAGTGATTTTTTGCTCAGCCTCATTTCTTTTTATAAAATTTATCAAGCAAGCGACCAACTATCTCATCTTTTTTCTATTTCTGTCAATATGCGTGACAGGTAGTAATGATAGCCAAAAATAGCAAGAGCAAGCAAAAGGATAAGAACTCCTACTCCCAAGCTGATGGCAAGGACAGGGGCGAGAGACCGAACCAAGAACAAACTTGCTATGACTAAAATCATTAAGATAACACTATAAATTAAGAGTAAAACTATTGCTACTATACCATTTGAACGGTTCACCAGGTCCGTAATGTTACTCCAATTGGTTGACAAATTTTTCACGTCCTTAAGGTAATGGTGGCAAGAAAGGATGACACTGGCAAGGATCCAGACTACAAGAAGGTAAATCATCGAAAGGATGGGCAAGCCTAGATATAGAGAAAGGCCAAGTAAAGTCAGAACTGGTAAAAAAGACTGGACAGCAAATATAATCCAAAATTTCACTTTCACATAACGAGCAAAATCAAAGGGTAAACTCTTAAGAAAATCAACATTTTCCCTCTCCAAGGACAAGGCAATTGAATGCAGGCTGGTGATATTGTTATTGACAACTGCTATAAACACTCCTACAAAAAACAAGGGTAACCAGTATGGAGGATAAATGTCTGGAACTATCTGAGAATCTCGGATTTTGGAAATCAGACCGATCATCATGAGATAAGGAAGGAAAGCACTTGTAAAAAGCACTGTAATCACGCCAGTCCCCTGTCCCAAGAGGGTGAGGTGGTAGCGTAAAACCATACGGAAAAATCCCTTTTTAGTAGTTGAAATTCTCTCCTTACTGCGACGTTCTTTCTTGACCTTCTCCTCACTGTTAAGCAGAATCACGTCATAAAAATGAGGAAGAACCTTCTTTTTGGTCAGGTAAAGTAAGAAGACAGTTAGAGTTATCCAAGCGAGCAGACCCAGTATGGCTTCTGTCGAAAAAGGCTCCACTGCTATTTTGTAAAAGATATGAAGAGGATAAAGGAGAAATGGAATGTCTCTAACTTTGTCAACAATACTTCCAAAAGTCGACTGTAGAAAGAGGACAAATATTAAAGGTATGAGAACTCCTATCCCAATCATCACATTCGAAAAAATAGACTGATACTTTCTGAAGACCCTAGTCTGAGCCAAGAAATGTACTGCCACTACCATCACTAAAGTAACAGAGACAAATAATAGGGTCAAGGACAGCAGCATCAAAGGCAAGCCCAGCCAAAGAGAAGGTGCTAGCCTAATATAGAGGACTAGAAAATAAGCTAGGATTGGTACAATTCCAGGCAGAGCTGGCAAGAGGACAGACAGTCCTTTAGCAATTATAATCTCTGATTCTTTAAAGGCATAGGATCTATACGATACCAAGTCCTTACTCTCATAAAAGACATTGTAAAATGCAGTGAAAGAAGTTGAAAAGGCAAGCACCAGTAAAATAGCAACCATGCTACTAAAAAAACTTGGCATTTCCTCAAAAGGAAAACGAAAGGCTATATTTATAAACATGAAAAGCATCAAGAGACTTGAAAAAATGTAAGAACTTAGGACTCTAGCGGAAACATTTACTTTTTTCCCAGGATTCTTAGCCTGCTTCTTTCGTAGGTTAGCCAGATTAGCTTCTTGAGATGAATAGAGGATATTGATATCAACTAATTTTTTAATGACCTTGAGACGCATCTGAAACCTCCTCTTTTCTACCAGCAAGGCTAAGGTAGATACTTTCCAAAGACTGGTCTGGGTGGTCTTTTCTCAAGTCCTCTACGCTACCACAATAAATCAAATGCCCCTTTTTCAAAATGGCAATCCGATCACAGACTTGCTCTGCCACCTCTAGGACATGGGTTGAAAACAAGACCGTCTTGCCTTTTTGCGCATGCTCCTTCATCATCTGCTTCAAATCAAAGGCAGCCTGGGGATCCAAACCAGTCAAGGGTTCGTCCAAGACCCAAATATCAGGATCAGACAAGAGTGCCCCAATGACAAAGACTTTCTGACGCATTCCGTGAGAAAGGGTTTCAATAACCTGATAACGATTTTCAGCAAAATCAAAAACACTCAATAGCCTAGCTAGACTAGCCTCCAAGTCAGAGCTAGTCAGATCATAGGATGAGGCGATCAATTCCCAAAATTCATTGGCCGTTAAGCGTAAAAACAAGTCAGGCGAGTCTGCTACGTAGCCAATCTTTCGTTTAATAGCCAAGCGATTTTCCGATAACTCCTGACCGTCTACCAAAATACGACCACTGCTGGGTGAAATGATACTGACTAGGGATTTTATAGTGGTCGATTTTCCAGCACCATTATGACCAATCAAGCCCATAATCTCCCCATTTTCAATCTGCAAATTGAGATTGCTCAAAGCCTCTTTATCACCATACAACTTACTAACATTTTGAAATTCAATCATGGGATGACTCCTATCTTTATCTATATTACATACTATTATACTAGCACTTTGATACAAAAAAATCAATACTTTATTTTAAGTAGTTAAAATAGTTTCCTTCTATCTTACGCAAACGTTTGCCCTAAGAGATACTTTATGATAGAATAAAGAACAAGATTGACAAGTAAGAGGAAACATCATGCAAAATCAAACACTCATGCAATACTTTGAATGGTATCTGCCCCACGACGGTCAGCACTGGACGCGTCTGGCTGAAGATGCTCCACACCTAGCTAATCTCGGCATCAGTCATGTCTGGATGCCACCAGCTTTTAAGGCGACCAATGAAAAAGATGTCGGCTATGGGGTCTATGACCTATTTGACCTAGGAGAGTTTAACCAAAAAGGAACTGTCCGCACCAAGTATGGTTTTAAAGAAGACTATCTTCAAGCCATTCAAGCCCTAAAAGCACAGGGAATCCAGCCTATGGCCGATGTGGTACTCAACCACAAGGCTGCGGCCGATCATATGGAAGCCTTTCAAGTTATCGAAGTGGATCCGGTTGACCGTACAGTTGAACTTGGGGAACCTTTCACCATCAATGGCTGGACTAGCTTTACCTTTGATGGTCGCCAAGATACCTACAATGACTTCCACTGGCACTGGTACCACTTCACAGGTACAGACTATGATGCCAAACGCCGTAAATCCGGGATTTACCTCATCCAAGGGGACAACAAGGGCTGGGCCAACGAGGAATTGGTCGATAATGAAAACGGTAACTACGACTACCTCATGTATGCCGACCTAGACTTTAAACATCCTGAAGTTATCCAAAATATCTATGACTGGGCTGACTGGTTCATGGAAACGACTGGTGTAGCTGGTTTCCGCTTGGATGCTGTCAAACATATCGATTCTTTCTTTATGCGCAATTTCATCCGCGATATGAAGGAAAAATACGGTGAGGATTTCTATGTTTTTGGTGAATTTTGGAACCCAGACAAGGAAGCCAATCTGGACTATCTCGAAAAAACGGAAGAACGCTTTGACCTTGTCGATGTTCGTCTCCACCAGAATCTCTTTGATGCTAGCCGAGCAGGTTCCAGCTATGACCTTCGTGGCATTTTCACAGATAGCCTGGTTGAACTCAAGCCTGACAAGGCGGTGACTTTTGTCGACAACCACGATACCCAACGTGGTCAGGCTCTTGAGTCTACCGTTGAAGAATGGTTCAAACCAGCAGCCTATGCCCTCATTCTGTTACGCCAAAATGGCCTTCCATGTGTCTTTTACGGAGACTACTATGGGATTTCAGGACAATATGCTCAACAAGATTTCAAAGAAGTCCTTGACCGCCTCCTAACCATCCGAAAAGATTTGGCCTATGGAGAACAAACAGATTACTTTGATGATGCTAACTGTATCGGTTGGGTACGTTCAGGTGCTGAACATCAATCCCCAATCGCAGTCCTTATCTCAAATGACCAAGAAAACAGCAAGTCAATGTTTGTCGGCCAAGAATGGGCTAACCAAACCTTTGTAGATTTACTTGGAAACCACCAAGGTCAAATTACAATTGATGAGGAAGGTTATGGACAATTCCCAGTCTCAGAAAGATCTGTAAGTGTCTGGGCAGCCAATACAATCTAATATCCAATGATAATTAAGCCAGGTCCAATCGGATTTGGCTTTTTTGCATTCACAAAAAGACCTACCCAAATGGATAGATCTTTAAACTCAATGAAAATCAAAGA
>NZ_VMNB01000015.1 GCF_013277515.1 Streptococcus sp. k-402 | reverse complement strand
CAATGAAAATCAAAGAGCAAACTAGGAAGCTAGCCGCAGGTTGCTCAAAGCACTGCTTTGAGGTTGTAGATAAAACTGACGAAGTCAGTTACATATATCTACGGCAAGGCGACGTTGACGCGGTTTGAAGAGATTTTTGAAGAGTATTATTATCTTGTTGTTCAGGGTGTAATGGATTAAACTAGGAAAATAATTCTAAGGATTTGTAAAAAGATAAAATCTTTTTCTATAGGGTTATTCTCTTATACAAGGAGTCTACTATGAAGAAACTATTCATATTACTATCAACTTTTTTTCTCAGCTTCTTCCTTGCTTGGATTATTGTCTTACGTGCGCCACAATATTTATATGCAAGCTATGATTCCGTTTCTTTACTTCGTGTCAAAAAAGATACTCAGGAACCGACGCGTGAGGTATTTGAACAGGAATTGGAGAATTTTGCAAACTCAGAACAGAGTTTAATAGCTAGAAGAATTGTAGAGCCGAGTAAGGATGGGACGACTCACTTTACTTATGCAACTTATGGTCAGGGAACTTTACCAAAAGAATTCCAAGAAGCTAGCCAAGAAAGTCGTGAACGTAGTGATCCGCTAAATAGTTATCTCCTTTTGTCAGGCTCCTTGACGAAAGAAAAGCTTGCCGATAAATTAGGAGATTTGGGTTATAAAGCAAGTGCTGACCGAAAGATACCGCCCTATTTTCTTGCTTTTCGAATATTACTAAATCCCCTTATTTTAATTAGTTTAGCAATATTTGGCTTATCTTTCTTTGCTTTAGTGATTATCACTCGGATTAAGGAAATGAGAGCAGCAGGTATAAAACTCTTTTCTGGTCAGACTCTCTTATCCATCATGGGGCATTCTTTATCTACTGATATCAAATAGCTCCTTCTATCAGCCCTCCTTTCCTTCCTAGGTGGGGGAGTCGTTCTTTTTAGTCAAGGTTTGTTTTATCCTATCTTGTTAGCCACCTATGGTTTTGGGATTAGTTTCTATCTGTTGTTTTTATTGGCGATTTCAATTTTACTAATGCTTCTTTATCTAATGAGTTTGAGTTACAAAGCATTAGTTCCCGTTATTAAGGGGAGATTACCCCTTAAACGCCTGATGATTTTAACCCTATTGTGTCAGTTGGTTGCTGTCTTTACAGTAGGATACGCTGTTAAGACAGGTTTGACGTCTTACCAACGATTGAAAGAACTTGAAATTTCAAAACAAGCATGGCAGGATAGAGCAGACTATTATCAAATTTCTTTTGGCTTAGGTGATAGAGGAAAAGATGCAGAAAATCAGAGCAAGTGGTATGCCTTTGCCAAGGAAGCAATCGAAGAGGAACAAGCTCTTTATGTAAAGGATAATCTGCTCCATTTTGCCAATCCACAAGGAAAAAATGAACAGGGAGAGACACTGGATACCTATAGTCCAGATGCTAATGTTCTCTATGTCAGTCCAAGTTATTTGGACAAGGAAAATGTGACTGTAAATGATGAGACTAGACAGAAACTAGCCCATCTTCAAAAAGGGGAATTTGGACTCTTATTACCAGAATCTCTTCGTTCACAGGAAGCAGAACTTAAGAAAGCTTTTGAAGAGAGTTTGAGTTATTATGGAAAATCTGGTGAGGAGGCAAGTGCTCCTTTAGAGTATGAAATGAGAGCGATTGTTAGCTATCTTCCAACTGGAGAAAAGCGATTTATTTATAATAACGGTGAAAGCCCAGTATCCATCCAGTACTTAACTGATCCGATTTTAGTTGTATTTACTCCAACATCTACAGGTGATAGTATTATTTCCAAATCTATTTGGTCTATCAATGCTGGAAAACAACTCTTTATCAAAGGATATGAGAGTGGGCTAGAACTCTTGAAGAAAGCTGGAATTTATGAGCAAGTATCCTATCTTAAAGAAGGAAGAAGTGTTTATCTAACTCGTTATAATGAAGTTCAAACTGAAACAGCAACTTTAATCTTAGGAGCTATTGTGGGGATAGCTAGTTCCTTATTACTATTTTATTCTGTCAATCTTCTATATTTCGAGCAATTCCGCCGAGATATCTTGATTAAACGAATTTCAGGTTTACGATTTTTTGAAACACATGCTCAGTATATGGTTAGCCAATTTGCCAGTTTTGTATTTGGTGCTAGTCTCTTTATTTTAAGCAGTCGAGACTTGGTGATTGGCTTGCTCACTTTATTGGTCTTTCTAGCTAGTGCAGTTTTGACGCTTTACCGTCAAGCGCAGAAAGAATCTCGTGTTTCTATGACAATTATGAAAGGAAAATAGGATGATTGAACTAAAGAATATATCTAAAAAATTTGGAAGCCGTCAGCTATTTTCAGATACGAATCTTCATTTTGAAGGTGGGAAAATTTATGCCTTAATCGGTACAAGTGGCTGTGGTAAGACAACACTCTTGAATATGATTGGACGATTGGAGCCATATGACAAAGGGCAAATCATCTATGATGGCACTTCTCTTAAGGACATCAAGCCTTCTGTTTTCTTTAGAGATTACTTAGGATACCTATTTCAAGATTTTGGCTTAATTGAAAGCCAAACCGTCAAAGAGAATCTCAATCTGGGTTTAGTTGGTAAAAAGTTGAAAGAAAAAGAGAAAATCTCTTTGATGAAACAAGCTCTAAACCGTGTCAACCTCTCTTATTTAGATTTAAAGCAACCTATCTTTGAATTATCAGGAGGAGAAGCACAACGTGTTGCACTAGCGAAGATAATTTTAAAGGATCCGCCTTTGATCCTCGCAGATGAACCAACCGCTTCGCTAGACCCCAAAAACTCTGAGGAATTACTCTCTATCCTAGAATCTTTAAAAAATCCGAATCGAACTATTATTATTGCGACCCACAATCCTCTGATTTGGGAGCAAGTGGACCAAGTCATTCGAGTTACCGATTTATCACATAGATGATATGGTAAGATTCATACTCAATGAAAATCAAAAAGCAAACTAGGAAGCTAGCCGCAGGCTGCTCANNACGAAGTCAGTAACCATATATACGGCAAGGCGAAGCTGACGTGGTTTGAAGAGATTTTCGAAGAGTATCAGTTAGAAGAAAGAGCCACAAACACACTTTGTGGCTTTTTTATTTCCATAAAAATGGTAAAATAGTATGAGTAGAAATGGAGTTTGAGACATGAAAGTAATAGATCAATTTAAAAATAAGAAAGTCCTTGTTTTAGGTTTGGCCAAGTCTGGTGAATCTGCAGCTCGTTTGTTGGACAAGCTAGGTGCCATTGTGACAGTAAATGATGGGAAACCTTTCGAGGATAATCCAGCTGCCCAAAGTTTGCTGGAAGAAGGGATCAAGGTCATTACAGGTGGCCATCCTTTGGAACTCTTGGATGAAGAGTTTGCCCTTATGGTGAAAAATCCAGGTATTCCATACAATAATCCCATGATTGAAAAGGCTTTGGCCAAGGGAATTCCAGTCTTGACTGAGGTGGAATTGGCTTATTTGATTTCTGAAGCACCGATTGTTGGTATTACTGGTTCGAACGGTAAAACAACCACAACGACTATGATTGGGGACGTTTTGACTGCTGCTGGGCAACATGGTCTTTTATCAGGAAATATCGGCTATCCTGCCAGTCAGGTTGCTCAAACTGCGTCAGACAAGGACACGCTTGTCATGGAACTTTCTTCTTTCCAACTCATGGGCGTCCAAGAATTCCATCCTGAGATTGCGGTTATTACCAACCTTATGCCAACTCATATCGACTACCACGGTTCTTTTGAGGAATATGTAGCAGCCAAGTGGAATATCCAGAACAAGATGACAGTGGCTGATTTCCTTGTCTTGAACTTTAACCAAGACTTGGCAAAGGAATTGGCAAGAAAAACACAAGCTACCGTTGTACCATTCTCAACACTGGAAAAGGTTGATGGAGCTTATCTGGAAGATGGTCAACTCTACTTCCGTGGGGAAGTGGTCATGGCAGCGAATGAAATCGGAGTTCCAGGTAGCCACAATGTAGAAAATGCCCTTGCGACCATTGCTGTTGCCAAGCTTCGTGGTGTGGATAACCAAACCATCAAAGAAACTCTTTCAGCCTTTGGTGGTGTCAAACACCGTCTCCAATTTGTGGATGAAATCAAGGGTGTCAAATTCTATAATGATAGCAAGTCAACCAATATCTTGGCGACTCAAAAAGCCTTGTCTGGATTTGACAACAGTAAGGTGGTCTTGATTGCAGGTGGTTTAGACCGTGGTAATGAGTTTGACGAATTGGTGCCAGACATTACTGGACTTAAGAAGATGGTCATCCTGGGTCAGTCTACAGAACGTGTCAAACGGGCAGCAGACAAGGCTGGTGTGGCTTATGTGGATGCGACTGATATTGCAGATGCGACTCGCAAGGCCTATGAACTTGCGACTCAAGGAGATGTAGTCCTTCTCAGTCCTGCTAATGCTAGCTGGGATATGTATGCTAACTTTGAAGTACGTGGCGACCTCTTTATCGACACAGTAGCGGAGTTAAAGGAATAATATGAAAAAAATTGTCTTTACAGGTGGGGGGACGGTTGGACACGTGACCCTCAATCTTTTGTTAATGCCCAAGTTCATCGAAGATGGTTGGGAAGTCCATTATATCGGGGACAAGCGTGGTATCGAACACCAAGAAATCCTCAAGTCGGGTCTAGATGTCACCTTCCATTCCATTGCGACTGGAAAATTGCGTCGTTATTTCTCTTGGCAAAATATGCTGGACGTCTTCAAAGTTGGCTGGGGAATCGTCCAATCGCTCTTTATCATGTTGCGGCTTCGTCCACAAGCACTTTTTTCAAAGGGAGGCTTTGTCTCTGTGCCACCTGTTATCGCAGCACGTGTTTCAGGAGTGCCAGTCTTTATTCACGAGTCTGACCTGTCTATGGGCTTGGCCAATAAAATCGCCTATAAATTTGCGACGAAGATGTATTCAACCTTTGAGCAAGCTTCAAGTTTGTCTAAGGTTGAGCATGTGGGAGCAGTGACCAAGGTTTCAGATCAAAAAAATCCAGAACCGGATGAATTGGTGGATATTCAAACCCACTTTAATCCAAAATTGCCAACTGTATTGTTTGTCGGTGGTTCTGCTGGTGCTCGTGTCTTTAACCAATTGGTGACAGACCATAAGAAAGAATTGACAGAACGCTACAATATTATCAATCTAACTGGAGATTCTAGTCTGAACGAGTTGAGCCAAAATCTTTTTCGTGTTGACTATGTGACTGATCTCTATCAACCCTTGATGGAATTGGCTGATATTGTTGTGACACGAGGTGGAGCCAATACGATTTTTGAGCTCTTGGCCATGGCAAAATTACATGTCATTGTGCCACTTGGTCGTGAAGCTAGTCGTGGTGACCAGATTGAAAATGCAGCTTACTTTGTAAAAAAAGGCTATGCAGAAGAGCTTCAAGAAAGCGATTTGACCTTGGATAGTTTGGAAGAGAAGCTTTCTCACTTACTAAGCCACAAGGAAGATTACCAAGCTAAGATGAAAGCTTCTAAGGAATTGAAATCTCTAGCAGATTTTTATCAATTGTTGAAAAAAGATTTATCATAAGGAAAGTAAATGTCAAAAGATAAGAAAAATGAGGGCAAAGAAATCCTCGAAGAATTGAAAGAGTTATCAGAATGGCAGAAACGAAACCAAGAATATCTAAAAAAGAAGGCTGAGGAAGAGGCGGCCCTAGCTGAGGAGAAGGAAAAGGAAAGACAAGCTCGAATGGCTTCAAAATCTGAAAAGTCAGATGCAACTGAGGACCAAGAGAGTGAATCTGATTCAAAAGACTCAAAATCAGCTAAGGACGATGCTGAAGAAAAAGTAGAAAAGTCAGAAGACGCCAAAAAAGAAGTATCCAAAGAGAAATCAAAGTCTATAGAGAACGAGGAGCAGGATAAAAAAATAGAGAAAAAGCCTGTAAAGGAAAAACCAGCCAAAGCAAAGATTCCTGGCCTCCATATCTTGCGAGCTCTAACGATTTTATTTCCAAGTCTGCTTTTATTGGTTGTCTCTGCTTATTTGCTCAGTCCTTATGCGACCATGAAGGATATTCGTGTTGAGGGAACGGTGCACACTACGGCTGATGATATCCGACAGGCTTCAGGCATTCAGGATTCGGATTATACGATTAACCTTTTGCTAGACAAGGCAAAATATGAAGAGCAAATTAAGTCTAACTATTGGGTTGAATCAGCTCAGCTTGTTTATCAATTTCCAACCAAGTTCACTATCAAGGTCAAGGAATACGATATTGTTGCCTACTATGTTTCTGGTGAAAATCATTATCCTATTCTTTCTAGCGGTCGGCTTGAGACTAGTTCTGTGAGCTTGGTCAGTCTACCAGAAACTTATATATCAGTTCTCTTTAATGATAGTGAACAAATCAAGGCTTTTGTCTCAGAACTTGCTCAAATTAGCCCAGAACTCAAGGCGGCTATCCAAAAGGTGGAACTAGCCCCAAGCAAGGTGACTTCAGATTTAATTCGATTGACCATGAATAATTCGGACGAGGTCTTGGTTCCTCTATCTGAAATGAGTAAGAAACTGCCATATTACAGTAAGATTAAGCCACAATTGTCAGAACCGAGTGTGATTGACATGGAAGCTGGAATTTACAGTTACACAGTGGCGGATAAATTAATTATGGAAGCAGAAGAAAAAGCCAAAAAAGAGGCCAAGGAAGCTGAGAAAAAGCAGGAAGAAGAACGTAAACGTTTAGAAGAAGAACAGAAAAAACAAGAGGAACAGAGCAATCGAAACCAAACGACCCAGCGCTCATCGCGTCGTTAGGCTTACCTTTTCTCTTATAGTTCTTTAGTAACTATGGTAAGTGTCGTGATTTTTGAGAAATTCAAGAAATATATAAATATATGTAGAGAACGAGGAAATTCGTTCTCTTTTTCGTTGCCAAAAATTAAGGAGAAAAAATGTCAGATAATATTGAAATTGTTATGGATATTGATTCGCTAGAAATTTTCGATGTAATAGATCTTGATAAGAATGAAAATATGGTTGATTGTATTTCTGAAGGAAATTCTGATGAAAAAGTATCTCCAGACAATGACCTTGCTAGAGTTTGGCTTGGAAACGATTATTATAAGCTCGCTAGTATTTTCTGGAAAGTCATAAAAGATGATGTTATTCATGAATTATATCTTAGAATTAAGCTTGGCACTTATCCGTATTTCAGAAGAGCTAGAGATGGAACATGGGGAATGGGGACAAACCAGCCAACTGACTTATGATGAAGCCCTGTAGACGACGATGGAATTTACTCCTGAGTTACTTGCTTCTGTTTGAAACGAGAGAGGCCGAGATAGCATGACAAGACTAGAAAGAGAAATGTTGAATTATTATAAGCGTTCACTGGAGCTATATGAGGCAAGACTAGAAGTCTTAAGAAAACCTTACAAAAAAAGTGAGGTACAACTAATGAGTGCAGAACGTGATCTTGTGAGAAAGAAAATCAAGGAATTTAAGTTCAAGATAGGCGAATTAGAAGGAACATTGGAAGGGAGTTAATCCATGTGGTTGGAAACAATCGTTTGTTTTGATTGTGATTATGAGGAAAAATGGGAAGAAGATGATATTTTCAAGCCTATTCATTGTCCTGAATGTGGAGATGTATTAGATGTTGTAGAAAGAGATTGGTTAGGTGAAACAATACTTAGAAGCACAGTGCAGTGTGAGCGATGTAACTTTTTATTTGACCATTTGGATTTTCAGCTTGGTCTATCTGAATGTCCAAGTTGCTTTTCAAAGGAACTTAAATTAGTGAGACAGATAAAGGAGATAGTAGAATGACTAAAGAAATGTTTGTGCAATTTTCAAAAAAAGCAGCTGTTAACGAAGTGATGAGAAAAACAGGAATGAGTAAAAAACGTGCTGTTAAGGCTGTTGAAGAATTAGAGAAAGAGGGAGTTCTGTTCTCTATGGGAAATGGTACTGTGATGATGGGGGTGTGATAACATGGCTGATATTACAGTAAATCAAGTAGCAACACAGACCTTCTATCAAATCCCACAAATTTTCATGGTAAATGTTAAGAAGAAATTTTCTGCTGAAGGGAAACCTACTGGGAAAATCAAGATGACGAGTCTCTATGCCAAGAAATTATCAAATGATGGCAAGATTGCTTATGGAGTACTCTATGATCGATGTATGTTGAGTATTCATTCTTACAGAAACGGTGAACTGACTTATGTTGATGAGAATGGTTCAGTATTTCTTGTCTATACGGTTGAGGACTTAATGGAAATTTTAGATCGCAGTAAGCCAACTGTATTGAAAATCAAGAAAGAATTGAAAGAGCTTGGATTGCTTCGTGAAGTGAAACAAGGGAAGAATCGTCCGAATCGTTTGTATCTTCAAAATGTGAATGCTGAATTACAAGAATATGAACACTATGATGTTGAAGTCGTAGAAAAAGGACGTGACAAAGGAACTGTAGTCTACCACCATGTAAAAACTTTAGATTACAAAGGTTGTGTCTTATTTGAAATTGAACGTCCAGGCAGTGAAGAAGAATCTTCTATTTTGAAAGATGAAAACTCTGTTTTAGAAAAGCCTATCAAATCAATAAATTCTGGAAGTCAAAAATCTTTACCTCCAAAAAAAGCTGTTAAATCAACGAATTTTGGAAGTCAAAAATCTTTACCTCCGGAGGTAAAAAATTTTAACCCTATTAAGACTGAGAAGAGTCATACTGAGAATAATAGTACTAGACATAGTTCTAGAAAGCCTGCTTCCAATTCTAAGGAATTGGATCAGACTGCTGGAACTTGTGACACTCCTTCTCAAAAAACAAGTGGGAATAAATTTATCAAACCTCAAGTCTATTCTCTCTTGCAGGAAATTGCAGATAGCTACCGAGATCATTTACCGTGGTACCAGCATTATAATATGACTCACCGCCAAAAGATGATTGTTGGCCAATACATTCAGACAGGATGGATAACAAGTAGTGAGGTTCTTCACTGTATCGAACGGATTCCTGAATGTGATAGTCCTTTTGCTTACTTGATTCAATCTATTGAAAATTTGATTGGCGAACGTAAGAGCGAGGCCAAGATGCAAGCTCATAGAGAAGCAGAGTATAGGTATCTGAGTAACTAAGCTATAGATGACATGAGACTAAATCTAGCTTTTTTGACCTGAGCAAGTCATAAAACTACTTTTGACCTTTGAAAATTGAATACCCCCACTGTCCTGATTAGCGGAACTAAGCATAAAAAGAAGAACAAGGGCGGTGTGTAGGCTAGAAAAGGATATCTAGTGCTGTTCCACCACGTAAAAGCAGGCAAAGCCTAAGCTGAAGGAGTTTGCGGTTTCTAGACTTAAAACCGTGTGTAAAAAATACAGCAGGTATGTACGTCATACCTCGGCATGGCTGTAAATCAGCCTTGATTCAGTAAGGAGGAGACAAGATGAATCAATCAAAATTAGTTACAGAGGTCACTTTAGCTGACCTTAGACGCTTAGGAAATCAAGGGAATGCAACCGCAAGACTTGATAATGGCGATGAAATCAAATTAACCAGCAGATATGGTTTGGTACCTAAAAAAGGATATCTAGCAGGTAAACTAGAAACAGTTTGGATGATTGTAGAATATTCAAAAATTTATAAAGAGATTCGCACCATCAAACGAGGTGATGTTTTAGTGGCTAGACGCATTAAACAAGGAAATACCAATCGTTTACTGCTGACTGGTAAAGGATATCATCGTCCAACGAAGCATTAAACAGATAGAGCCTCATCTATCTGTTTAATCAAGGAGAGGAGATTTGATATGTTTTAAACGTCCTATCTTTGATTAAGCGGATAGATGAATGAAAATCAAGAAAAAATTGAGAAAAACCTCTAAAAATGGTAAAATAAAAGTATAAAATAAATATTTTAAGAACGTTTTTAAACAAAAAGGAGATAAGATTATGAAATTGAGAACAACTATCTTGGCAACAACTGCTAGCGTAACTTTGCTTGGGTTAGGAAATAGTCAACCTGTGTATGCGAATAGTACAACAAGCAGTCAAGTAGAGAATTTAAAAAGTGAATTGATTAAAGCTAAGAGAGAATATGAACAAGCTAAAAGTATCTATGAAAATACTTTATCATCTGCACCTAGCAATACGATTACACTGAGTGATAAGTATATAAAGGCTTTGAAGACGGCTTTTTCTGATTTTAATATTAGCCAGACTGAACGTGACAGTGTGAAATCTATTTTGCAGTCAGAAAGTTTGAGATTAAAGAATCAAAATAGTTTCCACAAAGATGTTGCTGATGAGGGAGAACGTCTGGATGTCAACAATTTACCGCTAGTTGTTCGTCAGGAGTTGTCATTTTTTGCCCAAGATTTAATTAACCAAGTTCGTTCTCAGGTTGGGACACCTAGAGTCAGTGTTTCTAGTTCGGCAATTGATTTTGCGGATAAGGTGGCAAAGGAGTATGTAAAAGATGGTTGGGGATTATCTAAATTAAGCACATTAGGTGTATCAGGTCACAATGCCGAAGGTATCAACCGAGTTGCAAAAACCTATGGCTTACCTACCTCAGATGCTGAATCTGAAAAAAGAGGAGGTCAACTGTATGAGAATTTGTTCTTTAGACCTGTAGCATTAAGAGAAGCTACCAAATCTCAGCTAAAGGAAGCTATTTATACTGGTATGGTTGAATTTATGTTAAACGATACTGAATGGGGGCATGCTCAAGCAATTGCAGGATTGAACTGGGGGAATCCATCAAGTAAAGATTATTTTGGATTATCATTTTCTAGTCTTTCATCAGTAAACTCTGCTCATTTCATCACTATTTCTCAGGAAAATATTAATCGAGCAACGAAATCTAATTTTAGTACAGCTTCAGTAACGGATCCAAGATCTTCAAATCGTTATCAGGCTGTAAAAAAATTAGAAATTGATTACAAAAATAAAGAGAAAATTTATCAAGATTTAAAAAGTAAGCTGGAGAACCAGACGGGTAAACGTACTGTAGAAGAAAATAATTCTAAGAAAGCAGAACCTATTAAATCGATTGAAAACACATCTGATTGGCATGACCAATGGAAACAAGAGGGAAGTTATTGGTATTATTTTGATCATGCAGGGAAAGCTCTTGTTAATAGTTGGAAGGGAAACTATTATCTCAAATCAAATGGTGTGATGGCACGTAATGAATGGGTTTATGATACAAACTATAAAGCTTGGTATTATCTCAAGTCAGATGGAAGTTACGCACAAAATAGTTGGCAAGGAAGTTACTACCTTAAGTCAGATGGGAAAATGGCACAAAGTGAGTGGTTATACGATTCCAGCTATAAAGCTTGGTACTATCTTAAGTCAGATGGAAGCTATGCACAAAATAGTTGGCAAGGAAGCTACTACCTTAAGTCAGATGGGAAAATGGCACAAAGTGAGTGGCAATACGATTCCAGCTATAAAGCTTGGTACTATCTCAAATCAGATGGAAGCTATCTGAGAGGTCAATGGTTCAAAGACGGAAGTGCTTGGTATTATTTGAAAGCAGATGGTAAGATGGCACAAAATGAGACGATTGGTGGTTATCGTTTAGATTATTCTGGTAAGTGGATTTCTTAAAATTCATTACAATATTGTATAGAAAAGTCAGTGGAAACTGGCTTTTTTCTTTTGGAAAGGAAAGAGATGATTTTATATTATAAGAGGCCTCGGGCGCCAACATTTGAGATTTTATACAGATTAATATTTTATATAAGGAGATAGAATGCACAAAGTAAGAGAAACAAAAACATATGGATCTATTCGGAAATCAAAAATTTATGGAACTTGTGGAGTGATACTAGGTTTAGCAGCTTTAAGTATGATAAGCCCAGTTATGGCAGATGAACGAACTGAAAATCCAGCTACAAATGCGCCTTATGCTCAGATGAGTCCAAGCAGTGTTTCTACTGAAAATCAAGGAAAGAGTGAAGAAAAAACAGGAACGTTAGAAGTTTCTATTTCTCATTCCAGTTTAGATGAAACTATTCGTAAGGCACAAGAAGCTGGATTGAAGGTAGAATTTGATTCTGTAGTAGATAAAGGAACCGCAAGTACAGCCTCTGAGTTGGAAAAAAAGCAAAAGGAAGTCGAAAGTGATTATCGCACACAAGCAGATAGTATTGAGAGAGCTACTGAAAAATATCGTGAAGATCAAAGACAAAATCAAACGAACCGAAAGAAAATCCAAGATGAAAATACTGCGAAGAAGGAACAATATCAAAAGGATTTAGCTTCTTATCAGGATGAAGTGAATCGAATTAATCAGAAGAATGCTGCTATTCGTGCAGAGAATGAAAAAAATCAACGAGAGAATCAGGCAGAAACAGATCGTATTAATCAAGAGAATGCAGAAATCCGAAAACGAAATGAAACCAAGAGAGTAGCTTATGAAAGCTCTTTGACAGACTATACAAAGAAGCTAGCGACTATTAAAGCTGAACGAGAGGCGATTCAAACAAGCAAGCCTTTATTTGGATCTGAAACAGGTTTCAAAGTTTATGGAGGATATAATTCAGCTGGTAGGGGAAGTTTAGGCTATTATAATGATTTTACAGTAGTACCAGATGATAATCTATCAGTAGAGAGTATGCGTGGTTTTTTAGGTTATCATGCAGATACCTATGTGACAGGAGGCACAGGAACTCGAGTTAGTAAGGATAGTACGGGAACTTACGATGTAATTAAATTTCCAACAGTTGGAGATACATTTTATATTCATAACATTGGAACGTTGACAGATGGTAGAAAGATCATGGCAAAAGTCATGGTTTCGGACTTAGGAGACTATCAGGGAGAAGTTCGAAATGGTGTTCCTGTGACAGATTCAGATATCTACCTCAAGAGTGGAGATGGTGGTAGTCTTTATTTTGTTTATAATAATCATACACGTTTAGAGTTGATTTTTGATTTTTATATTGAAGGTACGACAACTCCTGTTTCCCTATTAATTGGAACAGTTATTACCGATGTAGATTGGGGTCAAGGTTCAAATTTGAGTTATGGCTCGTCTGGTCGTGGAATGGTTATTAATCCAAGTGGTTCAGGTTTGGATTTTGATGGTCGCGTTATGAAGGGAGTAGAAAATGGAGTTAATGATACCTCGGATATTCCTAAGGGCTCCTTTGCTTCAGTGGGGTATGGTTCCAGTTTAACGTACCTTCACACATCATCTCCTGGTTCGACAGAGGGAAGAACTCCCGCTGAATGGGATACAGAGAATGCGAGTGGAAATGCTCAAAACATTGTCTTCACAATTCTGGGAGATGGTGCAGAGTTGAAAAAGATACCTTTCTTAACAAAACCATTTGAGCCAACCTATGAGAAGGAAACCATTCCACCAAATTCTCCAACTGAAAAACCTGAAGATGCACTCCCACCTAAACCTGAGGAGCCAAAGGAAAAAGAGATCCCCTCTTTACTATCTCCTCCAACAGTAAGGGTTAGATATGCACGCTTACAGGCAATGCCTGACCTAGAAAAGTTTGTAAAAAATTCTTCTGGCGAGTCTATTGATAAAAGCTATGTACCTAAACTTTCAACGGTACAGTGGGAATTAACAACTAAGCCTCTTCCAGCTAATCGTGAAGTTATTACAGACTTTGAAATTGTGGATGCCTTGCCTTCAGGTTTTGTGTTAGATGTTGAAGCTTCCAAAAAAATTAGCTCAGATTTTGAATTAACTTATGACGAATCGAGCCATGTTGTTCGGGTGAAAGGCTTAGAAAGTTTGAAATCTAAGTTAAATCAGGATTTGAGTAAAGAAGTGCTGGTTCCAGCTCCAATTCTAGTAGGAAAAGTTACAAATGATGGAGCAACCTACAAGAATAACTTCCAATTAAAAATTAACAATAAGTACGAAAGTTATTCAAATATTGTTCAGGTTTCAACACCTGGTAAACCGAATGACCCTGATAATCCAAATAACAACTTAATTCAGCCAATCAAACACAATCATAATAAGGATAAAGTTATCATTGATGGTAAACCAGTTCTAGCTGGTTCGACAAATTACTACCATATTACCTTGGATTATGATCAATATAAGGGGATGAAGGCAGATTCATCTACTATTTTAAAAGGATTCGGAGCAATTGATGATTACCCAGAAGAGGCTGTTACGATTAATCAATCGGATATTCGTTATATTGATAGCGAAGGACAAGAAGTTGCTGGTATCTCAGTGTATCAGTATGATTCTATAGATGCCGTTGATAATGATAAGGTCAAAGCTTTTCTTGCTAGTTCTGAAATTAAGCCCAAGGGAGCTTTCCAAGTATTTTTAGTTGATGATCCAGAAGCCTATTTTAACCAATATATTAAAACAGGAAAATCGGTTACAATTATTGATCCAATGGTAACTAAGGAAGAACTGCGAAATACAGGGAAATCATTTGAAAATACAGCTTATCAAGTTGATTTTGGTTCAGCTTATATCACGGATACAGTTGTAAATAATGTTCCTACTGCGAAACCAACCAAGAAGAATTTGAATAAAGCAGGCGTGAACATCGATGGGAAACAGGTCTTGGCAGGCTCTGTCAACTACTACAAGGTAACGGCAGATTATAGCCAATACAAGGGCATTGAAGCAGATAAAGACCGTATTGGCAAAGGGTTCTATATCGTTGATGATTACCCAGAAGAAGCTGTTACCATCAATCAAGACGGTGTTCAAGTAACGGATTCTAAAGGGCAAGTAGTTAAAGGTTTGAAAATGGCTCTTTATGAGAGTCTAGATAAGGCACCATCAGGTGTCCAAGAAGCCTTGAAGTCCAGCAATTTTACTCCTAAAGGAGCGATTCAAGTATTCGAGGCGGAGAATCCAGAGGAGTTTTACAAGACCTACGTGCAAGCTGGAGAAGTTCTGACCATTACTAATCCAATGACTGTTAAGAAGGAATTGGGTCAAACAGGTGGTAAATATGAGAATACAGCCTATCAGATTGATTTTGGTATGGCTTATGTAACTGAAACTGTAGTCAATAATGTTCCGAAGATTGAACCTAAGAAAGACGTGGTGATTGACCATTTAAGTAAAGAAAGTTTAGATGGTAAAGAGCTTAAGTTGAATCAAACATTTAATTATAAATTAGTTGGTTCCCTGATACCAAAGAATCGTTCGGAGCAGTTGTTTGAGTATAAGTTCAGCGATGATTATGATGAAACACATGATGAGTATCAAGGTATTTATCAAGTGTTTGCGACTGTAGATTTTGAAACAAGTGATGGCCAAAAATTTAAAGCTGGTGATGAATTAACTAAGTATACTAGTCAGATAGTAGACAGAGACAAAGGAAAAGTAGATATTAGTTTTGATAATGCTTTCTTGAAGTCAATTTTAGAAACTTCAGTATTTCAAGCAGAAGTATATCTACAAATGACACGTATTCAAGCAGGAACAGTAGAAAATACATATCGTCATACGGTTAATGGTGTAGAAGTTGTATCTAATACGGTTGTGACTCATACTCCAGAAGAAGTAAAACCAGAAGAACCGAAACCAGAAGAACCAAAACCAGAAGAACCGAAACACGAGGAACCAAAAGAAGAAGTTTCAAAAGTGGAATTACCTAATACTGGTATGAGTAGTTCCAACAATTTAGCTCTTCTTGGAATGGCTATGGGAACAATCGCTTTAGCTTTATCTATGAGAAAAAAGAAGGAAGAATAGGTTAAAAATTTATGAGAAAATGGAAACAGCGTTGTAGCGTAATCTTAGGGCTAACAGTTCTAGGATTTGCGAATTTAGTTGAAGTTGTCGCACCTTTTGTAAATCCTGTGGTCGTGTATGCGACAGAGGAGAATGGAGGTGGTGCAAATAGTAACTCCTTGACGTTTACGGCAAAAAGTAAAACTGAAACAGATACCACTACAAAGACTACCCACAAACCTATGGACTTACTCCTGGTCATGGATTTGTCGGGGTCATTGTCTGATAAGATGCGCCAAGATTTAGGATACAGTGGCGGTTCTGTACGTTACGAACAGTTTCTATCTATGAAGCATCTAATTGAAAATGTGTTGACAGATGAAGATAGAGTGTCTTTTGCTGTATACGGTGGGAATACAGATTCTTCTTATGCTACTGGAGATGGACCAAATGGACGTATCTCCAAATTGAAAACTAAAAAAGAAGCATTGAAAATGTTTGATAACTTACTTGCAGCTAAAGGAAGTGTTTTATATACAGAAATTGTAGGAGATAGGTTAGTTGCTTCGTTCTTCCATACTGATGAGCTTGCGACAGATAAGAAGGATGAACCCTTTGAAGAAACTTTTGATCGCTTGACGGAGGGTGGAAGTGCTGATCGTGTACGTTCGATACTACAGTACACAGATGGTTGGTCGTCAGGAGAAACCATTGATACAAGTTTTGCGAATTGGGCGAAAGCAAATGCGAAAACCTTCATGAGTGTTCTGTATTTGGATAAGTATAGTGGCGATAACTCTTCGAAACAGAAAATGATTGATATTGGACATCCTAATGTCCTTGATATCTATGGAGATAAGAAAACTCAAAAAGATATTGAAGATGCTTTCATCAATACTGCGACAGAAACAATTGTCACTGAAAGAACCGTTAAACAAAAAGGAACAGTCTCTATTAGTCCTGAAGCAGATTTGACATTAACATCAGCAGAATTAGTTTCTCCTAATGGTCAAAAAACTCTTCTAACTATCACCAATAATACCGTTTCTTGGTCAGGTGATTTGGATAATGGTTCCTATACTGTTAATTATACCTTTACTGGTACACCGTCTGTGGAACGTAGTATTCGCAGTTCTGTAACAGTAGATGGTAAAAAAGTCGATGAAAAAATCAATACTCTCAGACCTGAAAAAATTGCTTTTGAAACCAAATATGAAGAGGATCCATCGCTGGCTGCTGGTCAAGAGAAAGAAAAGCAAGCTGGTAGTGAAGGTTCACAATTGGTTTCTCTAAAAGATGGTAAGGTTATTTCAACTACTATTACAAAACCTAAAGTTGATCGCATTGTTCTTAGAGGAACTAAAGGATCAGACGTTGAGGTGAAAACAGAAGACATCCCTTTTAACACAACTTATACAGAGGATCCTGAGTTAGAAATTGGACAGACCAAAGTTGTAACTGAAGGTGCTGTAGGTCAAAAAGAAATAACAAAGACTTATGTTACTCAATCAGGCAAACGTGTAGGGGAGCCAGCTGTCACAGAGAAAATCCTTAAAAAAGCCGTTAATAAAGTAATTGCAAAAGGTACAAAGGGGCAAGATGTAGATGTTGCAGAGTCTGATATAGCTTTTAAGACGGTTTATACAGAGGATCCTGAGTTAGAGTTTGGACAAGAAAAAATTGTAACTGAAGGTGTTCTAGGAGTTAAAAGAACTACTAAAACCTATGTAACTCAAAAAGGAGTTCGAACGAAAGATGAACCATCTATAAAAGAAGAAGTTCTTAAAGAAGCTGTTGATAAAGTAGTGGCTAGAGGAAGCAAATCAGCTGTTGCGACTAAGGAACTAGATTACAAAACAACATATGTTGAGGATAAAGACTCAGAAGCAGGCAAAAAGACAGTTGTTACAAAAGGTAGCAAAGGTCATGAAACAACCACGATTACTTATAGTTTTAATTCTGAAACAGGAGAAGTAACCGCAAATGAACCAAAGGCTGAAAAAACTGAATCTGTAGACGAAGTGATTTCTGTGGGAACAAAGCCTGTTGTCACAACTAAAGATTTGGATTATAAAACAACATATGTTGAGGATAAAGAGTCAGAAGTAGGTAAAAAGACAGTTGTTACAAAAGGTAGCAAAGGTCATGAAACAACCACGATTACCTATAGTTTTAATTCTGAAACAGGAGAAGTAACCGCAAATGAACCAAAGGTTGAAAAAACTGAACCGGTAGACGAAGTTATTTCAGTAGGGACTAAGCCCAAAGTTGAAATTATGGAAACAGAATTTAAAACTGAAAAACGAGAAAATAAAAATTTAAAGAAAGGTGAAGAAAAAATTATTCAAGCTGGTGTTAAAGGTAGAGAAACAATTACGACAACTTATTATCTTGACCCAGATACAGGAGAGGTAAAAGAAAACAAACCGAGTCTTGAAAAAGTAGATCCTGTAAATGAAATTATCGAAGTAGGAACCCAAGCTGAAAAAGTATTACCTAATACGGGAACTAGTTTATCCAATTTCTTGACTTTGACAGGAATTATTGGAATAGCATTAGGAATCTCTGTAATAATCTATAGGAAATTAAATAAAAAGTAGTAAAATATAATGTAAAAACAATATAAAAATATTGTTAAGATTGTCGATTCATGCTATAATTACGGTAGATTGTGGAGGAGTAGAGTTATGAAATTTGGGAGTGATTTTTCCTGGTTATGGGTAGCTTTTATTAGGATTTTTACAGCTCCCTTTTATATCGTTCTTTGGTGTATTAATGTTGTGAAATCCACTATTGGTATGTTTATTCTGTGGGTTATAGCTAAAATATGTATAACAATCGTATTGATTGGCGGAATGGCAATTATTCACCATCTATTCAATTTTCCAAGCGAAAACATAATTGATAATATTTTTGGATGGTATACACCGCATATTTTAGGAATGTCCCATGATTCACTTATTAATGCTGGTCAAGTGGTTGATGCACCAAAAGGAGGAGGGTTATTTTTCCCATATCCGAATTTTGAAGTTCCAGTTATTATTGGTCTCAGTATTCTAGTAGCTACTGTTCGGACGATTTATCGTGAAGAATTTGATGAATTATAAAAATAGTATTGTGTTTGGCACTGTAGAAATCTCTGCAGTGCCTTTTATTAAAGAAAAAAGGAATTAAAAGAGGTAAAACAAAATGGAAATCATTACAAAAATTATTACTGGTCTAGGTGTAGTTGGAACAATCACAGGTCTTATCTGGATCTGGAATGGTGCGGTTGATTATATTCAAGGAAGAAAGAATAAAGATAAGCAAAGGCAAGATGATGGGTCTGATTCTATGATTAATGGTGCATTTTTAGCTGTTGCTTCGGCAGGGATTGCGGCCGCAGTCGTTGCATCACTGTCTCAGCTAAAATTTTAGGAGTAGCCTATGACTTTAGATATTAGAGAGCTGACAAGCTCTCTTTCTAGTTACAGCTCTGCGACAAACCAAGCTGTAAACATAATGGCTGATGCCGTTAGACCTATTGGGTATATCCTTTTAGGTCTTTTTTTCTGGTTTGAAATGGCATCGTGGTCACAAATGGTCAAGTCAAGGGGAGGTGCATTAACACAGAAGATTTGGTTAGAGGCTTTAATGAAATATTTATTTGCTTTCATTATGATCTCTGCTTCATCTCAGATTTGTGATGCCATTCTGGAATTACTTAATATTGTTGTGAAAGTGATTGCTCATGTAACACCTACCGTTAAAACAACCATTGATTCTAATATTTCTGGTGGGAAAGGAATGATTGAAAAAGCCATCATTACCTTAGTCGGAAAAGCTGTAAGTGGAGTAGCTAACATTATTTTAGGGATTATTGTTTTCTTACGTTACTTAGATTTGTATATGCTTAAAGCCCTAGCTCCATTGTTAGTAGCCTTCTTTATGATGGACTCGTTACGATCTGTTACGATTAATTTCTTGAAATACTTTGCGGCCTCTGCCCTTATTGGTGTCATCCTAATTATTGTTTCTATTGTATATGATTCGATTGTTGCAGCAGATATCCTAAAGGTTACGACTGGTTCCAGTGATTCATGGGGAACAGCCTTTGCTTCAATTGCCAAGGGGGTTATCTATATCTTTGTAATGGTTGGATCTAGTCGAAAAGCCAAACAACTTTTAGGAGTATAATCCATGTCTAGAGAAATTAGAATTGATAGATGTTATGTTTATATGAAAGGAAACTAATTGAAAAAAATTGGATCAGAATTTTTAAGAGAATTTGAAACAGAGGACAGGCCTATTCTATTTGGATTAACAGGTAGAATGATTGTTCTATACGTGTGTTTGGTAGTAGCTGTCTCAGGGACAATTGCTATATACTTCTTTGGTCTACCTGATTGGTACATCTATCTTTGGGACGCTCTATTTGTCGTTCCTGGAGGAATGTACGGTACAGGCATGACCAAGCGAATGCGGATTAAAGAAAAAATCAATTTCTTTTTCCGAATCCAACAACGAACCTATGAGACAGAATTTGGAAAGGTAGGAATGTATACGAAAGATGAGTTTATTCAAAAGCAAAAGAGAAAAACTAGAAAACGCAGAAAAGAAAAGAATTGAGCGCTTGCGTCGTCAGATGAAACCTACGACGCAAAACACGATCAATTACACACATCTACATGAAGATGGATTGATGCACATTGCTCGTGAGAAATATTCTCGTAGCTTTATGTTGGGAGATGCTTCTTACTCGACAGCTCAACAAGATGAAAAAGAGAGTATCATCGATACAACGATGGATGCTCTTAATTCACTGGATGAGGGTAGTAACTACCAGCTCCTAGTCATTAACCGTCGAGTATCGGATAACTCCTTGCAGAATATCTTGTTTGAAGAAACAAATGATGGTTTTGACGACTATCGTGAAGAGCTAAATGAGATGATCAAGGAGCGATTTACAACACATGCTAACAACTTCGAGGTACATAAGTATGTGACCATTTCAACGAATGCGGATGACCGAAAACAGGCTCAGTTGATCCTACAAGATATTGGAGTTTCCCTAGGGACTCAGTTCCAGGAGGCTGATATTACATTTAGGGATATGAATGGTTTGGATCGCCTAAAAGTCTTTTCTGAGCTACTACGAGGTAATCCATATGTCAATTTTGATTATAAAGAAATTGCTTTGACAGGTTTATCTACTAAATCATTTATTGCGCCAAACAGAATTGAATTTCAAGAAAAACGCATGATTATAGATGATAGTTGGGTCAAGATACTTTATGCCCACCGCTATCCAAACTGGATGTCTGATCGGCTTATTCGGGATTTAACAACACTAGGATTTGAATTAGCTATTACTATCCATGCAGAACCTTATGAGAATGTTGAAATCTTAGAGAAAATTGACGATGCAGAAACAGATGCTGAAATTGGGAAACTTCGTTCTAAACGTAAGGCCGCTCAATCTGGTATCTTTGATGATGCGGTTGTGGCTGGTCGTGACCAAGAAATCTCAGAAGCTACCAAGAAGTGGCGAGACGAGATTACTGAGTATGATCAGAAAATCTTTTCTGGTTTGATTGCAGTGTATTTTAAGGCAGAGAGCCAAGAGGAACTACAACGTAACGAACAGAAGATTAAGCGTGCTGGCCGTAAATTAGGGGTAGAGTTTGAAGATCTTTATTATTATCAAGAAGAGGCTTTGAATACGATTTTACCTATCGGGGAGTGCTTCTTGAATGTGAAGAAGAATTTTATGAGAAAGATGACGACAGCTAATATTGCTACGCAAGTTCCTTTTACCAACGTGGACTTAAAGTCTGAAAGCTCACTCGCTCGCTACTATGGTCAAAATCAGTTATCAAACAATATCATTACACTAGATCGAAAACGTGATTTGAACACGGGTTCAGGAGTTGTGTTAGGTTCTTCAGGATCTGGTAAATCTACAACAATAAAGGGTGGAGAAGTTATTCCAACTTTACTGAAATATCCAGAAGACCGAGTTATCATCGTGGATCCCGAAGATGAATATTCTGATATTGGCCGTGCTTTCGGTGCTCAGATGGTGGATATTTCGATTGGTTCTAAAACACATATCAATCTTTTGGATCTACCAGATCTGGATCGTTTGGATGATGAGGATGACGATCCAATAGGGGATAAAGCAAACTTGTTGATGGGATTGTTTGAATCGATTCTGTCAGAGGTGACAGATGCACAGATTGGGATTATTGACCGAGTGACAGGTGTGACTTATGAACGCTATTTAACAGATCATTATACTCCAACTTTAAAAGAGTGGCACCAGGTCTTGAAAGAACAACCTGAACCCGAAGCACAAGACTTAGCTTTAGCGGTAGAAACCTATACAACTGGTTCTCAGGACATTTTTGCTCACAATACCAACGTGGATCTCAATCATCGCTTTGTTATCTTTAATCTGAAGAAGTTGTCTCATAAGTTGAAGCCGTTTGCTTTAATGGTTATTCAGGATTATATCTGGAATCAAATTGTAGAGAATCAAGGGAAATGTACTACATGGGTTTACTTTGATGAGATGCAGATTCTATTTAAAAATAAGGCTCAAGCAGACTTCTTTACTACGTTGTATTCACGGATTCGGAAATATGGTGCGATTCCAACAGGAATCACCCAGAACGTAGAAACGCTAGCTGCTGTTGAAGAAGGTCGGAAATTGCTCTCAAATAGTGAGTTTATGATTTTACTCAAACAAAAACCTCAAGATTTGGCTATCCTAAAAGAGATTGTCAATCTGACTGATAAACAGATTCGCTACTTAGCACGGCCAAAAGCTAAAGGTACTGGCTTAATCGTAGCTGGGCCAGTTGTGGTGCCATTTGAAAATCCAATACCAAAGAATACTAAGTTGTATAACTTAGTCGCAACAGACGCTTAGGAGTCTTACTATGGATCAGGAGAAAGGCAGACCAAAAACAATCGGTCATAGGTTAGATCGAAAGCTAGAAAAAGTTCGTAAGAATTACCGAACGGTTCAACAAGATAGCGCAAAACAACTTACGAAGTTACAATCTCAGACCAACTCTAAACGTCAGTTGGTAAAGAAGAGTCGAAGCCAATTTCGAGCTTCTAAGAACAAGCTCAAGAAAATACAAAAAGAGTATAAGAGAATCCAAAAAGAGTACAAGAATATCCAGAAACAAGGAAGAAATCTTGGAAAAGAAGGAAAGGCACTTCGTCCAGAGGAAATTAAAAAGCAGGTCTTCCTTAAGCAGGAATTAGATAGAAACAATAAAAAGCAGTTCTTCCTTAAGCAGGAATTAGATAGGAACAATAAAAAGCAGTTCTTCTTTAAGCAGGAATTAGATAGGAACAATAAAAAGCAGGTCTTCTTTAAGCAGGAATTAGATAGAAACAATAAAAAACAGACATTCCTTAAGCAGGAATTAGATAAGGCGAAACTGGAGAAAAAAACTTCTAAAAGAACTTTTAAAGTCGCTCAAGAGGCTAATGGTGGTTCACGCAAGAAGAAGTTGCTCCGTGCTACTAAACAGGCTTTAGAACGTTCTGCGAGTCAACAAGCTAGTTCTGCAGCGCATCAGGATGATACACTATCAGATATAGCACGAGCCAAATATCGGTATCAGGATATTCAGATTCAAGGGAAACGAATCAAAACGATTGGGAAATATAGTGGTAAACTTGGTCAAGGAATGGTTAAATCGAGCTATAGCCTTGGAAATAGAGTCTACAATAAGGCTAAGGGTAGGGGCTTCACTCGAACTCCAAGAGAATTTTCTTGGGAAGGAAAACTCTCTCGTCGTATTCAGGATTATAAGAAACGCTTGGCTGCTTCTAAAACAGGGAAAGCGGCTAAGAAAGCGAGGAAGTTTTACCGTGTAGGTTCTAAACCGCTTAAAGTTATTATCAAAAATCCATTTAGCTTAAAGGCTTATCTGATTGCTTTTGGTCTGCTTTTGTTTCTGGCTATACTTGGTATAGGTAGTTCAGGAATTACCCGTCAAGATGAATTTGATTTGAATGATACCTGGTTGTATCTTTCAAAATTGGATCGTGAAAAATCGAATGACAAGGTAGATTATTGGACAAAAATTGACGATCCACTTTTGTACTTGAATTATAAATATGATGATATTTCAGATAAGCTTCGTATAGACGGGAATAAATATTTTTCACAACAGAATCGTGGGAAACTTTACTTAGACACCTTATGGAAGAATTTGAATGGGGATAAAGACAATCTTAAAACGATGGAAGAGCTTTATACTAAAAATAATCTCTATAAGCTTGATAAGGACGAGTTAGAGGAGTATAAAGAACTCTTAGAAATTGCTAGAGATAGCGGAAAATATATGTTGCTTCAAGAACTAGATAATCCATTTTATACAGAAGATCAGCCTGAATCAGAAGCTCCCCTTCAGATTATTGAACGTTTTGGATATAAAACGAAAACGGAAGTTTTTAATGGCTCTGTTTTGCAGGCTTCAGGAGGTCAGTCTCTGTTAGCTGTTTTAGATGGGAAAGTTGAAGTTAAGGGGAGTGACATAGAAATTAGTGATCAGGATTCCAAGTTTCTGTATAAGAACGTAGATACGATTCGCTATAAAACAGGCGATCACGTCAAAGCTGGAGATATTATTGGAAAGGTAGCACCTGAAGGAAATCAAACCGTTTATTATCAAAAGCTAGAACCTGATCGATCAAACAAGAAAGATAAAGATGGGAACATCAAGAAGAGCTGGACTTATGTTAATGTCGGTTTTTACTTCCAGCGTGTAGAATATACCCAAGCAACGTCTGTTGTCAGTAATATTGAAACATCTGGAGATAAAGGAAGACGTGCAAGAGCTTTTGCGGATGCAATCAAAAAAAATATACCAGAAGCAACAGATGAAGGAATCGCAGCCGTTTTGGGAGGATTTGATATTGAGAGTTCCATCACCTTTAAACGCTATGAAACAGACTTTCTAACCAATAATCAGTTTGATAAAGTTGCTAAAGAACCAACTGCAGAAAATCTAGTTGGTAATTGGGGAGCCTTTCAAGCTATGTACCCTACCTTGCCTCTAAATGAAAGAGGTTATCTAGTCAACGGTTTGCACTATATCGGGATTGGGATTGGTCAATTTACTGGCCCTCGTGCTCTTGCGTTGTGGAATTTTGCAAAATCTGTGAATGGAGATATTTGGTCTGCGGAAGTCCAAACAAAATTTCTTCTGGAGGAAGATGATCCAACTAGACGTGCAGCATTCAGAAGAATTGTAACATCTACTGGATCCGTAGAAGCTCTTACGGAGGACTTCTTGAACGCTTGGTTGGGAGTACCAGGTAATAAGCTTCTAGAACGACAAAATGCAGCTCGTCAATGGCTAAATTTCTTAAAAAATAAAGGAGGAGGTTCAACAGGTGTTTCTAGCAAGCAAGTTCCAGCAGAATATAAAGATAAGCTACCTTATGGACTTCCTACGGATAAAGCACTTTTAGAAGGACAAGGCTATTCAGGTAACGCTTATGAATTAGGGAATTGTACCTGGTATGTTTATAATCGCTTTGCTCAAATTGGAGTTGGCATTCATCCCTATCTAGGAAATGCCAATCAGTGGGTTGATAGTGGCCAAGCGCAAGGATATGACATTTCAACGACTCCTAAACCAGGTTCTGCAGCTGTATTCATGAATGGTGTAGCTGGGGCATCGCCAATCTATGGTCACGTTGCTTTTTGTGAGTACGTTAATAGCGATGGTAGTTTCTTGGTTTCAGAAATGAACTTTGGTGGTTTATATGTGTCGAGTTGGCGTACTTTGAAACCACAATCAGGTATCTATTTTGTTACCCCTAAATAAGAAAGGAAAAGAATGTATAATCAAAAGTTAATAAAAATGGTAAAGGGACTCTTTGTGGGATTCATTGCCGTTTTATGTATTATCCTGGGCTATTCTATTGCTCAAGTACAACAGAATTTGAGACAGACTAGTCAAAGACAGGAAGAGGTGAAGCAAGATAAAGAAGAGAAACAGCAGGAACAACTTTCTCTTTCTGAGCAACAGGTTGAAGATTTTTTGATTGCTTACTATACGAAGAAGGATTTAGAAGAGAATCGACCACGCTATAAGCCTTTTATGACAGATTCCATGTATCAGGAAACTATTCAAGAAGAACAGAAACCAGTTAATCAGACCTATAAGGGGTATGTGGTTGACCAAGCTTTTGAATCAGGATCTATATACATTGATAAACAACATAAAATTGCTTTAGCTCAGGTTCAATATACTAGTACCACTCTAACAGAGAAAGATAATAGAGCTTCTAAGGGGCTTACTGGTAGCACTAAGGCTACAATTCGGTTGACCTATGTAGAAAAAGCAGGGAAACTATTGATCAATAAAATAGAGCCTATCGTATTGACTGAAGCGAGAGGGCAAAGTGTAGGAACCTACGCAGATACTAGCAGTTCAAGCTCGACTCCAGTTTCCTCTACATCAACGGCAACACCTACATCTTCTGAACCAACAACCGCAACTAGTAGTAATCAATAAGGAGAACGGAATGAATAAAAAAATAGAACAACTTGAAGGTAAGCTTGAGAAAGTGAGGAAAGATAAGAAAAAAGCGCAACGACAAAAAGAAGAAGCAGATCAAAAAATCAAGAATTACATAAATCAAGAAAAAGATTTGGAAGCACAGCTTTTTGTTGCTCTATCAGAAGAAAGTGGCTTATCCTATCAGGAAATGAAGGAACTAATCCTTCCAGCAATCAAGTAACCAAGGAGTGAACCATGTATAAAATTATCAATCAACTGACTAATCAAGAGGAAACATTTGAGTACCGAGATGACTTGTTATCAAGGCTAGAAATCATCAATGAACGAATGAAGAGTAATAAAATAAATGGAATCTATCGACTTTATTCTCTCAATTCTGAAGGTGAAATCCTACAAGAAGAAAGTCTTGAAATACCTTTTGTTGGCATCATTGATCAGTTGTTGGAAAATTTTGGTATGAGTGCTGGAAAGAAAAAGAAAGGTTTGCTTCATTTTTTAGAAAAACATAAAGAAAAGAACTCTTCACTAGGTACACCAGAACCTCAACCCCAACCAGAACCAGCTCCTGAACTAGAAGATCTAACGGTAAAGAAAGAGGCGAATTTAGCTCGTCAAAGAATTGCTGAGCTAGTTTCTCAGAAACCTCAAGATGAGGTTAGAGAGGAAGTGCCTTTGGAAGATAAAATTACCTATTCTTCTAGTGAATGGACTACGGATTATTTCAGTAGATTAGATGAAAATGAGGAAGAACAAGTAGAACCTTTACAAGATGCAGCTACAGAAGAAGTAGCACCAGTTGTTGCTACATTTAGTCAGCAAGAGAATAAAACGATTCCTGATCAAAAGGCTGAATCTTCCTTCTCTCTTTCTCATGCGACTACAGTAAATGTGCCTTCAGAGGTTATTGATAGCTTTGAGGCTCAGACGGTTACTTATAAGCAATCTATTAAAAATAAAATCAAATCCAACGAAGATTTTATCAATGAAGCCAATGAGGAAATTGATCAGTGCCAAAATAGGATCGATGAGTTGAAACAACAGATTTTTGCGAAAGATTCTCAAGCTACTCAATTGAAAGATCTTTATTTCAAAATTGAAGAGGTGAGCTAAAATGGAACAAGAACAAGTGGTAGCCCAATTAGGACGGGCAACTCTTGTGACAGGAGAAGTAATCTTAAAAGGACTCTTCTTGGTGAGCTCTAAAGCAGTTGAAATTTATCAAGCCAGAGGGGAGAATGTAGTCTTTACTGGTGATACAGACTGGAATAAATTCATGGCAACAGCAGATGCTAAAGAAGTCCAGCAATTACTACATAATGAAGTCAATCTCGAGGCAGTTCGAAAAGAACTGGGCCAATACGGGATTGGCTTTTCTTTTTATACACACCCTGACGGTAAGACAACTCTTGCTTTCAATGCAAAAGATAAAGGAGTTGTCGAACAAGCCTTTAAGGATGTCTTAGAAGGCATCACAAGAGATCCTAAAGGATTCAATGAGCGAAACCTAAAAAATGGGAAAACGACTTCTTTTGAGGAGAAATTGCAACATTTCAAAGCAGTTGAACAAGAGAAAATTAACTCGCTTCAGGTAAACATTCATACGAAGGAGTTTGTTCTTCCAGAAAATATCGAACCACAGATTGGAGGAAAAATGAAGTGATTACAGAAAAGAAGAAACGGAGACTTAGACCGTATTTGTTGTTAGGAATTGGTCTATTCTACCTCTTTCATTGGTTCTTTAAACTATGGCTGTTAGCACCAGAAACCGATTCAGTAACAGATGTATTTGGACTTGGAAAGCTTAATTGGATGAGCGACCATCTAAGCGATAAATCTTGGTTTGATTTTCAATTTACTCCAGTTTCTTTATTAATTGGTATGGGCGGATTTTTGATTGCTTTTTTGCTGTATTTGAGAGTATCGGATACAGGTACGTACAGGTATGGGGAGGAACATGGATCAGCTCGTTTTGCGACAAGAGAAGAGTTGATGAGATTCCGAGACGAAGAACCTGAAAAGAATATGATTTTTACCCAGAACAGTCAGATGGGACTATTTAATAACCGCTTGAGCTTTGAAAATCAGATTAATAAAAATATTCTGGTGTATGGAGGTACAGGGGATTCAAAGACACGTAGTGCTGTAAAACCAAATATATTACAAGCTAACTCTAGTTTTGTAACTACAGATACTAAAGGGATTTTGATTCATGAAACAGGGAAATCACTTGTAGAAAAAGGCTATAAGATGAAGATTTTTGATTTGATTACTTTCCTGAATTCAGATGGCTTCAACGTTTTTAGATATATTCATAATGAAATGGATATAGACCGAGTGGCAGAGGCAATTACAGAGTCTCTCAACAGAAATGGTCATGAAAGTGATCCTTTTTGGCCTGCAGCCAATAAACTCTTGATGCGTTCTCTAATTGGCTATCTTTATTTTGATGGTCAAATCGATCACTATCTACCTAATTTAGGGCAGGTTACAGATATGATTCGAGAATTGAGACGGAATCATCCAGAGGCGGAGAGTCCAGTTGAATTGATGTTTGAAGATCTGGAGAGAAGGAGCCCAGGGAATTATGCCTGCAGGCAGTGGGAGCTATTTAATAAAAACTTTGATGGCCAAACACGGGCTTCTGTTTATGCCATTTTTGCAACAACTTTCTCAGTATTTGATCATGAGCAACTAAGAAAGATTATTGAAAAGGATACGCTGGAGATTGAAAAATGGAATATTGAGAAAACAGCAGTTTTTATTCATATTCCAGAAGTGGATCCAGCTTATCAGTTCTTATCTGCCCTTCTTTTTAGTACTATTTTTGATGTGCTAATAAAAACTGCAGATGCAGTTATATTAGGTGAGTATCCAACAAAGACTAAGGAAGACCTATTACATCTACAGGTGTGGGCAGATGAGTTTGGTCAGATTGGCAAGATTCCTAATCTACCGCCAATTATCTCTGTTATTCGTTCACGAGAGATTTCTATCAAGATGATGGTGCAATCTCAAAGTCAGATTGAAGTATTGTACGGTAAAGAAAATACGAAGACGATTATCAATAACTGTGGTGCTATTCTTTATTTAGGCTCCAATGACTTAGATACGCTTAAGTACCTATCTGAGCGATCAGGTAAGCAAACTTTGAATGATCAGAATTATAGTGAGAGCAGAGGAAGAAATGCTAGCAGTTCTAAGCAGAACTCTAAAATTGGTCGAGAGCTGTTGACACCGCATGAGGTGGCTACGATTGGAACAACAGAAGCCCTACTCTTCCTATCCAAACAAAATGTTTTTCGAGATCAAAAATTTAACCTGGACACGCATCCAAGAGCTTACCTCTTAAGTAATGACCCGAATGATGACAACTGGTATCGATACAAGCGATATCTGAGCGATATTGATGAGTGGAAAGATCAGGTTGGGGAAGAAAATGTTATTCATATTGGGATTAAGGAAGTTGAGGAAGTTCCTCTTAAAGTGAGTTAGGAAAGAAAGGAAATGAAATAGAATGAATACATTACCACAAAAACACTTTAAACGAATGAAGCGTGAAGTTGAGGAGGAGACTGCACGAGGGATTGGTTATTTTGAGGGGATTTTAGAACATATCCCTTCTTACCCCCTATCTGAAGCAGTAAAAGAGTTGGCTTTAGCTGGTTGGATTACAGCTCATACAGATGTCGTTGATGTCCAAAATATGATTGTTACAGAATCTATAAAATGGATGAATTACCAGGACTTCAAAGAAGTTGCTCCCTACTTGTTTTCTTACCCTCGAGAGCAACGAGAGAAAGATTTATTGGTTCAACCAGTGAAAATCTCCAGAGAGTATTTTGAGGAATTACAAGCCAATGCAGAAGAATTATTTCACTTGAAACAAGATTTGCTTCAGGTCAATCATCAATTAGATGCTAGGATTCGGGAATTGGAGATGGATCAGCTACCCAATGGCGATCAGGTCATTGGAGTTGATCCGGAAGCTGAGGAGGTATTGTTACTACGAACTCCAGAAAATGCTCAGGTTGAGGAGTGGGAGGTTAGTAAAGATGGCTTGATTACTGATTATCGTTCCAATCTTTCAGAATATGCTCAAATTGTAGATACTTTGCTTGAAATGGAGAATCCAGAGATCGATACCATTCTTTACGAAGAAGTAATCAACTATTCTAAGAAAACTTGGCCAGATTCAGAACCGATTCAACTTCCAGAAAATATCAAGGAACTATTGAATCAAGAGGGCAAGCTTGACCCCTCATATTATCAAATAGCCCAGTTTGAAACAGTAAAACAAGCCTATATCTATGGAATGATTTCAGCTAGTTTTCAGGAACATTTCCCTCATTATTCAGACTTTGTTAGGAACTATGTAGAAGATAGGGAACAATATGAGTTTTTCAACTATCGTACAGAAGCCGTTTCATTAGCTCAGGAAATTCTAGTACCACGTTTAGGAGATATTAACCAGATTTTAGACACTAATAATCAGGAGTTAATCATTCAAGAGGTCGTTGGTTATTCTCAAGGAGAAAGCTGGGAACTAGCTTATTTACGGGATACAAAGACGGAAGATAGAGAATCCGTTCGATTCTATCTTGAAAGTGAGATTGGAGCTTGGTATAAGGGAAGTTTGACAGAGTTGGCTGTTATCCGCTTTGATGATATTGATTTAGATAAAGGATTTAATGGTCATCAGGAAGCGGTCTATCATATAGATGAGAACTTGTTAGTTCATGATAAGCTAAAACAAGCTCAGCTTCATATTCCTGATTTAAAACGTTTTGTAGAAGCGGAAGAACTTGAGAAAGAACAGACACAAGATATAGTAGCAGAAAAAGAAGAGCCAGAATTTTCATTGTAGGGGGATAACAAATGGTGTTAAGCAAAGAAGAAGCCAAAAGATTATCTATTATTTCTGTTGCAGAGCAACTAGGTATGGAGTTAAAGCGTACGGGTAGCTATAGCTATAACTGGGTAGAACATGATTCCTTTGTAATAGATACAAAGAAAAATGAATTTTACTGGAACTCAAGAACTGAATTTGGAGATGTTATTCAGTTAGTTCAAACCATACGAGGTGTTTCTTACAAGGAGGCGATGAATTTTTTAGAAACTGGAGAATTTAAGGCAGTAGATGTAGAAGCTCAGACGGCCTCAAAAGAGCCTTTTAGTTATCACTTGGAAAGATATGAGCGTCAGGATTTCAGCGCCTCTAGACGCTATTTGAAGGCACAGAGAGGCCTTTCAGATGATACGATTAACTTCTTTATTAGCCAAGGCAGTATAGCGGAAGCAATCCGAAAAAAAGGAGACTATTTTGAGCCTGTGATTGTCTTTAAATATAAAGACAACACAGGCTTTTTAGCTGGAGCGAGTCTTCAGGGAATAGTAGAGAATCGAGAGCACTATCCTGAACGTGGGCGTTTAAAACAAATTATGAGAAATTCAGACGGACAACTAGGTTTTTCAATTGATATTGGGAATCCTAAACGTTTAGTATTTGCGGAAGCTCCAATCGATCTAATGAGCTACTATGAGCTTCATAAAGATAGGCTTCAGGATGTCCGCTTAGTAGCTATGGATGGAGTAAAAGAAGGAATCATTAGTAGACGGTTTATGGAATTGTATGCAGAGATAAATGATAAATCCTATCAAGTTAATCAGAATACTGGGAAAGCTCTAGAAGTAGTCGCTAGAACAACGAACTATTTTAAAGATGGTCAGAATCAAGATATGATTACCTTGGCTGTAGATAATGATATGGCTGGCTATAAATTTATAACTAGTCTGCAGGAAAAGGGGATTCCAGTACAGATTGCGATTCCGCCTATCGTTCAGAGATACCAGGAGAAGGAAGATTGGAATGACTTTCTGAAGGGAGGGAATAACACTCCTAAAGAGTTAGCACATGTTTATACAGTAGATGAAAAGTCTTGGTATTACCAGGGCTTTTTTGAGAAAAAACTAGCTCTTGGAAAAGCGCAAGAGCTAACTACACAGGATGTAAAAGCCTTTGTGTCAGATGTCCAGCTGACAAAGGAGGAAGTCCGTCAAAAATATCAAACAATCATTAATCAAGAAAGAGGGAGAAAAAATAGTATGTCGGAATCGTACGAGAATGGAACTAAGTATGAAGCGCAGGAACAAATTCAGAGTACAGAAAAAACTCCTGAGAGTACTCAGGAGCAAATGAATGATAGGGCCAGTGGTGGAGAGGGCTATTCACAGCCTGATGCTGTGGGCAGTGCCGAACCTGAAGCTGAATCATCAGCAACCTTTGAGCAAACTGTTACCAGTCACCCGACATCACCCTATCGTTACTTACAGTTTAGCACAAATTTTGAAGAAGTGCAACGAAGATATTCAAAATATCATCCAATTACACAAGATGATTTAAAAAAAATGAATCAGTATGCAGGCTCTATTCAGAGGTCTTCTCAATGGTATTTAGAAGAGTTGGCAAATAGTAAAGTCTATTATTTCTACTCAAATAATGGAGAAGTAAATTTGTTAGATGTTAGTTTTAGACAAGAAAACTTTTTACACTTAACAGGAATCAGACCTATTGTGGAAGGGAAAAAAGCTTCAGATTTTGTAGTTGATTTTGCAGAAGGAAGAGGAAACTATAACCAAATAATGGTTAGTAATAGTCTAAAAGAAAAATTACAAGTCATTCCCATGTTGGAGGATATTCTTGATTCTAAATCGTTTGTACTGGATAACTTAGATGAGGTAAGAATAGCACAACGGCTTAATTTTTCAGAAGCTATTAAGAGTAAAGATGAAGACTTCCTACTTCTTTTCAAAGATATAGGAGAAGAACGTGTCCCTGCATCTCTTATGAAAATTAAGAAAGATTTAAAAGTTGATGTGGAGAAAACCGATGGAAAAGTTATTCTTGGTATCTTCCGTGAACGTAATGGCCACATTGAACAGCTATCAATCAATGAGGACTATATTAAAGATGGGGGCAAAGAATTGCAATCCATTATGGAAAATGGCTTGTTTGAGGCAATTCACCCAAATGAGATTGAAAAAAATAACTACAATGTCCGCCTTCAATGGGCAGAAAAGCATAAAGATGGGCCAATTTTACCTTTTAGCGAAACCGAGCTGGTTGATTATCAGTCTTTTGCAACAGAGCTATATAAGCAGAATAATATCTATTACGACAAACATCATGCGAGTGTAAGTGATCGAATGAACCAGGTAGAAGGTGCTTCCTATACACCTATTACAAAGGTTCAATTTGCTTTATACAGTCCTGACGGTGAACTGATTCAGGATAGCATCCGTTACAATATTGGTGAGGAGATTAATCCAATCGCTCATAAAGAAAGACTTGGTACACGAGAAATGAGAGAGCATCCAGAGCTGATGAAGATAGATGGGACATTATTTAATCAGTATCATCTGGAGAGATTAGCGAGTGAACTAGATATTTCTCAGTTCAGTTACGCTTTGGAAGATACTCCTTATGCCGATCAACTTTTATCCCAAGTACCTTATGGAGTGTTAGAAAACAGCCCGATTGGTTTTTCGGATAGTAGTCATGATAGTCGTCTTGGTTTTATCTCTTTTGATGGAAGTGATAGCGTTGAAGTTGAAAATTTATCTGCTTGGTTTGAGAAGTTGGGAGTTAGAGATTCGCCTCAAGAACAAGTAGCTCTTGTAGAAAAATGGCAAAAAGAAGTGAATGATTTATCAGAAAAAGTTGAACAAACTATTGCCAATGTTCGAGAAGAATTTGAAAAATTACAAGTCAAAGATTCGCAAGAGACACTAGATAATCGATACGAAAAAATTTATCAGTATAACCGAAAAGATGAGAGGGATCGTGATTTGGATGGTGATGGTATTTCCAATTCTGATGAGATGTTGCAGGGAACAGATCCATACAACGGTGCTTCTAACCATCATAAAAAACAGGAAGATAGAGAAAGAAGGACAGATGTTGAAGCTGAAACTGGAGCTATTATAACCGATGCAATTGCTACTAAAAGTTCAGAACAAACCATTTCCCAGTTAGTCGCAAATAAAGATACAAAAGCTTTAGCTGAACACTTGAAAGAGGGAATGAAGAACTATTTAGATTCAGAACAGTTTAAATCATTCTTGGATACGATGAGTAAGTTTCACAACTACTCACTCAACAATATTCATTTGCTGAAGATGCAAAATCCTAATGTTTCTCAAGTTGCTAGTTTCAATAAATGGAAAACGGATTTTGATAGAACAGTTAAAAAGGGTTCAAAAGCTCTGAAGATTTGGGTTCCTTACCAAGTGAAAACAAGCATCCCTGTTCATCAAAAAGAGTTAGATTTTACTCCAGCTGAAAATGAAATGGAACAGAAGGAAATCATCGTTACTCGATTCAAGTTAGGAAATGTCTTTGACGTATCTCAAACAGAAGGAAAAGAATTGCCAAAAGCAATTCATGAATTGACTGGAGACGTTAAAGATTATGAAGATTTGTACCGAGCAGCCAAAGCTGTTTCAATGGATAATCAGGTTCCTATCAGTTTTGAAGAAATTAAAAGAGAGAGCACAAATGGTTATTACTCCCCAGATGAAAATCGAATTGTCATTTCAAAAGGATTGAAGGGTCAAGAACAGATTCTAAAAACCATTTTTCATGAAATGGCTCACTCAGATTTACACAGAGGAACTAGTGCACAATATGGGGACGAACAATATCGTAAGCAAGAATTACAAGCTGAAAGTGTCGCTTATGTCGTAGCTAATCATTTTGGTTTTGATACGAGTAGTTATAGTTTTGGATATTTGGCTATTTGGGCAAAAGATAAAAATGGTTTTGAAGATATGGTTGAACAACTGCAGGTTGTTCAGAAGGAAGCAAAAAGTTTGATTGATAGGATGGATGCTAAGTTAGAATTAGTGAAACATAAAACTGTGACGAAAGATAAGTTTGCTGATAAACTCCAACAAGCAAAAGAAAAATCTGAGCAGTTAGGGAATCAAAAGGCGGAGGCTGTAAAGCAGGTGGAAGAAAAAAAGTCCCTGAGCAGCCCTCAATAATGGAGGCATTAGTCCGTAGGAAGAAAAACAAAAAAGGAGAAACGGAAGATGATTGAACATCTAAAACAAGAAACTTTTGATCTTTTAATGGAGATATTTTTTGAGGATGAGGCTACAGATTCGCCAAAAGTGAATGAAGTTAACCAGCACATTTCACGTAAGGAATGTCTCTACATTCTTCGTAGAGATATGCGAATTAAAACAAACTATGAGCTAGAAGAAGTAGAAATGTATCCCATTGCACTTAAAGAAATTGAAGGGATGAGTGATGAACGATTTGAACAACTAAAAGACGAAATTCTTAAAATGGAGATGGTTGATACAATGGAGCTTCTACTGGAAGACTAAAAAGTTTAGTCAAACTTTTCCCTCGTTATAGAACAACATTCCTGCTTGCAGGGATTAGGGGATTGGGGATTTCCCCAAAGATTTAAAAAGTCAAGAATAGTCAGGGATTACACCCTGACTAACTTTGACCTTTTTAAAAACAGCATTTGGGTACCCAAGTGCTAATCTTGCCAGAAGAAAAGGGCTCTAAGCCCCTTAAGCAAAATTGCCAGAATAGAGGTGAAGATTTTTTGAAAAATAGAGAAAAACGAAAACGAATGATTCAGAAAAAAATTCGTTTAACGGAAGAAGAGGCACGGTTCATTTCAACAAAGATTGCAGAATCTGGAATGACAAATTTTAATGCCTTTGCCCGAATTATGTTGATTATGGGTGAGGTCAAAATCTTAAATTTTGAAGAATTGAGAGAACTACGTAAGGAAATAAATCGGATAGGGGTCAATATAAATCAGGTCGCAAAAAAGGTAAACGAAGATGAGCAGGCTAGTCTAAATGAATTGAGTCAGATTCTTGAACTGCAGAAACATTTGAAAGATACAGTCAGCCAATTTATCCAAAAACAGGAAAATCAAACAAAGGATCAAGAGCGATGGTTGTAACAAAGGTTCTTCAGATTAAGGGTGTAGCTTCTTTAGGACGGTCTACAAAATATATTGAGGATGAAGCAAAGACGGTCGAGCTGACTGATACAAAAAGTTTAAATAATGCTTTACGCTATATTGAGAATCCATCTAAAACAAGTTTTTTAGAACAAGATGAACAGCTGGAATTTCCAGCAGTGGTCAAAGATGGCCGAGTAGTCAAGCAACTTGTATCTACTTATGGAATTACAGATGCTAGCACAGCGACAGAAGAATTTCTTTTGACCAAAAAGAATGCGGCTCAACGAGCAGGAACAAAAGAGCTATCGGATATTCAAAATCCGAATCGAGTGTTGGCTCATCATATCATCCAATCATTTTCTCCTGAAGATGATTTGACTCCACAAGAAATTCATGAGATTGGTCGAAAAACGATTTTAGAATTAACTGGTGGACAACATGAATTTGTCATAGCGACTCACATGGATAAGGGACACATTCATAATCACATTATTTTCAATTCAACTAACTCTGTTACCTTAAACAAATTTCGTTGGCAGAAAAATACTGCTAGAAGTCTATTTAATATTTCAAACAAGTATGCGGATTTAGCTGGAGCTAAAATTCTTAAAGAGCGATTATGGACTAATCGAAAAACCTATCATGCCTATCGACAAAAAAACTCTTTTCGCTATGAGATTAAATCTCGTTTAGATTTCCTTTTAAAACATTCAAGCTCCTTAGAAGATTTTAAATCTAAGGCCAAAGCTTTAGATCTTGTTGTTGATACTTCAGGGAAGGAAATAAAATATCGTCTGACCGATCGAGATCAAACCAGAAATGTTAGGGATCGCACTTTGTCAAAAAAAGGAAATTATTCTTTAGAGAAAATTTCTGAGAGAGTGGTTGCTAACGAGGTGACCTTATCTGTTGATGAAATAAAATCTGAATATGAAAAGATGGTGGCAGAACGAGAAGATGATTTTGAAATGAGAATCACAGTTGAAGAATGGCAGGTGATGGAAGAAACAAAAAATGGAATCTATCTTGAAATGGAATTTGGGATTAGAAATAAGGGAACCATTCTTATTCCAGCTCATCAGATTGAAAAAGCAGAAGATGGCTCTTATGAAATTTTTATCAGAAAGAATGACTTCTACTATTTTGTTAATCCTGAACACGCTGATAAGAATCGTTACATGAAGGGAGAAACAGTCGCTTCCCAGTTGTCGTATGATAATGGAGAAATGATTATCCGAAAAAATCCTAAAATCTCAACTTTGGATCAGCTTGTTCGTGAATATAATTATCTATCTGCTCATGGAGTGACAGAAGGACAACAATTTGATGAATTGTTAAATCGTTTTGAAGAGGAGCTAGAAGAAGTAGATAGCTTACTTGCTAAACTTGATCAACGATTGGGGGATCTTAATAAAATTCAGTCTGCATTTCTTGCATTGGAGTCAAGTAATCCTCAGGAATCAACGTTAGCTATTTCCATTCTGAAAGATCTGAGAGTAGATCCTAGCACTCGAAAATCTGAAATCGATAAACTTGTTAAGGAGGTGACTTTTGAGCGCCAAGCTTTATATCAACGAGTAGAAACAATTACAAAAGATTATAAGTTACATCAAGACATTGAGAAAAATGTGGAACAGCGAAAGGAAAGAGAAACTTTTTTGTGAAATAATTATAAATATAAACATACACATATTGACAAATATAATTATAATGGTATAATAGAAGTATAGAAAAAGAGAAGGAGAAATAGAATGAAGATTATCACATTTGCTGCTATTAAAGGCGGTGTTGGAAAAACAACTTTGACATTTAATTATGGAGAATGGTTGGCTAGAAAAGGGCATAAGGTTCTCTTTATAGATTTAGACCATCAGTGTAATTTGACTCAATGCTACAATATTTACGAAAGTCAGAATACAATTGCGAATGCTTTCAAAGGAGGCGATGTGGATATTAAGCACATCAAGGAAAATGTTAGTCTCATTCCAGGTTCGGTTCAGTTGGATACAGTGGAGCGAGATTTAGAGAACAGCGATAAGAAAAATATGTTACTTTATCTTTGGTTAGAAGATAACTACGAAAAGAAGAAGTTGGGTCAGTTTGACTATATCTTGATTGATTGTAGACCAGACTTTGCGACAGCTACAAAAAATGCTGTTGCGGTCAGTCACGCTATTATTAGTCCCTTGACTCCTTCAGAGTTTGGTTATAATGCTAAATTCAATCTATCAACTCGATTAGAAGCTTTCAGGAAGGATGTAATCGATTATCGTACCAGAGAGTCTTACATTACTGCTGAGTTATATTTTCTAGCAAATATGATTCGACCAAACTATGGATCATCAAGAGAATTACTGGAAGCCCTTGGACTTGAAGCCAAAGAAAAGGGAACAGATAACCTTCTAGGGATTGTACCAGCAAAAGAGCTATTCAATCATTCCACGATTGATAAGGTCTCTATTGCAGATATGAAGGAGAATTCTGATCTTTATCAAAAACATAAAAAGTTTTTTATGGAGCTAGAGGAGACTTTTTCAAGAATTTATGATACAATATAATTATATTTGTAAACATAAATACAGTTATAAATATAATTAGAAGGAGATTATGATGGCATTTACACCGAAAGAAAAAGAAATTTCACAGATTATTGAAGCAACTCATCAACCTGAACAGCTTCCAGATATAGATAGTTTTGAAAGTTTTGAACGTAAGAAGCAATTCCAGTTTACTTTGAAGCCAAGTAATCGGAAAAAGTTAGATCAAGTTGCAAAAGCAGCTGGTGCAAAGTCTGCATCAGATTATCTTGATAAATTAATCGAGAAACTATAGTTATGGATATATTTAT
>NZ_VMNB01000014.1 GCF_013277515.1 Streptococcus sp. k-402 | reverse complement strand
AATGGTGGAGTTTCCAAAATAGAAATTTATGATAACCGAAGTAGAGCATGGTGGTACGCACGACCTTATACTAAAAGCTCTTATCAATTCTCTGGAGGAGTTCGTATTACATTAACAAATGGCCGTACCTTATATTACCCGGTAAGCGGTCAAGGTAGGGCAGGACAATCAGTTAGTGGTTCAATATATGTAAGCGGAAAAATAAAAAGAGTAACTTTTACAGGTGTAGCTTACGGCCCTGGTGGAATACAAATAGCACTTCCTCAATCAGAAACAAATAATTACAGTAGTGGTGGTTCAGGGATGAGCATACCGAACCCTGAAATTCTATACGAAGAATAATTCACTAACAAGAAAGAGACTGGGACAAAATTGTCCCAGTCTCTTTAAATTTCATCAACATCGAGCTGCTTTTTCATCTCAATAGCATCTTTTTACTCATAAATTAGATATAAACAAGTGTTTTCCATGGCAGTTACAACCATTTGAACCATACTTAGATTTTTGAACAGTGCTTAATCTAAAAAATCATAAATATCTGTCTGTCGACTTCTTTCTTCAGCTTGCTTGATTATCTCTGCAGTTGGTACTTGTCGATTATCAGTAATCTGCATTTCATAGCCTATGACCTTTCGGCCATTTTTAACTACGTTTAGATAAACATCTACCCCTAATTTTTTCTCTAGCTCTTCTGCCCCAACTTTCAGACAGTTCCTTGCAAAGATTGCAGGGGGCATTCTTCTCTCTTCCCCTAAAAACCAATCTTGCCAATCGTCTAAATCTCCTTGAATGGTTGTGACACGTTGATTTTTAAAGCGATTTGCTTCCCACAATTTCATCAAAACAATGGCATACTTTGATTTGATTTGAGCTAACTCTGCCAATTTGAACGAGAAGAACTGGCTACGTAAAGCAAATACGTAAGGCGCAGCATCTTCTGAAAAGATAAATTCCACTTCGCCATTAGCTAAGAATTTAATTTTTCTAAATAACTGGGTCATCAATATCCCTTTAACGCCATTCTCAACGATTGGCAGATATAACGCAGTGTTTTCGTTTAGGGCTTTAAAGCCACGTGCCACACGCTCATAGTTTTTCCCTGAAGCGTTCAATCCAAAGTGCTTCAGCACCTCTTTTGCATTTGTCGTAAATGTATCTGTTGCAGTGCTTTCTTTGGTCACATAGCTAAAACAATAGTCCAGTAGCTTATGTTCAAAGGCTTTTAAATTCCCAAAGGCTTTGGCTAGGTCATTCGCTTGTACTACTAGATAATCTTGTCTAGACATCAAGCCCTCAAACGCATTTTCTGACTTCCCTTTTTTCATGGCTTAACCTCACGTACTTTTTTGTCATAAATGATTATATAATATTACATGACAAACTTCAAGTAATTTATTACTTTTTTGTCATGTATCACGTACTTTTTTGTCATGTATCACGTACTTTTTTGTCATGTATCACGTACTTTTTTGTCATGTATCACGTACTTTTTTGTCACTTATCTCCTCGCAAACCCTTGATAATACTGACTTTTTAGCACCCCCAAAGTATATATAAAGTAAGTTATAAAGTAAGTATGAAAGTAACTCCTTTAGAAAAAATCCTTCATTTTTTTAATTTTTCAAAAAAAAAGACCCTATCGGGCCAATCTCTTAAAAATGCATCCGGGGTCTTTACAGCTCGAAGCTGAAGGCAGTCCCACACCCGACACAAAATAGTGCCCTTTGAGCTATCCGTTTCCAGTTGCCCGATCTATAAAGAGATTCACGCCACCGACCGTATCGCTGAGGCGCCTCAATTTGATTATATCACAAATGTCTATTTTTGACACCCATTATAAAACTATGTTATAATTTAATCAACAACAAGAGTAGTGAGTTCATCACGCTAAACGAAAAGCACCCTGTCCGCCAAGACTTAGGGTGCTTTTTTTGCGCTAGCTACAACACACTAGCGTTCGTGAAAAGTGACACTATTTCTCGTTGTCATCGAAGCGCTTTTCAATCCACTTCATCCCATAGGCTTTCCCCAACTCGTACGCTAAGGGCAACACTACTCGGACAACAACAAGAAGAGTAATGAGTTCTAACAAGCTAAACACCTCCTTTCGAAGGCTTAGTGCCAGAATATTGCTATTATACCATGTCCGCTTGCTTTATTCCATGGTCTATTTGACAACAAGGAACCTAGGTCGTTAGTCTTTGGTTTGTCGGTCAGCTGAACAAAGTTCAGACTGAACCGCCTTAACCAGTCTAACTTGACCTAGCTTATTGTCAAATAGCTTTCACGGCATAAATCGCTCAGATACTCCGCCCTTTTGTAGGCTCATGTCTTTTCCTAGACAGTTCTCGTGTCTGTCTTAAGTTTTCTAAACGCTTATTGAGACTGGTTACTTCTTTTTCTGTTATGACTTCAGAAAGGTCATCTAAGAGATTTTTAGAAACTTTCAACTCCCTGTTTTCTAGCTTTAATGCTTTGTTTTCAGTCTCTAATTGCTGATTTTTCCATTCTGCATGAGATAGGCTATTTTCAAGCCTACTCTTTGCTTCTTTCATGCCTGCTAGTGCATTTCTAAGTAACTCATTTTGATTGACCGCCTGCTCCAACTTCTCTACAACATCAGACACAAACGTCTTCAGTCGTCCAACAAAATCCGAAGTAAAATTAAAGCCATCGCCAAACAGTTTAGGAGTAGCATTTTCTAATTCTTCCTGCAACTCTTTGGCAACTCGACGTCTATCTAAATCTCTATACGAAATTTTCGATAAGTTACTTGATTGTTCCACCAAAAGTTGCGTTTTTTCTCTATGAGCTCTCTCCAGACGAACCACATCATCGCTCAGACGCTTAGAATCGCTTTTTAACCCCTTTATTTCCTCCTGACGACTATTTACCTCAGATAGCTCTGAGAGCCTCTCAGAAGCCTCAGAATCGATTTTACCGTATTCGTCAATCTTTTTCTCAAGGACACCCTCTAAACGTCCTAAATCTGCCCTTAAATCGTTTCTATGAGTGTCTAGCCATTTGAAACGCTCTTCCAACGTCGCTTCTCGGATGTTAAATGTCACGTCTGAATCTGCAAACAAAGAACCTATGTCCTCATAATCTTGAATTTCTGACATTGTTGCAGGCCTACGTTCTTCCGTATGCCAATATTTTGGCGCGCCTAAATCTAGCAATTCCTGATTAAGAGCTTCACGCCCCATTTTTTCCTTGTAGTCCGCCACACTCAAATGCTGTTCTTTGCTATCTCGCTTTCCACGTTGCAACTCAAAACCATGCTCATTCATGTACCTTGGCAAATCTTCCTGAATATGCTTTAGCTCCTCACGGTTAAACATAACCTTTGATGACAGCTTACCATTTCTCATTGGCACAATCCCTAAGTGCATGTGTGGGGTACTCTCATCAAGATGTACGCTGGCATAAGCAACGTTGGTTTCTCCGTAATTCTCCGCGAAGTAGTTTTTAGCCGTTTCAAAAAATTTTCTCGTCTGCTCCTGGCCCAACTTTTCAAAAAAATCTTTATCTGACGTAATAATCCATTCATCACACAAAACAGCGTCTTTCCGTATCCCACGTTTAGAACTCTTGTTCTCGTTCACATAGTCCTTAATTTGCCGTTCATACGACACAGAGCGGTCACGATCCGTCAACTCGTAGTTGAGGTGTGACCTGCTCGTGTCGATGTCTTTGTTTGAGTGCTTTTCAAAAATCCGTTCATTGTGCTTATGTGCGCCACCCAAATTCCCAACTTTCATTTTCTGCATTCTCGCAACCATGTAGCTCATAACTTTTACCTCCTCAGGTGGGTCATTCGAGTAGCGAATGACAGACGAGCCGGCAAGCCTATTGCTCGTCTATTGTGATAACATTCTAGCTAGAATTTTAGCACAAATTTCGGCTAACTTCCATGTAAAGTATAACGCACTATACTTTACTTCGTAAAGGTGCGTTCTCCGAAGGCTCTTGCAGAGAGCTAGTCCGCCCACTTTATGCCAGGGCGGACTACAAAAAAAGCCCTCGAATCGCAAGGGCATTTTTTGAAAATGACAGTCGGACGGCTTCGCTATTGTCCGACCAAAAAATCAAAGTAAACATAGTTGAGAAAATTATCGCCATAGGAAACATTGATACTATCAACTCCACACATCCTACATAGACAGTTTCCATTATATTTTTTAATATTCTTCAAAACTATATCTTATACAAATTATTTAATCTTTCTAACTCTAATACATTCATACATACTTCTACTCCAGTAACTCCCCCCTTACTATGAATAACCCCACAAGAAAACACAATCCTCTCCTTACTCAAAATATTTGACAACACTACTAATGATTCTAAAATATAATCCTTTATAATAATAAAACTATTATTTTCATCCTTAGCAAACTCTATAAATCCAATATCCTTACACCTATCACCAAGATGAAACCTAAGTGATTTCAAAAAATAATCAAAAAAAACATCACCCTTCATAGAAAACCCTTTCATTTTTTAAAATATTCTGATATAATCATACAAAAAATAAAGGAGAACTACCATGAAAAAACTTATTTTATTTATAACTACCTTTCTCACTCTTCTTTCATTTACTGTTACAACATATGCCGAAACTCCAAAAGCAAACCAAATCACCCCATATTCTACTGCAACTGGA
>NZ_VMNB01000013.1:63810-94911 GCF_013277515.1 Streptococcus sp. k-402 | reverse complement strand
TTGACAAAGAGCTAAAAAAAGCAGTTACACAACTGCAACTGCTTTCTATTCTTGCATGGTGTAACCAACACCACGCACGGTTTTAATGTAGCTTTTTTGACCTTTTACATCAAGCTTGCTACGTAGATAACGGATATAGACATCCACGATATTGGTTTCGGTTGCACTTTCATACTTCCAGACACTTTCCAACAATTGCTCACGAGTCAAAACTTTCTTGCTTCCCATAAGAGTAGCCAAAAGGTCATACTCACGACGCGTTAGAGCAATCATCTCCTCGCCACGATAAACAGTATGATGCTCCACATCCATACGCAGATTGCGGTAAGACGTTGGAACCTTCATCTGACTACAGTGTTGGTCGATGAAGTCCCGACCTCGGAAAATCGCTGAAATACGAGCTACCAGATTATCAATGATTACTGGCTTATAGATGTAAGAAACGGCAAAGCGTTGGATTGTCTCAAGCTGGTCTTGCAATTCTTCACGATGGTCCAAGACCATGATGATTGAAGCTGGCTTAGTCCGACTCAGCTTATCTGCAAAATCCTGGGCTGTCATATCCCCCAGACGAGCATTCAATAAAATCAAGTCATAGTCTGTCTGAAGAGCCATGGAGAGGGCTTTTTGCCCCTCCTCAACCTGATCAACTCGGTATTGCTCTTTTTGGAGTTCCAAACTTAAAAAATGAGCTAGATTTCGTTCTTTCTCAAGTAATAAAATCCGTTTCCCCATGGCAGACCTACTTATTTTTCGTCATACCAAGAGTAGTGGAAGGTTCCTTCTTTGTCTTTACGTTGGTAAGTGTGAGCACCAAAGTAGTCACGTTGCGCTTGGATCAAATTAGCTGGAAGGTCAGCTGAACGGTAGCTATCATAGTAAGTAATAGCTGCTGAGAAGGTTGGCACTGGTACACCAGCTTGAACCGCAAGAGCTACGATGTCACGCACTGCTTGTTGGTACTTAGCAGTAACATCCAAGAAGTACTCATCCAAAAGAAGGTTAGCAAGGTCTGCATCACGGTTGTAAGCATCTGTAATCTTTTGCAAGAAACGAGAACGGATGATACAGCCATCACGCCAGATAGATGCGATGTCTGCAAATGGCAAGTTCCAGTTGTTTTCTTTAGAAGCTACACGCAATTGCGCAAAACCTTGTGCGTATGAAATGATTTTTGAGAAGTAAAGGGCTTGACGGATTTTTTCAATCAACTCAGCCTTGTCTCCTTCAAATTTGAAGTCAGCTGGTTTTGGAAGAACCTTGCTAGCATGTACACGTTCTTCTTTGTAAGTTGAAATGTAACGTGCAAATACTGACTCAGTGATGAGTGACAATGGCACACCAAGGTCAAGTGATGATTGGCTAGTCCATTTACCAGTTCCCTTGTTACCTGCAGCATCAAGGATGTAGTCTACGATTGGTCCATCTTGGCCTTCATCGTCTTTACGGCTCAAGATATCAGCTGTGATTTCAATCAAGTAGCTGTCCAATTCACCCTTGTTCCACTCAGTAAAGATTTCAGCCATATCTTCTGCTGAAAGACCTAGCAAGTGTTGCATCAAGTCATAGCTTTCTGCGATCAATTGCATATCACCATACTCGATACCGTTGTGAACCATTTTCACATAGTGACCAGCTCCATCAGGACCAATGTAAGTCACACATGGTTTGCCATCTTCTGGTGCTTTAGCTGAGATTTCTTCAAGAACATCTGCAACCAATTCGTAGGCTTCTTTTTGTCCACCAGGCATGATAGAAGGACCTTCAAGGGCACCTTTTTCACCACCAGAAACTCCAGTACCGATAAAGTTGATGCCTGAGTTTGCCAATTCTTCATTACGACGGATTGTATCTTTGTAGAAAGTGTTTCCTCCGTCGATCAAGATATCACCCTTATCAAGGTGTGGAAGAAGGGCTTGGATAGTAGCATCTGTACCAGGTCCAGCTTGAACCATGAGCATGATGCGACGAGGTTTTTCGATTGAGTTTACAAAGCTTTCAACGTCATAGCTTGGTACAAAGTTCTTTTCAGGATGGCAAGCAATTACATCTTCAGTTTTTTCTTTACTACGGTTGTAAATAGCAACTGTGTAACCACGAGATTCAATATTAAGGGCAAGGTTACGACCCATTACGGCCATACCAACAACACCAAAGTTAGCTTTTGTCATTTGACACTCCTCTTGTTTAATTTGTTTTATTTTATCATTTTTACTTTTGAAAAGAAAGAATTTTGTAACGACTGCTTAGTAGTCCAAGTCATCCGCATGTCCAGAACCATTTCCAACAAAGTAACCTGTCTTACAGTTAAGGGTAAAGAGATAGGTTCCGTCTGGCTTGTAGAGGTTGTAATAACCATTGCCATTAACGATATTGACACGTTCGAGGATGTATTGGTTACCAGTGATATAACCACGCGAACGTGAAGTCGCTAGAATTTGTTCCAAGACACCATCCGCAAAATCCCAGGCAGAGTTATTACTATCATCTACAGCTGATTGATTGAACGGTACACGACTTGAAGCTCTCTGAAGGTTAACTCCAGAACTTGATAAACCGCCATAGCTATCATCCCGCGCAGAAACTGAATTATTTGATGAGGCGCTTGAAGATGGACTGGCGTTACTTGTAGTATTGTCGGTAGAAGAATTTGAACTTGCTTGACTAGAACTGCTAGTTTGACTTGAACTTGAGCTCGAAGTACTTGTTTGCTGGCTCTTACCAAGGCTGATAGCCTTATCTAGCACTTTGTCAATCTCAGTATTGCCAGTTTTAATCTCTGTAAATTTAGCATCCGATTTGGCTTTGGCATTGGTATCCAATACACCATCAACAATAGCTGGTTTTTCAAATTGTGCATTGACATCTTGAATGGCCTTGATTTGCGTCGCTAGACTGTCATACTTAGATTTAGCAAGTGCATGTTCGCGACTACCTTCCAGCTTATCAAGTAAGGTCTTGAGTTGACTTAGTTTATCAAACTGACTATTTTTCAAAGCCGTTTTATTACTATCTGTGTAGAAGGCGTCATAAAGTGTATTAAAATCATCCACATCTGATTGATTGGCTGTAGTTGATTGAGAAGTTTCAATTTCCTTGGTCGAGCGATTCACTTGCCGATAGACATAATAAGCACTGACACAGATAATCACTGATACAAGCGCCAAAGCGGTCAAAACAAAGCCTTTTTTACTTTTCTTTTCTGAGTCCTCTTGATCCAGACGAGAAAGGTTTTGCTCCTCTTCCACTTCTTCAGTCATTTCTGTTGGAGTTTCATCCTCTAGCAATAGAGGATCCAAGCCTTGCTCCTCATCGTCCAGAGGCAAGGGTGGTAAGATGTCTTCAGAAGATGGAACTTCCTCCGAAGAAGCTTCTGACTCCTCTACAGCCTCACGCATCTCTTGAATTAAATCATCCAGACTATGAGTTTCAACTAACTCCTCTTTTTTGTATTGGCGAGTCGCAAACTTATCTGCTTCGATTTCATCTTTGTGTTGTTTAACATACTTGTCCAAAATGGAATCCTCAGGCAAGACTCCTGCTTCCACTTCTTCATTTTTACGAATAGCTTGACCAACTGTTAGCTCTTTTGCCTCATCAAAATCAAATTGCGGTTCTTGACCTTCTTTTTTATGACGATTTCGTCTTTTTTTACTCATGAGTATCCCTTTCTATTTTACCTCTTGCCGTTTGACACGCTGACCAAAATATTGATACAGATCCACTTTCAAGGTTCCGTTGTATAACTTACGCTTCTTATCTGCTTGACTACCATACTTGCTTTCAAAGGCTTCATCACTAGTCAGGATAAATTTGCTCCAAGTTTTCAGTGGTGCAAATACTTGACCCATTTCAGCATAGAGCTTGGTCACCCCTGCATCATCTGATAAACGCTCCCCGTAAGGCGGATTGGAGATAATCACACCATTGATTTTATCAGAACGTAAATCCTGCACGCGCATCTGCTTAAAAGTAATGTCTCCTGCAACACCAGCTGCCTGGGCATTAGCCTTAGCAATTTCTACCATGCGAGCATCAATATCACAGCCCATGATATCCAGTTCCAGCTCACGATCCACTTTTTGAGCCGCCTCTGTGCGAACATCTTGAATCAAGCGATCGCTAACCCAGTTCCATTCCTCAAATGCAAAAGAGCGACGCAGACCTGGAGCCATCTTTCTAGCAATCATGACCGCCTCGATACAGAAAGTCCCCGAACCACAGGTCGGATCAATCAAAGGCTTGTCTGGATACCAGTTAGAGAGTTGCAAAATAGCTGCCCCCATGTTTTCCTTGATAGGAGCGCCTCCTTTTTCGGTACGATAGCCACGTTTAAAGAGACTGGAGCCTGTCGTATCAATCATGACAGTTGCCACATCTTTGAGAATAGAGACCTCAATCTTAAACTCTGGGCCATTCTCCATCAGTGGAACACCTTCTGGGCGAGCATAGTGTTTCTGCAATTTCTTGACAACAGCTTTCTTAGAAATAGCCTGAACACTAGGTTCATTATGAAGTTTGGACTTAACACATTTGGCTTTTGAAATCGGGAACCGAGCTCCGAGTGGTAAATAATTTTCCCAATCTAAAGCAAAAACTCCCTGAAAGAGCTCCTCAAAAGTCTTAGCTGGGAAGGTTCCTACGATAATTTTGATACGATCTGCTGCTCGAAGCCAGAGGTTGGTTTCAATAATAGCTTTCACGTCTCCTTGAAAACGCACACGTCCATTTTCAACCTGACAATCGTAGCCCAACTCTCGCACTTCTCGTCCCACAACAGCTTCAAGACCTGCTGCCACAGTTGCAATTAAATTAAATTCTTTTTTCATGTTACAGTCTTGCAAGACCTTTCTATATGTCCACTTTAAAAAATGAGGTTGAGAAAATTTCTCAGCCCCAACCTATATGCAATTTTCTATAAGCCATGTTTTGTTCCAGAAGTGACTAGGACCACTTCCTTCGATAATCATCTGTCTACCACTAACAGCTCTAGCTGATAGCAGTCAGAATACTACGTTCGTTTCCGCGTACTCCATGCCCCGACCAAAATTTGGGTTGCTAGCTTGAGGGGTTTACCGCGTTCCACTCTCTCTGTTTCCAGAAAGACTCCGTCACTGTGGCACTTTCAAGCCTACTCTGACCTATCCAAGGACTTAGCCATTTCAACTGCCGTAACGATTTCTCGTCCCTAGGCTTATGGTTTCGCCTAGCACAAACACTACAGGCATCACAGCCTGTGCTAGCATGGACTTTCCTCATGAGAAGCAATTCTCCTCACGCGATTATCCAAAAATTGCATGTAACAAGACCTGAATTACAAATCAGTATTGTCTAAAATTTGTTTACCGAATACTTCTTTTTCAAGACGATTCAAGCGTTTCAAAATATCAAAATTCGTCATAGAAGATGAAGCAGCCACATCAATTGGATCTGGGTGACTAGGACTTGGAGCCGAACTCACTTGCGGTTTACGCGTTAATTCTTCCTTCAAATCCGCAATCTCCTGACGAAGTGACTTGACCAAGGCAGCATAGGTTTCATAGTCCTTGATGACATCGTCTAAAAACTCATCAACTTCTACCTTACTATAGCCACGGACTTCACGCCCAAACTCTTGTTCAAAAATATCTTTTGCTGAAAAAATAATACTTGCCATGTCTCTCTCCATTCTCGCTTGCTAGTATTATTATATAAAAAAAGGCAAACAAAAATCAAGGTCAAAGCTTCAATTTTCGGAAAAATTTTCAGCAAGTTCATTTAATTGATCAAATGTTAATCTCTTTATAAAATAGTCCTCTTGATTTTTCATCTTTTGGTAAAAATAAGCTAGTTTCGTCTCATTTTCTTCATCATAAAAAAGATAGGAACTAGTCGTGTTTTCCAGTAAAAACTGCTGGTAATCTCTTAACTGCCCCTTGTGTTCATAGCGAGGATAGGCATATTTGACAAAGTCTACTTGCTTAAAACGACTCAGTTTCATCTGATTGTCTTCATTCCAATTTTCCCCATGGGTTTCAAAAGCAAAAATGGTAGCCAACTGGAAACCGTACTCGGTTTTCATCTCCTGAGCAACCTCTAAAACCCAATATTCAAAACCCAAACTTCCTGTAAACACAAGCCAAGACACCCCATCTGTTGCCATAGCCTCTAAATCTTTACGTATCGCTTTTTTAATCAATTTAAGACGAGGATCCTTGTCAGAAAACAAACCCAAATCAAAAGCAGAATAGCCTAAAACCAAAGCTGTAGCCATTTTTAACCCTTTCTGTGCAAATTTATGGTATAATAGAGTGATGTTATTGTACCAATAAGGAGAATTATGGTCAACTATCCACATAAACTTTCATCACAAAAAAGACAAACATCTCTTTCTCAACCCAAAAATTTCGCAAATCGAGGAATGTCTTTTGAAAAGATGATCAATGCTACCAACGACTACTATTTGTCTCAGGGCTTGGCTGTTATACACAAGAAACCAACCCCTATTCAAATTGTACGAGTGGACTATCCACAGCGAAGTCGTGCCAAGATTGTTGAGGCCTATTTTCGACAAGCTTCAACGACGGACTATTCTGGCGTTTATAATGGATATTACATCGACTTTGAAGCCAAGGAAACAAAACAAAAACGTGCGATTCCGATGAAAAATTTTCATCCACATCAAATTCAGCATATGGAACAAGTCCTTGCCCAACAAGGAATCTGCTTTGTCCTTCTTCACTTTTCTTCTCAGCAAGAAACCTACTTATTGCCGGCATTCGATTTGATTCGCTTCTACCATCAAGATAAGGGACAAAAATCAATGCCACTTGGATATATTCGAGAATATGGATATGAAATCAAGGCTGGTGCCTTCCCTCAAATTCCCTATCTCAATGTTATCAAAGAACATTTATTAGGTGGTAAAACAAGATGAACAAACAAACTATCCTGCGAATAGCTAAGTATGTGAGTATCTGCTTCTTAACTTTATTTATCACAGCAGTTATGCTGGGAGGAGGCATATTTCTCTATTACGTCAGTAAAGCCCCAGCCCTATCTGAGAGCAAATTAGTCGCAACCACGTCTAGTAAGATTTTCGATAGTAAAAACGAACTGATTGCCGATCTGGGCTCTGAACGCCGAGTAAACGCTCAGGCCAACGAAATTCCTACTGATTTGGTCAAGGCTATCGTATCAATCGAAGACCATCGTTTTTTCGATCATCGCGGTGTCGATACCATCCGAATTATAGGAGCTTTTTTACGTAACTTACAAAACAACTCTCTCCAGGGAGGATCAACCCTTACCCAACAATTAATTAAGTTGACCTATTTCTCAACTTCCACTTCTGATCAGACCATTTCACGTAAAGCCCAGGAAGCTTGGTTGGCTATTCAATTAGAACAAAAAACCACAAAACAAGAAATTCTGACCTACTACGTGAATAAAGTTTACATGTCTAACGGAAACTATGGAATGCAGACGGCTGCCCAAAACTATTACGGCAAAGATTTGAGAGAACTATCACTACCTCAACTTGCCCTACTAGCAGGAATGCCACAGGCTCCGAATCAATACGATCCCTATTCTCATCCAGAAGCTGCCCTTGACCGTCGTAACTTGGTACTTTCAGAGATGAAAGGTCAGGGCTACATTTCTGCCGAACAGTATGAGAAGGCTATCAATACTCCTATTACTGATGGACTCCAAAGTTTGAAATCAGTCAATAGCTACCCAGCATATATGGACAATTATCTCAAAGAGGTTATCGACCAAGTAGAACAAGAAACTGGCTATAACCTTCTAACTACTGGGATGGATGTTTACACAAATGTAGACCAAGAGGCTCAAAAACGTCTGTGGGATATCTACAACTCCGATCAATACGTCTCTTACCCTGACGATGATTTGCAAGTCGCATCTACGGTCGTAGATGTTTCAAATGGTAAAGTCATCGCCCAACTTGGAGCTCGGCACCAAGCAAGTAACGTTTCATTTGGTACCAACCAAGCTGTGGAAACCAATCGTGACTGGGGTTCAACAATGAAACCAATCACCGATTATGCACCTGCTATAGAATACGGTGTTTATGATTCTACTGCAACTATGGTTAATGATATTCCTTATAACTATCCAGGAACAAGCACACCTGTCTACAACTGGGATCGAGCATATTTTGGTAATATTACTCTGCAATATGCCCTTCAACAATCTCGTAACGTACCTGCCGTTGAAACACTAAACAAGGTTGGTTTAGATAGAGCCAAAAACTTCCTAAATGGTTTAGGAATTGACTATCCAAGTATTCACTACTCAAATGCTATTTCAAGTAATACTACAGAATCTAGTAAACAGTACGGGGCAAGTAGTGAAAAAATGGCTACCGCCTATGCCGCATTCGCAAATGGTGGTATTTACCACAAACCAATGTACATCAATAAAGTTGTCTTCAGTGATGGTAGTGAAAAAGAATTTTCTGATGCCGGTACTCGGGCTATGAAAGAAACTACTGCCTATATGATGACCGAAATGATGAAAACTGTCTTAGTATACGGAATCGGACGTGGAGCCTACCTACCTTGGCTTCCACAAGCAGGTAAAACAGGTACTTCTAACTATACTGACGAAGAAATTGAAAAGTATATCAAGAACACTGGTTACGTAGCTCCAGATGAAATGTTTGTAGGGTATACCCGCAAATATGCAATGGCTGTTTGGACAGGATACTCAAATCGTCTAACTCCAATCATCGGAGATGGTTTCCTTGTTGCTGGTAAAGTCTATCGTTCAATGATAACTTACCTTTCTGAAGATGACCAACCTGGAGATTGGACAATGCCAGATGGCTTGTATAGAAATGGAGAATTCGTCTTCCAGAACAACGCAAAGAACACATGGAATAATTCAGTAACACAACAAACACAAACAGTAGAAACTCCAAGCACAACAGCTGAAAGTTCAACTACACAGGCAAGTACGACGGTTGGTCAACAACCCAATAATGCTCCAGCAACTGATCCTAGCCAAGGACAAGCTGGTCAAGCTGTTCAACCGACACAACCAGTACAACCAACGCCACAAAATCCACAAGTTCAACAACCACAACAGTGAGATGAAAGAAAATCCTGAGAATAAAAACTCAGGATTTTTTCTACAAAAAAATTAGCTTCATCATCTTTGAAAGTGAAGAGAGGTTTCAACTCATTTTCGATAAACCAAAAGAAGTTAGCAAATAACTAACTTCTTTTTATCTTATTTCACATGTTTGGCAAGTTCTTCTTGCGCTTTTTTATTGGATTCTGCTTTTTCTTTCATCCATTTTTCTTGAGCTTTTTGATATTCATCTGCAGTAACTGCCTTGTCTTGAAGTTCAAGGTATTTATACAAGACTGGGTCACTTGTACCTTTATTTCCTGACAATGCAAATGGTATTGTAAATGGTACCATCTTAGACAAGATTGGACGACCAGTTTTAGAAGTTGTTGGGATGATCAAGGCACTATCTGTCAACCAAGCTTGGGCTGCAGCGTATTTATCATATCGTTTAGCAACATCTATAGTCTCATCACCAGCCTCAGTAACCAATTTTTCGTAGTCATATAGACCTACTTTTTTAGCAGCTACATTATCTTCCCCTGAGTCAAATCCTAAATATGTTTTAGTGCTTTCTCCTACAGATGGTTTGATAATATCAAGGTAGGTTGATGGATCGGCAAAGTCTGGACCCCAACCGACATTATCTGATAAATCCCAGTCTTCGCCAGCAGCATTTTCGGCAAATAGAGTTACATTAAGCAATTCATCTTTTTGCAATTGTTGGATATCAATAATGACATTATCAGTTCCTAAAGTTGCTTCCAAGGATTGTTTCATAGATTGGACACGTTGAACTTTTGTAGTTGCTGTCTGGTCAACTGGCATATCCAAATGAATTGGGAAAGTCACACCTTCTGCTTGTAAAGCTGATTTAGCTTTAGCAAATTCAGCCTTGGCTTTTTCTGGATTGTAAAGACCATCTTGTGAATCGGCTAGATTAACATCCTTCCACTCATCCCCATAAGTTACTAATTTTTCTTTGACTATATCGCCAAAGTTTTTACCGTCTGCTTGAACAAATGTTGGTGGTACAAAGAGATTACGCAAGATTTTGCTTGCACCAGTTTCTCCATTCAGCTGAGAGGCATAGGCTGTACGGTCAAATCCGAAAGCAATAGCCTGACGGAAATCCTTGTTTAAGAGAGCCTTTTTAGTTGAAGTCTTTTGTTCTTCGCTAGTCTTAGATGTGTGCTTATAAGATTGACGATCAATATTTGTTCCCACTAGATAAGTCGTAGAGTCTTGTTGCGTATAGACGATATTGTCTTTCATACTCTTCTCAAGCTCTGCGAAACTTGCACTTGTTGGATAAAGACGAGCTGCTGTAAGGCTACCATCTTTAAAGTTTTCTGCTGGTTTGCTGGTATCTTGCCCATCCCAGAATGACAATTTAACTTTGTCAATATGCACATTGTCCTTATCCCAGTAGTTCGGATTCTTCGCAAATTCAACAGAGGATTTAGTCACAATGGATTTCAACAAATAAGGACCGTTATACAAGAGACTACTTGGATCCGTAGCTTTGGCAAAATCATCCCCTTTTGAATTCAAAAACTCTTCATTGACTGGCGCAAGCACACCCATGGTTGTTTTTGAGTTCCAAAAAGTTTCAGGTTTGTTCAAGGTGTATTGGATTGTTTGGTCGTCAAGGGCTTTAATCCCGACTTGAGCGAAGTCTGTGATTTCACCTTTGGCATAGGCATCCAGACCTTTGATTGAATCCTGTACCAAGTAAAGGGCTTCTGCTTTCTTATCTGTTGCATATTTAAGTCCTGTTACAAAGTCCTGAGCCTTAACAGGAGCGTACTCTTCTCCCTCAGATGTATACCACTTGGCATCCTGACGAATCTTATAAGTATAAGTCAAGCCATCCTTAGAGACTGACCAGTCTTCTGCCAATGAAGGAACAAGGTTCCCGTATTTATCATTTTCAAGTAGTCCATCAATCACATTACTAGTAATCTCAGAAGTTGCTGCCTTACCAGTTGTCAAATAGTTGAGATTATCTGGATGTGTCTCGTAGGTAAAGGCAAAGGTCTTTTCACCTTGAGCGCCTGAACCCCCAGAACAAGCAGCTAAAACACCAGCTGCTAATAAGGTTACTCCCGCAAGAGCCAATACTTTTCTTGTTTTCATAGTATTCTCCTTTGTTTTTTTATTCATTATAGACTCTTTTTCAAGTCCTGTCAATAGAATTTTCTGAATTTTAAGAGTTATTTGTTATATTTGATATATTCTGAAAAATAAAATTGTTCATTTATGCTAAAAAAGCCAACATAGGTTCTCTTCTGATAAGCAGAAAAGAATCTTGTTGACCTTACTTCTAAAAATCTTAAGTAGCAAAGATTCTAAAATAACGGAATCCTTGCATTATTGTCCCAACTCTTCCTCGACCACTTCCAAAGCCCGCTCAATAACAACATGCATATCATAGTATTTATAGTCAGCCAAACGACCACAGAAAATGACTTTATCATTCTGTGCTGCTTCTTCTTGATATTTAGCAAACAGGGCATTGTTTCTCTCATCATTGATTGGATAATAAGGCTCATCTCCACGTTTCCAATCAGCTGGGTATTCACGAGTAATAACCGTTTTCTCCTGTGTACTATACTCAAAATGTTTATGCTCAATAATGCGAGTATAAGGAATTTCTCGTTCTGTATAGTTGACAACAGCATTTCCTTGATAGTTTTCTTCATCAAGAACTTCATGCTCAAAACGAAGACTACGGTATTCTAACTCACCATGTTTATAATCGAAGTATTGGTCAATCATTCCTGTAAAGACAACCTTTTCAGCAGAAACTTCTAATTCCTCACGATTGGCAAAAAAGTCAAGGCCAAGTTCTACTTCAACATCCTTGAGCATATTTTCGATGATAACGTTGTAACCACCAATTGGAATACCCTGGTAACGGTCATTGAAGTAGTTATTATCAAAGGTTAAACGAACTGGTAGACGTTTGATGATAAAGGGTGGAAGGTCAGTCGCAGAACGTCCCCATTGCTTTTCAGTATATCCTTTAATCAACTTTTCATAAATATCTGGACCGATTAACTTGATAGCCTGTTCTTCCAAGTTTTTAGGTTCAACAGCCTTCATATGTGCCGTTTGCTCAGCAATCTTATCTTTGACCTCTTGAGGAGTTTTTGTACCCCACATAGCATAGAAAGTATTCATATTGAAAGGTAGATTATAAAGGCTACCCTTGTAATTAGCTACAGGCGAGTTGATGTAGTTGTTAAATTCAGCAAATTGATTCACATAATCCCAAACTTTTTTATTAGAAGTATGGAAGATATGAGCACCGTATTTATGAACATTAACCCCTTCTACATTCTCACAGTAGATATTCCCACCAATGTGGTCACGTTTATCAATAACTTTTACTTTTTTTCCACGCTTGGTTGCTTCATAAGCAAAAATTGCTCCCGACAAACCAGCACCAACGATTAGATAGTCGTACATAGTCTCTCCCTTATCATTTATCTTTGCATCTCCTTAACTATAGTAAAAGAGAGAATCTTATACTCTTCGAAAATCTCTTCAAACCACGTCAGCGTCCATCTGCAACCTCCAAACAGTATTTTGAGCTGACTTCATCAGTTCTATCTACCAGCTCAAAGCTGTACTTTGAGCTAACTTCCCAGTCTCTCTTTGATTTTTATTGAGTATTCGTTTCAATCTATTTTAGCACAAAACAAATCATTTCTCAGTTTTCAATAGCCGAGTGATTTAAAAAGACAAGCACCAAAACTGATGTTTGTCTTTATGATTTTGCTTGAAAAGGCTATTTCTAACTATTTAACATGTTTTTCTGCTTCTTTTTGGGCTTTTTCGATTGCTTTTTTGCTTTCTTGCTCCCATTTGGTCTTAGCTTCCTCAAACTGTTTAGTCGTCACAGTGTCTTTTTGCAGTTTCATGTACTTGTAGTTATTGCCATCACCCTTGATACCAACCAATGAATAGCCTCTTGTAAATGGCGTCACTTTGGTTACAGATGCTGTGCCACCACTTGACATAGCTGACATAATCAGAGAGTTGTCAATCATCCAAGCCTGTGCTTCAGCATATTTTTCATAGCGTTTGGCTACATCTTTGTTTTCACTATCTGCATCTTTGAGCATCTTAGTATAGGTGTCCAGACCTAGGCTAGTGATTTTTTCCTTATCTTCCTTGGCATCTAGTCCAAAAATCTTGAGGTAGAAGCCATCCTCTGCATTGAAAGGATTGAGATAAGTTGATGGATCCTGATAGTCACCTACCCAACCATCAAAGTTCAAATCGTAGTCACGATCAGCTGCTGTTGGCGCTAAGAAGGCTACGTTATTAAAATCATCTGTTGAAAGTTGCTGAACATCAATGACAATGTTATCAGCACCTAAAACTGACTCAAGGGTCTGCTTAACTGAGTTCATGCCTGTCACGGCATTTTTACTTGTCTGATCAACCGCCACATCCAAGTGAATTGGGAAGGTCACACCTTGACTTGCCAATTCTTTTTTAGCTTCTGCAAATTTTGCTTGGGCTTTTTCTTTGTTAAAATAGGCATCCTGAGCATCTGCCAAGTTAATACCTGACCATTCTGTACCATAGTTGACCAATTTAGAAGCGACTACTTCTCCAAAGGTCTTGTCTCCAACTTGGACAAACGTAGGAGGCACCAAGGTGTTCCGAAGTGTCTTGCTAGCCGCCTCTTCCCCATTTGACTGGGCAGAATAGGCTGTGCGGTCCAAGGCAAAGTTCACTGCTTGGCGGAAGTTTTTGTTCAAGACAGCTGTCTCAGTTGACTTCTTCTGCTCATCTGTCGTTTTAGCAGTGTGATTGTAGGCCTTACGGTTGACGTTGAAATTGAAATACCAAGAGGTCTTGTCCTGCAAACTATAGACGATATTATTCTTATATTTCTCCTTGGTCTTGGCGAAGTTAGAACTATTTGGATAAACCCCAGCGATTGAATAAGCTCCACTTTCAAAGTTACGGATGGTCAATTCTTGGTCTGAACCATCAAAGTAAGCCAATTTCACATGTTCAATCGATACTTTGTCATGATCGTAGTAATGAGGATTTTTCACATACTCGATCGATGATTTTGATGTGAAGTCTTTTAACAAATAAGGTCCGCTGTAGAGAATGCTATCTGGAGATAGGGTCCCAAAATCTTTCCCTTTTGAATTTAGAAACTCTTCGTTTACCGGGAAAAGAATACTGTTGGTTGTTTTTGAGTTCCAGTAAGGTTCTGGGCGTACCAAAGTATACTCAACAGTCTGGTCGTCGATTGCCTTCACCCCAACCTTAGAAAAGTCATAATCCGCTCCTGTAATATAATCATTCAAGCCCTTGATCGAGTTTTGAATCAAGTCAATGGCCTGTGATTTATTATCCACTGCATACTTGATACCTGTCACAAAATCTTGTGCCTTAACTGGGGCGTACTCTTCACCGTCAGCCGTGAACCATTTGGCATCTTTTCTCAATTTGTAGGTATAAGTCAGACCGTCTTTCGAAACAGACCAGTCTTCTGCCAAAGATGGAACTAGGTTTCCGTGATTGTCATTTTCAAGCAAACCATCAACTAGGTTGGTAATGATGGCTGTATTATCAGCGTAGTAGTCTAACAAGTAGTTAAATGTAGTTGGATTTCCACTAAAGGTTGATGAGTAAGTTTTTGTATCTGAACCTGATTGTCCGCAAGCAGCTAAAAGCAAAGCAGCTGCAAAAGTCAGTCCTGCACTAAGGATACGCTTTTTTGTAGTCATCTTCTTTCTCCTTTATGTTAGTTTTTATAACATATATTTATTTTACCAAAATAGTGGGAATTTGTAAAGTTAATTGAATTTTGAGAATGAAAGTTTATAAACCTTGGTTATAAAAAAACAAAGGATTTCTGCCTTTCATACAGTCCTCCCTTGTTTTTATGCGTTTTATCATTTAAATATCAATGAATTAACTGATAACCTAACGAAAGCAAAATTCTCATTCACATTATTTTATGTGCTTTTCTAAATCCTTTTGATACTGAGCATTCGATTCCAGTTTTTCCTTTTGCCACTTTTTGAAGGCCGCATCATACTCTTTAGTTGTCACAATATCATTTTGAAGTTCCATTCCTTTAAAAATAAATGGATCCCCCTTAATACCGACCTGTGAATAAGCTTTTGTAAATGGAACAGTACGACTAACCATAGGAGAGCCCCCTGAAGAAGCAACTGGAATAAGAAGTGAACTATCAGTAACCCAAGCCTGTGCTTTGGCATACTTTTCGTATCGTTTATCAAGATTACTTGTCTCAGAAGCCGCATCATCCAAGAGCTTCTTGTATTCATCCAAGCCAACTTTCGCCACAACTTCAGGATCCTTGCCCTTTGTTATACCTAGATGTTTCAAGGCAGAACCCTTCTTAGCATCTAAAATATTGAGATAGGTTGCTGGATCTTGGTAATCTGGTCCCCAACCTGTTCCGTTCAAATCATAATCTTTTTGGGTTGGAACTTTAGCTTGAGAAGTAATACTTTCCTTCTCATTATCTGTCATTTGAAGAACATCTATAATGACATTCTCCGTTCCAAGCGTTTCTTCAATTGATTGTTTTAGCGAATTGGTTTGTTGAACCGCAACTACATCAGTTTGCTCAACAGGCACATCCAAATGAATCGGGAAACTTACTCCCTTAGCTTGCAATTCTGACTTCGCTTTTTCAAATGCAGATTTAGCCTTTGTTGGATTGTAAATTGTATCCTTACCATCTGTGAGAGTCACATCTTTCCACTGTTCTCCATATTTCAGTAGTTCATCCTGAGCCAACTGTCCGAAGGTCTTCCCAGCTACTTGAACGTAATTATCTGGCACTAGACTATTACGAATAATCTTATCCGCACCCTCTTCACCGTTTAATTGAGCTGTATAGGCGTGGCGATTGAAGGCAAAATTAAGAGCCTGACGGAAGTTCTTATTGAGAAGAGCTTCTTTTGTTGATGTTTTTTGTGACTCATCTGTTTTAGCTGTTTTATTGTAAGACTGGCGGTTTACGTTCACAGTGAGGTAGTAGCTTGTTGCCTCTTGTGGACTATAGACAATCTTATCTCCGTACTCTTTCTTAGTTGACTCAAAGTTTGAGCTTGCTGGAAAAAGACGTGCAGTGGTATAGGCACCTTGTGTAAAGCTACGAATTAAGGATTCTTGATCTGAACCATCATAGAATGTTAATTTCACATTATCAATCTTGACATTTTCCTTATCCCAATAGTTAGGATTTTTTTCATATTCAATCACAGATTTAGAAATCAAAGATTTCAAAAAATATGGGCCATTGTAAAGAATACTTGATGGAGTTGGCGCTCCGTAATCCTTGCCTGTTGCATTCAAAAATTCTTCATTTACAGGAAGCATGGTTGCTGTGGTTACTTTAGAGTTCCAAAAACTTTCCGGGTTATTAAGGGTATATTCTACCGTATAATCATCAAGAGCCTTCACACCTACAGTTGAGAAGTCGTTTGTCTCACCACTAACATAAGCCTCCAATCCTTTGATGGATTTCTCAACCAAAGAAAGACCATCGGATTTTCCGTCTGCTGCATGTTTCAGACCTGTAACAAAATCCTGAGCCTTAACTTCTGCATACTCCTCTCCTTCAGAAGTATACCACTTCACACCTTTACGTAATTTGTAAGTATAAGTCAAGCCATCTTTAGAAACTGACCAATCCTCTGCTAGAGAAGGAATGAGATTCCCATATTTATCATTCTCTAAAAGACCGTCGACGACATTACCTATTACGTCAGAAGTTGAACTTTTACTTGTAAGGCTATAATCCAAGGATGATGGATCAACTGCATAAACATAAGAGAATGTTTTGGGAGCATCTGCATTCTTTTCACTTTTCCCACAAGCTGTTAAAAGGATGGCTGTGCTCAAGGTCACTCCTGCTCCTAAGAGCCACTTTTTCGATTGCATAAATAATCTCCTTTAAAATAGTATTTTCACTATTATACCCTATTTTTTTTATAAATGCAAGACTTCTTGTAGAATTTGTTAGAAAATTCTAACAAATGTTTTTATAAGAGTTTTTTATACAACTTTTAGCAAAAAGAGGCTGGGAAAAAAGTCTTTAAAACAAAAAACGCATAATATCCGGTCAGTACAATGAAAACCTTGGTACTATGCGTTTTATTGTGGGAAGATTTACTTCATTTTCTCCTGAAGTCGAGTTTTTGCCCAATCTCTCTCATTTTAGTCAGTCAATTCCACACAGAAAGCATCCCATGGAGTCAAGATTTGTTTTTCAAAAACTTCTTGAGCCACGGTGTTTTCAATCAAGACAGATTTGACGCTTCCTTCTACTACCAAGTCTTGTTCTTCATTGGACAAGTTAGCCACAACTAGGAAACGACGGTCACCATCTTTACGGATATAGGCAAAGACCTTGTCAGCTGTTTCAAGCAATTCAAAGTCAGCTCGAATTAGCCAGCTATTCTCCTTGCGAATTTGGACCAGTTTCTGATAGGTATAGAAAATAGAATCTGGATTTGCCAGCGCTTCTTGAACGTTGATTTCTTGATGGTTTGGATTCACTGCCAACCAAGGTTGACCTGTTGAGAAACCAGCGTTTTTGCTCTCGTCCCATTGCATAGGGGTACGGGCATTGTCACGTCCAATAACACGGATACTGTCCATGATTTCTTCAATCGGAACACCTTTTTCAAGAGCTTCACGCGCATAGTTAAGGGATTCAATATCTTCTACTTGGTCCAGTGTTTCAAAGGGATAGTTGGTCATCCCAATTTCCTCACCTTGGTAGATATAAGGAGTCCCTCTCATGAGATGAAGCAAGATTGCAAAGGCTTTGGCAGATTTTTCGCGGTATTCTTGGTCATTTCCCCAGATTGAGACGATGCGAGGAAGGTCATGGTTGTTCCAGAAGAGGGAATTCCAACCGTCCTCAACTCCTAACTCTGTCTGCCATTTGTTGAAAATCTCTTTTAACTTAGCAATATTCAGCTCTTTTTGATAGTGCCATTTAGGTTGCCCTTCCTGATACTGAAGACCGATATGTTCAAACTGGAAGACCATAGACAATTCTTGCCCCTTTGGATCAGAGTAGAGCTTGGCAATTTCTGGCGTTGCCCCCCAGGTCTCCCCTACCGTCAAGAGATTCTTATCTCCAAAGGTCGCTTGATTCATCTCCTTGAGATAAGGATGGAGCATAGGACCATTATTAACCACCTTCTCGTCAGGAATTTTCCCAATCATATCAATAACATCCATTCGGAAACCACCAATCCCTTTATCAATCCAAAAGTTCATCATCTCATAGATTTTCTGGCGAAGTTTTTCATTTTCCCAGTTGAGATCAGGCTGTTTCTTGCTGAAAAAGTGGAGATAGTACTGACCCGACTTTTCATCGTATTCCCAAGCAGATCCGCTAAAGATAGAATCCAAATCATTGGGTTTATCCCGCCAGATATAGTAGTCACGCTCAGGGCTATCAGGATTTTCACATGCCTCGACAAACCAAGCATGTTCATCTGAGGTATGATTGACCACCAAGTCCATGATGATACGGATATCACGCTTCTTAGCTTCCGCAATCAGTTGGTCCATATCCTCCATGGTCCCAAAAATAGCCGCAATCGCTTGATAATCAGCAATATCATAGCCATTATCATCCATGGGGCTGTCATAAACAGGAGAAAGCCAAATCGCTGTAATTCCTAACTTAGCTAGATAGTCTAACTTACTGGTAATACCTGGCAAATCGCCAATTCCATCTCCGTTGCTATCCACAAAGCTCTTAGGATAGACTTGATAGACTACGGCATTGTGCCACCATTTTTCTTGCATCTTCTTACCTCATTATTTTAATAATCTGTAATCTATGATAGCGCTTTTTAAAATTTTATGCAAGCGTTTGCCTAATCTTTTTGATTCCTTTTTTAACTCCATAGTTTCCTAACTTCCAATTTTTTATTATAATAGAGGTCAGAGGTAAAAAAATGAAAAAACAAGCTTTTAGTTCTGAACAATATTTGAATCTACAGCGCGACCACATTTTGGAGCGCATTAACCAATTTGACGGCAAGCTCTACTTGGAGTTTGGTGGTAAAATGTTAGAAGATTTCCACGCTGCTCGTGTCCTTCCTGGTTATGAGCCTGACAATAAAATCAAGCTCTTACAAGAATTGAAAGAGCAGGTTGAGGTAGTGATTGCTATTAATGCTAGCAACATCGAACATTCTAAAGCACGTGGTGACTTGGGCATTTCTTATGACCAAGAAGTTCTTCGTTTGATTGACAAATTCAATGAATTAGGGATTTTTGTTGGTTCCGTTGTCATCACACAGTACGCTGGCCAACCAGCTGCAGATGCCTTCCGAAATCAACTTGAAAAAAACGGAATTGATTCTTATCTTCATTATCCAATCAAAGGATATCCGACAGATATGGATCACATCATTTCACCAGAAGGTATGGGGAAAAACGACTACATCAAAACCAGTCGCAACTTGATTGTCGTAACCGCTCCTGGACCTGGTTCTGGAAAATTGGCAACCTGTATGTCCAATATGTACCACGACCAAATCAATGGCATCAAGTCTGGCTACGCTAAATTTGAAACCTTCCCTGTTTGGAATCTCCCCCTTCATCACCCAGTCAACTTGGCCTACGAGGCTGCTACAGCAGACCTTGATGATGTCAACATGATTGACCCCTTCCATCTCCAAACTTACGGAGAAACCACTGTCAACTACAACCGTGATATTGAAATTTTCCCAGTTCTCAAACGCATGTTGGAACGCATTCTAGGAGAGTCTCCATACGCTTCTCCAACAGACATGGGTGTCAACATGGTTGGTTTCGCTATTACAGATAATGAGGCTGCTATCGAAGCCTCTAAACAAGAAATCATCCGTCGTTACTATCAGACTGTTCTTGATTTCAAAGCCGAAAAAGTGGGCGAATCTGCTGTCAAGAAAATTGAGTTGCTTATGAATGACCTCGGTATCACACCAGCAGACCGTAAGGTTGCTGTTACTGCACGTCAAAAAGCAGAAGAAACTGGTGGACCAGCCCTAGCCCTTGAATTGCCAACTGGGGAAATTGTCACTGGTAAGAACTCAGAACTCTTTGGCCCTACAGCAGCTGCTCTTATCAACGCCATCAAGAAATCAGCTGACATCGCTAAAGAAGTAAAACTAATCGAACCTGAAGTTGTTAAGCCAATCCAAGGTCTTAAAATCGATCATCTCGGTAGCCGCAATCCACGCCTGCATTCAAATGAAATCCTGATTGCACTTGCTATCACAGCTACAGAAAATCCTGATGCCGCTCGTGCTATGGAAGAACTTGGCAACCTCAAAGGAAGTGAAGCCCACTCAACCATCATCTTGACAGATGAAGACAAGAATGTCCTTCGTAAACTAGGTATCAACGTAACCTTTGACCCTTACTACCAATACGACCGCTTGTATCGTAAATAAAGATTTCAACCTCTCCACTCTCGGAGAGGTTTTCTCTCTGCCTCAGGAGTCAGCTTTATGTTATAATGAAAGAAGAAAACTGAAAGGATTTACCATGTCAAAAGAAGTTATTGTTGAAAGTTTTGAACTTGACCACACCATTGTTAAAGCACCCTATGTTCGCTTGATTGGGGAAGAAACAGGGCCAAAGGGAGACATCATCTCCAATTACGATATTCGTTTAGTACAACCAAACGAAGACTCTATCCCTACTGCTGGCCTTCACACTATCGAGCACCTCTTGGCCAAACTCATCCGTACTCGCATTGACGGCATGATTGACTGTTCACCATTTGGTTGCCGCACAGGCTTCCATATGATTATGTGGGGGCGCCACACCAGTGCTGAAATCGCGGCCGTCATCAAGGATTCGCTCAAGGAAATCGCTGAGACTACTACTTGGGAAGACGTCCCTGGAACAACCATCGAATCTTGCGGAAACTATAAGGACCACAGCCTCTTCTCTGCTAAAGAATGGGCGAAACTCATCTTGGAACAAGGAATTTCAGATGATGCCTTTGAGCGTCATGTGATTTAAATGTAAAAGGAACCAGTTTTTTCAGCTGGCTCCTTCTTTTTATTCTCAAAATCTTGGCTTATACTCAATGAAAATCAAAAAGCAAACTAGGAAGCTAGCCACAGACAGTACTTGAGTACGGCAAGGCGAAGCTGACGTGGTTTGAATTTGATTTTCGAAGAGTATTAGGCTTTTTCACGAATGACTAAAATGCCATCTTCCATATCTGCTTCCAGGTGTTTGGCATCTAGGTGATCCAAATGGAAGTCTGTCACCTTATCACGAATTTCTTGTTCAACCACGCGACGGAGAGGTCGAACCCCCATGACTTCATCATAGCCTTCTTCTGTAATATAGTCCTTAGCCGCTTGACTGACTACCAAATCAATGTCTTTCTTAGCCAAGGTTTGGTTGACTTCGGCCAACATCAAGTCCACAATCTTAGAAAGATCTTCCTTAGTCAAGTGTGAGAACTCGATAACTGCGTTAAAGCGGTTAAGGAATTCTGGACGGAAGAAGGGTTTCAAACGATCCATCAATTCTGGTTTGTCCGCATCTTCTGTCAAGTTGGCTTCATAGCCAAATCCAGCATTTGAGGTCGCAATAATGACAGTATTTTTGAAGTTTACTGTGTTTCCTTGACCATCTGTCAAACGACCATCATCTAGAACTTGGAGGAGAAGGGTAATGACTTGAGGATCAGCCTTTTCAATTTCATCCAAGAGAATGATAGAGTATGGATTGCGGCGAACACGTTCTGTTAAGGTATTGCTATTGTCATCATAGCCCACATAACCTGCTGTGGTACCAATTAGCTTAGAAACAGCTGTGCGGTCACTGTATTCAGACATATCCAAACGAATGATTGCGTCCTTGGTTCCAAACATATCTAGCGCCAATTGCTTAGCAAGTTCTGTCTTACCAACCCCAGTTGGACCTACAAAGAGGAAGCTACCGATTGGGCGATTACCTTCATCAAAACCAGCACGGTTACGACGGATGGCACGGGCTACAGCTTCAACTGCCTTATCTTGACCGATTACCTTATCTTGCAGACGATGAGCCATATCTTTCAAACGTTCGATGTCTGACGCTCCCATTTGTGACACTGGAATACCGGTCATTCGTTCTACAGATTCAGCCACATCGTTGATACTTGCAGTTACCTTCATATCTTCTGTATGGTTTTCGATTTTCTTTTCCAATTCTGCGATGCGTGTTTTATAGTTTAGAGCTGCTTCAAAATCTTCTGACTCAACAGCTTTTTCTTGCTTGTCTTTTTCTACCTCAATTTCACGTTCAACAGCATGCACATCTGTTACAGGATGCTGAGCTGCCAAGTGAGCCGCCGTAACATCGACAAGGTCGATAGCCTTATCTGGCAAGCTACGTTGAGGAATATATTGAACAGAGTAATCAACGGCAGCTTTTAAGACTTCGTCTGGCAAGATGACATTGTGGTGTTGTTGATAGAGATCACGAATTCCTTGAAGGATTTTATATGTATCCTCTGCTGAAGGAGCATTGACCTTGACTTCGTTGAAACGACGAGCAAGAGCTGCATTCTTCAAGATAGTGTTACGGTATTCATCTTGAGTCGTTGCCCCAATCACTGTCAATTCTCCACGAGAGAGAGCTGGCTTAAGAATGTCTGCAAGCCCTTTAGAACCACTGTCTCCACCAGTGCTACCTGCACCGAGGATTTGGTGAATTTCATCAAAGAAGAGGATAATATTTCCTGCTTCTTTCACTTCATTGACTAGGTTTTGAACATTTTCTTCAAAGCTACCACGGTATTGAGTACCAGCCTCCAGACCTGAGATATCAATGGAAATAATTTCCTTATTCTTGATAGCGGCTGGGACATCTCCGTTCACAATCGCTTGTGCTAGACCTTCGACAACCGCTGTCTTACCAACACCTGCATCTCCGACTAGAACAGGATTGTTCTTGGTACGGCGTGAAAGAATTTCAGATGTTTCTTGAATTTCCTTGTTTCGTCCGATAACAGGATCCAACTTGCCCTCACGCGCTTCTGCAGTCAAGTTTCGACCCAGTTTAGCAAGGACACCGTCTTGTTTCATACCTGATGTATGTTGTGGCATTTGTCCATCAGTTTCTGCATTTCCTGGTAATTGACCAGTCGCACGATAGTGAGCAAATTCCTCAGGTGTCACTTCACGTCCATTAATCAAGTAACGGCGATTTTCAGAACTGTATCCTCGCATACCACCCATCAATTGGTTAAATAAATCATCCATGTTGTTAAAATTATTAAAGTTGTTATTCATATTCTTTACCTCTTTTTGTTTTTCTAAGTTATTATTACTGATATTGACTATCTTTGACCTTTGTTTTAAAAAATTTAGACTAGCTAAATCGCTACTCTACGTACTATTTCTGGTTTTTCTTTTTCAAGCAGGAGTAGACTATCTTTACTTCTGAAGATTTCTAGATTAAACATAGACCCACCTCTTTCTATTTTACTTTAAATAATACTCTTCAAAAATCTCTTCAAACCACGTCAGCTCTATCTGCAGCCTCAAAATAGTATTTTTAACAAGCTGCGGCTAGCTTCCTAGTTTGTTCTTTGATTTTCATTAAGCATAAGTGTTCACGTAAGGCTTTCATTTACCTTACGTTCATAATATACTACATTAGTCAGAAAAGGTCAAGAGATTTGACTTTAATTGACCAATATTTTTTAGAATGCAAAAACACCCTGAAACATCAGGGTGCCATTCTTACATCAAATACAAAATTGCTAGTGTCAAGAGACTTGCTAGAAGTCCCACTCCCCAAAAGAAGAAGTCAACCTTCCACTCGCTCCAAGGATTTCCTTTACCAGACAATCCCCCAAGCTCAAAATGGTGATGGACAGGCGTCATACGGAAAATACGTTTACCACCTGTCAGTTTGAAATAACTGACTTGCATCATGACCGAAGTTGTTTCAAAAACATACACAATTCCGATAATCAAGAGAGTCCATTCTTGGTGGAGAGCCATAGAAATCGCGGCCAGCATTCCACCGAGAGCCAAACTTCCCACATCTCCCATAAAGACTTTAGCAGGCTTATGGTTAAAGACGAAGAAACCGAGCAAACCACCAATCATGGCTAGAATCACCAGAAGAATATCCATCTGACCTTGCACATAGGCAATAACTCCATAGGCAGACAAGCTAATCACAACGGAAATACTAGCTAGACCGTCAATACCGTCTGTCAAGTTGACCGCGTTTGAAAAACCGACTAGCCAGAAAAGGGCGAAAAGAATATAGAAAATCCCTAGATGCACTTGGTAACCAAAGACTGAAAGCATATCGCCCCCACGCTCATAGAAAAGATAGAAGATAACTCCACCTAGAAGCTGAAGAGCCAATTTCTGCTTGGGATTTAGCCCCTCATTGATTTTGCGAAAAACCTTGAGAAAGTCATCTAAAAATCCAACCAAGCCATACAAGACCAAGATAAACAAAATCATTCCCACATTATTGCTGAATTGGCTACTAAATAGGGCGAAAAAGAAAGCAACCAAAACAGAAGTAATTAAGAAAACCAAACCTCCCATTGTAGGAGTCCCAGCTTTTGCCTGATGCTGTTTGACATCCTCATGCATCTGCTGGCCTGTAATTTGCGCCTTTCTATAAAATTGGATAAAGGCTGGAATTCCTACTAAAGTTAGTAAAAATGTCACAATTCCAGCACTGATAGAAATAAACATATTAGTCTCCTAAAGTTAATGTAATTTTTTTAATGTCCTTGATAGCTGTATTAGCACGAACATCCTGCTTCTGCACAGTAGAGCCCGAACCTTCAAATACAAGTTCTATATTTAACCACTTAGAAAAAGCTTCTGCGGTTGCTTTTGTCCAACCATACATGTCTGGAACTTCCTCTGCTTTATCAGATAAGATCAGGACTTGCTGATTCGGGGCAAGATTCTTCCCTTCTTCAGCAGAACTGTTTTTAATCTTCGTTCCTGTTCCCACAACAATAGGTTGTACAAGATTGCGACGCAATTCTTCTGCTAAATCACCAGGTGAAATATCCTTGATGCTAGGCATTGCATAAGAAGATTCTGTCGTAACTTTATCTAAATTTTTGGCTGGAGATTGAAGATTGAGAGATTCTTTCATAGCTGAAGCCCGCTCCAAGATTGGGGTGGCAAATTCTCCCAACTGGATACCTGAATAATGCTCAGGCTGTTGAACCGTTACATACAAGATAAAATCAGGATTTTCAGCAGGATTCATAGTCACAGCTGAGAAAATATAATTGGTAGAACCAACCAAGTATCCTCCATTTTTCTCATCAGCGATTTGAGCCGTACCGGATTTAACTGCTACATTTTGTCCAGGAACTGTTATAATTGGCTTTCCTGTGTAGTGATTATACATAGTTCCATATAGAGGGTCCGTCCCAACTAAGATCATGTGATTTCGAGTTGTGCTTGCTGCCTCTTTGGAAACAGGATTTCCTACTATTTCTTTTTGTGACTTACGTACAGACTGATTGTTAGTATCATAAATAGCACTTATAAATTTTGGCTCCAGCATAACTCCATCATTAGCAATAGCTGTAAAGGCACGAAGCATTTGTGTTTGTGTCACTGAAATTCCTTGCCCAAATGAGCTTTGAGCAATACTAACAATATTATCAGCTGGAAGTTGACCAGCGTATTCATCTGTCAAGCCAAAGCGAGTTGGAACCCCAAATTTAAAGCGTTTTAGATAATCCAACCAAGTAGCATCTCCCATTTTTTGTTCAAGTAGACTCATTCCAACATTACTGGAGTGAGCGAAACCTTGTAAGAAAGTCATCATCCCACCAGTAGTCAAACCCTCATTAACATCCCAATCTCGAGTCGTCGCATCCGCTATTTTGAATTCACTGCTATTGAAGTATTCTCCACTTGGGAAGGTATTATTATCAATAGAAGAAGCTAACGTCATAACCTTCATGGCTGATCCTGGTTCATAGTTACTTTGATAAAGAATATCACGCCAAACAAAGTCCTCAGTGATTCCTTCTTTAGTATCTGCATTAAAGGTAGGTCGTTGGGTGGTAGCGAGGATTTCACCGGTCTTTGCACTGACCAAGGTCGCGGTCATATACTTACCTTTTACTTTTTCTAGAAAGGCATCCATCTGAGTTTCCATGAAAGATTGTAGCGGACTAGACAATGTTGTATAAACATCCTTGCCATCCACAGTTTGTTGCGATACCAGTTCTGTACCTGGTACGATATTTCCTACACGGTCTTTTTCATAGGTAATAATACCGTCTGTCCCAGCAAGAATGGTATTTAAAGAACTCTCCAAACCAGAAGTCCCTAACAAACTCTTACTACCATCCTCATTTTCATGAAGTTGGGCTAAGCCAATAAAGCTAGAAGCAAATTGTCCATTTGGATAGCTTCTGTTAGGGCTAGTTGTAAAGTCAATTCCTTCAACACTAGCGTCTTTCAAATCCTTTTTAATAGCCATCATATTGGCATAGGTAATCCCATTTCCTTTGGCACCAAAAGAAACTTGCTTGAGATTAGGTTGCGAGAGTTGCTCTCTTACATAGGATTCTTCCATGTCCAGATACTTATGAAAGACCTCTGCAACCTTGTTAAATTGTGTTTTTTCTACGTAGAGAATCTTACCCGTTGCTGACTTATAGTTCTCATCAATGACCGCATAGACATTATAAGATGTCGCATCCTCAGCAATCGGGACTCCATTTCGGTCATAAATAGTCCCACGTTTGGCAGGAACTGTACGGGTGGTTTGATGAACCTTCTTAGCTTCCTTCGCTAAATCTGTTCCAAAGCGAGTGCCCGTCCCAATAATGACCGCAAAATTGACTAAAAAAACGGCAAAAACAAAGACAGATAATAAACTCAGACTTTTTCCAACTCTGCGTCTGTTTTCAGCCGGCGATTTCCGATTTTTCGTCGCATAACGGATTACTCTTTTTGTCCACTTCATATCTTACTCCGCTATTCGAATATTTTCATTGTTTAATTGCAAATCGTGTGAATTGGCAATTTCTTTCAAACGTTCTGCACGTAATAGTTCATTGACCTCTTGCTTGGCATCGTCCAATTCGGTCTTCTTTTCCTCTATCTGCGCATTGATTTTTGTCAAATCATTCTGCACTTGCAAGAGCTTGGTCTGCATAAAAATAATACTAATGGCTACAATAAGAGTGGTTACAGCAATGGAAAAGTAAAAAGCTTTTTCCACACGCGAAAACCGTTTAAGTTGCATCTGTAGTATTTGACCTGTTTTTTCCATTCTTTCTGCCATCTTTTTCCCTCTTACTTGTGAATTTTTCTGGCCACGCGCAACTTGGCTGAGTGCGAGCGGTTATTGGCTTCTAATTCTTCTGCACTTGGCAAGATTGGCTTACGGGACACCAATTCCATCTTGGGCTTGAGATCATCTGGGATGAAGGGTAAGCCTTTTGGAACTTCAACCGTTGAAGCTTCCTTGAACAATTGCTTGGTCAAGCGGTCTTCTAAGGAATGAAAGGTAATCACTGAAATTCTACCATCCAGAGCCAACATATCCATAGCCTGCTGGATGGACTCATCTGCCGCTCCCAGTTCATCATTGACTTCAATTCGAATAGCCTGGAAAATCTGCTTAGCAGGATGGCCCTTCTTCTTGAGTTCCTTGGCAGGTTTGGCAGACTTGATAATCTCAGCTAACTCAGTCGTTGTCTCGATTGGCTTGACTTCACGTACTTGTTCAATCTTACGCGCAATCTGTTTAGAGAATTTATCCTCACCATACTTGAAGAAAATACGAACCAAGTCATGATAGTCATAGTGGTTTACCACTTCATAGGCTGTCAGACTAGCATCCTGATTCATGCGCATGTCCAGTGGCGCATCCTTTTTATAAGAAAAACCACGCTCACGCTGGTCCAGCTGAGGACTAGACACTCCCAAGTCATAACAAATTCCATCAATTTCCTGAACACCAGCTTCGAGCAAACGTGCCTGTAAATGACGGAAATTATCCTTGATAAAGGTTACCATCCCCTTTTCGATATAAGGTGCCAAACGTTCTTGCGCATTGTCAATGGCATTCTGGTCCTGGTCAAAGGCATAGAGATGACCTTTTTCACTTAATTTACTTAATAAATATTCGCTATGGCCCGCTCCACCCAAAGTCGCATCAACGTAGATACCGTCAGGCTTTACGTCGAGCATATCAATCGTCTCGTAGAGTAAGACCGTTACATGATGAAATTCTTTTGTCATATCTTATCTATTTTACCACAAATCCGACCAGCTTGCACTAGTCAGACAAATAGACCAAAAACAAGTAAGATTTCTTTAAGAAATATGTCAAATATGCTTGACATTCACTCTATAGAAGAATATAATATAGTCAAATATATACGACACAAATCAGAAAGGAGAACAGATGAATCGTGTGAAAGAATTTCGCAAGGAACTGGGCATTTCCCAGCTCGAACTCGCCAAGGATATCGGTGTCTCAAGACAGACTATCAATATGATTGAAAACGACAAGTACAATCCAACCCTGGAACTCTGTCTCAATCTCGCCCGCAGCCTCCAAACTGACCTCAACAGTCTCTTTTGGGAGGAAGATTTTTAAAAAAGGAGCAAACTCATGAAAAAAGAAACCTTCACGGAAAAACTGATCAAACGCATTTATGGCATTTCAGGACCACTTGATGAACACAAACGACGCGAGGCTGATCGTATCGGCAATCAAGTCTTTATCATCCTCTTTTATCTGATGACATTTGGAAATCTCATCCCCTTTGTCCTCGCTTATAAATACCCGCAAATTGTCGCTATCGGCTATCCTATTGTGGTATTCGGCATTTCGATGATTTCTGCTCTCTATGTGCTCTCCCAAACCAAAAAAACAGGGATTACAGCTATTGATCCAGATATGCTGAGTGAGAAAGAAAGCAAGCAACTACACTACCCAGGTCTTAAAGTAGGGATAGTCTATGGATTGATGAGTTTTTTTGTAACCCCTCTTCTCCATATACTGCTAGGTGAGAGTCAGGACTATCTTCAGTCTCTTCTCACTTTTAAAAATATTTTTTCAAGTATTCTCCAATCTTTCTTCTTCGGAGTGGTTATACAAATTATCATCTCCCGTCGCATTGCAAAAGCTAAGAAAGATCAAGATGAGGATTAGGAGGAAACTCATGAAAAAAGAAAAGAAACAGTTACGTTATCCTGGTCTGAAAGCAGGTTCGATTTATGGAACAGTGATATTTTTTATAATTCCACTCATTGATACCCTAACAAGTGAAAATCCAAATTTTATCAGTTCTCTTCTAAATACAAAACATATTTTTAAAACTATACTGGGAGCTTTCTTTTTCGGAGTGATGATACATATTGTCGACTCACTTCGTATTGCAAGAGCTAAAAAAGACCAGGATTAGGAGGTCCCCTATGAAATCATTACTAACTTTACTGACCTATCATCTTTTGTTCAGTTCTCTGCTCATCTTCATCATCATTTCAGGGAACTTGCCAATCGACGAGACATTCCTCGTGCTAGTCTTTATTCTAGCACTTAACAAAGTACTGACTTATCTAAAGATTGACTCCCCAAAAACGCGCACACTTAACTTAGCACTATACTTTATGATTCTATCTTTTCCACAACTGATGCTCGTCTCAGGCAATTGGAATTATTATTTACTGCTGACTATCGCTAGCCTTTCTTCTATCATTTATCTTTATTATCTCTATCAATTCGTAAAAGAAAATCAGTAAAACCGCTCATTTAGGAGGTTACTAACATGAAAAAAGAAGACTTAACCACTCGCCTACTCCGAAATCTCTTTCATATCCAAGGCCCTTTTGATGAATGCCGACAAGAAATTATCTACAAGGCTTGTGCTCGTTCTATGGTTCAAATCGTTTATTCTTCCTTCTTCCTCTTCTTATTTTATCTGTTATTTGGACGTTTCATAGAAACCGTTCGCTATGCTATGCCCTACGTTTACTCTGGACTCATTTTTTTCATTACCTTAAAAACTCAAAGAGTCGTCAAAGAACTCCATCTGGAAAAAGATGACAAGTCAGAAATCATCCTCAAAACCTACAGCAAAGCCCAAATCAAATTCCGAAGTTGGATTGTGTTTATCGGTCTTCAGATTGGCCTCTTTACCTTACTCATCTTTCATAAAGTCTTCGTTCAGCAGATGTCCCTTTCAGATTTTGTGAAGTTGCTCATGCAATTTGATAAAAGTGGTCCTTTCCTAATGTACGGCCTGATTATCGGTAGCATTTTTGGAACCCTGACCTACGGCTTTCTATCCCTACAGGAGGAAAAAACTCCTAAAAATACCAAACAGAAGGAGAAAAGCAAGCAATGACTTCACTATACGATTTTTCAGTCTTGAACCAAGACAAGCAAGAAACTCCACTAGATGCCTATCGTGGGAAAGTTCTCTTGGTTGTCAACACTGCTACCGGATGTGGTTTAACGCCCCAGTACCAAGGACTTCAAGAACTCTATGATCGCTATCAAGAACAAGGTTTTGAGATTTTAGACTTCCCTTGCAATCAGTTTATGGGACAAGCACCAGGTAGCCCAGAGGAAATCAACGCCTTCTGTAGCCTACATTATCAGACCAGCTTCCCACGTTTTGCCAAGATAAAGGTCAACGGTAAGGAAGCAGATCCTCTCTATGTTTGGTTGAAAGAACAAAAATCTGGCTCACTGGGAAAACGAGTTGAATGGAATTTCGCTAAGTTTCTCATCGGTCGTGATGGGCAAGTCTTTGAACGCTTCTCTTCAAAAACAGACCCAAAACAAATTGAAGAGGCGATACAAACTCTACTATAATTCACAATCTCACTATGATTAGGTTTCCTTTAGCCTAATGAATAGTGAGATTTTTTGATTAGCTTTGACTTATACTCTTCGAAAATCTCTTCAAACCGCGTCAACGTCGCTTTGCCATATGTATGGTTACTGACTTCG
>NZ_VMNB01000013.1:0-63700 GCF_013277515.1 Streptococcus sp. k-402 | reverse complement strand
CAGTGTTTTGAGCAGCCTGTGGCTAGTTTCCTAGTTTGCTCTTTGATTTTCATTGAGTATTAAATAGAAAAAATGAATAAATGTCTACTAGGAATATCATAAACATCATGAATTTTCATCAAACAAAAAGGACTTAGCTCTATGCAATACAGAACTAAATCCTTTGAATAAATAATTGATCTAACTTTTAGAATCCCTACAGAAATTCCAGTTTTTCTCTATTTGATACCAGACATTAGTTTTTCAATACGTGGAACGTAGAAGAGTAAGATAATACCGAATACAATCGTAATTCCTCCAACAATTCCATAGTAAGCCACTTCAGTTTCACTTGTATAAAATTTTACAATTTGAGCATTGATAGCTTGGGCAGCTGCATTACTCAAGAACCAGATAGACATCATTTGTGCTTGGAAAGATTTTGGTGCTAGCTTAGTAGTGACTGATAGACCAATAGGCGAAATCAACATTTCCCCCACAATCACAATAGCCCAACTCATAATCAACCAGAGAGGGCTGACCTTAACATCTGTCCCAAAGAGCATCCCTGGTAACATCATCCACAAGAAGGATAAACCTGCAGCAAATAAACCGTAAGCAAATTTCTTAGCGGAGGATGGTTGCTTTTTACCCATTTTCCCCCACAACCACGCAAAAATCGGCACATAAATCATAATGAAAAGGGGATTGATACTTTGGAAAAAGCTAGATGGAAAATGAATCTGATTCCCAAATACATTAAAGTAAAGTTGAGTTTGATCATCCGCAAATAGAGCGAGAACAACAGAACCCTGTTCCTCAATAGACCAGAAGAGTACTCCTGCGATAAATAACGGAATGTAGGCAAACACTCGAGATCTCTCAGTAGCAGTTATTTTCTGACTAGATAAAATTTTGAAGAAATAGTAGATTGGAATGATTACCGCAATCACTGTAAAGATATTAACAATCATATCCACGTTAAACTGGTGAGTAAAGACTAAACCTATAACCACAAGAATAACCATGACAAGTGTAATCAGCAAGCGTTTAATCAAGGTCTGCTGGTCCTTCTGTGAAAGGGGATCAGTGGGGTAAAGACTTGATTCAGGCAGGTATTTCTTCCCATCTAAAACATACTTCACCAGACCAAAGAACATCCCAATGGCAGCTAATGAGAAACCTAGATGGAAATTGACTTCCTGACCTAGATAACCCACTAGATAAGGGGCAACGAAGGCACCTAAGTTAATACCAAAGACAAAGATACTAAAACCTGCATCCCGTCTATCATCCTCTTTCTCATAAATTCCCCCAACCATATCTGAGATATTGGGTTTTAAAAATCCAGTACCAAAGATAATCAAGGCAATAGAAAGATAGAGAGCCACTTGTCCAAAAGGTGTTGCCAAAGCAATATGCCCTAGCATAATCAGAATCCCACCGTAAAAGACAGTCTTACGACTTCCTAAAATACGGTCACTGACAAAACCACCGATAACCGAGGACAAAAATACCAGCGAGCCATAAATCGCCATAACCGATGCAGCTGTGGTCTTATCCATTCCCAATCCACCATCTTGCACACTATAGTACATATAGTAAAGTAGGATAGCTCGCATCCCATAGTAAGAAAAGCGTTCCCACATTTCTGTAAAGAAGAGGGTGGACAAGCCCATAGGATGTCCAAAAAATGTTTTCTGTTTTTCCATATATATTCTCCTTTAACGATATAATAATTCATTTTACAGAATTTTCAAATAAATGTCAAACAAATCCTGTTTGTTTTAGAAAATTTTCTGAAAAAATCACACGTCTCATACTTAATTCCACCATAAAAATCCATTTCAGACTAACTTCCACTTCGGTCAGGCAAGTGGAAGTTACTTTGAAAAATCACCTTTAAAAATTTGCTCTTGTTTAGTTTAAAAATATTTCAAATCTTGAAACATACTTATCCTTTCCTCTTCAGTAAACAAAAAACATCCCTATGCCAAACTTGTAATTACTAAAATACAAGTCATACTCAATGAAAATCAAAGAGCAAACTAGGAAACTAGCCGCAGGCTGTACTTGAGTACGGCAAGGCGACGTTGACGTGGTTTGAATTTGATTTTCGAAGAGTATCAATAAGCATAGAGATGTAAAACTATTACACATTAAAAAATAACTAATTAGTAATTAAATAATAGAAATTGTGTACGAAATTTCTCAATTAGTTTTCGCTAGTAAATATCATTTCCAACAAACGCCCTCTCAATTCCTTATCCTGATGATGCAAGATATTCATTAACTCATGAGAATTTTTGGCATTGATGAATTGATTTAACAATCTATCTTTTAATTCATATGGAAGAGAAGCAGTCTTTAGTAGTCTAAAAACTTCATCATTTAAAGATAATATTTTATTATCTTTACATTCAAATCTAGCTGTATCATTCTTATTTGGTAATTCAATTATAGACACATTCGTTCCTTTAAAATGAATTCTATGCCTTCTATTACTTGGAACGATACTAGAATCTCCTTGTAATGCCAACTCTAGCATTCCCATTTCCCAATCGATTGATAATCTTGTTTTATATCTTTGACCATTTTGATCTTCAATCATTTCAAAAGAATGTTGTTTACCTGGGAATACATACCAATCTACAACTTCAGGTAAATCAACCCCCATATTTATCTCAGAACCAACCAAGGGAATGATTGCACCACTTTTTGCAAACACAGGAATAGTCGAAATGTCTCTATAAACACTTAAGTTCACACCACCTGTGTATTTTTTCTCTGAAAAGAAGTCATACCATTCACCTTCAGGGAACCATACATCTACTTTTGCAGATTGAAATGCCAAATCCATCTTTTCTACAACGGGAGCCACCATCAGTTCTGTTCCAAAAAAGTATTGGTTTGGAACATTATAGCTCTCATCATTCTCTGGGTAGAAATAGTACATTGGGCTGATTAATGGGGCACCTTCCTCATGTGTCTTTACATTCATGGTGTATAGATATGGAATCATCTGATGTCTCAAACGAAGGTATTTCTTCATAATCTTAGATGTTGTTTCTGAAAAAAACCAAGGTTCTTTACTATTGAAGGGACTTCTAGAACTATGTAATCGAGTAATCGGACTAAAAACCCCAAACTGTAGCCATCTAGTTTGTAGCTCTTCGTCATAATCCCCCAGCATGTGCCCACCGATATCATGACTCCACCAACTATAACCGATATTTGATGCTGTCGCTGTAAAATAAGGTTGAAATCTTAAGGAATTCCAACTAATAATAGTATCCCCTGAAAAACCAACAGGGTAGCGGTGACTACCAGGACCTGCATATCTTGATAAAATCAAACCACCTTCTGCATTTTTACAACTATCCTGATAGTGATAATGGTTTAAAAGCCATAGAGGATCCAACATGCCTTGTGTCCCTTGTTGCCAGTCAATCCACCAAAAATCTACTCCCTGCTTTTCCAGCTCATAATGAACATCTTTAAAGTAGGCTTCCCTAAAAGAGGGATTAAAAAAATCAAAAATAGCAGGTTCTTCTAGTTCTACATTTAACCCCAATCGTTTGGCGACTCGAGGATAAGCTTCTTCATAAGCCCGTATACCATCAGCAGGATGGACATTTAAGGAAAGTTTTAACTTCCTATCATGAAGTTGTTGCAATAACTGTTCTGGATTAGGTATTAAGTTTCTATTCCAACTATATCCTGTCCAGCCACTTCCAAAACGAGCTGGAATGTCAGTTATATGCCAATCCATATCTAACACACCGATAGATAATGGAATTTTCTCTGTTTTAAATCTGTCTATTAAATCCAAGTATTCATCCGACGTATAAGGCCAATACCTACTCCACCAATTGCCTAAAGCATATCTTGGCAACAAGGGTGTTGAACCAGTCAAATGGTAAAAGTCTCTGATTGCTCCTCTATAATCATGCCCATAGGCAAAGAAATAGAGGTCAATTTGATTTTCTCTCTCAATATAACCAGACTGTTCATCCCAAATAAATCCTTGAGAATCATCCAATAAGGCTATACCATTTCGGCTAATAATTCCATCTTCTAACGAGATTGCTCCATCTGCCTTATCCAGAGTCCGAGCTGTTCCTTTTAACGTTTCAATAGATTCACCAAAATACCAGCGACTACCATATACGGCAAAATTTCCTTTTAATTCTATAAATAAATTTTCGGCGTTAAATTCTCCTTTATTAAAGTGCAGATGAAAATAGTCCGTCATAATATCTAGTACGTTTGATGTCTCGATATAATCTAACGAAACTTGGCCAAAATCTCTATTATAGATAAGTTGTGTCGTTCTATCCTCAAAACTTCCAGTTTGAGAGTATTCTAACCTTACTAACTTGTCCGTTAATACAGAGATTCGATAAAACTCTCCCTTAAAAATTTTCACTTTGTTTCCCTCCTTTTATTGTAGCATAAAAACAGAACGCACCAATTTTGATGCGTTTTTCCTTATTCTGAATGCAATGTTCTATCTATGACAAATAATAGTCAATTGAAAAAATGTAGTGGACAAAATATCTTTTAACAAACCAAGATGTTATTAAAGAGTTATCACTTTTCAACTTTTCTAAGCTTATGCAGTTGTGAAACAAACTACTTTTAAACTATTAACTAAGATAGGATTGATAAATAATTTCAAACTCTTACTAGCAATCATACGATATTCAAGCTCACATGCTTTTTTCCTTCCTGCTTATTTCTTAGAACTGAAGAACCCGGATCGGTATATAAATTATCCGGATCAACATAGTCATAAGATTCATAACAGTTGCGCTTCATTAAGTCATCCCCAGAGCAAGAGCTTCATCTCGTAATTTTTCAACATCACTAACCGTAAGTCGCCATCCTTCAATCATATTTGTACTTAAAGCATACCAAACACTCTTAAAAACGGATCTGTTTTCAAAAGCTATTCCCATGATTGTCATCTTTTCTTTATCTATATCTAAGGACATATGCTACCTCCTTTAGTTACATTATACCATGTTTCTATGTAGCTTTTAAAAATTTTATTTTGTCTGTAAGCAGTAATATTCAGTGTACTTATCCTTTTTACATTCAAATATCTATTTACCGACAAATAGATCTTCCCACTGTGTAATAGATGCTGGAAGAATCGATTTATTTTCCTCGTAGAAAGTTAATAAATCACTATCCTCTATTTTAATTACATTTTCAATTTGATCTAAATTAATTATTTTTGGACCATACAAATAAACTAGATAGCCATCATCTACATATTGTTTAAATTCTAAAGCATCAAGTTCATTTGCCTTCTTCCCTTTTACTTGAACTACTGCTTTTCTTGGATTATTGATGTCTCTTGAGATCATCTCACATTCAATTTTTATGGTTGTAGACTTCTTTGCAATTGAATTAGAAAGTACATAATAATTTTCCTTAATTTGAAGACAGGAAATAACGAGTTCTTCTAAATCAAATTCAGGCAGATTATTAAGAAGTCCTCCTCTAAATGGAGTTATCTCAAAATAATTATTTTTCGAAAATATATTAAACAACAATTTTGAGTATTCTATTATACTCTTATCCCAAATCCTTTCTATCGTACTACCACGTGGCCTATTAAAGGAAGATTTAATCTGTCCAGGAACTTGCATTCCAACATTAAATGCATCAACAGATATGATTGAACCAATATCTAAATTAGTGTCACAGACTACTTTAGCAGAAGATTTCGCTTTACATATCCAATAATTTCCATTTAAATCTCTTGTCCAGAATAAGTCATCTATCTTAGCATCCTTAAAAACATTTATTGCCGGATTCGCTCTACCTCGTTCTTTTTTTATTCGTTTATAGTATTCATTAAAGTCATCTTCACTAATATCGCTACTTAAGCGACTCCAACCAAGTGCAAGATGCTGTTCAGAATTATTTAAACAGAAGTCAATCAACTCTTGCCTAATGTTATCATTTCTTTTTAAGTGTATTCTTGCAACATAATCCATTCAAATTAGCCTCTCTTACTTTTTTCTTTCAAAATTATTTCGACTCCCGCTTGATGTAAAATATCATATCTAGCACGACTTACTTCTGATTCATCGATTAAATTAAGAAGATGATCAATTTCTTTTCTTCCTTCTTCACTTAACTTTGGCTTTATATCATCTAAATTTTTTTGTAGTCTTAAAAACAATTGAATAGCTACTTCGTAATCTTTTTTCTCTTGTAATTCTTGCTGCTTGGCTAAAAATTCTTTTTCTTTCTCTTCGTTTTTCTTCCTATTTTGTTCAGCCATGTCACAAAGTATTTCATAATCCACTGTTTGAGTCTCAAAATCTTTTTTTACCAACTCCATCATTTGAGGCGTAATACGAATACGATTATAAGCTTCTTTTACTAAGGAAGTGATTTTATCCCAATAAGGTACTTCTGAGTCTTCTCGGAACATTAATATTTCTCGATCCGTTATGACAATTTTCTTTTCTTCATCAATGAAATAGCCTTTTTCTTTGTAATTATTTAAATCAGAAATATACTTCTCTAATCTCCACTGTTTGACAATTTTTTTACCACTGTCAGATAAATCAGAGTCGACCACATATCCATATAACCAATCAGGAAAATCAATATCACCTATAGTCCATCTTTGTTTCTCATCTGAGTATATTTTATTTCTTAATTCTCTGTCGGGAAATTTAACTTTATTAAAAACATACTTAATAATCTCGTCACCCTCTTGAATGTATTCGTTCCAATACTTGCTATACTTAGCGTAGGGGCTAAATGGACGAGTTCTATATATAACTCTACTCATTTCATCTTCTCCTTTAGTTGGTGAAATTCACAGTATTCTTTTATAACAGACAAAAATTTCTCCCAGTCTTTCTCAAACATCTAGTCAATGTAATTTTCTTCCATTTTCTTAATAAGAATCTTCATATCATCAATTAACGACTGTGGAGACAATACCCTTAAGGATCCCGCTTGGCCCAATAGCCACCTCTTCAGCCCTGGTGTATCCTGACTCACAAATTCAATAATATTACCATTTGATGTTTTTTCAATAATTTTTGCTGTAGGAAATTGATCAACAACAATTGCCGGATCATTAACGAATAAGACTCTGATCTTTAACTCTTTGCCTATGAATGGATCTACACGTTTATTACGAATGTCTCCATCACGAAATTTTCTTCCATATGAGAGAGAAGGTTTCTTTTCTTTAGATTCTACCCAACTAAGAATTCTATCTAGTTTCAAGGTCATATATGAATCAAAAACTAAATTATAAGCTACTATGTAAAAATAATGGGTATCATAATAGAGCGATACCGGGAAAATGGTATGATACTTTTTAGTATTATAGGGAGATTGATATTAAATATCTAGTACCAATTCCTTACGAATCATTTCAGACCATTCCCAAACCTTATCAATACGATTTTGTGTATCTGACAATGGTGCATAATTTAGCAACTCACTTGCAATAATACTGGAAACTTCATTTTGCTCATCTTTTGAAACAAGTGCTAATAAACTATCAAGTAATGACTTGTTTTCTTCCTTATTCAAAGAACGATTTTCTAGTAAAATCTTTGAAATTACAAGAATATCCTTTTTATTAAACAAAGATTTTCCTTTTAAGTATCTTGTATGGTGCTTTGCATCATAAGCAAGCTCTGCTGCAACCATTGGTTGTGTATCTAAGAAACCAGACAAGAGAGAAAAATCTCGTTGTATAGTTTTTTCACTAACACCAAATTCATCAGCAAGCTGAGCCTTAGCTAAATGCGCGCCAGACTGTAAGCGTAAAAATATAGTTAATAAGCGTTCTTGGTCGTTCATATAATTCTAATCCTTTACCAATATTATAGCATTTCCAATGATTCAGATTCAATCAATTTCTTAGTTCAAATCTTTTACTGATCGTACTATTTTTTAAATACCGATTTCTTCTTTTAAAGCCTACTATAGTTTTTTTCTACCTTCCAAATCCTATCAACGATATTGATTTTGATGATTTTGCTTCAAGAGCTACAATAGCCTTATTAATATCTATCAATGTAATTTGATTTAAAAAGTTTTCATCTTCTAACTGAATCTTATTGCCTTCAATCACTCGTTGTGCTTGACAGAAGATAATCTCATCTACTAATTTGCGGACGTATCTAGCATTTCCAAAATTGTTACAATTGATAACTTCTGAAAAATGATGAAGTAGTACCATCTTACAATCGTCAGTTAATTGATAATGTCTTTTATTGATCATCAATTCTAAAATAGCAATTAGTTGATCAATTGTATAATCAAAAAATTTTATTTCTCTGGAGATTCTAGAGGATAATCCTGGATTAGTTTCAATGAATTGGGCCATCAATTCTTCATAACCAGCAAAAATAACCAAAACCTCATCCCGACGATTTTCCATTTCTTGTATAATCGCTGAAATAGCTTCGTGTCCAAAGTCTCTCTCACTACTCGGAATAAGACTATAGGCCTCATCTATAAAGAGTACTCCCCCTTTTGCGTCATCAAAAGCTCTTTTTACTTTTGGAGCAGTTTGGCCAACATATTCACCGACCAATTCTGTTCGCCCCACTTCCACTAACTTATTCTCTTGAATTATCTTATTATTGTATAAAATTTCTGAAAAAAGCCTAGCAACTACTGTTTTGCCAGTTCCAGGATTTCCAGAAAAAACAAGATGTCGATTTAATACTTGGTTACTAAATCCATGAGCTTGACGCAATGCAGAAACCCGATTATATGCTAACTGCTGATTTAGGACTATTTTCACTTCTTCTAAACCAATTAATTCACTCAACTTTTTCTCCGCATTTTCTTCATCTTCAACTGACGATTCATTCTGGAGAATAAATCCATCGAGATTTAATTCGTTTTTATCTGAAGGATTATAATTATTTCGTACTGCAAATTCAACAAGCTCTTGAACAAAAAGACGAACTTCTTTAGCATCCTTTAGTACTTTATTTTCAGCTATTAATCGCTCAAAATCTTCGTTAGTCAATCGAACACCTTTTTGATTTAGCATTTGAAGACCAATACCTTTAAGTTCCGATTCATCATACTGCGGAAAATTAACTATTGATACCTTATTAAAATCTTCAAGCAACTCTTTTCTAATAGATCCCGCCTCCTGAATATTTCTAGAGATAATAATATTAAAGGAATTCCCCTTCTTCTGTCGAAAATTATCAAAAATGTCTGATTTTGTTTTTGATCTTGCCGAAAGATAATCAACTAATACAGGGAAATCTTTTTCACCTATTTTAGGAACAAAATATTGATTGCAATTAACAAATATCGCATTCATTCCAAAGAGAGACTCAAGAAAATTGATTGCAAACTTTCTACCCGAACCTTTCTCACCAGTAAAAATATAAAAGTGTTGCTGTTGTTCATTATTGTTTATTTTTTCTTGAAATGAAAGGTATGTAATTAGTCCTTGAACAGCCTTCTTAAAATCGGTAAGACCAAAAATGTTTTTCAATTCATCCAGTTTTTCAAAATTAGGCTTTAGATAATGAGGCATTGTCTCTTTATTTGCACTCAATAAGAATTTTACTAGTTCTCTTCTATCACTTGTTTCAAGTTTCTTTATAAAATCACTTTCTGTTAGAGTTTTAACTTTTTTTAATGTAAACTCATGATCAAAAAAATCCTTTATTTTCCCCATGATTTCTTGATCATTGTAATTTTCTTGAGAAATAAGGTAATAAGCGTCATCCTCTTTAAATAGCAATAAACGATTAGTCTTAATAAAATCTTCTGTTTGAGTTTTTAAGAAATCATCAGGATTCTTAAACTCAACTTGATAATAATTCATTTAATTTCACCTCTTTTTATTGATAATTTAAGTTTACAAAAAAGAGTGGACGTTTATTGTCCAGTTAATTATTTTTCAAAGACACGAAAAAAGCACCCATAAGGTAAACTTTTGAGTGATTTGAAACGTTGATAGTATAGTATTGATTAACGTTTTGAGGCAACTGACTTCGTCAGGTTGCAGCCACATTTGTAAGCGACTAAAGTCGCAACAACTGTATCAATTGCACCAATTTAGCAAGAAAGTACAAAAAAGAACACCCCGAAAGGTGCTCTTTGTAAGTATAGTAATTCTTTCGAATTAACGTTTACTAAATTGTGATGCTTTACGAGCTTTCTTAAGACCTGGTTTCTTACGTTCAACTTTACGTGAGTCACGTGTAAGAAGTCCTGCGCGTTTCAATGAATCGCGGAAGTCTGGGTCTACTTGAAGAAGGGCACGAGCGATACCGTGACGGATAGCTCCTGATTGACCAGCGTATCCACCACCTACAACGTTAACGAAAACGTCGTATGAACCTGCAGTTGAAGTAACTGCGAATGGTTGGTTGATGACAAGACGAAGGTCAGCGTGTGGGATGTACTCTTCAACATCTTTTTTGTTAACAGTGATTTTACCAGTTCCTGGAACAAGGCGAACGCGTGCAACAGCGTTTTTACGACGTCCAGTACCTGCATATTGTGCTTGTGACATACTTTATTGTTCCTTTCCTTAGATAAGTCCTGAAATATCAAGAACTTCTGGTTGTTGTGCAGCGTGAGTGTGCTCAGCTCCAACAAATACTTTCAACTTCATACCTTGAGCGCGTCCAAGAGTATTGTGTGGAAGCATACCTTTAACTGATTTCTCGATCAAACGTACTGCATTTTTAGAACGAAGTTCACCTGCAGAGATTTGTTTCAATCCACCTGGGTGGTTTGAGTGAGTGTAGTAGATTTTATCAGTTGCTTTTTTACCAGTCAATTTAACTTTTTCAGCATTGATAACAATCACAAAGTCACCTGTATCAGTGTGTGGTGTAAATGTTGGTTTGTTTTTTCCGCGAAGTACGCTAGCAACTACTGCAGAAAGACGTCCAAGTGGTACATCAGTTGCGTCAACTACGTACCATTTACGTTCAACTTGGCCTGGTTTAGCCATAAATGTTGTTTTGTTCATGATTTCTCCTATATATAGTTCGATTTTTGTTTACGGTGATGGGTGTTCCTTCCCATCAAAAAGTATTTGGAAGGTTCCGGGGCCTTTCAAATGGGGTAAACAATACCGCCTACTATAATACCAAATTTCACCCCTAAAAGTCAATAGATATGAAAAATATTTTTCTAAATTCCACTCTTTTTATCTCTAAAAAAACCTCGCTTTCGCGAGGCTCTTCTATTTATAAGATAAGGCACGTTTAAAGGTTTTCCAAGGACCTAAATCATCTGTTTGCAGAACGAGGCTAGCATACATACGTCCGATAAAGACTGTTGCCGTTACTGCAAAAGCAATCGTAATCGCAAGCGAAATCCAAGCTTCTAACCCATTTGCATAGCCATTAATAGCTCTAAACGGCATGAAGAAAGTCGAAATAAAGGGAATATATGAACCAATCTTCAAGATGAGATTGTCACCAGCTGCACCTAGAGCTGTCACTCCAAAAAAACCACCTAGAATCAAAATCATCAAAGGCGACAAGGCTTTCCCTGCATCCTCAGGACGAGAAACCATAGAACCTAGGAAGGCTGCTAAAACAACGTACATAAAGAGGCTAACCAAGACAAACAATAAGGTGTTGAGCGAGAAAGCCTCTCCTATATGGTTTAAAATACCAGATTGTGCCAAGATTGGTAGGTCTTTAAAGAGAAGAATGGCAGCAAGTCCACCCACGACGTAAATGCCAATATGGGTCAAAATCACAAGCAACAAGGCAAGCATACGAGCATAGAAATAATGACTGGCTCGAATGCTGGAGAAGACCACCTCCATGATTTTAGTACCTTTCTCACTAGCCACTTCCTGGGCAGTGACACTAGCATAAGTAATTAAAATCATATAGAGAAAGCCACCAACCGCTGTAGCCGCGATTGTTTGAATCATTTTTTTATTTTCCTTGGATTCATCAATTTTCTCCGTAAAGTTAACTGTTTGTTCCAAGCGTTTTTCCTGTTCTTGTGACAAATTGGCTGCCGAACGATTGAGTTGATCTTGAAGCTCATTTAACTTGCTCGTTACTCCTAGCTTAATAGCAATCTCAAGGGAAGTTTCACCGTGATAAACTGCCTTCAAGACACTATCCTCTTGGTCAATGGTCATATAGCCTTTTAATTTTTCATCCTTGATAGCAGCTTGAGCACTTGCTTCATCCTGATAATCAAAATTGAGACCATTGGTAGATTTAAGACTGTCTGTCACAGCTGGAACAGTGCTGACTACTGCTATCTTGCCACTCTGAGCCATAGAAGAGCCTTGAAGATAGCCAATTCCCCCAGAGAGACCGATAAACAAGAATGGTGAAATCACCATAAAGAAGAAACTCCACGATTTGACATGTCGAAGATAGGTTTCCTTCATTACAACCCACATATTTCTCATACTTCCACCCCTGATTCTAGTTTAAAGATTTCATCGATTGTTGGCGCTTGCTGATCAAAGGTTGCGATATATTGCCCTTGAGTCAAGATTGGGAAAAGTTCCCTTCCAGCGCTCTCATCCTCCAAGATCAATTTCCAACTGCCTTGTTTGGTCAAGCTCACCTGTTTAACATGAGGAAGTTTTTCCAATTCTTCCTTGCTTCGTTCACTTGAAACAAAGAGACGCGTTTTCCCGTATTGATTGCGGACATCCTGAACTGGTCCATGCAAGACCACACGGCCATCTCGAATCATTAGAATATCGTCACAAAGCTCCTCGACGTTGGTCATGACATGGTCAGAAAAGATAATGGTTGCCCCACGTTCTTTTTCCTGAAAAATAACTTGCTTGAGCAATTCTGTATTGACTGGATCCAATCCACTGAAAGGCTCATCCAAGATAATCAAGTCTGGTTCATGAATAAGAGTAATGATGAGCTGAATCTTCTGTTGATTTCCTTTTGACAGACTCTTAATTTTATCTGTCAGCTTCCCTTTCACTTCCAACTTCTTCATCCATTGAGGGAGTTTTTCCTTGACCTCCTTGGCATCCATGCCTTTTAGAGTCGCCAAGTAGCGAACCTGTTCAAGGACTGTCAATTTAGGCATGAGACTGCGTTCTTCAGGCAGATAGCCAATCCGAGTATAGGTTTCCTGACGGATATCCTGCCCATCCAGACTGATGTCTCCTTGGTATTCTAAAAACTTCAAAATACTATGGAAAATCGTTGTCTTCCCAGCACCATTTTTCCCGACTAGTCCCAAAATACGACCTGGTCGTGCTTGAAAGTCAATACCAAACAAAACTTGCTTGGATCCAAAACTTTTCTCTAGATTTCTTACTTCTAGCATCTTTCACCTCCGAAATGTCTTGCACTCATTATACTCTTTTTTGATAGCCTTTACAATGATTTCTGTCCATTTTTATCATCCTCATTTTAGTAAAAAATCTTAAGGTACTTTGAGTTATGAGTACATTATACACTGGTAAACTCCAATTTATCTTCTCTGTTCCTCAACTGTCTATTTTTAATCCTGAATTGTTATTTGAAAAGCAAAAATCCACCCCGAAGGATGGATTGATACTTTAACGCACTTCTGCATTGACTTTTTCTTCAAGTGATGCTTGGATTTTTTCCATGTAGCGTGCGACTTCTTCGTCCGTTAAGCTGTCTTCTGGATTTTGGAAGGTCAAGCTATAAGCCATTGACTTCATACCAAGTCCCAATTTTTCGCCTGAGAAGACATCAAAGAGTTTGATATCTGTCAAACGTTTCACGCCGGCAGCTTGGATAGCATCTATAACTTCTTGATGAGTCACTTCTGCCTTAAGAAGGAGGGCAACGTCACGGCTAACTGCTGGGAATTTAGTAATTTCCACAAATGGAGTAGCTGGTTGAAGGGCAGCTTCGATGGCTGAAAGGTTAAGCTCAGCTACATACGTTTCTGGAATATCGTAAGCTTTAGCAGTGACTGGATGCACTTGACCAAGGAAACCAAGCACTTGGTCACCGAGTGAAATCACAGCTGTACGACCTGGGTGAAGGCTAGCGATTTCAGATGTTGCTGTATAAGTTACTTGGAGTCCCAAACGAGCAAAGAGGGCTTCAAGGATTCCCTTAGCATAGAAGAAATCAACTGGAACTGCTACTGTTTGGAAATCTTTTTCAGCAACCAAGCCTGTCAAGGCAAAGGCAAAACTGTTGATTTCATTTGGAAGTTCTTCTTTTGGATTGCCAGTTTGTTCAAAGACTTTTCCAATCTCGTAAAGAGCCAAGTTTTTGTTCTTACGAGCCACATTGTAAGCAACTGTATCTAGGATACCTGAGATCATATTTTGGCGGAGGACAGAACGATCCACTGTCATTGGCCACATAAGTTCCGTAAGGTTACTTGGTTGAGCTGTGAACTCTACTGCTTTTTCAGGAGTTGTCAGAGCATAGGTGATGATTTCTGTCAAACCTGCCCCTTCAGCAATAGTACGAACTTGACGGCGGAGTTTTTGTGTAGCTGTCAATTCACCAGCTGTCCCATCGTCTTTTGGAAGACTGGTTGGCAAGCGGTCATAACCATAAATACGAGCGATTTCTTCAAAGAGGTCTGCTTCAATAGTGATATCCCAACGACGACGTGGGACGCTGACTGTAAAGCTTTCTGCATTTCCAGAAAGACCAAAGCCAAGACGACGGAAGACGTCTTCTACATCAGCATAAGAAAGATCAGTTCCGAGGACACGGTTAACATCAGCAAGAGTTGAAGAAACTTCTACGTCTGATGTGTCAAGTTCCCCAGCTGAAACAATACCTTTACGCACAGTCGCACCTGCAAGTTCTGCAATCATGCTAGCCGCCGCATCAAGGGCTTCGTTAACAGTTGTCACATTGATCCCTTTTTCAAAGCGAGAAGATGACTCAGAACGAAGGTTGAGGCGACCACTAGTCTTGCGGATAGATTTTCCATTGAAAACAGCAGCTTCAAGGACGACACGAGTAGACTTTTCAGAGATTTCTGTTGCTTGACCACCCATAACACCTGCAAGGGCTACTGGCTTGTCTGCGACAGTGATGACTAGGTCATTCACGTCCAAGTCACGTTCTTCACCGTCTAAAGTCACCATTTTTTCACCAGCACGCGCTTCACGCACACGGATGTCATTTCCTTCAAAGGTATCCAAGTCAAAGGCATGCATAGGTTGACCAAAGTAGAGCAAGATGTAGTTTGTCACGTCTACAACGTTATTGATGGGACGGATTCCTTCGTTCATGAGAAGGTTTTGCAACCATTGTGGACTTGGTGCGATAGTCACATTGTCCAAGATACGGGCTGCATAGTAAGGTGCCTTGTCTGTTTCAATGCCCACAGAAAGAGCATCTGTTGCAGCTTGGTCAGTTTCTGAAAGAGTAAATTCTTTAAAGTTGACTGCCTTGTCATAGATAGCTGCCACTTCGTGAGCCACTCCACGCATAGAAAGGGCATCTGCACGGTTTGGGGTGATAGACAGTTCGATGATTTCATCATCCAAGTCTAGGTATGAAAAGACTTCATCCCCAGGAACGGCATTTTCTGGCAAGATTTGGATGCCATCTGCGAATTCCTTAGGTACAACTGAGTCAGAAATTCCCAATTCACCAAGCGAACAGATCATCCCAAGTGACTCAAGACCACGGATTTTTCCTTTTTTGATTTTGTAGTTGTCAGCGATACGAGCTCCTGGAAGAGCCACCATAACCTTGATACCAGCACGCACATTCGGTGCACCACAGACGATTTGACGGGCTTCTTCTTCGCCAACGTTAACCTGACAAACATGAAGGTGAGTTTCTGGCACATCTTCGCAAGACAAGATCTCACCGACGACAATTTTCGAGAGACCGGCAGCAGGTGATTCGACACCTTCTACCTCGATCCCTGTAGTTGACATTTTTTCAGCCAACTCTTGTGATGGCACATCAATGTCCACCAATTCTTTTAACCATTTATAAGATACAAGCATAATTTAGTTTTCCAGAATGACAGTTGTCACTCTAGTTCTTTTCCTTTCCTATCATTTCAATAGAAGAATCCTCTTCTTACCTTAATTTCTTTTTCAGTAACCAATCCGTATCTACTTTTTGACCAACCATAAAATGATGTTGGCTAAATTTTTTAAAACCATATCGGTTATAAAACGCTTGAGCTTTTGTATTATGCTCCCAAACACCTAGCCAAGCCCAGAAAAAACTATTTTTTGTAGCAAGTTCAAGAGCAAATTCAAACAGTTGCTTACCGAGTCCAAATCCTTGGAATTTTTGTAGCACATAGAGGCGCTGAATTTCAAAAGCATCCTCTAATTCTCTCTCAGTCTGAGCACTTCCCCAGTTGACTTTGAGAAAACCAGCTATCTCCTCTTCATGCATAATGAAATAGGTTTCGGATTCTGTATTTTCCAACTCAGTTGACAAAACTCTCAGACTATAAGCCTCTTCAAAGTATTCCTGTAACTGCTCTTCCGTATTATCATGCGCAAATGTTTCACGAAAGGTTTGTTTGGCTATGTTAGCCAACACCTCAACATCTGCCTTTTCTACTTTTCTAATCATTATTTAAACTGTTCTGAGAAGCGGACATCTCCTTGGTAGAATCCACGAATATCGTTGATTCCGTAACGGAGCATAGCTACACGCTCTTGTCCAAGACCAAAGGCAAATCCAGAGTAAACAGTCGCATCGATACCACTCATTTCAAGGACACGTGGGTGAACCATACCGGCACCCATAATTTCGATCCAACCTGTTTTCTTACATACGTTACAGCCTTCTCCACCACACTTGAAGCAAGAAACATCCACCTCAACAGATGGCTCTGTGAATGGGAAGTAAGAGGGGCGCAGACGGATCTGACGCTCTTCACCAAACATTTTTTTCACAATCAACTGAAGGGTTCCTTGAAGGTCTGCCATAGAGATGTTTTTCCCAACAACCAAGCCTTCGATTTGGTGGAACTGGTGACTGTGGGTCGCATCGTCTGTGTCACGACGGAACACACGCCCTGGCGAAATCATTTTCAAAGGACCTTTAGAGAAATCATGGGCATCCATAGCACGCGCCTGAACTGGAGACGTGTGAGTACGTAGCAAGATTTCTTCTGTGATATAGAAAGTGTCCTGCATATCACGAGCTGGGTGGTCTTTTGGAAGGTTCATACGTTCAAAGTTATAATAGTCTTGCTCCACTTCAAAACCATCCACGACTTGGTACCCCATACCGATGAAGATATCTTCGATTTCTTCACTGGTTTGTGTCAAAACGTGACGGTGACCAGTCGCAACTGGACGACCTGGAAGTGTCACATCGATACTCTCGCTAGCCAGTTGAGCCGCAACTTTCTTTTCTTCCAAGAGCTTAGCTGTTTCTTCAAAAGCAGCTGTCAAGACATCACGAGCTTCATTGACGTGTTTCCCAATGATTGGACGCATCTCAGCAGAAACATCTTTCATCCCTTTGAGGATTTCAGTGAGCGAACCTTTTTTACCAAGGACTGAGACACGCAATTCTTGCATCTCTTTTTCATTTTCAGCAGTAATCTGCTTCAAGCTTGCCAGCGTTTCTTCACGAAGCGCTTTTAATTGTTCTTCAATAGTTGACATAATTCCTCCATCAGTCTCTCGTAGATAAAAAGAAAACCACATGCCAAAAACTCCACTCGGAGCGTTGACACGCGGTACCATCCGTTTTCATCTGACAAGTCAGACCTTCATTTCTAAATCCATGCGCAAGTGAATTCACCCAGCTTTCATATAGAGAGCTTGCAGTCACGGCTCTCCTCCCTGATATACTTCCATTGGGCTACTAGTCTTGCGGATTGCTATTCAATTACTACATAGTTTATCAGATTTTGAGTTAAAAAACAAGTTAGATTAGACTAATTTCAATATAAAACTCATTCCTTTTTCTGTTGCTCCATTTTCCACAAATCCAAGCGACTTGAAACACCTCCTAGAAGCATGATTGTAGGTGTAGATTTCCTTGACTCTCAATTCTTTCCATCCTTTTACTCGAGCCAATTCAATTAAAGCACTTAGAATCTTTTTTCCAAGTCCTCGATGTTGGTAAGCGGAATTCCCAATCACAATGGGGAGATTATCCTGAGATAGTGTAACATCCCCAATTGGAAACCATTCCCCCTTCTCCTTGACTTCAATCCAAAAAAGTTCACCATGCTGATCCAAATGGGAATACATAGCTTCCAAAGTTTCTTGACTATAAGGTCTCTTCACACCATCTACGAGGTGAACCAAGTTCACATCCTGATACCAAGCAAAAGCTTCTTCACAATGATTGACCTTATAATAAGGAACAAGACGCAGTGCATTATCTATTTGTAAAATCCGTTTCATCTGCTTTCCTTTTCAACAAAAGAGTTGCTGCTTGATTAAAACCATCACACCAGTTATACCATTTTGCTTCATACTCATTTTTAGCTAAGATATGATTTTTTAAATCCAGAACAGAGTAAATTTTTCTTTCTTCGCAGGCTTGCGCATAGAGATGATATAGTTCATCACCACCATCTCTATCCCACTCAGCAGAAATCGTATCCCTACCTGCCAATAAAGTCTGATAAGCCCTGTGATGCCCATCTGTAATCAACAAGCAGTTTCTTTTCTGATAAGTATAGTTGAGTCGGATGAAGATCTGCTATATTGACTTTCATTTCTTTCTCCTCAAAGGAATTTGATATTCACTTCTGCTTACCTTTAAATCGCCATTGGAAGCGGAGCTTGTCATAGAAGGGAAACTCTATAAACAGGACTCCCAAGCCGACACAGAGACTGGCAAGGACATCTGATGGGTAATGAACTCCCAGATAGACCCTCGATACCAGCACACTGACTAGGTAGAGACCTAGCACGATTTGCACGATTTTTCTCCAGACTGGATCTTTCATCCGTTGACTGAGGATGACAATCAGAGTGCCGACCATCAAGGTTACAGCCAGAGAATGCCCACTTGGAAAGGAAAATCCCTTCTCCTCAACCAAGTGTAAAATAGCTGGTCGTGGGCGCTGGTAGATGTTTTTAAAAGTCACGATTAAAAGACCCGCTAAAGCCAAATTCCCCAGCATAAAGAAACTTTCTATCTTCCATTTCTTACGATAAAAGATAAAAGCTACCAGCATAACCCAAGTGATAATTACTGGGATATCAATCAAGCGTGTGATGGCTCGGAAAAGAATAGTCAAGTAATCTGGCAAGTCTCCTCGAACAACAGTCTGTATCGGTTGGTCAAAACCGACCAGCGTGTCAGGGTAAAATTTGACCATGTAGCCAAGAATAACGAAAAGTAAAAGGGCAAAACTGCCCTTCATTAAAAATGTTTGTTTATCTCTCATAATGTTTTAAGGTTGGTTTCAAGAGAACATACAACAACCAGAATGAAACGGCAAAGATTACACCCTCAATCAAGTTAAAAGGTAATACCATGGTCATTAGGTAGTTGGAAAGTCCCAAAATTTTTCCAATATCAAAGTTAGCAAACTTAGCGTACAAAGGAACAGCATAAACATAGTTGAGAACCAACATTGCCACGGTTAAACCAATAGTCCCAGCTAGAGAGCCTAGCAGGAAACGAAGAGTTGTCCGTTCCTTTTTCCAAATCAAAGCAAATACGATGACAAAAACTCCCAAAGCTACGATATTCATTGGCAAACCAATGTAAGTATTCACTCCCTGGCTGTTAAGAAGCAGTTTCAAGAGTGAGCGAAGCAAGAGAACTCCTAGAGCAGCAGGCAAATCCATGACCACCAGACCCACAAGGACTGGCAAGATACTAAATTCGATCTTGAGGAAGGATGCCGCTGGCAAGAGCGGAAAGTCAAAGTACATCAGCACAAATGAGATGGCTGATAGAATTGCAATGGTCGAAAGTCGACGTGTGTTTGTCATAACAGGTTCCTCCAATTTTCTATAAAATCAGAAGAAGTTAGAAAGGATTCCTCTATCTATTCTCACTTTTTATATCCCAAATCTTCCCTCTCACTCTATTAAGAAAATTCAAGCAAGCGGTTACAGTTTAGCTATAAATCTATCAGAACAGACAAAGCCATTCTTTCGTCTTCTCCCATCCAGACTATACTGTCGGTTGTGGAATCTCACCACATCAGCTTGCGCTCGCGGACTTATTTGGCTAAGATATTTTAGATTTATCTAGGCGTCGCAGTCGAAGATAATACTTAAAGTATATCGAGACAAGACAACGACGAGAAAGCTAAAATAGATAGTCAAATTTACCGCCGGTCGGGAATTTCACCCTGCCCTGAAGACTCTTTTATCATAACAAAAAACGCTTGCAAGCGCAAGCATTTTGTTCATTTTCATTTTCATTTTTTATTTCAATTTATCCACTTCATAGGTATGAACGAGCTCAAGACCTGCAAAGTTCTGCTGGCGGAGGGCTTCGTAGACAATCATGCAGACGGTATTAGACACATTGAGACTACGGACATGTTCATCATTCATGGGAATACGGAGAGCCTTTTCAGGATGTTCTCGCATAAAGTCCTCCGGCAAGCCCTTGTCTTCACGTCCAAATAGAAAATAATGGTCCTCGTCAGTCGATAAATCCACATCAGAATACACTTTCTCAGCAAATTTTGAGATCAGATAGAGTTTGCCCTTCATCTGAGACATGAAATCCTCCAAACTCTCGTAAAAATAAATCTCTAGTTTATCCCAGTAATCCAATCCAGCTCGCTTCATCTTGCGGTCATCAATAGGAAAGCCCATAGGCTTGATGATGTGGAGGGGAGAATTGGTCGCAGCGCAAGTACGCGCGATATTGCCTGTATTTTGTGGAATTTGAGGTTCAAATAATACAATGTGATTTGTCATGACTTGCTTCCTTTCACCATTGCAAAAAAATAGCCACACTGCCCGGAGTCAAGCTCAGCAAACAGCGTGGTTAAGGCATCGTTAACTTACCTCACAACAGGTTTGAAGTAAATCAGCGAAACTACTTTCTTAGTATAACACTTTCAGAATCATTGTCAATAGAAACGACTTGATTTTTTCAATTTTTTCAAGCTATTTCCAAGGGTTGTAAAATCGTCCCTGATTCTGCAAGATAAGTAGTAAACTAGCTACTAAAAACAAGGCTGCCAAGAGCAAGGTAAGATAGTCTCCTTTTTTCAAGGCCTGATAACTATACCAAGTGCGTTTTTTCTCTTTCCCAAAGCGACGAAGCTCCATGGCGGTCGCGATAGTATCAATGCGTTCTAGCGAGCTAAAAATCAAGGGCGTAATAATGCGCAGATTGCCTTTGATTCGTTTCATAAGAGAAGCTTTCTTGGATAATTCCATCCCACGCGCTTCCTGAGACATCTTGATAGTAAAGAATTCTTCCTGCAAATCTGGAATATAGCGCAAGGTCAGGCTGACAGAATAGGCAATCTTATAGGACACACCGATTTGATTTAAACTGGAAGCAAACTGACTAGGGTGGGTTGTCATCAAAAAAATAATAGCCAGAGGAATGGTACAAAGGTACTTAATAGCCAAATTTAGCAGATAAAAGAGCTCTTGGCTGGTCAGAGTGTAGGCACCGATTCCCTGCCAAATCACACTTCTCTCTCCGTAAAGTCCAACCCCATACTCGGGAGAAAAGAGATAGACCATCAAGACGTTTAAAACGGCAAATACCGTCGCAAAAACTGCCACAAAAGAAACATCTTTGAAGCGGATCTCTGACAAATAGAGGAGAAAGACCGAAAAGATGGCAATCAGAACAAGCAGTCTGGTATCATAGCTAATCATGGCCGCCAATGACACGAGGATGAAAAAAAGGAGTTTAGCAGCTCCTGACAAGCGATGAATCACAGTATCTCTATGCTGGTAACCAATTAATTTAGCTTGCATCCTTCTCTCCTTTCTTTGTAAAATGCCGTTAAAGCAAGTGGATCCACGTCTAGTTTCTTGGCCAAGTTAAAGATAGAGGTTTCTTTTAGATTGGCTTTTACTAACAGCTCAGGATTGCTCAAGAGACTAGCTGGATCGGTATCGGCAATCAATTCCCCATCCACCATGACAAGGGCCCGATCTGAATAATCCAGCATCAATTGCATATCATGCGTAATCATGACAATGGTATGACCTTTTTGATGCAGTTCTTCAAGAAATTCCATAATCTCAGTATAGTTCTTCTGGTCTTGACCAGCAGTCGGTTCATCTAAGAGGATAATTTCAGCCCCTAAGACCAAAATTGAAGCAATGGTGACACGTTTTTTCTGACCAAATGACAGAGCAGAAATGGGCCAATTACGGAATTCATATAGACCACATATTTTCAAGGTTTCATAGACTTTCGTTTCAATTTCCTGCTCGTCCACACCTCGCAAACGAAGTCCCAGAGCCACCTCGTCAAAAATCATATTGGTTGAAATCATTTGATTAGGATTTTGCAGCACATAGCCTACTCGTTCCGCCCGCTCTGTAACAGAATCTCCTTTTATATCCTGCTCTTCCCAAAGATAGCGGCCTTCCGTCTGGATAAAGCTACTTAAGGCCTTGGCAAGGGTTGATTTCCCAGCCCCATTTTTCCCGACAATGGCAATCTTTTCGCCTTTTTTGATGTTCAGATGAAGAGATTTTAAAATCGGTCTATCATCATAAGAAAAAGACACGTCCTCTAATCTAAAGAGCGACTGTAAATCTGGGGTTTCTTTTGCCAATTCCGTCTGTAACTGAACCTGACCTTTTGAGATGGACAAGTTATCCAGATCTGCTAATTGTTCTTCCTTCTTTAAATCCACACCCAATTGACGGAGAGTCGTTAGATAAAGAGGTTCTCGAATTCCATTTTGTGTCAATAAATCAGTCGCCAGTAGCTGGTCAGGGCTCCCATTAAAGAGGATACGACCATCGTTTATCAAGACAATCCGATCGACAGGGCGATGCAGAACATCCTCCAAACGGTGCTCAATAATAAGGGTCGTCGTCCCCTCCTCCTTATGAATCTGGTCAATCAATTCGATAATATCCTGACCTGACTTGGGATCCAGATTGGCGAGCGGCTCATCAAACAAAAGAATCGGACTTTCATCAATCAAGACACCAGCCAGACTGACCCGCTGCTTTTGTCCACCTGACAAATCCTGGGGACGCTGATTCAGTAAAGGAAGAAGGTCCAGCTTTTCAGCCCATTTATGAACACGGCTTTTCATCTCTTCTAGTCCTGTTACATCATTTTCCAGAGCAAAAGCCAAGTCCTCTGCCACAGACAGGCCGATAAACTGCCCATCTGTATCCTGCAAAACTGTACTGACTAAATGAGATTTATCGTAGATGCTCATATCAAAGGCCGCTTGCCCCTTAATCAAAAATTCTCCAGACATCTGACCCTTGTAAATATTTGGAATGATTCCATTTAAACACTGACCCAAGGTAGATTTACCTGATCCAGATGGGCCAACAATTAAGACTTTCTCTCCCTTGTAAATGGTCAAATTCATCCCTTGCAAGGTCGGTTCTTGTTGTGTTTCATACCGGAAAGAGAAATCCTTCCACTCAATTATAGCTTCTTTCATCTTACTCTCTTCATTCGCTTCTTAGACTTCTATTTTATCATAAATCGAACCCTTCTTGCAGTCTCTTCTCTTAAAATCTTAGCACCAAAAAGAGTCCTATCCTAGCTTACTTGCCTAACTAATCTATAAACATCGAAAAAGACTGGTTGCCCAGCCTTCTCCATCATTTTAGTCCTTTTTCAAACTTCCTGCACGAGTTTGAGTTCCTGCATAGGCAAGTAAGAGAAGAGTTCCTGCAATAGCTACAGATACACCATTAGCAATTCCCGCAACAATCCCTTGGGCAAATACTTTTTCTGCGGCTTCTTGATAAATCACAACATCTCCAAGTGGTGCCAAGACACCCCAAACAAGAGCATTTGCAAGTAGTTGAATGAGGTTAAAAATAAGAATATCTTTCCAGTCAAAGACACCATTGATCACGCGAACATACTTTCTAAATAGCCCCACAGCTAGACCAAAGAGACCACTAGCAATAATCCAAGTCCACCAAAGGCCGTAGCCAGCGAGAGAGTCCTTCACTGCATGACCAATTAAACCAACAAGTAATCCCACTAGAGGGCCAAAAATGATAGACAAGAGGCTCTGTACCGCATACTGAAGCTGGATGCTTGTATTTGGAACAGGTGTCGGAATGCTGATCATTCCGATGACAACAAAGAGCGCAGCTCCAACACCGATAGCAACAACTTGTTTAATTGATTGATTTTTCATCTATATTCTCCTATTTTATGATTCTATTTTCTTTATTTCAATGGTCCAAGATGAACCGACACCCACATTATAGGCCTTGGCAAAGGAACCTTGGTTGATAGCCAGACCTAAACGATAGAGAGAATTGATGTAAAGGATGGGTTGCCCAATTCTCACATCTGCAAATGATTTGCCATAAACAACCTGATTTTGATAGACCAGCATATCAGCATGATAGATGGTCACTTCAAAACGGTCACCAAATTCTGGTTCCAACTTGTAAAATTCTTCTCGTGTGATAGAGGTCCAAAGCGAGCCGAAACGCACATCCAGAATATCAATAGCTCCCCTTACCAGATGATCTTCAATGATTGTCTCTACGACTGGAAGCTCCACAATCTGATCCACACTGAGCTCTGGCCCCACTTCCTCAAAAGTAATGTGACCGCTGGCTAGTTTAGCACCAGTATAAGCATAAACATCACGACCGTGGAAGGTATAAGAATGCTCTGTATTTTGACGTCTATTGGCCACCTCAGAAATCTCACGAATGGCTACAATGCCAACGTGTTTCTTGATAAAAGAAAGCGTTCCATTGTCTGGCGTGACAATGTATTGATTTTTTGCAGTCTTGGCAACTACACTCTTACGTTTCGAGCCGACACCTGGATCGACCACCGATACAAATGTCGTTCCCTCAGGCCAGTAATCCACCGTCTGAAAGAGACGGTAACTCCCCTCAAAAATATTATAAGGCGTGATATCGTGCGTCAAGTGATGAATTTTTAAGGTTGGAGATTCTTCTAAAGCCACTCCAATCATAGCCGATACCGCACCATCAACCAGACCAAAGTCTGATTGTAATACCAGTAAATTATTATTCATTTTATCTCCTTGTATATCCTTTATCATACCATATTTCAGAGAAAGTCGCTAATAGCTATTTCAATTGGTTAGGGTATAGTTTTACCTTATAGCAAATTTCCTACTAAAAGCTCTGGTTATTAGCTAGTAGGTGCATTTTTTCTTGAAAAAAGGTATGATAGTTACATCATGAAAAAGTAGGTTTTATTATGAAAATTATCCTTGTCGGAGGGGGAAAAGTTGGTTTTGCCCTCTGTCGCTCCTTGGTTGCAGAAAAGCATGATGTTTTGCTGATTGAGCAAGACGAAGCCGTCCTCAATCATATTGTCAATCGCTTTGATATCATAGGTATCCTTGGTAACGGGGCGGATTTTGCCATCCTTGAGCAAGCCAGTGTCCAGGATTGTGATATCTTTATCGCCCTGACTGAATACGATGAAGTCAACATGATTGCAGCCGTTCTAGCCAAAAAAATGGGAGCTAAAGAGACCATCGTTCGGGTGCGGAACCCTGAATATTCTAACTCTTATTTCAAGGAAAAGAATATTCTCGGTTTTTCTCTTATCGTTAACCCTGAGCTCTTGGCTGCCCGCGCTATCGCGAATATCATTGACTTCCCCAACGCCCTATCTGTCGAACGTTTCTTTGGGGGACGGGTCAGCTTGATGGAATTCACTGTTAAATCCTCCAGTGGTCTTTGCCAAATGCCCATTTCTGATTTTCGGAAAAAATTTGGCAATGTCATTGTCTGTGCGATAGAGAGGGATCATCAAATTATCATTCCAAGCGGTGACATGACTGTACAGGATAAAGATAGAATCTTTGTCACTGGTAACCGTGTTGACATGATGCTCTTCCATAATTATTTTAAATCTCGTGCCGTAAAGAGCCTTCTTATTGTTGGAGCTGGTAGAATTGCCTATTATCTACTAGGTATCCTCAAAGATAGTCGTATCGATACTAAGGTCATTGAAATCAATCCCGAAATCGCTAGTTTCTTTAGCGAGAAATTCCCAAATCTCTACATCGTTCAAGGAGATGGTACCGCAAAAGATATCCTGCTGGAAGAAAGCGCCCAACACTATGATGCCGTTGCAACTCTAACAGGAGTCGATGAGGAAAATCTGATTACCTCTATGTTCCTTGACAGCGTAGGTGTACAGAAAAATATTACCAAGGTCAATCGTACCAGTCTACTCGAGATCATCAATGCGCCTGATTTTTCAAGTATCATCACCCCTAAAAGCATTGCCGTAGACACGATTATGCACTTTATTCGTGGTCGGGTTAATGCCCAGTATTCAGACCTTCAAGCCATGCACCATCTAGCCAATGGCCAAATCGAAACCCTGCAATTCCATATCAAGGAAGCTAATAAGATGACTGCCAAACCTCTTTCTCAACTGAAATTGAAAAAAGGGGTTCTTATTGCAGCCATTATTCGAAAGGGCAAGACTATTTTCCCAACTGGGGAGGATATGTTGGAAGTTGGAGACAAGCTCCTAGTAACAACTTTGTTGCCAAACATCACCAAGATTTATGACTTGATCGCGAGGTAAGAAATGAATAAAAGTATGATTCGCTACCTCCTTTCAAAATTACTTTTGATTGAAGCTGTTCTCCTCTTAGTTCCTGTTGCGATTGCTGTCTATTACCGTGAATCGAGCCAAGTCTTTACAGCCCTCTTTACAACGATTGGGATTCTCGTATTACTAGGCGGTTCAGGAATTTTACAAAAGCCAAAAAATCAACGAATTTATGCCAAGGAGGGAGTCTTGATTGTTGCCCTCTGTTGGATCCTTTGGTCCTTCTTTGGTGGTCTCCCCTTTGTCTTTGCTAGACAAATTCCCAGCGTTATCGATGCCTTTTTTGAAATCAGTTCGGGCTTTACAACTACTGGAGCAACTATTCTGAACGACGTTTCTGTTCTCAGTCGTTCCCTCCTCTTCTGGCGAAGTTTTACCCACTTAATTGGAGGGATGGGGGTGCTTGTTTTTGCGCTTGCTATTATGGATAATGCCAAGAATAGCCACCTAGAAGTGATGAAGGCTGAGGTTCCTGGCCCTGTTTTTGGCAAGGTTGTATCCAAACTCAAAAATACTGCCCAGATTCTCTATCTCCTTTATCTAGCTCTCTTCTCCCTCTTTGTCATCATCTATTATCTAGCCGGCATGCCCCTTTTTGATAGTTTTGTCATTGCCATGGGGACAGCAGGTACAGGAGGATTTACCGTCTATAACGACGGAATTGCCCACTATGGTAGCTCACTAATTACCTATCTGGTTAGTGTCGGAGTTCTGGTTTTTGGGGTAAATTTCAATCTCTACTACTACCTCATGCTCCGTCGTGTCAAAGCCTTCTTTGGTGACGAAGAACTTCGTGCTTACTTGGTCATTGTACTGCTTTCTACAGGCTTGATTAGCCTTAATACCCTCTATCTCTATCCAGGATTTTCCAAGAGCTTTGAAATGGCCTTCTTCCAAGTTTCCAATATCATTACAACGACTGGTTTTGGTTACGGAGACATTACCAACTGGCCCCTCTTCTCCCAGTTTATCCTTCTCTTCCTCATGGTAATCGGTGGCTCTGCTGGATCAACTGCAGGTGGACTCAAGATTATTCGAGGCCTCATCCTTTCAAAAATTGCCAAAAATCAAATTTTGTCAATTCTATCTCCCCACCGTGTTTTGACCCTCCATGTTAATAAAACGGTGATTGACAAGGATACCCAGCATAAGATTCTCAAGTACTTTGTCATCTATGCTATGATTTTGCTATCGCTTATCTTTATTGTCAGCCTAGATAGCAATGATTTTCTGGTCGTGACCAGCGCTGTCTTTAGCTGTTTCAATAACATCGGGCCTATTCTAGGAACCACTTCTAGTTTCTCAATCTTTAGTCCCATCTCAAAAATTCTCCTCTCCTTTGCAATGATTGCAGGGCGCTTGGAGATCTACCCAATCCTCCTTCTCTTTATGAAGAGAACTTGGTCTAAGAGATAAAATATAAAATCCCTCTTTTTACAATTGTGAAAGAGGGATTCTTATATTAAAAAAGGGGGAACGTTTTTAAATCCCATCTTTTCTTTACGCATAGTCCTTACTTAAAGAAAAGATGGAAAAACTAACTACATAACTTGGTAATGCTCCAATACAAATTGTAAGGCTTTACTTGGATTCTTTGTTAAATGAATATATTCCATTCCTCTGGTAGCAACTATCTGAATACCTAATCTTTCTGCATCCACCTTCATCTCTCTATAATAACTCCGAACTTGTGGAGCCAGAATGATCAAATCATAAACACCCATAATATCATAATGAGCTCCGTACGCTCCTGAATTCGCAATCACTCTAACTTCTGCTAATTGAGCCCCCTCGTTAATTGCATTGGCTAATTGCGCACTTGTTCCAGACCCTGCACAAAGAACCAGTACTTTCAACTCCTTACTTTTTATTTCATCTAACTCACCAGGCATTATTTCACTTGTATCCTCCTCTAAAATAATATCATTTGAGCTTGAAACATCTTCTTTCATCAGTAACTGTCTATCATACGCTCTACAGAATGGTAAATAAATCAATATGTCGACAACTAAAATCAAAGATAAAAATACAAAGGAGATAGGTTGAAAATTCGTTCCAATTAACAATCCCAAGGGACCAGGAAAGGCCCAAGGTAACTGGATATAAAATCCATTCATTCCAAAGAAATCAATAAAGACCTTTCCTAGAAATACATTCACTGGTGGAGTCATCAAAAAAGGGACAAAAAGATAGGGATTCAAAATAACAGGCATACCAAATAGAAGAGGTTCATTTACAGCAAATAAAACAGGAGTAATTGTAGCTTTACCTACCGATTTTAATTGTTTAGACCGCATAAAGAAAATCAAAATAAATGGTACAACAAAGGTAGCCCCCGTTCCTCCAATAGCAGCGATATAATTCCCGAAATTAGGTGTTAAAGAATGATAAGGGAACTGCCCATTTGCAAGGAGTTGAGCATTCTCTTCCATATTGCTCAGTTGTAAAGCTGTAACAGCAGGTAAGACAATAGATGGTCCATGAATTCCAACAAACCAAAGCAAAGCACACATAAACCAAATCAACATCATAGCAGGATATGATTCTGCACCCTTAAAAATAGGAGTCAATAGTTGTTGAAATACTTGGGCAAAAGGAACATCTAAACTAAACCGAGATACAATATCTAACAAACCACTAATAAGTAAAACAAAAGAAAAAGGAAAAATATCTCTAAAAGCTTGTGATATAGCCCCAGGAACTTCCTTAGGTAAATGAATAGTAATGTCTCGCTTAATACAGAATCGGTAAACATTTACAGTAATAAAGGCACTGACAAACGAAGTTATCAATCCTTGAGATCCTAAATAGTTTGTCGACAAACTTGTAGATCCCGTCTTCTCATCAACTACAAGCGTTACAGTTAATACAAGATAGCCACATATGGCCGCCAACATTGCAGAAGTATCATTTATTACCTTTCCAGGAGGCATTTTTCTATTAACATTTCCAGCCAATGACTTTGCAACTGTCCCTGAAACAATAACACCCAAAACTCCCATGGTTAGCATATACACTTTCCTCATCCAGGCAATAGCTGGACTCGGTAACTCTACTCCGAAATTTTTAGGAATCATAATAATAATCATCAAAAAGCTTGAAAACATAATTAAAGGCATAGTAGCAATGAATCCATCTTTAATAGCCATCATATAATTATTAGTAGAAATTTTTTCAAATTTCCCTTGTTGCTTTTCAATGGCAGCGACTAGCTTATCCATAAAAACTCCTCCTGTAAAAAATTTAAGCTCATAGTTAAAACATATTAAATATCAGTCAAATCGCTAACCTTAATTCCGTTTTAGCCCTTTTACCCAAAGAGCACTTTTCTTAATATATCTCTTCTGTGTTTCATAATCAACAAAGAAAAGACCATATCGCTTATTGTAGCCATTCGCCCAAGAAAATTGATCTTGCAAAGACCATATAAAATAGCCTTGAATATTGACTCCCCTATCTCGAGCCTCTAAAACTTTGTGTAAATGTTGCTCAATATAACGGATTCTCTTACTGTCATCAATAATATCATTCTCGCCCTCTGGCTTAACCTCTTTAAGGGCTGTACCATTTTCAGTTAAATAAATGACCGGATGTTGAGGATATTCTTCTTTGATACGAAGCAACATATCAAATAAGCCTTGAGGATAAATATTCCAATCCCAATCTGTTGTCGGAATACCAGGCTTTTTTACAAATTCACCTAGAGCATTTAATTTAAAAGAGGACTGTCCTTTTATTCCTGTTGAATTAAATTCTTGTCTATTTTCACCTTTGTATTCACTAATAAATTCTGAACGATAATAATTCATCCCAAACATCGTATTAAGAGGTGCAGCTCTTTTCATAATTTCTAAATCACCATCTTCAATAATAAAGCTAGAATTATTAGCTTCCAATATTTGATTCAAGTGAAAAAGCGTGTCATCACTGTAGTAGCCCAAAAAAGTTCCATCTAATAGAAATTTATTATTATAAACATCATACCGTTTAGCTGCCAACATATTTTCTTTTTGCCCATCAATAGGATAGCCTGGTTTTAAAGCATGAATACAACCTACCTTTCCCTCAATCCCTAATTGATGAAATTCGAGGACTGCACGAGCATGCGCCAACAACATATTATGATTCGCTTGATTTGCTTCAGATAATTGAAAATGGTGATTTGGAGGAAACTGACCTCCTATATATTGACCTGCAGCAAGAGACATCAGTTCATTGATTGTAAACCAATGCTTGACTTCTGTAAATTCTTGAAAACAAAAGCGAGCATATCGTATGAAACGATCAATATTCCCTCTATTCAACCAATCCCCTGTTTCTAACATTTTCTGAGGCGAATCAAAATGATGTAAAGAAACAAACGGAATCACATTATATTTTAAGCAGGACTGAAATACTCTATGGTAATACTGAACAGCCAATATATTAGGCTCCCCATCTATATCAGGAAATATGCGAACCCAAGAAATAGATAAGCGCAAAGCCTGTAAACCATGTTCTGCCGCCAAGGCTATATCTTCTTCGTAACGATAATAAAAATCACTAGCTGGATCTGGTAAGAACGGACTATTTTCTTGCAAATAAACATCCCACATATTTATTCCTTTGCCATCTACCCTAGTTGCACCCTCCACTTGATAAGCAGCGGTGGCTGCTCCTAATAAAAACTCTTTTGGTAGGGCATTAACCTGTAAATTTTCCATGACTAATCCTCATTGCAAACCAATGTGTTCTTCAATCTTTCGAATTCGTTCATATTCATCAATAAAAAACTTTACCTGATCATACAATAGCATCGTTGTCATCAAGGTATCTTGACCATGAATCATGATAAAACTCACTTCAAAATTATCTCCAGATGCCTCCTCCGCTAATAAATTAGTCTGTTCTCGATGGGCAGATACTATTGAGTCGTTTGCAGACTCAACCAATTCTCTTGCCTGTTCAAAATATCCATCTCTCGCAAACGCCAAAGCATCCATCAAATCTGACCTTGCATCTCCTGCGTAAGCGACAATTGTAAAACCAAGCATATTTATTTCTTCTTTTGATTTCATCTTTCTTCCTCCTCAATCTTGATCCATCTTTCACACATCATTATTAAAATGACTTCGCTACGATACAAATAGAAAGTTGACCCTAAATATCTTAAAAATCCTTAAATTTCATAATATTTAGGATCAATCTTCTCTGAATACCTTAGTTCATTTTCTATACTTATGATTTATAAGTGGAAACCAGCGTAATTTTTTGCTACTTCAATTACACGATAAACATCCAAATTAGATTGGAATAGTAATTCGTGCCCACGGATATAATTCAAAACATTTTTCCACTCATCTTGAGCTTGCCTTGTTTTTCCAGTTGCTTGAAGATATAAAGCCTTCGCCATCTTAACAACATATTCACGATGATAACTGAGCTGTTTCCATTCATCCTTTTGACTATTTAATAACTTAGAAATATTTTCCTCAATAATTGGTAAAAAATTATCAGCTAGATTGTAAGCTATATAATAATGATTCGCTAAAACATCATTTTGACGACTGCCAATTGCATTAAAATAATCACATGAGGAATAACTAGATAATTTTTCTAAATATTCAACAACAGACTGCCAATTTGATCCATACAAAGCAGAAAAGTATTCTTCAATCAATTCTTCATAACTTCTTGTCTTCTTCCAGAGCATTTGCCCCATAACATAATTAGGAAAATTATGAGGGAATCCTGCACGTAATTCTTGACAAGAAATGTAACCGTTCAAATGTAGGTTGGAAAGATAAGATACATCTCTGTAAATAGTTTGACTAATTTTCATATAGCCTAAATCGCCATAATGAGCACGCCCTAAAGGATAGTCATATACGAAACTATCTCCTTTAAATGTTTTTTGCCACTCAAAAAGATAAGATAAATTTTCCTCAAGAGAATTCGGAAGTATAATTTTATTACGCAGATAAGGTTTAGGCGTAGGTATGGAATTGTCAAAATCTACATCTGCATAACTCATTTCAAATGTTCTTGTAATCGGTGCAAACATCATGGTAAAGCGTTCAGGATTATCTAATTTTTCTTTCTGAGGTGCCCATAACAACTCATGGTAAAGCAGAAAACAAATCTTTGTATCTAATCCCTCACTCATTAAAGCCCTATCCAATTGATTGAGAATACGAATATACTGATCCGAAACCAATTCTTGTCTACAGTTTTTGCATTCACAAATATTATTACGAGCATCCGACAACCATACATGTAAGTAATTCACATCAGGTCTTTTCTTGGCATAATCCGTAATAATTTCTACCATCTTATCCGCCACATCTGGATTTGAAAAATCCAGGCTGGTTAAAATCGGAGCCGTATTAAACAATTCTCGTTTCCCGTTTATTTCAGCGACATAGGGTTTCTTCTCCTCTGAAATACTAAGACCTGATTCCCAGCCAAATTTTGAAGAATAACCTAAAACCTCTCCTGTCCATCCATGACCAACACGATGATGAATAAGACCTCTTTTTTGCAATTCTTTATCCAACCTATCACTCAATTCTTGTACTAATTCATTTGAGAATTTTTCTTTATTTAGATATGGATTAAATTCATGTTCATACCAACGTTTCAAAAAAGAGTAAGGATTTTCAAACTGAATGAAAAAACTGTTCATCCCAATCTTAGGTAGCCAATCAATGAAATCTAGTATATTTTCAAATGAATCCGCTCCCTCTATACATACTCCCCTATGATAGTAACTGGCTGTTTCATCTATAGATAGCTGTTTATCTAAAAAATCTTCAAATCGTAACTCTGGAACAAAGTCATGTCCGCGCCCTGGTCTAGTATACACAACCCCAAATTCATGAAACATTCGGTAAATTCCAATAAGTAAACCTACAATTGTATTAGACTCAATTCTTCCCTTACCCTTGTCTAATGAGATAAGAACATGGTCTTTTCTATCCTCTTTATTGACTAATCCTACAAAAATATCCGCTTCCTTCTCCTCGACAAGTTCTATGTCAGTCTTAAAGACCCGATTCATATAGTAACTCAATTCCTCTAAGGCGAAGCTAGAATAAGCATTTTTCTGCTGATCAAATACTCTGATAACCATCTTATTTCCCTCCAACAGTAGCTTTTTCTTTTTCAAGATTGCGTTTATCTGCAATTTTGAAGAATGGATAATAAATTGCCACAGAAACCAAAATTAACACAACTTGTAATAGAGCTCCTCGCCAACTAGCCCCTGTCGCAAGGAATCCTCCTATGATCGGTGGCATTGTCCACGGAAGGATTACACCTGTTGTATAAGGTACTAATCCTACAGCCATTGATACATAGGTAATTAAGGCATTGATTGTAGGAGTAGCAATAAACGGAATCAGCATAATCGGATTTAAAACCGTTGGAAACGTAAATAGAATAGCTGTATTGATATTAAAGATAGACGGTATAATAGCTAGCTTACCTAATGTTTTATTAGCACGACTCTTACTAAATAGGAAGAGACAAATCGCAAGACCAATAGTCGCTCCACCGCCACCAATAAATACAAATAAATCTTTAAACGGTAATGTAATAATGTGTTGTAGGGTTTGTCCTGCAGCCACAGCTTCTTGGTTTTCTGTAGTAAATTGTAACCAAACTGGGTCTACAAAAGCATTTAAAACTTGTCCCCCATTAACTCCACAGAACCAAAAGAATGAGTTTACAATAACACATAGAATCATACCTGGAAGCGTTCCTGCAATTAACTTAAGCGGTGTTCCAACAATTGCACCTAAAAGTCCGTTGAGACCTCCTGCAACTCCTGCCGCTTCAAGACCTTTTAAGACCAGAGCCCACAAAACAAAAGTAGTAAAACCAGGTAAAAGAGCTGAAAATGATTTACTTACTACATCTGGGACACCACTTGGCATTTTTATCGTAATTCCGCGCTGGATAAACATACGATAAATCTCTGCTGTAACCAATCCAATGGTAATCGCCATAAATAAAGAAGATGCATTCAGGCTAGAAAATGGTATTGCGCCGCCAAATAACTGCTTGACCTGCTCCCCATTTTTATCATAAACCATACTCGAAAAACGAGGTGCCATCAATACAAAACTGGATAAGGCTATGATCCCTGCCGACGGACCATCTGTACCATATCCTTCCGACAACCTGTAGGCAATACCGAAACAAGCGACCAAGGAGATAATCGCTACTGTTGACTGATTCATAGTTGTCAAGATACTTAGCAATCCAACACTATTCAGCCAATTTGTAAAAGCCTCTTGAGGCCAACTGATTAGAATAAGAAATAAAGAGCCGACTAAAATCAAAGGCATTGCCATCATAAATCCTTCACGAATAGCTTTCAAATGCCGTTGGTTGCCAACTTTTTCACCAAACGGAGCGACTTTCGTTTCTAAAAACGTTAAAATATTGTTCATCACCGGAACTCCTTTTTTTATTTTTTATAAATTAAATATACCACTAACAGAAAGCGTTGTCAATATATTTTTTGCTGTTTTTACAATATTTTTTTCTTTGTATAGAATAATAATTTTAATTGATTTTTTCTTATGTTTAATATAAAATAAACCAAAGGAGGAAACAAATGATTACAAAACAATCAGCCTTTTTACAAAATAGAGCCACTATACTGGAGTTTCTATATCGAAATCCAGCAACATCTCGTACAGATATTGTTAATGAAACAGGACTTACTCCAGCAACAACGACTAACATCATAAAAGAGCTAAGTGAACAGTCCCTCATATACGAAACTGGTGATGAATTTAGCGAGTTTTCCGGATCTGGAAGACGTAGAAAAACTATTTCTATTACAGATAATATCCCATATGTTGTTGGAGGTATTGAAATAAACGTCCTAGGTATCTTTCTCAGTCTATGTGACTTACAAGGGAAAACTCTTTTCGAGACAGAAATTTTGAATGAAGATTATCCTATTTCAGAAATCAATTCCACCATTACCAATATGATAAAAACAGCTATAGAGTACGTCCCTTTGGAGACAAAATTACTTGGATTTGGCTTATCAATACCTGGACATTATAACAAAGACTCCGGAAGCATCATTACAAACAATCCCATATGGGAATCATTTAATTTATTAAATGTAATTAAAAAATTCGATTTCCCTTTTATTGTAAAAAATAATATCGATTGTATGGCTATAGGACAATACCTTTTTAACCCACACAATACCCCCGATAACTTTATTTTCCTACACGCTGGATTAGGTATTTACACTTCCTTTTTCACAAAAGAAAAAATAGGAGCCTCTAAAAATCCTTATATCGGAGAAATTGGACACACCATTGTCGAATTGAATGGGCAATATTGTGAATGCGGAAAAAAAGGTTGTTTACAAACATATATTTCGGATGCTTGGTTAATCAAACATGCCCAATTATTATTTAAAAATTCTCAACTAACTGTACTAAAAAGCCTTGTAAAAACTGAAAAAGACATTTATTTAGATACTCTTTTAACAGCTTACAACTTAGGCGACTCCGCTTTACGTCAACAAATTGATAAAGGAGTCAATTTATTGGCCACTTCTATTGCAAATCTTCTCCTCATCAATCCTGCTGATAAAATCTATATCAACAGTCAATTGCTTAATTATCAACCTTTCACTCATGAAGTCAGGGATAAAATCCAAGATCAGCTCCACTTCGTTCCCTTTACTCGTAATATAGAAATTGAAATTTTACCTTACAACAAACATCGTGGAAGTATAGGAGCTTGTGCATTAGCTATCGTTGCTTTTTTCATAGAGCATAACAATGTATTACAAGATATTATTTCACCTTAATATATATTCGAAATCTATAGACCTGTTTAAATCAACTATAACCTGTAGTAAATATCTCGTATTTAGACAATATGAAAACAAGACGACTTCCATATAGGAAACCGCCTTCTCGCTATGTTGCATGAAACTGTAAAAATAGATGAAATTGATAGCGGTAGTCAGATCAAGAGGCATCATAACTCTAAAAAGTCACAATATATAAGTTCATCCTCGGAAAAATATCATTCTAATTGTTGAAATGCCTACATGAAAAGGAACGTTAAATGCTCATGAAACAAGGAATACAGGTATCAAAACTGTGACAAAACAAGTCCCTAAATTTACTAAAGACACTACTCAACTTTACACCTGTAAATGGTTGTTGTATAATAAAGTTACAAAGATGTACGACCACACTGTTGTAAATCATAGTATTCGCGAATATATTACTGATAGCATTTCTACAAATACAAGTATAGGGATTGGATGAGATTCAAACGAAATATGTCAGTGTTTTGGCATTCCTAGCCTTCATATCATTTAAAGAATTGTATAGACAAAATTTTTCCCAATACAGACACTCGTAACAACTGCTTCATTTTTCTACCAACATATTTAGGAACAAGATAAGATACAAGAGGATCAATCCATAAATCAGTTCTATACCAATCTAAGACAAATAAGCTAAAAAAACGATTGATAATAAGCAAATAGATTCCAAATTTTCTCTATCTCCTCATTTTAATAAACAATACTAGTGTAACTATCCTTCCAGTCAGAAGCTTGTCAAATCACACCGAAAATTCTTCTAAAATTTATCTCGTTAGGCAATCAAGCAAAAACTCGACGATAGTACAAACATTATCATACAGGATTGACTTCCTAAATTATATACTTTAGTAAGATTTTTGGATAAGAAAAAAGGTTCATTTTACATTTCTAAACACTCTTTTCTAATACGAGCTAAGTAAAAAAACTACATTTTTAAATATAAACTACAATAAGATAAACTAAATTCCATAGGAGGAAGACAATGGATTGGTACGATTATATGATACAGGCATCCAAACAATCACAATTCAACGCAAGCCATTGGTTTCGCTATTTGCGAAAAGTTATTTTTGAAGACTATTCTTATTTAACAAACCAAGATGTAGAAAAGTTGCTAGACTCCAAAGAACTAACTCATTTTCAAAAAATTAGCTTGAAGTATGCCTTTCAAGAGCATACTCCAACTCATAAATATGTGATTTCATTAAATAAACCTGCTAAGTTAACCAATGTTCAAAAATTGATGGAGAAATACAAGCATGGATAAAATGAAACCGGTCTTCCAAGCCCTAAATAAGGAATTAATTCGGGAAAATCTGACTTTAACAATTATCTGTGTCGGTGGTTATGTCTTAGAATATCATGGTTTACGTGCCACACAAGATGTTGATGCTTTTTATGACCAAAATCAGAAAATCAATGAAATTATTGCTCGTGTAGGAAAACAGTTTAATCTTAACACCCACGAAGAGTTATGGCTCAACAATCATGTTGCAAATATGAACAAACAACCTCCCTTAAGTTTATGCGAATCCTTGTACTCATTTGAGAATCTGACCGTTTTAGTAGTCCCTATTGAGTATGTGTTAGGAATGAAGATGATGAGTATCAGAGAGCAGGATTTGAAAGATATTGGTGCAATTATTAAATACAAAAACTTTCATTCACCATTCGATACCTTTAAATATTTAAAAGACATGGGATTTGATACTATTGACCTCTCTGTTCTATTAGAAGGTTTTAGTTATGCTTATGGTATGGATTGGTTAGAAAAATTTTTTAAAGAAAATCAAGATAAACTTCGCGAATTTTATTAACAGTATCAAACAAGATGATTGTCAATTAGCCAGTCGTCTTGTTTTTATGATGAAATGAAATAAAAACTGAACAAATCGCTTAGAGAATTCCAGTCAATTTCTAGCACTGTTTGAGCCGTTTCAGCAGGCTATTTCAGATTCGGTCCACTATTCCTTCCCAAAAACATTGCATATTGCGCCGAAGGAATTGCTCACACTATCCCAAGCACAAAACCCTCAGTCGACTGACCGAGGGTTCCTTATTTCATTACTTAAACACTTGATTAGCTCAATGCATCCAAGGCGTCATCCATTGAAAGAACTTCGTGGAAGACACGTTGTGTCAATTCAGTTTTTTGTTCTGGAGTGAGGTATTTAGTGTTTACACAGTATCCAGAGATACGTACGATAACGTCTTCACCTGACATGATCTTTTCGTAAACATCGTTCAAGTCCATAACGTTCAAGTTAACGTGTTGTCCACCGTTTTCAAAGTAACCATCAAGGATTGTTACCAAGTTATCAACTTGTTCGTCACGAGTCTTACCAAGAGCGCGAGGTGAAACTTGAGTAGTCAATGAGATACCATCAGCTGCATAACTAAAGTCAAGGCTAGAAAGTGAGTTCAAGTTTTGCAACCAGCCACCTTTAGCTTTGTTAGATGGGTTAGCACCTGGTGAGAAGAATTCAAGTTTAGACAAGTTTACAGAACCATCTTCGTTGAGGTATACACCTTTGTGGACTGGTGAGTTACCAGTTTGTTTAGAGTAAGCAACGTTAGATGTGATTGTCAAAAGTGATACAGTAGCTTCTGCGTCTTTATAAAGTTTGTGGCTACGTAGACGAGTTGTGTAAGCTTCGATCAACCATTCTGCCAATTCGTTTGAACGTGGGTCATCTTCACCCCAACGTGGGTATTCACCGATTGTTTCGTAATCGTAGATGTAGCCATTTTCGTCACGGATTGGTTTAACTGTAGCGTATTTGATAGCTGACAATGTATCAACAGTGTTGGCAAATCCACAGATACCGAATCCCATGTTAGCGCGTTGTTTAGTTGGCAAGAAGGCCATTTGAACAGCTTCGTAATTGTACTTATCAGTCATGTAGTGGATGATGTTCAAAGCATCTACGTAAGTGTCAGTCAACCAGTCAAGAGATTTTTCAAAGTTAGCTTTAACTGATTCAAATTCAAGAACTTCGTCACGGATTGGTTCGATGTCAAATACTTTGTAGTCTTTGTGAACATCGTCGTAACCACCGTTCAAACCAGTAAGAAGGGCTTTCAATACGTTTACACGCGCACCGAAGTACTGGATGTTGTGGCGTTGTTCTTCATTTTCTGGGTCAAGTGGAGACACACAGCATGAGATACAGCTCATTTCACCATATCCGTCTTTAGCCATTGTTGTTACACCTTCGTATTGGATAGAAGAGTGTTTGTGGCTCATGTGCATACAGTAGCGACGGAAGTTGTATGGCAATTTGTCAGTCCAAAGAACTGTCAAGTTTGGTTCTGGTGAGTTACCGATGTTGTCAAGAGTGTTCAAGAAACGGTAGTCCATCTTAGTAACACGGTGACGACCGTCGTTACCCATACCAGCCATAGAAGTTGTGATGAAAGTTGGGTCACCTGAGTACAATTGGTCGTAAGCTTTTGTACGAGCAAATTTAACTGTACGAAGTTTCATAACGAAATCATCAACGAATTCTTGGATTTCTGATTCAGTAAATGTACCACGAGCAAGGTCACGTTCTGCAAAGATGTCCAATACGATTGGTACACGTCCTAGAGATGTAGCAGCACCGTTGATAACACGGCAGACAGACATGAAGGCGATGTTAACCCATTGGATAGCTTCTTTAACGTTCATCGCTGGTTTGCGAACGTCAACTCCGTAAAGGTCACCCAAGCGAACAACTTGTTGCAATGCTTGGTATTGAAGGTTGATTTCTTCACGAAGACGGATTGTTTCTTCATCGATTTCTTCGATTGCATTCCAATCGTTTACTTTTTCTTGCATCAAGTAGTCTGCACCGTAAAGAGCAAGACGTGCGTAAACACCGATGATACGTCCGCGTGAGTATGCATCTGGAAGACCAGTTACAGTGTGAGCGTGACGAGCGCGACGAATGTTTGAAGTGTAAGCACGGAAGATACCGTCGTTAACTGTTGTTACGTATTTAGTGAAGATTTCGTGAACAGCTGGGTCTGGTTCGTATCCATTTTCTTTCAAAGTAGTTTCAGCCATACGGATACCACCTTTTGGCATGAAGTTCAATTTGAAGAGTTCATCGTTTTGGATACCGAAGATAACTTCATTTTCTTTATCGATAAATCCTGCTGGGATATCAGCGATAGATGTTGGACGAGTGTCCATTGGGAAACGAGTTTCTTCGTAGTGAGCCTTAGTTTCTTCTACAATTTTTTTGATGTGAAGTGAACGTTCTGTTGGTCCTGCGAGGAAGCTTTCGTCTCCATCATAAGGTGTGTAGTTAGCTTGTACAAAGCGTGATACACTTGCTTTTTCTTTCCAATCTACGCCTTTGAAGCCTTCCCAAGCTTTGTCAAAAATATCTTGTGCTTCAACAACTGTCTTAACAACCATGTTAATGTCCTCTTTTTTCTTTCTAGTAACAACCATCTGTTACATTCATGAGTCAAGTATACCATACAGTAACCGATTTCAACAAGTGAAAATTCCCTATTTTTACACTTTCTTTTCTAAAACAGTCTACATTTTATTTCAAACTGTATTATATTTTTGAAAAAATAAAGTCCTTTTTTCTTTTTTTCAGAAAAAAGGGTATAATAAAAGAAAATAAGCGGTAAAAAGGGGCTAGGTATGTTGATTTTTCCTTTGTTAAATGATTTGTCAAGAAAAATCATCCATATTGACATGGATGCTTTTTTTGCTGCGGTAGAAATCAGGGATAATCCTAAACTCAGAGGAAAACCTGTCATTATCGGCAGTGACCCTCGGCAAACAGGTGGGCGTGGTGTCGTTTCCACTTGTAGCTATGAGGCGCGAGCTTTTGGTATCCATTCTGCTATGAGTTCTAAAGCAGCCTATGAACGTTGTCCCCAGGCCGTCTTCATCTCAGGGAATTATGAAAAATACAAGACTGTGGGACTCCAGATTCGAGCTATCTTTAAGCGTTATACAGATTTGATTGAACCCATGAGCATTGACGAAGCCTATTTGGATGTAACAGAAAATAAACTCGGTATCAAGTCAGCGGTCAAAATCGCTCGCCTCATTCAAGAGGATATCTGGAAAGAACTTCATCTAACTGCTTCTGCTGGCGTTTCTTACAATAAATTCTTAGCTAAAATGGCCAGTGATTATCAAAAGCCACATGGTCTGACAGTGATTCTACCTGACCAGGCTGAGGATTTTCTCAAACAAATGGATATTTCCAAGTTTCATGGAGTAGGAAAAAAGACAGTCGAACGTCTTCATCAAATGGGAGTTTTTACTGGCGCTGACCTACTTGAAGTCCCTGAGGTAACACTAATAGACCGCTTTGGCAGACTGGGCTATGACCTTTATCGAAAGGCTCGTGGCATTCACAATTCCCCAGTCAAGTCCAATCGTATCCGTAAATCAATCGGCAAGGAAAAAACTTACGGGAAGATTCTCCGTGCCGAGGAAGACATTAAAAAAGAGCTGACTCTTCTATCAGAAAGAGTCGCTCTCAATCTACATCAACAAGAAAAAGCTGGAAAAATTGTCATTTTGAAAATCCGCTACGAGGACTTTTCAACTCTTACTAAACGAAAAAGTCTAGCTCAAAAAATACAGGATGCTAGTCATATAAGCCAAATCGCCCTGCAACTCTATGAAGAGTTAAGTGAGAAAGAAAGAGGTGTCCGCCTGCTGGGGATTACCGTGACTGGATTTTAAAACCTTGAAGAGTTGCCCCTTCAAGGTTTTTCTTATACAAATAAACGGACAAAACTGTAAAGTAGCAAAACACTACCAAGCACGATGCGGTATTTACCGAAAAGGGTAAAGTCGTGTTTTTTCACATAGCTGGTCAAGAAGCGAATAGCGACCATGCTGACTGCAAAGGCGACTCCCATCGCAACCAAGAGCAAGAACAATTGCCCAAAGCTCAAGAGTTGTCCTGCTTTTACAAATTTGAAAATCTTTAAGGCGCTAGCGCCAAACATAACAGGAATCCCTAGATAGAAGGTAAATTCTGTCACAACAGAACGACTAGTTCCATTCAACAAACCACCGACAATCGTTGCTCCAGAACGGCTTGTCCCTGGCAAAAGGGCAAGAACTTGGAAGAGCCCGATATAGAAAGCTGTCGTATAAGGAAGTTTGTCCAACTCTGTTACACTTGGTTCAATAGCACGAGCTTTATTGCGCTTTTCCAAATAGATAAAGGCAATCCCGTAGATAATCAACATGAGGGCAACAGAAACCATGTTATGGAAGTGGGTATCAAACCAATCATCAAATTTAAAGACACCAAGTAAAGGTAAAGTAGCAACCAAGACCTTCAACCACAATCTCCAAGTCTTACGAACTTCCTGCTTATCCTTAGTCGGTTTGAAAGGATTGAGTTTGTTAAAGTAAATCACCATAACCGCTAAAATCGCTCCAAGCTGAATCACGACATTAAACATGGACATAAAGGCTTCATTCTGATTTTGGTATTGGATAAATTCCTCTGCTAAAATCAAGTGACCTGTACTGGAAATCGGTAACCATTCCGTAATTCCTTCAACAATCCCGAAGAAGATAGATTTTAAAATTTCAATAAGATACATAGATTACTCCTTTTTTCTATCTTCCATTATAGCATATTTTTTCAGCCAGTGATAGCTCTCTTTAAAAGGCGCCGATACTGCCGCCACCTCCGCCTCCAGAGAAGCCACCGCCAGAACTTCCACTTCCAGAAGATACGGAGTAGGTACTTGCTGTATTTGCGACACTAGCATAATGGCTCATTTGCGCGCTTGAATGATAAAACATACTATGCCAACCATAAGCTACATAGAGGTTGATATCTGGATTTTCCACTTGAATATGGTGAACCTTCATCAAATGGCTGACCTTGTCCGCATAGCCAAATAAGGTTGCATAGACCAAGAGGCGATTCCAGACCACAATACTTTCCAACTCTGCCTGATCCAATCGTGCAATCTCACGCAACATATTTTCAAAACTGGTCCAGAGATAGTAGACTTCTGCTCCTGCTTCATTTAGGACACCATCACGATTATCTAGTCGAAGTTTCCAATAATAGAAAACAGCCAAAACCAAACCTAGAAAACCAAGTATTGGCAAGAGGAAGTAAAGATAGCCATAAACATCCAAACTGTACAAGAACAAACCAAATCCGATAAATAGGGGCAGGATAGTCAAGACCCCCATACCCACTTGCAAAGCCTTTTCCCCACCAGTTAAAGGACGATAGTAATCTGGAAGCCCCCAGAAGGTAACTCGATTTCTCACTCCTTCTTGCATCTGGTTCAATACTTCCTCAAAAGAAGATTTGAGCTGACGCCCCTTTGCTTGAATCCGTTTTTCATCAGAGACTTTTGCTCTACGATAAAGACTATCAGATACCTTGTAATCCGCAAACAAATTGGAAAGAGTTTCTTCTTTTTTGCCTGAAAAAGCCAGATTTAGACAGTCTTTCTCAAAGCTTGACAAACCATCTTCTTTTACTAGCCTCAAACCAACTGCATCTCCTTCTGAAATGATAGAGACATTTCCACGGTCTATCACATCTAGCAAGGTAGCTTGAATAAGTTGATCAAAGGTAAATTTACCTGCTCCTTTTGTTAGAGGACTCACTTCCTCCAAGGAGGTCGAGTAGACTGCTTCTGATAAAACCATAGGCTCTAATTCCATTGGTGGTTCATAGAGACGATGATTTTTGGCATATTTGACCGAAGGAGTGGTCTTTCTTCTATAAATAAAATAAAAGCAGACACTCAATAACAAGGAGATAGAAAGTATCGAAGGGAAGACCCAAGTAAGGAGTTGTTTACTTTTCTCTTTTTCTTTAACAATCGAGTCTTCTATCTTATTAAACTCTTCTAAACGATTCCCTTTCAAACCCTGATCCCTAGCGCTAGCAAAATCAGTTCGATGCCAGTATGCATGCAATTCAACTCCACGCTTAGCTGGAAGATTGTCCAAACGAATAGTATAATCAAGGCTACTCTTTTCAATCGTTCCCTCTCTAAAAAGTTTGCCTGTATGGAAAAAGAGTTTTTCAGCTCCCTTGTCTCCCCTTACATGAAATTCAAACTTGCCAATAGCCCCTGAACTATCTGTTAAAGGTTGCCAATTTAATTCAGCAATGTCATCATATAGAAAAAGCAAATTTTTCAAGTTCCAAACGAGGTCAACTTCAACTGTGTCGCCTTCTTGACCTGGATTATAAACTTTAACAGTATAACCATCTGCTCCTTCTATCACTTCGCTCGTAACATCTGTCAGTTCAGCACCATTTTTCGCAGCCTGAACCTTTGGATGAGAATCAATCTCAAATCCACTAGGCATCTTGCCAGCACGTCCAAGTCCCACGATTTGGCCCTTAAAGTCCTCCTCAAACTGATAAACTATCTTTTGTCTAAATTCTGCCGTATTGTCTGCATGAATATACAAATCACCTTGGTAAGAGTTTATCTTGAAATCAATGGCAAAAACAGAGAGTGGCAGAAGGCAAAACAAACCTAACACCAGTAAGAAAAAAGTTTTTTTCATCAACTAATCCCCCTTTTTATCTTTCTTATTATTATAGCATTTTTTCGTAAGTAAAGGCTTACTTATGTTGAAAAATTACGCATTTTTCGATAAAATAGGAGACAGTTATTTTTTAATAGATTAGAAATAGGAGAAATCATGAGAAAAATATACTTATCTATTTTCACAAGTCTCTTGCTGATGCTGGGACTTGTCAATGTTGCTCAAGCCGATGAATATTTACGCATCGGGATGGAAGCAGCATATGCTCCCTTTAACTGGACCCAGGACGATGATAGCAATGGGGCTGTCAAAATCGATGGGACTAACCAGTATGCTAACGGATACGATGTCCAAATTGCCAAGAAAATCGCTAAGGACTTAGGCAAAGAACCTTTGGTTGTTAAAACCAAGTGGGAAGGTCTAGTCCCTGCCCTTACTTCTGGTAAGATTGACATGATTATCGCGGGTATGAGTCCTACTGCTGAGCGCAAACAAGAAATTGCCTTTTCAAGCAGTTACTACACTAGCGAACCAGTTCTACTAGTCAAAAAAGATTCCGCCTACGCAAATGCTAAATCTTTGGATGACTTTAACGGTGCAAAAATCACTTCTCAACAAGGTGTCTACCTTTATGACTTGATTGCACAAATCCCAGGTGCTAAAAAAGAAACAGCCATGGGAGACTTCGCTCAAATGCGCCAAGCTCTTGAGGCTGGTGTCATCGATGCCTATGTTTCTGAACGCCCAGAAGCTCTGACTGCTGAAGCTGCGAACTCTAAGTTCAAGATGGTCCAAGTAGAACCAGGTTTCAAAACTGGGGAAGAAGATACAGCTATCGCCATTGGACTTCGTAAAGATGACAACCGTATTAGCCAAATCAATGCCAGCATCGAAACCATTTCAAAAGATGACCAAGTTGCCTTGATGGATCGTATGATCAAGGAACAACCTGCCGAAGCTACAACAACTGAAGAGACTAGCAGTAGTTTCTTTAGCCAAGTCGCTAAAATTCTTTCTGAAAACTGGCAACAACTTTTGCGTGGTGCTGGTATCACTCTTTTAATCTCAATCGTCGGAACCATCATCGGTCTCATTATTGGACTTGCCATTGGTGTCTTCCGTACTGCTCCTCTATCTGAAAATAAAGCCATTTATGGCCTACAAAAACTAGTCGGCTGGATCCTCAATGTATATATCGAAATTTTCCGTGGTACACCAATGATTGTTCAATCGATGGTTATCTACTATGGAACTGCCCAAGCTTTCGGGATCAACCTTGACCGTACACTAGCTGCTATCTTCATCGTTTCAATCAATACCGGTGCCTACATGACTGAAATCGTCCGTGGTGGTATCCTAGCGGTTGACAAGGGACAATTTGAAGCTGCGACTGCTCTTGGTATGACCCATAACCAGACCATGCGTAAGATTGTCCTACCTCAGGTTGTCCGCAACATCCTACCAGCAACTGGTAATGAATTTGTCATCAATATCAAAGATACATCTGTATTGAACGTTATCTCTGTTGTCGAACTTTATTTCTCAGGAAATACCGTGGCAACACAAACCTATCAATACTTCCAAACATTTACAATCATCGCCGTGATTTACTTTGTCCTCACCTTCACCGTAACACGTATCCTACGCTTCATCGAACGCCGCATGGACATGGATACCTATACTACAGGTGCTAACCAAATGCAAACGGAGGATTTGAAATAATGACACAAGCAATCCTTGAAATTAAACACCTCAAAAAATCCTATGGACAAAACGAAGTGCTAAAAGACATTTCTCTGACTGTCCACAAGGGAGAAGTCATCTCTATCATCGGAAGCTCTGGAAGCGGAAAATCAACCTTCCTACGCTCCATTAACCTACTTGAAACGCCAACTGATGGACAAATCCTTTATCATGGACAAAACGTCCTCGAAAAAGGCTATGACCTCACGAAATACCGTGAAAAACTAGGGATGGTGTTCCAATCCTTTAACCTCTTTGAAAATCTTAACGTTCTCGAAAACACAATCGTCGCTCAGACAACAGTCCTTAAACGCGAACGCACAGAAGCTGAAAAAATTGCCAAAGAAAACCTAGAAAAAGTCGGCATGGGAGAACGCTACTGGCAAGCGAAACCAAAACAACTCTCAGGTGGTCAAAAACAACGTGTGGCCATCGCTCGCGCCCTCTCCATGAATCCTGACGCTATTCTCTTTGATGAACCAACATCAGCTCTCGATCCAGAAATGGTTGGAGAGGTCCTCAAAATCATGCAAGATCTGGCTCAGGAAGGCTTGACTATGATTGTCGTAACTCACGAGATGGAATTCGCCCGTGATGTCTCTCACCGTGTTATCTTTATGGATAAGGGTGTGATTGCTGAAGAAGGTAAACCAGAAGACCTCTTCACTAATCCTAAAGAAGACCGTACAAAAGAATTCCTTCAACGCTATCTCAAATAAAAAGAAAAGGCTGCATCAACCATGCAGTCTTTTTGCTGTTCAAAATGAAAAGGCAGATTCTCTATCTCTACTACTTGAGGGTCAAGAATCCGCCGTTATCCAAAGATTAATCTTCAAATTTTTCATGATTTTTTTCATAGAAATCAATTAGGCCTAGGGCTGTTTCAAATGAAATATTTTTTACTTTTGCACGACCCTGCGCCAGAGCAATGATAGACATTTCACGCGCATTCGTTTCTTTAGAGATACGGTAGCCTGTGATTTTCTTATCACGAACCCAGCCAACAACTGATTCTACTTTTTCAAAGTTTGACTTAGCCATGTTTTTCTCCTATTTTCTTCTTTACAATATTTAATTGTATACGTTTTTACTACTTTTGTCAATAAAAAAACATATATTCAACAAAAATAATTAGTTCAGAATTTTCTTACTTCCTTTTTAAAGCCGATAATATATAGGTTTTGCTAGCCTCTACACCATAAATATTTGCTAATAAAAATATTGTATTATTACCCTCTTGAGGTGCAAAATTATTCAAGCTCTTAAAAAAATGCTTCCCTATTTCCGTAAGATAGCTTATTTCTTCGATTTAAGAACTGAAGATGACAGCCCTAACCTTTAGAAATCAAAGCCTTCACTAGCTCAAAAACTCCTATCTTTCTTCCTCAAGAAATCATCTGATAGATAGTTATTCCTTATATTATTCAAACTCATCACGCATTTGGATATTGAGGTGCTAGCCTAGAAGCAGACACCCGATTCTCTAAACCATCCTTAATAAAGATGACAAGACAGATAAGCTCAGTCAGTTGCTCATATATCCTTTTAATATGGTATATTTGTCAATAAAAAGAAATCAAATCACATCTTAAAGACCGTGTGAGTTTACTTTTCAAAATAGATGGGAAATCAAAATGAAGGATGGAAATCTGAGCCAAACATCATAAGTGCTATAATGAGCAGAAGTAAGAATTGCACGATAAGCTTCCTAAAACCATAGGAATCGCCCCCTTTCTTCATCTTCATTATAGCACCTATACATCAGTTGTGCAAATAATATGATATTTTTTTATTAGTCCTCAGACAAGCATATTATAAAGCGTTTCATTCCCATTTAAGTTAATATAAGCCGGATCAAAACCTTCCATTCTACGGATCAAACCTGCATAATCATGCTTATCTGCTAAAGCGATCCCAATTAATACTGGGCCTGTTCCCTTGCTAGCTCGTTTGATATACTCAAATCGTGTGATATCATCATTTGGCCCCAGGATATCATTTACAAACTCACGCAAAGCTCCTGGACGCTGTGGAAAATTGACCACAAAGTAATGCTTGATCCCATCATAAATCAAGGCACGCTCTTCCATTTCTGGCATACGGTTGATATCATTATTTCCTCCAGAAATGATACAACAAATGGTTTTCCCCTTGATATATTCAGCTAAAACTTCTAAAGAAGCAATACTAGCCGCTCCAGCAGGTTCTGCAACAATCCCTTGCTTAGAGTAGAGGTCAATCAAGGTTTCAGAAATCAATCCTTCATCGACACCTACCAAAGTTTGAACATGTTGACGAGTTGCCTCATAGGTCAACTGTCCTACCTTTTGCACAGCAATCCCATCCGCAAATTTGTCAATTTCCTTGAGCTTAACAGGCCCACCAGCTTCAAAGGCAGCCTTCATGGAACGCGCTCCATTCGCCTCTACCCCAATGACTTCAATCTCTGGATTTGTTTCTTTGATATAAGTAGAAACTCCGGCAATGAGACCTCCACCACCAACAGGAACCAAGACAGCATCAAAATCAATCGATTCTTTTCGAGCTTCTTCTAAAATCTCATAAGCAACTGTTCCTTGACCTGCCTGGACATGAGCATCATCAAAAGGATCAATAAAGGTACGGTTTTCAGAGACTGTAAATTCTTGAGCTGCTTTAGCTGAAGCATCAAAGGTATCTCCAACTAGTTTAATGGTCACGAAATCCCCACCAAAAAAGCGAACTTGACCAATTTTTTGTTGCGGAGTAGTAATGGGCATAAAGATAGTAGCAGGAATTTTCATCTCATTACAAGTATAGGCAACTCCCTGCGCATGATTTCCCGCAGAAGCGCAAACTACTCCACGTTCACGCTCTTCCTTGCTGAGTTGGGAAATGGCATAATAAGCACCACGAATTTTAAAAGAACGAACACGTTGGGCATTTTCTTTTTTCAAATAAATCTTAGCACCATACTTCTCCGATAAATAATGGTCATAATCAAGCGGTGTATTCACAACCACACCGTTCAAGACCTTGTGAGCCTTGATAATATCTTTTGAACTTAACATATAAAACCTCTTTTTCTATAAAAAACAGTCACTAATGACTGTTTTTTTAGTTATTCATCTCCAAAAACTTCAGCAACACTTTCATGATATTTATGAGCCATACGAATCGAAAACTCTTTAGGAAGTTCATAACGATTTGTAGAAATCCAATCATATAACCATTCTGCCAAACTTTCTTCACTATCATTACGATGGAAGATAAAATAGTTTAAAATTTCTTTATGTTCTACATCATTCAAATCTAACGTGTCTACAAATTGACTACGAGGAACAAAATTAGAATCTAATTTTCTTAGTTGATCTGTCAATTCTCCCAATTGTAAATCCAACTGAAAAAATAGTTTTTGCAGTTGCCTATCAGTTTCATCACATCCTGTCTGGATAGAAAACAAATTGGTAATATTCATATGATTTCAACTCCTAAATAAGTACATCTAATATCCCACGAATAGCTGAAGCTACTATTTTAGCAAAATTCTTTGCTTTCTAATTAGTTATAGATTTTGAATGCATCATCGTCGTTTTTACCAACGAATGGCATTGCTTTACGCAATTCTGCACCAACTTTTTCAATTTCAAGGTTCGCTGCTTGTTCACGGTAAGCAGTCAATTTTGGACGTCCAGCTTTATAGTCATTTACAAAGTCATTTGCAAATTTACCATTTTGGATGTCTGCCAAGACAGCCTTCATATTTTCTTTAACTTGTTCAGTGATTACACGTGGACCTGATACATAGTCACCGTATTCAGCAGTGTTTGAAATAGATTGACGCATTTTCTTGAATCCACCTTCGTAGATCAAGTCAACGATCAATTTCATTTCGTGAAGAACTTCAAAGTAAGCCAATTCTGGAGCGTAACCTGCTTCTGTCAAGACTTCGAAACCTGCTTCGATAAGGGCAGTCAAACCACCACAAAGTACAGCTTGTTCACCAAACAAATCTTCTTCAGTTTCTTCTTTATATGTTGTTTCAAGAAGACCTACACGAGCTGCTCCAACACCTTTACACCAGTCCATAGCAATGTTTTTTGCATTTCCTGTTGCATCTTGGTATACTGCGTAAAGAGCTGGAACACCAAATCCTTCTTCATAAGTACGACGTACCAAGTGTCCTGGTCCTTTAGGAGCACACATAAAGACATCCACATCCGCAGGAACTTTGATAAATTCAAAGTGGATGTTGAAACCATGAGCAAATCCAACTGCGTTTCCAGCTTCCAAGTTTGGAGCGATTTCTGCTTCGTACAATTCTTGTTGGATTTCGTCTGGTGCCAAAATCATGATAACGTCAGCCAATTTAGTAGCTTCTGCTACTGTGTAAGTGTCAAATCCATCTTCTTTTGCTTTATCAAAAGATTTACCTGGACGTACACCGATGATGACATCGCGACCTGAGTCACGCAAGTTTTGAGCATGCGCATGTCCTTGTGAACCATAACCGATAACGGCAATTTTTTTACCGTCAAGTGCTGCTACTTTAACATCTTTTTCGTATTCCATTTGAACTGCCATAGTTTTTCTCTCTTTTCTATTATTTATTGCCTTTTAGGCTGGTTTAACAAATTTAAGTTAGATTTTTAATCGCGGGTAAATCCAGTTGCACCCGTTCGAGCGATATTGCGAATACCGTATGGTCGAATGACTCGCAATAAAGCTTCACTCTTTTCAGCATTTCCTGTCATCTGAATGGTAATCGAGCTTGGCGCTACGTCTACCACTGTTGCACGGAAAGGTTGAATAATTGCTAGAATCTCAGCTCGCTTCTCAGCTGGCGCTGACATCTTAACCAAAATCACCTCGCGCTCCAAATGAGGCTTGTCTGTAATATCACGAATGCGAATCACATCAATCTGACGATTGAGTTGCTTGATGATTTGCTCCACTTCATCATGTGAAGCCACATCAATAATAATGGTGATACGCGATACATTCGGATCTTCTGTTGCTCCAACAGAGATGCTTTCGATATTAACCTGACGACGAGATAGGACACCTGTAAAGCGATTGAGGACTCCTGAACGATTTTGTAGTTTTGCTGTTAACATTCTACGCATGGAACTTCACCCCCAACATCTCATGATTACTCTTACCAGCTGGTACCATTGGTAACACCTGTTCCTTACGAGAAATATCTACCTCGATTAGCATAGGAACATTCTCAGTGATGACTTCAAGGTCTTGAGCCAAGGTCTCAGGATTGTCAAACTTATAGTTTTTAATGCCATAAGCTTGTGCCATCAATTGGAAATCAGGAAGGGTGTCAAAGACTGACTCTGATGTTCTACCTTCATAGAAGGATTCCTGCCACTGGCGAACCATTCCGAGTGAGTGGTTGTTCAGCATAACCACCTTGATTGGCACCTTGTAAATGTTCAAAATAGCCAATTCCTGGTTAGTCATTTGGAAACCGCCATCCCCAACAAACAAGACTACTTCCTTATCTGGGTTAGCAATTTTAGCTCCAATTGCTGCTGGAATTCCAAATCCCATGGTCCCTAAACCACCTGAAGTCACTAACTGACGTTCATTTTGATATGGATAATACTGGGCTGTCCACATTTGGTGTTGACCAACGTCTGTTACCACAATGGCATCTCCATTCGTCAATTCACCAATTCGTTCAATAACGGCTTGCGGTTGAACCACACGCTCTTTCTTGTCATAAGAACGAACGCGGTTCTTGTCTTTAGTAACTTTTTCAATCCATTTCTCAGTATTGTTATGAACTGTTGGTTCTGCCAGCAACATTTGCAAGGCCTTCTTAGCATCTCCAACTACAGGAATATCTGCACTGATAATCTTGCCAATCTCAGCTGGGTCAATATCAATGTGAGCAACCTTGGCATTCTTAGCGAAGGTCTTAGGATTTCCTGTCAAACGGTCATCAAAACGGCAACCAATACTAATCATAAAATCAGCTTCTGTCATGGCAATATTAGCTGCGAATGACCCATGCATGCCTCCCATTCCAAGGAAGAGTGGGTGACTCGTTGCAATCGTTCCTTGTCCTAAAAGGCTGGTTACCACTGGAATCTGATAGCGTTCTGCAAATTCATTTAATTCTGTAGCTGCTTCAGCATAACTAATCCCACCACCAGCTAGCAAGACTGGCTTTTTAGCCTTGGATAATTGCTTCAAAATTTTCTTGATTTGCATATCATTTGGCTCAAGAGTTGGCTGATAGCTTGGGAGGTTCACTTCTGGTGAATAGATGAAGTCCGTTTCTAAAGCAGATACATCTTTAGGTAGGTCAATTACGACTGGCCCTGGGCGACCTGTAGTTGCGATATGGACAGCTTCCGTAATGATTCGAGGGATATCAGCTGTCTCACGAACTTGGTAATTGTACTTAGTGATTGGCATGGTAATTCCCACAATGTCTGCCTCCTGAAAGGCATCTTTCCCAATACCTGCTCGCGCCACCTGACCTGTAAAGACCAAAAGGGGAACGCTATCGCTCATGGCATCCGCAATCCCTGTAATGGCATTTGTTGCTCCCGGTCCGCTAGTGACGACGGCAACACCCAACTTTCCAGTTGATTTGGCATAACCTTCAGCTTCATGCAGACAACCTTGCTCATGGCGTCCTAGAATGTGGCGAATGCCTTTAAAATTATATATCGCATCATAAAAAGGCAAGACTGCACCACCAGGATAACCAAAGATGGTATCAATTCCTAAATCACGAAGTGTTTCCAAAACTAGGTCTGACCCCGTCTTAGGAGATTCTAAACTGATTTTCTCCATTGTTCCCCTTTCTTTCCTCTTAAAAATAACTTGTTACTATCATACCATTTTTTCAAAATTTTTCAAGAGAAAAGAAGCAATTTTCTGAATTTTCTATTTTAACGTTTATTTATGAATGTTATTTTTATTTTTATTAAAAAGATACCGATTTTATTATTTAAAAAAGAAAAAAGAACTGATTTCTCAGTTCTTCATCAATCTTATTCCACACTAAATAGGTATGGGTAAACTGGTTGTTGACCTTGGTGAATCTCGACTTCAACGTCTTCGAATTCTTCTGCGATTTCTTGGGCAATCTCATTGGCAAGTTCTTCGCTTCCGTCTTCACCGACATAGAAAGTTACGATTTCACTATCTTCATCCAACATATGTTTCAATGTTTCAGTCAAAGTTTGGTGCATGTCAGGGTTTGAAACAAGAATTTTCCCATCCACCATACCAAGGTTATCGTTTTCATGGATTTCTAAACCATCGATGGTTGTATCACGAACGGCTGTTGTGACGCTTCCGCTAACAACATCGCTAAGAGCAGCAGTCATACGCTCTTGGTTTTCTTCGATGGACTTGCTTGAATCAAAGGCAAGAAGACTTGTCAACCCTTGTGGCAAAGTACGAGACTCTACCACTACTGCTGGTTGCTCTAAAACTTCTGCTGCAGATTGAGCTGCCATGAAGATGTTTTTGTTGTTTGGCAGGAAGATGATGTTACGAGCATTGACCTGTTCAACAGCCTTGATAAAGTCTTCAGTTGAAGGGTTCATAGTTTGACCGCCTTCAATAACATAATCCACGCCTTGAGAACGGAAGATATCTGCTAAACCTTTACCAGCAACGACAGCAATCAAAGCATACTCTTTTTCTTCAGCTGGTTTGCTAACTTGAGCAGCTTCTTTCTCAACCTGGGCTTCGTGTTGGTTACGCATATTGTCAACTTTTACCTTGACCAAGCTACCATATTTGAGACCTTCTTGCATGACAAGTCCTGGATCTTCTGTATGGACATGGACTTTGACAATTTCATCATCATTGACAACAAGGAGAGAATCCCCAAGTTCATTCAAGTAGTTACGGAACTCGTCGTAATCAAAATCTTTGGCATAGGTTGGACCTTGCTTAAGAGCTACCATGATTTCAGTACAGTAACCAAAGGTAATGTCCTCAGTCGCTACGTGACCAGCTACAGACTTGTGGTGCTCCGCATTGATCATCTCACTCATGTTGGCAGGAGTGGCTACAAAGTCCTCAGATGCAATATATTCGCCAGTAAGGGCTGAAAGGAAACCTTCGTAGATAAAGACCAATCCTTGACCACCTGAGTCCACAACACCAACTTCCTTCAAGACTGGAAGCATGTCTGGCGTTTTAGCTAGAGCTGTTTTAGCACCTTCCAAGGCTGCACGCATGACTTCAACAGCGTCATCTGTTTGCTCAGCTTTTTTCTTAGCACCGATAGCAGCCCCACGAGAAACTGTCAAAATCGTTCCTTCAACTGGTTTCATAACTGCCTTATAGGCAACTTCCACACCTGATTGGAAAGCAAGGGCCAAGTCTTGACCTGTTAACTCGTCTTTATCCTTGATGGCTTGTGAAAATCCACGGAAAAGCTGAGACGTAATAACACCTGAGTTCCCACGCGCACCCATCAAAAGCCCTTTAGCAAGAATGCTCGCTACCTCGCCAACTGTAGAAGCTGGCTTGTCTGCAACTTCCTTAGCACCATTTTCAATGGTCATTCCCATATTTGTCCCAGTATCTCCATCTGGAACTGGAAAGACGTTTAATGAATTGACATATTCAGCTTGCTTATTCAAGCGAGTTGATGCAGCCTGCACCATTTCTTGAAATAAGCTAGTAGTAATTTTTGACACGGTTATTCTCCTACAACTTTGATATTTTGAATGTAGACATTTACAGTCTGAGCAGTAATTCCAAGTTGGTTTTCCAAACTAAAACGAACACGCTCTTGAATGTTTTTTGACACTTCGCTAATCTTTGTTCCGTAGCTCAACACGGTATATACATCAACTGCAATACTGCCATCTTCGGCTGCCTTTACAACAACACCTTTGGAATAATTTTCCTTACCTAGAAGGGCTTGGAAATTATCTTTGAGGGCTTTTTTACTAGCCATACCGACCACACCAAAAATCTCAGTTGTTGCACCACCTACGATAGTTGCAATCACTTCATCTGTTAGTTCGATTTGACCATCTTTTGTATTAATTTTTACAGTCATCCTTTTTACCTCAACTAGTTGATACTCTATTTTATCATATTTCAGCCCAAGTGTAAAAGCAGAATACTGTATCAGCGGATATTTACTCTATTTTTTTATACCCACAATAAAAGAAAAAAGACCCTAAGGTCTCCTTTACTTTTATTATTAAACGCGTTCAACTTTACCTGATTTCAAAGCACGAGCTGAAGCCCAAACTTTTTTAGGTTTACCATCGATAAGAACAGTAACTTTTTGAAGGTTTGGTTTTACGGCACGTTTTGTTTGGTTCATCGCGTGTGAACGGTTGTTTCCTGATACAGTCTTACGACCTGTAAAGTAACATACTTTAGCCATTGTGTTTTCCTCCTATTAGATCTAATATAGCGGATGTGCTAGCACCACATACCGTACTATGTTATCACACTTTCTTCATTTTTGCAAGGGAATTGGAAGATTTTTTTATTTAACGTAGACAACTCCCAATTTCCCAAAAGCCACATCTCCACGGATAATCAAGGTTTTGCTGGTTGGGGCTAGAGAAGTATCTGCCTTGGCTACACCACAGAAAGTTTCCACCTTCAAATCAACTCTCCAGTGTTGGGGAACATAGATAACTGCATTGCCAAAACCAACTTCTACTTTCAGGGTTGCAGTATCTCCTAACATCTCTGCATTGTCATAATATATCTTGGCATTTCCAAAACCAACTTCTACTTGGTCTTCTACCAATTCTTGGTTTTGCTTGTAGAAAGTCCCAGTCCCAAAAGCGACTTCCTTATCTGTAAGAATGGTCTTTTCACCATCATACCACCATTTTTTCCCATTCCAAGTTCTGTTAGAATGAGTGAGTGCGCTGACACCCATTACGATTAAAATACTAGCCCAGAACAATGACTGATTTGGAATCGGTAAAATATCATAAAAGTGGTTAGCAATCATTAAGGCTACTAAAGTTGTAAAAACTGCTGATGTCAGATGACGACGAAGCAAAGCTTCAACTGATTGATAGGCAAAAAATGCAATACCAAGTAAAGGCCATATTTTACCATCCAAAGAAGGAATGCCAAAATTTCCTTGCAACAAAATCCAGGCCGCTAAAACCAATAAAACAATACCAAATGCTTTCTTTTTCATGTTCTTACCTCATGTTTCTTAGATTTTCTTTTAGGAGGGATTGGTAATGTCGTGAGACATGAACCTCCTTGTGGGTTTGATAAAAGGAAATGGTGCCCGTTCCTGAAAAGGACTTGTCAACCGAGTAAACTTGCCGAATATTAGCAATGGTCGACTTGGATACCCGACTAAAATAACGAGGAAGGATAGACTCTAACTCATAGAGTTTAAGCCGAATCTCGTAGGCATCTTTCTGGGTATGGGCATAAATCTTGCTACCTTCCGTCTCAAAGAAGAGAATTTCCGACAAGTCCAGATAATATTCACCTGTTCCCTTGTAAAAAATCAACCGAGGAGACTTGGACTCTTGTAAGAGTCGCTGTAATTCCGCAATCTCGTCTGTCAAAGCCGCTGCCTTGATGACAATTTCAGTTTCCTCTAAATTGCTGTCAATTTCGATTCGTAACTTCATTCCATCTCCTTTCTGACTCTACTATATCAAAGGAAAAATAAGAAAACAAGAGCAAAAAAGCAAGTGGTTACTTTAGACCCGTAAGTGGTTCTAGGACCGCCTTATACTCTTCGAAAATCAAATTCAAACCACGTCAGCGTCGCCTTACCGTACTCAAGTACAGCTTGCGGCTAGCTTCCTAGTTTGCTCTTTGATTTTCATTGAGTATTAACTTACAGGTCAAAATAGAAAGAAAAGCACACCCCACACAAGACCACAAATATAACCAACTACTACATCCTTGGGATAATGCACGCCACCTAGGACTCGCACAAGTCCGAGGAGGGCTGACAAGACTAACAAAACAACCCCTACAGATAAACTAGCATGAAAGTAAGCCATAGAAATAATGGTTGCTGAAAAGACATGACGGCTGGGCATAGACTGACCAGGACTATCTCTGTCTAGTAGCGGGACAATTTCCCAAACTTCATAAGGCCTAGGGGCATTGATTTTCTTACGGAGGAAGGACAAAATCACAAAACCTGATGCAGGGATAAACACATACATCAAGACCTGTTTCCCAAGTCCTTGTTGGAGATAGATAATTGCTAACAAGGTCAGATAAACTATAGGCATAACTACTGTCATGAACCGATTGAAAGTTCTTAACAAGCTCAGAAGAAAGGGCTTATTTTCAATGTTACCAGCAATGTGGTCATACCATTCTTGATAATTTTTCATATATTTTCTCATCACTTACTCAAATTTTGCTTATAGGGAAGCACTTGTCTTCTAGTATAGTGCAGAAAAAGAAGGCCGTCAAGCCTTCTTTCGATTTATTCTTCTGCTTCGTCTTCTGTAAATTGACTGTTGTAGAGGTCAGCGTAGAAGCCTCCTTGTGCCATCAACTCATCATGATTGCCTTGCTCAATGATATTGCCATCTTTCATGACAAGGATCAAGTCAGCATTTCGGATAGTTGACAAGCGGTGGGCGATGACAAAGGAAGTTCTGCCATCCATCAAACGATCCATAGCTTTCTGAATCAATTCCTCCGTCCGAGTATCAACAGAAGAAGTCGCCTCATCCAAAATCAAGAGTGGTGCATCTTTCAGCAAAGCACGAGCGATAGTCAAGAGTTGTTTTTGTCCGACAGACAAGGTCACCGTGTCGTCCAAGACGGTATCATAACCATCTGGTAGGGTCATGATAAAGTGGTGAATTCCTACAGACTTGCTGGCTTCAATCACGCGCTCATCACTAATACCCTCTTGGTTATAGATAAGATTGTCGCGAATGGTTCCTTCAAAGAGCCAAGTATCCTGCAAGACCATTGAAAAAGCATCGTGCACTTCCGAACGCTTCATCTCCTTGGTATCCACGCCATCGATGCGGATACTTCCCTTATCGATCTCATAGAACTTCATCAAAAGATTGACAATGGTTGTCTTACCAGCTCCTGTCGGTCCGACAATGGCAACCTTTTGACCTGCATGAGCAGTCGCAGAAAAATCATGAATAATGGTTCGCTCTGGTGTGTAGCCAAAGGAAACTCGATCAAAGACCACTTGACCTTTCATATCGCTCAATTGTCTTTCTTTATGGGATTCATCTTCCATTTCCTCTTCAGCTAGAAATTCGAAGACACGCCCCATGGCTGCGCTAGCCTGCTGCAAACTAGTAATACCTTGAGCAATTTGAGAAAGGGGCTGAGAAAAGATACGAACGTAGGCCATAAAGGCAACGATAATCCCGATACTAATCTTCCCATTCAAGGCCAAGGCTGCACCAACGATAATCACTAGGGCATAGCTAAAGTTCCCAATAAACATCATAATCGGCATCATAATCCCTGAAATAAACTGAGATTTCCAGATGCTGTCATACAGACGATGATTTAATGTCGCAAATTCTTCTTTGATGCTCTCAATAGCATTGTAACTGGTCACCACATTATGGCCAGAGTACATTTCCTCCACATAGCCATTTACAGCCGCCAAATCCTGTTGCTGACTCTTAAAGAAACCTTGCGATTTGCCCATAAAGACGGACACGAAAGCAAAACCGATAAGAGTTGACACAACCGTCACCAAGGCTAAAATCCAGTTCATCCCAAACATGGTTACCAAGACTGCCACGACCAGTAAACTAGATGAAAGAACTGTTCCCAGACTTTGATTGAGGGACTGGGCTGCAGTGTCAACATCATTGGTTACACGAGACAAGGTATCTCCTTGAGAGTGTCCATCAAAATATCCCAATGGTAGGCTATTGATTTTCTCTGCAATGGCTCTTCTCAAACGCTCTGAAAAACGTTGAATGGCTGTTGTAAACAGAAAGGCCTGCAAATAATTGGATAGAAGTCCGATCACATAAATCACGGCCAAAAAACCACCAATAGCTGCAACCGCCGCGACATCCACACTAGTTCCCAGACCATTTGCAATGATATTGGTCATTTCCTTGATGCGGGTTGGCCCATATACAGTAATGATATTGGATCCGATTGTTGCTAGAAAGGCTATCAGAAGGGCAAACTGGAGGCCTGCAAGATAGGGTTTACTCTGTTTCCAGAGAGACATTTTCTTATTTTCCATGTTCCAATTCCTCCTTCGATAGTTGTGAGTAGGCGATTTCTTGGTAAACTTCGTTATTTGCTAGAAGTTCCTTGTGGGTGCCTTGTCCCACGACTTTTCCTTGATCCAAGACCAAAATCAAATCTGCATCCATAATCGTTGAAATGCGTTGTGCAACGATAAGCTTGGTCATAGACTTGGTTTTCTCTGCTAGCTCTTGGCGTAGGACACGGTCTGTCTTGTAGTCCAAGGCTGAGAAGGAGTCATCAAAGATGAGGATTTCTGGCTTCCGAGCTAAGGCACGCGCAATGGCCAGACGCTGTCTTTGTCCACCTGAGAAGTTGGTTCCTCCTTGGGCTACTTCTGACTCTAAGCCCGCTTCCTTGTCTTCAATAAAGTTCTTAGACTGGGCCAATTCTAAGGCTTTCCACATGGCTTGTTCACTAAGCGGTGTTTCTTGGCTACGTCCAAAGTCTAGATTGCCCTTGACATCCCCAGAAAAAAGTACAGCTTTTTGTGGAATATAACCAACCTTATTACGCAAATCTTCCAAGTCATAGTCTTGAACATTGACACCGTCCACTAGAATTTCTCCTGCTGATACGTCATAGAAACGTGGAATCAGATTGACCAGAGTTGATTTACCAGAACCCGTTGAGCCGATAAAGGCCACTGTTTGGCCAGCTTCTGCTTTAAAGCTAACATGCTCAATAACTGCCTCCGAATTTGCCGCATAGCGGAAGGTCACATCCTTAAATTCGACCTGACCTTTGAGCTTTTCATCAGCCAGCTGCACTTGAGCAGGGTTGTGGATAGAAGAATACAGATCTAAAACCTGGTTGATCCGCTTAGCAGAGACCATAGTTCGGGGAAGAACGATGAAGAGTGCTCCCATGAGAAGGAAGCCCATGACAACCTGCATGGCATAAGACATGAAAACAATCATGTCACTAAAGAGAGGCAGACGCGCTATCGGAGCAGCGTCGTTAATCACATAAGCCCCAATCCAGTAAATCGCCACACTCAAACCACTTGAAATCCCCATCATGATAGGATTCAAAATAGCCATAAGACGGTTGACAAACAAATTCAAGCGTGTCAATTCATCATTTGCTGCTGCAAATTTTTCATTTTGGTATTCTTCAGCATTGTAGGCGCGAACGACACGAATACCTGTTAAACTCTCACGAGTGATACTGTTCAATTTATCTGTCAGCCCCTGAATCAAGGACTGTTTTGGAAAGGCTAGCGTCATCAAAACAGTCGTCATCAGGACGTTGACAATCACTGCCACAAGTACGGCCCAGAGCCAGTATTATGAATGGCCTAAAATCTTCCCAATAGCCCAGATAGCCATAATTGGACCACGCGTTACCACTTGCAAGCCCATGGTAATCAACATTTGAACTTGAGTAATGTCATTGGTAGTACGCGTCAAGAGACTGGGAATAGAGAATTTCTTAATCTCTGTCTGCGAGTAATCCAAAACTCGGTTAAAAATATCACTTCTCAGCCTACTAGTATAAGAAGCCGCCACTCGGGATGCAAAAAATCCAACTGCAACTACGGACAAGAAGGCAAGAAAGGACATTCCCACCATCATGCTTGCTGGCTGCCACAACTCATCTAAATTAGTTCCTTGACTACCTAGCAAATCCGTAATTTTCGAGATATAGGTCGGCACTTCCAACTCCAGATAGACCGAAAAGCAAGTAAAGAGAATGGCTAGTAAAATCATCCCCCATTCTTTTCTACTAATTCGTTTGGCTAATTTCTTCATTCTCTCCTCCTATTCCCTTGATATTTGCCTGTAGTTGACCGAGAACTTTCTCAAAAATCAGTAATTCATCTTCATCAATGTCTTCCATCAACTGCTTGTCTATCCGTTCAAAAAAAGCCTTAACCTGTTGCATCTGAGAACGTGCTTTGTCCGTCAAACGAACAAATTTTGCCCGCTTATCGCTAGGACTCGCCTCCAATTCCACCAAACCATTTTGCACCATACGCTTGACCAAATTACTAGCAACAGACTTGGTAATATTGAGTTCCTGCTCGATATCCTTAATCAGGACCAGTTCCTCTTTTTGTTCACAATGATCCAAAAAACGCACAACCTGACCTTGAGGCCCACCCATAAATTCAATACCACAACTTTTGGCTTCCTTTTGCACCATCAGGTGAATCTGATGACCAAAACGCTTAAAGACCAACATGGGTTTATCCATACTAATTCCTTTCTAACTATCACATTTAGTTCTCCTAGGAACTAAATAAGTTTCCATGAGAACTATTTTACCACTTTAAAAAGAGATGTCAAGAAAAAGTTTCCTAGAGAACTATTTTCTTGATTCAAAAAATCCCAAGTGATTTTTTCACTTAGGATCATGTTCTCTAGGTTAAATTAGAACCCGTCTACATTTGTGTAGATTTTTTGTACGTCTTCGTCGTCTTCAAGGACACTGTAAAGTTTTTCAAAGGTTTCAAGGTCATCGCCTGACAATTCCACTTCTGACTGAGGAATCATTTCCAATTCAGTCACTTGGAATTCTTCGACACCTGACTCACGAAGGGCAACGATAGCCTTGTGAAGGTCAGTTGGAGCTGTATAAACTGTGATTGTACCTTCTTCTGCTTCTACATCGTCCACATCCACATCTGCTTCAAGCAATTGCTCAAAGACTGCATCGGCATCTTCACCTGCAAATACGATAACTCCCTTGTTGTCAAAGAGGTATGAAACCGAACCTGAAGCGCCCATGTTCCCGCCGTTTTTACCAAAGGCTGCACGGACATTGGCCGCTGTACGGTTAACGTTTGAAGTCAAAGTATCAACAATCAGCATAGAACCATTTGGTCCAAAACCTTCGTAACGTCCTTCTGTAAAGGTTTCGTCTGTGTTTCCTTTAGCCTTGTCCAAAGCTTTATCGATAACGTGTTTTGGCACTTGGGCTTGTTTGGCACGGTCGATAACGAATTTCAAAGCTGAGTTTGATTCTGGATCTGGATCACCTTTTTTAGCTGCTACATAGATTTCTACACCAAATTTTGCATATACTTTAGAGTTAGCTCCATCTTTAGCCGTTTTCTTGGCTACGATATTGGCCCATTTACGTCCCATTAGGAATCTCCTTTTTTCACATTTTAATCTTTCTTATTATAACACAAGTTTTTTCGATTTTCACTAGAGGAAATGGATTTTATTTAGCAAATACAGCTAGGAGAGCACTTTTGTTGCCAAGATGACCTTGCCTTTCCATCCTTATCAACATTCAAAAAACAAACTAGACCATTATCTACAAATAGAAAGTTTCAGCCAAGTTTGACAAAGTCCGCTCAAACTACTGTTTAGAGTTTGTAGATATAAGCGATAAAAACCATTATACTGCACCTTTTGTTGACAGTCTACTCCAGACATATCATAGTTCAAGTAAATACTTTGAAATCCAACAGTTCTTATAGGCGCTATTGTATTCTAAGAAATCAATAGAAGAGTTTCTAAACAAAACCATAATTTATGTGTTCCTGAAACAGAAATCTATGCTCTTTTTGATTTCACATGATACTGAAGTTAGACTAGTACAACGGAACTTCTAAAACAAGCAAAAGGTAGCTAACTCCCTGTATAGCAAGGAATTTCACTACCCTTTTTACTTTTTCTTACAGCCCCTGTTTGATAGACTCATTTTAACATCACAAGCATACTCCAATGGAAATCGCGCTAGGCAAGAGATAAACTTTCAGATATTCACAGAGAGATCATCGCCTCTTTTTGTCGCAAACAT
>NZ_VMNB01000012.1:133033-154051 GCF_013277515.1 Streptococcus sp. k-402 | reverse complement strand
ACGAAAGTCCAAGAGGCGATCGATAAAGCTAAGGAAATCGAAGGCAAGAGAGATGCGAGCGAAGCAGACGTTCAAAGCGCAACGCAAAAACTCGCAGACGCTAAGACTGGGTTGACGCAAGCTAAAAATGGCTTGAAAAATGTTGATAAGAGCGACGATCAAGCACCAGCTTCTCCTTCGACTCCAGATCAGTCTGGAACAAGTCCTGTGACTCCGCCATCTGCTACAAGAAATCGAAGAACTCCTCCGCGCCGAGCTCGTAGAAGTGTAGGATTTGTAGGGAATTCCCAAACAGGTACAACTCCATCGGCTGTGGACAAGTCAGAACTTCGTACTCTGGTAGAGGAGCTAGAACGTCGCCTGCAAGATCTAGCAGGTCTATCTCCTGAAGTACTTGAGGAAGCACATCGTATCTTGGGAGAGGCGCAAGCAGCTCTTGCTAATGAAAACTTAACAGCTCAAGAATTGGCAGATCTCCTTGCTAAAGTTAGACAGGTTCTCAATTCTCTACAAACTGGCACATCAGCTGATAAGAGTCAGTCTGCGTCAAACTTAAATAAAGAAGTAGAAATTACCAAGGGAGCTAAAAATGAGACAGAAGTCCCTCTATATGGTGTCTTAGGAGCTGCAGTTCTTTCTCTTCTAGGAGCTCTCCTCTTTGCAGTAGCTCGTAAAAAATCCTCTCAACTAGATAAGCTTTCAAGAGAATTGCACCAGCTTGTAGTTGAGCTAGAGGCTAGCGACAAGGATAAAAAAGTTCTAAACAAGGCTAAGAAATTAGCTGATGAAGCACGACTCTTTGTAGATAGCCATCAAAAAGATTCTCAAAAAGAAGCAGAACTAATTTCTAAAATCAAGACTGTTCTCAGTCAACTCAAAGAAGAAGTCTAGTTTTGAAGAAAACACTACTTTCAGGAACTGAGTGAGTAGGTTTGTAGCTATGATGAGGAAATAAGAAATCTCCAGATTAGGAACCGTCAATGAGTTCTCTAGTCTGGAGATTTTTCAATATACTTCATTATTGGGGGATTACAAATAGTCGGATATTTTTTTGATTTTTTTACGAATAAATAGATGAGTAGAAAAAGAAATGGAGCTATTTATGAAAATCACAAACTATGAAATCTATAAATTAAAAAAATCAGGTTTGAGCAATCAACAGATTTTGAAAGTGCTAGAATACGGTGAAAGTGTTGATCAAGAACTTTTGTTGGGTGACATTGCAGATATATCAGGTTGCCGAAATCCAGCTGTTTTTATGGAACGTTATTTTCAGATAGACGATGCGCATTTGGAGAAGAAATTTCAAAAATTTCCATCTTTCTCTATTTTAGACGACTGTTATCCTTGGGATTTGAGTGAAATTTATGATGCACCTGTGCTTTTATTTTACAAGGGCAATCTGGATCTCTTGAAATTTCCAAAAGTAGCAGTTGTGGGTAGTCGTGCTTGTAGCAAACAGGGAGCTAAGTCAGTTGAAAAAGTTATTCAAGGCTTAGAAAATGAACTGGTTATCGTCAGTGGATTAGCCAAGGGAATAGACACATCAGCTCATATGGCAGCCCTGCAAAATGGCGGAAAAACCATTGCAGTGATTGGAACAGGTCTGGATGTGTTTTATCCTAAAGCCAATAAACGTTTGCAAGACTACATCGGCAATGACCATCTGGTTCTCAGTGAATATGGACCGGGTGAACAACCTCTGAAATTTCATTTTCCTGCCCGTAATCGCATCATTGCTGGACTTTGCCGTGGTGTGATTGTATCAGAGGCTAAGATGCGCTCAGGTAGTCTCATTACCTGTGAGCGGGCAATGGAAGAAGGACGCGATGTCTTTGCTATTCCTGGTAGCATTTTAGATGGTCTATCAGACGGTTGCCATCATTTGATTCAAGAGGGAGCAAAATTGGTTACCAGCGGGCAAGATGTTCTTTCGGAATTTGAATTTTAAAAATGACCTATGCTAGAATTCTGAGAAAAAATCAATTTCAAGATAAAATGAAGTAAATATCCCCACAATAAAGCGCATAGTATCAGGTTTTTTCATCACTTGATATTATGCGTTTTTCTAAGTGAATAAGTAGAGTGGAGGACTTTTCCCATAGGAAGGAAAGTAATTTAGTGTAATTGAGAAAGGAGAGTTGCTTGTGACTAATCTTGGTCAACTTATTATCAGGGAGCTGTATCGTCTCAAGTATTGCCAGTAAGGAAAAATAAAGCCTTCAAAAGTAGAGATTACAAGGCTTGTTTAAGAAAGAATTCAAAGACCTTGACAGATAAAAATAAAATGGTTATTATAAAAAATGGTCTGAAATTTATGATGACACTCTTCGAAAATCTTTTTAAATTAGCTCAGCTTTGCCTTGCTGTGTTTTGAGTAAGTTACGGTGAGCTTCCGAGCTTGATTTTCATTTACTAGAAATGAAACTGATGAGAGATAGCAATAGATAGTTGCATCAGGATGTGATGGAAAATGATAAAAAGATCTCGTTAGATTGGCATATTAGGCTACTAAAGTATTGAGTTTGTTAGAATTTTATACTCAATGAAAATCAAAGAGCAAACTAGGAAGCTAGCCGCAGGTTGCTCAAAGCACCGCTTTGAGGTTGCAGATAAAGCTGACGTGGTTTGAAGAGATTTTCGAAGAGTATTAGTGACTAGTCAGCTAGGAAAGGAAGATATTTGTGACAAATAATAAACTGTATTCGTTGGTAGAATTTAGAAATAAAATATATGAAGAATTAGAACTCTCCAGAAGTGATTTAGCGATTTTACTATGTGCCATGCTTATCGCCTCTATCGGATTAAATATGGATTCGACTCCCGTGATTATTGGAGCCATGTTAATTTCTCCTTTGATGACACCTATTCTGGGGGTGGGACTCTCTCTAGCTATATTTGATTTTAAATTGTTAAGAAAATCTTTTAAAATATTAGCTATTCAAATTCTTGCCAGTTTAATAGCTTCAACACTTTATTTTTATCTTTCTCCCATTTCGTATGCTAGTTCGGAGATTGTTGCTAGAACCTCTCCGACTATTTGGGATGTTCTCATTGCTTTTGTAGGAGGGATAGCTGGTATTATTGGTGCTAGGAAAAAAGAGACCAATAATATTGTCCCTGGTGTCGCGATTGCAACTGCCTTGATGCCTCCTCTTTGTACGGTAGGTTACGCTATTGCTTCTGCTAATCTAAAATTTATCATAGGCTCCTCTTACCTATTCCTCATCAATTGTAGCTTTATTGTCATTGCGACTTATATAGGTGTCAGGTTGATGATGGTTAAGAAGCACTATTTTAGAGATAATGAAGAAGACTCTAAAATGCGCAGGATTTTGCTTTTAGTTGCTGTTTTGCTGATGATTCCGAGTTTCATCTCTGCAACGACTTTAGTGAAAGAAACATTGAAAAAAGAGTCCCTTAATAAATTTATATCAGAGCAGTTTCAGGGGCATAATATTTTGAAAAAAACCTATTCTAAAAAGAATCATACCCTAAAGCTAACCATTTCAGGAAATTATTTGACAGAAGAAGAACTCGATATGATTTCAAGTAAGAGAGGTGACTATGGTTTAAGTGATGTTTCTGTTCAAGTTTCACAATTGTCTGATTCAGAACAACTTAGCAAGGAAGAACTGGTGGAGTATTTCTTCCAGTATATCAAAGATAAGGAAGCAAAAGAAAAGGAAAAAGCTAATAAATTTGATACAGAGTCTGAGGAGCAATAATTTCTTGAAAATAGCTGGTTTTTTTCGTGAGTCTTCTATGTATCTCAAAGGAAGATTGTGGTCTTAAGTATAAACTTTTCTTCTATTATAGTAGCTAAGTCTTGACAGGGTTTAAAAAATGGTTTACACTTTATAAAGTTTATTACTTTGAAAAGGTGTGATACTGTGGCTACGGCAACAAAAAAGAAAAAATCAACAGTTAAAAAAAATCTAGTCATCGTGGAGTCGCCTGCTAAGGCCAAGACGATTGAAAAATATCTAGGCAGAAACTACAAGGTTCTAGCTAGTGTCGGGCATATCCGTGATTTGAAGAAATCCAGTATGTCCGTCGATATTGAAAATAATTATGAACCGCAATATATCAATATCCGAGGAAAAGGTCCTCTTATCAATGACTTGAAAAAAGAAGCCAAAAAAGCTAATAAAGTCTTTCTGGCGAGTGACCCGGACCGTGAAGGAGAAGCGATTTCTTGGCATTTGGCCCACATTCTCAACTTGGATGAAAATGATGCCAACCGTGTGGTCTTCAATGAAATCACCAAGGATGCGGTCAAAAATGCTTTTAAAGAACCTCGTAAGATTGATATGGACTTGGTCGATGCCCAACAGGCTCGTCGTGTCCTAGACCGTTTGGTAGGCTATTCGATTTCGCCTATTTTGTGGAAGAAGGTCAAGAAGGGCTTATCAGCAGGGCGCGTACAGTCCATTGCCCTTAAACTCATCATTGATCGTGAGAATGAAATCAATGCCTTTCAGCCAGAAGAATACTGGACAATTGATGCTGTCTTTAAAAAGGGAACCAAGCAATTCCAGGCTTCCTTCTATGGAGTAGATGGCAAAAAGTTGAAACTGACTAGCAATGATGAGGTTAAGGAAGTTCTGTCTCGTCTGACTAGCAAAGATTTTTCAGTGGATCAGGTGGATAAGAAAGAGCGCAAACGCAATGCTCCATTACCCTATACCACTTCATCTATGCAGATGGATGCGGCCAATAAAATCAATTTCCGTACTCGAAAGACCATGATGGTTGCCCAACAGCTCTATGAAGGGATCAATATCGGTTCTGGTGTGCAAGGTTTGATTACCTATATGCGTACCGATTCGACTCGTATCAGTCCAGTGGCACAGAACGAAGCAGCAAGTTTCATTACGGACCGTTTTGGTAGCAAGTATTCTAAGCATGGTAGCAAGGTAAAAAATGCATCAGGTGCTCAGGATGCCCACGAGGCTATTCGCCCGTCTAGTGTCTTTAACACACCGGAAAGTATTGCTAAGTATCTGGACAAGGATCAGCTCAAGCTTTATACTCTTATTTGGAATCGTTTTGTAGCGAGCCAGATGACAGCTGCTGTCTTTGATACCATGGCTGTTAAATTATCTCAAAATGGGGTTCAATTTGCTGCCAATGGTAGTCAGGTTAAGTTTGATGGTTATCTTGCCATTTATAATGATTCTGATAAGAATAAGATGTTACCAGATATGGCTGTTGGAGATGTGGTTAAGCAGGTTAATAGCAAACCAGAGCAACATTTCACTCAACCGCCTGCTCGCTATTCTGAAGCGACCCTTATCAAGACCTTGGAGGAAAATGGGGTTGGACGTCCATCCACCTACGCACCAACCATTGAAACTATTCAGAAACGTTACTATGTTCGCCTTGTAGCCAAACGTTTTGAACCGACAGAGTTGGGAGAAATTGTTAACAAGCTCATCGTTGAATATTTCCCAGATATCGTAAACGTGACCTTCACAGCTGAAATGGAAGGCAAACTGGATGATGTCGAAGTCGGAAAAGAGCAGTGGCAACGTGTCATTGATGCCTTTTACAAACCATTCTCTAAAGAAGTCGCCAAGGCTGAAGAAGAGATGGAGAAAATCCAAATCAAGGATGAACCAGCTGGATTTGACTGTGAAGTGTGTGGCAGTCCAATGGTTATTAAACTTGGTCGATTTGGTAAGTTCTACGCTTGTAGTAATTTCCCAGATTGCCGTCATACCCAAGCAATCGTGAAAGAAATCGGTGTAGAATGTCCAAGTTGTCATCAGGGACAAATCATTGAGCGTAAAACCAAACGTAATCGCCTCTTCTATGGTTGCAATCGCTATCCAGAATGTGAATTTACCTCTTGGGATAAGCCTGTTGGTCGTGACTGTCCAAAATGTGGCAATTTCCTCATGGAGAAAAAAGTCCGTGGTGGTGGCAAGCAGGTTGTTTGTAGCAAGGGTGATTACGAAGAAGAAAAGATTAAATAAGAAGAGAGTCCTGAAAGTGAATTTCAGGCTCTTTTTGATTAGTACTTGACAAAATTCATCATTTTATGCGAAACTAGAAGAAGATTATTTTAATTAGGAGTAGTTATGCGTCTTATCTATCTGATAATTGGTTTTTTATCACTGGCCTTGGCAATTGTTGGGATTGTTTTACCCTTGTTGCCTACAACGCCTTTCCTTTTGTTGTCTATTGCTTGTTTCTCCAGAAGTTCCAAGCGTTTCGAAGATTGGCTTTATCATACCAAGCTCTATCAAGCATATGTTGCTGATTTTCGCGAGACTAAGTCTATTGCGCGTGAACGTAAAAAAAAAATCATCGTATCCATCTACATCTTGATGGGAATTTCCATTTATTTTGCCCCTCTCTTACCAGTCAAAATCGGTCTGGGAGCCTTGACCATCTTTATCACTTATTATCTCTTCAAGGTCATTCCAGACAAAGAATAGTTAAATAGTAGTTATTTGCCTTGATAAAAATGAAAGCATATTCACAACAATATGATATAATGAATTTAAAGTAATCTTCAAGGAGAATCAAATGATTTACGAATTTTGTGCTGAAAATGTGACCTTGCTTGAAAAAGCGATGCAGGCTGGAGCTCGTCGAATTGAACTCTGTGATAATCTAGCAGTGGGAGGAACAACACCAAGCTATGGAGTGACCAAGGCAGCGGTTAAATTGGCAACTAACTACGATACGACCATCATGACTATGATTCGTCCACGTGGTGGCGACTTTGTCTACAATGACCTAGAAATTGCTATCATGCTAGAAGACATTCGGTTGACTGCTCAGGCTGGAAGTCAAGGGGTTGTTTTTGGGGCTTTAACTGCTGATAAGAAGTTGGATAAGCCTAATCTTGAAAAGTTAATTGCTGCATCAAAAGGAATGGAAATTGTCTTTCATATGGCCTTTGATGAATTGATTGAAGAAGACCAGTTAGAAGCTATTGACTGGCTCAGCCAAGCTGGTGTCACCCGTATCTTAACTCGTGCTGGAGTATCTGGTGACTCGCTAGACAAACGTTTTGCTCATTATCACAAAATTTTGGAACATGCTAAAGGTAAAATTGAAATTCTACCAGGTGGGGGGATTGACCTTGACAACCGTCAAACCTTTATCGATCAGCTAGGCGTGACACAATTGCACGGAACCAAGGTTGTCTTTTAAAAAATAGAAAGGAACTGCTAGCTTTTGATAGCAGTTTTCACTTATGTTTGAAATTTTTAAATCCTATCAATTTAATAAAGAAAAGGCTCATGCTTTTGGTTTTGTAGAAAATAGTGGAGTCTGGACCTATAGTTGCCAGATTTTGCAGGGTGACTTTGTCATGACTGTGTCCATTACTGCTGATAATGTGAACTTTCAGGTCTTTGACCAGGAAACCGGTGACCTCTATCCTCAAGTTCATATGGAAAGTATGCGTGGGAGTTTTGTAGGAAGTGTCCGTGAGGCTTGTCTGGAGATTCTCTACCAGATTCGGAAAGCTTGTTTTGAGGTACAGGATTTTGTCTGTCCTCAGACTAAGCGTATCATGGCTCAGATTCAGGAAAAATATGGTAATCAGTTGGAGTATCTGTGGGAAAAATCACCTGATACGGCAGTGTTAAGACATGAAGGCAATAAAAAATGGTATGCCGTCTTGATGAGAATACCTTGGGATAAGCTGGAAAAGGGCAGAGAAGGACAAGTGGAAGCAGTCAATCTCAAACACGACCAAGTAGCGGACTTGCTTTCACAAAAGGGCATTTATCCAGCTTTTCATATGAACAAACGCTACTGGATTAGTGTGGCTTTTGATGATATGTTGTCAGATGAAATGGTACTGGAATTGATAGAAAGAAGCTGGAATTTAACTTCTAAAAAATGAAATATTTCAAGGATTTTCAATAACTTTCAATTAGCTAAATATTCTCTACTGAAGAAATTTTCAGAAAATATTGGATTTTTTCTTGACAAGTGCTTTTGACTATGCTAAAATACTAAACAAGATATCAAACGAAGGAGAAAGTCAAACATGAAAACAGCTAAGTTTAATCAATTTGCTTTGTTGTTGAGGTACTCGGGCTAGTGCAAAAAGCATTAGTCCTGTTTGGCTTACCAAGCGGGAGTAAATCAACATCTCGCTTGGGTTTCTGAGCGAGATGTTTTTTTAAAATCACATTTGGAAAAGGGGAAATCTTATGCGAACAGTTGAATTTCTAGATACCAGCCTTCGGGATGGAGAGCAGACACCGGGCGTTAATTTTTCAATTAAGGAAAAAATGGCCATAGCAAGGCAGCTGGAGAAATGGGGTATTTCAGCCATTGAAGCTGGTTTTCCGGCGGCGAGTCCTGATTCATTCACAGCAGTGCAGGAGATTGCTAAGGCCTTGAAGAAAACAGCGGTGACTGGTTTGGCACGTTCGGTCAAGTCTGATATTGATGCTTGTTATGAAGCCCTCAAGGACGCCAAGTATCCACAAGTTCACGTCTTTATTGCTACCAGTCCGATTCATCGTAAGTATAAACTCAATAAGACCAAGGAAGAGATTTTGGAAGCAATCAGTGAGCATGTTTCTTATGCCCGTTCTAAGTTTGAAGTGGTCGAATTCTCTCCTGAGGATGCGACTAGAACGGAGTTGGATTTCCTCTTGCAAGTTGTTCAAACAGCGGTTGATGCAGGTGCGACTTATATCAATATTCCTGATACGGTTGGATTCACCACTCCAGAAGAGTACGGAGCTATCTTCAAATACTTGATTGAGAATGTCAAGACGGATCGTCAGATCATCTATTCGCCTCACTGTCACGATGACCTTGGAATGGCAGTGGCTAATAGCCTTGCTGCTGTCAAGAATGGTGCAGGACGTGTTGAAGGAACTATCAACGGTATTGGTGAGAGAGCTGGTAATGCTGCTTTGGAAGAAATTGCAGTGGCCCTCAATATTCGCCAAGATTACTACCAAGCAGAAACCAGTATTGTCTTAAATGAGACCATCAATACGTCAGAAATGGTTTCTCGCTTCTCTGGTATTCCAGTTCCTAAAAACAAGGCTGTGGTTGGTGGCAATGCCTTCTCTCACGAGTCTGGTATTCACCAAGACGGAGTCCTTAAAAATCCTCTTACTTATGAGATTATCACACCTGAATTGGTCGGTGTTAAGAGTAATAGCCTTCCGCTTGGAAAATTGTCAGGTCGCCATGCCTTTGTCGAGAAACTAAGAGAATTGGCCCTAGATTTTACAGAAGAGGACATCAAACCACTCTTTGCTAAGTTCAAGGCACTGGCTGACAAGAAACAAGAAATCACAGATGCAGATATTCGTGCTTTGGTAGCTGGAACCATGGTTGAAAATCCAGAAGGCTTCCACTTTGATGATTTACAATTGCAAACTCATGCGGATAATGACATCGAAGCGCTTGTTAGCCTGGCTAATATGGATGGTGAGAAGGTCGAATTTAATGCGACAGGGCAAGGTTCCGTTGAAGCAATCTTTAACGCTATCGACAAGTTCTTTAACCAATCCGTCCGCTTGGTGTCTTATACCATTGATGCGGTGACAGATGGAATTGATGCCCAGGCTCGGGTCTTGGTAACCGTTGAAAACAGAGATACAGAAACTATCTTTAATGCAGCAGGTCTTGATTTCGATGTGTTGAAAGCTTCGGCTATTGCCTACATCAATGCCAATACCTTTGTTCAAAAAGAGAATGCTGGTGAGATGGGACGTAGTGTTTCTTACCGCGATATGCCTAGTGTGTAAAGGAGAAGGCTATGACAAAGAAAATAGTAGCTCTAGCAGGGGACGGAATTGGCCCAGAAATCATGGAGGCTGGTTTAGAGGTTCTGGAAGCCCTAGCTGAAAAAACAGGTTTTGACTATGAGATTGATAGACGACCTTTTGGAGGTGCAGGTATTGATGCAGCAGGGCATCCCTTACCTGATGAAACTCTCAAGGCATGTAGAGAAGCAGATGCTATCCTTCTAGCGGCTATCGGTAGTCCTCAGTATGATGGAGCAGCGGTTCGGCCTGAACAAGGCTTGCTGGCTCTCCGTAAGGAACTCAATCTTTATGCCAATATTCGCCCAGTTAAGATTTTTGAGAGTCTCAAGCATTTGTCACCACTCAAACCGGAACGAATTGCTGGTGTAGACTTTGTCGTGGTGCGTGAGTTGACAGGCGGGATTTACTTTGGAGATCATATCCTTGAAGAAAGAAAAGCGCGTGATATCAACGATTATAGCTATGAGGAAGTGGAGCGAATTGTTCGCAAGGCCTTTGAAATTGCAAGAAATCGCAGAAAAATCGTTGCTAGTATCGATAAGCAAAATGTTCTAGCGACATCAAAACTCTGGCGGAAAGTAGCTGAGAAGGTCGCACAGGATTTCCCAGATGTGACCTTGGAACACCAGTTAGTGGACTCAGCTGCCATGCTCATGATTACCAATCCTGCTAAGTTTGATGTCATCGTGACGGAGAATCTTTTTGGAGATATTTTATCTGATGAATCAAGCGTCCTATCTGGTACACTTGGGATCATGCCATCAGCCAGTCATTCTGAAAATGGACCAAGTCTCTATGAGCCCATTCACGGTTCAGCACCTGATATTGCAGGTCAAGGAATTGCTAATCCTATCTCCATGATTTTATCAGTGGCCATGATGCTGAGAGATAGTTTTGGTCGTTATGAGGATGCAGAGCGTATCGAGCGTGCTGTTGAGGCAAGTTTGGCAGCTGGTGTTTTAACAAGAGATATAGGTGGACAGGCTTCGACTAAGGAAATGACGGAAGCTATTATTGCAAGCTTATGAAGTTAGACGAAAAAATTACTCTAGTCCTTTTGATTTGGAATGTCATGGTTTTCTTGATTTATGGTATTGACAAATCTAAGGCAAGGAGAAGAGTTTGGCGCATCCCTGAGAAAATCTTACTTATTTTAGCCTTTACTTGTGGCGGTTTTGGTGCCTGGCTAGCAGGAATCATTTTTCACCACAAGACTAGAAAATGGTATTTTAAAACAGTTTGGTTTCTCGGGATGGTGACCACACTAGTAGCCTTATATTTTATTTGGAGGTAATGGATGGCAGGAAAATCGATTTTTGATAAATTATGGGACCGTCATGTCATCACAGGAGAAGAGGGGCAGCCCCAACTCATGTATGTGGACCAGCACTATATCCACGAGGTGACCAGTCCTCAGGCTTTTCAAGGATTACGAGACGCAGGTCGCAGATTGAGACGACCAGACTTGACATTTGGAACCTTTGACCACAATGTCCCGACGGTCAATATCTACGATATTCGAGATGTGATTTCTAAGGCACAAATTGATAAATTGGCTGAAAATGTTGAGGAGTTTGGGATTGAACATGCGGCCCACGGTTCTGAAAAGCAAGGAATCGTTCATATGGTTGGTCCAGAGACAGGACGGACCCAACCAGGAAAATTCATCGTCTGTGGAGACAGTCACACAGCAACTCACGGAGCTTTCGGAGCAATCGCCTTTGGGATTGGGACTAGTGAGGTTGAACATGTCTTTGCGACACAGACACTCTGGCAGGTCAAACCCAAGAAAATGCTGGTGGAATTTACAGGTGTTCCTCAAAAGGGAGTTTATTCCAAGGATTACATTTTAGCCCTGATTGCCAAGTACGGCGTTGCCTGTGGTGTTGGCTATGTGGTGGAGTATCGGGGACAAGCGATTGATGCACTGAGCATGGAAGAGCGAATGACCATCTGCAATATGTCTATTGAGTTTGGCTCTAAGATGGGGATCATGAATCCAGATCAGACTACCTATGACTATCTAAAAGGACGCGAATGTGTTCCAGAGAATTTCGAAGAGGCTGTGGCGGATTGGAAAACAATTGTCAGTGATGAGGATGCCGTTTACGATAAGGTTATCCAGATGGATGTCTCAGACTTGGCTCCCATGGTGACCTGGGGCACCAATCCTGCTATGGGGGTTGACTTTGACAGTAGTTTCCCAGAAATTAAGGATATGAATGATGAGAGAGCCTACAATTACATGGATTTGGAGCCTGGTCAAAAGCCAGCAGATATTGAATTAGGCTATATCTTTATCGGTTCTTGTACCAATGCTCGTCTCAGCGACTTGCAACTGGCTGCGCGATTTGTCAAAGGGAAGAAAATAGCTCCTAACTTAACGGCTATCGTGGTTCCGGGCTCTCGTCCTGTCAAACGAGCTGCGGAGAAATTAGGCTTGGATAAAGTTTTCTTAGATGCTGGCTTTGAATGGAGAGACCCAGGTTGCTCTATGTGCCTAGGAATGAATCCAGACAAGGTTCCTGATGGTGTCCACTGCGCCTCAACCAGCAACCGCAACTTTGAAGACAGACAGGGATTTGGGGCTAAGACCCACCTCTGCAGTCCAGCCATGGCAGCTGCAGCAGCTATTGCAGGGCGCTTTGTAGATGTTCGACAAATGCCAGAAGCCCAGTAAGGAGAGGATATGGAGAAATTTACAGTTTATACGGGAACGACCGTTCCTCTCATGAATGATAACATCGACACCGACCAAATTCTACCCAAGCAGTTTCTCAAGTTAATTGATAAGAAAGGCTTTGGTAAGTACCTCATGTACGCTTGGCGTTATCTGGATGACAAGTACACTGAGGACCCAGACTTTGTCTTTAACCGACCTGAATATCGGAAAGCCAGTATCCTCATCTCAGGTGATAACTTTGGGGCAGGTTCTTCGAGGGAACACGCAGCTTGGGCTTTAGCGGACTATGGTTTTAAGGTCGTGATTGCAGGGTCTTTTGGGGATATTCATTACAATAATGAACTCAATAATGGCATGTTGCCTATTGTTCAGCCCAGAGAGGTTCGAGAGAAACTAGCCCATTTACAACCAAGCGATCTGGTAACTGTGGACTTGGAACAACAAAAAATCATCTCACCAGTTGGAGAATTCATTTTTGAAATCGATAGTGAATGGAAACACAAGCTCTTAAATGGTTTGGATGATATCGGTATCACTTTGCAGTATGAAGATTTGATTGCTGCTTATGAAAAACAACGACCAGCCTACTGGCAGGATTAGAAGAAAAATAGAAAAGGAAATATAGAACTATGACAAAACACATTCAATGGAACGGAACACTTTCACAAGAAGGCTATGACATTTTAAAAGATGAGGGCGGATGTATCGTTTGCCCTACAAAAGTTGGTTACATTATTATGACTAGCGACAAGGCAGGACTTGAGCGCAAGTTCGCAGCTAAAGAGCGTAACCGTAACAAACCAGGTGTTGTTCTCTGCGGTAGCATGGATGAGCTTCGTGCTTTAGCACAACTCAATCCAGAAATTGAAGCCTTCTACCAAAAACATTGGGATGAAGATATTCTTCTTGGTTGTATCCTTCCTTGGAAACCAGAAGCCTTTGAAAAACTCAAAGCATACGGGGATGGTCGTGAAGAACTGATGACTGACGTGCGTGGTACTAGCTGTTTCGTCATCAAGTTTGGGAAAGCTGGTGAACAATTGGCTGCCAAACTTTGGGAAGAAGGAAAGATGGTCTACGCCTCATCAGCTAACCCATCTGGAAAAGGAAACCGTGGTAAGGTAGAAGGAATCGGAGAACGCATCGAAGGGGCAGTTGACCTTGTTATCGAGGCGGACGACTATGTGGCATCTATCCAGCCTGACAAAACGATTGAAACTCGCTACGAGCAAGGTGTGATGGTCTCTATGGTCGATAAAGACGGCAAACTCATCCCAGAACAAGGAGGAGCACGCTCAACTTCACCAGCTCCAGTTGTAATCCGCAAAGGGCTTGACATTGATAAGATTATGATGCACTTGTCAGATATCTTTAACTCATGGGACTACCGTCAGGGCGAGTATTATTAGGATAGAGAAGAAGTGGGGAGAAAATAATCTCTCCTTTCTTTTGTTATTTACACAATAAAATCCGAACAATATAATTTAATTTATAACGTTATTTGACAAAAACTGTACTTTAGTTTATAATAAATTAAGGAAACGTCGGAAAAGGCGTAGTGATGCGAGAGCATAGGTAGGTCATTACAAAAGAAACGAGACATCGATATGTTAAATGAATTTCCAATTTTCGATTACGAAGATATTCAATTGATTCCAAATAAATGTGTGATTAAAAGCCGTGCAGAAGCGGACACAAGTGTCACTCTAGGAAAGCACACCTTTAAACTACCTGTTGTGCCAGCTAATATGCAGACGATTTTGGATGAAAATGTAGCAGAGCAACTGGCTAAAGGTGGTTACTTCTACATTATGCATCGTTTTGATGAAGCAGGACGCATTCCTTTTATTAAACGCATGCATGATCAAGGGCTCATTGCTTCTATCTCTGTCGGTGTTAAGGATTATGAGTATGATTTTGTCAGCCAGCTCAAGGCTGATGCTCCTGAATACATCACGATTGACATTGCCCATGGTCATGCGGATAGCGTGATTTCTATGATTCAACACATCAAGAAAGAATTGCCAGATACTTTTGTCATTGCTGGAAATGTGGGAACGCCAGAAGCTGTGCGTGAACTTGAAAATGCTGGTGCGGATGCCACTAAGGTCGGAATTGGTCCTGGTAAGGTTTGTATCACCAAGGTCAAGACAGGTTTTGGTACAGGTGGTTGGCAGTTGGCTGCTCTACGCTGGTGTGCCAAGGCTGCGCGTAAACCGATTATTGCTGATGGAGGAATTCGTACTCACGGTGATATTGCTAAGTCTATTCGTTTCGGTGCTAGTATGGTCATGATTGGTTCTCTCTTTGCAGGACATATTGAAAGTCCAGGGAAAACGATTGAAGTCGATGGTGAACAATTCAAAGAATACTACGGTTCAGCTTCACAATATCAAAAAGGTGCTTACAAAAATGTGGAAGGCAAACGTATCTTGCTTCCTGCAAAAGGTCATCTGCAAGACACTTTAACTGAGATGGAACAAGACCTTCAAAGTGCTATTTCTTATGCAGGTGGACGTCAGGTTGCTGACCTTAAACACGTTGATTATGTGATTGTGAAAAACTCTATCTGGAATGGGGATGCTTCTCACTAAGACGGGCTACCTCACTAAAAAAACTTGTTATTAGGGCAAATTTTTGTTATAATAAAACAAGTTTCCACCCTTAGTGTAATGGATATCACGTAAGATTCCGGTTCTTGAGATGGGGGTTCGATTCCCTCAGGGTGGATGTAAATAGCTCAGGAGTCTGAGTACAAATAGAACAAATCATAAAACACATCATATCATGTCTAGTAAACCTTGATACGATGTGTTTTATTTTTTATAATGCACAGATTTTCTAAATTCTTAACAATTCGATAAATGATTTAACAATCCTCTTTCTGATATTAGAAGTTAGTGGAAGTAATATACAGAAGAGATAAAATATTTTGTACGTCAAAGTTGTCTAATTATGAACAAAATGATATACTAAAATCAACAATTTAGATTTCTTTCTCAATAAGTTACTAGATTGATATATATATATATATATATATGGAGGCTTGATGTTTTGTCAAATAAAAAGGAAATTTTTTCCATTCGTAAATTAAAAAATGGTCGTTCAGACTCAGTAAAAATAGGTACTCTCGGACTCATTATGGGTGCTGCTATTGCCATGTCTGTCAACACTCAGTCTGTAGAAGCTGCTATTATCGATAACAAAGACGGAACTACTACTATATCAAATAGCAAGGGTTCTATCACAGTAGATACAGCACATGTGAAAATTGAGAGTGATGATGATTCAAAAGATTTTGATCGTAATCCAAAACCGAATGAAACAGGTACAGATAAAATTACTAAAATAGGTAAGGTAGACTACAAATATGTATCAACTGATGGAACTGTTTTAGAAGAAGATCAAAATCAAGATGCAGGCTTTGAAAAACAAATTTCTGTAGATTATGAAGTATACGGAAAATATGGAAAAGTCTTCAAATCATTAAAAGGTAACGAAATTACCGATACTGATTTAACCAAGGCAAAAGAGCACGGTGCCGTAGGAAAAGATACTATTGTAAAAAACAATACTACCTATCATAAGATTGGGGATCCAGCTGTAGAAATTACAGGTGATGGAGGAGGGGTATACTCTGACTCTACTCTTGGAAATGTGACTGCAAAACTAACTTCTGAAGGTCTTGTTCAAAATGATGGGAAAATTAACCACAGTGGGGTTAAACCAGGAGGTCGTAGCTGGATTGTCGAAGAAACTGGCAAGGGGACTTATGGCAAATATGTATTAGCCGATACACCAGCCACTACATCTGATAAATGGCTAGAAGATACATTCAAGGCGGGAGAAGCCACAGCAAAAGATTATACTTCTACGAATATCGCTGCAGATGGTGGTGTCAAGGAAGGTGATTATGTTTTCGTATTAGAAAAAAATACCTTTGTAACAGCTAGTCGGAATAACGTTTCCTATACACAGGTTATTGAAAAGGAAATTCCTCAAGATATAAATGATATTAAGGGATTGTATAGCTATATTTTGCAGCACAAAGATAATCCAGATACTGTTACTATCCCAGACACGAAAACCCTTTTAAATGACTATTTGAAATATTTACAAAGGTATAACTTAGCAGATACCGAATCCAATTTTAAGAGTTTTTTTATTTTCGGGAACGGAGAAGACTTATATTCACAAGATATGGCTGCTAAATTATTTCGAAGTAGTACTCTTGATTCCGAAAACCGCCCTGCAGGTGATGTTAAATTCAGCGGTGATAATGTTGACTTTCAAGGGTTATCCATTGGAGGTGGCAATTTCTACGCAAATGCAACCGTTGACAATGGTTATTATGAAAACTATAATTATAAGATAGAATATACTCCTCTTAGAGCTTATCGTTTAGGTAGTGGTCATACTACTATCACCTACACCTATAGCCCAGAAGTAACGAGTAGAGTTGAAAAGAAAGGCTCGGTTACCGTACATTATCAAACAGAAGACGGGACAACTCTTAAAGATTCATATAATGATACTGTAGATGCTGTAGTAGAAGTTGAAACAAAAACTTACTATCTTGATGCAAATAATCAAGAAGTAGTTGTCAGTACAAACAAAACTGCAGAGAACGTTCAATATAATACAAAAGAAAGCGATACTGAAAAGCCTCAAAGATTAGAAGCAAATGGTTCTGTTTACTATATAAAAGAGAGTGGAACAAAAACTACAGTAAATGGTGTAGCCACAACTTCAGCAATAGAAGAAGGCCCTGTTGTAGAAGGAACAACAGAAGTCACTTATGTTTATGAAAAAGCTGGATCAGTAGTCATCAAATACATTAATACAGACGGTACTGAAATTAAAACATCTGTACAAGATTCTACAAATGTTAAAGCAGGAACAGCTTATAATGCAGCTGAAAATGATGAAAAACCAGCAACAATTGAATTTAACAATAAGAAATATAAACTAGTTACCAAAGCAGGTACTACTACAACTAACGCAACTTACTCTGCAGAAGCAGTCGTAACAAACGGAGAAAACGTTGGAGCTGTGGAAGGACAAGTAGTAGCAGGAAAAACACTTGAAGTAACGTATGTATATGAAGAAGTTAAAGGGAATGTTCTAGTTAAATACGTAGATGAAAAAGGAACTCCATTAGCAGGAACAGCTTCAATGCCAGGAAATACAACTGAAGCAGTAACAGCAGACGGAGTAAAAGCAGTCACTGAAGCAGAGTTAGGCACAAGGTATGATAATAAAGTAGCTGAGAAAAAAGCTACTAAGATTACAACAGCAGATGGAAAAGTATATGAACTTGTAAAAGAAAATAAAGGAGTATACAACACATCAGCACCAGAAACAGGAACAGTAACAGAAGCTGATAAAGTAGTAACATTCGTCTACAAAGAGAAAAAATCAGCAGTAAATGTGAAGTATGTTGATAAAGCTGGACAACCAATCGCTGGAACAGCAACAATGCCTAATAATTCAACTGAAGAAGTAACAGTTGATGGATTAAAACCTGTAACAGATGCAAGTGTAAATTCTGACTATGATGTTACTAGTAAAAAAGCATCTAAGATTACCACAGCAGATGGAAAAGTTTATCGACTAATTGCTGATAGAGATGGTTTACAAGCAGGATCTAAACCAGCAGCTGGTACAGTAGAAGAGAACGAAATCACTGTAACTTATCAGTATGAGTTACTAGGAAGTGTAGTGACTAAATATGAATTATCAGATGGTACGAAATTAACAGGTGTATTAACATTTGATGATGCTACAACTCCAACTACAGTAGAAGACAAAGGTTTAGCTGTTGCCAATGCGACAGATGTATCAAATGGTACCAATTATGATGCAAGCACTCCAGCTAATAAGCCGAACAAGATTACAACAGCAACTGGAGAAGTATACTACTTAACAACTTCAAATGACGGAGTAAAAGCAGATTCAGCACCAGTTACTGGAACAGTAGAAGAAGGTAAAACAAAAGAAGTTACTTATGTCTACGAAAAAGCCGGTTCAGTAGTCATCAAATACATTAATACAGACGGTACTGAAATTAAAACATCTGTACAAGATTCTACAAATGTTAAAGCAGGAACAGCATATAACGCAGCTGAAAATGATGAAAAACCAGCAACAATTGAATTTAACAACACGAAATATAAACTAGTTACCAAAGCAGGTACTACTACAACTAATGCAACTTACTCTGCCGAAGCAGTCGTAACAAACGGAGAAAACGTTGGAACTGTGGAAGGGCAAGTAGTAGCAGGAAAAACACTTGAAGTAACATATGTTTATACAGAAGTAACTGGAGACGTAGTGGTTCACTATGTTGACACAGAAGGTAATGTAATCGCTGAAGATAAAGAAGATACTAAAGGTGCTTCTCTAAACGCTAAATACGACACAACTGACAACAAGCCAGAGAAAATCGAAAAAGCCGGAATTGTTTACTACTTAACAGAAAAAGCACTTAAAGATGGTTCTAAAGAAACTGGAGATGTAGTAGAAGGTATAACAGAAGTAACCTATGTCTATGAAAAAGCCGGACAAGTAGTAGTTCACTACACTGATGAAAAAGGTAACACTATTCAAGTGGACGCTGTTGATACTAAAGATGGTAAACCAGGAGCTAAATACGATACTTCTGACAACGATATGAGACCAACTCGTATCACAACTGCTGAAGGAAAAGTATACAAATTGGTCGAAGCTTCAACTAAAGGAAATGAAACAGGCAAGGTTGTCGCAGGACAAACTCTTGAAGTGACCTATGTATACCAAGAAGCTAAAGGAAATGTCATCGTTAAATTCCAAGATACAGAAGGAAATCCTATTGCAGATGATGAAAATGATGAAACAAACGCTTCTCTTAATACGAACTACAACACGTCAGAACATAAGAAAGCGACTATCGTAAAAGATGGTGTCACTTACTATCTAACTGATAAAGCTCTCAAAGACGGCTCTAAACCAGAAGAAGGACCTGTTGTAGAAGGAACAACAGAAGTAACCTATGTCTATGAAAAAGCTGGTTCAGTAGTAGTTCATTATACAGATCCAGAAGGGAATCCAATATCAGGAACAGATCCAGAAGGAAATAATGTCCCTGAAACTAATAATGATACAACAGATGGTAGACCAGGAACTGACTACAACACTGCAGATAACGGAATGAAACCAAACCGTATTAAAACTGCAGAAGGAAAAGTATACGAATTAGTACCTGCTTCTACAATCGGAAATGAAACTGGTAAAGTAGTAGCTGGAGATACTGTAGAAGTAACATACGTTTATAAAGAAGTAACTGGTGATGTAGTAGTTCACTACGTTGACACAGAAGGTAACGTAATCGCTGAAGATAAAGAAGATACTAAAGGTGCTTCTCTGAACGCTAAATACGATACAACTGACAATAAACCAGCTACAATCACTACAAAAGATGGTAAGAAATACGCATTAGTACCAACTGCAACTAAAGGTACTGAGAACGGTAAAGTAACAGAAGGAACAACAGAAGTAACATACGTTTATAAAGAAGTAACTGGTGATGTAGTAGTTCACTACGTTGATACAGAAGGTAACGTAATCGCTGAAGATAAAGAAGATACTAAAGGTGCTTCTCTGAACGCTAAATACGATACAACTGACAACAAACCAGCTACAATCACTACAAAAGATGGTAAGAAATACGCATTAGTACCAACTGCAACTAAAGGTGCTGAAAACGGAAAAGTAACAGAAGGAACAACAGAAGTTACTTACGTTTATAAAGAAGTAACTGGTGATGTAGTGGTTCACTACGTTGATACAGAAGGTAACGTAATTGCTGAAGATAAAGAAGACACTAAAGGTGCTTCTCTAAACGCTAAATACGATACAACTGATAATAAACCAGCTACAATCACTACAAAAGATGGTAAGAAATACGCATTAGTACCAACTGCAACTAAAGGTGCTGAAAACGGAAAAGTAACAGAAGGAACAACAGAAGTTACTTACGTTTATAAAGAAGTAACTGGTGATGTAGTGGTTCACTACGTTGATACAGAAGGTAACGTAATTGCTGAAGATAAAGAAGACACTAAAGGTGCCTCTCTAAACGCTAAATACGATACAACTGATAATAAACCAGAGAAAATCGAAAAAGACGGAATTGTTTACTACTTAACAGAAAAAGCTCTTAAAGACGGTTCTAAACCAGAAACTGGAGATGTTGTAGAAGGAACTACAGAAGTAACCTATGTCTATGAAAAAGCCGGTTCAGTTCTTGTTCATTACGTTGATACAGAAGGCAATCCACTCCAAGGAACCAATGAAAATCAACAACCAGTAACTCAAACAGTTACGGATACTGATAATGCCAAAGCCGGTTCAGACTACGATACACAAGATCATAAACCAACAAGTATTACTACAGCAGAAGGTAAAGTTTATAAACTGGTTCCTCAAAGTACTAGAGGAAATGAAACAGGCAAGGTTGTTGCAGGGCAAACTCTTGAAGTAACTTATGTATACATTCTGGAAAACGCCGTACCAGAGCCTAAACCAGAG
>NZ_VMNB01000012.1:51260-132893 GCF_013277515.1 Streptococcus sp. k-402 | reverse complement strand
CCAGAACCTAAGCCAGAACCTAAACCAGAGCCTAATCCAGAAAAATCAAATAGTATCCAGCCGGAATCAAAGAAATCAGAAGAAAAACTACCGAATACTGGTACAGAAAAAAATACGAACGTATCAACTATGGGATTACTAGCTATGGTAACAGGATTGGCATTAGGGTTATTTAAGAAAAAAGAAGAATCAGAATAACTCAATTTTTTGATTAGTTATTAGCTGAACTTATAATAACTAAATAGTGACTTTAATCAAATGTCTTAATTATTAAATTAAAATTGATGATTCTGAGCACTTCAAAAAACGCAATGTTAAAATTGAAAACATTGATTTACCAATCTTTTCCGGCTATGTATTTTGATGAATATGTCGTTTTCAGAGGTGCTTTTGAATTATTGATTGATAAAAACTATTTTAGTGTCATTCTAGCTTCCACGATATGAGATGGAAAATCTTTTCTCCTTTTTGTGAGAGGAGATTTTTCAATTTTTATACTGAAAATAAGAGAGGGAAATATGTCAAGAATTATTACACTGCATTCTTTTACAAAAATACAGCGATATGGTTTTGAAAGTACCCAGTTTTATCGAGCGCGTATCGCAAGATATCTGGGAGTAGATTATCTCCATATTCTGACAAACCCACAAGTTAGACCTGACTGGAAGGTGGTTTTAAAAAAGCTAGGATTTTTAGAAAAAGAACTAATCTGTGTTCCTCATAGTTTTTCTGATATAGGACATGATTCCTTATCGGTTAAGCCTGAAACTCTCAATTTATCAGATAGTGATACGGTTGAACTCACTGCAGATGGTTTTGTCTCTTCTCTTACGTTAGGAGATGGCTCGGGTCGTTACTATTATACAAGTGGCCCTTTCCTTTTTGAAGATTTTAAGGCAAAAGAATTACGCTGGTTTCATAAAGATGGAAATCTAGCACTTGAAGGGCGTTTTATCAATCCATTCAAAGAACCTTCTCCTGTTTCTTTATTTTATCCTGAATATATTTTTCGAAAAGATGGAGTTATTTACTCTGAAGAAGATTTACTTGTCAAATTTTTGGTTGATATAGCTCAGGATACAGACTTAATTATTCGCGATCAACAAAGTATACCAAAGCCTAGTCTATGGAGATATATGGAAAACACGGGTAAGAATTACTATGAAGTGATTCATTCAAATGTTTTAATGAATATGTCACATGCTAATTTAAGGAAAAAAAATAAGTATCTTGTGGCTAGTGAGGAATTAACAGAATCATTACAAACAAAAGGCTATCATTCCACATTCTTAGCTCCTATGTTTTCAGAAAAGTTAGGAGAATTAAGACATATAGGCCCAGTACGAGACTATTGCTTGGTGGGGCATATGGGGGAAATAAAAAATGTTGGACTAGTTATTGAAGTATTTAATGAGTTGTATAAAAAGGGTTCAAATGTTGAGATTACATTTTATGGTGGATCGGAAACAAGAATACAAGAACTTCGTAATCAGTATGATATCCCTCCTACAATTCATCTAAGAGGAGTGGTAGATAATGTTCCTTATAATCTACATCAATGCTATCTATCAGCCAGTTACACTGAATTGTTTGCAAATGCCTGTGTAGAAGCTTTGAGTCATGGCTTGCTAGCTTTGTTATCAGATGTGGACATTGCTCATCGTTTCTATGCAGAACAATCCAGTTCAATCACCTTATTTAGAACAAAGGAAGAGTTAATAGAAAAGATAGAAGAAATGGAACAAGTGGATTTTTGTAAATCAAATGCAGAAAATATCGCCCTAGCATCTCACTATTCACTAGAGAAAGTAGCTCAAATATACCGAAAATTACTAGATAGGAATTTCTAGGATGTTGGGAATTCTAGCTATCCTATTGCTCTATTTCTGCTTGATTTCCTGGATTGCCTATCGGCAAAAAGGGAGTGAGGGGGACTATTATCAGGTTAAGAAAGCTGTTCCTGTGACAGTTTTGACCTTCTCAGTCTTTGCGACCTTGCTCAGCCCCATTTCCTTTCTGACTCTGGTGGGGAATACCTATACAGGCAGGTTCTATCTCTGGTTTGCCCAGTGCGGGATTTTTCTAGCCATTCCACTAGCTCATCGCTATTTTTTGCCCCTCTATCAAAAGGGAAACTACGAGACAGCTTATCATCTTTTAGAGGACAAGTTTCAATCTCCTGGTATTCGTTCACTGGCTTCAGGACTCTTCATCCTCTATCAGTTGGGGCGAATAGCAGTGGTGACCTACTTGTTGTCTCAGGCCTTAGCGCCCTTTATCCCTATCAATCAGCTGGTTTTGTCAACTTTACTTCTTCTCTTGACGGTCTATTATCTGGCAAGTGGTGGTCTCTTGGTTGTGCTGTGGATGGACTTCTTTCAAGGTTTGGTCCTGCTGGCTATATTGGCCCTCTTTCTACCAAGAATTGCCCAATCTGGTTTAGTCATGAATAGCAGTCAACAGATATCTCACTTTGCAGAGACGCTGGATGGGAAGACGGTCTTGATCTTAGTTGCAGGAGCAGGTTTTAGTAGCTTGTTTTCCTACGTTTCCTCACAGGATATTGTCCAACGTTTTAATAGCAAAATGGGGCGCCAAAAGATTGGAAAAATCTTATGGCTACAGGGACTCTTGTCCTTTGGGATTGCTAGTTTACTGTATCTGATTGGCTGCTTGATTCGTCAGGAAAATTTTGCCACCACATCGCCCAATCCTGTTCTCATTGCCTACGCTCAGGAAGGTCTGGCACCTTGGTTTGGCGGTTTTATCTGCTAGCTCTCTTGGTAGCAGGCCAATCCACAGTTTCATCCAGTATGAATGCAATTGTGACCTGCTTGAAGTTGGATTTTGCTTGGTCAAAGATTCGCTGGTCGCCAAGTATCCTATCCTTTGCCTTAGCAGGTCTGTCTTGACTTCTCTGCCTCTTACTCATGAATGCAGAAATTTACTCCATCTACGAATGGATTAACGGCTTTATGGGTCTGACACTAGGTGTGATGGGTGGTTTGTACCTCTTGATCCTACTCCTAAAAAGACCGAGCTTACAACTGGCCAAAATCTATCTGGTCTTTAGTCTAGGAGCCTTGTTTCTCTATCATTACAGTGGTTTATTCGCCAACTCCAATACTTGGTTAAATAGCATCATCACCACCCTATCTGCCCTCTTTATTTCATTTCTAGGAAGACTATATGAAAGCAACATCTAAACCCATAGCCGTCATTTTGATCCGTTCGGGTTCACGTGGCTTAGTGGATAAAAATATCAAACCGCTTGCAGGCAAACCCTTGGTATTCTATACTATAGAAGTCGCTCTAGCCTCCAAGCTATTTAGTGAAATCTGGATCTCCTCAGACTCACTAGCCTATCTCGAACTCTGTCATCAAGCCTATCCAGAGATTCATTGTGTCCACAGACCAAAAGAGTTGGCTTTGGCAACAACCTCTAGTTTAGAGACCTTGCGAGACTTTTTACAGCCCTTTGAGGAAGAGCAGGTCTTTGTGAATCTACAGGTGACCTCACCCTTGAGAGAAGTGGAGCACCTCGTCGAGTCCTATCAACTATACTGTCAGTCTGGCGCCGACCATCTGATTTCCTGTGTTATGGCAGACAAGAGTCGTAGTCTTTACTTGCAATTAGCGGAGTCGTCATTTATCCGTCCGCCTCAGGTTTCCAAGCACTATGCTCGGCAGAAAGAACCTGTCTATTACTATCCAAACGGTAGTATCTGGATTTCTCGCAAGGATCGTTACCTACGAGATGAGACCTTTTACACAGATAAGACAGTAGCCTATGAAATGCCCAAACTCTATTCTTATGATATCGACGATGCCTTGGACTTTGAAGTCGTTGAGACCTTGTTACAACATCACCACCTAGGAGAATCAAAGAGATGAAAAATCTTATAATTGCTACAACGCCCTTGCAGGCCAAGATTGCACAGCATATCAAAGGATTCTATCCTGATCAGGACTTTGTTAGCCTTTATGTCAGTCCTGTAAAAAATGCTCGTCAGGAGCATTATGCTAAGAATTTTGACCATGTTCACTATCCTCAGGATGCAGAGGACTTGGCTCAGATTTGTCAGGAGCTTGCTGGCGACTATGACACCATCTTTTATGCTAGCTTTGACAATAGCTTGATTCTGGACTTGGTTGCTAGTTCAAATTACCATCACCTCATGAGTTTTGATGATGGCTATGCGGATATTTACCCCTTGGGCATGTATGCTTGCCCTCTCCATCTTAGTCAGGTAGGCTCTTTGGGCTTGACCAGAGATGACTTGATTGAGCGGACGGAAAAGCACTATACCCTCTATCGCAGTGACTACCATATCGTAGCTAGAGAAAAGCTTGTTTATCTGGAGCATTTTTTTGACCTGCCACAAGCACCCGTCTCAAATGGTAAGACGGTCAAGGTCCTGCTGGGACAAAAGTTCTCTGAGGAGGATGACCAAATCTCCATCCGTTTTATCAGTACCTATGCTAAGGCTTTGGCAATTGACCTCTATCTCCCCCATCCCAAGGAAACCTTCCATATTCCAGATGTAACTTACTTGGCTACAGATTTAATCTTTGAAGATGTCCTAGCCCATCTTTTTCAAGAATACGAGTTTGTTCAGGTCTACCATTTTACTTCATCAGTCAGTCTCCACTTACAAGACCTGCCTCATGTGACTATCATAGGCATTTCCCTCCCCTACTATGAGGCCCGTCAAAATGAATTACGCCGATTGGGTTGTCAGTTTGAAACGATTCCACTTGGCTGGTAACTTAAAGTAAATAACTTGCACCCCTTATTCTAATATTTTCCCATTTTAATAGTAGTCGATAAGTTCCCTTGGGTCACTTGTTTTCTCCCGTTTTAGAGTGACTCAGGGGGCTTTTTTTGATATAATAAAAAGGACTGTTATCAGTTAGAAAGAGGTTGGTATGAAAGAATTACAAACTGTACTTAAAAACCATTTTGCAATCGAATTTGCAGACAAAAAGTTACTGGAAACTGCCTTTACTCATACGAGTTATGCCAATGAGCACCGCCTCTTAAAAATTTCACACAATGAGCGCTTGGAATTTTTAGGAGACGCTGTTCTACAGTTATTGATTTCAGAATATCTGTATAAAAAATATCCTAAAAAGCCTGAGGGTGACTTGTCTAAACTCCGTGCCATGATTGTCCGCGAGGAAAGTTTGGCTGGTTTTGCGCGTGATTGCCAGTTTGATCAATTTATCAAGTTGGGTAAAGGGGAAGAAAAATCTGGTGGACGCAATCGTGACACTATTCTTGGTGATGCCTTCGAAGCCTTTCTAGGTGCTCTCCTTTTGGACAAGGATGTGACCAAGGTCAAGGAATTTATCTATCAAGTCATGATTCCTAAGGTTGAAGCAGGCGAATTTGAGATGATTACAGACTACAAAACCCATCTCCAAGAGTTACTTCAGGTCAATGGCGATGTGGCTATTCGTTATCAGGTGATTTCTGAAACGGGTCCTGCCCACGATAAGGTCTTTGATGTAGAAGTTCTTGTTGAAGGTAAGGGCATTGGTCAAGGCCAAGGTCGTTCTAAGAAATTAGCAGAGCAGGAAGCTGCTAAAAATGCCGTTGAGAAAGGGCTGGATTCATGTATTTAAAGGAAATTGAAATTCAGGGATTCAAGTCTTTTGCTGACAAGACCAAGGTCGTCTTTGACCAAGGTGTGACGGCAGTCGTTGGACCCAATGGATCTGGAAAGTCCAATATTACAGAAAGTCTGCGTTGGGCCTTGGGGGAGTCTAGTGTCAAGAGTCTCCGTGGTGGCAAGATGCCGGACGTCATTTTTGCTGGAACAGAAAGTCGCAAACCGCTCAATTATGCTTCTGTAGTTGTGACTTTGGATAATCATGACGGATTTATCAAGGACGCTGGTCAAGAAATCAGGGTAGAACGTCATATCTACCGTAGTGGAGATAGCGAATACAAGATTGACGGCAAGAAAGTCCGTCTGCGTGATATTCATGACCTTTTCTTGGATACAGGTTTGGGACGAGATTCCTTCTCCATCATTTCCCAAGGGAAGGTTGAGGAGATTTTCAACTCCAAGCCTGAGGAACGGAGAGCTATTTTTGAAGAAGCTGCAGGAGTTTTAAAATACAAGACTCGTAGAAAAGAGACTGAGAGCAAATTGCAACAAACTCAGGATAATCTAGATCGTCTTGAAGACATTATCTACGAGTTGGATAATCAAATCAAGCCTCTTGAGAAGCAAGCTGAAAATGCTCGCAAATTTTTAGACTTGGAAGGTCAACGCAAGGCTATTTACTTGGATGTTTTGGTTGCTCAAATCAAGGAAAATAAGGATGAACTAGAGTCGACAGAAGAAGAGTTGGCTCAGGTTCAGGAACTCTTGACGAGCTACTACCAAAAGCGGGAAAAATTAGAAGAAGAAAATCAAACTCTTAAAAAGCAACGCCAAGATTTACAGGCTGAAATGGCCAAAGACCAGGGCAGTTTGATGGATTTGACCAGTCTAATTAGTGACTTAGAGAGAAAATTAGCCCTATCTAAACTAGAGTCCGAGCAAGTAGCCCTGAATCAACAGGAAGCACAAGCCCGTTTGGCTGCTTTGGAGGATAAGAGAAATTCACTCAGCAAAGAAAAATCTGATAAAGAAAGCTCTTTAACTCTGTTAGAGGAAAATCTAGTCCAAAATAATCAAAAACTCAATCGTTTAGAAGCTGAATTGCTAGCTTTTTCAGATGATCCTGATCAAATGATTGAGCTCTTACGCGAACGCTTTGTAGCTCTTTTACAAGAAGAAGCAGATGTCTCAAACCAACTGACTCGCATTGAGAACGAGTTGGAAAATAGTCGTCAGCTTTCTCAAAAACAAGCAGATCAACTACAAAAACTCAAAGAACAACTGGCTACAGCTAAAGAGAAGGTTAGTCAGCAAAAAGACGAGCTTGAAACTGCCAAGGAGCAGGTTCAGAAATTATTGGCCGACTATCAAGCTATTTCCAAGGAGCAAGAGGAACAGAAAGCTTCCTATCAAGCTCAACAAAGTCAACTATTTGATCGTCTGGACAGTCTTAAAAACAAGCAGGCTAGAGCCCAAAGTTTGGAAAATATCCTGAGAAATCATAGTAACTTTTATGCAGGTGTCAAGAGTGTTCTTCAAGAAAAAGACCGCCTTGGTGGGATTATTGGTGCTGTTAGTGAGCACCTGACCTTTGATGTGCATTATCAAACCGCTTTAGAGATTGCCCTAGGAGCCAGCAGTCAGCATATCATCGTAGAAGATGAACATGCAGCAACCAAGGCGATTGATTTCCTCAAACGAAACAGAGCCGGTCGTGCAACCTTCCTTCCTTTGACCACAATCAAGGCGCGTACGATTTCTAGTCAGAACCAAGATGCTATTGCTGCAAGTCCAGGATTTCTGGGCATGGCAGATGAGCTGGTGACATTCGATACTAGATTAGAAGCCATTTTCAAGAACTTGCTAGCAACAACAGCTATTTTTGATACTGTAGAACATGCGCGTGCAGCAGCTCGTCAGGTTCGTTATCAGGTTCGCATGGTGACATTGGATGGGACAGAGCTTCGTACAGGTGGTTCCTATGCAGGTGGAGCCAACCGCCAGAATAACAGCATTTTCATTAAGCCAGAACTGGAGCAATTACAAAAAGAGATTACTGAAGAAGAAGCAAGCTTGCGTACAGATGAAGCGAGTTTGAAGAACTTGCAAGATGAGATGGTTTCATTGACAGAAAAGTTAGAAGCCATCAAATTTCAGGGAGAGCAGGCTCGTATTCAGGAGCAAGGCTTGTCCCTCGCTTATCAGCAGACCAGTCAGCAAGTTGAAGAACTAGAAACTCTTTGGAAACTCCAAGAAGAGGAATTAGATCGTCTTTCTGAGGGAGATTGGCAAGCAGACAAGGAAAAATGTCAAGCACGCCTTGCTACTATTGCCAGTGACAAGCAAAATCTGGAAGCTGAGATTGAAGAGATTAAGTCTAACAAAAATGCCATCCAAGAACGCTATCAAAACTTGCAGGAAGAGGTAGCGCAGGCTCGCTTGCTTAAGACTGAACTGCAAGGACAAAAGCGTTATGAAGTAGCTGATATTGAGCGTTTAGGCAAGGAATTAGACAATTTAGATATCGAACAAGAAGAAATCCAGCGCCTTCTTCAAGAAAAGGTTGATAATATTGAGAAGGTTGATACAGAATTGCTCAGTCAACAGGCTGAAGAAGCCAAAAACCAGAAAACAAATCTCCAACAAGGTTTAATTCGTAAGCAGTTTGAGTTGGATGATATTGAAGGGCAACTGGATGATATTGCTAGTCATTTGGATCAGGCTCGCCAGCAGAATGAAGAGTGGATTCGCAAGCAAACACGTGCTGAAGCCAAGAAAGAAAAGGTCAGCGAGCGCTTGCGCCATCTACAAAGTCAATTAACAGACCAGTATCAGATTAGCTATACTGAAGCACTAGAAAAGGCACATGAATTGGAAAACCTCAATCTGGCAGAGCAAGAGGTGCAGGATTTAGAGAAGGCTATTCGCTCACTGGGTCCTGTCAATTTGGATGCTATTGAACAGTACGAAGAAGTTCACAGCCGTCTGGATTTCCTCAATAGCCAGCGAGATGATATTTTGTCAGCGAAAAATCTGCTCCTTGAAACCATTACAGAGATGAATGATGAGGTCAAGGAACGCTTTAAATCCACCTTTGAAGCTATTCGTGAGTCCTTTAAAGTGACCTTTAAGCAGATGTTTGGCGGAGGTCAGGCGGACCTCATTTTGACTGAGGGAGACCTGCTGACAGCTGGGGTTGAGATTTCTGTTCAACCTCCAGGAAAGAAAATCCAGTCTCTTAATCTGATGAGTGGTGGTGAAAAAGCTCTATCGGCTCTTGCCTTGCTCTTCTCCATTATTCGTGTCAAGACCATTCCATTTGTCATCTTGGATGAGGTAGAGGCTGCGCTGGACGAAGCCAATGTTAAACGTTTCGGGGATTACCTCAATCGATTTGACAAGGACAGCCAGTTTATCGTCGTAACCCACCGTAAGGGAACCATGGCGGCGGCTGATTCTATCTATGGAGTGACCATGCAAGAATCAGGTGTCTCAAAAATTGTTTCAGTTAAGTTAAAAGATTTAGAAAGTATTGAAGGATGACAATTAAACTAGTAGCAACAGATATGGACGGAACCTTCCTAGATGAGAATGGACGCTTTGATATGGACCGCCTCAAGTCTCTCTTGGGTTCTTACAAGGAAAAAGGGATTTACTTTGCGGTGGCTTCGGGTCGGGGATTTCTGTCTTTAGAAAAATTATTTGCTGATGTTCGTGATGATATTATTTTTATCGCGGAAAATGGCAGTTTGGTAGAGTATCGAGGTCAAGATTTGTATGAAGCGACTATGTCTCGTGAGTTTTATTTGACGACTTTTGAAAAGCTGAAAACGTCACCTTATGTAGATATCAATAAATTGCTCTTGACAGGTAAAAAAGGCTCTTATGTTCTGGATACGGTTGATGAAACCTATTTGAAAGAGAGCCAGCATTATAATGAAAATATCCAAAAAGTAGCGAGTTTAGAAGATATCACTGATGACATTTTCAAATTTACGACCAACTTCACAGAAGAAACGCTAGAAGCTGGAGAAGCTTGGGTTAATGAACATGTTCCTGGTGTTAAGGCTATGACAACTGGCTTTGAATCCATTGATATTGTTCTGGACTATGTCGATAAGGGTGTGGCTATTGTTGAATTAGCTAAAAAACTTGCTATCACAATGGATCAGGTTATGGCTTTTGGAGACAATCTAAATGACTTGCATATGATGCAGGTTGTGGGACATCCTGTAGCTCCTGAAAATGCACGACCAGAGATTTTAGAATTAGCAGAGATTGTGATTGGTCACCATAAGGACCAGTCGGTTATAGCTTATATGGAGGGCTTATAATGGCAGATATAAAATTGATTGCATTGGACTTGGATGGGACCTTGCTGACTACTGATAAAAGGCTGACGGATCGCACCAAGGCAACCTTGAAAGCTGCGCGTGATCGTGGTATCAAGGTCGTATTGACAACTGGTCGCCCTTTAAAAGCTATGGATTTCTTTCTCCATGAGCTAGGGACTGACGGCCACGAAGATGAGTATACCATTACTTTTAACGGTGGTTTGGTTCAGAAGAATACAGGTGAAATCCTTGATAAAACAGTTTTTTCATATGATGATGTGGCACGCTTGTATGAGGAAACAGAGAAATTATCACTGCCTCTTGATGCCATCTCAGAAGGAACTGTTTATCAAATCCAATCGGACCAAGAAAGTCTTTATGCCAAATTCAATCCAGCTTTGACCTTTGTTCCAGTTGACTTTGAAGACCTATCTAGTCAAATGACTTATAATAAATGCGTGACTGCCTTTGCTCAAGAACCCTTGGATACAGCTATTCAGAAGATTTCTCCAGAGTTGTTTGATCAATATGAAATCTTTAAATCACGTGAAATGTTGCTAGAATGGTCACCAAAGAATGTTCATAAAGCAACAGGTTTGGCAAAACTAATCAACCATCTTGGAATAGACCAAAGCCAAGTCATGGCATGTGGTGACGAGGCCAATGACCTCTCTATGATTGAATGGGCAGGGCTCGGTGTTGCCATGCAAAACGCTGTTCCTGAAGTCAAGGCAGTCGCAAATGTAGTGACTCCAATGACCAACGATGAAGAGGCTGTTGCCTGGGCTATCGAAGAATATGTGCTAAAGGAGAACTAAGATATGGGATTATTTGACCGTCTATTCGGAAAAAAAGAAGAACCTAAAATCGAAGAAGTTGTAAAAGAAGCTCTGGAAAATCTTGATTTGTCTGAAGATGTTGATCCTGCCTTCACAGAAGCTGAGGAAGTTCCTCAAGAAGATGCAGAAGTTGAAAGTTCTGAAGAAGCTCTGCTCCAAGAAGAGGAAAATCAAGAGACAGTTGAAGAGAGTCAGGATTCAGAGCCAGTTGTAGAGGTTTCTCAAGAAGAAATAGAAGAATTACCAAACTCAGAAGAAGTCACAGAGGAAGAGAATACTGAGCTCCTAGAGACTGTAGAAGAAAATAGTTCTGAAGTTCTTGAACCAGAAAGGTCTCAAGTAGAAGAAACTGTTCAGGAAAAATATGACCGTAGTCTTAAGAAAACTCGTACAGGATTTGGTGCCCGCTTGAACGCCTTCTTTGCCAACTTCCGTTCTGTTGACGAAGAATTTTTCGAGGAACTGGAAGAATTACTGATCATGAGTGACGTTGGTGTACAGGTCGCTTCTAACTTAACCGAGGAGTTACGCTACGAAGCCAAGCTTGAAAACGCCAAGAAACCTGATGCACTTCGCCGTGTCATTATTGAGAAATTGGTTGAGCTTTATGAAAAGGATGGCAACTATGATGAAAGTATCCATTTCCAAGATGGTTTGACAGTTATGCTCTTTGTTGGTGTAAATGGTGTTGGGAAAACAACTTCTATCGGGAAACTAGCCCACCGCTACAAACAAGCTGGCAAGAAGGTCATGCTGGTTGCGGCAGATACCTTCCGTGCAGGGGCAGTAGCTCAACTTGCTGAATGGGGCCGTCGTGTGGACGTTCCAGTAGTGACTGGACCTGAAAAAGCTGACCCAGCTAGTGTAGTCTTTGATGGCATGGAACGTGCTGTGGCTGAAGGTATCGACATTCTCATGATTGATACTGCTGGTCGTCTGCAAAACAAGGACAATCTTATGGCTGAGTTGGAAAAGATTGGTCGTATCATCAAACGTGTTGTACCAGAAGCACCACATGAAACTTTCTTGGCTCTTGATGCATCAACAGGTCAAAATGCCCTGATACAGGCCAAAGAATTTTCAAAAATTACCCCTTTGACAGGAATTGTCTTGACTAAGATTGATGGAACTGCTCGAGGTGGTGTTGTTCTAGCCATCCGTGAAGAACTTAATATTCCTGTAAAATTGATTGGTTTTGGTGAAAAAATCGATGATATTGGAGAGTTTAACTCAGAAAACTTTATGAAGGGTCTCTTGGAAGGCTTAATCTAATCAGAAGTAAAAATCCTGCAAGGCATAAACTTGCAGGAATTTTTGTTATTCTAAACGACCATCTTGACGATAGGCGATATCTGGCTGCCAAGTCCATTTGGCATCGAATTTTTCAAGTAAGTCAAAGCTAGCTTGAGGTCCCATGCTTCCAGCTTTATAGTCATGAAGTGGGGCACCATTTTCAGCCCAGAGCTCTTCGATACGGTCAATCAATTTCCATGAGGCACCAACTTCATCCCAGTGGCTAAAGTTAGTTGAGTTGTTATTTAAGACATCATAAATCAATTTCTCGTATGGTTCTGGAGAAGCACCAGTTGCGGTTGCATCTGTACGGTAATCAAGTGAGTTAGGAGCCAAGTTAAATTCTTCTCCTACTTGCTTCCCATTTAGACTGAGAGAGAAGCCTTCTGTGGGTTGGATATAGATGGTCAAAATGTTTGGAGCAAGTGGCTCACCAAAGATAGAATCCATTTGTTTAAAGACGATGTTGACATGAGTTCCTTTTTCAGTCAGACGTTTACCAGTACGGAAGAAGAAAGGAACACCACGGAATCGATCGCTGTCCACAAAGAAGGCACCAGATGCAAAGGTTTCAGTTGTTGATTCTGGATTTACATTTGGCTCGCTACGATAAGAGATGTATTTCATGCCATCAATCTTACCAGAGCGGTATTGACCACGGATAAAGTGTTCTTTAAGTTCTTCATCAGTTGGATGATAGAGGTTTTTAAAGACCTTAATCTTTTCAGCACGAATCTCATCTTTTGTGAAGCTTGCTGGCTTGTCCATGGCGAGGAGCGAAAGAAGTTGTAGTGTATGGTTTTGTACCATGTCACGGAGGGCACCAGATTGGTCATAGTAGCCACCACGTTCTTCTACGCCTAAGCGCTCCGCAAAGGTAATTTGAACATTGTCGATAAAGTCCTTGTTCCAAACGTTTTCAAAAATCATGTTGGCAAAGCGAACTGCAAAGATGCTTTGGATCATTTCCTTACCAAGATAATGGTCGATACGGAAAATTTGTTCTTCGTTAAATGTTGCTAGGAGCTCGTCATTCAACTTGCTTGCAGTTGCGTAGTCTGTACCAAATGGTTTTTCAACGATTAAGCGTTCAAAACCTTTACCGTCAACAATGTTTTCAGACTTGAGGTGTTTGGCAATGGTTCCAAAGAACTGAGGTGCCATAGATAAGAAGAAAAGCTTGTTGTGTTCAGCTTGGTACTTGTCATTTAGTTCAGCCTGCAATTGACGTAGAGCAATATAGTGTTCTGTATCATTGACATCATGGCTTTGATAGTAGAAGTGACTAGCGAACTCCTGAGCCTGTTCGGTACTATCTGCCAAATCAAGGATAGATTCAACCACTACAGATTCAAAATATTCCTTGCTCCAAGGACGACGGGCAGTTCCAATAACGGCAAAGTGCTCGGAAAGATTGCCGGATTTATATAGTCTAAATAGGGAAGGGTAGAGCTTGCGTTTAGCCAGGTCTCCACTCGCACCAAAAATTGTAACAATAACCTTAGATGACATCTAGCTACCTAATTTCTATTTTTATTCCTAGTTTTGCTAGGTATGAGGAAACCTCATTTCATAAACTTAATTCTAACATAATTTTCCGAAAAATCAAAAATTCCAATACGAGATAGAAAAAAACTGCAAGGAAATCCTTACAGTTTGCGTTTAGACGTTTAAGACCTTGTCCAAGAAATCTTTCAGACGTGGGTGTTGTGGGTTGTCAAAGATTTGATCAGGTGTCCCATCTTCAAGGAATTCACCGTCCGCAGTAAAGATAACACGGTTGGCAACCTGACGGGCAAATCCCATCTCGTGGGTTACAATGATCATGGTCATGCCTTGTTCAGCCAATTCCTTCATAACGTTCAGTACGTCTCCGACCATCTCAGGGTCAAGGGCAGAAGTTGGTTCATCAAAGAGCATGATGTCTGGATTCATTGCTAGTCCACGAGCGATGGCTACACGTTGTTTTTGACCACCTGACAGGCTATCTGGACAGGCCTTAGCCTTATCTGCTAGTCCAACCTTTTCAAGCAACTCCATTCCCAATTTCTCAGCTTCTTCCTTAGTCATCAACTTGTGCTCAATTGGAGCAAAAGTAATGTTGTCCAGTACAGACATGTGTGGGAAGAGATTGAAGTGTTGGAACACCATTCCGATATTTTCACGGACGTGGTCAACGTTGGTTGTTTTTTCAGTTAAGTCATAACCGTTCACAGTGATGTGACCACTCGTAACTTCTTCCAAAAGATTTAGGCTACGGAGGAAAGTTGACTTACCAGAACCTGAAGGACCGATGATACAAACAACATCTCCTTCATAGAACTTGGTCGTAATTCCTTTTAAAACTTCATTTTTTCCGTAGCTTTTGTGTAAATCATTTACATCAATTTTTAATTTTGCCATTAACGAATCCTCTTTTCTAAGCGTTTCGCTAGTCTAGTCAAAAGTGTGATAATTACAAGATAGAAGATAGCAAGGATTGCATACATCTTGAAACTTTGGTAGTTACGGGCAATGATAATCTTACCAGTTTGGAAGAGTTCAACCAAACCGATAGCAGATACGATAGTTGTATCTTTCAGAGCGATAACGAATTGGTTAACAAAGTTTGGCAACATCAATTTAGTTGCTTGTGGCAAGATAATCTTACGCATGGTTTTTCCATAAGAGATACCCAAGCTTCGACTGGCTTCCATTTGGCCAACAGGAACGGCCTGAATACCACCACGAACGATTTCAGCGATATAAGCGGCTGCATTGAGCGATAGGGCAATGGTACCAGCTACAAAGTCGTTAATTGGGCTTTGTTGGCCTGTGATAGACTCGATGAAGTTTGGAATTCCCCAGAAGATGAAGGCTGCAAGAATCATCAATGGAATACCACGGATAACGTCAACGAAAATCTCAGAGATGACGCGAAGAGATTTGTAGGGGCTAACGCTAAACATACCGAAGATAATCCCGATGACAATGGCAATAGCAAATGAGATAAGAGCTAGAGCAAGAGTGATACCAAGACCGCTAAGGAGCTGTTTGTAGTTGTTTTGAAGCAAGCCCCAGATAGTTGTTTCATCAACAGTGCTTGTTGATGTAGTTGATGATTCGCTAGCTAGGTATTTATCAAGAATCTTTTGGAATTCACCGTTTGCTTTAAGGTTTGCAAGTCCGTTATTGAACATTTCAATCAATTCAGGATTTGTGCCTTTTTTAACGGCAAAGGCTGTTTCACCGATTGGAGTTCCAGCGATTGGTGTTTTCAATTTTTGCCCTTGGCTGATAGAATATTTGAGAACAGGTTCATCATCCATAACGGCATCGATTGCCCCAGTATTTAAACTGTCATACATTGATGAACCATCAGCGAAGGTTTTGATTTTGTAGCCGTATTTGCTTTGATTTTCTGTTAGGAAGGTTTGAGAAGCCGTTCCGTTTTTAACACCAACTGTCTTCCCTTTCAAATCTTCATAAGAAGCAATGGTACTTGATTCTTTGACACCAAGGATTGTATTAGCAGTGTAGTATGATTCTGAGAAGTCAAAAGTTGCCTTACGAGCATCTGTGACAGACATACCAGCAATGATACCATCAGCTTGACCAGCTTGGACAGCACTGATAGCTGCGTCGAAACCAGGGTTGGTGATTTCAATTTCAAAACCTTGGTCTTTAGCGATTGCCTTAATCAATTCCATATCAATACCAGTGTATTGGTTGCTTGAATTTTGGAAAACAAAAGGTGCAAAAGAAGAATCGCTGGCAATGATGTATTTAGCTTTAACAGGAATGGCTTTTAAGCCTGCTAGAGTAGTTGTGGTTGGCACTGCTGAAGATGATGAAGCAGTCCATTTCTTGATGATTTTATCAAGACTACCATCTTTTTTCATTTCAGCCAAGGCTTGGTTAAATTCAGTAACCAGGTGCTCGTATTTACTTCCTTTTTTAACACCGAAAGCAAAACTTCCCACAGCTTCACCATCCATTTCAATATGGAGGTCTTGCCCTTGGTTAATGGCATACTCGATAACAGGTTTGTCATCCATCATGGCATCGATGGCACCAGCACTCAAGCTGTTGTTCATCAAATCACTAGTGTCAAATGTTTTAATAGTAAAGCCGTATTTATCTTTGATTGTTTCAAGAAAACGTTGAGCAGCAGTTCCGTTTTTAACACCAACGGTTTTGCCAGTTAATTGGTCGTACTTGCTAATCTTGTGTGCCTTTGTAGTTGCAATGACAACTTTTGTATCATAGTAAGTATCAGACATGGTGAAAACTTTTTCACGTTCTTTCGTCTTTGTCATCCCTGCCATGATAGCGTCAGCTTGACCAGCTTGAACCGCATTTACCGCTGCATCAAATCCGGGATAAGACATCTGAACGTTCCACCCTTTAATCTCAGCGACTTTGTTGATAATGTCAACATCAATTCCTTTATAAGTTTGATCTGAATCTTTAAACTCAAAAGGTGCATAGGCAGTATCAGACACAATCTTAATCGTCTCTGCTTTTGCAATACCTAATGAGAAAATTGGGAATAAAATTAGCAAAAATGCTAGAAATTTTTTCTTCATTTTTAGTCTCCTTTTCCGAATATTTTCCCATTATATCAGAAAAAGTAAAAAAAGGCAAATTTTTATATTTCTGTGTCAGAAAATGTAACATCCATAATTCTTGTTTTGTCTTGAATCACACAACAGAAGTGCTATAATAAAGGTATATCATATAGTAAAAGAGGATAAAGTTATGAAAGACAAACGAATCTTAAAAGACTTTGAAACTTCTAAAATGAGTTTAAACATTTACACAAGCCCCTTGTTAGCTCTATTTTTCGTCTATATATCTGAGTTCATATCTTCTCTATTTTTTGGACTTAGTTTTTTAGCATTGATCGGGCTATTTAGCAATCTTGGTATGGGTGGTCAAAGAATTGCAGATTTCCTTCAAATGTTATTTCAGAATTTATCTGATAAAACAAGTGACATCCATTTAATATTTGAATTATTGTCCTTTGGTTTTATTATCTTAACTGTGTTTAGATGGACTAGAAAAGTAGAGAAAAGACCGATTCGAACCATGGGATTCTATAAAGAAAATTTTTTAAGTGCCTTATTTAAAGGATACGGTCTTGGTCTATCCCTCTTTATACTTGCTTTGGCTGGACTAGTAGTGTTGGGGCAGTATCAATTTGACTCCATTCACTTGGATACTTATTCGCTAGCTTTTACTTTATTTACAATACCTTTTTGGATTTTACAAGGAACGGCAGAAGAATTGGTTACTCGTGCTTGGCTGATTCCACAATTGGCTAAGAGAACCAATATTAAAGTCGCTATTATCATATCTAGTAGTCTCTTTACCTTACTTCATTTAGGAAATCCAGGCATAACTTTCTTATCTGCAATTGATCTCTTTTTATTCGGAGTTGCCATGGCTCTTTACCTTCTCAAAACAGATACAGTTTGGGGTGTTGCAGGTATTCATGGGGCCTGGAATTTTGCTCAGGGCAACCTCTTTGGAGTATTAGTTAGTGGTCAGTCTTCAGGAACCTCAATCATGAAATTTACTCCACAAGGCAATCAAGACTGGCTATCTGGTGGGTCTTTTGGTATTGAGGGTTCCATCGTGTCCAGTATTATTTTGCTGCTGCTGATTCTTTATCTCGCTTATCAATTAAAGAAAGAAAATGAAAGGATGTGACTTGGGTCCGTCCTTTTCTTCGTGAAAATGCTACAAGTATGCTAAAATAGGAATAGCACATGGAGAGAGGATTCTTATGATTAACCGCATTACTGACAATCAATTTAAACTAGTATCAAAATATCAACCATCAGGAGACCAACCACAAGCTATCGAGCAGTTGGTAGATAATATCGAGGGTGGAGAAAAAGCTCAGATTCTGATGGGGGCGACTGGAACAGGGAAGACCTATACCATGAGTCAGGTCATTTCCAAAGTCAATAAACCAACTCTGGTCATCGCCCACAATAAGACTCTGGCAGGACAGCTCTATGGGGAGTTTAAAGAATTTTTCCCTGAAAATGCTGTTGAGTACTTCGTATCTTACTATGATTATTACCAACCTGAGGCCTATGTCCCTTCTAGCGATACCTATATTGAAAAGGATAGTTCTGTCAATGACGAGATTGACAAACTTCGTCACTCAGCGACTTCAGCCCTTTTGGAGCGCAATGATGTCATTGTCGTGGCTTCTGTTTCTTGTATCTATGGTTTGGGTTCTCCCAAGGAATACGCTGACAGCGTCGTGAGTCTGCGTCCAGGTCTTGAAATTTCTCGTGATAAACTTTTGAATGATTTGGTCGATATTCAGTTTGAGCGAAATGATATTGATTTCCAACGGGGAAGGTTTCGTGTGCGTGGGGATGTGGTGGAGATTTTTCCAGCTTCCCGTGATGAGCATGCCTTTCGTGTTGAGTTCTTTGGAGATGAGATTGACCGTATTCGTGAAGTTGAGGCTCTGACAGGTCAGGTGTTGGGAGAAGTGGATCATTTGGCGATTTTCCCTGCCACTCACTTTGTGACCAATGACGACCACATGGAAGTTGCGATTGCTAAAATTCAGACTGAGTTGGAAGAGCAGTTAGCTGTCTTTGAGAAGGAAGGTAAACTGCTGGAGGCCCAGCGTTTGAAACAGCGGACAGAGTATGATATCGAAATGCTGCGGGAGATGGGCTATACCAACGGGGTTGAGAACTATTCACGTCACATGGATGGACGTAGCGAAGGTGAGCCGCCTTATACCCTTCTCGACTTCTTTCCAGATGATTTCTTAATTATGATTGATGAGAGCCACATGACCATGGGGCAAATCAAGGGCATGTACAATGGAGACCGTTCGCGTAAGGAAATGCTAGTAAATTATGGTTTCCGTTTACCGTCTGCCTTGGACAATCGTCCTCTCCGTCGTGAAGAGTTTGAAAGCCATGTGCATCAGATTGTTTACGTTTCAGCGACACCGGGTGACTATGAAAATGAACAGACCGAGACAGTGATTGAGCAAATCATTCGTCCAACGGGACTCTTGGATCCAGAGGTGGAAGTCCGTCCGACTATGGGACAGATTGATGACCTCTTAGGTGAAATTAATGCCCGTGTTGAGAAGAACGAACGAACCTTTATCACAACCTTGACCAAGAAAATGGCAGAGGACTTGACCGACTACTTCAAGGAAATGGGCATCAAGGTCAAGTACATGCACTCAGATATCAAGACTTTAGAGCGAACGGAGATAATTCGTGACCTACGCTTGGGTGTCTTTGATGTCTTGGTCGGGATTAACCTCCTTCGTGAAGGGATTGATGTTCCTGAGGTTAGCTTGGTTGCCATTCTCGATGCTGACAAGGAAGGTTTCCTTCGTAACGAGCGTGGACTCATCCAGACCATTGGGCGTGCCGCCCGTAACAGTGAAGGTCATGTCATCATGTATGCTGACACCGTTACCCAGTCTATGCAACGTGCTATCGATGAAACTGCCCGCCGTCGGAAAATCCAGATGGCCTATAATGAAGAACATGGTATCGTTCCACAAACCATCAAGAAAGAAATTCGTGACCTGATTGCCGTGACCAAGGTAGTTGCTAAGGAAGAGGACAAGGAAGTCGATATCAACAGCCTCAACAAACAAGAGCGCAAAGAACTTGTTAAGAAACTCGAAAAACAAATGCAAGAAGCAGTTGAAGTGCTTGACTTTGAACTAGCAGCTCAGATACGTGATATGATGCTGGAAGTCAAGGCGTTGGATTAAGGAGAAGAAAATAAATGACGGTTATTATCAAATCAATGGAAACTCCTGAAGAAATAGAAGGTAAATCCTTCGTTCACTGGCAAACGTGGAGAGAGGCTTATGATGACCTTTTACCTGCAGAATTTCAGGAGACGATGACATTAGAAAGATGTCGATTCTTTAGTCAAAAATATCCAGAAAATACATTGATTGCGATGGATGGTATGAAGGTAGTTGGCTTTATAAGTTATGGCAACTTTCGTGATGAGACTATTCAAGCTGGTGAAATTATTGCTTTATATGTTTTAAAAGACTATTATGGAAAAGGAATCGCACAAAAGTTAGTGAAAGCAGCTTTGGTTGCTCTTGATCATTTTTCTGAAATTTTCTTATGAGTATTGAAAGATAACAAGCGCGCCATTGCTTTCTATCAAAAAATGGGTTTTACTTTTGATGGACAAGAAAAGATACTTGAACTTGGAAAGCCTATAAAGGAAAAACGAATGGTATTCAATTCTAAATAATTTTAAAAAGTAAAAGATAATATCTCTGGTAGTAAGTCTGAAAATTTAATAAATTAGAAAGCGAGAAAATATGTCCCGTTCCCAATTAACGATTTTAACAAATATTTGTCTGATTGAAGATCTCGAAACTCAGCGCGTGGTGATGCAGTATCGCTCTCCTGAAACCAATCGCTGGTCAGGTTATGCCTTTCCTGGAGGTCATGTTGAAAATGGTGAGGCTTTTGCAGAGTCTGTCATTCGTGAAATCTATGAAGAAACAGGATTGACTATCCAAAATCCTCAACTGGTAGGTATCAAGAACTGGCCTCTGGATACAGGTGGGCGCTATATTGTCGTTTGTTATAAGGCGACTGAGTTCTCTGGTACCCTTCGCTCTTCAGAAGAGGGAGAAGTTTCTTGGGTGCAAAAAGACCAGATTCCAAACTTGGATCTGGCCTATGATATGCTACCTTTGATGGAGATGATGGAAGCTCCAGACAAATCTGAATTTTTCTACCCTCGCCGTACAGAAGACGATTGGGAGAAAGAAATTTTTTAGTTCTATGATTAGTTGATAGGTGTTATCTTTTAAAGTAAGGTACTGAAATATAGGCTAAGTATGGCGGTGTAAGTCAACTGAATACTGCTAAATTTCCTATCTATATCTTGAACAATCTCCACCTTCAATTTTGAAATCGGAGATTGTTTTATTTTATGGTATAATCTTAAAATATGAAAGGAAGTACCAGAAAATGGATGATAAAGTAATTGAACAATATGCAAAACAAGATAATCTTGATATTAGAGTAAGCATACATAAGAAGTACTCAAAAAATAAATTGGGATTTAATAATTGGATATTTTCTAACTACCAAATCACTGATGAAGTAAAGGTTCTAGAATTGGGATGTGGTACAGGAGAACTATGGAAAAGTAATAGTGTTTCTATAGATAAAATGAAGCAGTTGATTGTTACAGATTTTTCTAAAGATATGGTAAAATCAACGAAGTCAGTGATTGGAAATAGAGACAATGTCAACTATGAGATAATGGATATTCAAAAGATTTCTTTTGAGGATGAAACGTTTGATATTGTTATTGCTAATATGCTTCTACATCATGTGAATGATATTCCTAAAGCTCTCTCTGAGGTGAATAGGGTATTAAAAACAGGCGGAATTTTTTACTGTGCTACATTTGGTGAAAATGGAGTTGTAAATTATTTGGCAAATTTATTTAAAGATGAGGTTAATCAAGATTTAGAAAATAAAACGTTTACTTTACAAAATGGTAAAAGGTACCTGAGTAGGTATTTTAACTCTGTCGATACATTATTCTATGATGATGAGTTACAGGTAACTAGTATAGATGACCTAGTTAAATACATCCAATCGTTTAAAGGAATTTCAGAAATAGGTTCACTAGAAGAGGAAATAATACGTAAAAGATTGGAAAGTGAGTTTAATAATGGTATGTTGATCATTCCTAAAGAATATGGTATGTTTATCGCTCGAAAAGAAAGTTAAGGGAACGAAAGTGTGAAAAATTATGGAGAAGCTTTTCGATATAAAATCAAGCGGATAGTCTTTAGAGCATGCTATAGCTGATTCTATATAAAAGTCTCAATCTTTTGGATTTGGAGAAGTTTCTTGGGTGCAAAAAGACCAGATTCCAAACTTGGATCTGGCCTATGATATGTTGCCTTTAATGGAAATGATGGAAGCTCCTGACAAATCAGAGTTTTTCTACCGCCACCGTACAGAAGATGGCTGGGAGAAGAAAATCTTCTAGTCTTTTACTAAATATCCTAGCTGGTCCAAGGCCTCCTCAATATAGTGGAGGTCTTGTTGTGTTTCAGTTTCGACTAGGTGGTAATGGATGCCATCTGTTAATTCAGACAGAGGTCTAAAGTCAGAATGCTCGACTTGTTCTAGAAAATGTTGCACATCTCTGCGACAAGACAGTTTAAGCAAGGTTTCAATTTCTCCATAAACGGGATGGTCAATCAAGGTGTTTTGAACACGCCCACCATTATCGACGATAGCAAGGAGTTCTTGACCGATTTCTTCAACTTCATGTTTGACTTTGAAAAGTTTGTGAACATAAGGATTGGTATCAATTTGCTTATAGATGTAGCCACGATTAGTGGATAGGATAGGAGCGCCATCGGCTCTTAAAATTGCAATGTCCTGTACAATGACCTGACGTGTGACATGAAAATGTTCAGCCAAACTTTGGCCATTGAGGGCTTTAGGGGCTTCTTTCAAGAGTTGAAGTAGGGCTTGTTTGCGATCTTTTGTCATAGTTCTTCCTTTTAACGGCGTTTGCGAAGCACTTTATAGACAGCTAGTGCTAATGTATAGTCTACCATACTATGGATAATTGTGCCAAATCCAACTAGTACAAAGAGAACATAGAACATATTTTCTACATTGGTACCGGAAGTTGCATAAAAAATGACACAGGCCAATACTTCAGCAAGGGCATGAACGACAGCTAAAACAAAGTTGAAAATCCAGGAAGCTTTTGGTTTATCTAGGGTTTCGGGGAATTTTTGTAGGTAAAGAGATCCTATAGTCCCAAAAAAGATATGGGAAAAAGCTCGAAATACGATAACCATAGGATAGCCAGCCATCAAAAATCCAAAACTAGAGGCTAGGATGACAAAAACTGCCATCAAGGGCGACAAGAACATGGCTATAAAAATAGCGATGTGGCTCCCCAAAGTATAGGAAGCAGGTGGAATGACAATCTTGAATGGCATAACAATTGGAATCAAAATTGCAATAGCCGTTAAGAGGGCAGTCATTGTCATAAATTGTGTCTTTTTCCGTGTATTCATAAGAATCTCCTTTTTAATTGTATATACACTAGTATAGTACAACAAACCAGACAATAAAGCAAGAATTTACTTAGGTTTATAAGTCATTTTTAAATTAATACTCTTCGAAAACCTCTTCAAACCACGTCAGTTTCCATCTACAACCTCAAAACCGTGTTTTGAGCAACCTGCGACCAGCTTCCTAGTTTGCTTTTTGATTTTTATTGAGTATAAATATTGGTAAAGAGTTCACTAAAAAGAAACTACTTCAAACAAAATCTCCACCTTCAAGCATGAAAGCGGAGATTGTTTTTATTTCTTCAAAGTTTGTAATCTTGGAACAATGGCTAGGGTTAGAACTGCGGAAATGACTAATTCGGCAATCGAATTTGTTGAGATAACAGTTGCTAGGAGTTTTTGGATATTACCATCAAAGACATTTCCAAAAAGGTAGAAAATTCCACCAAGTACAAAGACTGTGTTGGTTAGTGAACCAAGGGCACCAGCTAAAATCAGGCCAGTCTTGTTTTTCATCAGTTTATAGACTAGATACGGAGTTAAACCAATCAAAATACGTGGGACGATGGCAATGATAGCTGAGTAGATGTTTCCGTTTGGTACAAATGGTGAGAAGAGGTAGCTTGTTGGTAAAATTGTAATCGTGTTAACCGTCAAACTAAGTAGCCCCATCAAAAATCCAAGTGTAACCCCAACTCGTGGACCGTAGATAATGCTGGCAATAATGACAGGAATATGAACGATAGTCGGTTTGATTGGAAATGGAAAAAGGTTAAAGATAAGTGAGCTCAGAAAGTGTATCACGAGCATGGTTGCAAAAAAGATAGCAATGGGTGCAATATTAGAGCGTTTTTTCATCGAGAGTTTCCTTTATTCTTTCTAAAATAATTGTGAGGTCAGCTAAGGCTCCTCGTCCGTGGTCTCCACAAGCTAGTAGGGATTCCTTAGGAGCAATCAGCTGATAGCCGTAGGCTTCTAATGTTTTCAGATTAGCCTGAGTTGCTGGATGGTCATACATTTTTGTATTCATAGCAGGAGCTATTAGTTTGGGAATATGACTTGGCAAGGCTAAAGCTGTACTGGTCACCATGTTGTCCGCAAAACCAAGGGCTAGTTTTGCAATAGTGTTAGCAGTTGCAGGTACCACGATAAATAGATCAGTTTCTTTTCCCAGTTCGATATGGTTGACCTGTTCGGGATAGGGTTCCTTCATGACATCCAAGTGGACAGGACTCTGTGAGAGTACTTGTAGTGTCAAAGGTTGGATAAACTCTGTAGCAGCCTGAGTCATTAAGACAGTGACTTGATGACCTTGTTTTTTTAGAGAACTGACTAAATCTGCCGACTTGTAAGAGGCGATTGACCCTGTTACAGCCAAGAGAATATGTGCCATATCTTTCCTTTCTAAGAATGGTAGGCTTGAATTTTTTTAAGGAGGAGTTCTGCAATTTCTTCTTTAGTCTGGACTGTTTGAAGCTGATTTTTCTCAACAAAGATAGCACGATGCTGGTTCGCTGAGATTTGAGTCAGGTCATTTGCAATGATTAAGTCTGCTTGGTTCTTGATAAGACTTTTTCTAGCAATGTCAACCAGATGGTCTTCGGTAACATCAACCAGTAGCTTAAAGCCAATCAGATGAATAGCAGGATTACATTCCTTGACTAGAGAGATGATTTTGGGTGTCTTTTTTAGGAACAAAACCTGAACCTCGTCAGTTGAAGAAATCTTAGCTTGATGATTTTGCTTGCTTAAAAATTCTTCCAAATTAGAGCTAGCCTGAACCTCCTCAAGCCCCGTCATATAAACAGGAGTGTAATCGGACACCGCCATTGAGTGAATCAAAATCTGATAATTTGCAACCCGTTCTTGCATTTCCAGTAGAAGGTCGTTGGTATTGGTAATTTCTCGAATGCTTAGATTAGGGTGAGCTTCTGGCTTCTGAGCTCGTTTTGTAGTAATTAAACAAACTTCATGCCCTGCAGCAAGCAAGGTTTCTGTGATGATTTTCCCCAAGCGACCTGTAGAATGGTTAGTGATAGAGCGGACGCTATCGATAGCTTCACTGGTACCGCCCGATGTAACTAAAATTTTCATAGCACTATTGTACCAAAAAAAAAATAATAAGCAAAAGAAAGCGCTTGAATATATATAGAAAATAAAAAGAATCTACTATAGTTTCAAACTATAAAGCCATATAAAATTTAAGAAAGGACTTTAAAAACCTTAAAAATAGGGATATTTACGAACGTTTAGAGAGTTTTGGGATGTTAAAAATCTTGTTTTGTGTTATAATGAATTATCATATAAGAGGTTAGAGGAGTTTTGAATGAAAACAGATATTGAAATCGCACAGAGTATTGAGTTGAAACCTATTGTTGATGTTGTAGAGAAGCTTGGAATTTCTTACGACGATTTGGAGTTGTATGGAAAGTACAAGGCTAAGCTCAGCTTTGATAAAATTCGTGCAGTTGAGAGCAATCCAGTTGGGAAATTGATTTTGGTTACTGCCATCAACCCAACACCTGCAGGTGAAGGAAAATCAACTATTACCATTGGTCTTGCGGATGCCTTGAATAAGATTGGCAAGAAAACGATGATTGCTATCCGCGAACCATCTCTTGGTCCAGTAATGGGGATTAAGGGTGGTGCTGCAGGAGGTGGTTACGCTCAAGTTCTACCAATGGAGGACATCAATCTCCACTTTACTGGGGATATGCATGCCATTACAACTGCCAACAACGCCCTTTCTGCCTTGATTGACAACCACTTACACCAAGGAAATGAGTTGGGAATTGACCAACGTCGTATACTCTGGAAACGTGTTGTGGACTTGAACGACCGTGCTCTTCGCCATGTGACCGTTGGACTTGGTGGCCCTCTAAATGGTATTCCACGTGAGGATGGCTTTGACATTACCGTCGCTTCTGAAATCATGGCTATTCTTTGCTTGGCGACTGATATTGAAGATTTGAAACGCCGTTTGGCGAATATCGTTATTGGTTATCGTTACGACCGTACACCAGTTTCTGTAGGTGATTTGCAGGTTGAAGGTGCCTTGGCTTTGATTTTGAAGGATGCTATTAAACCGAACCTGGTTCAGACAATTTACGGTACACCTGCCTTTGTACATGGTGGTCCATTTGCAAATATTGCTCACGGATGTAATTCAGTCTTGGCAACAAGCACAGCCCTTCACTTGGCTGATTACACAGTTACTGAAGCTGGTTTCGGTGCAGACCTTGGTGCCGAGAAATTCCTTGATATCAAGACACCAAACTTGCCAACTTCTCCAGATGCAGTAGTTATCGTCGCAACCCTTCGTGCCCTTAAGATGAATGGTGGTGTGGCTAAAGACGCGTTGACTGAAGAAAACGTAGAAGCTGTTCGTGCCGGTTTTGCTAACTTGAAACGCCATGTAGAAAATATTCGTAAGTTCGGTATTCCAGCAGTCGTAGCTATTAACGAATTTGTCTCTGATACAGAAGCTGAAATTGCAGCCTTGAAAGAACTTTGTGCTTCAATCGATGTACCAGTTGAGTTGGCAAGTGTCTGGGCTGATGGTGCAGAAGGTGGAGTAGCACTTGCTGAAGCGGTTGTCAAGACTATCGCTGAAAATCCATCTAACTATAAACGATTGTATGACAATGGCCTTTCTGTCCAAGAAAAGATTGAAAAGATTGTTACTGAAATCTACCGTGGTAGCAAAGTGAACTTTGAGAAGAAAGCTCAAACACAAATCGCTCAAATCGTTCAAAACGGTTGGGACAAATTGCCAATCTGTATGGCTAAGACCCAGTATAGCTTCTCAGACAATCCAAATGCACTTGGAGCACCTGAAAACTTTGAAATTACCATTCGTGAATTGGTGCCAAAATTAGGTGCAGGCTTCATCGTTGCCTTAACTGGTGATGTCATGACCATGCCAGGACTTCCAAAACGACCAGCAGCCCTCAACATGGATGTTGAAAGCGATGGAACAGTATTAGGCTTGTTCTAATAGTTAAATTGAATTCAAATGAGTTTGGAAATAATATCCAAGCTCATTTTTATCTAGATATAAGGAGTTACCTTCTACACGTAACCAGTCTAGGTAAAGATATTTTCCTTGAATTCTGATATAATAGAAATATTGACTTCAAGAGTAAGGAAGAGAAGATGAACGCATTATTAAATGGAATGAATGACCGTCAGGCTGAGGCGGTGCAAACGACAGAAGGTCCCTTGTTGATCATGGCAGGGGCTGGTTCTGGAAAGACTCGTGTTTTGACCCACCGTATCGCTTATTTGATTGATGAAAAGCTGGTTAATCCTTGGAATATCTTGGCTATTACCTTTACAAATAAGGCTGCGCGTGAGATGAAAGAGCGTGCTTATAACCTTAATCCAGCCACTCAGGACTGTCTGATTGCGACCTTCCACTCCATGTGTGTGCGTATTTTGCGTCGTGATGCGGATCATATTGGCTACAACCGTAATTTTACTATTGTGGATCCCGGTGAACAGCGAACTCTCATGAAACGCATTCTCAAGCAGTTGAACTTGGATCCTAAAAAATGGAATGAACGAACTATTTTGGGGACCATTTCCAATGCTAAGAATGATTTGATTGATGATGTTGCCTATGCTGCCCAAGCTGGCGATATGTATACGCAAATCGTGGCCCAGTGTTACACGTCTTATCAAAAAGAGCTTCGTCAGTCAGAGTCAGTTGACTTTGATGATTTGATTATGCTGACCCTGCGTCTCTTTGATCAGAATCCTGATGTCTTGACCTACTACCAGCAGAAGTTTCAATACATTCACGTTGATGAATACCAAGATACCAACCATGCCCAGTACCAACTGGTCAAACTCTTAGCTTCCCGCTTTAAAAACATCTGTGTGGTTGGGGATGCGGACCAGTCTATCTACGGTTGGCGTGGTGCTGATATGCAGAATATTTTGGATTTCGAGAAAGATTATCCCCAAGCCAAGGTTGTTTTGTTGGAGGAGAATTATCGTTCAACCAAAACCATTCTCCAAGCGGCCAATGAGGTTATTAAAAATAATAAAAACCGCCGTCCTAAGAATCTCTGGACCCAAAACGCTGATGGGGAGCAAATCGTTTACTATCGTGCCGATGATGAGCTGGATGAGGCTGTATTTGTGGCTAAAACTATTGATGAACTTGGTCGCAGTCAAAACTTCCTTCACAAGGATTTTGCAGTTCTCTATCGGACTAATGCCCAGTCCCGTACTATTGAAGAAGCCCTTCTCAAGTCAAACATTCCTTATACCATGGTTGGTGGAACCAAGTTCTATAGCCGTAAGGAAATTCGTGATATTATCGCTTATCTTAACCTCATTGCTAATTTGAGTGACAATATCAGTTTTGAACGTATTATCAACGAACCGAAACGTGGAATTGGCCCAGGTACAGTTGAGAAAATCCGTGACTTTGCGAATGTGCAAGACATGTCCATGCTAGATGCTTCTGCAAACATCATGTTGTCTGGTATCAAGGGTAAAGCAGCCCAGTCTATCTGGGATTTTGCCAATATGATTCTGGATTTGCGGGAGCAACTGGATCACTTAAGCATTACAGAGTTGGTTGAGGCTGTTTTAGAAAAAACAGGTTACGTCGATGTTCTAAATGCTCAAGCGACTTTAGAAAGCAAGGCTAGGGTTGAAAATATCGAAGAGTTCCTTTCTGTGACGAAAAACTTTGATGATACCTCTGATGGTCCAGAAGAGGAAACTGGTCTGGATAAACTGAGTCGTTTCTTAAATGACTTGGCCTTGATTGCGGACACAGATTCAGGTAGTCAGGAGACATCAGAAGTGACCTTGATGACCCTGCATGCTGCCAAAGGTCTCGAGTTTCCAGTTGTCTTTTTGATTGGGATGGAAGAAAATGTCTTTCCGCTTAGCCGTGCAGCTGAAGATCAAGATGAATTAGAAGAAGAACGCCGTCTGGCCTATGTAGGAATTACGCGTGCAGAGAAAATTCTCTATCTGACCAATGCCAACTCGCGCCTGCTTTTTGGTCGTACCAACTATAACCGTCCGACTCGTTTTATTAATGAAATCAGTTCAGACTTGCTTGAGTATCAAGGATTGGCTCGTCCAGCAAATTCAAGCTTTAAAGCATCTTATAGCAGTGGTGGTCTTGCCTTCGGTCAAGGTATGAGTCTTGCCCAGGCTCTTCAAGATCGTAAACGCAGTGCAGCCCCAAAAACTATCCAGTCAAGTGGTCTCCCATTTGGTCAATTTACAGCTGGAGCAAAACCAGCGTCTAGCGAGGCAAGTTGGTCCATTGGTGACATTGCCCTCCACAAGAAGTGGGGAGAGGGAACTGTTCTGGAAGTTTCAGGTAACGGAGCTACTCAGGAATTAAAAATCAATTTCCCAGAAGTAGGTTTGAAAAAACTTTTAGCTAGTGTAGCCCCAATTGAGAAAAAAATCTAATTTTCCATCCTTCTCACGAATAATAAAGTGAGGAGGATTTTTATGTACAGTATTTTATTCCAAGAAGATTCACTATTACCAAGAGAAAGACTGGCCAAGGAAGGAGTGGAAGCGCTCAGTAACCAAGAGTTGCTAGCTATTTTACTCAGAACAGGAACACGTCAGGCCAGCGTTTTTGAAATTGCTCAGAAAGTCTTGAGCAATCTTTCAAGCCTAACAGATTTGAAAAAAATGACCCTGCAGGAATTGCAGAGTCTGTCTGGTATCGGTCGTGTTAAGGCTATAGAATTACAAGCTATGATTGAACTGGGGCATCGTATTCATAAACATGAGACCCTTGAGATGGAAAGTATTCTCAGCAGTCAAAAGTTGGCCAAGAAGATGCAGCAGGAGTTGGGACATAAAAAACAAGAGCACCTGGTGGCGCTCTATCTCAATACTCAAAATCAAATTATCCATCAACAGACTATTTTTATAGGTTCAGCCACTCGCAGTATCGCTGAGCCACGAGAGATCCTTCACTATGCTATCAAGCATATGGCGACTTCTCTCATCTTGGTTCACAATCATCCTTCAGGAGCGGTAGCGCCCAGTCGAAATGATGATCATGTCACTAAACTTGTTAAAGAAGCCTGCGATCTGATGGGAATTGTCCTCTTGGACCATTTGATTGTCTCACATTCTAGTTACTTTAGTTACCGTGAAAAAACAGATTTAATCTAAAGTTCATTAACGACATAGTCAAAGAGGTTTTTATCTTTGGGACGATTTACAAATAGAAATTCTGGGTGCCATTGGACACCGAGAAAGGGAACATCATCCGTACTCATGACAGCCTCAATGATACCATCTTTAGGATCATGAGCTGCAATCTTTAAATTTGGTGCTAAATCCTTGATGCTCTGGTGGTGGAAGGAGTTGATATGGGAAATTTCTCCATAGATTTCTCGAAGAACTGTATCAGGCTCTGTCACCAAGCGTTGAGTTGTGTACTCGGCAGAACAATCCTGCCAATGGTCTTCGATATCTTGGTACAGAGTTCCGCCCATGGCAACGTTAAAAAGCTGAGTCCCACGACAGACAGAGAAAATCGGCTTTTGCTGTTTGATAGCTTCCTTGATGAGGGCTAGTTCGAAGATATCTCTTTGAAGGTGGTAGTCATCGCTATCAATGGTTTTTGGTTCACCATAGAATTTTGGATCAACATTTTGCCCACCTGTCAAGATGAGCTTGTCAATCATACTGATATAGTGGCAGGCCATTTCTTGATCACCAATCGGTAGGATGATGGGAATCCCTCCAGCGTCTTTAACGCCTTCAACAAAGCCTTTTGCTGCGTAGCTCATCATGATGTCATCATCAGGATGAGTTTTTTCGTTTCCTGTAATCCCTATAACTGGTTTTTTCATAAAATGATTTTCGCTTTCTAATCCTCTTTTCGCATGAAATAGAGGAGGGTTTGGAGTTCACTTGTCAAATCGACATACTGAACGACCACATCTTTTGGTAAATGCAGATGGACTGGTGAAAAACTAAGAATTCCTTTTACGCCAGCATCAATCAAGAGATTAGCGACCTCTTGTGACTTGACGCTGGGAACGGTCAGGATAGCAGTCTTGACATCAGCATCCTTGATTTTATCCTTGATTTGAGAAATTCCGTAAATGGGAATCCCGTCAGGAGTTTGGGTACCGACTTCAGGATGGTCATCTAGGTCAAAGGCCATGATAATCTTCATCTTGTTACGCTCGTGGAAGCGGTAGTGGAGAAGGGCATGGCCCATATTTCCAATACCTACTAGCATGACATTGGTAATGGAGTTATCATTGAGCAAATCGGCAAAAAACGTCATCAGTTTTTTGACATCATAGCCAAAACCACGACGACCTAGTTCACCAAAATAGGAAAAATCACGACGAACTGTCGCTGAATCAATACCGATAGCCTCTGCAATTTGTTTAGAGTTGGCACGTTCAATCTTTTCTGCATGAAATCTCTTAAAAATTCGATAGTAGAGAGAGAGTCTTTTCGCTGTAGCTTTTGGAATAGCAGACTGTTTATCTTTCACAAAATCACAACCTTTCTATTCTTCTATTTTATAGAAACATTGTGAAAAAATCAACAAAAACAAGAAAAAACTAAGAAAAATCTTAGTTTTGATGTAAAAATTCTGCATGTGATAGAAAACGGTAGAGGTCTCCAACCAATCCTTGGTAAACTTCCTGCCCCTCAAAAGTCAAAGAAGTCACATAAAGTGTATCTGGTAGGGTCACACATCCTGACAAAGCCAGCATGAGAGCTTCATAATCCTCATACTTGAGTGTACGCTCTACCCGATAGCTGTCCTTATAGGTCAATTCAAACATTTTGGACCTATCTTTCCGATTTTGTAAAGACACCACGCTCTACTAAGCTATCCATGAGGAAATAGAATTTTTCTTGATGAATGTGGTGGTCTTCTGATTTGAAAATATCAACTAGACGTAGCCCAAACTTGTCAGTGATATTGATTTTAGCCCCTGTGAGCTCCTTGTTAATGATGATTTTGAGTTGGAAGCCTTCACCGCTGTTTGGTACCTTTTCAAGTAGGCGAGTCAGTTCATAGTTACCAACCTTAGTCTCAAAAAAGGTGTTGTCCTTTAGGGTAAATTTTTTAACAGAAGGGCTAAGAGTGTAGTCGTAACGACAATTTTTTAACTGAATGGTTTTTTCAAATGCCATATGGCTAACCTCCGATAATTTCTTTTAAGGTTTTTGCGAGGGTTTCTAGGTCTTCAACAGTATTTTGTGGCGAGAGACTGATACGAACGGATTCCTTCAAGCGGTCTGAATTTGCCCCGTACATGGCTTCAAGAACATGGCTGGATTGGACAATGCCTGCCGTACAGGCTGAGCCAGTAGAGATTGAAATTCCAGCTAAATCTAGCCGAAGGAGTAAGAGGTCATTTTTCTGACCAGGAAATCCAATATTGAGAACATAAGGGAGATGGTGTTCGCCTCTATTCAGGTAATATTGAACTCCCTCAACCTCTGCTAGAAAGGCAGTTTCTAGATTTTGTACATGTTGAAAATGTTCTTCTTGCTTTTCTAGGTCTTCTTTTAGGGCTGCAACCATGCCTACGATGGCAGGCAGATTTTCAGTTCCTGCACGTTTTTTCTGTTCTTGGTCTCCGCCATGGAGATAGGAATCAAAGTCCATGCTAGATGCGTAGAGAAAACCGATTCCCTTAGGACCATGGAACTTGTGGGCAGAAGCAGTGAGAAAATCAATGCCCAATTCTTCTGGGTGTATAGGGATTTTACCAATAGCCTGAACTGCATCGACATGATAGGCGGCTGGGTGTTGCTTGAGTATTTGGCCAATTTCAGCAATGGGAAGTAGGTTTCCTGTCTCATTATTGGCAGACATGGTAGAAACCAAAATCGTATCGTCACGTAAAGCTTTTTGAATTTGTTGAGCTGTGATTTCTTGCTTTTCTGGTTGGATAATAGTTACTTCAAAATCAAAGTGTTGAACCAAGTAATCAATTGTTTCAAGGACAGCATGGTGCTCAATGGCAGTTGTGATGATGTGTTTTCCTTGTTCTTGGTGACGAAGGCAGTAGCCAATGATGGCAGTATTGTTGCCTTCTGTCCCACCAGAAGTGAAAAAGATATGTTGAGGTTTTGTCCCCAGTAACTGGGCTAGTTCCTGACGGGCTTCTCGCAAGAGTTTGCCAGCTTGACGACCATGCCCATGAATACTAGATGGATTGCCATGGGTTTCTTGCATAACCTTGGTCATAGCTGAAATAGCAACTGCTGACATAGGAGTCGTTGCAGCATTGTCCAAATAAATCAAAGAATCACCTTATTTCTTTTTGTTGTAAGCAAAGAGTGGGCTGACTGGTTTTCTTTCGTGGATACGGACGATAGCATCACCAATTAACTCACTAGCAGTGATGTAGCATACGTTTTTAGGAGTTTTTTCTTTTGTTGCTACTGAATCAGTCACAAGAATTTCTTTAATATTAGTATTGTCAAGAAGTTCAGCAGCTCCTTCGACGAAGAGGCCGTGGCTAGAAACAGCATAAATTTCTGTAGCTCCTTCACGTTCAACGATTTTAGCAGCTTCAGAGAAGGTACGTCCAGTATTTAAAATATCGTCAATCAAGATAGCTTTTTTGCCTTCAACATCACCGATGATATAACCTTCGTTACGAGTTGCATCGTCTTGAGGGTAGTCGATAATGGCGATAGGAGCATCAAGATATTCAGCCAGACTACGAGCACGTTTGACACCTGAATTTTTAGGGCTAACAACAACAACATCTGAGCCAAGTAAGCCCTTATCGCAATAATGTTTTGCAAATAGGGGAACTGTATAGAGGTTGTCAACAGGAATATCAAAGAAACCTTGCACCTGAACAGCATGCAAATCAAGGGTAAGGACACGGTCAACACCAGCTTTAACCAGCATATTGGCAACTAGTTTAGCTGTAAGTGGCTCACGTGGTGAAGCAATGCGGTCTTGACGTGCATAGCCAAAATATGGAAGGACAACGTTGATACTGTGGGCACTTGCGCGCACACAAGCGTCAACCATGATCAACAATTCCATTAGGTGGTTGTTAACAGGGAAACTTGTAGACTGGATGATGTAAACATCATAACCACGGACACTTTCTTCGATATTCACTTGGATTTCTCCGTCTGAAAATTGACGTGATGATAGTTTTCCAAGTGGGACACCAACAGCTTGTGCAATTTTCTGTGCAATCTCTTGGTTAGAGTTGAGTGCGAAAAGTTTCATGTTTTTTCTATCTGACATTATAGACCGTCCTCTGTAAACTTTTTAAATCCTAGCCATATCTGCCTAGCCTATATGACTAGGATTTTTGTATTTTATCTTTTCTATTTTACCAAAAAATAGAGATTATTTCAGCTATTTTTTATGCTTTTGACAAATCGGACCAATTTTGAGGGAGCTTTTTGGTAGGAAATCTGATTTTCCTCTAAAAATTGCTGGAAATCCTGCTTACCTTGCTCCTGATTTTCCACTTCGAGCTCTAATTCGTAATCTGTAATATCAAAGTACTGACTCTCATCCAGTGCCATGAGACCAATAGATGTTTGCATTTCATAGCGAAGCGTTGTTAGACAACCAAGCACCAGCCATTCACTAGTTTGGATACAATGTTTCACCAATTCATCAAGAACCAGTCCCTGAGGAAGTTCTTCTTTAGCCAGATAGTTTTCAGCATCTTTTAGTTGTAATTTTTGATTGTATTCCATGTTTCCAACACTTTGCGGGACTTTGAGTGTCAATTCAGCCCAGTCTTCAAAAGTTCGAATGCGCATAGCAACTTTCTTTTCTCGCAGTTCAAAATCAGGCGTGTCGATGTAGTAATTTTTTTGAAGAATAGGAGTGACACCTGTGAACTTGTCTTTTAGACGATCATATTCATCTTTTTTCAAGAGTGTTTTCAATTCAATTTCTAAATGTTTCATTTTTCTTACCTTTTCTTTATCGTTGAAAGCGGATTTATGGTATAATAAGCATTGTATTTATTGTATATGAATCTGGAGAAAAAATCAAAGATATTTTTGAAGGATAATATGAAAACAAGGGAGAATATATGACCTTAGAATGGGAAGAATTTCTAGATCCTTACATTCAAGCTGTTGGTGAGTTAAAGATTAAACTTCGTGGTATTCGGAAGCAATATCGCAAGCAAAATAAGCATTCTCCGATTGAGTTTGTGACTGGTCGAGTCAAGCCAATTGAGAGTATCAAGGAAAAAATGGCTCGTCGTGGCATTACCTATGCGACCTTGGAACACGATTTGCAGGATATTGCTGGTTTGCGTGTGATGGTTCAGTTTGTAGATGACGTCAAGGAAGTAGTGGAGATTTTGCGTAAACGACAGGATATGCGAATCATACAGGAGCGAGATTACATTACTCATCGAAAGGCTTCAGGCTACCGTTCCTATCATGTGGTAGTAGAATATATGGTTGACACCATCAATGGAGCCAAGATTATTTTGGCAGAAATTCAAATTCGTACCTTGGCCATGAATTTCTGGGCAACGATAGAACATTCTCTCAACTACAAGTACCAAGGGGATTTCCCAGAGGAGATTAAGAAGCGACTGGAAATCACGGCCAAGATTGCCCATCAGTTGGATGAAGAAATGGGCAAAATTCGTGATGATATCCAAGAAGCCCAGGCACTTTTTGATCCTTTGAGTAGAAAATTAAATGATGGTGTAGGAAACAGTGACGATACAGATGAAGAATACAGGTAAACGAATTGACCTGATAGCTAATAGAAAACCACAGAGTCAAAGGGTTTTGTATGAATTGCGAGATCGTTTGAAGAGAAATCAGTTTATACTCAATGATACCAATCCGGATATTGTTATTTCCATTGGTGGGGATGGCATGCTCTTATCAGCTTTTCATAAGTATGAAAATCAACTTGACAAGGTACGATTTATCGGTGTTCATACTGGACATTTGGGCTTCTATACGGACTACCGTGATTTTGAGTTGGATAAGCTAGTGACTAATTTGCAGCTAGATACCGGAGCAAGAGTCTCTTACCCTGTTCTAAATGTGAAGGTCTTTCTTGAAAATGGAGAGGTCAAGATTTTTCGTGCCCTCAACGAAGCCAGCATTCGCAGATCCGATCGAACCATGGTGGCAGATATTGTCATCAATGGTGTTCCCTTTGAACGTTTTCGCGGAGATGGCTTAACAGTTTCAACGCCGACTGGTAGTACGGCTTATAACAAGTCTCTTGGCGGTGCAGTGTTACATCCTACCATTGAAGCTCTTCAGTTGACGGAAATTGCCAGCCTCAATAATCGTGTCTATCGAACGCTGGGCTCTTCCATTATTGTGCCTAAGAAGGATAAGATTGAACTCATTCCAACAAGAAACGATTACCACACCATTTCGGTTGACAATAGCGTTTATTCTTTTCGTAGTATCGAGCGAATCGAGTATCAAATTGATCATCATAAGATTCACTTTGTCGCGACTCCTAGCCATACCAGCTTCTGGAACCGCGTTAAGGACGCTTTTATCGGCGAGGTGGACGAATGAGGTTTGAATTTATCGTAGATGAACATGTCAAGGTTAAGACTTTCTTAAAAAAGCACGAGGTTTCTAAGGGGCTTCTGGCCAAGATTAAGTTTCGAGGCGGAGCTATTCTGGTCAATGACCAACCTCAAAATGCAACTTATCTGTTGGATATTGGAGACCGAGTTGTCATCGATATTCCCGCTGAGGAAGGCTTTGAAACTCTAGAAGCTATCGAGCGCCCACTGGATATTCTCTATGAGGATGATCATTTTCTAGTCTTGAACAAACCCTATGGAGTGGCTTCTATTCCTAGTGTCAACCACTCCAATACAATCGCTAATTTTATCAAGGGTTACTATGTCAAGCAAAACTATGAAAATCAGCAGGTTCACATTGTGACCAGGCTTGATAGAGATACTTCTGGCTTGATGCTCTTTGCCAAGCACGGCTATGCCCACGCACGATTAGACAAGCAGTTGCAGAAAAAGTCTATTGAAAAACGCTATTTTGCTTTGGTTAAAGGTGATGGATACTTAGAGTCAGAGGGGGAAATTATTGCTCCGATTGCGCGTGATGAAGACTCCATTATTACCAGACGGGTGGCTAAAGGTGGAAAGTATGCCCATACTTCCTACAAGATTGTAGCATCTTATGGGAATATTCATTTGGTAGATATTCGCCTGCATACTGGACGAACCCACCAAATCCGAGTCCATTTTTCTCATATTGGTTTTCCTTTGTTGGGAGATGACTTGTATGGTGGTAGTCTGGACGATGGCATTCAACGTCAGGCTCTGCATTGCCATTCCTTAAATTTTTATCATCCATTTTTAGAGCAGGACTTGCAGTTAGACAGTCCCTTGCCGGATGATTTCAGTAACCTTATTATCCAGTTATCAACTAATACTCTATAAAAACTGATTCAGAGTATAATTATTATTCTAAAGGAGAAAACTCATGGAAGTTTTTGAAAGTCTAAAAGCCAACCTAGTTGGTAAAAATGCTCGTATCGTTCTCCCTGAAGGGGAAGAACCTCGTATTCTGCAAGCGACTAAACGCTTGGTAAAAGAAACAGAAGTGATTCCTGTTTTGCTTGGAAATCCTGAAAAAATTAAAATTTATCTTGAAATTGAAGGGATCATGGATGGTTATGAAGTCATTGACCCTCAACATTATCCTCAATTTGAAGAAATGGTTGCTGCCTTGGTAGAGCGTCGCAAGGGCAAAATATCTGAAGAAGATGCACGCAAGGTTTTGGTTGAAGATGTCAACTACTTTGGTGTTATGTTGGTTTACTTGGGCTTGGTTGATGGAATGGTATCAGGTGCGATTCACTCAACAGCTTCAACAGTTCGCCCAGCCCTACAAATCATCAAAACTCGTCCAAATGTGACTCGTACTTCAGGAGCCTTCCTCATGGTTCGTGGCTCTGAACGTTACCTATTTGGAGACTGTGCTATCAACATCAATCCAGATGCAGAAGCTTTGGCTGAAATTGCCATCAACTCAGCAATCACAGCTAAGATGTTTGGCATCGAACCTAAAATTGCCATGTTGAGCTATTCTACTAAAGGTTCAGGGTTTGGTGAAAGCGTTGATAAGGTCGTTGAAGCAACTAAAATTGCTCACGACTTGCGTCCTGACCTTGAAATCGATGGTGAGTTGCAATTTGATGCGGCCTTTGTTCCCGAAACTGCAGCTCTGAAAGCTCCGGGAAGTACAGTAGCTGGTCAAGCAAATGTCTTCATCTTCCCAGGTATCGAGGCAGGAAATATCGGTTACAAGATGGCTGAACGCCTGGGTGGCTTTGCGGCTGTAGGACCTGTTTTGCAAGGTTTAAACAAGCCAGTTAATGATCTTTCTCGTGGATGTAATGCAGATGATGTTTACAAGTTGACCCTCATCACAGCAGCTCAAGCAGTTCATCAATAAAGAGAAGTGCTACTAAATAATTCGCATTTATAATTAAAAAACGCACAGTATCAGGAGCCGAAAACCTTGATACTATGCGTTTTATTGTGTGAAGATTTACTTCATTTTCTCTTAAAATTTAGTTTTTGTCCAGCCTATTTTTAGTCTTTATAAGCTACGATGCCAATGATGGTATCAACTGCACGTTCCATAGTCTGAAGGCTGACGTATTCAAAACGACCGTGCATATTCTCGCCGCCAGCAAAGATATTAGGGGTTGGGATTCCCATAAAGGAAATCTTAGAGCCGTCTGTCCCTCCACGAATTGGTTCGATAATAGGAGTGATACCCAGATCTTCCATAACGGCTTTAGCAATGGTAATTGGAGTCATATCTTTTTCAATGACTTCTTTCATATTGTAGTACTGGTCTGTCAAGTTGAGGGTGACACGGTCGCTACCAAGTTCTTGATTCATCTTATCAGCGATAGACTTCATAGTTGCTTTACGCGCTGCAAAGGCATCTTTTTCAAAATCACGAATGATGTAGCTAGCACTTGCCTCCTCAACGCTACCTGTTACATCCATTAGATGATAGAAACCTTGGTAACCATCCGTTAACTCAGGTCTGTCCTTTTCTGGAAGTTGATTGTGAAAATCAATTGCTAGCTGAAGGGCGTTGACCATTTGCCCTTTGGCAGTACCAGGGTGGACATTACGTCCTTGGAAATGCAATTCAGCACCCGCTGCTGAAAAGGTCTCGTACTGAAGTTCACCTAGTGGGCCACCATCAACTGTGTAGGCAAAATCCACATCAAAATCTTCTGCATCAAATTGATTAGCACCAACACCGATTTCTTCATCTGGACCAAAACCAACACGAATTTCACAGTGTTTGATTTCAGGGTGGGCAGTCAGATATTCAATGGCTGTCATAATTTCAGCAATTCCTGACTTGTCATCAGCCCCCAGCAAGGTTGTTCCATCGGTTGTGATGAGCGTTTGTCCTGGATATTTCTCAAGACTCTTGAAGTCGGCTGGATCGAGTTTGAAACCAGAATTCCCTAGTTCAATCACACCACCATCGTAGTTTTCAATTACCTGAGGATTAACTCCTTCGGCATTAAAATCAGCAGTATCCATGTGGGAGATGAAGCCAATTTTACGTGTTAAAGATGGATCGTTAGCTGGCAAGGTTCCAATAGCAAAACCATTCGGAAGGTAGTAGACATTTTGCAGTCCAACACGTTTCATTTCAGGAATAAGAACATTGGTTGCAAAGTCAACCTGACTCTGTGTACTTGGAGTAGTAGTAGAGTGTTCATCAGAGCGCGTGTTGACCTTAACGTAGGTTAAAAAGCGGTCCAAGAGATTTGGATAAGTCATAAAAAACTCCTTTTGAATTCATTTTTTCCATTGTATCATAGAAAAGAGAGAAAAACAAAAGACAGAAGTTAGGGCAATCTGCTATGTTAGCGTTTACTTATCAGTGGATTCATGATAAAATAAACTTGATAAAAACATCACAAGGAATCGATTATGAAAAAAGCAATTTTAATGATGACCTTTGGTTCACCAGAAGAGATTACCTTTGAAGGTGTAGCTGATTTTTTCACAAATATTCGTCGTGGAGTGAGACCTCAAGACCATGAGATTCAAACTCTTTATGATAATTATGTGCGAATTGGAGGTACTCCTCTGCAAAAAATTACCCGTGAAGAGGTTGCCTTGGTAGAAGCTAGGCTGGGGAATGAATATAGTGTCTATTTTGCCAATAAATTTTCCAGACCTTTTATTACAGATGTGATTGGTCAGATGGAAGCAGACGGCATTGAACAGTGTATTTGCTTGATTTTGGAGCCCCATTATTCTTTCTACTCTATCATGGGTTATGAGAAATTTTTAGAAAGCAAGCAAATTCAATTTTTGGTCATTAAGGACTGGTATCAGGAAGAAGCGCTCTTAAACTATTGGGCAGATGAAATTGCTAAGATTTTAAAGGAAGAAGTAAAGCAGGATAGCTTTAAAGTCATCTTTTCAGCCCACAGTGTGCCCATTTTTGCCTTGGATTTTGGCGATCCTTATATCGATCAAATTTTTGAAAATAGCAAGTTAGTTGCTGAAAAACTAGGCTTGAGTTCTGAACAATATACCAATACTTGGCAGAGTGAGAGTGATATTGGGATTCCATGGATTAAGCCAGATGTTTTGGAGTATCTCAGAGAACAGACAGAACATCCAGACCATTATATTTTTGTTCCTATCAGCTTCATTAGCGAGCATATTGAGGTCTTGTTTGATAATGATGTGGAATGTTATGACTTATGTCAGGAATTGGGTGTCAACTACCATCGCCTACCAATGCCAAATACGGATTCTCGTTTAATTGATGCCTTGGTCAATACAGTCAGAGCCAATGAACATCAAGAGTTTAAGGAATTTCTCCCGGAAGAAGAAACCTTTGATGAATTAGTTCCTTCAGACGAGACGAAAAACATTTTGGCTGAATCTGAAGATTTACAAATGCCAGAATTTGTGAAAAAACTGATTGAGAAAAAAGGTCGGGAAAATGTTAAGATGCCTTATCTGATTAAGAAAATGCTTGAGAAAGCAGGCAAGTTACCCAAAGAGTAAAGAAAAAAGGATTTAGCTTTGCGCTAGATCCTTTTAATCGATTATTTTTTCTCCAAAAGTGCTTTTATTTCTTGAAGGACTTCCAATTCGGTTGGTTTTTTTTCGTCAGTTTTTTCTTCCTTTATACCAGTGAGTTTCTGTGCTTTTTCAATACCCTTGATAATAAAGAAGAGGGCGGTACCGACAAAGATAAAATTGATAATAGCACTTAAAAAGTTACCATAGCCGACTCCATGCCAAGAAAGTTGAGCGATACGTTCGACTTTAGCAGCTTTCAAAGCGGGATTTAAAATAAGAGGAGTGATAATGTCGTTTACAAGTGAAGTAACGATAGCACCAAAAGCAGAGGCAATGACAACACCGACAGCAAGGTCAATAACATTTCCTCGAAGCAAGAATGATTTTAGATTTTTTAACATACTGTTTTCCTTTCAATATTTCGTGTTTCATTGTATCCTAAATCATTATAGAAGGCAATTAAAAGGCTCATAAATGGAACATTATTTTCTAAAAATATAGATCTTGCTCAAGATATAATTGATGATAATAATGAGTATTTGTGCAATTATTGTTTCAATAGCATTTATCTTATCAATGTTTTCATTTACGAATTGACCTATGATGTGAGGAAAATGAGTTACAAACAGAAAAGTAAAGAGCAAATCTAACAGAAAAGTAGAAAGGCGAGCAAGAGAAAATTTCAATAAACGGATAAGGCGATTCTTCCTTGCTTGCTTAAATACAATCCTATCATTTGTGATAAAGGCAAAGAGGATACCAAATATATTTGCTAAGGCAGTAGCAAGGAGTTCCTGATGACTTAGTTGATAAATGACCAATCGTGAGAGAATCGAAACTAGAGTTGTTGCAAGGCCAAAAAAGAGATAGGCTAAGATTTCATTGTTAAAAAATTTTTGAATAGGAATTTTCATGTTTTAAGTATAGCATAAAGCAGGCTATTGTGCTATACTAGTAAGGTTGAATAAAGCAACCCTTGGTGCTTAGCTTCTTTCACCAAGCATATTTTACGCGGACAACCCGCTAAAGGAGAAAAGATGAAAAAATTAACTATTCGTGATGTTGCAGACATTGCAATCGTTGCTGCTATCTATGTCGTTTTGACTGTCACACCGCCCCTAAATGCCATTAGCTATGGTGCTTATCAGTTCCGTATTTCAGAAATGATGAACTTTATGGCTTTTTACAATCCTAAGTACATCATCGGAGTTACCATCGGTTGTATGATTGCTAATTTCTTTAGCTTCGGACTGCTAGATGTCTTTGTTGGTGGCGGATCAACCTTGGTATTCCTCAGTTTAGGTGTTTGGCTTTTTGCAAAATATAGCAAGGATTACCTCTTTAACGGATTGATTCGAAAAGATCATTTCTTCTTTTCAATCCTCTTTTCAATTTCCATGTTTACTATCGCTGCAGAGTTAAATATTGTAGCAGAATTACCATTTTTCCTTACTTGGTTTACAACAGGTATCGGTGAATTTGCCTCATTGATTATTGGAGCGATTATTATCGGTAAAATTGGTCGTCGAATTGATTTAAGTAAATAGAAGAAGATAAGCTAGGTAGCCTTTACCTGGCTTTTTCTTATAGAAAATTTCTAAGGAAACTTGACAAGTTTTTCTGATTATAGTATACTTCTTAAGTAAGCTGATTTAGCTCAGTTGGCAGAGCGCATCCATGGTAAGGATGAGGTCGCCGGTTCAATCCCGGCAATTAGCATGATATGTATAGGGAAACTCTTGAATACGAGAGTTTTTTCTTATGCTCGCGAGAAAAAATTCTGACTTTTGTATAATAAAAGTCATACTGCAAAAATTTATTATTGACAAAACCAATTATCTCTAGTAATATAATAGATGCGATGAGTCGATAGGTAGTCTTCGGACTACTATTGAGCATAAGGAGGTCATAACGCAGGAGCGGACCTTGATGAGTTGTGTGAACCTGCTCATCACATGAAGATGCCTCTTAGTCCCTAGTCTAGCGACTGGGGATTTTTATTTTTCAAAAAATGATGAAAAAGCTTTGCAATTCATGGAAAAAGTAGTATAATACTTCTATTATAGAAATTTTTAGAAAATTCCGAAAGAGGTTATTTATGGGATATACAGTTGCTGTAGTCGGCGCGACAGGTGCTGTCGGAGCTCAGATGATAAAAATGTTGGAAGAATCAACACTTCCAATCGATAAAATTCGTTTACTTGCTTCTGCACGTTCAGCAGGCAAGACATTGAAATTTAAAGACCAAGATATTACGATTGAAGAAACGACTGAAACTGCTTTTGAAGGAGTTGATATTGCTCTCTTTTCAGCAGGTGGTTCTACATCAGCTAAGTATGCACCATACGCAGTTAAATCTGGAGCGGTAGTAGTTGATAATACATCTTACTTCCGTCAAAATCCAGATGTTCCTTTGGTTGTTCCAGAAGTCAATGCTCATGCACTTGATGCCCACAACGGGATTATTGCTTGCCCTAACTGTTCAACAATCCAAATGATGGTGGCGCTTGAACCAGTTCGCCAAAAATGGGGCTTGGACCGTATCATTGTTTCAACTTACCAAGCCGTTTCAGGTGCTGGTATGGGAGCAATTCTTGAGACACAACGTGAACTTCGTGAAGTCTTGAATGATGGTGTAACCCCACGTGATTTGCATGCGGAAATCTTGCCCTCAGGTGGTGATAAGAAACATTATCCTATCGCTTTTAATGCTCTTCCACAAATCGATGTCTTCACTGACAATGATTACACTTACGAAGAGATGAAGATGACTAAGGAAACTAAGAAAATTATGGAAGATGATAGCATTGCAGTATCTGCAACATGTGTGCGTATTCCAGTCTTGTCAGCTCACTCTGAGTCTGTTTACATCGAAACAAAAGAAGTGGCTCCAATAGAAGAAGTGAAAGCAGCTATCGCAGCCTTCCCAGGCGCTGTTCTTGAAGATGATGTAGCTCATCAAATCTATCCGCAAGCTATCAATGCAGTTGGTTCACGTGATACCTTTGTTGGTCGTATCCGTAAAGACTTGGATGCTGAAAAAGGAATTCACATGTGGGTTGTTTCAGACAACCTTCTCAAAGGTGCTGCTTGGAACTCAGTTCAGATTGCTGAAACTCTCCACGAACGTGGATTGGTTCGTCCAACTGCCGAATTGAAATTTGAATTAAAATAGTCATATCGTTTAGGAGTTCAGATGAACTCCTTCTTTGAAATAGAGAGGTGTTTTCATGTCTTATCAAGATTTAAAAGAGTGTAAAATCATCACAGCCTTTATTACTCCCTTCCACGAGGATGGTTCTATCAACTTTGATGCTATTCCAGCCTTGATTGAGCATTTATTGGACCATCATACGGATGGAATTCTTCTCGCAGGTACCACTGCTGAGAGTCCAACTTTAACCCATGATGAGGAGTTGGAACTCTTTGCGGCTGTACAAAAGATTGTCAATGGACGTGTTCCTTTGATTGCGGGTGTAGGTACCAATGATACGCGCGACTCTATTGAGTTTGTCAAAGAAGTAGCGGAATTTGGCGGTTTTGCTGCTGGACTTGCTATTGTACCTTACTACAACAAACCTTCTCAAGAAGGAATGTATCAGCACTTTAAGGCCATTGCAGATGCTTCTGATCTACCAATTATTATCTATAACATTCCAGGGCGTGTAGTGGTAGAATTAACTCCAGAAACCATGCTTCGTTTGGCTGACCATCCAAATATTATCGGTGTCAAAGAATGTACTAGCTTGGCTAATATGGCTTACTTGATTGAGCACAAGCCTGAAAAATTCTTGATTTATACAGGTGAGGATGGAGATGCTTTCCATGCCATGAACCTTGGTGCGGACGGGGTTATTTCTGTTGCATCCCATACAAATGGGGATGAAATGCACGAGATGTTTACTGCCATTGCAGAAAGCGATATGAAGAAAGCCGCAGCAATTCAACGTAAATTCATTCCTAAGGTCAATGCCCTCTTCTCTTATCCAAGTCCTGCTCCAGTTAAGGCCGTTCTTAACTATATGGGATTTGAAGCTGGACCAACTCGTCTACCTCTTGTTCCAGCACCAGAAGAAGATGCCAAACGCATTATCAAGGTTGTCGTAGATGGCGACTACGAAGCAACTAAGGCAACTGTAACAGGTGTCTTAAGACCAGATTACTAATAAGACAATAAAATCCATGACCGCACGAACGATAATGGATTTTTCTTATTTTCCTAAACAGAATTGGCTAAAAAGTTGGGTAATGAGTTCATCTGGTGCAGCATCCCCAGTGATTTCTCCGAGGATTTCCCAAGTACGAGTCAAGTCAACTTGAAGCAAGTCAACTGGCATCCCCAGTTCAAGACCTTGGTTAACAGCTTGTAGGCTTTCAACTGCTTTTTCAATCAAGGAAATATGACGGGCGTTGGACAAGTAGGTTGCATCTTGCTCGACTAGACCAGCATTTTCAAAGAAGAGGTTGTTGATTCTCTCTTCGATTTTATCGATGTTTTGATTTTTAAGAACTGAAATGCGGATGACATCTTCAGGGAGTTCCGAAGTTTCAATTGTTTCTGGCAAGTCGGTTTTATTAAGTAGAATAATGCGATTGGTATCTTGGCTAATTTCAAGAAGTTGTCTGTCTTGCGCAGTCAGTGGTTCACTGGCATTTAGCACCAGTAGAACCAAGTCAGCTTCTTTGAGGGCTTTTTTCGAACGCTCAACTCCGATTTGTTCCACGATGTCATCCGTTTCACGGATACCAGCTGTATCAATCAATTTGAGAGGGACACCGTTGATGTTGACGTATTCTTCGATGACATCTCGAGTAGTACCAGCAATATCTGTAACGATAGCCTTGTCCTCACGCAAGAGGTTGTTGAGGAGGCTAGATTTCCCAACGTTGGGGCGTCCGATGATGGCTGTGGAAATTCCTTCACGAAGGATTTTACCACGACGGGCTGTTCTAAGGAGATTGGTTAGTAATTGCTCAAACTCTATTGTCTTCTCACGGACAACAGCAGTAGTCGCTTCTTCAACATCGTCATACTCAGGATAGTCGATATTAACCTCAACTTGGGCAAGTGTGTTAAGGATTTCTTGACGGGTATTGTTAATGAGGTCAGAAAGGGAGCCGTCTAATTGCTTAACTGCAATGTTCATGGCCTTGTCAGTCTTTGCACGGATGATATCCATGACCGCCTCAGCCTGGGTCAAGTCCACACGTCCATTTAGGAAGGCACGTTTGGTAAATTCACCAGGTTCTGCCAATCGAGCTCCTTCACGGATAGCTAGCTGGAGAATCTCATTGGTCACCGCAATCCCACCGTGGGTGTTAATCTCGATAATATCCTCACGAGTGAAGGTCTTTGGAGACTTCATAGCTCCAACCATAACCTCGTCCATGACTTTTCCTGTCTGAGGGTCAACGATGTGACCGTAGTTGAGAGTGTGACTAGCAACCTGACTCAAGTCTTTCCCTTTGAAAATTTTTTGCGCAATTGCAAAACTTTCTGTTCCGCTCAAGCGGACAATACCAATAGCTCCTTCACCTAGTGGAGTAGAGATGGCAGCGATGGTATCAAATTCACGTGTAATCATAATATTTCCTTTAATTAATAGCTCTTTTCTTGGAAATTTTTCCAAGTCTCTTTTCAAATTGTAACAAATTTGAACTATTTCTTCAATGGATGCCACTTGGAGATTGAAAAAGCCTAAGCAATTCTGCTTAAGCTAGCTTATTTGGTGCGCATTTCTCCTTGTGGGAAGTAAGTTCCTTCTGGCATGTCGTTGATGATGACATGGACAGCAGATTGAGGGGCTCCAGTGTTGCGAACAACAGCTTCTGTTACTTCCTTAGCAAGAGCCTTCTTTTGCTCGAGCGTGCGTCCTTCAAATAAATCGATGCGTACAAATGGCATAATGGCTTCCTCCACTAGTTTTGATTTCTTCTATTTTACCACATTTTGCCGTTTAAAGCTTCAGAAAATTATGATATACTAGAATGTAGCAAAAATTTAGAAATGGACGTGAAGCAAGAAACATGGCACAGTTGTATTATCGTTATGGGACCATGAACTCTGGTAAGACGATTGAGATTCTCAAGGTGGCCTATAACTATGAGGAGCAAGGAAAAGGTGTTGTGATTATGACCTCAGCTCTTGATACTCGTGACGGTGTTGGCTATGTGTCGAGTCGTATTGGCATGAAACGCCCTGCCATTGCGATTGAGGAAACAACTGATATCTTCGGCTATATCCGAGACCTATCAGAAAAACCTTACTGTGTGTTGGTTGATGAGGCCCAGTTTCTTAAGTGTCATCATGTTTACGATCTAGCTCGTGTTGTTGATGAGTTAGACATACCTGTCATGGCTTTTGGTTTGAAAAATGACTTTCGCAATGAACTGTTCGAAGGTTCCAAGTATCTCCTGCTCTTAGCAGACAAGATTGACGAAATCAAGACCATCTGTCAGTATTGTAAGAAAAAGGCAACTATGGTTTTGCGTACACAGGATGGATTGCCCGTTTATGATGGAGAACAGATTCAAATCGGTGGCAATGAAACCTATATCTCGGTTTGCCGTAAACATTATTTTGCCCCTGAAATCAATAAGGAGAATGAAGAAAAATGAACATCTATGATCAACTACAAGCTGTAGAAGACCGTTATGAAGAATTAGGAGAATTGCTTAGTGACCCTGATGTTGTATCAGACACCAAGCGTTTCATGGAGCTTTCAAAAGAAGAGGCTTCAAGTCGTGATACGGTGACGGCTTACCGAGAATATAAACAAGTCCTTCAAAACATCGTTGATGCTGAAGAGATGATTAAGGAATCAGGTGGAGATGCGGACTTGGAAGAAATGGCCAAGCAAGAGCTCAAAGATGCCAAGGCTGAAAAAGAAGAATACGAAGAAAAACTGAAAATCTTGCTCCTTCCAAAAGATCCAAACGATGATAAGAACATCATTCTTGAAATTCGTGGAGCAGCTGGTGGAGACGAAGCAGCGCTTTTCGCTGGAGACCTGTTAACCATGTATCAAAAGTATGCGGAAGCCCAAGGCTGGCGCTTTGAAGTCATGGAAGCCTCTATGAATGGTGTCGGTGGATTCAAAGAAGTAGTTGCTATGGTTTCAGGTCAATCTGTATACTCTAAACTCAAGTATGAGTCTGGTGCTCATCGTGTGCAACGTGTCCCTGTGACAGAGAGCCAAGGTCGTGTCCATACATCAACTGCTACAGTTCTTGTCATGCCTGAAGTAGAAGAAGTTGAATACGATATTGATCCAAAAGACCTTCGTGTTGACATCTATCACGCCTCTGGTGCTGGTGGACAGAACGTCAATAAGGTTGCGACTGCCGTTCGTATTGTTCACTTGCCAACCAATATCAAGGTCGAGATGCAAGAAGAACGTACCCAGCAGAAAAACCGTGAGAAGGCCATGAAGATCATCCGTGCGCGTGTTGCTGACCATTTTGCCCAGATTGCACAAGACGAACAAGACGCTGAGCGTAAGTCGACAATTGGTACTGGTGACCGTTCAGAACGGATTCGTACTTATAACTTCCCACAAAACCGTGTCACAGATCACCGTATTGGCTTAACCCTCCAGAAACTAGATACCATTTTGTCTGGTAAATTGGACGAAGTTGTGGATGCCTTGGTGCTCTATGACCAAACACAAAAATTAGAAGAATTAAACAAATAATGAAATTAGCTCAATTATTTTCAGATTTTGAAGAAGAGTTGATAAGACAAGGAGAGGAAGCAGAAAGCCTCTCTTTTGTCTATCGTAGCCTGAAAAATCTATCTTTTACAGATTTTGTTTTTGCCCTCCAGCAGGAAGTGACAACAGAGGAAGAATTATTTGTAGAGGAAATTTACAAGCAGTTAGCGGCTCATAAACCAGCCCAGTATATCATTGGTCATGCAGATTTCTTCGGAATGCAGTTAAAAGTGGATGAGCGTGTTTTGATTCCTCGTCCAGAGACAGAGGAGTTGGTTGAGCTTATCTTGGATGAAAATTCTGAGGAAAATCTTAAGGTCCTAGATATCGGGACTGGAAGTGGAGCCATAGCCCTTGCATTAGCAAAAAATAAACCAGATTGGTCAGTGACAGCAGCAGATATTTCTCAAGAGGCGCTTGACCTTGCCTCCGAGAATGCTAAAAATCAAAATCTTCAAATATTTTTAAAAAAATCTGACTGTTTTACAGAAATTTCTGAAAAATATGATATAATTGTTTCCAATCCACCCTATATCTCTCGTGAAGATGAGTCAGAGGTGGGTTTGAATGTTTTGCATTCAGAACCTCACCTAGCCCTCTTTGCAGATGAGGATGGCCTAGCTATTTACCGTAGAATTGCGGAAGATGCAAAAGACTATCTCAAAGATGGTGGTAAGATTTACCTTGAAATTGGATACAAGCAAGGTCAAAGTGTTCCTGAACTTTTTAGGAAGTATCTTCCTGCAAAGAGAGTTCGAACATTCAAGGACCAATTTGGTCAAGATAGGATGGTCGTGGTTGATGATGGACAGGATTAAACAAGAGTTGGAAAATGGTGGAGCTGTCGTTCTACCTACAGAGACAGTTTACGGTCTCTTTGCCAAGGCTTTAGACGAAAAAGCAGTTGATCATGTTTACCAACTCAAACGTCGTCCTAGAGACAAGGCCCTTAATCTCAATGTTGCCTCTTTAAAGGACATCTTGCATTTTTCAAAGAATCAGCCAACTTATCTACAAAAACTTGTAGAGACCTTTTTACCGGGTCCCTTGACCATTATCCTTGAAGCCAATGACCGAGTTCCCTATTGGGTCAATTCTGACCTTGCAACGGTGGGATTTCGGATACCAAGTCATCCCATCACGCTTGATTTGATTAGAGAGACGGGACCCTTGATTGGACCGTCTGCCAATATTTCAGGTCAGGCAAGTGGAGTAACCTTTGAACCAATTCTGAAGGATTTTGACCAAGAGGTTCTGGGTCTGGAAGACGATGTTTTTCTAACTGGACAGGATTCAACTATTTTGGATTTGTCGGGAGACAAGGTGAAAATCTTACGCCAAGGGGCCATTAAGCGAGAAGATATTCTTGCTCAGTTGCCAGAGATTTCTTTTGAGGAGGAATGAGATGCTGAGAGATTTAAGAGAAACTGATGTGAAAGCCATTTGTGACATCAACCAAGAGGCTTTGGACTATTCTTTTAGTCTGGAGGACACGGCTAGTCAATTAGCTAGTCTATCTCAGGATTTCCATCATTTCTTACTTGCTTATGAGGATACAGCTAGTCATGCCTTGCTTGGATATGTCCACGCTGAGGTCTATGAATCACTTTATTCTAAAGCAGGATTTAATGTTTTAGCTTTAGCAGTTTCACCTCAAGCGCAAGGTCAAGGTATTGGTAAAAGTTTACTACAAGGGTTGGAACAAGAAGCTAAAAGACGTGGTTATGGGTTTATCCGCTTAAACTCTGCCGATCATTGTCTGGGAGCTCATGCATTTTATGAAAAAGTTGGTTATACTTGTGATAAAATGCAGAAACGGTTTATTCGCATCTTTTAGTTTGATTTTCTAATAAGAAAATGAAACTAATGGACTAGTCACACAATAAAAGGAGAAGACCTATGATTTTTGATAAAGATGATTTTAAAGCATACGATGCTGATCTCTGGAATGCTATTGCTAAAGAAGAAGAACGCCAACAAAACAACATTGAGTTGATTGCTTCGGAAAACGTAGTTTCCAAGGCTGTTATGGCAGCTCAAGGGTCTATCTTGACAAACAAATATGCCGAGGGTTACCCAGGACACCGTTATTATGGTGGAACTGATGTGGTAGACGTGGTAGAAACTCTAGCCATTGAACGTGCAAAGGAAATTTTCGGTGCTAAATTCGCCAATGTCCAACCTCACTCAGGAAGCCAAGCTAACTGCGCGGCTTACATGGCCTTAATTGAGCCAGGTGATACCGTTATGGGGATGGATTTGGCAGCAGGTGGACACTTGACCCACGGAGCTCCTGTTAGCTTCTCTGGTCAAACCTACAACTTTGTTTCTTATAGTGTGGACCCTGAAACGGAATTCTTGGACTTTGATGCTATCTTGAAACAAGCCCAAGAAGTAAAACCAAAACTGATTGTAGCTGGTGCTTCAGCCTATTCTCAAATTATCGACTTTTCAAAATTCCGTGAAATTGCGGATGCTGTTGGGGCTAAACTCATGGTAGATATGGCTCATATTGCTGGTTTGGTTGCAGCTGGTCTACATCCAAGTCCAGTTCCATACGCTCATATCACAACAACAACAACCCACAAAACTCTTCGTGGACCTCGTGGTGGTTTGATTTTGACCAATGATGAGGACCTAGCTAAGAAGATCAATTCAGCTATTTTCCCAGGTATTCAAGGTGGTCCTTTGGAACATGTTGTAGCTGCCAAGGCTGTTTCCTTCAAAGAAGTTTTGGATCCAGCCTTCAAGGAATATGCTGTTAATGTGATCAAAAACAGCAAGGCTATGGTAGAAGTCTTCTTGCAAGACCCTGATTTCCGTATCATTTCTGGTGGGACTGAAAACCACCTCTTCCTAGTGGATGTGACTAAGGTTGTAGAAAACGGAAAAGTTGCTCAAAACTTGCTGGATGAAGTCAATATTACTCTAAATAAAAACTCAATCCCATACGAAACCTTGTCACCATTCAAGACAAGTGGTATTCGTATCGGATCTGCAGCCATAACTGCACGTGGATTTGGTGAAGAAGAAAGTCGCAAAGTGGCTGAACTGATCATTAAAACCCTTAAAAATGCAGAAAATGAGGCTGTATTAGAAGAAGTGAGAAGTGCAGTCAAAGAATTAACAGATGCCTTCCCATTATACGAGGACTAAAACTTTTATGGACATTTATATTAAGAAAGCCATTATCCATCAGTTCAGTCCGGATGATACCGAGCTGTTCTTGGCGGATAAGTTTCTCAATATCACTCCAAAAATCGAAGAATACCTGCGGAAAAAAATTGAACGTGTGTATTCAGATGAAGCCAAGACTGGGATTTTCGAAGAAGAAAATCCCTTCTTCAATCACATCACAGACGATTTGTTGGAGACATCAGTAACACTGGCTAATCTCTGGAAAGAAGAGTTCAGTATTTCTGAAAACCTCAAGACCAATGACTTGATTTTTGTGCAATTTTCTAAAGAAGGTGTGGAACATTTCGCTTTCTTGCGAATTGCCCTGCGTGAGACCTTGACTCACCTCGGTGGAGAAGTTGATAATCCAATCAAGCTAACTCAGAATAACCTGCCTGGATTTGGAACGGGTGCTGATGAGGCCTTAGTGGTTAATCTTCAAAGCCGTAAGTACCATCTGATTGAAAAACGCATCAAGTACAACGGGGCTTTCTTGAACTATTTTTCAGATAATCTCCTAGCCGTCGCCCCTAAGATTTCTCCTAAAAAATCTATCAAGGAATTAGAAAAAACGGCCCAGAGAATTGCTGAATCTTTTAATACAGATGATTTTCAATTTCAATCCAAGGTAAAATCAGCGATTTTCAATAATCTGGAAGAAAGCAATGAATTGTCACCAGAAAAATTGGCCAACGACCTTTTTGACAATAATCTGACGGCTCGTTTGAGCTTTATTGACCAAGTCAAAGAAGCCGTACCAGAACCAGTTCAATTTGATGAAATTGATGCCAGTCGCCAATTAAAGAAATTTGAAAACCAAAAACTCTCCTTGTCAAATGGAATTGAGCTCATCGTTCCCAATAACGTCTATCAAGACGCCGAGTCTGTTGAGTTTATCCAAAACGACAATGGAACCTACTCTATCTTAATCAAAAATATCGAGGATATCCAAAGTAAATAATGTTTAAACGAATTCGAAGAGTGCTTGTACTAGCAGTCTTCCTTTTTGCTGGCTATAAAACTTACCGCCTTCACCAAGATGTCAAGCAAGTTATGACTTATCAACCCATGGTGCGCGAAATCTTGAGTGAAAAAGACACCCCAGCAAACGAAGAGCTCGTGCTCGCTATGATTTATACTGAAACAAAAGGAAAAGAAGGCGACGTCATGCAGTCTAGTGAGTCTGCAAGTGGTTCAACCAACACCATCAACGATAATGCCTCTAGCATTCGGCAAGGTGTGCAAACTCTGACAGATAATCTCTATCTGGCGCAGAAGAAGGGTGTTGATGTCTGGACAGCTGTTCAAGCCTATAATTTTGGACCTGCCTATATCGATTTTATAGCCCAAAATGGTAAGGAAAACACCCTAGCACTGGCCAAACAGTACTCCCGTGATACTGTTGCTCCCTTGCTGGGCAATACCACTGGAAAGACTTATAGTTATATTCACCCTATTTCTATCTTTCACGGTGCTGAACTTTACGTAAATGGGGGAAACTATTATTATTCTAGACAGGTGCAACTTAACCTTTACATCATCAAATGTTTCACTCTCTTTTCAACATCTGGCTAGTCCAGGTGTTTTTGTTATAAGTTTTCTTTAAGATAGATATATTACTCTAGAGAGGTAAAGGAGGGAATTCCCCATGAGAAAGAAACTCTTTCTGACCAGTGCTGCGGTCTTGTGGGCAGTAACAGCTATGAATAGCGCCCATGCAGCAACAGATGTTCAAAAAGTCATTGACGAAACCTATGTTCAACCTGAATATGTTCTAGGTTCTTCACTATCTGAAGACCAAAAAAATCAAACCCTTAAAAAACTGGGCTACAACGCCTCAACAGACACCAAAGAACTCAAGACCATGACACCTGATGTCTATTCTAAAATCATGAATGTGGCAAATGACTCTAGCTTACAACTGTATTCATCAGCAAAAATTCAAAAACTGGGTGACAAGTCGCCACTTGAGGTCAATATTGAGACACCAGAAAACATCACTAAGGTGACTCAGGATATGTACCGAAATGCAGCCGTAACTTTGGGTGTGGAACACGCTAAAATCACTGTAGCTGCACCTATTCCAGTGACAGGTGAGAGTGCCTTAGCAGGAATTTATTATTCGCTAGAAGCTAATGGAGCTAAGGTGCCACAAGCCAACAAAGACTTGGCTCAAGAAGAGCTAAAGGCTTTGTCGGATATCAATGCTGAAAACAAGGATAAATCAGGCTATGATGCTAATAAATTAAACGTTGCCCTAGCTGATATCAAGTCAGGACTTGCCAAAGCGAAAGAAAGCAAGGGAAGTCTGACAGAAGAAGATGTTCGTAAAATCGTTGAAGATACCTTGAAAAATTACAAACTCGATCAGGTTATAACAGGAAACCAAATCAATATCATCATCAACTTTGCTTTGAATCTCTCAAAGAGTGATATCCTCAGCAATGCAGACTTCACTAAAACCCTAAATGACCTTAAACAAAGTATTGTTTCACAAGCTGGCGACAGTTTTAAAAATATCAACCTTAACTTCGATGCGGATAAGGCGCTAGAAGACGGGGGTAACTTCTTAAGTTCCCTCTGGCAAGCCATTGTCAACTTCTTCAAGAGTTTTGGTTCTTAATACTCTTCGAAAATCAAATTCAAACCACGTCAACGTCGCCTTGCCGTACTCAAGTACAGCCTGTGGCTAGTTTCCTAGTTTGCTCTTTGATTTTCATTGAGTATAAGCTATTACAAAAAGGTAGTCAGATTTTTTTAGAAAATTATTTTATAAATATTCACAAATCTCCTATATTTATGGTAAAATAGAATCATCAGTTTATTTTGGAGAAAAAGATGAATATATTTAGAACAAAGAATGTAAGTTTAGATAAAACGGAGATGCACAGACATTTGAAGTTATGGGATTTGATTTTGCTGGGTATTGGAGCCATGGTAGGGACAGGTGTCTTTACAATCACAGGTACTGCAGCTGCAACACTTGCTGGTCCAGCCCTAGTGATTTCAATCGTCATTTCTGCCTTGTGTGTGGGATTATCAGCCCTCTTTTTTGCAGAATTTGCTTCACGAGTACCCGCTACAGGTGGTGCCTACAGTTATCTCTATGCTATTTTAGGAGAATTTCCAGCTTGGTTGGCTGGCTGGTTAACCATGATGGAATTCATGACAGCCATATCTGGTGTGGCTTCGGGTTGGGCAGCTTATTTTAAAGGCTTGCTTTCTCAATATGGGATAGTCCTTCCTCAGGCTTTAAATGGCACCTTTAATCCTCAAGCAGGGACGTTTGTTGATTTATTGCCTATTCTTGTCTTGGTCTTGGTGACTTCGCTTGTTTTACTAAATGCTAAGGCAGCCTTGCGCTTTAATTCGATTCTAGTGATTTTGAAATTTTCCGCTTTAGCTCTCTTTGTTTTAGTAGGAATTTGGAATATTAAGCTTGATAATTGGAGTAATTTTGCTCCTTATGGTTTTGGACAAATCTATGGTGCTAGTACTGGTATTATGGCTGGTGCGTCCTTGATGTTCTTTGGATTTTTAGGCTTCGAATCCATTTCTATGGCTGTAGATGAGGTCAAGACTCCTCAAAAAAATATTCCCAGAGGGATTGTCTTATCGCTTTCTATCGTAACCATTCTTTATGCCTTGGTGACGCTTGTCTTGACTGGTGTGGTTCACTATAGTCATCTAAATGTTGATGATGCCGTTGCCTTTGCCCTTCGTAGTGTTGGGATTAGTTGGGCAGCCAACTATGTGTCATTGGTGGCTATCTTGACCTTGATTACAGTTTGTATTTCGATGACCTATGCCCTATCGCGTATGATTTACAGTTTAGCACGTGACGGCTTGATGCCTGCTGCCTTTAAAGAACTAACGAGGACTAGCAAGGTACCCAAAAATGCTACTATCTTGACAGGTCTAGCTTCAGCAGTAGCAGCAGGAATGTTTCCATTAGCTAGTATCGCAGCCTTCTTAAACATTTGTACCTTGGCCTACTTAATCATGCTGGCTTACGGCCTGATTCGCTTACGGAAAGAAAAAGGGATGCCAAAAGCTGGGGAATTTAAAACACCACTGGTACCCTTATTACCGATTTTATCAATCATCATTTGTTTATCCTTTATGTTGCAGTATAATATGGAAACCTGGATTGCTTTCTTGATTGCCTTGTTGATAGGAAGTTTTATTTACTTTACTTATGGTTATAAGCATTCTACCATAGAAGAATAATACTCTTCGAAAATCTCTTCAAACCATGTCAGCTTCGCCTTGCCGTATGTATGTGACTGACTTCGTCAGTTTTATCTACAACCTCAAAACAGTGTTTTGAGCTGACTTCGTCAGTTTCATCTACAACCTCAAAGTCGTGCTTTGAGCAGCCTGCGGCTAGCTTCCTAATTTGTTCTTTGATTTTCATTGAGTATATAAAGTGAAAGTCTGTTGAGTTGTTGAAACTCAGCAGATTTTTATATGTGAAAGAAATTTCAATTTTTTTCTAAAAATATCTTGACAGATTAAATTTTTAGGAGTAGAATGTTTACTAGTTAATTAAACGGTTAAGGAGTTGTTCATGAAGAAACAAAATTTATTTTTAGTCTTGTTAAGTGTTTTTCTTTTATTGCTAGGAGCCTGTAGTCAAAAGGAAAGCCAGACAGGAAAGGGGATGAAAATTGTGACCAGTTTTTATCCTATCTACGCTATGGTTAAGGAAGTATCTGGTGACTTGAATGATGTTCGGATGATTCAGTCAAGTAGTGGGATTCACTCCTTTGAGCCTTCGGCAAATGACATCGCGGCCATCTATGATGCAGATGTCTTTGTTTACCATTCGCATACGCTCGAATCTTGGGCAGGAAGTTTAGATCCCAATCTAAAAAAATCTAAAGTGAAGGTCTTAGAGGCTTCAGAGGGAATGACTTTAGACCGCGTCCCAGGGCTAGAAGATGTGGAAGCAGGGGATGGAGTTGATGAAAAAACGCTCTATGACCCTCACACTTGGCTAGATCCTGAAAAAGCTGGCGAAGAAGCTCAGATTATCGCTGATAAACTTTCAGAGGTGGATAGTGAACATAAAGAAACTTATCAAAAAAATGCGCAAGATTTTATCAAAAAAGCTCAAGAATTGACTAAGAAATTCCAGCCTAAATTTGAAAAAGCGAGTCAGAAAACTTTTGTAACACAACATACAGCCTTTTCTTATCTAGCGAAGAGATTTGGACTTAATCAACTTGGTATTGCAGGTATCTCTCCTGAACAAGAACCAAGTCCAAGACAACTAACAGAAATTCAGGAATTTGTTAAGACCTATAAGGTTAAAACGATTTTTACAGAAAGTAATGCTTCTTCAAAAGTAGCTGAAACTCTTGTCAAATCAACAGGTGTGGGTCTTAAAACTCTGAATCCTTTAGAGGCAGACCCACAAAATGACAAGACCTATTTAGAAAATCTTGAAGAAAATATAAGTGTTTTAGCAGAAGAATTAAAGTGAGGAAAGAATGAAAATCAATAAAAAATATGTAGCAGGTTCAGTGGCAGTTCTTGCCCTAAGTGTTTGTTCCTATGAACTTGGACGGTATCAGGCTGGTCAGGCTAAGAAAGAGTCTAATCGAGTTGCTTATATAGACGGTGATCAGGCTGGTCAAAAGGCAGAGAACTTGACACCCGATGAAGTCAGTAAGAGAGAGGGAATCAACGCCGAACAAATTGTCATCAAGATTACGGATCAAGGTTATGTGACTTCTCATGGAGACCATTATCATTACTATAATGGGAAGGTTCCTTATGATGCTATTATCAGTGAAGAACTGCTGATGAAAGATCCTAATTATCAGTTGAAGGATTCAGACATTGTCAATGAAATCAAGGGTGGCTATGTCATTAAGGTAAACGGTAAATACTATGTTTACCTCAAGGATGTTGCTCACGCGGATAATATTCGGACAAAAGAAGAGATTAAACGTCAGAAGCAGGAACACAGTCATAATCATAATGCAAGCACAGATAATGCTGTTGCTGCTGCCAGAGCTCAAGGACGCTATACAACGGATGATGGTTATATCTTTAATGCCTCTGATATTATAGAAGATACGGGTGATGCTTATATCGTTCCTCATGGCAATCACTTCCACTATATTCCGAAGAGTGACTTGTCTGCTAGTGAATTAGCTGCTGCCCAAGCCTTCTTATCTGGAAAAGGCGGTCAATTAAGTACGGTTGAATACCGTTCTAACAGGGGAGAAACAAGATCTAGTGTGAGAAGGAGTCCATCTGAGACACCTCAAAATCCTGCAACAGATTCTGAAAGTCAAAGTGAGGATTTAGCTAGTCTCCTTCAAGAATTGTACGCTTTGCCACTTAGCCAACGTCATGTGGAGTCTGATGGATTGGTATTTGACCCAGCACAGATTATAAAACGTACTGCAAATGGTGTGGCAGTTCCTCACGGGGATCATTTCCATTTCATTCCTTATTCGCAAATGTCTGCTTTGGAAGAAAAATTGGCTCGAAATCTACCAATTGGAGGTCAGCCAGTTCAAAAGCATTCTGATAATACGAAACCAAGCAGTACAGATAAACTAAGTTCAACCATTAAACCAAACTTTAATCTCAATACGCAAGCACCGAATAGAGCAACTGGAGGCGCCTATACAACGGATGATGGGTATGTCTTTAGTCCGACAGATGTGATTGAAGATACAGGAGACGCTTTTATTGTACCGCATGGAAATCATTTCCACTATATACCAAAAGGCGCTTTGTCTGCAGGGGAATTAGCTGCAGCCCAAGCCTATTGGAATGGGAAGCAGGGGTCTCGTCCTTCTTCAAGTTTTAGTCATAATGCAAATCCAGCTCAACCAAGCTTGTCAGAGAACCACAATCTAACTGTCACTCCAACTTATCATCAGAATCAAGGGGAAGATATTTCAAGCCTTTTACGTGAATTGTATGCCAAACCTTTGTCAGAACGCCATGTAGAATCGGATGGCTTGGTATTCGACCCAGCACAAATAACAGATCGTACAGCAAATGGTGTTGCTGTGCCTCACGGAAATCATTATCACTTTATCCCTTATTCACAAATGTCTGATTTAGAGCAGAAGATTGCAAGAATGATTCTGTTAAAAGGGCAAAATGGTGCAGTCGTGCCAGGAATGCATTATTTGAAACCAGCACCAAAACCGCAAGCTCAACCGTCAACTGAGAAAAAACAAACTAATTTTGCAGTAGAACAGGTTGTTAGAAAAGTTGGAAAAGGCTATGTTGTGGAAATTGCTGGTGTCAGTCACTATGTTTTTGCTAAAGACTTGGCTAAGGATAAGATTGATGCTATTGAAAATCTCTTGTCTAAGAAAACTCAAGAGACACATGCTCTAGTTGCGAAGAAAGAAAACGTCTCTTCTCGTGACAAAGAATTTTATGATAAAGCTTATAATCTGTTAACCCAGGCTCATAAAGCCTTGTCTGAAAATAAGGGGCGTGCTGTTGATTTCCAAGCCTTAGACAAATTAGCAGAACGCTTGAATAATGAATCTTCTAATAATAAAGTAAAATTGGTAGATGATTTATTGGCATTTCTAGCACCAATTACCCACCCAGAACGCCTTGGCAAACCAAATGCTCAAATTGCCTATACAGACGATGAAATTAAATTAGCGAAATTAGCAGGTAAATATACAACCTCAGATGGCTACATTTTTGACGAACATGATATTGAAAGTGATGCAGGAAATGCCTACGTCACTCCACACTTGAACCATAGCCACTGGATTAAAAAAGACAGCTTATCTGAAGCTGAAAGGGCAGCAGCTCAGGCTTATGCTAAAGAAAAAGGCTTACAAGCTCCAAATTCTACTGAAGCAAAACCAGAGGCAACAGGGACAGAAGCTATCTATAACCGCGTAACAGCTGAGAACAAGGTACCATTAGAAAAAATACCAAATCATTTACAGTATACTGTAGCTGTACAGAATGGTTACTTTATCATTCCTCACTTTGATCACTATCATAATCTTAAGTTTGCATGGTTTGACGAAGGACTCTATAAGGCACCTGAGGGTTATACCTTAGAAGATTTATTTGCGACTGTAAAATACTACGTTGAACATCCGGACCAACGTCCTCATTCAGATAATGGTTGGGGTAATGCTAGCGACCATGTTCGTAAAAATCAGGCAGACCAAGACGGTAAACCTGATGAAAATAAGGAACATGATGAAGTAAGTGAGCCAACTCGCTCTGAATCTGATGAAAAAGAGAATCACGCTGGTTTAAATCCTTCAGCAGATAATCTTTATAAACCGAGCACTGATGAAGACGAGACAGAGGAAGAAGCTGAAGATACTACAGAAGAGCCAGAAGTCCATCAAGTAGAGACTGCAAAAGTAGAAGCTAAACTCAAAGAAGTAGAAGCTTTACTTGATAAAGTAACGGATGCTAGTCTGAAAGCTACTGCGACTGAAACCCTGGCTAGTTTACGAGGTAACTTGAGCCTGCAAACCATGGATAATAATGATATCATGACAGAAGCAGAAAAATTACTTGCTTTGTTAAAAGGTAGTGAGTCAGTTACGACGAAACCAGAAGCATAAGTTTATCCTATTAAATCAAGATGATGTAAGAGTCAGTAGCAATACTGGCTTTTATTTGTCTTGCTCCGTAAGGTGCAGGACAAATAAACCACCCGATTTTTTGGGGTCTTGATTTCATTTAGGAGAAAGCAATCTATATCCAAGGTTAGTAACTTAATCATAGGTCTTCCTTTGTTAGAGAAGATGATGATAAAAGGATAGGGTCTAATTGATTTTACAGTTTAGGATGTTTTGATGGCAATTCATGATTTGAGGAGGATATTTGGAAAATATATGCTATACTAAACTTGTGATTAAATTAAGCAAACTATTATATTCAATAAGTTAGTCAAGGAAAACAGAGGATTTAAGATGAAAAAACGAATTGTTCAAATTTTACTAGCCTTGTCCTTAATTTTTTACAAATCAACTTGGTTTTGGGGAATTTTCAATCACCTCGCAAAGCCTTATCTACCAGCAAGTCGTGAATTTTTTCAGATTCTACTTTGGATGGAGAGTGGAGGTCTTTTATTAGCGGTCATCTATCTACTAGTTTTTGCAGGAAAGAAGACTTTTCATTTCAAATGGCAGTTGAGGTACTTTATCTACCTTTTACTGGGCTACATCATTTCGTATATGTCGGACTTCTTCTTGTCTTATTTCATACCCTCGTCTTCAAATCAAATTTCTTTGAATGAAACGATAGAAATGATAGGGAGACAGGAATTACCCTATTTCTTGCTCATCGTTTGCTTCATCGCTCCTATTGCTGAGGAGTTGATTTATCGCGGTGTGCTTATGACAACCTTTTTCAAAAACTCACCTTGGTACGGAGATGTCTTGCTTTCTGCTATTATTTTCGGTTATATTCATATCAATTTTACTTTAACTCCTCTTGCTTTTTTCATTTATGCTAGTGGAGGTCTTATTTTGGCTCTATTGTATCGTATGACTAAAAATCTCTACTATCCAATACTAGTTCATATTTTCATCAATATCACTGCCTTCTGGAATGTGTGGTTACTCCTATTTTCAGGAAGTTAGCTTACTAAAACAATGTCGGAACTTTCCAGCATTTTCTTTTCGATATCGGAGTGGTGTGTAGCCACTTATTTTTTTGAATTGATTTTGAAAATAAGATTGGCTTGAGAAAGCTAGATAGCTACTGATGTGGCTAATGGATTTATCTGTGTGGACTAACAACTCTTTAGCCTCTTCAATTTTGGCTTCTATGATAACTTCGTTAATGGTCTTTTTGGTTTCAGATTTGAATTGCTTACCAAAGAAGGAGTAACTAAAACCAATGTGATTTGCGATCATTTGAACAGACAATGGGATATTATATTAGTATGACTTTGAATATGGTCAAGGGCCTCTTTCACAGGCTGACTAAGATTGGACTGTGATTTGCTATCTGCAACACGTTTTACAAAATCCATATACATGGTAAGGTCAGTCCGTATATGCTGATTTCATCTGACAAGCGCTCGTACTCCGTAATATAGATATCCTGATAGTTACAGTACTTCGAAAGGAATTGGAGGTAAATGTATAAAATGACGTTTGATCAACAAATTATAGCAATTGCTATGGTCATACTGGGAACTGTTATCACACGCCTTGTCCCGTTTATTCTTTTTTCATCCAAAGAGAAAACGCCAGCTTATATTCTCTACCTTGGGAAAGTTCTCACTCCAGCTATTTTTGGATTAATGGTCGTCTTTAGTCTCAAAGATACGAGTTTCACGAATACTAGTGATCTTCTTCCAAAGTTGCTAGCTATTTTAGTTGTTATCTTCTTGCATAAGTGAAAAAAGAATATGTTAATTTCGGTTGCTGGTGGCTCCCTATTTTATATCACCTTGTATTCTTTAGTTTTTTAGGAGGTTGGTATGTTGTAAAAATGGAATAGGTTTCATTTATTAAGAACTTTTGTCTCACTCTTGATTTGTCTCTTTCTCTTTTTCCGTAAAAATCTAGGATTACTTTTCTTTTCAGAGCTCTTATCTGTCTATTTTATCCTTATAGGTGGAAAAGATTTTCTATCATATTTGAGTAAGACAAGAAGTGTTTGAACTCTTGCACAGTCATTTTTCCCTATTCTTCTGTCCATCTGGTTGGTCTATGTTAGTTTTGAAGGCCTAGCTAGAGATATTCCTTACTACATTGGAACATGGGCGATCATGCTAGGAATAGCTAATATTATCATTGGCTGGTAAATCTGTCGACTATAAATAGAAAATGCCAAACAGACTGTCATTACAGGATTTATCTTGATTTTATTTGTTATGTTAGTACTGATTCAACAAAACATAAGTGGAAGTATCTTTGCTTATCTAATAGAACTGTTCTTCTTGATAGATTGTCTGGTTTCAATTTTTAGATATCGGTCCAAAACAAATATTTAGTAAACCATTCTATTATTTACCTTGAAGAGTAGAATGGTCTTTTTCTCAAGAATTTTATCCTTTATAAGTTTACTATTTTGTGATATTTGTCTGGCGTAAGAGCAGCCAACAACTGATTACCATAGAATTTTAATTAGTAGCTGACTAGTCCTTGTGTTATCTTGCTATATCGTGCGGAAATATTTCTATGTACAGGGTTCTAATACCTATATTTTTGACAATAATATAAGAAAATAGTATACTAAATAGACAGTCATTGATTGTAGTGATAACGGTTAGGAGAAAATAGTGTTAAAACGTATTTTAAATATAGCATTAGCTTATGTCGGTGTTGTTATTGGTGCTGGACTATCTTCAGGCCAAGATTTAATGCAATACTTTGTTAGTTTTGGTAAATGGGGTATCATTGGAACGATTGTTCTTGGAATCATAAGTATTATTTTTGGTAAAATTATCATTACCTTAGGAAGCTATTTCCGTTCAAATGATCATTTTGAAGTTCTTTCCCAAATTGCCGGGCCTATTACTAATAAGATTCTTGATTTTGCTTTAATTGTTTCCTGCTTTGTAATTGGTTTTGTTATGATTGCTGGGGCTGGTTCAAACCTTAACCAACAATTTGGTTTGCCATTTTGGTTGGGAGGATTGATTTGTGCTATCTTGGTCATTATTGTCAGTTTTCTTAATTTTGAAAAGATTACCAGCGTTCTTGGGATATTTACTCCTTTGGTCTTTGTCATGATTATCATTATGGCAGTCCATACGTTCGTAGGGAAAAGTTTTGATTTTGAAGAATTAGAAGCAATCACAGCTACACTTTCTTCTCCGATGCCCAATGTCTGGGTTTCTTTACTAAATTATTTCGCACTAACTGTTATGACTGGTGTATCCATGGCATTTGTCTTAGGAGGTTCTGTCATGAGAATTGGTGTTGCAGAAAAAAGTGGTCTCTTAGGTGGACTTGTAGTTAGTTTGATTATTACCGTAGCAACTGGTATTTTATACGCCAATATAAAACTTGTTTCAACTGTTGATATTCCTATGTTAACCATTGCGGAGCAAATTCATCCTCTATTTTCTTTGCTGTATGCTCTAATTATTTTTGGACTTATTTTTAATACAGCTTTCAGTTTATTTTATGCCTTGGCAAAACGTTTCTCTTCAAACAAACCTAAGCGCTTTTACCCTATTCTAATTGCTACGGTCGCTATAGGATATGGTTTATCTTTTATGGGATTTAAAGAATTAGTCTCTATTATGTATCCTCTTTTAGGTTATGTCGGTTGTCTAATGCTGGTCATTTTAGCAGTGGCATGGATAAAAGAAAGAGGAAACATCAAAGGGGAAAAATCTTTAAGACGAAAGATGATTCGATTGATAACCAAAAAATATGACGATGACCAAGAATATACTATTAGAGATAAAGCGACATTTCACCAACTCGGTGAAGATTCTATTATAGATACTAAAAGTATCAAAAGTGATATCAAGGATTTGGTAAAAGAACAGTTTGTTGATGATGATGCAAAACATGATGGAAGCATCTTATCTTAAATGATAATAAAGTTGGAGAAAAATCTTTAAAATCAGAAAAGTGCATGTTATCAGGTGTCAAAAACACTTGATAATATGCCTTTTATTATAGCGATATTCATCTTCTTCAAAAATTTCTTCAAACCATGTCAGTCTAATCTACAAATTCAAAACAGTGTCTTGAGCTGACCGCGTTAGTTTGATCTGTAACCTCAAAGTCCTGCTTTAAGCAAGTTGTGGCTAGCTTTCTAGTTTGCTATTTGATTTTGATTGAGTATTATTTCATATTCTCTTAAAAATTGAGTTTTTTTCATCCTTAGCTGAACTGACTTTTGAAGTATTTTCATTTTCAGATTAGTAGATAATGAACATTAACTCATCTATCTGCTAGTCAGACAAGGACTGACTTATATATGGGGAAAATCTTCTTTCAAGTGAGTTTTATCTTTATTCGGAACTAGAAAATAGCAATAATATCTACGAACTATATTCCATCGTGTGGAGGAGAGAGACTAATTTGGATGATTAAGAATAACCTACTAGTAAAAAATAGATCATTTTTTAATATGAGATAAAAACCGATATTAAAAGCAATTTATTTCTATTTTTTAACATTTCATTGTATAATAGCAATATACGCAAATATCATGTGTCATCAGGTTAATACTATTAGAAAATCTTTTTAAACTACATCAGGCTAATATACAGACTCAAAACAGTATCGTGAGTAGCCTACGGCTAGTTCCCTAGTTTACGCTTTGATTTTCATCGAGAATAACCTTTCTATTTCAATTTTAAGGAGAAAATACAGAGTGAAAAAAATAATGCTAATTATCAATCCAACTTCTGGAGGAGAAAAAGCTTTAGATTACAAAGAGAAGCTGGAGAATAAAGCAAGAGAGTATTTTGATGATGTGGAAACTAAAATTACTCAAAAAGCTAAAGATGCTACAAATTTCGCAGAAGAAGCTGTTAGAGAAAGATATGAATCAATTCTAGTTTTTGGTGGAGATGGTACAGTCAATGAAGTTATTTCAGGGATTGCTGAAAGGGACTATATTCCTAAACTGGGAATTATACCAGGTGGTACTGGTAACCTGATTACAAAACTTTTAGAAATCAATCAAGATATTGACGGAGCTATTGAAGATCTGGATTTCAATTTAACTGATAAGATTGATATCGGAAAAGCAAATGGTCACTATTTTGGATATATCTTTAGTATCGGGTCTCTCCCTGAAGCCATTCATAATGTTGAAATTGAAGATAAAACGAAATTTGGTATCTTGGCTTATGCAGTTAATACCATGAAGTCTGTCATGACAGATCAAGTCTTTAACATTAAAGTTGAAACCGAAAATGGAAATTACCTTGGGGAAGCAAGTCATGTTTTAGTACTTCTAACAAATTATTTTGCAGATAAAAAAATCTTTGAAGAAAACAAGGATGGATATGCAAATATTCTAATTTTGAAAGATGCTTCTATATTCTCTAAATTATCTTTGATTCCGGATTTGTTAAAAGGAGATCTTGTAGAGAATGAAAATATTGAATATATAAAGGCACGTACTATTAAAATTTCTTCTGATATCGAATTAGAGTCGGATGTTGATGGCGATAAATCAGATAATCTACCAGTCGACATCAAGGTACTAGGACAACACATTGAAGTGTATTCCGTACCTAAGAAACAATCATAAAACTCAAAGCCTTGTTACCGAGGCTTTTTTTATGGCTCTTTGTCAACTGTAGTGGGTTGAAGAAAAGCTAAGCTCGAGAAAGGACAAATTTCGTCCTTTCTTTTTTGATGTTCAGAGCGATAAAAATCCTTTTTTTGAAGTTTTCAAAGTTCCGAAAACCAAAGGCATTGCGCTTGATAAGCTTGATGAGATTATTGGTCGCTTCTAATTTTGCGTTAGAATAGGGTAGTTGAAGAGCGTTGACAATTTTCTCTTTGTCCTTGATAAAGGTTTTAAAAACAGTCTGAAAAAGAGGATGAACCAGCTTAAGATTGTCCTCAATAAGTCCGAAAAATTTCTCTGGTTCCTTATTCTGAAAGTGAAAAAGCAAGAGCTGATAGAGATTATAGTGGTGTTTCAAGTCCTCTGAATAGCTAAAAAGCTTGTCTAAAATCTCTTTATTCGTCAAGTGCATGAGAAAAGTAGGGCGATAAAAACGTTTATCACTCAATTTATGACTATCCTTTTGAATGAGCTTCCAGTAGCGCTTGATAGCCTTGTATTCATGGGATTTTCTCTCAAACTGATTCATGATTTGGACACGGACACGACTCATAGCACGGCTGAGATGTTGCACAATGTGAAAGCAATCTAGAACGATTTTAGCACATGGGAGTGAAACAGTCTGGGAGACTGTTTCAGCCTGAGCCTAGAAATTCGAAAGCGAAGCTGTTTAGCTAAGTCATAGTAAGGGCTAAACATATCCATAGTAATAATTTTGACGCGACATCGGACAGCTCTATCGTAGCGAAGAAAGTGATTTCGAATGATAGCTTGTGTTCTTCCCTCAAGAACAGTGATGATATTGAGATTGTTAAAATCTTGCGCAATGAAGCTCATCTTTCCCTTTGTAAAAGCATACTCATCCCAAGACATAATCTCAGGAAGACAAGAAAAATCATGTTTAAAGTGAAAATCATTGAGCATACGAATAACAGTTGAAGTTGAGATGGAAAGCTGATGGGCAATATCAGTCATAGAAATCTTTTCAATTAACTTTTGAGCAATCTTTTGGTTGATGATACGAGGAATTTGATGATTCTTCTTGACTATAGAAGTCTCAGCGACCGCCATTTTTGAGCACTGATAGCACTTAAAACGACGCTTTCTAAGGAGGATTCTAGTAGGCAGGCATACCAGTTGTTTCAAGGTAAGGGAGCTTAGATGGTTTTTGAAAGTCATATTTCTTCATTTGACTTCTGTACTCAGGGCAAGACGGGGCGTCATAGTCCAGTTTAGCGAAGATTTCTTTGTGAGTATCCCTATTAACGATATCTATAATTTGGATATTTGGGTCTTTGATATCAAGAAGTTTTGTGATAAAATATAATTGTTCCATAGGATTCTTTCTAATGATGGTTTTGTCGCTTTTCATTATAGATCTTATGGGACTTTTTTTCTACAACAAAATAGGCTCCATAATATCTATAGGGGATTTACCCACTACAAATATTATAGAGCCTTTTTTATTATGTGATTTTCAGTAGCCAGATTTATTCTATCTAATACAAGTAAAGCTAAGTATTTAATATTTAGCAGATGATGAAGAAAAGAAAGGATGGCCTAAATATTTTAACAGATTTACGAGACTAATCATGGTATAATAAAAGGTAATGAAAAATTCCAACGAGGCAGAGATGAAATTACTTTATACTGATATTCGGACTTCTTTGACTGAAATTCTAACCAGAGAGGCGGAAGAGCTAGTTGCTGCTGGCAAGCGGGTCTTCTACATCGCCCCCAACTCTCTTTCTTTTGAAAAGGAACGCGCCGTGCTGGAATGCTTGTCCCAGCAGGCTTCTTTTGCGATTACCGTCACGCGCTTTACTCAAATGGCTCGTTACCTGATTTTGAATGATTTGCCTGCCAAGACCAGTCTTGATGATATTGGTCTTGGGATGGCCTTTTACAAATGCCTGGCCGAACTTGATCCCAAAAACTTACGAGTATACGGTGCCATCAAGCAGGACACTCAATTTATCCAGCAGTTGATTGATCTTTACCACGAGATGACCAAGGCTCAGATGAGTTTTTTGGACTTGGAGAGTTTGACGGATGAGGACAAGAGGGCCGATTTACTCTTGATTTTTGAGAAGGTAACGGCCTATCTTAATCAAGGTCAATTGGCTCAGGGAAGTCAGTTATCCCATTTGATTGAGGCTATTGAGAATGACAAAGTTAGCAGTAATTTTACTCAAATCGCCTTGGTTATTGATGGATTTACCCGTTTTTCTGCCGAAGAAGAGCGAATTGTGGCCTTACTTCACGGCAAGGGTGTTGAGGTTGTCATTGGGGCTTATGCTAGTAAGAAAGCTTATACTAGTCCTTTTAGCGAGGGCAATCTCTACCAAGCCAGTGTGGAGTTTCTCCATCATCTAGCCTCTAAATACCAAACACCTGCTCTGGACTGTTCTCAAACTCATGAGAAGATGGATAGTTTTGACAAGGCCTCTCGTTTGCTAGAGTCTTCTTATGATTTTTCAGAATTAACATTGGATGTCGATGAGAATGATCGTGAAAACTTACAAATCTGGTCTTGCTTGACGCAAAAGGAGGAGTTGGAGTTAGTAGCCCGTAGCATTCGTCAGAAATTACATGAAAATGCAGACCTGAGTTACAAGCATTTTCGTATTCTCTTGGGGGATGTAGCTGCTTACCAGTTATCGCTAAAAACGATTTTTGACCAGTATCAGATTCCTTTCTATCTTGGTAGAAGCGAATCCATGGCTCATCATCCCTTGACACAGTTTGTCGAGTCTATTTTGGCTTTAAAACGCTACCGTTTTCGTCAGGAGGATTTGATTAACCTTCTTAGAACAGGTTTGTATACCGACCTTAGTCAGGCTGATATTGATGCTTTTGAGCAATATATCCGTTATCTTGGTATCAATGGCTTGCCAGCCTTTCAGCAAACCTTCACCAAATCCCACCATGGAAAATTTGATTTGGAACGTTTGAATTCCCTTCGTCTGCGTATTTTAACACCTCTTGAGACTCTCTTTGCCAGCCGAAAACAAAAGGCTGAAAACCTCCTACAAAAATGGAATAGCTTTCTAAAAGAAAGTTCAGTGACTAAGCAATTACAAGATTTGACAGCCACTATGGAAGCTCTTGAACAGGAAAGACAGGCCGAAGTTTGGAAGGCTTTCTGTCATGTTTTAGAACAATTTGCGACCGTTTTTGCTGGTTCGCAAGTTAGTCTGGAGGACTTCCTAGCCTTGCTTCATTCTGGAATGAGCCTATCTCAGTATCGCACCATTCCAGCAACAGTAGACACTGTTCTGGTGCAGAGTTATGATTTGATTGCTCCTCTGACAGCTGACTTCGTTTATGCCATTGGGCTGACTCAGGACAATTTACCAAAAATTGCGCAAAACACCAGTCTTTTGACAGACGAAGAAAGACAGAGACTAAACCAAGCGACAGAAGATGGGGCACAATTGCTGATTGCCAGCAGTGAAAACCTCAAGAAAAATCGCTATACTATGCTTTCCTTGGTCAATTCTGCCCGTAAGCAGTTGGTTTTGTCGGCTCCAAGCCTTTTTAATGAAAGCGAAAGCAAAGAATCTGCCTATCTTCAAGAGCTGGTCCATTTTGGATTTAGTCGGAGAGAGAAGAGGATGAATCACAAAGGGCTGTCTAAGGAGGATATGGGCTCATATCACAGTCTTTTATCTAGCCTAGTTGTCTATCACCAGCAGGATGAGATGAGTGAGACTGGGCAAGATTTGACATTTATTAAGGTTCTGGCGCGTGTCATGGGTAAAAAACTAGACCAGCAAGGTCTGGAAAATCCTGCCCTCCCAACCAGTCCAAGCAGTAAGCCCTTGACCAAGGACACCTTGCAAGCTCTCTATCCAACTGATCAGGAGTTTTACCTGTCTACCTCCGGTTTGACGGAGTTTTACCGCAATGAATACAGTTATTTCCTACGTTATGTCTTAGGCTTACAGGAGGAATTACGTTTGCGTCCTGATGCCCGCAGTCACGGAAATTTCTTACACCGCATTTTTGAACGTGCCTTGCAGTTTCCTGACGAAGATTCCTTTGACCAACGTTTAGAACAAGCTATTAAAGAAACCAGTCAAGAACGCGAATTTGAAGCAATTTATCAGGAAAGTTTGGAAGCCCAGTTTACCAAGGAAGTTCTGCTTGATGTTGCACGGACGACTGGGCATATTCTCCGACACAATCCATCAATCGAGACTATTAAAGAGGAAGCAAATTTTGGCGGCAAAGACCAAGCTTTTATTCAATTGGACAATGGTCGCAGTGTCTTTGTACGAGGTAAGGTTGACCGTATTGACCGTTTGAAAGCTGATGGGGCGATAGGAGTGGTAGACTACAAGTCTAGTCTAACTCAGTTCCAGTTTCCTCATTTCTTTAATGGACTCAATTCCCAGTTGCCAACCTATCTAGCTGCCTTAAAAAGAGAAGGAGAGAACAACTTTTTTGGTGCTATGTACTTGGAAATGGCTGAGCCCGTCCAATCTCTGATGGCCGTTAAAAATCTAGCAGGTGCAGTAGTAGAAGCCAGCAAGTCAATGAAATACCAAGGCCTCTTTTTAGAAAAAGAAAGCAGTCATTTGGGCGAATTTTATAACAAAAACAAGGCTAATCAGCTGACGGATGAGGAATTCCAGCTCCTACTGGACTACAATGCCTGTCTTTACAAGAAAGCTGCTGAGAAGATTTTAGCAGGCCAGTTCGCCATTAACCCTTATACCGAAAATGGCAGAAGTATTGCACCGTATGTTCAACAACATCAAGCCATCACAGGATTTGAAGCTAATTACCACTTGGGCCAAGCCCGTTTTCTAGAAAAGTTGGACTTAACTGATGGCAAGCGTCTGGTCGGAGAAAAACTCAAGCAAGCTTGGTTTGAAAAAATAAGAGAGGAGTTGAATCGATGAATCCCATTCCCTTTTTAACTGAGGAAGAAATTCAAAAATTGCAAGAAGCTGAAGCAAATTCGAGCAAGGAACAAAAGAAAACTGCCGAACAAATCGAAGCTATCTACACTTCTGGTCAGAATATACTTGTCTCAGCGTCGGCTGGTTCTGGAAAAACCTTTGTCATGGCCGAGCGTATTCTAGACCAATTGGCGCGTGGTGTCGAAATTTCTCAACTCTTTATCTCAACCTTTACGGTCAAGGCTGCCACAGAGCTTAAGGAACGCTTGGAGAAAAAAATCAGCCAACAAATCCAAGAAAGTAATGATGTTGACCTCAAACAACACTTGGGCCGCCAGTTGGCAGACCTACCCAACACTGCCATCGGTACCATGGACTCTTTTACACAAAAATTCCTTGGTAAACATGGCTATCTGCTTGATATTGCGCCTAATTTCCGTATTTTACAAAACCAAAGCGAGCAACTTCTTCTCAAAAACGAAGTCTTCCATGAGGTATTTGAAGCCTATTACCAAGGCAAACAGAAAGAGACCTTTAGTCATTTGCTGAAAAACTTTGCTGGGCGTGGCAAGGATGAACGGGGGCTGCGCCAGCAAGTCTATAAAATCTATGACTTCCTCCAATCCACCAGTAATCCTCAAAAGTGGCTGAGTCAATCTTTCCTCAAAGGCTTTGAAGAGGCTGATTTTACCAGTGAAAAAGAAAAACTGACTGAGCAAATCAAACAAGCCCTTTGGGATTTGGAAAGCTTTTTCCGTTATCATCTGGATAATGATGCTAAGGAGTTTCCCAAGGCTGCTTATTTAGAAAATGTTCAGTTAGTTCTGGATGAAATTGGCTCCTTAAATCAAGAGTCCGATAGTCAGACTTATCAGGCAGTGCTTGCGCGTGTTGTCTCCATCTCTAAGGAGAAAAACGGCCGAGCTCTGACGAATGCCAGTCGCAAGGCTGATTTGAAGCCACTGGCTGATGCCTACAACGAAGAAAGAAAGACCCAGTTTGCTAGGCTAGGACAACTGTCAGACCAGATAACCATTCTCGATTATCAAGAACGTTATCATGGAGATACATGGGAACTAGCTAAGACTTTCCAAGCCTTCATTAGTGATTTCGTGGAAGCTTATCGTCAGCGTAAACGTCAGGAAAACGCCTTTGAATTCGCTGATATCAGCCATTATACCATTGAAATTTTAGAGAATTTCCCGCAAGTCCGTGAGACTTATCAGAAGCGTTTCCACGAAGTCATGGTCGATGAGTATCAGGATACCAACCATATTCAAGACCGGATGTTGGAATTGCTGTCGAATGGTCACAATCGCTTTATGGTGGGAGATATCAAGCAATCTATCTATCGTTTCCGTCAGGCAGACCCGCAGATTTTCAATGAAAAGTTCCAACGCTATGCGCAAAATCCAAAAGAGGGCAAGCTCATTCTCCTCAAGGAAAATTTCCGTAGTAGTTCAGAAGTGCTATCAGCAACCAATGATGTTTTTGAGCGTCTTATGGACCAAGAAGTCGGAGAAATCAACTATGATAACATGCACCAGCTTGTTTTTGCCAATACCAAACTGACTCCCAATCCAGACAACAAGGCGGAATTTCTCCTCTACGATAAGGACGACACAAATGAGGAAGAAGAGGGGCAGGCAGAAACGAAACTAACAGGCGAAATGCGATTAGTCATCAAGGAGATTCTGAAACTCCATCAGGAACAAGGTGTTGCCTTTAAAGAAATTGCCCTTCTGACCTCCAGTCGCAGTCGTAATGATCAGATTCTTCTCGCCCTGTCTGAGTACGGGATTCCTGTTAAAACTGATGGAGAGCAAAACAATTATCTCCAATCTCTAGAAGTGCAAGTCATGTTAGACACCCTTCGTGTCATTCACAATCCCCTGCAAGACTATGCCTTGGTTGCCCTTATGAAGTCTCCAATGTTTGGCTTTGATGAGGACGAGTTAGCACGTTTGTCCCTTCAGAAATCAGAGGATAAAGTCCAAGAAAATCTCTATGAGAAACTGGTCAATGCACAAAAACTGGCAAGTAGTCAAAAAGGCTTGATTCACACAGCTCTAGCTGAGAAACTAAAGCAATTCATGGATATCTTGGCTTCTTGGCGCTTGTATGCCAAAACCCACTCCCTCTATGACCTGATTTGGAAGATTTACAACGACCGTTTTTATTATGACTATGTTGGGGCTTTGCCAAATGGTCCTGCTAGACAGGCCAATCTCTATGCCTTAGCTCTGCGTGCTGATCAGTTTGAAAAGAGCAATTTCAAGGGTTTGTCTCGTTTTATTCGTATGATTGACCAAGTCTTGGAAGCCAAGCACGATTTGGCAAGCGTGGCTGTCGCACCGCCAAAAGATGCAGTAGAGCTCATGACCATCCACAAGAGTAAAGGGCTGGAGTTTCCTTACGTCTTTATTCTCAATATGGATCAAGACTTCAACAAGCAAGACAGCATGTCAGAAGTCATTCTCAGCCGTAAAAATGGACTTGGTGTTAAATATATTGCCAAGATAGAGACAGGAGCAGTGGAAGATCACTATCCTAAAACCATCAAACTCTCCATTCCTAGCCTGACTTATAGGCAGAACGAAGAGGAATTACAGCTGGTAAGCTATTCTGAGCAAATGCGTCTCCTTTATGTTGCCATGACGCGAGCTGAGAAAAAGCTTTATCTTGTCGGCAAGGGTTCTCGTGAAAAGCTGGAGGACAAGGATTATCCAGCAGCTAAAAATGGAAAACTAAATAGCAACACTAGACTTCAAGCAAGGAATTTCCAAGATTGGATGTGGGCTATCAGTAAAGTATTTGCCAAGGACAATCTCAACTTTAGCTATCATTTTGTTGGTGAAGACCAGCTGACTAGAGAAGCTATCGGAGAATTGGAAAACAAAAGCCCTCTCCAAGCTAGTTCCCAAGCAGACAATCGCCAGTCTGAAACCATTAAAGAAGCTCTTGAAATGCTGAAAGAGGTGGAAATCTATAATACTCTTCACCGCGCAGCCATTGAACTTCCTAGTGTTCAAACCCCAAGCCAAATCAAGAAATTCTATGAACCTCTTATGGATATGGAAGGTGTTGAGATTGCAGGCCAAGGCCAGTCAGTAGATAAGAAAATCAGCTTCGATTTGCCAGATTTTTCAAGCAAAGAAAAGGTAACTGGAGCTGAGATTGGTAGTGCTACCCACGAACTGATGCAGAGAATTGATCTCAGTCAGCAACCAACGCTTACTAGCCTGACAGAAACTCTCAAACAAGTTCAAACCAGCCCAGCTGTCAGAGACAAGATCAATCTTTCTAAAATTCTTGCATTCTTTGACACAGCACTCGGTCAGGAAATTCTCGTTAATACCGACCATCTCTATCGCGAGCAACCCTTCTCCATGCTCAAACGAGACCAAAAGAGTCAGGAAGACTTCGTTGTCCGTGGTATCCTAGATGGCTATCTGCTTTATGAGGATAAAATCGTTCTGTTCGACTATAAGACAGATCGCTATGATGATCCAAGTCAACTCATAGACCGCTATCGTGGTCAGTTAGCCCTATACGGAGAGGCTTTATCTCGAGCCTATTCGATTGAAAATATTGAAAAATACTTGATTTTACTCGGTAAAGACGAGGTTCAAGTTGTAAAAGTATAATCTAGAAAGGAGACCTCATGACACTTCCAGTTAGAAAATCCCTGCACGATGCGGTTTTACAGGCTTCAAAAGCTGATACTTGGGAACAAGCTACTAAGGAATGGAATGAAGTTTCCTTGATTTTTAACGGTATCGGCCGTAGCAATTGTGTCTGTGGAAATGCCATCAAGTACGCCTACGAACTCTTTAACGGAGTGACTGGTCAACGCCTCTTTCCGATTGGTAGCGACTGTGTTCGTCATTTTCATCGATTGACCCTTGACCAGCAACTGGAAGAGGAAGAAAAATTGCTCAGAAAAGTTGAAAATCTGACCAGAAAAGCCCAGAAAAAGGAAAAAATCAAGGTTAATAAAAGTGACTTTGACGAGCGTCTTCTCAAATGGCTCTGGGACAAAGGTGTTTTTAAACCTAATCGTGGCAATCAGTTCTCACCTGAGAAAGACTACCAGCTCTTCCTAGAAGTCTTTCAAGGAGGAAGTTGGACCAAGGCAGAGCCCAAGAAAAAAGCTCGTATGGAAGAAGTCCTTGAAAAGTATATCAAACCATTTTTACTTGGAAAACCAGACGATCAACTCTACCTTGTCAAGCTAGGTAAGGAGAAAATTGACTACGAACAGGAACTCCGTATCCAAGCAGAGAAAGAGCGCAAAAAAAGAGACAAAATCGCCAAGCAATATGCAGACAATCTAGTCCTAGCCATGGGACCAGCAGAGCGAGCCTATCAAGATTACTTTGGCTTTACAGAGACCCTAACTCAAGAAGAACGCAAGTGGGAGAAAATTCTTTTTGGTAAAAATCGAACAGAACGGGCTATCAAGGCCAAACAATATCAAAAAGAGCTGGAAAAAGACCAACGAATTGCAGGTCAGGATCCAATTGAAAGAAAGCAAAAGCAAATCTGGCTCCTCAATTCCTATTTTCGTGAGCTTACTGAAGAAAAAGCCCGATTTGCTCGTCTCTTATTAGAATATCGAAAAAGTGGAGAAGTGCCCTTTTCAACGGAATACTTATCAGACCATCTGCTCGACTTTTTCTATAAAATGAAAGCCTTTGAGTTTGAAATCGCACCAGAACAAGTCCGAGATTTTCTAAAAGAAAGCCTCCAGTCAGATCATCTCTCCTCAGCACAAGAAAGCTGGATAGAAGGCATTCTCCTCAACTGTATTAAACCATTTTTAGAACGATTAGTGATATGAGTAACACCTGCCGTGGAAATGCCATGGTAGGTGTTATTGTATCCCCAAAATAATATAAAACAAAGTATGAAAACGCTACGCAATTTTAAGACATTTCGGTAAATAAAGAGTATAATTAAGGTATATTGCCTTTTTTATAGATAATACACTAATATAATAAAGGTCTTTGTAACATTTATAAATTGTATTTCAAGGAGGAATCATGGAAAAGTATTTTGGTGAAAAACAAGAACGTTTTTCATTTAGAAAATTATCAGTAGGACTTGTATCTGCAACGATTTCAAGTTTATTTTTTATGTCTGTATTAGCTAGTTCATCTGTGGATGCACAAGAAACTTCAGGAGTTCACTATAAATATGTGACAGATTCAGAGCTATCATCAGAAGAAAAGAATCAGCTCGTTTATGATATTCCGACATACGTGGAGAATGATGATGAGACTTATTATCTTGTTTATAAGTTAAATTCTCAAAATCAACTGGCGGAATTGCCAAATACTGGAAGCAAGAATGAGATGCAAGCCCTAGTTGCTGGAGTTAGCTTAGCTGCTCTGGGGATTTTAATTTTTGCTGTTTCTAAGAAAAAAGTTAAGAACAAAACGGTACTACATTTAGTATTGGTTGCAGGAATAGGAAACGGTGTTCTTGTATCGGCTCATGCTTTAGAAAATCATCTTTTGCTAAATTACAATACGGACTATGAATTGACCTCTGGAGAAAAATTACCTCTTCCTAAAGAGATTTCAGGTTACACATATATTGGATATATTAAAGAGGGGCAAACGACTTCTGATTCCGAAGTAAGTAATCAAAAGAGTTCAGTTGCCACTCCTACAAAACAACAAAAGGTGGATTATAGTGTTACACCGAATTTTGTAGAAAATCCATCAACAGTACAAGCTATTCAGGAACAAACACCTATTTCTTCAACTCAGTCCACAGAAGTTCAAGTAGTTGAAAAACCTCTAGGTGATGATTTCATTATTAAGAAAGTTTCTAAGGATAAATTCAATAATCTTGAAGAGTGGAAAAAAGAATGGTTCAAAGAGGTTAAATCAAAAGCAGAAAAAGGATTTGAAACTATTGAAATTGATGGTCGTCAAATTACCAACTATACACAATTGAAGGATATCTTTGTTAAAGCAGTTGAAGAAGATTTGAAGAAACCAGATGACTTCTCTCACACTGTTGCTCTTAAATCTAAGGTATTCAAAGCCCTTCTTAAAAACACAGACGGTTTCTTTAATAAACTGTTTAAAGAAGACATTTAAATGTTTAAAATATAAAGAGGACAGTTTTTTGCTCCCTCTGAAAAGTCACCATTTGATGGCTTTCAAAAAGCACCTCAAAAAGGTATTGCCAAGTTGCAATACCTTTTTTTGATGCTCTTTTGTCTTGTTCTTGTTTCAGACGATACCACATGATGTACTGTTTTGCTTCATTTTACTATAAAAGGACTTAGTCTTGTGCAGTACAGAACTAAATCCTTTCAATAATTATTTGTGCAACTTTTTGGGGTTAGTAAAGAGAAGCTCGTTTTTGTTCATTCTCTTTCTGCGTCAAGTCTCTTAGTCTTTATTTTCGTATGGCAAGATCAAGTTCAAGATGATTCCTGTCATGGCTGATAGGGCAGTTCCTGAAAGGGTAACTGGACCAAGTTTAAGGATAGCTCCTCCAAGTCCAAGGACCAACATAGCACTTGCGATGATTAGGTTACGCATTTGAGCGAAATCAACACGTTCTTTGATCAAGACTTTCAAACCGTTGCTGGCGATAACTCCATAGAGAAGAATTGACATACCACCAAGTACAGAGTTTGGAATAGTTGAAATCAAGGCAGTGAATTTGCCAAGGAAGCTAAGGGCAATTGCGATGAAGGCAGCGTTACGGATAACTGAGACAGAAGCGATACGAGTCATACCGATAACCCCTGTATTTTCTCCATAAGTTGTATTGGCTGGTCCACCAAGGAAGGCAGAAACAGAAGTTGCGATACCGTCACCAAGAAGAGTACGGTGAAGACCTGGTTCTTTCAAGAATTGACGGCCACAGATTTGACCCAAAACAGTATGGTCTCCGATATGTTCAGAAATTGTTACGATAGCGATTGGCAAGATGGCAATGGTTTCTGGACCGAAGTAAAGATTGTACTCTTTAAAGGCACCACCTGTGCTAAATGGCAAGTAGAAACCAGGAATTTCAAACCAGTTAGCTTTAAGAACTGGTGTAAAGTCAACTAGCCCAAGAGCTAGTGCGAAGAGGTAACCACCGATAATGGCAAAGAGGAATGGAATGATTCGTAGGAAGCCTTTTCCTTTTGTATTGATAAAAGCAGCAATCAAGAACGTAACAACGGCTACCAGAGCATTTTTCCAATTTCCGTCTGCCACAAGTCCAGCGTTAGTAACTGCTGAACCTGCAAGTCCAAGACCGATAACGATGATCATAGGACCGATAATGATTGGTGGCAAGAGTTTATCAATCCATTTTGTTCCCACAAATCGGATGCTGGTAGCAACAAGGACATAGACCAAACCAGTCAAGATAACCCCTGTTTGAGCAGCAGATACATCACCACCCATTTCTTTCATAGCCAGTGACATAGCTGTGATAAAGGCAAATGAAGAACCTAGATAAACTGGAACTTTAAAACCAGTAGCAATCATGTAGATGAGTGTTCCAACACCTGAAGCAAAAAGGGCAACAGATACAGGCATTCCCAAAATCAATGGTACTAAGATGGTCGCACCAAACATGGCGAAAACGTGTTGGAAGCTAAGGAGAATTCCTTTTCCAGCCGAAGGACGTTGGTCAACGTCTAGTAACAAATCAACAGTTGATTCTTGTTTCATATAAACCTCACTTTTGGGCATCAAAAAAGAGCCCATTATTTTACAGCAATAGGCCCTCAGAGTAAGACTTCTTTAAAATCTAGACTTTAAAGAGTTTCAAATATTTCTGCGTCTTCGTCACCTCACGGGATGACATTAAAAACCTTTGCTTGTGATAGTATAGCAAAAATTGCAAACTTTGTAAATATTTTTTACTTAAAAATTTAAAGCGGGCGTTTATTTGGCATGCCAGTCTTACGTGGATATTTATTTGGTGTTTCTTTTTTCTTTTCTACCACTGTGATGTAGCGCGGATCTCCATTAGGTAGAGCGTAGCTGAGGTTGTCTTCGACCTTACTAAAAAGGAGGTTGAGGGCATTCTTAGCTTCTAACAATTCTTCAGGCGCATTGCTGGCCTTTAGTGCCAATAGTTTTCCGCCAACTTTAAGGTAAGGAATTGTCAATTCAGACAAGACCTGCATACGGGCAACCGCACGAGCTGTTACAAAATCATATTGAGCACGGAAGTTCTTGTCTTGTGCAAAATCTTCGGCACGTCCATGGTAGAAATGAACATCGTCTAAATCCAGTTCTTGAGCCAAAAGTTGGAGGAAGTTGATGCGCTTGTTGAGCGAATCAATGATGGTCACATCTAACTGAGGATAGAGGATTTTCATGGGAAGACTAGGAAATCCTGCCCCAGCTCCAATATCAAGAAGTTTGATAGTTTCATTGGGAATCAAACCTTGCAGAATAGGTGCAATCGAATCGTAAAAATGTTTGAGATAAACTTCATCCTTGTCCGTAATGGCTGTTAAATTAATCTTTTCATTCCACTCGACCAAGAGTTCAAAATAACGTTCAAATTGTTTTTTTTGCTGGTCCGAAAGTGGAAGATTTTGCTCGGCAAGCAGGTTGTAAAATGTTTCTGGTTTCATAATTATTTCCTTCTTTAGTATCATCTTATTTTACCACAATCATTAAAAATTTGATATACTGGTACTAATCTAAAAGCAGAAAGGACTTATATCATGACTTGGATTATTCTTGGAGTTATCGCTCTTGTTGTTATTTTTGTGATTGTTAGCTATAACGGTTTGGTTAAAAATCGTATGCAAACAAAGGAGGCTTGGAGCCAGATTGATGTTCAGTTGAAACGTCGAAATGATCTCTTGCCAAACTTGATTGAGACTGTAAAAGGTTATGCCAAATATGAAGGTTCTACCCTCGAAAAGGTGGTAGAACTACGTAACCAAGTGGCGGCAGCAACTTCACCAGCAGAAGCTATGAAAGCTAGTGATGCCCTTACTCGTCAGGTTTCAGGTATTTTTGCAGTTGCAGAAAGCTATCCAGATTTGAAAGCTAGTACAAACTTTGTTAAATTGCAAGAGGAGTTGACAAACACAGAAAATAAAATTTCTTACTCTCGTCAACTCTACAACAGTGTTGTAAGCAACTACAATGTAAAATTAGAAACTTTCCCAAGCAATATTATCGCTGGAATGTTTGGATTTAAAGCAGCAGATTTCCTTCAAACACCAGAAGAGGAAAAGGTAGTTCCTAAAGTTGATTTTAGCGGTTTAGGTGACTAAGATGTTGTTTGATCAAATTGCAAGCAATAAACGAAAAACCTGGGTTTTGTTGCTGGTATTTTTCCTACTCTTAGCTCTTGTTGGCTATGCGGTTGGTTACCTCTTTATGCGATCTGGGCTTGGTGGCTTGGTTATCGCACTGATTATCGGCTTTATCTATGCCTTGTCTATGATTTTTCAATCGACAGAGATTGTCATGTCCATGAATGGAGCGCGTGAGGTTGATGAGCAAATGGCACCAGACCTCTACCATGTAGTAGAAGATATGGCTATGGTCGCTCAGATTCCTATGCCCCGTGTTTTCATCATTGATGATCCAGCCTTAAATGCCTTTGCGACAGGTTCTAACCCGCAAAATGCGGCGGTTGCTGCGACGTCAGGCCTCCTAGCTATCATGAATCGTGAGGAGCTAGAAGCTGTTATGGGACATGAGGTTAGTCATATTCGTAATTACGATATCCGTATTTCGACTATTGCCGTTGCCCTTGCCAGTGCTATCACTATGCTTTCTAGTATGGCAGGTCGTATGATGTGGTGGGGTGGCGCAGGTCGCAGACGAAGTGACGATGACAGAGAAGGAAATGGCTTAGAAATCATTATGCTAGTGGTTTCCCTACTAGCTATCGTGTTGGCGCCTCTCGCTGCAACCTTGGTGCAACTAGCTATTTCTCGTCAGAGGGAATTTCTAGCTGATGCTTCAAGTGTTGAGTTGACGCGTAATCCACAAGGAATGATCAATGCTCTACATAAGTTGGATAACAGTAAACCAATGAGTCGTCCTGTCGATGATGCCAGCAGTGCACTTTATATCAATGATCCCAAGAAAGGGGGAGGGTTCCAAAAACTCTTTTACACCCACCCACCTATCTCAGAACGGATTGAACGTTTAAAACATATGTAAAATTTGCCTATACAATCCTAAAAAATGAGCATTCTCGTAGTTGGAGATGCTCATTTTCTTATATAGATTAGACTCAGAAATCAATTTGTTAGGATCCAACTTATATTCTTCGAAAATCTCTTCAAACCACGTTAGCTTCGCTTTGCCGTAGGTATGGGTACTGACTTCGTCAGTTCT
>NZ_VMNB01000012.1:0-51223 GCF_013277515.1 Streptococcus sp. k-402 | reverse complement strand
GCAGTGCTTTGAGCAACCTACGGCTAGCTTCCTAGATAATCATAAAAAGTTTCCAATCAGATGACTGGAAACTTTTTTATAGTCTATTTCGAAAAACTTCGTACATGAGAATGGCTGCAGCAACACTGGCATTGAGACTTTGAACATGTCCATTCATCGGAATGGTAATCATCTCATCAACCTGTTTTTTGATGTTACTAGAGATACCTTTTCCTTCATTTCCGATGATGAGGGCGATTTTCCCTTTTGTATTCCACTTGTGGCACGGAGTACCATTCATATCCGTTCCAAAGGTCCAGAATCCTTCATCCTTGAGTTTGTCCAGAGTTTGGCTCAGATTGGTTACTCGGGCAATTGGAACGTGTTCAATAGCACCTGTGGCCGTTTTGGCAACGACAGGAGTTACTCCGACAGCACGGTGTTTGGGAATGATGACACCTGAAACATTGGTCGCATCAGCGGTTCTTAAGATGGAGCCTAGGTTGTGAGGGTCAGTTAACCCATCCAGAATCAATAGAAGTGGATTTTCTTCTTGGCGTGTTTTTGCAAGGATGTTATCCAGCTCGCTATAGGCAAATTCAGACACTCGTAGAACAAAACCTTGGTGAACAGCACCTTCAGTCATCTCAGAGAGGGATTTTTTTGAAGTCCAAGAAATGGACACTTTCTTTTCTGTAGCCAGTTCCTTGACTTTTTCAACATTTTTACCTCGGAGGTCTTCTTGGAGGTAGAGTTTGTTTCCAGTATTTGCAAGTAGGGCTTCGGTAACGGCGTGGACGCCGTAGACAATATCATTTGTTTTCATGCCTCTATTATAACACAAAACCCCGTCTTGCAACGGGATTTTCTTTATTCAAGAATTAGTAGACCATCTTTAACTGCAAATGGGTCTTTTTCATTGATACGGTCGTAAAACATGATTCCGTTGATGTGGTCAATTTCATGCTGAACAACGATGGAGTTGTAGCCTTTGAGTTTGATACGGTGTTTTTCTCCATCCTTGTCAAAGTAGTCAACAGTGACGCGAGCATGGCGCACCACATAGCCAGGCACGTTGCGGTCAACAGAGAGGCAACCTTCTCCTTCGCCAAGAGCAGCGTCTTGAACCGAGTGAGAGACGATTTTTGGATTGTACATAATGGCTTGTAAGTCGTAGGCTTCCTGCGGAGTTTCACCTTCTTCAACAATATTAGGCACCAAAACAGCGATAATGCGTTTTGAGATATCTAACTGAGGAGCAGCAAGTCCAACCCCACCGCGTAACCCCATTTTTTCAGCCATGACAGGATCTTGGGAATGTTTAAGGAATTGCATCATCTTTTCACCAAGAATGATTTCCTGGTCAGATAGGGGGAAAGCGACTTCCTCAGCAACCGCGCGTAGAGTTGGATTCCCCTCGCGGATAATATCGTTCATATCAATTAAGTGAGCAGCTTTTGTAATACGTTCTATAGCAGACATTTTCTCTCCTTTCATTACCTCTACATGATAACACAAAATGACAAGGATTGAAAGTATTACAGCCTTTAGGATTTATAGAAAATAGATAGGATGTTCAATTCATACTCAATGAAAATCAAAGAGCAAACTAGGAAGCTAGCCGCAGGCTGTACTTGAGTACTGTAAGGCGACGCTGACGTGGTTTGAATTTGATTTTCGAAGAGTATCAATTGTGAAAGAATTACTTATCTATGATATAATAAAAAGAAAAGGCTTGCATAAGAAAGTAGGGAGAATGAAGATGAAAAGAAGACAAGATAGAAATCAGGGTGGTTTAGCTTTTCGTTTTATGAAGGGCTTGGTAAACTTTTTTAGGAGTTATCGCAGGTGGAGCAATAAAGGATTTGTGGCGGTACTCTTGCTAGCAGTTGCTTTATCAATGGGCTTGGTCTTGTTGGTTGAAAGTTTCCAAGGCATGCCTCTGACCAGTCAAAAACGAGATACTATTTCTCAAGAAGGGACTAAGCAAAAGTCTCAGGAGCAGGAAGAGGAAAAATCTGCCAGAATTATGGCCAACGGAGATTTGCTCTACCACGATGGACTTTTCTTTTCAGCTAAAAAAGAAGACGGTACCTATGACTTTCATGAGAATTTTGAGTATGTGACTCCTTGGCTTAAGCAAGCAGATTTAGCTATTGGTGACTTTGAAGGAACCATTAATAAGGATCATTATTTAGCGGGTTATCCTCTCTTTAATGCTCCTGCTGAAGTTATGGATGCCATTAAGGATGCAGGTTATCATGTGCTAGATTTAGCTCATAATCATATTTTGGATTCGCAAATTGAGGGAGTTATTTCAACGGCCGATATTATTGAGAAAGCTGGAATCACTCCAATCGGAGTTTATACGCACGAGCCACGTGATCAGGCTCCGCTGGTCATTAAGGAAGTGAATGGTATCAAGGTTGCTCTTTTGGCCTATTCCTATGGTTTCAATGGAATTGAGCAGTATATTTCTCAGGAAGACTATAATCGTTATCTTTCAGATTTAAACGAAGATAAGATGAAGGCTGAAATTGAACGGGCGGAAAAGGAAGCGGATATCACCATTATCATGCCTCAGATGGGTGTTGAGTATCGATTGGAACCAACTGAGGAACAAAAGGCTCTTTATCACAAGATGATTGATTGGGGGGCGGATATCATCTTTGGAGGGCATCCACACGTTGTGGAGCCATCTGAAATTGTTGAAAAAGATGGAGAAAAGAAACTCATTATCTATTCAATGGGGAACTTCATTTCCAATCAACGAATTGAATCTATGGGAGATGAAGAAAATGCTAAGTGGACTGAACGTGGCGTTCTCATGGACGTGACCATCAAGAAGAAGGATGGAAAAACAACTATCGGAACAGCTAAAGCTCATCCTACTTGGGTCAATCGAACACCAAAGGGAACCTTTTCACCAGAAGGCTATCCTTTATATCATTATCAAACCTATATCTTGGAAGATTTTATAGAGGGTGGCAGTCATCGTGACCAATTAGATGAAGCGACTAAGGAACGAATTGATACAGCCTATAAAGAAATGAACGAACATGTGGGATTGAAGTGGGAATAGCTTGAATCCAGAGGGAAGTAAATGACGATTAAAGTAATTGCGACAGATATGGATGGGACCTTGCTGGATGCTAGAGGCCAGCTGGATCTCCCACGCTTGGAAAAGATTTTAGATCAGTTGGATCAAAGGGGCATTCGTTTTGTCATCGCGACGGGCAATGAAATTCACCGCATGAGGCAACTACTGGGGCACTTGGTGGATCGAGTGGTTCTGGTTGTTGCCAACGGTGCTCGTATTTTTGAAAACAATGAACTGATTCAGGCTCAGACATGGGATGACGCCATTGTTGACAAGGCTTTGGCTCATTTCAAGGGTCGAGCGTGTCAGGACCAGTTTGTGGTAACGGGGATGAAGGGTGGTTTCGTCAAGGAAGGTACTATTTTTACAGATCTTGAAAGTTTTATGACTCCAGAAATGATTGAAAAATTCTATCAACGGATGCAGTTTGTGGATGAATTAACATCTGACCTCTTTGGTGGTGTGCTCAAGATGAGTATGGTTGTTGGTGAGGAACGTTTGAATTCGGTCTTGGAAGAAATCAATGACCTCTTTGATGGCCGTGTTCGGGCTGTATCGAGTGGCTATGGTTGCATTGATATCCTCCAAGCTGGAATTCATAAAGCATGGGGCTTGGAAGAATTACTCAAGCGTTGGGACTTGAAAGCCCAACAAATCATGGCTTTTGGTGACAGTGAAAATGATGTTGAAATGCTTGAAATGGCTGGAATTGCCTATGCGATGGAAAATGCTGATGACAAAGCCAAAGCTGTGGCGACTGCTCTAGCGCCAGCCAACAGCCAAGGAGGAGTTTATCAAGTCTTGGAAAACTGGTTAGAAAAAGGAGAATGAAGTGGCAGTACAGTTATTAGAAAATTGGTTACTAAAGGAACAAGAAAAAATCCAAACCAAGTATCGTCACCTAAATCAGGTTTCAGTTGTAGAGCCAGATATTCTCTTTATTGGGGATTCCATTGTCGAATATTATCCTCTGCAGGAGTTGTTTGGTACTTCAAAGACGATTGTCAATCGAGGTATTAGAGGTTATCAGACAGGGCTGTTACTAGAAAATCTAGATGCGCATCTGTACGGTGGAGCAGTAGATAAAATTGTCCTTTTGATTGGGACAAATGATATCGGAAAAGATGTGCCGGTGAATGAGGTGCTCAATAATCTCGAAGCTATCATTCAATCCATTGTTCGCGATTACCCACTGACAGAGATTAAATTGCTTTCTATTTTGCCAGTCAATGAGGGAGAGGAATATAAGCAGACAGTCTATATCCGCACGAATGAAAAAATTCAGAAATGGAATCAAACCTATCAAAAGCTTGCGTCGGCCTATATGCAGGTGGAATTTGTGCCAGTTTTTGATAGTTTGACAGACCAAGCAGGCCAACTCAAAAAAGAATATACAACTGATGGACTGCACCTTAGTGTTACTGGTTATCAGGTTTTGACCAAAGCCTTGAAAGACTATCTTGTGTAGTTAGTTGATTTCCTTTTTGCATTTTTGAGTTAGATAAGGTATAATGGTTTTATTGTCTTTTGGGGTCGTTACGGATTCGACAGGCATTATGAGGCATATTTTGCGACTCGTGTGGCGACGTAAACGCTCAGTTAAATATAACTGCAAAAAATAACACTTCTTACGCTCTAGCTGCCTAAAAACCAGCAGGCGTGACCCGATTTGGATTGCTCGTGTTCAATGACAGGTCTTATTATTAGCGAGATACGATTAAGTCTTGTCTAGCGGCTTGATAAGAGATTGATAGACTCGCAGTTTCTAGGCTTGAGTTATGTGTCGAGGGACTGTTAAACTAATACATAACCTATGGTTGTAGACAAATATGTTGGCAGGTGTTTGGACGTGGGTTCGACTCCCACCGGCTCCATTATTCCTTTGCATTCTTTTGCATTCCTTGGTAAAACGTTGTTAAATCAACGTTTTTTATTTTTGTCTTTTGTATTCTTTTGCGAAAAAAGGAGTCACAAACAGAGCCTAAAACAGACCCTATTTTTAAAAAAGGGATACAAAAAAGGATACAACATTTTTGTCGTATCCTAAAAATCTATGTGCTTCACAAAGCGTTCTTCGGCTTCATTATGCGTTTTTGTGATTTTAAAACTTGTTAGCTGATTTTTTACAATCCTACGAAATCTTTGATTTCTTGTGCTGACATTGAAGAGTCGCAACGGACATTGATTTGTCCATCTGCAATGTGAACGAAGCCTGGTACAGTTGGAATTCCATAGCGTGAGCGGAATGCTTGTAACTCATTGAGTTGGCTTGGCTCTTCACTGTTGATGAAGTAGATGTGAGCTTTAGTTTCAGCTACGACACTTGCCAAGGTACCAGCAAATTTACGGCAGTAAGGGCAAGTTTTGCGACCGATAAAGAAGGTTGCAGTTTCTTTTTTATCAAGAGCTTCTTGCGCACGCGCTACTGTAGTGACTTCAAGGTCTTTGATATTATCTAAAAATTGTTCCATGAGATTACCTCGCTTTCATTGATATGTCTAGTATGCCATAAAGTTTCTAAAATTGCTTAGATTTGATACGAAAAAAAGATGAGATTGGTCTGTCTCATCTTTTATAGGATTTTATTTTACAAAAGCATTGATTTCTGCTTCGATGTTAGCAATTTTAGCTTGTGATTCTTCGTTGGTTTCACCTACAACTGCAATGTAGAACTTGATTTTTGGTTCTGTACCTGAAGGGCGAACGGCAATCCATGAACCGTCAGCAAGTGTGTATTTCAACACATCACTTGGAGGAGTTGTCAAGTTTGTAACAGTTCCGTCAGCAGCAGTAGCTGTTTGAGCTTTGAAGTCTTCTACGACAGTGATAGCTGTTGTGTTCCATTCTTTTGGAGCATTGTTACGGAATTTAGCCATAATCGCTTTGATTTGTTCAGCACCATCGACACCTGAAAGGGTAACAGAGATAGTCTTTTCTGCGTAGTAGCCGTACTCTTTGTAGATTTCTTCGATACCGTCAGCAAGTGTCAAACCACGTGAACGGTAGTAGGCAGCAAGTTCAGCCACGACAAGAACGGCTTGGATAGCGTCTTTATCACGTACGAATGGTTTAATCAAGTAACCGAAGCTCTCTTCAAATCCCATCATGTAAGTGTGATTGTGTTTTTCTTCGAATTCTTGGATTTTTTCAGCGATAAATTTGAATCCTGTCAAAACGTTGAACATGGTTGCGCCGTAGCTTTCAGCAATCTTCGTTACCAAGTCAGTTGATACGATAGATTTGCAGAGGGCTGCATTTTCAGGAAGAGTTCCAGCGTTTTTGTGGGCCTCCAAGATGTATTTGGCCATGATAGCACCGATTTGGTTACCTGATAGGTTAAGGTAGCTACCATCTTTTTGAAGAACTTCAACACCCATACGGTCAGCGTCTGGGTCAGTTGCCACAAGAACATCTGCACCAACTTGACGACCAAGTTCTTCAGCAAGGGCAAAGGCTGCTTGGCTTTCTGGGTTTGGAGATTTTACAGTTGAGAAGTCAGGGTCAGCAGTTGCTTGCGCTTCAACGACTTGAACAGAGTCAAATCCTGCTTGGGCAAGAGCACGACGAGCCAACATTTCACCAGTACCATGAAGTGGTGTGTAGACAATCTTCATGTCTTTACCAAATTCCTCAATCAAGGCTGGGTTGATGTTTACGTCCTTAACTTCTTTAAGGTATTCTACGTCAACAGCCTCGCCGATGACTTCAATCAAGCCAGAAGCTTTTTCAGCTTCCACATCAGCAACTTCAACTGCAAATGGATTTTCGATTGCACGGATATAAGTAGTCAAAGCGTCCGCGTCGTGTGGAGGCATTTGTCCACCGTCTTCACCGTAAACCTTGTAACCGTTAAATGGAGCAGGGTTGTGGCTAGCTGTGACCATGATACCTGCGAAACAGTTGAGGTGACGAACTGCAAATGATAGTTCTGGAGTTGGACGAAGGCTTTCAAATACATAAGATTTGATACCGTGTTTAGCAAGAACTGCCGCAGATTCAAAGGCAAACTCAGGTGAGAAGTGACGACTATCGTAGGCGATTGCTACACCACGTTCTTTTTCGTTTTCACCTTTAGACTCAATCAAACGAGCCAATCCCTCAGTAGCTTGGCGAACAACGTAGATGTTGATGCGGTTTGTACCAGCACCAATCAAGCCACGCATACCTGCAGTACCAAATTCAAGATTTGTATAGAAGGCATCTTCCTTTGTTTTTTCGTCCATATTTTCCAAATCTTGACGAAGGTAGTCAGGAAGCTCCGCAAAATCAACCCATTTCTGGTAATTTTCTTGGTAAGACATTAAAATTCTCCTTTATTTTTAAAACATTTAATCAGTTTGATTATATCATTTTTTTTAGTTTTAGTAAAACCTTATCTGCTTCGAAAATCTTTTCAAACTAGGTCAGATTGAATTTGGGGTTTATATGATGTTGAGGCTAGGGAAAATTCAATCTCAGTAAAAAAGTAAATCTTCTCATAATAAAACATTGATACCAAACGTTTTATTATGAGAAGACTTTTACCCAGTATCTTTATACACAACCTCAAAACAGTGTTTTGAGTAATCTGTGACTAGACGTTTAGTTCTAAGAATGCCATCTTGACCAGATGGTTTTCTTTACCGTTATTGGTGATAATCTTCTAGCAAGGCTTCAAACTCAGCCACGGTCATTCCTAACTGTCGGCTGGCAACCTCAGGTGTTAGAAGACCTTGGCGGACCATATCTAGGAAGGCAAAAAGTTTTCCACGCTCCAGTCCCTGCTCAATGCCTTCTGCACGACCTCTCTCTAATCCTTTCTCCTCAGCTTGTTCCAAGGCATAGTCCTGCGCTAACAAGGCTTGTTCTTCTCGCATACGTAGTTGACTAAACATCTTCCTGTCCTCCTCGGACCAGCTCTTGTAGTCCAGCAGTTGGTCTGCTTGGCTGATGGCTCGCTCGGGTTGCTGGGTAAAGGGCTTATTCCCGAAAAACTCCAACCACGGTTTGCGAACGCTATCTTTGCTGGTTTCTCTATATTTTTTTAGTTCTAAGAACGCCATCTTAACCAAATGGTTTTCTTGACCGTTACTTGTGATGGTTAAGACTTCACCCGTCGTGTCCTCTCGCATGCTGAAACTGTGGAAAGCCAAGTCATCTGAGAAGTAATTACTATCCACAATTGCAATAGCATATACTGGTGCGATGTGTTTATAACTCTGATGTGTATCACCTTCTCGTTGGCGAATTTTTTCAAGATTTTGATTGACCTGACTGCACAAGTAAGCCCACAGACGATTGATGAAAAAATTCTGATGATGGACTTGTATTTCGATAATAACCTGTGTCCCATTGTCCAACTCCGCTAAGACGTCTATACTGGTATAGAAGTCCTGTGCCGAGTAGGGCAGGGAAGGTAAGACATGAATATTGCTCCCCTCCAAAATGGTTACATTTTTGGCTGGTAAATCCAGCATATCGCGAATAAATTGACAAGTGATTTCTGGATTGCTAAAAATTTTCTTAGCAACCAAATCGTTGGTCGGGCTAATGCCCGGATGTCTGAGAATCATATTTCCTCTCCTTTCATTATAGCACATTTTTTAATCTAATTTGCTAGATTTGATGCTTCTATCTATTTATTCGGAAAAGAAAGGGAAAAGTTTAAAAATAGTAAGGCTGTTTGCTTGTAAATCAGTTGGGTTTCTTTCTTCTCCGTCGCCACTACACTTAAATTTTATAGGCGCTTGAAGTCAAAAAATCTTCTATTTCCGTATAACACAGTCCCTTATGTAACTGACTCTTGGATATGGACGTATTACTATATTTCTTGGGTAGACTATCGATATAAAAGTGACTTTTGACGTTTGTGGACTGATGAAGGGCTCCTAGCTTAGCTTTGATCTCAGTAAAAAGAGTCGTCTATATCCTAATCTGCCATTCGTAAAGTTTGAAATTTACAGCCGACTGGTGTATAATATTTAGATGAAATTGTATTCTATTATGTAGAAATAGTAGAATAATATATATATATATATATATATATGGAGGCGGGCATGAATAGTCCAGAAAAACAATTAAAATACAGTATACGAAAAGTAAGTGTCGGTGCAGCTAGTGTTGTTATAGGGGCGCTCTATCTTTTGATGGGGGCTGGGATTGCTCATGCTGAGGGTGTGGAGTCAGCGAGGGAATCTGAGAGGGCAGCAAACCCGACAGATCCAGAGCGGTCTGGAAATGGAGAGGCAGGAAACAAGGCTGACCTCAGCAATACTGATGCAGCAGCAAACACCTATAATGCTCCCGTAGCTGAAAATCCGCTAGTAGCTCCAGAAAGTACGAAACCTCGTACTCGTAGTAAAAGAGAATTACCTGATGAGGATGCAAGTAATCCATCGAGTGGAGCTACAGGAACTGAATCAGAGCCGACTTCTGGAAATGAGGGAGGTTCAGACCAAGCAGATACTGATCCAGCTTTACTGGATGCCAATCGTAAAGGTGCCACAGTAAAAGACAATCAGCCTGGGGTACATGTACCTAAAGATGGAGAAGAGGGTGGGGATGATAAGAATGCCAACTTAACATTTGATGCTCCTAAGGAAAATCTGACTCTCGAACAATTATGGGATATTGTAAAAAATATGCCAGACGACTTCCAAAATAATGAACGTTCTTACTTGCGTAATATGAACACTCTTGGTGATGCTCTGAACTTAGAACCAGGTGAAATCCGAGAACTCCATGATTTTGGTGGTTGGAGTGCCATTGATAAAGAAGGGAATCCTGGTAAATTCGTTATCGGTAGAAAGAACGAACAGGGATACTTCACTGGATGGCATTGGCTTGATAAAGAAAAGGGTACAAAAGAACAAGGTGGTATGCTTGGCGGGGATGCTTTAGACAACATCTATGTGCACGAACAAGCCCTAGACCGTCGTTTCAGGTACATGCTCATGCTTGTTAAAGGACGTACACGTGCCAATCGTGACGAGAAGGTTTCGGATAATACAGATTATGATCCTAAATCTCAAAATGAACGTGCAGGTAAGAACTCCACCGAGTATAAAAACCTCCCATTTTTAATAAGAGATAAATATAATAAATATTCTCCAGGTGTCGTTGGATATAATGGGATAGAAAAGCAGTTTACTGCCTTTTCTCCTGCCTTCGGAAGCCGTGTTCGTGTGGAATTTGTAACAGGATATATCTCAGATATTAACGGTTCTAAAGGAACCTATCGAGTAGTCATTAAAACTAAGAATACTGCTGGTCAAGAGAATACGGTATACGATCAAACCATTCACCGTATAGCCGAAATCGTTCAAAACGAAGAGTTGTATAAGAAAGGTTTAAATGTAGAACTGGCGCACAAAACTGTTTTGAAGTTTTTTACAGATGAGTTGAATTCCCGTGTTAATAAAATTCGTAATGAGAAAATAAAATTTACTCCATTACACCGTAAATCCAGAAGAGATTATACAAAAGAAGATACCAAACTGTACAATCAATTGGAAGCAGAAGCTACGGAAGAAGCTAAAAAACAAGGCGATATTGTATTAAATGTTACGGAAGACTTCTTAAATATAGAAAAATCAAAAGAAAGAGATTCAGAGTGGAAGAAAACTTTTACAAACACATCGCAGTCAACTACAAAGCTAGCAAACGAATTAAATAATTTATTGAAAGAGGCTGATAAAGATACGCCTAATACCCCAACTTGGCTAAACTCATCAAAAGATTCTCAATCTAAAGCTGATGACAGAGCATATAGATTACTCACTACTCTTATACCAGGTGCTAAGAAAATTATCTATCATGTTAAGGATGATCAGCTAGAAGTTGAAACAGATAAATACACCTATACTGCCGCTAGAAATGGTAGTAAGGAAGCAGGTATTCAAGGGTCAAATATAGAAGCAACTGAAAGTGCAGAGACATATAGTGTTGATTCCCGAACCTTTGATAGAGAGAATACAAATACAAAAGCAAATAACCTTAATAATGGTTGGGCTAGATCGGATTCTGAAGAGTTCAAACACTTCTCACACTTTGTAGGGGTAGATAAAGGGATTGTGCGAACGAAGGTACTGACTGATAAAGAACTATCTGATAAGATTAAGGACGCAGTGGGTCCTGGAGATAGCAATCTAGGAAAAGGTGGCTACTTCTCTACTGGGGATGTTTTATTAGGAAAAGATGTTGTTTCTTATACCGTACAAGTATTTTCAGAGAATAATGAAAGAGTAGGGGTAAACCCTCAAAGTCACCGTGTTCAGTATAATCTCCCAATTCTAGCTGACTTTTCAGTCATCCAAGATACTGTGGAACCATCACGAAACGTTGTTGAAAAAATCATTCCAAAACTAAATATTCCCGAAGAAGAGAAAAAGAAAATAACCGAAAAAATCAAGGAAAAGAAGAAAACCTCAGAATTGGCAGACCTAATCTCAGGAAATGTGAAAGTTCGCTATGTTGATGAACAAGGGCGTTTGCTATCATTGAAAAATGATACTGGAATTGGAGAAAAAGAAAGTGACGGAACCTACATTACCAATAAAAAACAACTGATTGGTACGAGTTATGATGTCACAGATAAAAAACTCAGTAGCATGACTACTACTGACGGAAGATATTATACTTTTGAAAAAGAAGCTACAGATTCTGCAAGTTTAACTGGGAATATTGTAAGCGAAGGTAGAACAGTGACCTTAGTTTATAAAGAAAGCGAAGCGCCGGCAGAAGTAGATGCAACCAGAACAGTTAAGAGAACAATTACCTATGTAAAAGAAGATAATGTGAATGGAACTATAAAAAGAACGGTTCTTGAAAAACAAACGAAAGAAAATACAGTCACATTCACAGGAAAAGAAGTAACTGATACAGAGCATAATACGGTATCTTACAAGGACTGGACAAGCACAAATAGTAAATTCCCGAAAGTAGATACACCAGTACTAGAAGGTTATATCGCAGATATAGCAAGCGTAGGAGAAGAAGAAGCAACAGCGCCAACTTCAACTGGTGAGGTGACTAATCTAACGAAAGAAGTTGTTTACACGAAATTAGGAAGTTGGGTACCAAACTTACCGAAAGGTGTAACACCACCTGAAGGAACAGATATGACACCAAAACCATATCCAAACAATCCGACAGATCCAACTAAGCCTGGAGAGCCAACGGATCCTACTACACCAAATGTACCAGTGATTCCATATGTGCCAGGTTATACACCAAATGTTGGCGGAACTCCTTTAGTACCGAAAAATCCAACAGATTTAACGGAAGGATATACACCACCAACTCCAACAGATCCAAAAACAAATATAGAAATAAACTATACACCAGACCCACAAAAAGCAGTAGTAAAAGTCTATACGATCAGAGATGGCGTAAAAATAGAATTGCCGAATGAAAAAGTAAGTATCGATAGTGGTATACCAGACGCTGCAATTCCTTCAAAAAAGCTTGATGAAAAAATCAAAGACTTAGAAAAACGTGGATATATTGTAGATAATAAAACACCATTAAAAGGTGAAACGTTTGATAAAGTAAAAGATTCAGAAACCGGAGATCCATCGCAAGTTTATGAACTCATTCTTAGAGAGCGTACATCAGTTGAAACAGAAACAAAATCTGTAACACGTACGATTAAATACTATAAAATTGATGAAACAAATGGATCAAAAGTTGAAGTTGATAATGGTAAATTAACGAATACTAAGACAGCTGAATTTACCCGCGAAGTAACTACTAACTTAGCGACAGGTCTAACAACAATCGGTGAATGGAGTGATAAACAAACACTAGATGAAGTGAAAACTCCAGTATTAACTGGATATATAGCTGATAAAGTGAAGGTTCCTTCTAGTGAAGTGACAGCTGATACTGAATCGTTTGAAGAGGAAGTTGTCTACAAGAAAATTGGAAGCTGGGTACCAAAAGTGCCAGGTGTAGAAAAACCAACACCAATTCCATATCCAAACGATCCAAACGATCCAACAAAACCTAAATATCCTGATTATCCGACAACACCAGGAAATCCAGGAGAAACACCAAACCCTCAACCTGATACCCCAGGAGGCGGAACTCCTGAAAAACCAAACCCTCCACCAGTAATTCCATATGTACCAGGATATACACCGAAGATTGGTGAAACACCGTTACAACCAAAAGTGCCAAATGATCCAACACAAGGGTACATTCCACCAGCGGTACCAACAGAACCTGGGACAAACACGGATATTACGTATGTGGCAGATCCACAAAAAGCTGTAGTGAAAGTATTCAATACAACAACAGGAACAGAGGTAGAAATACCAGCTGAGAAAGTAAGTATTGATAACGGAACAACAGATTCAGCAATTCCAACTGATTCAGTAACAGCTAAGATTGCAGACTTAGAAAAACGTGGATATGTAGTTGAGAATAAAGACTTATTAAATAATCAAAAATTTGATAAGGAAAAAGATCCAACAGATGGAGATCCAACGCAAGTATTCAAATTACTTGTTAAGGAACGTACTGTAACAGTAACAGAGCCGAAAAATCCAAATGATCCAGTAGATCCAGATAAACCAGAAGGACCAAAATGGCCAGCAACTGGATTAGCAAAATCTGACTTAGAAAAAGAAGTTACACGTACAATTACTTATGTTAAGAAAGAAACTGCGAATGGACCAGAAATAGCGGATGCGAAACCAACTGTAACACAAACAGCCCACTTCAAACGTAGTGCAACATATAATGCAGTTACAGGAACAATCACATACGGAAATTGGGAAAGTGCGGACAAAGAATTAGCAAAAGTAGACACACCTGAATTAACAGGCTATGTAGCAGATAAAGCTTCAGTAGAAAAAGTGGAAACAAATGCAGATTCGACAGGATTAGATCAAAAAGTAGTTTATACTAAGTTAGGATCATGGGTATTAACACCACCAACAGGTGTAACACCACCAGAAGGAACGAATTTCGATCCAAAACCATATCCAAACAATCCGACTGATCCAACAAGACCTGGAGAACCAGAATATCCACAGCCAGGAACACCAGTTGAACCAAACACACCAGTGATTCCATATGTTCCAGGTTATACACCTAAGATTCCAACAGATCCAACACAACCAGTGGATCCTAATACAAATCCGCTAGTACCATTAACACCGGTAGATCCAAACCATCCAGAAAATGGATACAAGGTGCCACCAGTACCAACAAAACCAGGTGAGGATACACCGATCACTTATGAAGGAAATCCACAAAAAGCATTGGTGAAAGTGGTTAAGGTTGACGGAACAACAGAAACACCATTACCAAAAGATAATGTAACTATCAACGGTAAAACTGGAGATCAAATTCCAACTGAATCAGTAACAGCTAAAATAGCAGAGTTAGAAAAACGCGGATATGTGATTGATAATAGAGATGAAGTAGTAAACTATATTAATAACAAATTCGATAAAGATAAGGATACAGAAGGTCAAGATCCAACACAAACAGTAACGTTGAAAGTACACGAAAAAGTGGTTCCAGTAACACCGCCAACAGATGACAAACCACTTGAACCTGGAAAACCAATCGATCCAGATACACCAGTAGATCCAAATAATCCAAATGATCCAACAATTCCAAGATGGACAGATGAATTAATTAAGAAACTGGACGTTAAGAAAGAAGTAACACGTACAATCAACTATGTTGACGAGGCTGGAAATAAAGTTTCTGAACCATCAACAGACAAAGTTACATTCACACGTGAAGCTAAGATTAACGTAGTAACAGGTGAGATTACTTATGGAGACTGGAAAGCAGTGGGTGGAGATAGTACATTTGATAAAGTATCATCACCAGTAGTTAAAGGTTACATCCTTAAAGACCCAGCTCAAAAAGAAGTTGCTGAAAGAAAAGGAATAACACCAACTGTTGCAAATCAAACGATTGAAGTGGTTTACAAGAAACTTGGTTCATGGGTACCAAAAGTGCCAGGTGTAGAAACACCAACGCCACTACCATATCCAAACAATCCGACAGATCCAACTAAGCCTGGAGATCCAACGGATCCTACTACACCAAATGTACCAGTGATTCCATATGTACCAGGTTATACACCTAAGACACCAGATGGAAATCCATTAGTACCAGTTGATCCAAACCATCCAGAAAATGGATACAAGGTGCCACCAGTACCAACAGAACCTGGTCAGGATACACCGATTGAGTATGTAAAAGTTCCAAATACACCTAGTCCGGAAGAACCGGTAAAACCAACTCCAGAAAGTAATCATATTACAATCTGGGTGGATGAAAATGGTAAGCCATTGAAACCAGAAAAACCTGGAACTCATGAGCCAGGTAATATTCCTGGATACAGATATATTACAACTGTAACGAAGGATGGTGTTACAATTCATAAATTTGAAAAGATAACACCAGTAGATCCTAATAATCCTGTTCCACAGAAACCGACCACACCGATTCCAACTCCACAAGATTCGACTATTCCAACACCAGAAAGTCAAATTCCAACTCCAAACACTCCAGAAGCAAATACTCCGACTTCTGAGACAAATAGAAGAGAGGAATTGCCAAACACAGGTACAGAAGCTAATGCTAGCTTAGCTAGCGCTGGTATCATGACCTTGTTAGCTGGTCTAGGATTAGGATTCTTCAAGAAGAAGGAAGAAGATGAGTCCGAATAATATCAAAACGTTGCTTCCTGCCAAAAGTTGGATTCTTCATCTGGCTTTTGGCTCGGAGTCAACAACCTAGAAACTAAAATAAATGTAAAATTGAGGGAAATATGTCAAGACAATCAACTAAGAATAAAAAATATGCTTTACGAAAAATTGGAAAGTTTTTCGGTTCCTGTGTTGTAGCGACAGTCATTACCCTAGGTGGGGCTGCAATAATGGCACCAAATGTGACAGTTTACGCTTCAGACACTACCGCGGAGCCAGGAGAAGCTAATATTGAAAATATAACTAGTGCATCAGAAGGGTATGAAGTTTTCGTACCTAAAGGAAAGAAGTATGAAAGAGATGATACAGTAGAAAGTCATACTCCTGTTTTGAAAGAAGAAGGTTATAATGGTAGAAGCTTTATCTTGAAAGCTGAAGATAGTGATGATTATTTTGATGAACATCCAATGGAATCATTATTTGAAAAATTATATGATAAAGACGATGATGGTCAAATTGATGACAAATATAAAAGAGCTGATGCCAATACTATAAATGAAAATGCAGGAAAGCCACTTGATGATCCAAACTTTGTTGAACCTAAAGTGAGTGAAGTTAATCCTAAATATCCTCACCGTCTTGATGCAAGTAATGGTACCCCGGCTAATCCAGATAATCTTTATAAAGGAAGACCAGCGGGAGCTGACGGACTTATTGATAGTTCTGATACCATTGTTGAGTCAAATAAACCTATAACGGTAAATCCAAATTCAGAAGAGAATATAGTTAATGATGATGGTACTGTTGTATTATCTAAGTATTATCGTATTCATGTAAACGAAGGAGAACATGCTGATAAAAAGGATGATATTTATGTAGTCGGAACAAAACCAAAAGTAGTTGAAACACCAATTCCATATACAACACGTTATGTAGAAGATAATACAAAAGATAAAGATTATCGAGAAACTACACAAGCGGGAGTAAAAGGGAAAGAAACAACAACTACAACCTACACAATGGATCCAAACACGGGAACTGTGACAGAAAACACTCCAACAGTAGTAAGAGAAGAACCAACAGAGGAAATTATTACAGTCGGAACAAAACCAAAAGTAGTTGAAACACCAGAAACTCCACAACCAAAACCAGGAGAAACACCAGAGACTCCACAACCAAAACCAGGAGAAACACCGGAGACTCCACAACCGAAACCAGGAGAAACACCAGAGACTCCACAACCGAAACCAGGAGAAACACCAGAAACTCCACAACCAAAACCAGGAGAAACACCAGAGACTCCACACCCTGAACAACCAGGAGAAACACCAGAAACTCCACACCCTGAACAGCCAGGTGAAGGAACACCAGAAACTCCACAACCTGGACAACCAACCACTCCTGAGGAAGCACCAGCTCAACCAGGACAGCCATCTGAGCCTGAAGATCAACCAGATCTTAAGGTAGCTCCGCCGACTATCGCTATTGTGGAAGAACCAAATAAAGCAAGTTTCGAAGTAAAAGCTCCTAAAAAAGATGCAGATACAGTCAAAATTATCTATCCTAAGAGTAATGGCTCTGGTAATGAAGTTCTAACTCTTACCAAGCAACCTACTGGTGAATGGACTTTAGACAAACAACCTGAAAATGTTACATTAGACAAGAAAACAGGTACTGTAACCATTCCACGAGAATCAGTTGTCAATAAACAAAAAGTCCAAGCTCAAGCCAAGCATAAAACGAGTGATTATACTCCGTTTGTATACGCTGCTTTATCAATCGAAGCAGCAAACCCAGAGCATCCAGTAACGCTATGGGTAGATACAGCAGGTAAGGAGATTAAGGAAAAAGTAGTTGGCAAAAAAGTACAGGCTGGCGAAATTGCAGGCTACAAGTGGTTATCTAGTCGCTTAGAAGAAGGTATTTTGACGCATACATTTGAGAAAGTAGCGAATGGAACTCTAATTTTACCAGAAAGCCCAACTAGTCATCCAATGACTCCATCAAGTTCGCCATCAACTTCAACGCCAGAAAAACCAAACAAAGCTGAAACTCCAGCGGTTCGTACAGTATGGCGCGATGAAAACGGAAAAGACTTGAAGGTTCCATCAGTTGATAAGGAAGAAGCAGGTGAAGTTCCAGGCTATGAATTTGTTGAGAGTCACCGTGAGGGAGATAACTTGACAGTTCATGTGTTTAGAATCAAGCAAGCTCAAACTCCTGCTCCAAAAGACCAAACTCCAAGCCCAGCACCATCTAAAGTTTCAGAACAAAAAGGTGAAGCAGTGGCTACAGCTACATCAGAAAAGACAGTAGATAGTGTAACATCTACGAAAACATCTGATAAAGCAGAATTGCCAAACACAGGTACAGAAGCTAATGCTAGCTTGGCTAGCGCTGGTATCATGACCTTGTTAGCTGGTCTAGGACTAGGATTCTTCAAGAAAAAAGAAGATGAAAAATAAAGCTCTTTATCAACTGTAGCAGGTTGAGAAAAGCTAAGATTAAGAAGAGGCTGAGAAAAAAGCCTCTCAAATCAGAAAAACGCATAGTATCAGGTATTGAAAAACTTGAGGCTATGCGTTTTATTGTGGGAAGATTTACTTCATTTTTTCCGGAAGTTGAGTTTTGGCCCAGTCTCTTTAAATTATATGTTATCTTAAATTCAGAATAGAACATTATAACTTATAAAATATTGCTAGAAATTGATTCGACTTTACTATCCTATTTGTTCAGAGTTTATTTCATTTTGCTATAAAGTTTGAGATTTCTTTTATTTTTTCTACTCTTTTTCCGAATAAATAGATAGAAGCATCAAATCTAGTAAATTAGATTAAAAAATGTGCTATAATGAAAGGAGAGCAAACATGACTGTACGTCATCCGGGCATCAGCCCAACCAATGATTTGGTTGCTAAGAAAATTTTCAGCAATCCAGAAATCACTTGTCAATTTATTCGCGATATGTTGGACTTGCCAGCAAAAAATGTGACCATTTTGGAGGGAAGCAACATTCACGTCTTGCCTTCCTTACCGTACTCGGCACAGAATTTCTATACAAGTATAGATGTTTTGGCGGAGTTGGATAATGGTACGCAAGTTATCATCGAAATTCAGGTTCATCATCAGAATTTTTTCATCAATCGTTTGTGGGCTTACTTGTGCAGTCAGGTCAATCAAAATCTTGAAAAAATTCGCCAACGTGAAGGTGATACCCACCAGAGTTACAAGCATATCGCACCTGTTTACGCAATAGCTATTGTGGATAGTAATTATTTCCAAGATGATCTGGCTTTCCACAGTTTCAGTATGCGCGAAGACACGACAGGTGAAGTCTTAACCATCACAAACAATGGACAAGAAAACCATCTAGTCAAGATGGCATTCTTGGAATTAAAGAAATACAGAGAAACCAGCAAAGACGAGGTTCGCAAGCCGTGGTTGGAGTTTTTTGGGAACAAGCCCTTTACTCAACAACCCGAGCGAGCCATCAGCCAAGCAGACCAACTGCTGGACTACAAGAGCTGGTCCGAGGAGGACAGAAAAATGTTTAGTCAACTACGTATGCGTGAAGAACAAGCCTTGTTAGCACAGGACTATGCTTTGGAAACCGCTAGGGCTGAGGGGGTTGAACAAGGTTTAGAACAAGGTTTAGAACGTGGAAAACTTTTTGCCTTCTTAGACATGGTTCGTCAACATGTTTTAACTTCTGAATTTGCCAGCCAGCAGTTAGGAATGACTGTCGCTGAGTTTGAGTCACTCTTGTAAACGAGCGAAAATGTTTAGCTAGCTATCTTGCAAAAAAATAAGTAGAGTTTATAATCCAAATACTTTTTAATACCAAGAATAAGCAGAGCCGGTTTTTCTAGGATATTTGGGTTAAGACGATTGTCTTGAATGCCTTAGGGAAACATGCTATACTACTTGTATGATTATTTTACAAGCTAATAAAATTGAACGTTCTTTTGCAGGAGAGGTTCTTTTTGATAATATCAACCTGCAGGTTGATGAACGAGATCGGATTGCCCTTGTTGGGAAAAATGGTGCAGGTAAGTCTACTCTTTTGAAGATTTTAGTTGGAGAAGAGAAGCCAACTAGCGGAGAAATCAATAAGAAAAAAGATATTTCTCTGTCTTACCTAGCCCAAGATAGCCGTTTTGAGTCTGAAAATACCATCTACGATGAAATGCTTCATGTCTTTGATGATTTGCGTCGGACTGAGAAACAACTACGTCAGATGGAGTTGGAGATGGGTGAAAAGTCTGGTGAGGATTTGGATAAACTGATGTCAGATTACGACCGCTTATCTGAAAATTTTCGCCAAGCAGGTGGCTTTACCTATGAAGCTGATATTCGAGCGATTTTGAATGGATTCAAGTTTGACGAGTCAATGTGGCAGATGAGAATTGCTGAGCTTTCTGGTGGTCAAAATACTCGTTTGGCACTTGCTAAAATGCTCCTTGAAAAACCAAATCTCTTGGTCTTGGACGAGCCAACCAACCACTTGGATATTGAAACCATCGCCTGGCTAGAGAATTACTTGGTAAACTATAGCGGCGCCCTCATTATTGTCAGCCACGACCGTTATTTCTTGGATAAGGTTGCGACGATTACGCTGGATTTGACCAGGCATTCCTTGGATCGCTATGTGGGCAACTACTCTCGTTTTGTCGAGTTGAAGGAGCAAAAACTAGCTACTGAGGCAAAAAACTATGAAAAGCAACAGAAGGAAATTGCAGCTCTGGAAGACTTTGTCAATCGCAATCTAGTCCGTGCTTCAACGACCAAACGCGCCCAATCTCGCCGAAAACAACTGGAAAAAATGGAGCGTTTGGACAAGCCGAAAGCTGGCAAGAAATCAGCTAATATGACCTTCCAGTCTGAAAAAACGTCGGGCAATATTGTCTTGACTGTTGAAAATGCAGCTATTGGCTATGATGGGGAAATATTGTCAGAGCCTATCAACCTAGACCTTCGCAAGATGAATGCTGTTGCTATCGTTGGTCCCAATGGTATCGGAAAATCAACCTTTATCAAATCAATCGTGGAGCAGATTCCTTTTATCAAGGGTGAAAAGCGCTTTGGCGCTAATGTTGAGGTTGGTTACTATGATCAAACCCAAAGCAAGCTGACACCAAGTAATACTGTACTAGATGAACTCTGGAATGATTTCAAATTGACACCGGAAGTTGAAATCCGTAATCGTCTCGGTGCCTTCCTTTTCTCTGGTGATGATGTTAAAAAATCAGTCGGCATGCTGTCTGGTGGCGAGAAAGCACGTTTGCTTCTGGCTAAACTGTCTATGGAAAACAACAACTTTTTGATTCTGGATGAGCCAACCAACCACTTGGATATTGATAGCAAGGAAGTGCTAGAAAATGCCTTGATTGACTTTGATGGAACTCTTCTATTCGTCAGCCACGACCGTTACTTTATCAATCGTGTGGCAACTCATGTACTGGAATTGTCAGAGAATGGCTCGACTCTATACCTTGGAGACTACGACTACTATGTTGATAAAAAGGCTGAAATGGAAATCAGTCTGACAGAGGAAGCTTTAACCAGCAATCAAGTAAAAGAAGCAAGCCCAGTCAATGATTACCAGGCCCAGAAAGAAAGTCAAAAAGAAGTTCGCAAACTCATGCGACAAATCGAAAGTCTAGAAGCTGAAATTGAAGAGTTAGAAAGTCAAAGCCAAGCCATTTCTGAACAAATGTTGGAAACAAACGATGCCGGCAAACTCATGGAATTGCAGGCTGAGCTGGACAAAATCAGCCATCGTCAGGAAGAAGCCATGCTTGAGTGGGATGAATTATCAGAGCAGGTGTAAAGATGGAACATCTTGGAAAAGTATTTCGTGAATTTCGGACAAGTGGAAATTATTCTTTGAAGGAGGCAGCAGGAGAGTCCTGTTCAACCTCTCAGTTATCTCGCTTTGAGCTTGGGGAGTCTGACCTAGCAGTCTCACGTTTCTTTGAACTTTTGGATAATATTCATGTCACAATCGAAAATTTCATGGACAAGGCTAGGGATTTCCATAATCATGAACATGTTGCCATGATGGGACAAATTATTCCGCTTTACTACTCAAATGATATTGCAGGTTTTCAAAAGCTTCAAGAAGAACAACTTGAAAAAGCTAAGAGTTCGACAAATCCCCTTTATTTTGAGCTGAACTGGATTTTGCTACAAGGTCTGGTTTGTCAAAGAGATGCGAGTTATGATATGAAGCAAGATGATTTGGATAAGGTAGCAGATTATCTCTTCAAAACGGAAGAATGGACCATGTATGAGTTGATTCTTTTCGGGAACCTTTATAGTTTCTACGATGTAGACTATGTCACTTGGATTGGTAGAGAAGTTATGGAGAGGGAGGAGTTTTACCAAGAAATTGGGCGCCATAAGAGATTGGTGTTGATTTTGGCCCTCAATTGTTACCAGCATTGTTTAGAGCATCTTTCTTTTGACAATGCAAGCTATTTTGAGACTTATACAGAGAAGATTATTGGTAAAAACATTAGTCTGTATGAACGGAATATTTTACATTACCTCAAAGGTTTTGCCTTGTACCAAAAAGGAAAGTGTAAAGAAGGCTGTAAGCAGATGCAAGAGGCCATGCATATTTTTGATGTGCTAGGTCTTCCAGAGCAAGTAGCCTATTATCAGGAACACTACGAAAAATTTGTAAAAGATTAATTTTCCCAAATAAGGGAAAAAATAAAAAGCTCCTTTCAGTTTTGATACAATAGTTTCAAAATTTGAGAGGAGTTTTTATATGAATCGCTATGCAGTACAGTTGATTAGTCGTGGAGCTGTTAACAAGATAGGGAATATGCTCTATGATTATGGCAATAGTGTCTGGTTGGCTTCCATGGGGACTATCGGACAGACTGTTTTAGGAATGTATCAGATTTCTGAACTCGTCACATCTATTCTCGTAAATCCTTTTGGCGGAGTCATTTCAGACCGTTTTTCTCGTCGTAAGATTTTAATGGTGACAGACCTTGTTTGTGGGATTCTTTGTCTGGCTATTTCTTTTATAAGAAATGACAGCTGGATGATTGGCGCTTTGATTGTTGCCAACATTGTGCAGGCTATTGTTTTTGCATTTTCTCGTACAGCCAATAAAGCTATTATAACTGAGGTTGTTGAGAAAGATGAGATTGTGATCTATAACTCTCGCTTAGAGCTGGTTTTGCAGGTTGTAGGTGTTAGCTCTCCTGTTCTTTCCTTCCTTGTTTTACAGTTTGCAAGTCTCCATATGACGCTACTGCTAGACTCGCTGACTTTTTTCATTGCTTTTGTTCTAGTGGCTCTCCTTCCAAAGAAAGAAGAGAAGACTTTGGGTGAGAAGAAACTTACATTCAAAGTTATTTTTTCTGATATCAAGGAGGGAGTTCACTATATTTTGAAGCAAAAGGAAATCTTCTTTTTGTTAGTCATGGCTTCAAGTGTCAATTTTTTCTTCGCAGCCTTTAATTATCTCCTTCCCTTTTCAAATCAGCTCTATGGAGTACAAGGTGCCTATGCCACTATTTTAACAATGGGGGCTATTGGTTCCATCATTGGGGCTCTTCTAGCTAGTAAAATTAAAGCCAGTATGAAAATGCTTCTGTTTTTGTTGGCTCTGACTGGACTTGGGGTGATGATAATGGGATTTACCCTCCCACCCTATCTTACTTTTTCAGGCAATTTAGTTTGTGAACTCTTTATGACGATTTTCAATATTCACTTTTTTACTCAGGTACAAACCAAGGTTGAAGGTGAATATCTTGGTAGAGTTCTCAGTTCGATTTATACCTTAGCTATACTTTTTATGCCAATTGCAACAGGTTTAATGACCTGGCTTCCAAGTGTCCATCTTTATTCTTTCTTGATTATTGGACTTGGAGTTGTCGCCCTATCCTTCTTAGCTCTAGGCTATGTACGAACTCATTTCAAAAAAGAGCTATAAGTCTGTTTAAGTTTTAAAAATAATTCCAATCTAAGTATTTTTTCCGCCCTTCTCGTTTGTGAGGAGGGCTTACTTTATGGTAAAATGGTTTTATGAATAAAAGAATGAATGAGTTAGTCGCCTTGCTCAATCGCTATGCGACTGAGTACTATACCAGCGACAATCCCTCGGTTTCAGATAGTGAATATGACCGCCTTTACCGTGAGTTGGTTGAGTTAGAAACTGCCTATCCAGATCAAGTGTTAGCAGACAGTCCGACCCATCGTGTTGGTGGCAAGGTTTTAGATGGTTTTGAAAAATACAGTCATCAGTATCCTCTTTATAGTTTGCAGGATGCTTTTTCACGTGAGGAGCTTGAAGCTTTTGATGCGCGTGTTCGTAAGGAAGTGGCTCATCCGACCTATATTTGTGAGCTGAAAATCGATGGCTTATCTATCTCGCTGACTTATGAAAAGGGGATTTTGGTTGCTGGGGCAACACGCGGAGATGGTTCTATTGGTGAAAATATTACAGAAAACCTCAAGCGTGTTAAGGATATTCCTTTGACTTTGCCAGAAGAACTAGATATCACAGTTCGTGGGGAATGTTACATGCCACGCGCTTCTTTTGACCAGGTTAATCAAGCTCGCCAAGAAAATGGAGAGCCTGAATTTGCCAATCCTCGTAATGCGGCAGCAGGCACCCTGCGACAGTTGGATACAGCAGTAGTTGCCAAGCGTAATCTTGCGACTTTCCTCTATCAAGAAGCCAGCCCTTCAACTCGTGACAGCCAAGAAAAGGTTTTGAAGCACCTAGAACAACTTGGTTTTGTAGTCAATTCTAAACGAATTCTGGCTGAAAGCATGGATGAGATTTGGAATTTTATTCAAGAAGTAGGAGAGGAACGGGACAATCTGCCTTATGATATCGATGGAGTGGTAATTAAGGTCAACGACCTAGCAGACCAAGAAGAACTTGGTTTTACTGTTAAGGCTCCAAAGTGGGCAGTGGCTTACAAGTTCCCAGCTGAAGAAAAAGAAGCTCAACTCTTATCAGTTGATTGGACAGTTGGCCGTACGGGTGTTGTAACCCCAACTGCAAATCTAACCCCTGTTCAACTAGCTGGAACAACTGTTAGCCGTGCGACCCTGCACAATGTGGATTATATTGCTGAAAAAGATATCCGCAAAGACGACACGGTTATCGTCTATAAGGCTGGTGACATCATCCCTGCTGTTTTACGAGTGGTAGAGTCCAAACGGGTTTCTGAAGAGAAACTGGATATCCCTACAAACTGTCCAAGTTGTAATTCTGATTTGTTGCACTTTGAAGATGAAGTGGCTCTCCGTTGTATCAATCCGCGTTGCCCTGCCCAAATCATGGAAGGTTTGATCCACTTTGCTTCTCGAGATGCCATGAATATTACAGGCCTTGGTCCATCTATTGTTGAGAAGCTCTTTGCTGCCAATCTAGTCAAGGATGTAGCGGATATTTACCGTTTGCAAGAGGAAGATTTTCTCCTTTTAGAGGGGGTCAAGGAAAAGTCCGCTGCTAAATTGTATCAAGCCATTCAAGCATCTAAGGAAAACTCTGCTGAAAAACTCTTGTTTGGACTAGGGATTCGCCATGTCGGAAGCAAGGCCAGTCAGCTGTTACTTCAACATTTTCATTCAATCGAAAATCTGGCTCAGGCAGATCCAGATGAAGTGGCTAGTATTGAAAGTTTAGGTGGTGTGATTGCCAAGAGTCTTCAGACTTACTTTGCGACAGAAGGCTCTGAAATTCTCCTCAGAGAATTGAAAGAAACTGGGGTCAATCTGGACTATAAAGGTCAGACTGTAGTAGCAGATGCAGCCTTGTCAGGTTTGACAGTGGTATTGACTGGAAAATTGGAACGGCTCAAGCGCTCAGAAGCTAAAAGCAAACTCGAAAGTCTGGGTGCCAAGGTAACAGGAAGTGTTTCTAAAAAGACAGACCTCGTCGTGGCAGGAGCAGATGCTGGAAGTAAACTGCAAAAAGCACAAGAACTTGGTATCAAGGTTCGAGATGAAGCTTGGCTAGAAAGTCTGTAATGATCGTTTAAAACTAGAGTTTAGACAGTATAACTAGTTTGTTAATCGGAACAAAATTAGTCAAAAATTTATTAGTAAAACAGAAACAAATTAAAAAAAGGAAAAAATAAAAATGTATACCTACCCTATGCGCATTCATTACCATCGCAAGAATGGTGAATACGACACTTGCTCTTTTGTAAAGAGTAAGGATCAACGAATTGATTTACTAACTTACCAAGAAGATTATTTTGGAGCCTTATTTAGCTTTGAACACCCAAGCGTTCATCCCTTAGAAAGCTTGAATTTTGTGGTTCATACAGGTCAAACTAGTAAAGAATATGTTATCCGTTTTAATCACTATCCCCTATTAACAGAGGTCTGGATTTTGGAAGGCGATGATCGGATTTATTACTCTGAAAATCCTGCTATTGCCAGTCCTTTCTATAAGAATCAAAATCCTTTTGCCTTTGACAAGGCTATCAATAGCGCTAGTTTCGACCACCATTGGGGGTACCAAGGAGAATTGGGGTGCCGTGTAGAGGACAATCAGGCTCATTTTTCCCTCTGGTCACCTACAGCGACAGCAGTGCAAGTTGTCGTTTATGAAACAGCTGCTAATGATGCACCTGTTTGGAAAACTTTTGAGATGGAGCGAGGGAATAGCTACTCCTATAATCATAAGGACAATACTATTGGTGTCTGGAGTTTGGATGTTGAGGAAGATTTGACTGGTAAGGCTTATCAGTATCAAGTCCAATTCCCTCATCACGAAACACTGACACGTGATCCTTATACAATAGCGACCAGCCCTGATGGCAAACGTTCTGCTATTCTGAGCCATGCAGAAAAACAAGTCGAAAATTTCGAGGTCAAGCATGGTTCTGATGCTGCTTGGCGTTTGGAAAATCCATGTAAGGCAGTTATTTGTGAAATGCATATTCGTGATTTGACCCAATCACCGACCTCAGGTGTGGATGAACATCTTCGAGGAACGTTCTTGGGTGCTGCTCAGACTGGAACGGTTAACCAGTACGGTCAGTCAACTGCTTTTGATCATATCAAGAAGTTGGGCTACAATTATGTTCAGTTGCAACCAATTGCAGACCGTCACAAAGAATACGATGAGGACGGGAATGTAACCTACAACTGGGGTTATGATCCACAAAACTATAACGCACCAGAAACTAGTTTTTCAACTAATCCAGATGATCCAGCTCAGGTCATTCGTGATTTGAAGACCATGGTTCAAGCTTACCACGATGCGGGTATTGGTGTCATTATGGATGTGGTCTATAACCATACCTTTTCAGTTGTTGATGCACCTTTCCAAACAACTGTCCCTGATTACTATTATCGTATGAATCCAGACGGTACCTTCCAGAATGGAACGGGTGTTGGAAATGAAACAGCCAGTGAACACGAAATGTTTCGCAAGTATATGATTGATTCTCTTCTATACTGGGTGCAGGAATACAATATTGACGGATTCCGTTTTGACTTGATGGGGATTCATGATGTCAAGACCATGCAGATGATTCGTCAGAGTTTGGATGAAATTGACCCTAACATTATCCTCTATGGAGAAGGTTGGGATATGGGAACAGGTCTTGCCCCTTATGATAAGGCTAAGAAAGACAACGCCTACGAAATGCCAAACATTGGTTTCTTTAATGACAATCAGCGTGATGCTGTCAAAGGTGGAGAAGTTTACGGTGCAATTAAATCAGGTTTTGTCAGTGGTGCTGCGACAGAGCCAATTCTAGCTAAAGCAATCCTAGGAAGTCGTGAATTAGGAACCTATACACATCCAAATCAGGTGCTTAATTATGTAGAAGCCCATGACAATTACAATCTTCACGATTTATTGGCAACTCTTCATCCAGACCAAAGTTCAGAACAAATCATGCGCAAGGTTGAGACAGCCACAGCCATGAATCTGCTCATGCAAGGAATGGCCTTTATGGAAATCGGTCAAGAATTTGGTCGTACCAAACTGGTTGCGACTGGTGAGAATGGTGAGTTGACCCATGATGATAGAGAGCGTGCGATGAATAGCTATAATGCTCCTGACAGTGTGAACCAAGTCAACTGGGATTTGATCAATGAGCGTCAAGATAGTATTGAGTTTATCCGTCAAGTCATCCGATTGAAGACAAAAACTGGTGCCTTTTCTTACTCTAGCTATGATGAAATTTACCATCATGTCTTTGTGCATTCTGCGATTGAACATAGCGGCTGCCTTATCTATGAAGTTCATGGGAAAGAACACCTCTTGGTTGTTGTGAATGCTAAATCCGAACCCTATCAGTTTGAGAATGCAGGAAATTTAGCCATGTTGGTAACCAATAGTCGTTCAAAAGAAGATAATGTTTTAGATGATATTAGTCTAGCCGTCTTGAGTGTTTTATAAAGACCATCTATCTCGCTATTCTAACACATTATTGGAAGTGAACGAATAGAAAGAGCTTAGCTAACAACTCACTTGTATAGAAAAGTTGATAAATATTTTCATCAAATGTGTAAAATCAGGAAATTGTTTTCCTGGTTTTATTTTTTTGCTATAAAACAATAATAATCATAGAAAAAATCCGAACTTTTTGGTATTATAGTAGAGAAAAGAAAGGCGTTTTCACATTTTTTTGAAAAAATATTGCTTTACAATTGAACGAGAAAGTGAACTTTTTGTAGATTTTCAAAATAATTTTAAATAAGTATAGTAATTTACTTGAATCTTCTCTAAAAAGGTAGTATAATAAAAACATAGAAAACGCTTACAGAAAAGAGGGGGTATTATGGATAAAAGAGAAGCTTTGCGCACCTTTATGACAGGAGAGAATTTTCACCTTCAGCATTATCTAGGAGCACATAAAGAGCAAGTGAATGGAGAGTGTGGCTATACTTTCCGTGTTTGGGCACCTAATGCTCAGGCTGTTCACTTGGTTGGTGATTTTACCAACTGGATTGAGGGTCAGATTCCAATGGTAAGAAATGACTTTGGGGTCTGGGAAGTCTTTACCAATATGGCTCAAGAAGGGCATATTTACAAATATCATGTCACACGTCAAAATGGTCATCAACTGATGAAGATTGACCCTTTTGCTGTCAGATATGAGGCTCGTCCAGGAACAGGGGCAATCGTAACAGAGCTTCCTGAGAAGAAATGGAGGGATGGACTTTGGCTGGCACGAAGAAAACGTTGGGGCTTTGCTGAACGTCCTGTCAATATCTATGAAGTTCACGCTGGCTCATGGAAAAGAAATCCTGATGGTAGTCCTTATAGTTTTGCCCAGCTCAAGGATGAACTCATTCCTTATCTCGTTGAAATGAACTATACTCATATTGAGTTTATGCCCTTGATGTCCCATCCTTTGGGCTTGAGTTGGGGGTATCAGCTTATGGGTTACTTCGCTTTAGAGCATGCCTATGGCCGACCAGAGGAGTTTCAAGATTTTGTCGAGGAGTGTCATATCCATAATATTGGGGTTATCGTAGACTGGGTACCCGGTCACTTTACCATCAACGATGATGCCTTAGCCTATTATGATGGGACACCGACTTTTGAATACCAAGACCATAATAAGGCTCATAACTATGGTTGGGGCGCTCTCAATTTTGACCTTGGAAAAAATGAAGTCCAGTCCTTCTTGATTTCTTGTATTAAGCATTGGATCGATGTCTATCATTTGGATGGTATTCGTGTGGATGCTGTTAGCAACATGCTCTATTTGGACTATGATGATGCTCCATGGACACCTAATAAAGATGGGGGAAATCTCAACTATGAAGGTTATTATTTCCTTCAACGCTTGAATGACATTATTAAGTTAGAATATCCAGATGTGATGATGATTGCAGAAGAAAGTTCGTCTGCAACCAAGATTACGGGAATGAAAGAGCTTGGTGGTCTAGGATTTGACTACAAATGGAACATGGGCTGGATGAATGATATCCTCCGTTTCTACGAAGAAGATCCGATTTATCGTAAATATGACTTTAACCTAGTGACTTTCAGCTTTATGTATGTTTTCAATGAAAACTATCTCTTGCCATTCTCGCACGATGAAGTGGTTCATGGCAAGAAGAGTATGATGCATAAGATGTGGGGAGATCGTTACAATCAATTCGCAGGCTTACGCAATCTCTACACTTACCAAATTTGTCACCCTGGTAAGAAATTGCTCTTCATGGGTAGCGAATACGGTCAATTCCTAGAATGGAAATCTGAAGAACAGTTGGAATGGTCTAACCTAGAAGACCTAATGAATGCTAAGATGAAGTATTTCACTTCTCAGCTAAACCAGTTTTACAAAGACCATCGCTGTCTGTGGGAAATCGATACCAGCTATGATGGTATTGAAATCATTGATGCAGATAATCGAGACCAGAGTGTTCTTTCCTTCATTCGTAAGGGTAAGAAGGACGATATGCTAGTCTGTGTCTTTAATATGGCACCAGTTGAACGAAAAGATTTTACAATCGGACTACCCGTTGCAGGAATTTACGAAGAAGTCTGGAATACTGAGTTAGAAGAATGGGGAGGCGTTTGGAAAGAACATAATCAAACTGTTCAAACGCAAGAAGGACTATGGAAAGATTATGAGCAGACCTTAACCTTTACCCTACCAGCTATGGGAGCTAGTGTCTGGAAAATCAAACGCCGCTTGAAATCTGCAAAAACCGTCACAAGTAAAAACCAAAAAGGAGTAGAAAATGAAGAATGAAATGTTAGCTTTGATTCTTGCTGGTGGGCAAGGAACTCGTCTCGGTAAACTCACTCAAAGCATCGCAAAACCAGCTGTGCAATTTGGTGGGCGCTACCGTATCATTGACTTTGCCCTATCAAACTGTGCCAACTCAGGAATTCATAATGTTGGGGTCATTACACAGTATCAACCTCTTGCTCTCAACAATCATATTGGGAATGGTTCAAGCTGGGGACTAGATGGTATCAATTCTGGTGTTTCTATTCTCCAACCTTATTCTGCCAGTGAAGGAAATCGTTGGTTTGAGGGGACTAGTCACGCTATTTACCAAAATATCGACTATATCGACAGTGTCAATCCTGAGTATGTCTTGATTTTGTCTGGGGACCACATCTACAAAATGGACTATGATGATATGCTCCAGTCTCATAAGGATAATAATGCCAGCTTGACAGTAGCAGTTTTAGACGTCCCTCTTAAAGAAGCGAGCCGTTTTGGTATCATGAATACAGATGCTAACAATCGTATTGTTGAATTTGAAGAAAAACCAGCTCAACCTAAATCTACAAAAGCTTCTATGGGAATCTACATTTTTGATTGGCAACGCCTTCGTAATATGTTAGTCGCTGCTGAAAAGAGTAATGTAGATATGTCAGACTTTGGTAAAAATGTCATTCCGAATTACCTTGAGTCAGGTGAAAGTGTTTATGCTTACGAATTTAGTGGTTATTGGAAAGATGTTGGTACGATTGAGTCACTTTGGGAAGCGAACATGGAGTACATTTCTCCAGAAAATGCCTTGGATAGTCGTAACCGTCAATGGAAGATTTACTCAAGAAACTTGATTTCACCACCAAACTTCCTCGGGGCAAATGCTGATGTGGAAGACTCATTAGTTGTAGATGGATGTTTCGTTGATGGAACTGTTAAACATTCTATCCTTTCAACAGGCGCGCAAGTTCGCGAAGTAGCGGAAGTTGTTGATTCAGTTATCATGAGTGGAGCTATCATTGGTCAAGGAGCTAAGATTAAACGTGCCATTATTGGTGAAGGTGCGATTATTTCTGACGGTGTCGAAATTGATGGAACAGATGAAGTACAAGTTGTAGGATATAATGAAGTAGTGGGGGTAGCAACAGATGAAGATTGATAAATATTCTGCCATTTTAGGAAATACAGTTGGTTTTCATGATATGTCGACATTGACGGACCACCGTCCAGTAGCAAGTTTGCCATTTGGTGGGAAATATCGTTTGATTGACTTCCCGCTTTCTAGTCTTGCTAATGCAGGTGTTCGTAGTGTCTTTGGTATTTTCCAGCAGGATAATATCAGCTCAGTCTTTGACCATATCCGCTCAGGACGCGAGTGGGGCTTATCAACCCTTCTTAGCCATTACTATCTAGGAATTTACAATACCCGTGTAGAAAGTAGCACAGTTGGAAAAGAATACTACCAACAGCTTCTTACTTATTTGAAACGTTCTGGCTCAAACCAAACAGTTGCCCTCAACTGTGATGTTTTGATTAACATTGATTTGAACCAAGTTTTCCACCTTCATAACACAACGAAGGGGCCTATTACAGTTGTTTATAAGAAACTTCCTAAGAAAGATATTTCAGAAGTGAACGCAATCTTGGAAGTAGATGAAACAGACCATGTTCGTTCTCATAAACTCTTTGATAGCAAGTCAACATCTGAAACGTTCAATATGTCTACAGATATCTTTGTCGTTGATACACCTTGGTTGATTGAACGATTGGAAGAAGAAGCTAAAAAAGAACATCCAGAGAAGTTGCGCTATGTTTTACGTGATTTAGCTACTAAAGAAGGGGCTTTCGCCTACGAGTATACAGGTTATCTGGCAAATATTCACTCTGTAGAGTCTTATTACCAAGCTAATAAAGATATGCTTGAATCGCAAAAATTCTATTCTCTTTTCTCACCAAACCAAAAGATTTATACAAAGGTCAAAAACGAAGAGCCGACTTACTATGCTAATACATCTAAGGTAAGCACTTCTCAGTTTGCGTCTGGTAGTATCATTGAAGGTCAAGTAGCTAATTCTGTTCTATCACGTAATATTCATGTCCATAAGGATAGCTTGGTTAAAGATAGCCTGCTCTTCCCTCGTGTTGTGATTGGAGAAGGTGCTCAGGTAGAATATGCTATCTTGGACAAGGGTGTTGAAGTTGCGGATGGAGTTGTGATCCGTGGAACTGCAGAAAATCCAGTTGTTGTTAAGAAAGGTAGCAAAGTAACAGAGGATATTCATTCATGAAAATTTTATTTGTAGCAGCAGAGGGTGCACCCTTTTCAAAAACAGGTGGTTTGGGAGACGTCATTGGCGCTCTTCCAAAATCACTGGTAAAAGCTGGGCACGAAGTTGCAGTGATTTTACCCTACTATGACATGGTAGAGACTAAATTTGGAAATCAGATTGAAGATGTTCTTCATTTTGAGGTGAGTGTTGGTTGGCGCAGACAGTATTGTGGAATTAAGAAAACAGTATTAAATGGTGTAACCTTCTACTTTATTGACAGCCAATATTATTTCTTCCGTGGTCATGTTTACGGTGATTTTGATGACGGAGAGCGCTTTGCCTTTTTCCAACTTGCTGCCATTGAGGCTATGGAAAGAATTGACTTTATCCCTGATCTTCTCCATGTTCATGACTACCATACAGCTATGATTCCTTTCTTGTTGAAGGAAAAATACCGTTGGATTCAAGCCTATGAGGGCATTAAAACAGTTTTGACCATTCATAATTTGGAATTCCAAGGACAATTTTCAGAAGGAATGTTATGGGATTTGTTTGGAGTTGGCTTTGAACGTTATGCTGATGGTACCCTTCGCTGGAACAACTGTCTGAACTGGATGAAGGCTGGTATTCTTTATGCTGACCGTGTTTCAACCGTTTCACCTAGCTATGCTCATGAAATTATGACAAGTCAGTTCGGATGTAACTTGGATCAGATTCTTCGAATGGAGTCTGGTAAAGTTTCTGGTATCGTGAATGGGATTGATGCTGACCTTTATAATCCTCAGACGGATGCTCTTTTAGACTATCATTTCAATCAGGAAGATTTGTCTGGGAAAGCCAAAAACAAGGCAAAATTGCAAGAAAGAGTTGGCTTGCCAGTTAGAGCTGACGTTCCACTGGTGGGAATTGTTTCTCGTTTGACACGTCAAAAAGGTTTTGATGTGGTGGTCGAAAGTCTTCACCATATCTTGCAAGAAGATGTTCAGATTGTTCTTTTGGGAACTGGCGATCCAGCCTTTGAGGGAGCTTTCTCATGGTTTGCTCAGATTTACCCAGACAAGCTATCAGCAAATATCACTTTTGATGTCAAACTAGCTCAAGAAATCTATGCTGCTTGTGATCTCTTCCTCATGCCAAGTCGTTTTGAACCGTGTGGCTTGTCTCAAATGATGGCGATGCGTTACGGAACCTTGCCATTGGTTCATGAAGTTGGTGGCTTGCGAGATACCGTTCGCGCTTTCAATCCAATCGAAGGAAGCGGTACTGGCTTTAGCTTTGACAATCTATCTCCTTACTGGTTAAATTGGACTTTCCAAACAGCATTGGACTTGTATAGAAACCATCCTGACGTTTGGAGAAATCTACAAAAACAAGCTATGGAGTGTGATTTCTCATGGGATACAGCCTGCAAGTCATACCTTGACTTGTACCAAAGTTTAGTTAACTAATAGATAAAATCGTATGATGACTTCATACGATTTTTGGGCTGTTTAGAGAGGAGAACTGATGTCTCAAGTAAAAGGCTTGTGTGTCATGGATGTTGATGGAACCTTAATCCTAGAAGAAGTGATTGATTTGTTGGGTCGAGAGGCAGGTTGTGAGGAGGAAATTTCACAGATTACAAGTCAGGCAATGAGAGGAGAGTTAGACTTTGAAAGCAGTTTAAGCAAAAGAGTTTCCTTGTTGGAAGGCCTCCCTATTTCGGTCTTTGATAAAGTTTTCAACTCAATTCATCTATCGCCAAATGCCCAGAAATTCATTTCCATTATCCAAAAGAATGGCATCCAAGTTGGTCTGGTGTCCGGTGGATTTACTTCAATAGTTGAGAGGATGGCAAAATCTCTTGGAATTGCCTATTTTTCTGCCAACCAACTTGAAGTCAAAGATGGTCTTTTAACTGGAAAATTGATTGGACAAATTATCAATCCCGAGAACAAAAAAAGATACTCTAGAACAATGGAGAAAGGAACTGCAACTTCCTAGAGAAAGAACGGTTGCAATCGGTGATGGGGCTAATGACTTATTAATGTTGAAGTCAGCAGGACTGGGAATTGCTTTTTGTGGCAAAGAAGTGCTCAAAAAAGAAATACCGAATCATGTTGACAAGAGGGATTTTTTAGAAGTTCTACCTTTGATTGACTGTTTAGAATGAGGGAAAAATATGAAAATTGTAATTGCACCAGATTCGTTTAAGGAAAGCTTGACAGCTGAAGAGGTAGCCGAAGCTATTAAAAGAGGCTTCCAACAATCGATAGCAGATATAGAATGTCTCCTCTGCCCTGTTGGTGATGGGGGAGAAGGTACTGTTGATGCTATTCGACATTCTCTTGACCTAGAAGAAAAATGGATCAAAGTGACAGGACCTTTTGGACAAAAAGAAGCCATGCGCTATTTTCAAAAAGGGGAATTATCCTTATTTGAAGTAGCTGACTTGGTCGGCCTTGGAAAGATTCCGCTAGAGCAACGAAATCCACTCCAAATCCAAACTCGAGGTATTGGAGAGTTGATTCGTCATCTCATTGCTCAAGGGATTAAAGAAATCTATATCGGCGTTGGTGGCACGGCCAGTAATGATGGAGGACTGGGGGTTGCTGCTGGTTTAGGTTATCGATTTTATGATAAGGATGGAAATGTCTTACCGGCTTGCGGTCAATCCTTACTAAACTTAGCTTCTGTCTCAACAGAAAATCGCTATGAAATTCCTGAAGATGTGCAAATTCGTATTTTAGCAGATGTCGTGAGTCTCTTATGTGGTCATCAAGGTGCGACTTATACTTTTGGCAAACAAAAAGGTTTAGATCCTACTATGTTTGCAGTCGTAGATCAGGCAATCCAAGATTTTTATGAAAAAGCCTCACCTGCAACATTAGAAATTAAAGGAGCAGGAGCTGGTGGAGGCATTGCTGCTAGTTTGTGTGCCTTTGCTCAAGCAAGAATCGTATCTGGGATTGATACCTGTTTAGATTTGATTGATTTTGATAAGAAAGTTTTAGATGCTGACTTGGTTGTTGTTGGAGAAGGAAGACTTGACAGTCAAAGCTTTGCTGGGAAAGCGCCTATAGGTGTTGCAAAAAGAACCCCTGTTGGAGTTCCTGTTATTGCTATTTGCGGTAGTCTTGCTGAGGATTTACCTCCCCTACCATTTGAAAATATCCAAGCTGCCTTTTCTATTTTGGAGAAAAGTGACCCTTTAGCAGATAGTTTGAAAAATGCCAGTCTCTATCTGGAGCACACGGCCGCAAATATTGGACATTTATTAAAGATGCCTAAGATTTAGCCAAACCATTTCTTCCAGATGGATGTTTTGACTGGTTCTTCCTTTTTACTTTCCCAAAGTTTTGCAAAAGCAAGTCGAAGATCCTTTTCTTCTACTTGGACTGGTGCATTGCTATGGATAATCAGGCCAAAAGGAGAAGAAGTATGCTCTTCAGATACAATGGTAGCTTGACTATCAGTTTCTTTAGCTTCTTTTAAGTAGAAAACTTGTTTGTCAAATTCGATATTTGGTGAAATCTTCACAAATAGTGGCTCTGCTTTTTCCTGAAGATTTTCTAAAATAGATAAAAAACCTTTTTCTAACTGAGGGCTATTCGCTGTGTCAATATCTGCATATCCAAGAACTCTTTCCTCAAAAGTACCAAGATAGCGTCTTTGCTCATCTGGATTTAATTTTGCTCCACCATGAGCTTTTTCAAGTAATTGTTTTGATAAATCTGTCATGAAAACAGTATATCATAAAAGTTAGAATAAAACAGACAAAAGAAAGCGATTACTTTATAAAGTTAAGGAAAATTTGCACAAAGATAACGTTTTTTCTTGAAAAAGGAGGGTTTTTAAGGTATTATAGAGGTGTAAAAAATTTAACTCATAAGGAGAGTAAAAAATGTCAATTATTACTGATGTTTACGCTCGCGAAGTCCTAGACTCACGCGGTAACCCAACACTTGAAGTAGAAGTTTACACTGAATCAGGTGCTTTCGGACGTGGTATGGTTCCATCAGGAGCTTCTACTGGTGAACACGAAGCAGTTGAACTTCGCGACGGTGACAAATCTCGTTACGGTGGTCTTGGTACACAAAAAGCTGTTGACAACGTAAACAACATCATTGCTGAAGCTATCATCGGCTACGATGTACGTGATCAACAAGCTATCGACCGTGCTATGATCGCTCTTGACGGTACTCCTAACAAAGGTAAATTGGGTGCTAACGCAATCCTTGGTGTGTCTATCGCTGTAGCTCGTGCTGCTGCTGACTACCTTGAAATCCCACTTTACAGCTACCTTGGTGGATTTAACACTAAAGTTCTTCCAACTCCAATGATGAACATCATCAACGGTGGTTCTCACTCTGACGCTCCAATCGCTTTCCAAGAGTTCATGATCTTGCCAGTTGGTGCGCCAACATTTAAAGAAGCTCTTCGTTACGGTGCTGAAATCTTCCACGCTCTTAAGAAAATCCTTAAATCACGTGGTTTGGAAACTGCCGTAGGTGACGAAGGTGGATTCGCTCCTCGTTTCGAAGGAACTGAAGACGGTGTTGAAACTATCCTTGCTGCGATCGAAGCTGCTGGATATGTTCCAGGTAAAGACGTATTTATCGGATTTGACTGTGCTTCATCAGAATTCTACGATAAAGAACGTAAAGTTTACGACTATACTAAATTTGAAGGTGAAGGCGCTGCTGTTCGTACATCTGCAGAACAAATCGACTACCTTGAAGAATTGGTTAACAAATACCCAATCATCACTATCGAAGATGGTATGGATGAAAACGACTGGGATGGTTGGAAAGCTCTTACTGAACGTCTTGGTAAGAAAGTACAACTTGTTGGTGACGACTTCTTCGTAACAAACACTGACTACCTTGCACGTGGTATCCAAGAAGGTGCTGCTAACTCAATCCTTATCAAAGTTAACCAAATCGGTACTCTTACTGAAACTTTTGAAGCTATCGAAATGGCTAAAGAAGCTGGTTACACTGCCGTTGTATCACACCGTTCAGGTGAAACTGAAGATTCAACAATCGCTGACATCGCAGTTGCAACTAACGCAGGACAAATCAAGACTGGTTCACTTTCACGTACAGACCGTATCGCTAAATACAACCAATTGCTTCGCATCGAAGACCAACTTGGTGAAGTAGCAGAATACCGTGGATTGAAATCATTCTACAACCTTAAAAAATAATCTAATTTCTAGATTAGAGGGCGTCAAGCCTTTAAACTAAGCACTTTGGGGCGCTTTCCCTTAGTGCTTTTTCTAATTTTACTACCCTTTTAGTTACCCTTAACTGATTTTAGGTATAGTAAGAGGGTAGTCACTAAACGTGACACCCTTTATAAATTATTGATGGCTGTTTCATAATTTGAGACAGCTTTTTTTGCATTCTCTTGGTTTGTATGCCAGTAAACATTTTCAGTCACTAATAAGTTAGAGTGTCCCAATCTATATTGGACATCTTTAGGGCTAGTCTGAGCGTACAACATCATAGTGGTATGTGTATGGCGGAAACCGTGGAATGATACATTCGTTACACCAGCGTTCTCAAAATGCTTATTTAGACGTTTGCGTAGGTTGCAAGCATAAGCATATTTTTCTGTAAAAACTGAGAATACAACTGTTTCAGTTCGGCCTAATTTCCAAGACTGAATTTGTTGACGATTCTTGTACTGTTTAAGTAAAAGCAGGGTGGCTTTGTCTATTGGTATATCACGATAACCAGCGCTTGATTTAGGCGAATTTATTTCTTGATAGCGGTTTAGTGTTTTAGTGATACTGATAACACCGCTTTCTAGATCAATATCAGACCACTCAAGGGCTAAGGCTTCACCGATACGGCAACCAGTTGCCAATAAAGTTTTATACAGGACAACATCAAATAGGTTTTCATAATTTGATTGATCCAGAGTATCTAAATAATTCAGAAACTGTTTTAATTCTTTGTTGTCTAAGTATTTTACAGTAGACTTTTCTTTTTGCTGTTTGCGTGGAACGATGACATCGTTAGCTGGATTGTATTGTATTACCTGGATAGCTACGCCATACTTCAAAATACGCTTATTCATGTTATGGAGTAAGGAGTAGTTAGCAAACGCCCCTTTTTCGCCTTTATTGGCCTTGTCAGCCCATTTATTTACTTGCTGTTGAAGAATAGGCGTGGTCAGCTTATCTAGCTTGTAATCGCTAAATACAGGCAATAAATGCACTCTAACCAATCCATCCATAGATTGACGAGTATTGGGCTTAACTGTATTCTTGTAACTATCCCACCAAACTTTTACCAATTCTTCGTATGTTGTGATTGTTGGTTTATCTTTAACTGTATAGCCGTTTGAAGCAAAAGCATTGACAGCCTCTCTTGCTTTGATTTTAATCCCCTTTTTAGTGTTGGCCGTAACAGTAGTTCTAGCCTTTTTCCCTGTAAGTTTATCAACTCCAAGATACACGCTTGCTCGATATACGATAAATCCGTTTTTCTTTTTGTATTCTGTAATATTCATGGTTTACTCCTTTTCCATCAGCAGGCAAGCAATTAGAAAAGATTTTGAGTTTATACCATGCGAGGGGCTACGAGAAACCCCTTATTTTCGATTTTAAGCAGTCAGACGATAAATAATGCCAGAGCATAAAAAAATGCGGAAATGGGGCTTATATAGGCTTGAAGCTTGAGCGAAGCCCGAGAATCCACGCGCCTTTGTTGCTATAATCGGACTTTTCGGCTACCCTAAAAGAAAAATATTAGGGATGAGGTTCCAGGGATTTTTAATAAACTAAAAGCCCAACTCATAAGAGCAGGGCTAGAGATGTCCTCTTGGGACAGTATCATCTATTTTGTCGTCAAGCGACTTTATGATTTAATTCTAACCCTAATTTTAAAAAAAGTCAATTTTTTATTTAATATAAATCTAGTCCAAGAACTTCTTTTATCTTGTCTAATAGTTTTTTATGGTCGTTTGTATCTAGCTTGTAAGCTGGTCTATAAACTTTATCATATAACTCTTTTCCCGCTGCATCTAGCATTACTTGTCCATCACTATCAGTCTTTTTCTTTGTTTTATAGACGATTTTCCGTTTGTCTATTTCTTGGATTTTTCGGACATAAGCATAGGCTTTTGGCTTGGAAGGAGTGTTTTGATATTTACTATTTTCAATCGTGATACCACCACGATATTTCTTTCCTGATTTTTTACCAGTTAAAGGTGCTACTAGGAGTGTTCCATCAGCTTTGTCAGGAATTGTTAAGATGATAGCGTAGTGTTTTCCGTAAAATTCATTCCCACCTTTTTGTGGGAAGTTGATTAGATAAACTTCGCCTTGTTGAAATTTCATATAATGCTCCAGATAATAAAATAAGGTGTACCTCTTAGAAGTACACCAGACCGTTTTGTCCTTGACGAACAAGGCTTTATAAGTAAATATCGTATCCTTGACGAACAAGGCTTTTGACATTATCAGTGTACTGCTTTTTTAACTTTTTGTCAAGTTTTTTGTTAAATTTATTTTTATTATTGTCAACTATTTCATTTTGGAAACAGTTGTTTTTACTTGTTTATGTTATAATTATTTAAAAAGAGAGAGGAGAAAAAAATATGTTAAAAAAAGAGTTAAAAAATTTTATTGTATCGACATTTATATTTCTCTTAATTTTCAAGATTTTTTTCTCAATAACTACGATTTACATCACAAATAGCTATCTTTCAATAGCGATAACTACACTTGTCACATTTTTATTAAAAAAATTTATTTCTTTCGAGTCTAACTGATGTTAGACTTTTTTATTCCTCAAACTTACCTGGTGGATTACTAGTAGTCTGTTGTACAACTGATTTGTTTTCTATAGCAGCTGTTAGTTTTCTCGGAATACGAATTCCTAATTCAGATATTGGTACACCGAGTTCATCAGCTAGTTCTTTTGCTTGCTTAATCCGGTCGAGTTTGTTTTTTTGATAGTCTTGATACGTATTTATTAATCCTGGGACTTCAAGTTCTAATCCCATAACCTTTAGTTTCCCCCCACTTGTCAGAACAATTGCTCCACCAAGTATCATTGAAATTATAAGTCCATAGTTTACAGTATGCGTAATAAGTTCTATAATACCCTCGGACTGTACATTTATTTTTGAATCTACTCGTGTTTCAGGGAAAAGCAACCTTGTTAATAGAGAATATTGATAAACAAATTGACCCAAATAAACCCCTTGAATATCTTTTTCTTCTGTTACATGGTAGCTAATATATAGTTTTTCGTCTTCAATATAGCAAGGGAAAAGTGCGCGGTTAATGAACGGTTTATAATCATTTATATTTGATAGTGTTGCATGAGAATAAATCATTTTATACAATGCGCTGTCTGCATCGGAACGATTAAACCATCCTAACCAATGGACTTTCCACCTTTTTGCAAAGTCAGATCGACTATGCGTCAACTCTTCACTTTTGTATTGTTCAAGCTCATATTGATCGAGTTCGTAAAGTGGTCCAATAACTTTACCGACTAAAAATCGTTCAGATCCTTCAGATGGGACAACAACTATATCGTTTTTCTTAATGTTATTTACAAAGCGAAGCAGTTGGCCTGCAGTGATACCATATTTGTTTTCAGATGGTTCTAAGTCATCTTGAAATGTTAGTTTTTCTTTTAAAATTTCTTTTAATACATTGGAATTATTATCTGCTCGTCTAATATCTTCAAGGGTAATCTCATTCCATCCAATACCTATATAGCCATTTAGATTAAAATCCGTATAATATTCTCCAGAGTTAGCACGCACTAGCCAATAATCACTAGAAGAATCTAAAACAGGGATTTCTTTTTTTATATTTTCTATAATTTCTTTTAATTCCATTGTAATTATCTACTTTCTTTTTTATTTCCCTCTATACACGCTCAGACTGGCCAAACTTTGAGAGCGTGGGGATTTTTTTGTTTATTCAAATCCTTTGAAACTATCTAAAATCTTATCTTTTGAGTCTGTAGCATTAAGCACTAAAACAACATAATTCCCGTAGATATAAGCAGGGTGTCCAATCAACTCTTTTTCTTTCTTAGCTTCTTCAAACATTGGGTTTTTATCGTAATATTCGTAAACCTCTACAGCAGTATCATCTTCTAAGATGAAACCTTTCCCTGATTCGGCTTGAATAAGACTAGCTTCTTTTGAGATTTCCTCTTTGATTGTGAAGCCATTACTTTCTATCGCTTTTTTAAAATCGTCTAAGCTAGTAGCCTTTTTAGAAGCAGGTTTGTCATTTGCTTTAGTTTGCTCCATTTTTGGTTGCTCCGAGCTATCTTTGGTAGCAGATTGATTGTTAGAGCAAGCTACTAGAAGAGTAGTAGTAAACAGGATTGCTGATGTGCTTAGTAGTTTTTTCATGGGTATTTTCCTTTTTAGTTCTCAAATGATATTAGTCATCTGATTCTTTTTCAATTGAAGAATAATTGTCTTTCCATGTTGAGCTATATTCAAATAATTGTTTGAAGTCATAAGTCTTAGCAATTTCCATTTCACTTTGATAGCCTGCTCCCATTGCAACCATCAAATATCTATTATTTATATTTGACATTGTTTTCATAAGATCTTTGATTTGCTCAATTTGATTATCTGAAAGATAGATAGAATACTCTTTTAGTAGTCGGATAAAATCTTTGTCAAATGCTTGCGCAGTTTTTTCAACCTCTTTTCTTTGATTATATAGAAGTCTGTTCCGAACGATAGATAAATAGTGATTTCTTAATTCTGGATTATTTTCTAAATCTTCTTTTTCAGTTGGAGTTAAAACATGATCTAGCTGTAATTCTAATTCTTCTATTAAGTTTTTTGGAACTTCATCATACCCCAACAGAGACCCAACGCTTACTCCGAAGTAGTCAGCTAGTTGCTGGGCTTTTTCTGGTTTGATTTGGCTTTCTTCGTTTTCCCATTTTTGGTACCCTCTACGGGTCACGCCCATAGCTTTAGCAACGACCTCCTGTGTGTCGCCTTTTTTTTGTCTCAATTCTTTTAGTCTGTTCATGTATATTACCTCAATTTCAATTATATCACAAAATAACAAAAAGCTAACAAAAAATTCACTTTTTATTATTTAATCATTGAAAGATAACAAAAAATACGCTATACTACAATCAAGCTAACAAATAGTTAGCTAGAGAAAGGAGGAATTTCATTGCTTATTACCTCAACACAAGCAAAAGCGATTCGCCGAAAGCAGGCAGACAAGAAATTGACTGCAAAGCAAGCAGGCGAAGAAATAGGGGTTTCACAAGTTACCTATCGCAAAATCCGAGACGGTGGCGAAGTAAAGCCTAGCATTTATCAAAAAGCTATGCAGTGGCTTGCAGAAGACTATTAGAAAGGAGCGACCCAATCGCAATACTATTTTACATTTACAGATTTCTCATGTGGTGCTTTACCACTGGGGATTGACAACAAAAAAGGAGCAAAGAAATGAACTTTAAAGAATTTAAAACATGGCTAGATGATGCTGTAAGCATGGCTGAAGCTATGGCATTACCTGAAAATAAAGGGGTACTTGACGACTTGATAGAGAATACGGCCAATAACCTAGCTTTTATCGCTGAGTTAGTGGAAAGCCGTCAACTGATTTATAAAAAACCTAGACATGAAGATTAAAAACGACAACAAAAAAAGTCACTTGCTGAAAGTTTGGCGACAGTAGCAAGCGACTGGATCAAGAGTATAGATATTTTTTCTATATCTCAATTATAACAAAAATCAACCATTCAATCAATAACAACTAATGGCAGGCAAGTAATTAGAAAAGGTTTTGAAAAGCATAGAGCGCCAACTCTTAAAACTGGTACTTTCTCACGCTTTCAATTTGGCGACTCTGAGCGTGAGGCATGTGACAGGAAAAAAGCATTAAAAAGCCATCGTGGCAATTATAAAAAGATAGAAAAAGAGGTAAAAAACATGACAACAAAAAAAGCAACATCAAGCCAACAAGTTCTATTATCGGCTAAGAAACTAGCAGAATTAGGGAACGAATTAACCGACATCATGAATGTTTTAGAAATGAATAACCTAGCTCTTGAAGGGCTTGAGTTTGCACTACAGAAAGATACGACCACGTTCTTATGGCTTGCTAAAAAATACACTGATACAGCATACGCCCAGAATGAAAAGCTATACGATCGTCTAAATGAAATAGCCTTTTTGCTTTTGAACAATGACGACGCTAAAGAGCTGGAGGCAATGCAATGACACTAGACCTAGACAACATGACACAAGCAGAATTTGATAAACAAATGGCTGAAATCAAGGAGAGAAATCCGAACCTCTTCCAGTTTATTGCTGATTTTGTAGATAGAAAAGTAAGCACCGAAGAGGTGGAAGACTTCCTGAAGATGGGACGAAGCGACCAAGTGGACTACATCAAGAACTATAAAGCGAGGGCATGACATGAATGAATTAGATTTGACCAATACACAGGCGGTAATCTCTATGGTGGTACTGATTGGCTTACTGCTTTATCAAACCACCGAGACCGCAAAAAAAGCGCCCAATTTGAGCGAGAAAACCAACAGACGATAGAAACACCTAGAGAGGATTTGAACCCTTACTATGGGCGATATATCCAGCTTGCTGGTAAGATTCATAATTAGAAAGGGGTGTAATATGCAACTATTATCAAGAGAAGCAGAACTTGAATTACTGGAGAAAGTGGGAGATCACTTAGCTAAAAGGATGGAACTGGAAAAGCAACGTGATGACAACTGGGACTTGATTTCTAGGCCTGACTTACTCAAAAAACTTGGTATTAGTGGAACTACCTTAAATAATTGGGAAAAAGAAGGTCTCCGGCCACTACGTTCCCCATTTGAAAGTAGTAAGAAAGTTTATTACCGCAAGAGTGATGTTTACAATTTTCTTGCAGTAGATTAGGAGGTGTAATGAGAATAATAGAGTTGACTATATCCGTTGAGAAAATGCCTCTATTTGGCTTTCTCAAGTCAAATCCTACTCAAGTATGGAAGAATGGGGAACACTACAAATTTACCTATTATGAGCCTGTAGATGAGGCTTTGACGGGTTTTCAATACAAAGGCTTATATGTGTCTATTAAAGACGAAAATGAGGCAGTAGAGGGCTGGGGATTGATCAGAAATTTGGATATTGCTATGGCCAGCCCTGACTTGCTGACGATCCTGAAAGATTTAGAGGTAAACAAATTGACCGAGCAACGACAGGGGCTTGGAGTGGAGTTAAAGGGCTGGATTTTTGACCTGATTTGTAATGGCATTTATACCAGATATGAGACTTCACTCTTTGTCCGACTGCTATTTGTGAATGGCTATAGTTTTAATCAGCTGGTGGATTTGTTTTCTGCAATCGTTAAACGCAAAGACCTAGCAAGCTATTTCTTAGAAGTAGCAAGAATATTTTATAAGGAGGTAGTATTTGAATATTAGAGACAAATTAAATGAGATCATAAGATTAAACTGGACTGAATCAGATTTTGGTTTTTCTAAGAAAAAGGCAGACTACAAGCGTCAGTTGGCTCATATTTATCACTTAGACAGTTTTAACAAGCTGAAATATAAAGGTGAAGAGATAATAATTTCCGCTAGCGAAATTATGTATACTACGGATGTAAATGGAAAGGAAGAAAAGTTTGTATCTGCTAAGATAAAGCAAAAGAAAAAGAATAATAAAGATATCATTAAAGTGGAATTTGAATCCAGTTTCCAACCTTTTGCCAAGATGGTGATTGATTACCTTTTAGGGCGTTATGTATTCTACAATGGTCAACTTTATGATGTAAATAATCGACAAGCAAATAAGATTGACGATATAAGACTGGTTAGTCTTTATGGATTTAAGCATGATACAGAGTTTGTATTGGATATTTTAAAGGGAATTGATAAGCATTTCCATATTGAGCCAATCAGAGTTCTAAAACCATTTCAGATTGCTGGTAATGATTTTATTATTGATTTGGAAAAACACACTCTGACCAGATGTGTTTTGAATAACGAGATTTCATTTTTTAAGTATTATCCAGTTGATTTTGAAACTGCTAAGAGTAGTAAAGAGATTGCCAATAAATTTTTACACTACGTTATTGATGATCCTGATAGTTTCCACAATGCCCAATTACAGACATACTACATAGCACAAGTTGCCAGTGGATTGAAAAACAAAACCAATTTCTTTATAACCAAGTCTGGAATAAGAACTGGTAAAGGATTGAGACATATTGCCTTATCTGGACTGTTTAACAAAATCGATGTTGAACTGGATAACTTGGTTTCACGAGGATTTGACGCTTTGAATGCTTGGGCTATGTTTTCGGGTGGGGAAATGGCCTTAGCGACTGAGCAAGGCGATATTATTGGAGATAAGATTGAGCGTGTTTTAAAAGTAATTGCAACCGAGAAAACACACGTAGCCAGAATGGTAGGAGGAAACCAAGGTCTTGTTATGCTTTCTAGTGTTTTGTGTATTGATACCAATAGAAATGTATCTCTTTCAGATGAAATGAACGGGCGCAAGGTATTGATCCAGTATAAAGATAGACCATCTGGAGAAACTGACTTGGAGCGTGAAGAAGCCTTTGCCGAATATTGGGAGGCATTTACACTACCAGATAAATCTCCAAGGATTGAAGGGTGTATTGGTTTCTTGCTATCCAGTCTTGATTATTTTAATGAGCAAGAACAGAAGTTCATCTGGAAAAATGTTGAAGTGTATAATGGCGATGAAGAACTTGATGATTTTCAGATATCTTTGATAAATCTATTACAAGAAACTGATTTTGTAGCAAGATCTTACAATCCCTCCATAGATTATCTTTACGATAAAATTTATGGAAGAAACACTACAAAAGCTGGAAATGCACTTAGGACAATAGGTGTTAAAAGAGATCGTAAAAGAGTTAATGGGGAACGATTAAGCGGATATGTGATTGAAAACCAAAAACGCTTTGATACTTTTGTTATAAAAGAAGAAAAGAGAGAATTAAGAGTAGATTTTTCAATTTTTGAAGAACTTGGAGAACTTGAACAGTAAAAGTGGCCATAGCGACCACATGTTGGCCACATGTCTGGCCACAGGTAAAAAATACATATGGACAGGAAACAATAAAGGAGTAAAAATGAATTTCGTAACCGCAAAAGAGTTGACAATAGCATTAGATAGCCTAAATGAATGGCTGGGAGAAAATCCTGATTTAAGATTGACAGATATAAGATTGGGAAAGTGCACTTCAAAAGAAGTCACGTTTAGAGTTGAATATGTAGATTTGAGGAAGGGAGTTTAAATCAGCAATCAAAGGAAAACAAAATGGGGTAGATAGTACCGACCCCCTTGCAATGGTGTAACTACTAGTGACACCCTGAAAACAGAAAGAGGAAAAACAACATGAAAATTAAACTATTTTATCAGAAATACAAGCAAAGCCTAGAGGATTTTGAAAGCCAGGTAAATGATTTTATGGCAACCGTTGAAGTGGTGGATGTAAAATATTCAGAAGCAACAGTGGGGAATAGTGAGGATATGGATACACTAACCAGTGTGATGGTTCTATACAAATAGCATGAGAGGATAAACATGGAAATACAAGAAGGCTTTATTTATTTCAAAAGTTATGGTATAATAAAACTGTTAGAGGTTCCAAGGTTTGGTAGTATCACGCTTAAAATACAAGACGGTGAGTTTGTCTCCAGCGTGGAATCTAAAACAACAATATTTAAAAAGAATACTGACTGAAAAAATCAGAGGTATAGCATAAAGTAGAGTAATCTATTTTGGCTATGCCTCTTTTGTTTTTGGAAAGATTGGAGGAAAAAGAAATGCCAACATTGCAAGAAGTTAAAAACCAGATGGACAAAGTACGGACTCAATTAGAGATTTTTGATCGCTTTGATGAGGAAATCAAGAAAGCAGAAAAAGAAGTTAAGGATATCAAATCCAAGAAAGCTGAGTTACAAACTTTTGAAGATTTTCAATCTATTAACGCAAAAGAAAAATATATTGCTGATATGAAAGCACAAAGAACAAAACTCGAAAAAGAACGAATTGACTCAATCGTGGCAGACGCTAGAAAAATTAATGCAAAAGGTTATTTAGAGACAACATTAGAGCAAGATGAAACAGTGAAACGCCAACGTCAAGAAATCAAACAGAAATCTATTGAGCTTCTGGAGTTGATTGCAAATTATAACGAAAACTACAAAAATACTGCTAAGAGATTGGCGGATGAGGTAAGAGAAACAGGTATTGAAGAGTTATTTGACCGCCTGAATACATCCCCAGAATATAGTGGAGTAAGTAAGCCTTACATTTACAGTGGCGTAGCTGGTTACATGGGAAACCAACACCGCTATTTAGATCCGAGTGATGATTTGGCGTATTTTGTGAATCGTATTAACTATTTTGAGGGAGAACAATAATGAAAGATGAATATAAACAACTATTTCAAGAAATCGAAGAAGAGAAGAGACAAGCTGACTTACTGCAGGGGCTTGCCAAGAACGTAGAAAGTATTTCAAAATCTTACGAAGAGGAAGCTGTAACCCTTGAAGAGTTTAAGGCTATGGGTTACAAGCGTAGACATGAACTATTTGAGAAAGATAAAGCCCTATATGATAAGCTACTGGGCAAAGAAAAGCGTGGTTTGTTAGGTTTGTGATGTGGAGGGGAGCAATCCCCTTTTTTTACATAAATCAGACAGAATTACACACGAGGTAGGGGAATGGTTAGAAGTTTAAAAGCGAGACTAGAAAAGTTAGAAGAGTATGCTGGGAAGACGGAATATGCAACAACCGATGAATGTATATCTTTATATGTGGATTGTTTAAGGTTTGCTTTTCAGCAAGATGAAATAAAAATAGATATGGATGATTTTATTAAAACACCATTTAAAGATATTAAGCTATCAGACTATAAGAAATCACAAAAACGTATGGATGAACTTAGGGAAATGACTGGGATAAGTGAGTTTCCAGAATTAGAGCAATAAAGCGAGGTGACTAGTATTTGACAGAATTAAGCAGAAAAAAAGAGATATTTATGGCCAATTATCTCATGACTGGGAATGTAAAAAAAGCTAGTGAATTAAGTGAGATCACCAGAAAGACGGCTTACAATTACTTGAACGATGCAACCTTTAAGAGAATTTACCGTGAAAGACGTAGCGAACAACTCAAGGAGTCTACTACGCTGTTACAGAATGCAAGCGTTGAGGCAGTCAATGTATTAAGGGAAATCATGCTTGATAAGACAGTAAGCCCGTATGCGAGACAACAAAGCGCCCAGAGCATTCTAAACATGGCTTATAAGGCAGTTGAAATGGTTGAGGTAGTGGAGCAATTAGAAGTATTAGAGGCTAAGATACTAGATGAAGGCGATTAAAAACCGTTTAAATAAGTTGAATAAGTTAGCGGTAGTTGATGAAGTTGATACCGTGTTTTTGACGCAGATTGATACTGGACATTTTGAGGTAAGATATAGGATAGGTGGAAAAAATCCCAAAGATATTATAGAAGTCTATCCGACAAAAGAAGAAGCAGAAAAAGCTATCTCAGAAATTAGAAATACAAAAGGATTGCGGATATTCTGGGACAATTTGGCTTTATTGGAGGATGATTAGAGCTTATCATTTATCAAGCAGATAAGAGAAATAATAACCCTCCTTAACTCCCTGAGAAACGACAAGCAGATAAGGACGACAATAAGCCTTCTTAATTGCTTACAAAACGATAGGGAGTTAAGACGAATTTAAAAGCCCCTTATTTTCGTTTTTCTCCTTGTCAAACGGTAAGGAAATAAGACAGGAAATAACATCGCTTATTTTGATTTTGCTCCCTGAAAAACTGTAAGGAGATAAGAGCAATTTAAAAGTTTGTTATTTTGGATTTGTTGCTTACCAAATGATAAGCAGATAAGCAAGGAAATAAGAGAGATAAAAACATCCCTTAATTGCTTATCAAATGGTATGGAGAATGGACTTTAACGCCGAGAAAACGCAAAAAAGCCAGCACAGGGCTGACTCTCATGGTATGGTTTCGCATAACTATTATATCATGAAGGAGCGAACTAATGGAGCTGGATAACTTGAAAACGATGATGAACGTCAGAGAGCGGATGACTTACTTTCTGAGATTCCAGAGGATGGCAGGAAGTGAAAACCAAGTTACGATAGATGAAGAGGCTTGGGAACTTGTCTTACCTGATCAGTGGAATTTGAGTGGTGAGCATGAAAAGGCAATCCGTGAGGGGTTGGAAATATTCGCCCAAGACATCAACAGTATAGAGAACAAACGAGCCAGAAAATATTTTATTATCCATTATTGCTACATGAGAAAGAAAACAGTAAGTGAATGTTTAGAAATTGCTGGGGCAAAATCCACTAGCTACCACCGATATAAACAGATAGCCGTCTTAAACTTTGCGAGAATCCACCAGAACGGAGAGCTAGAAGTATATAAGTAGGCTGAGGCTTCATATTCGCCCCTTATTCGCTTTGTTTTGGACTGTATAACTAAATCACCACGGATAAACTAAAAGCCCTTAGAAACTAATCTGGGGGCTTTTGTGGTTGAAAAGTGTTAGAAAAGGTATATAATATGGATAAGAATAGAAGTAGAGAAATCCAGAAACAGGGAAGACCGAGCTAGTACCTGCTGATATGACTTATAAAGAGTGGTATAGCAAGTATGTGGATGGTGAGGACGTTGTTAAGGAATCAAAACCAGAAGTGGATGACAAGATTTTTGTAGCTGATAAACCAAATGAAATAGATGATTTCTTTAGATGAAAATGGAATGATAATTTATGGCTTGGAGGTGTTAGAAGATGGGATTTGATAAAGATTTTATAGAAAAGGCTTTTTCTGATGGAAAAGATAGAGTTAATCGAGCGATTTATGTAAAACCCGAAGAACTTATTGAAATATCTGATGAAGATTTGAGTTATTTTGGTGAGGGTATCTTTTGTTGCCTTCCTCGCAATCAGTACATAATGGATCACAAAGATGAAATCAGAGAAAAATATAAACTTTCTCCAAATATGCCAAAGATAAATGGCATCTATTTAGGGAGTTTGGTAAAAATGAGGTCATGGACTAGAATTTGGAAGACAAACCCAAGCTTAAAAGAAATAATCGAAATGACAAAAAAAGAAAGCATTTAGAAATTCTAAGTGCTCTTTGATATGAGTTATTTTTTGCCTTTTATATACTACGTGGTATAATGAACCTATCAGCAATAAAAAAAGCACGTTTGACCGTGCTAGTTTCTTGCCTGCTGAACTCATCATTTTAAGTTCCTTTTTGTTACCCTTTAAGTTATCTCAACTTATTTGAATTTAATAGTTTTTGAGAAAATCAAGTTAGATATTGAGTAGGCTTAGGCCTATTTATTAGTATCTAATAATAGGAAGATAACTTGAAAAAATAAAATAGTTCAGTGAACTATTTTATCCCGAACCTTGAAATTCAAAAGTTCGGCCGTTGATTTAACAACGTTTCTAGCCCCTCGGATTTTATCCGAAGGGCTATTTTTTAGCTCTTTGTCAA
>NZ_VMNB01000011.1 GCF_013277515.1 Streptococcus sp. k-402 | reverse complement strand
AAGTCAGCTCAAAGCACTGTTTTGAGGTTGTGGATAGAACTGACGAAGTCAGTAACATATATCTACTCCAAGGTGAAGCTGATGTGGTTTGAAGAGATTTTAGAAGAGTATAAATTGTCTTTTAGAAAAGGAGCCTATAATGAAAGTCTTTCAGCATGTAAACATCGTGACTTGTGACCAAGATTTCCATGTTTATTTGGATGGAATCTTAGCAGTTAAGGATTCTCAAATTGTCTATGTCGGTCAAGAGAAGCCAGAGATTTTAGAGCAAGCTGAGCAGATTATAGACTATCAGGGAGCCTGGATTATGCCTGGATTGGTCAATTGCCACACCCATTCTGCTATGACAGGTTTGCGAGGAATCCGAGATGACAGCAACCTTCATGAATGGCTCAATGATTATATCTGGCCTGCAGAAGCTGAGTTTACTCCAGACATGACTACCAAGGCGGTTAAAGAAGCTCTGACAGAAATGCTCCAGTCAGGAACAACAACCTTTAACGATATGTATAATCCCAATGGAGTGGAGATTGAGCAGATTTATCAGGTAGTCAAGGCTTCCAAGATGCGTTGTTATTTCTCACCGACCCTCTTTTCTTCAGAGGCAGAAACAACTGCTGAGACGATAAGCAGAACTCGAGCAATCATTGAGGAAATTATTGGATATAAAAATCCAAATTTCAAGGTGATGGTAGCTCCTCATTCTCCTTACAGCTGTAATCAAGACTTGCTACAAGTGAGTTTAGACATGGCAAAAGAGCTAAATATTCCTCTCCATATCCATGTGGCGGAGACCAAGGAGGAATCAGGAGTTATCCTGAAACGCTACGGCAAACGCCCCCTTGCTTTTCTAGAAGAACTGGGTTACTTAGATCATCCGTCCGTCTTTGCTCACGGGGTTGAATTAAATGAGCGAGAAATTGAACGCTTAGCAACTTCTCAAGTAGCTATTGCTCACAATCCTATTAGTAACCTCAAATTGGCCTCAGGGATTGCTCCAATCATCCAACTCCAAAAAGCAGGAGTAGCAGTCGGAATTGCGACAGATTCAGTTGCTTCCAACAACAACCTTGATATGTTTGAGGAAGGACGAACAGCAGCCCTTCTTCAGAAGATGAAAAGTGGAGATGCCAGCCAATTTCCTATCGAAACAGCTCTCAAGGCACTGACAATCGAAGGGGCTAAGGTCCTAGGAATGGAAAATCAGATAGGAAGTCTGGAAGTAGGTAAACAGGCAGATTTTCTGGTCATTCAACCACAAGGCAAAATTCATCTCCAACCTCAGGAAAATATGCTCTCTCACCTGGTTTATGCTGTCAAGTCCAGTGATGTAGATGATGTCTATATTGCCGGAGAACCAGTAGTTAAGCAAGGTCAAGTCCTAACAGTAGAACTTTAAAAGAAAAATCACTGAAAGTTCTATAATGAAGTTAGCCACCCATCTCTCCTAAAAATTATATGGTTCAACTAGCTGATAGCTAGTCTTCGATTTCATTTGACAATCGATAGACGTCGCTTAATCGAAAGATGGAAAAAGAAGGAAAATCAAATAGAGAAATTGCCTCTCTGCTTGGAAAATCTCCTCAAACTATCCACACTGAAATCAAGCGTGAGACAGTCCTACAATGTCTTGGAAAAGGGCGCTTCAAAAAGGTTTATTCTGCCGACTATGCTCAACAATCTTATGAAAGCAATCGCAAGCGCTCGATCAAGAAATTAAGCTTAACCAAGGAACTAAAGGAAAAGATTCTCCACTATCATAATCAAAAGTTTTCTCCTGAAATGATGGTCAAGGCTAATGAGGTTAACGTGGGCGTTTCTACCATTTACTACTGGATTCATCATGGAAAATTGGGGTTAATCAAGCAGGATCGGTTTAAAGATTTTTAAATAAATTGGATAAAAGGTTTGAATTTTAATTCAATACATGTTATAATCATACAGTATTCTATTTTAGAAAGCAGTGTGACTATGAATTTTTCTTTTTTACCTAAGTATTTACCTTATTTTAACTATGGGGCTGTTGTGACGGTTCTCATTTCTATCTGTGTTGTCTTTTTGGGAACTATTTTGGGTGTTGTCTTGGCTTTTGGGCAACGTTCAAAGTTTAAACCGCTTGTTTGGCTCGCCAACTTGTACGTTTGGATTTTCCGTGGGACACCGATGATGGTTCAGATTATGATTGCCTTTGCTCTTATGCATATCAATGCTCCGACTATTCAGGTTGGGATTTTGGGTGTCGATCTTTCTCGCTTGATTCCAGGGATTTTGATTATCTCTATGAACAGTGGTGCTTATGTTTCTGAGACTGTTCGTGCCGGAATCAATGCTGTTCCAAAAGGTCAGCTAGAAGCGGCTTATTCGCTAGGGATTCGTCCTAAAAATGCGATGCGCTATGTGATTTTGCCACAAGCAATCAAAAATATCTTGCCAGCTTTGGGGAACGAATTTATCACCATTATCAAGGATAGTTCCCTCTTATCAGCTATCGGTGTTATGGAGTTGTGGAACGGAGCTACTACAGTTTCTACAACAACCTATCTACCTTTAACACCACTTTTATTTGCAGCCTTTTATTACTTGATTATGACTTCTATTTTGACAGTAGCCTTGAAAGCTTTTGAAAAACGCATGGGACAAGGAGATAAGAAATAATGACAGAAACCTTGATAAAAATTGAAAATTTACATAAATCATTTGGAAAGAATGAAGTATTGAAGGGCATCAACCTCGAGATTAAAAGAGGAGAAGTTGTCGTTATCATCGGTCCTTCAGGGAGCGGGAAATCTACCTTGCTTCGCTCTATGAATCTGTTGGAAGAAGCAACAAAAGGGAAGGTTATCTTTGAGGGAGTTGATATTACGGACAAGAAGAATGACCTGTTTGCCATGCGTGAGAAGATGGGCATGGTTTTCCAACAATTCAATCTCTTTCCTAATATGACTGTGATGGAAAATATCACCTTGTCACCTATCAAGACCAAAGGTGAGAGCAAGACAGTGGCTGAGAAGAGAGCCCAAGAGCTGTTGGAAAAAGTTGGTTTACCAGATAAGGCAGACGCTTATCCACAGAGTTTGTCAGGTGGCCAGCAACAACGGATTGCCATCGCGCGTGGGTTGGCCATGGAACCAGATGTTTTGCTCTTTGATGAGCCAACTTCAGCCTTGGACCCTGAGATGGTTGGAGAAGTTCTAGCTGTTATGCAAGACCTTGCCAAGTCAGGAATGACCATGGTTATCGTAACACATGAAATGGGATTTGCCCGTGAGGTGGCAGATCGTGTTATCTTTATGGCAGACGGTGTGGTTGTTGAAGATGGGACACCTGAGCAGATTTTTGAACAAACCAAAGAACAACGGACTAAAGATTTCTTGAGTAAGGTTTTATAAGTTAGCTTTGTTTAGCTATTTGTAGTCAACTTTACATATAAAATATAGATTAATGAAAAGCTCAACCAGAGCTTTTTCTTATAGTTTGAAACTATAGGATAGCCTAGGAAAGAAGTGTTAGAGGGGACCAACAGTTTTTGGTATAATGGAAGATATTTGAAAGAAAAGAGAAGTGATATGACACAGATTATTGATGGGAAAGCTTTAGCGGCCAAATTGCAGGGGCAGTTGGCTGAAAAGACTGCAAAATTAAAGGAAGAAACAGGTCTAGTGCCTGGTTTGGTAGTGATTTTGGTTGGGGACAATCCAGCCAGCCAAGTTTACGTTCGCAACAAGGAGAGGTCAGCTCTTGCGGCTGGTTTCCGTAGCGAAGTAGTGCGAGTTCCAGAGACCATTACTCAAGAGGAATTGTTAGACCTGATTGCTAAATACAATCAGGATCCAGCTTGGCATGGGATTTTGGTCCAGTTGCCATTACCAAAACACATTGATGAAGAGGCGGTTCTATTGGCTATTGACCCAGAAAAGGATGTGGATGGTTTCCATCCTCTAAATATGGGACGCCTTTGGTCTGGTCATCCAGTCATGATTCCTTCGACACCTGCAGGAATTATGGAAATGTTTCATGAATATGGGATTGATTTGGAAGGTAAAAATGCGGTCGTCATCGGTCGTTCCAATATCGTTGGAAAACCCATGGCTCAGCTTCTTTTGGCCAAGAATGCAACAGTGACCTTGACCCACTCACGCACCCATAATCTCGCCAAGGTGGCTGCTAAAGCGGATATTCTTGTGGTTGCAATTGGTCGCGCCAAGTTTGTGACTGCTGACTTTGTCAAACCAGGTGCGGTAGTCATTGACGTTGGAATGAACCGCGATGAAAATGGTAAGCTTTGTGGAGATGTGGATTATGAGACAGTTGCACCACTTGCTAGCCATATCACGCCAGTCCCTGGAGGTGTCGGTCCTATGACCATTACCATGCTGATGGAGCAAACCTATCAAGCGGCAGTTCGGACATTGGATAGAAAATAAGAGAAAAATCGCTGAAGAGAGTGTATTTTCTATAGCTATATCTGAAATGGCAGAAATGAGTATTAAATTGGCTCTTTGTCAACTGTAGTGGGTTGATGAAAAGCTAAGATCTAGAAAGGACAAATTTTGTCCTTTCTTTTTTAATGTTCAGAGCGATAAAAATCCTTTTTTTGAAGTTTTCAAAGTTCCGAAAACCAAAGGCATTGCGCTTGATAAGCTTGATGAGATTATTAGTGGCTTCCAATTTTGCGTTAGAATAGGGTAGTTGAAGAGCGTTGACAGTTTTCTCTTTGTCCTTGATAAAGGTTTTAAAAACAGTCTGAAAAAGAGGATGAACCAGCTTAAGATTGTCCTCAATGAGTCCGAAAAATTTGTCTGCCTCCTTGTTCTGAAAGTGAAAAAGCAGGAGCTGGTAGAGATGATAGTGGTGTTTCAAGTCCTCTGAATAGCTAAAAAGCTTGTCTAAAATCTCTTTATTCGTCAAGTGCATGCGAAAAGTAGGGCGATAAAAACGTTTATCGCTGAGTTTACGACTATCCTGTTGGATGAGTTTCCAGTAGCGTTTGATAGGCTTGTATTCATGAGATTTTCGTTCAAACTGATTCATGATTTGGACACGCAAACGACTCATAGCACGGCTGAGATGTTGTACAATGTGGAAGCAATCTAGAACGATTTTAGCACATGGGAGTGAAACAGTCTGGGAGACTGTTTCAGCCTGAGCCTAGAAATTCGAAAGCGAAGCTGTTTAGCTAAGTCATAGTAAGGGCTAAACATATCCATAGTAATGATTTTCACCTGACAAGGAACGGCTCTATCGTAGCGAAGAAAGCGACTTCGAATAATAGCTTGTGTTCGTCCCTCAAGAACAGTGATGATATTGATATTGTCAAAATCTTGCGCAATGAAACTCATCTATCCCTTGGTAAAGGAGTACTCATCCCAAGACATAGTCTTTGGAAGCCGAGAAAAATCATGCTTAAAGTGAAAGTCATTGAGCTTTCGAATGACAGTTGAAGTTGAAATGCCAAGCTGATGAGCAATATCGGTCATAGAAGTTTTTTCAATCAGCTTCTGAGCAATTTTTTGGTTGATGATACGAGGGATTTGATGATTTTTCTTTACTAGAGGAGTCTCAGCAACCATCATTTTTGAGCACTGATAGCAGTTAAAACGGTGTTTTCTAAGGAGAATTCTAGTAGGTATACCAGTTGTTTCGAGGTAAGGGAGCTTAGATGGTTTTTGAAAGTCATATTTCTTCATTTGACTTCTGTACTCAGGGCAAGACGGGGCGTCATAGTCCAGTTTAGCGAAGATTTCTTTGTGAGTATCCCTATTAACGATATCTATAATTTGGATATTTGGGTCTTTGATATCAAGAAGTTTTGTGATAAAATATAATTGTTCCATAGGATTCTTTCTAATGATGGTTTTGTCGCTTTTCATTATAGATCTTATGGGACTTTTTTTCTACAACAAAATAGGCTTTTTTTCTAAAAATCCCTAGTCAAGCGCTTTATTTTTTTGTATAATAGAAGTAGCAAAGTATAGATAAGAAGAGAAAAGCATGATTACACTATTTTTATCACCGAGCTGTACATCATGTCGTAAGGCGAAGGCCTGGTTAGAAAAACATAAGGTTCCCTTTGTGGAACACAATATTATGACCAGTCCTTTAACAAGAAAAGAATTGCAACACATCCTTTCCTTGACCGAAAATGGTACTGATGACATCATTTCAACTCGTTCAAAAATTTTTCAAAAATTGAATATTGATGTAGAGAGTATTTCGGTATCGGAATTGCTTCATTTGATTGAGCAGTATCCTAGTCTTTTGCGTCGTCCAATTATTATCGATGCTAAACGCATGCAGATTGGTTTTAATGAAGATGAGATTCGTGCTTTTCTCCCTCGTAGTTATCGTAAGCAAGAACTAAAAGAAGCAAGAATGAGAGCTGGTATTAGTTAATGAACAAACAGTATAGTTACCCACTAGATTTGTCGTGGAGCACTGAAGAACTTGCTTCAGTGCTTTCTTTTTTTAATGATGTTGAAGCTGCCTATGAAGGCAAGGTAGAGGCTCAAAAGTTACTGGGCTCCTATAAGGGATTCAAAGCGGTTGTGCCAAGTAAGAGCGAAGAAAAACGTTTGGGACGAGAATTTGAAACAGTTAGTGGCTATTCGCTTTACCGAGCGGTTCAGGCTGCCAAGGAAAAAGGGGAAGGAAAGATTTCTCTTGGAAAGTAAATTTGAATTTGCCAAAGAGCTTGTCAAGAGGGCGGGCCAGTACATCCTTGACCATATGCAGGAAGACTTGCGTGTTGAGACCAAGTCCTCTCCAACAGATTTAGTGACCAGACTGGACAAGGAAGTTCAGGAGCTCTTGGTTGGTGAGATTTTGTCTCGTTATCCTGAGGATAAGATTTGTGCTGAAGAAGGTTGTCTGCGAGCCTCGGTTCAAGAGGGCAAGGTTTGGGTCATTGATCCCATTGATGGTACCAATAATTTTGTGGCTCAGCAGGAAGATTTTGCTGTCATGATGGCTTATTTTGAAAATGGTCAGGGACAGTTTGGTCTGATTTATGATGTAATCAAAGGGGATTGTTACCACGGTGGTGGGGAATTTCCGGTTTGCCGAAACGATAAGCTCCTAGCTCCCTTTAAAGCCAAACCACTTGGAGATTTTCTCATTGCAGGCAATAGTGGCATGCTGGAAACCAATGAATGGGGGCTGGCTGATTTGAGTCGAGCGGTCCTCGGTGTTCGTGTCTATGGGAGTGCGGCTATTAGTTTTGCCAAGATTTTGTCAGGGCGTTTGTTGACCTATATCACCTATCTGCAACCATGGGATTATGCTGCGGCTAGTATTTTAGGGGAAAGTCTGGGCTATGAGGTTGTGACTCTTTCTGGTGAAACTCCTGATTTTCAAACCAGACAGGCGGTCATGATGGTGCCTCTTGAGATGCAGGAGGAAATTCAGTCCTATATTTACGAAAGGAAAAGAACTTAAATGCAATTTCCAGAAGGATTTGTTGAAAAATATGAAAAGATACTAGGAGATGAGGCAAGAGATTTTCTTGCCTCTTTTGAGGAGGAAGCGGTTTCGGCCTTTCGGGTCAATCCTTTAAAAGAAGCGCCAGTTTCCTTTTCTGATGCCATTCCTCAAACCCCTTGGGGCCACTATGGTAAGGTTTCAGGGAAATCGCCTGAGCATGCTACAGGTTTAGTTTATTCGCAAGAACCCGCTGCTCAGATGGTGGCTCAGGTAGCCAAGCCCAGTCCTGGGATGAAGGTCTTGGATTTGGCTGCTGCACCGGGTGGAAAATCAACTCAGCTGGCAGCCTATCTAGCAGGGGAGGGTCTTCTCGTCTCCAATGAAATTTCAAGCAAACGGGCTAAGATTTTAGTAGAAAACATGGAGCGCTTTGGAGCGACAAATGTCGTGGTGACCAATGAATCTGCTGACCGCTTGGCCAAGGTTTTTAAGGGCTATTTTGACCTCATTGTCCTTGATGCCCCTTGCTCGGGTGAAGGAATGTTTCGTAAGCAACCAGATGCTATGGACTATTGGAGCTTAGATTATCCGAGTCAATGTGCTAGTTTGCAAAGAGAAATTCTGGAAGATGCAGTAACCATGCTAGCTGAAGGTGGTCGCTTGGTTTATTCAACCTGTACCTGGGCACCTGAGGAAAACGAAGAGATTGTCAATTGGTTGCTGGAGGAGTATGATTTTGATTTGTTGCCAGTAGAGCATATCAATGGAATGGTAGCTGGTATTGACCTGCCAGAAACGGCTCGGATGTACCCTCATCAGTTTAAGGGAGAGGGGCAATTTGTAGCCCATTTGCAATTTAAAGGTGACAATCCAGCACCAAAATGTAAGGCAAGTAAGAGCAATCTCAGTCGTGAACAAGTTGTCTTGTGGCAGGAATTTGCCCAAAAACATTTGAAGGTCAATCTAAGGGGAATCTTGCAGACTTTTGGTGACCAACTCTATCTCCTGCCAGAACTTTTGCCAGATTTAGGGAAACTCAAGATTGCGCGCAATGGACTGCATCTAGGGACCTTTAAGAAGAAACGCTTTGAGCCTAGTTTTGCTCTTGGTCTAGCCTTGAAACCGAGACAGGTAAAGCAATCAGTTGAAATTGACCAAGAAGCGTTTGTAAAGTATGTCGCTGGAGAAACCGTTCAGCTGTCGGAAAGTCTGCCAAATGGTTGGTACCAAGTTTTGGTTAAAGGAAATGGCTTGGGCTTTGGAAAGGTGACTGGAAATGTTTTGAAAAATTATTTTCCAAAAGGCCTTAGATTCAAGTGAAAATGCTAGTCAAAGTAGCTTGTCTATGTTATAGTGGAAGTATGGATTTTTTTCAAATTGTCTTTCATTTTAAGTCAAAATTGGTGGAAAGGTAACTAAGCAAATTTCTAGTTAAACCAAGCTAATACTCTTCGAAAATCAAATTCAAACCGCGTCAACGTCGCCTTGCCGTACTCAAGTACAGCCTGCGGCTAGTTTCCTAGTTTGCTCTTTGATTTTCATTTAGTATAAGAACTTTAGTTGGCTCCCAATTATCAAAAGAAAAACATAAATAAATAGTTGAAAAAATTCACAGCATTCACCATTATTTTCAAGGAGAAAAACAGTGAAAAAAAGGAAAAAACTCGCTCTATCCCTTGCAGCTCTTTTGCTGGCAGGTTCTTTGGCGGGATGTGCTAGCTGGATTGATCGTGGGGAATCCATGACAGCTGTTGGCTCAACGGCTCTTCAGCCCTTGGTCGAAGCAGCAGCAGATGAATTTGGCTCTTTGCACGTTGGAAAAACAGTCAACGTCCAAGGTGGAGGATCTGGTACAGGTCTGTCTCAGGTTCAGTCTGGAGCCGTTGATGTAGGAAATTCAGACGTATTTGCCGAGGAAAAAGACGGTATCAACGCATCCGCTCTAGTGGACCATAAGGTAGCCGTAGCGGGCTTGGCAGTGATTGTAAACAAGGAAGTTGACGTTGAAAATCTGACAACTGAACAACTCCGTAGCATCTTCACAGGTCAAGTGACCAACTGGAAAGAAGTCGGTGGGAAAGACCTAGCCATTTCCATTATCAACCGCGCGGCAAGTTCTGGTTCACGTGCAACCTTTGATAGTGTTGTCATGGATGGTCAATCTGCTGTGCAGAGTCAAGAACAGGATTCAAATGGGATGGTCAAAAACATTGTTTCCCAGACACCAGGAGCCATTTCTTACTTAGCCTTTGCCTATGTGGATGACTCAGTTAAACGTATGAAGTTGAATGGCTATGAGCCGATTGCAGAAAATGTTACAAGCAATAACTGGCCTTTGTGGTCTTATGAACACATGTACACCCTAGGTCAGCCAAATGAATTGGTGGCAGAGTTTCTCAACTTTGTCCTCTCAGATGAAGCGCAAAGTGGAATCGTTAAGGGAATGGGCTATATTTCTGTCAAGGAAATGAAGGTTGAAAAAGATGCTGTAGGAACGGTGACAGCACTAGAAGGGAGTCAATAATGAATCAAGAAGAATTAGCTAAAAAATTACTTTCTCCCTCAAAGAACTCTCGTTTAGAGAAACTTGGAAAAGGCTTGACCTTTGCCTGTCTGTCTTTGATTGTTATCATTGTGGCCATGATTTTGATTTTCGTAGCCCAAAAAGGTTTGTCGACCTTCTTTGTAAATGGGGTTAATATCTTTGATTTCCTCTTTGGCCAAATTTGGAATCCTTCAGGTAAACAATTTGGTGCGCTTCCAATGATTTTGGGTTCCTTTATTGTCACAATCCTATCAGCTCTTATCGCAACTCCTTTTGCCATCGGTGCGGCAGTCTTTATGACAGAAGTATCACCAAAGGGTGCTAGAATCTTGCAACCAGCTATTGAATTGCTGGTCGGAATTCCTTCCGTCGTGTATGGATTTATCGGTTTGCAGGTCGTAGTTCCCTTTGTCCGTAGTGTCTTTGGTGGAACTGGTTTTGGGATTTTGTCAGGGATTTTCGTTCTCTTTGTCATGATTTTACCGACGGTAACCTTTATGACAACCGATAGTTTGCGTGCGGTGCCTCGTCACTACCGCGAAGCTAGTTTGGCTATGGGGGCCACTCGCTGGCAAACCATCTGGCGCGTGATCTTGAAGGCAGCGCGTTCTGGGATTTTCACTGCAGTGGTCTTTGGGATGGCGCGTGCCTTTGGTGAGGCCTTAGCCATTCAGATGGTGGTCGGAAACTCAGCCGTTGTCCCAACTTCATTGACAACACCTGCTGCGACCTTGACCTCTGTCTTGACCATGGGTATCGGAAATACCGTTATGGGAACTGTTGACAATAACGTTCTCTGGTCCTTGGCCTTAGTCTTGCTCTTGATGAGTTTGGCCTTCAACAGTGTGATTAAATTGATTACGAAAGAAAGAGGAAAGAAAAACTATGCACGCTAAGAAATTAGATAAAATTGCAACAGCTGTCCTCTACTCAATTGCAGGAATTATCGTTGCCATCTTGGCATCCTTGATTCTTTATATCTTGGTTCGTGGTTTGCCCCACATCTCTTGGTCTTTCTTGACTGGCAAATCATCTTCTTACCAAGCAGGCGGAGGGATTGGAATTCAGCTCTATAATTCCTTCTTCCTTTTGGTCATTACCCTGATTATCTCTGTGCCTTTATCTATGGGGGCTGGGATTTTCCTAGCTGAATATGCTAAAAAAGGTCCTGTGACCAATTTTGTCAGAACCTGTATTGAAATCTTATCTTCATTGCCATCAGTGGTTGTAGGTCTCTTTGGTTACTTGATCTTTGTAGTTCAGTTTGAGTATGGATTTTCAATCATTTCAGGTGCCTTGGCCTTGACGGTCTTTAACCTGCCTCAGATGACTCGTAATGTTGAGGACAGCTTGAAACACGTTCACCATACGCAACGTGAGGCCGGCTTGGCCCTTGGGATTTCTCGTTGGGAGACTGTGGTTCATGTGGTCATTCCAGAAGCCCTTCCAGGTATTGTGACGGGGGTTGTCCTGGCCTCTGGCCGTATCTTTGGTGAGGCGGCTGCTCTCATCTATACTGCAGGACAATCTGCACCAGCACTAGACTGGTCTAACTGGAATATTCTTAGTGTGACTAGCCCAATCTCAATCTTCCGTCAAGCAGAAACCTTAGCTGTCCACATCTGGAAGGTCAATAGTGAAGGAACTATTCCAGATGGAACCATCGTATCAGCAGGTTCTGCCGCCGTGCTCCTCATCTTTATCCTCATCTTTAACTTTGGAGCTCGCAAACTCGGAAGCTACCTACATAAGAAATTAACCGCTGCCTAAAGGAGAAGCCATGTCAAAATATAATTGGGATGAAAAGCATATCATCACCTTTCCTGAAGAGAAAGTGGCCCTCTCTACTAAGGATTTACATGTTTACTACGGTAAAAATGAATCCATCAAGGGTATCGATATGCAATTTGAAAAAAATAAAATTACAGCCTTAATTGGCCCTTCTGGTTCAGGAAAATCAACCTACCTCCGCAGTCTCAACCGTATGAATGATACCATTGATATTGCCAAGGTCACAGGTCAAATTCTCTATCAAGGGATTGATGTTAATCGTCCAGAAATCAATGTTTATGAAATGCGTAAGCACATTGGAATGGTCTTCCAACGGCCAAATCCCTTTGCCAAGTCTATCTACCGAAATATTACTTTTGCCCATGAACGTGCAGGAGTTAAGGACAAGCAAGTCTTGGATGAAATTGTGGAAACTTCTCTTCGTCAGGCTGCCCTTTGGGATCAGGTCAAGGACGATTTGCACAAGTCAGCCTTGACCCTATCAGGTGGTCAGCAGCAACGTCTTTGTATCGCTCGTGCTATCTCTGTTAAACCAGATATCCTCTTGATGGATGAACCTGCGTCAGCCTTGGATCCGATTGCGACAGCCCAGCTGGAAGAAACCATGTTGGAATTGAAGAAGGACTTTACCATCATCATCGTGACCCACAGTATGCAGCAGGCTGCGCGTGCTAGTGACTACACAGGGTTTTTCTACTTGGGCGACTTGATCGAGTACGATAAGACCTCTAATATTTTCCAAAATGCCAAACTACAGTCAACCAATGACTACGTAACAGGACACTTTGGATAGAAAGGAAACAGTATGACAGAAGCGATTTTACAGGTGTCAGACCTGTCCGTTTACTACAATCAAAAGAAGGCCTTGAATAGTGTTTCCTTATCTTTCCAACCCAAGGAAATCACAGCCTTGATTGGTCCATCTGGATCAGGGAAATCAACCCTCCTCAAGGCTATCAACCGCATGGGGGATCTCAATCCAGAGGTGACTACAACTGGTTCGGTGGTTTACAACGGCCACAACATCTACAGCCCGCGTACAGATACAGTTGAATTGCGTAAGGAAATCGGCATGGTTTTCCAACAACCAAACCCTTTCCCTATGTCTATCTACGAAAACGTTGTTTATGGGCTTCGTATCAATGGGGTGAAGGACAAGCAGGTTCTGGATGAAGCAGTAGAAAAAGCCCTACAACGAGCTTCTATCTGGGATGAGGTCAAGGATCGCCTGCATGATTCAGCTATCGGGCTTTCAGGTGGACAACAACAACGTGTCTGCGTTGCACGTGTCTTGGCAACCAGTCCTAAAATCATCCTCTTGGATGAACCGACTTCAGCCTTGGACCCTATCTCGGCCGGTAAGATTGAGGAAACCTTGTATGGTCTAAAAGATAAATACACCATGCTCTTGGTTACACGTTCCATGCAACAAGCCTCTCGTATCTCTGACAAGACAGGGTTTTTCCTTGATGGAGATTTGATTGAGTTTAACGATACCAAGAAGATGTTCCTCAACCCACAACACAAGGAAACAGAAGATTATATTTCAGGAAAATTTGGATAAGGAGATAAATGATGTTACGTTCTCAATTTGAAGAAGATTTAGAGAAATTGCACAACCAGTTCTACGCTATGGGACAAGAAGTGCTATCCCAAATCAATCGTACGGTGCGTGCCTTTGTTACGCATGACCTTGATTTGGCCAAGGAAGTCATCGAAGACGATGCAGAAGTAAACGAATACGAAGTGAAATTGGAGAAGAAATCATTTGAAATGATTGCCCTTCAACAACCAGTTTCTCAAGATTTGCGTACTGTTTTGACAGTCTTGAAGGCTGTATCTGACTTGGAACGTATGGGCGACCATGCCGTTTCCATTGCCAAAGCGGCAATTCGTATGAAAGGGGAGCAACGTATCCCAGCTGTTGAAGAAGAAATCAAGAGAATGGGGCGCGATGTCAAGAACTTCGTTGAAGCAGCCCTTGAACTCTATCTGAATGGTTCAGTAGACCAGGCCTATGAAGTAGCAGCCATGGACGAAAAAATCAACCATTACTTTGATCGCATTCGTGACTTGGCTACAGAAGAAATCAAGAAAAATCCTGATGCCATTGTTACAGGTCGTGATTACTTCCAAGTGATTGCCTTCTTGGAACGTATTGGGGACTATGCCAAAAATATCTGTGAATGGGTTGTTTACTTTGAAACAGGTAAGATTGTCGAACTATAAAATAGGTTCATTCTGTATAAAAAGGAGCTTGAAATCAACTGATAGCTCCTTTTCTTGAATGAAAAAAATATTTTTAAGATAAAAATTCAAAAACACTTGACAAGTAACTTGGATAGCGTTATAATTATACAAAATCAACAGAGAGGTTGTTTATTTATGAAATTAAAAAAATGGATATTTGTTTTATGTAGTTTTCTTGCAAGTTTCTTCTTAGTAGCTTGCCAGTCGGGTTCTAATGGTTCTCAGTCAGCTGTTGAAGCCATTAAGCAAAAGGGGAAATTGGTAGTGGCGACTAGTCCTGACTATGCACCTTTTGAATTCCAATCCTTAGTTGACGGAAAAAACCAGGTAGTCGGTGCGGATATTGATATGGCCCAAGCTATCGCTGATGAACTTGGGGTGAAGTTGGAAATTTCAAGCATGAGTTTTGATAATGTCTTGACTAGTCTTCAAACTGGTAAGGCTGACCTAGCGGTCGCAGGAATTAGCGCTACTGATGAGAGAAAAGAAGTCTTTGATTTTTCAATCCCTTACTATGAAAACAAGATTAGTTTCTTGGTTCGTAAGGCTGATGTGGAAAAATACAAGGATTTAACTAGCTTAGAAAGTGCTAATATTGCAGCCCAAAAAGGGACTGTTCCAGAATCAATGGTCAAGGAACAATTGCCAAAAGCTCAATTAACTTCCCTAACTAATATGGGTGAAGCTGTCAATGAATTGCAAGCTGGAAAAGTTGATGCTGTTCACATGGATGAGCCTGTTGCCCTTAGCTATGCTGCTAAAAATGCGGATCTAGCTGTCGCAACTGTCAGCTTGAAGATGAAGGACGGCGAAGCCAATGCAGTTGCCCTTAGAAAAAATAGTGCTGATTTGAAAGAAGTGGTGGACAAGGTCATCCAAAAACTCAAGGATGACGGTACCTACCAAAAATATCTTGAAAAGGCAGCAACCTTAACAGAAGTTGAAGAATAATACTCAATGAAAATCAAAGAGCAAACTAGGAAACTAGCCGCAGGCTGCTCAAAACACTGTTTTGAGGTTGTAGATAAGACTGACGAAGTCAGCTCAAAACACCGTTTTGAGGTTGCAGATAGAACTGACGAAGTCAGCTCAAAACACCGTTTTGAGGTTGCAGATAGAACTGACGAAGTCAGCTCAAAACACCGTTTTGAGGTTGCAGATAGAACTGACGAAGTTAGCTCA
>NZ_VMNB01000010.1:89014-146143 GCF_013277515.1 Streptococcus sp. k-402 | reverse complement strand
ATTTTCGAAGAGTATAAGTGAGCAGCTTATAAATTCAAGTCCCAAATAGATTCATACTAGTATCTTTTGCAAAAAATAAAGGGCGACTTCCTTCATGAATATCAATTTCATCTATAAGGAAGGTAGCTCATTGAACTAACTTATTTATTCTGTTTGTCGCTAGAAAAATCAGATCTTCTTGTGAAAATTGAGGAGATACTGAATGAAAATCAAAGAAGAAACTAGCAAGCTAGTAGCAGATTGCCCAAAACACCGCTTTGAGGTTGTAGATAAGACTGACCTATATAATCCAAGGTGAAGCGACTGTGGTTTGAGGAGATTTTCAAAGAGTATAGGCTAGAGAGTGTTGTGTTTTTATGTCTTTCTAGTAGAAAATGCTAGACAGAAGAATGGGGAACTTGGATAGGAAAAATAGATTGAGAAAGGAGGTTAGAAGAGATGATTATTACAAAAATTAGCCGTTTAGGAACTTATGTGGGAGTAAATCCACATTTTGCAACATTGATAGATTTTCTAGAAAAAACAGGACTAGAAAATTTAACAGAAGGTCCGATTGCTATCGATGGTAATCGATTGTTTGGGAATTGCTTTACTTATCTAGCAGATGGTCAAGCAGGGGCTTTCTTTGAAACACACCAAAAATATTTGGATATTCATTTAGTTTTGGAAAACGAAGAAGCCATGGCTGTTACGTCGCCGGAAAATGTAAGCGTTACCCAAGAGTATGATGAAGAGAAGGATATTGAATTATACACAGGGAAAGTGGAACAGTTGGTTCATTTGAGAGCTGGCGAATGCCTCATCACTTTTCCAGAAGATTTACATCAACCCAAGGTTCGTATAAATGATGAACCTGTGAAAAAAGTTGTCTTTAAAGTTGCGATTTCTTAATGTAGAAAGGGAAGAACGATGAAAAAAATGAGAAAGTTTTTATGTTTAGCTGGAGTTGCGCTAGCAGCCGTTGCCTTGGTAGCTTGTTCAGGAAAGAAAGAAGCTACAACTAGTACTGAACCACCGACAGAATTATCTGGCGAGATTACAATGTGGCACTCCTTTACTCAAGGACCCCGTTTAGAAAGTATTCAAAAATCAGCAGATGCTTTCATGCAAAAGCATCCAAAAACGAAAATCAAGATTGAAACATTCTCTTGGAATGACTTCTATACTAAATGGACTACAGGTTTAGCAAATGGGAATGTGCCAGATATCAGTACAGCTCTCCCTAACCAAGTAATGGAAATGGTAAACTCAGATGCTTTGGTTCCGCTAAACGATTCTATCAAGCGTATTGGACAGGATAAATTTAACGAAACTGCCTTAAATGAGGCAAAAATCGGAGATGATTACTACTCTGTTCCTCTTTATTCACATGCACAAGTCATGTGGGTTAGAACAGATTTGTTAAAAGAACATAATATTGAGGTTCCTAAAACTTGGGATCAACTCTATGAAGCTTCTAAAAAATTGAAAGAAGCTGGAGTTTATGGCTTGTCTGTTCCGTTTGGAACAAATGACTTAATGGCAACACGTTTCTTGAACTTCTACGTACGTAGTGGTGGAGGAAGCCTCTTAACAAAAGATCTTAAAGCAGATTTGACAAGCCAACTTGCTCAAGATGGTATTAAATACTGGGTTAAAATGTATAAAGAAATTTCACCTCAAGATTCTTTGAACTTTAATGTCCTTCAACAAGCTACCTTGTTCTATCAAGGAAAAACAGCATTTGACTTTAACTCTGGCTTCCATATTGGAGGCATCAATGCCAACAGTCCTCAATTGATTGATTCGATTGATGCTTATCCTATTCCAAAAATCAAAGAATCTGATAAAGACCAAGGAATTGAAACCTCAAACATTCCAATGGTTGTTTGGAAAAATTCAAAACACCCAGAAGTTGCTAAAGCATTCTTAGAATCACTTTATAATGAAGAAGACTACATTAAATTCCTTGATTCAACTCCAGTAGGTATGTTGCCAACTATTAAGGGGATTAGCGATTCTGCAGCCTATAAAGAAAATGAAACTCGTAAGAAATTTAAACATGCTGAAGAAGTGATTACTGAAGCTGTTAAAAAAGGTACTGCTATTGGTTATGAAAATGGACCAAGTGTACAAGCTGGTATGTTGACTAACCAACACATTATTGAACAAATGTTCCAAGATATCATTACAAATGGAACAGACCCTATGAAAGCTGCAAAAGAAGCAGAAAAACAATTAAACGATTTATTTGAGGCTGTTCAGTAGGTGTAAAAGACTAGAAAATAGGTGGGCTAGTGAGCTGAAAAGCCCTAGCCCAATCTTGTAAAAGAAGGGAGAAGGAGAATGGTTAAAGAACGTAATTTAACTCGCTGGATATTTGTTTTGCCAGCTATGATTATCGTAGGATTACTCTTTGTTTATCCGTTTTTCTCGAGTATTTTTTATAGCTTTACCAATAAGCATTTGATTATGCCCAATTATAAATTTGTTGGTTTAGCTAACTATAAAGCTGTGCTATCAGATCCCAACTTCTTTAATGCGTTCTTTAATTCAATTAAGTGGACCATTTTCTCATTAGTTGGTCAAGTTTTAGTAGGGTTTGTATTGGCTTTAGCTCTTCACAGAGTCCGCCACTTCAAGAAATTATATAGGACCTTATTGATTGTTCCTTGGGCATTTCCTACAATCGTTATTGCCTTCTCTTGGCAATGGATTCTAAACGGGGTTTATGGCTACTTACCTAATCTAATCGTAAAATTAGGTTTAATGGAACATACACCTGCATTTTTGACAGATAGTACATGGGCATTCCTATGTTTGGTGTTTATCAACATTTGGTTTGGAGCGCCGATGATTATGGTTAATGTGCTTTCAGCTTTGCAAACAGTACCAGAAGAACAATTTGAGGCTGCTAAGATAGATGGTGCTTCAAGTTGGCAGGTGTTCAAATTTATCGTCTTTCCACATATTAAAGTGGTTGTAGGGCTTCTAGTTGTTTTGAGAACTGTATGGATCTTTAATAACTTTGATATCATCTACCTTATTACAGGTGGTGGACCAGCCAATGCTACAACGACGCTTCCAATTTTTGCCTACAACCTGGGTTGGGGAACTAAATTGTTGGGTCGTGCTTCAGCAGTTACAGTATTGCTCTTTATCTTCTTGGTGGCGATTTGCTTTATCTACTTTGCTATCATCAGTAAGTGGGAAAAGGAGGGTAGAAAATAATGAAGAAGAAATCCAGTATTTATTTAGATATTCTCTCACATGTACTTTTAGTTGGTGCGACCATCGTTGCAATTTTCCCATTGGTATGGATTATCATATCTTCTGTCAAAGGGAAAGGGGAATTAACTCAGTATCCAACACGATTTTGGCCTGAACAGTTTACATTAGATTATTTCACTCATGTTATCAACGATTTGCACTTCATTGATAACATTCGAAACAGTTTAATCATTGCCTTGGCTACAACCCTTATTGCGATTATTATTTCTGCTATGGCAGCCTATGGTATTGTTCGATTCTTTCCTAAATTGGGAGCAATCATGTCGAGACTACTCGTCATTACCTATATTTTCCCACCAATTTTGTTAGCAATTCCCTATTCAATTGCCATTGCTAAAGTTGGGTTAACAAATAGTTTATTTGGCTTGATGATGGTTTATCTATCTTTTAGTGTTCCATATGCAGTTTGGCTCTTAGTTGGATTTTTCCAAACAGTGCCAATTGGAATTGAAGAAGCAGCTCGAATTGATGGTGCGAATAAATTTGTTACGTTTTATAAAGTTGTGCTACCGATTGTAGCACCAGGTATTGTAGCAACAGCTATTTATACATTTATCAATGCTTGGAATGAATTCTTGTATGCCTTGATTTTGATTAACAATACAGGAAAGATGACAGTAGCAGTAGCTCTTCGTTCACTTAATGGTTCAGAAATACTAGACTGGGGAGATATGATGGCAGCATCTGTTATTGTAGTTCTTCCATCAATCATTTTCTTCTCTATCATCCAAAATAAAATTGCAAGTGGATTATCAGAAGGATCTGTGAAGTAATACTCAATGAAAATCAAAGAGCAAACTAGGAAACTAGCCACAGGCTGCTCAAAGTACAGCTTTGAGGTTGCAGATAAAACTGACGAAGTCAGCTCAAAACATGTTTTTGAGGCTGTAGATGAAGCTGACGAAGTCAGTAACCATACGCACAGTGAGGCGACGTTGACGCGGTTTGAAGAGATTTTCGAAGAGTATAAGTTAAAATTAGAAAGTTTATTCAATAATAAAGGAGAAAAAACATGGTTAAATACGGTGTTGTTGGAACAGGGTATTTTGGAGCTGAGTTGGCTCGTTATATGCAAAAGAATGATGGAGCAGAAATTACTCTTCTCTATGATCCAGATAATGCAGAGGCAATTGCAGAAGAATTGGGAGCAAAAGTAGCAAGTTCCTTAGATGAGTTGGTTTCTAGCGATGAAGTAGATTGTGTTATCGTCGCAACTCCAAATAATCTTCATAAAGAACCAGTTATTAAGGCTGCACAACATGGTAAAAATGTTTTCTGTGAAAAACCAATTGCGCTTTCTTATCAAGATTGCCGCGAGATGGTAGATGCATGTAAAGAAAACAATGTAACCTTTATGGCAGGACATATTATGAATTTCTTTAATGGTGTCCATCATGCAAAAGAACTCATTAATCAAGGAGTTATCGGAGACGTTCTATATTGTCATACAGCTCGTAATGGTTGGGAAGAACAACAACCGTCAGTATCATGGAAAAAAATTCGTGAAAAATCAGGTGGTCACTTGTATCACCACATCCATGAGTTGGATTGTGTTCAATTCCTTATGGGTGGTATGCCTGAAACTGTAACCATGACAGGTGGAAATGTAGCCCATGAAGGTGAACATTTCGGTGATGAAGATGATATGATTTTTGTCAATATGGAATTTTCTAATAAGCGTTTTGCTTTGTTAGAATGGGGTTCAGCTTATCGTTGGGGTGAACATTATGTCTTAATCCAAGGAACCAAAGGTGCCATCCGCTTAGACTTATTCAACTGTAAAGGAACTCTTAAGCTAGATGGACAAGAAAGTTATTTCTTGATTCACGAATCTCAAGAAGAAGATGATGATCGTACTCGTATCTATCATAGTACAGAGATGGATGGAGCAATTGCTTATGGTAAACCAGGTAAACGTACTCCATTATGGCTATCATCTGTCATTGATAAAGAAATGCGCTATCTGCATGAGATTATGCAGGGAGCTCCAGTATCAGAAGAATTTGCAAAACTATTGACAGGTGAAGCTGCCCTAGAAGCAATTGCTACTGCAGATGCTTGTACCCAGTCTATGTTTGAAGATCGCAAAGTAAAATTGTCAGAAATTGTAAAATAAATTTTGGTATTCTCCTATTATAGGTCGACTTGCTCCTCTGAAAGTACTTTTAGAGGAGCTGTTTGACTTGGCTAGTTTTTGAAACTGAAATCTATTCTACTACAAACTCTTGAAAGCGTTTTATTTTTAAGGTATAATAATCTCATAGAAACAAAGAAAAAGGAAAAGGAGGAAAGAGGATGCCACAGATTACTAAAGAAGCCTTGATTGCACAAATCAAAGATGGAATCATCGTTTCTTGTCAGGCCCTTCCTCACGAACCGCTTTATACAGAAGCGGGAGGAGTCATTCCCTTGCTGGTCAAAGCGGCTGAGCAAGGTGGAGCAGTCGGTATCCGAGCAAATAGTGTTCGTGATATCAAGGAAATCAAGGAGGTTACAAAACTTCCGATTATTGGAATAATCAAACGAGATTATCCGCCACAAGAACCCTTCATCACGGCTACCATGAAAGAAGTTGATGAATTGGCAGAACTGGACATCGAGGTGATTGCTCTGGATTGTACCAAGCGTGAACGCTACGATGGTTTGGAGATTCAAGAGTTCATTCGTCAGGTTAAGGAGAAATATCCTAATCAGCTTTTGATGGCTGATACTAGTATCTTCGAAGAAGGGCTAGCAGCTGTAGAAGCAGGAATTGACTTTGTCGGAACAACCTTATCAGGCTACACCTCCTACAGTCCAAAAGTGGATGGTCCAGATTTTGAACTCATCAAAAAACTCTGCGATGCCGGTGTAGATGTCATTGCAGAAGGAAAAATTCATACACCAGAACAAGCCAAACAAATCCTTGAATATGGAGTGCGAGGCATCGTTGTTGGTGGCGCTATTACTAGACCAAAAGAGATTACAGAACGCTTCGTTGCTGGTCTCAAATAACACAATCTTAAAAAGAGGAGAGTGGTGTATGAGTAGGATGAAATGAAATCGCATACAAGAAATAAAGAACTCATTATCCAAGTTGGATACGCTTATAAAATAGGAGAATACAAATGAAATTTAGAAAATTAGCTTGTACAGTACTTGCGAGTGCTGCGGTTCTTGGTCTTGCTGCTTGTGGCAATTCTGGCGGAAGTAAAGATGCTGGCAAATCAGGTGGTGACGGTGCCAAAACAGAAATCACTTGGTGGGCATTCCCAGTATTTACCCAAGAAAAAACTGGTGACGGTGTTGGAACTTATGAAAAATCAATCATCGAAGCGTTTGAAAAAGCAAATCCAGATGTAAAAGTGAAATTGGAAACCATCGACTTCAAGTCAGGCCCTGAAAAAATCACAACAGCTATCGAAGCTGGAACAGCTCCAGATGTACTCTTTGATGCACCAGGACGTATCATCCAATACGGTAAAAACGGTAAATTGGCTGAGTTGAACGACCTTTTCACAGATGAATTTGTTAAAGATGTCAACAATGAAAACATCGTACAAGCAAGTAAAGCTGGAGACAAGGCTTACATGTATCCAATTAGTTCTGCCCCATTCTACATGGCAATGAACAAGAAAATGTTAGAAGATGCTGGAGTTGCAAACCTTGTAAAAGAAGGTTGGACAACTGATGATTTTGAAAAAGTATTGAAAGCGCTCAAAGACAAGGGTTACACACCAGGTTCATTGTTCAGTTCTGGTCAAGGGGGAGACCAAGGAACACGTGCCTTTATCTCTAACCTTTATAGCGGTTCTGTAACAGATGAAAAAGTTAGCAAATATACAACTGATGATCCTAAATTCGTCAAAGGTCTTGAAAAAGCAACTAGCTGGATTAAAGACAATTTGCTCAATAATGGTTCACAATTTGACGGTGGGGCAGATATCCAAAACTTTGCCAACGGTCAAACATCTTACACAATCCTTTGGGCACCAGCTCAAAATGGTATCCAAGCTAAACTTTTAGAAGCAAGTAAGGTAGAAGTGGTAGAAGTACCATTCCCATCAGACGAAGGTAAGCCAGCTCTTGAATACCTTGTAAACGGATTTGCAGTATTCAACAACAAAGACGACAAGAAAGTCGCTGCATCTAAGAAATTTGTTCAATTTATCGCAGATGACAAAGAGTGGGGTCCAAAAGACGTAGTTCGTACAGGTGCTTTCCCAGTCCGTACTTCATTTGGAAAACTTTATGAAGACAAACGCATGGAAACAATCAGCAGCTGGACTCAATACTACTCACCATACTACAACACTATTGATGGATTTGCTGAAATGAGAACACTTTGGTTCCCAATGTTGCAATCTGTATCAAATGGTGACGAAAAACCAGCGGACGCTTTGAAAGCCTTCACTGAAAAAGCGAACGAAACAATCAAAAAAGCTATGAAACAATAGTCCTTAGTCATTCTATAAAAAGTAGTTTTTTAAAGAATCTAAGAGTGTATACCCCCTTTTCCCTCTACACAGATAGTGTAAGAAAAGGGGGGCTTTTGTTTAAAATGTAAGGAACTGTCACGAAATTAAAATGAAGTTCTTACATAAGCGAATCATAAAAAATTTCATTTTGATTTTAAAACAGTTCAAGAAAGTCAAAAAATTATTCTATTTGAAAGAGAGGTGCCGACTGTGAAAGTCAATAAAATCCGTATGAGGGAAACAGTGATTTCCTATGCTTTCCTAGCACCAGTGTTGTTCTTCTTTATTATCTTTGTTTTAGTACCAATGATTATGGGCTTCATCACAAGTTTCTTTAACTACTCTATGACTAGTTTTGAATTTGTGGGCTTAGATAACTATGTCCGTATGTTTAAAGATCCTGTCTTTACAAAATCTCTGATTAACACAGTTATTTTGGTTGTTGGCTCTGTACCGATTGTTGTTCTCTTCTCGCTCTTTGTAGCGTCACAGACCTATCATCAAAATGCTATTGCTAGATCCTTTTACCGTTTCGTCTTCTTCCTTCCAGTTGTAACAGGTAGTGTTGCCGTAACGGTTGTATGGAAATGGATTTATGATCCGCTATCAGGTATCTTAAACTTTGTTTTGAAATCTAGTCATATCATTACTCAAAATATTTCATGGCTGGGCGACAAGCACTGGGCATTGCTGGCGATTATGATTATCCTCTTGACAACGTCTGTTGGTCAACCGATTATCCTCTACATCGCAGCTATGGGGAATATTGACAATTCACTGGTTGAAGCAGCTCGTGTTGACGGTGCAACTGAGTTTCAAGTTTTCTGGAAGATTAAATGGCCAAGCCTTCTTCCAACAACTCTTTATATCGCAATCATCACGACAATCAACTCCTTCCAAGTTTTCGCCTTGATTCAATTGTTGACATCTGGTGGGCCAAACTACTCTACAAGTACCTTGATGTACTACCTGTACGAAAAAGCCTTCCAATTGACAGAATACGGTTATGCAAACACCATTGGTGTCTTCTTGGCAGTCATGATTGCGATCGTAAGTTTTGTTCAATTTAAGGCGCTCGGAAACGACGTAGAATACTAAAGAAAGGAGACAGCTATGCAATCTACAGAAAAAAAACCATTAACAGCCTTTACTGTTATTTCAACAATCATTTTGCTCTTGTTGACTGTGCTGTTCATCTTTCCATTCTACTGGATTTTGACAGGGGCATTCAAATCACAACCTGATACCATTATGATTCCGCCACAATGGTTCCCTAAAATGCCAACCATGGAAAACTTCCAACAACTCATGGTGCAGAACCCTGCCTTGCAGTGGATGTGGAACTCTGTGTTTATCTCGCTGGTAACCATGTTCTTAGTCTGTGCAACCTCATCTCTAGCAGGTTATGTATTGGCTAAAAAACGTTTCTATGGTCAACGCATTCTATTTGCTATCTTTATCGCTGCCATGGCGCTTCCAAAACAAGTTGTCCTTGTACCATTGGTACGTATCGTCAACTTCATGGGAATTCATGACACTCTTTGGGCAGTTATTTTGCCTTTGATTGGATGGCCATTCGGGGTCTTCCTCATGAAACAATTTAGCGAAAACATCCCAACAGAGTTGCTCGAATCAGCTAAAATTGACGGTTGTGGTGAGATTCGTACTTTCTGGAGCGTAGCCTTCCCGATTGTGAAACCAGGGTTTGCAGCCCTTGCAATCTTCACCTTCATCAATACTTGGAATGACTATTTCATGCAATTGGTAATGTTGACTTCACGTAACAATTTGACCATTTCACTTGGGGTTGCGACCATGCAGGCTGAAATGGCAACCAACTATGGTTTGATTATGGCAGGAGCTGCCCTTGCTGCCGTGCCAATCGTAACAGTCTTCCTAGTCTTCCAGAAATCCTTCACACAAGGGATTACTATGGGAGCGGTCAAAGGATAATACTCTGCGAAAATCGAATGCAAACTACGTCAGCGTCACCTTGCCATACTTAAGTATTGCCTGCGGTTAGCTTCCTAGTTTGTTCTTCAATTTTCATTGAGTATAAGAGAATATAGAGTTATAAGTGTCTACAAAATGTTGGGTATTTGCTTACCATAAAGATTTTGTCAGACACTTATCAACTTAAGAATGGTTTTAGTTAACTATCAGAAACGAAGGAAAGAGTATGATTTTTGACGATTTGAAAAATATTACCTTTTACAAAGGGATTCATCCCAATTTAGATAAGGCTATCGACTATCTCTACCAACATCGTAAAGATTCTTTCGAGTTAGGAAAGTATGAGATTGATGGAGACAAGGTCTTTCTAGTTGTTCAGGAAAATGTCCTCAATCAAGCTGAAAATGACCAGTTTGAACATCACAAGAACTATGCAGATTTGCATTTGCTGGTAGAAGGGCATGAATATTCGAGCTACGGTTCACGTATCAAAGATGAAGCAGTAGCATTTGACGAAGCGAGTGACATTGGCTTTGTTCATTGTCATGAACACTACCCACTCTTGTTGGGTTATCACAATTTTGCGATTTTCTTCCCAGGAGAACCACATCAGCCAAATGGCTATGCAGGTATGGAAGAGAAGGTTCGCAAGTATTTGTTTAAAATTTTGATTGATTAAAAATAGGATGAATTGTCTTTTTGTAAATCTTTGACAATAATCTACCATAAAATTGCTCTTTTGAGGTAGAGAAATGAGCTCTTATTGTCAGTATCTTTATTCAGAAATACTATTGGTATGGCAGGATTGAAGTTCAGCAAAGTCTTTATGGCTGCGGGAGCAAGAGTAGGATCACTGATCAAGATTTATGGAAGGATTTTACAAATAGCTGTGAATCTAGTTGATGTATATGGTTGTATAAACTTTTAAAACGAGAGAATGAAAGCACTTTGTATTTTTTTATTAAAAGCACTTTGTATTTTTTTATTGAATATGTTAGCTTGGACAGTGCTTGCAATGATAGTCCGTGGAGGGCTAGATGGATTTAATGAGCATACTTGGAGTAGTATTTTAGTTGCTTCGCTGTCCGGGATATATATAGATTATATGTCCATAGATAAAAATAGAAAAAAGTCCAAAAGAAAAAAGAAAAAATATCTTTGTTCATGGTAGGGACTTATGAAAGCTTTACTGATAAAAAAGAAAATAGTTTACAAAGAAAAATGATGGGGGAGCAAAGATGTCACAAAAAGGAAGAAGTCTCATCAAGGCTGCATTTGATACAGATAATTTTCTAATGCGAATTAGTGAGAAGGTTTTAGATATTGTAACAGTCAATCTTCTCTTTGTAGTAACTTGTTTGCCAATCGTAACGATTGGAGTGGCTAAAATCAGCCTCTACGAGACCATGTTCGAAGTTAAGAAGAGCAGACGTGTGCCTGTCTTTAGAATCTATTTAAGAGCTTTCAAGCAAAATCTGAAGCTCGGTCTTCAGTTAGGTCTGCTTGAGTTGGGCATTGTTTCATTAAGCCTTCTAGATCTTTATCTTTTCTGGAGTCAAACAGCTCTGCCCTTCCAATTGGTTAAAGCTATTTGTCTAGGTATTCTGATTTTCCTTACTATTGTGATGTTGGCTAGCTATCCTATCGCGGCACGTTATGACCTATCTTGGAAAGAAATTCTCCAAAAAGGATTGATGTTGGCTAGTTTTAATGCTCCTTGGTTTATCTTGATGATTGCAATTATCTTTTTGATTTTGATGATTCTATATCTATCAGCCTTTACCCTTCTATTGGGAGGATCAGCTTTTATTCTCTTTGGTTTTGGACTTCTTGCTTTTTTACAAGTGGGAGTGATGGAAAAGCTATTTGCTAAGTATGAGTAAGGGGTGCAATTATTTCTGAAACTACTTTCAAACGCTCCAGGCGCTATTCTATAAGCAAGAAACTAAAATCTAAGTGTCTATAAGATATTGAAAGCCTTTTCGGTAAAGTGTATACTAAAGAAGTAAAGAAAGAATCTGCTTTAGCAGAAAATAAAAATAATAGGAGAAAATCTATGTCAGATTTGAAAAAATACGAAGGTGTCATTCCAGCCTTCTACGCATGTTATGATGATCAAGGAGAAGTAAGTCCAGAGCGTACGCGTGCCTTGGTTCAATACTTCATTGATAAAGGTGTTCAAGGTCTTTATGTCAATGGTTCTTCTGGTGAATGTATTTACCAAAGTGTTGAAGACCGCAAGTTAATCTTGGAAGAAGTGATGGCAGTTGCCAAAGGGAAATTAACTATTATTGCCCATGTTGCTTGCAATAATACTAAAGATAGTATGGAACTAGCTCGCCATGCAGAAAGCTTGGGTGTAGATGCCATTGCAACGATTCCACCAATTTATTTCCGCTTGCCAGAATACTCAGTCGCTAAATACTGGAATGACATTAGTGCTGCAGCTCCAAACACAGACTATGTCATCTACAACATTCCTCAATTGGCAGGTGTTGCTCTGACTCCAAGTCTTTATACTGAAATGTTGAAGAATCCTCGTGTTATCGGTGTGAAGAACTCTTCTATGCCAGTTCAAGATATCCAAACTTTTGTGAGCCTTGGTGGGGAAGACCATATCGTCTTTAACGGTCCAGATGAACAGTTCTTAGGTGGTCGCCTCATGGGTGCCAAAGCTGGTATTGGTGGTACTTATGGTGCTATGCCAGAACTTTTCTTGAAACTCAATCAGTTGATTGCGGATAAAGATTTGGAAACAGCGCGTGAATTACAGTATGCTATCAACGCTATCATTGGTAAACTCACTGCTGCACATGGAAATATGTACGGTGTGATTAAGGAAGTCTTGAAGATCAATGAAGGCTTGAATATTGGTTCTGTTCGTTCACCATTGACACCAGTGACTGAAGACGATCGTCCAGTTGTAGAAGCAGCTGCAGCCTTGATTCGTGAAACCAAGGAGCGCTTCCTCTAATCCATAAGGAGGTATTTATGACACACTATGTTGCAATTGATATCGGTGGAACCAACATCAAATATGGTTTGATCGACCAAGAAGGCCAACTTGTTGAATCGCATGAAATGCCAACAGAGGCGCATAAGGGTGGACCTCATATCTTACAAAAGACCAAAGATATTGTAGCCAGCTATTTAGAAAAAGGCCCAGTAGCAGGTGTTGCCATTTCTTCTGCAGGAATGGTGGATCCTGATAAGGGTGAGATTTTCTATGCTGGGCCTCAAATCCCTAACTACGCAGGAACCCAGTTCAAAAAGGAAATCGAGACTAGCTTTGCGATTCCTTGTGAAATTGAGAATGACGTCAACTGTGCAGGTCTGGCTGAGGCAGTATCTGGTTCAGGCAAAGGAGCGAGTGTCACCCTTTGCTTGACCATTGGAACAGGTATCGGAGGTTGCTTGATTATGGATGGAAAAGTCTTCCATGGATTTAGCAATTCAGCCTGCGAAGTTGGTTATATGCATATGCAGGATGGAGCGTTCCAAGATTTGGCTTCTACGACAGCCTTGGTGGAGTATGTAGCAGCAGGTCATGGAGATCCAGTTGACCAGTGGAATGGTCGTCGTATCTTTAAGGAAGCTACAGAAGGCAATAAACTCTGCATGGCTGGTATTGACCGCATGGTAGACTATCTAGGAAAAGGTCTGGCAAATATTTGCTATGTTGCCAATCCAGAAGTGGTCATTCTGGGTGGGGGTATCATGGGGCAAGAAGCTATTCTCAAACCCAAGATCCGTACAGCCTTGAAAGAGGCTTTGGTACCAAGTTTGGCTGAGAAAACACGATTAGAATTTGCTCATCACCAGAATACAGCAGGGATGTTGGGTGCCTACTATCATTTTAAAACAAAATAATCCTAGTTTGGCTCAGCCAAACTAGGATTTTCTAATCAAATTCCCTTGACTTTCTTTATAATCGTGAGATAATAAATAAAATATATAAAGGAGTTATATAAAATGTCTATAGCAAATCCAAATAAAATTGTGACCTTCCAAGCTAATAGAGAATTAGTAAATGATGCCATGGAAGTGTTAAAAGAAAAAAATCTCTCTCTTTCATCGGCACTTAGATTATTTTTAAAGAATGTTGCCGTAACAAATGAAGTAGATTTACTGAGTGAAGAGGAATTAGAGAAGGAGTATTTGTTTAGACAATTACAAGCAGAAGTTCAAGAAAGTTATGCCAAGATTGAGGCTGGAAATTACTTGACAGATGAGGATGTCGTGACACGCTATGGATTATAAAAAATATCGGATTTTGTATTCTCCTAAAGTGATTGATAGTCTGGATAAAATATATCAGTATATAGCAGAGGAAATCGGTTCTGTAGAGGCTGCGAGACGAAAAGTGGCGAGTATTAGAAAAGATATTAATCGGCTAGAAATTTTCCCCCAAGCTGGATTTGATGCCGATGAAAAATTTGGTAAGAAATTAGATCCTCGCTACCAAACGCGAGGATTGACCTTGAGTAAGGATTACATCGTATTATATACAATTGTTGAGGATACCGTCAGACTTGCTTATTTACTCCCTTCAAAAAGTGATTACATGAAATTATTCAAGGCTAAGTCAAGATATGACTAATTCATAATCTTGAAGAGGTATGTTTGGTGATGAATAAAAATCCTAGTCTGGTTTAACCAAACTAGGATTTTCTGACACGTTTTTGTCTACGATAGCCGTTGAGTTTCTTATTTTCCCAGTAGCTATTAAAGATTTTTTCCTTGCTTTCGCGATTGATTTCCAAAAAGTAGGCATAAATCAAATCGATAAAGAAGAGCATAGGAAGTTGAGCGGATATTCGTTGGATATAGGAAGGCTGACTGTGGGTGGCTACAAGAACAGTCTCTGTGTAGGCCTGACTATCTTTATTGGGAACACTTGAAAAGAGTACAGTCTTTGCCCCCATCTCCTTAGCGTCTAATAAACTGTCTAAAATAGAGGGAGTTGTGCCAGAAAGTGAGAAACCAAGTACGAGACAATTTTCGTCCATAATACTGGTTGTCCAGGCAAAGCCGTCTTGATCGGTCAAGGCCTCGCAGACCACACCCAGACGCATGAAACGTAATTTCATTTCACGAGCTACTAGGCCAGAACTCCCTGTTCCGAAGAAGTAGACACGCTCAGCATCTTCGATTAATTGGGCAATTCGTTCTAGTTGGACTTCGTCAATCAAGTCTTGTGTTTGTTCCCTCATATTGCTATAGCTTCTGAGGACTCGTTTGGTCAGTGGACTGTGCTTGGAGACTTGTTTGGTTTGATTTTCTGCCTGATGTTGGTATTGGAAAATAAATTCTCGGTAGCCAGTAAAGCCACACTTTTTAGCAAAGCGAGTTAGTGCAGCCTGAGAGATATGTAATTTTTGAGTGACCTGTTGGGAGGAAAGGTCATCTTGAATGGTTTCAGCTTGCAAAAAATAGCGAGCGATTTCTTGCTCTAGGTCTGTCATTTCTTCAAAATGTGAATCAATGACAGTTGCGATATCTGGTTTGTCCATAGGGAAGGCTCCTTTAAATGAGTCGTGTTGGAAAAAGACTAGATTATTGAACTTTTACATTCATTATAACATATAATATAGGGATGGATAAATAAAAACGTATCTTACTGTAAAAACGAAAAAAAGCTTCTTACTTTTCCATAATTTTCTACTCAAATTGTGGTACAATTAAGAGTAAGATTTTAAGTTAGAAATGAGACTGATTTGTATGAGAAAATTTAACAGCCATTCGATTCCGATTCGGCTTAATTTATTGTTTTCAATCGTCATTTTACTCTTTATGACCATTATTGGTCGCCTGCTTTATATGCAGGTTTTGAACAAGGATTTTTACGAAAAAAAGCTAGCCTCAGCTAGTCAGACCAAGGTCACAACCAGTTCTGCCCGTGGGGAAATTTATGATGCTAGTGGAAAACCTTTGGTAGAAAATACTTTAAAGCAGGTTGTTTCCTTTACGCGTAGTAATAAAATGACTGCTAAAGATCTAAAAGAAATCGCTAGTCAGTTACTGGGGTATGTGAGTATCAGTTCGCCAAATTTGACAGAACGCCAGCTGGCTGATTACTATTTGGCTGATCCTGAAATCTATAAAAAAACAGTGGAGGCTCTCCCAAGTGAGAAACGCTTGGATTCAGATGGCAATCGCCTATCCGAATCAGAACTGTATAACAATGCGGTCGATAGTGTCCCAACAAGTCAACTAAACTATACAGAGGATGAAAAGAAAGAAATCTATCTTTTTAGTCAGTTAAATGCTGTTGGAAACTTTGCGACAGGAACCATTGCGACAGATCCTCTAAATGATTCTCAGGTGGCTGTTATTGCCTCTATTTCAAAGGAGATGCCTGGCATCAGTATTTCAACTTCGTGGGATCGAAAGGTTTTAGAGACTTCACTTTCGTCTATAGTAGGAAGTGTATCCAGTGAAAAAGCTGGTCTTCCAGCTGAAGAAGCAGATGCTTATATCAAAAAGGGGTATTCTTTAAATGACCGTGTTGGGACTTCTTACCTGGAAAAACAATACGAGGAAACCTTACAAGGAAAACGCTCGGTAAAAGAAATCCATCTGGATAAATATGGCAATATGGAAAGCGTGGATACAATTGAGGAAGGTAGTAAGGGAAACAATATCAAACTGACCATTGATTTGGCCTTCCAAGATAGCGTGGATGCTTTGCTGAAAAGTTATTTCAATTCCGAGCTAGGAAATGGTGGAGCTAAGTATTCTGAAGGCGTGTATGCAGTCGCCCTTAACCCCAAAACAGGTGCTGTTTTGTCTATGTCAGGACTCAAACATGACCTGAAAACGGGAGACTTGACGCCTGATTCCTTGGGAACGGTAACCAATGTCTTTGTCCCAGGGTCAGTAGTTAAGGCCGCTACCATCAGCTCAGGTTGGGAAAATGGTGTTTTATCAGGAAACCAAACCTTAACAGATCAGCCTATTGTTTTCCAAGGTTCAGCTCCAATTTATTCTTGGTATAAATTGGCATATGGATCTTTTCCTATTACAGCTGTGGAAGCCTTGGAGTATTCATCTAATGCTTACATGGTTCAAACCGCTCTTGGAATCATGGGCCAGACCTATCAACCAAATATGTTTGTTGGAACCAGCAATTTGGAAACAGCTATGGGAAAACTTCGTGCGACCTTTGGCGAATATGGCTTGGGGGCTGCGACCGGAATTGACCTACCAGATGAATCTACTGGATTTGTTCCCAAAGAGTATAGCTTTGCTAATTACATCACCAATGCCTTTGGGCAGTTTGATAACTATACGCCCATGCAGTTGGCTCAGTATGTAGCAACTATTGCAAATGATGGTGTTCGTGTGGCTCCTCGTATTGTGGAAGGTATTTATGGAAATAATGATAAGGGAGGCCTGGGCGACTTGATTCAGCAACTGCAACCGACAGAGATGAATAAGGTCAATATATCCGACTCCGATATGAGCATCTTGCACCAAGGTTTTTATCAGGTTGCTCATGGGACTAGTGGCTTGACTACTGGCCGTGCCTTTTCAAATGGTGCCTTGGTATCCATTAGCGGAAAAACGGGTACAGCCGAAAGCTATGTGGCAGATGGTCAGCAAGCAACCAATACCAATGCGGTGGCCTATGCCCCATCTGATAATCCCCAAATCGCTGTTGCAGTGGTCTTTCCTCATAATACCAATCTAACAAATGGTGTAGGACCTTCCATTGCGCGTGATATTATCAATCTGTATCAAAAATACCATCCGATGAACTAGAAAGGAAATTATGCTTTATCCAACACCTATTGCTAAGCTGATTGACAGTTATTCCAAGTTACCAGGTATCGGGATTAAGACGGCTACGCGTCTGGCCTTTTACACGATTGGGATGTCTGATGACGATGTCAATGAATTTGCAAAAAATCTCCTTTCTGCTAAGAGAGAATTGACCTACTGTTCTATTTGTGGTCGTTTGACAGACGACGATCCTTGTTCTATCTGTACCGATCCAAGTCGTGACCAGACAACGATTTTGGTGCTAGAGGATAGTCGGGATGTGGCAGCCATGGAAAATATCCAAGAATACCATGGACTCTATCATGTCCTGCATGGCCTCATTTCCCCTATGAATGGTATCAGTCCAGACGATATCAATCTCAAGAGTCTCATGACTCGTCTGATGGATAGTGAGGTTTCAGAAGTAATCGTAGCAACCAATGCCACAGCAGATGGGGAAGCGACTTCCATGTATCTTTCACGTTTGCTCAAGCCAGCTGGGATCAAGGTTACGCGCCTGGCACGAGGCCTCGCTGTGGGAGCAGATATCGAGTATGCGGACGAAGTGACCCTCTTACGGGCTATTGAAAATCGAACAGAGTTGTAAGTGTAGACAAATTTACGAACTCCAATCATTTATAAAAAATCAAGGAGGCTGAAAATCGTTCCTATCGGCCTCTTTTTGTATAGTGTGATGAGTAGGATCAGGTTCAAGTTTTAAAAAAACAAGCAAATATGATATACTAAAGAGCGAGTATTCTAGTAGAATTAGGACAAATAATATGAAACAAACGATTATTCTTTTATATGGTGGACGGAGTGCGGAACGCGAAGTCTCTGTCCTTTCAGCGGAAAGTGTCATGCGTGCGGTCAATTACAACCGTTTCACAGTTAAGACTTTCTTTATCAGCCAGTCAGGTGATTTTATCAAAACGCAGGAATTTAGCCAGACTCCGGGGCAAGAAGACCGTCTCATGACCAATGAAACTATTGATTGGGATAAGAAAGTTGCACCAAGTGCTATCTATGAAGAAGGGGCAGTGGTCTTCCCAGTTCTTCACGGTCCGATGGGAGAAGATGGCTCTGTCCAAGGATTCTTGGAAGTTTTGAAAATGCCTTATGTCGGTTGCAACATCTTGTCATCTAGCCTTGCCATGGACAAAATCACGACCAAGCGTGTTTTGGAATCTGCTGGTATTGCCCAAGTTCCTTATGTGGCCATCGTTGAAGGTGATGATGTGACTGCTAAAATCGCTGAAGTGGAAGAAAAATTGGCTTATCCAGTCTTCACTAAGCCGTCAAACATGGGGTCTAGTGTCGGTATTTCTAAGTCTGAAAACCAAGAAGAACTCCGTCAAGCCTTAAAACTTGCCTTCCGATATGACAGCCGTGTCTTGGTAGAGCAAGGGGTAAATGCCCGTGAAATCGAGGTTGGTCTACTGGGCAACTACGATGTCAAAAGCACCCTTCCAGGAGAAGTAGTCAAGGATGTTGCCTTTTATGACTACGATGCCAAGTATATTGATAACAAGATTACCATGGATATTCCGGCCAAAATCAGTAATGATGTGATAGCTGTCATGCGTCAAAATGCAGAAACTGCCTTCCGTGCCATTGGTGGTTTAGGTCTATCTCGTTGCGATTTCTTCTATACAAATAAGGGAGAGATTTTCCTAAACGAGCTCAATACCATGCCAGGCTTCACCCAGTGGTCAATGTATCCACTACTTTGGGACAATATGGGGATCACCTACCCAGATTTAATCGAGCGTTTGGTTGACCTTGCCAAGGAAAGTTTTGACAAGCGCGAAGCGCATTTGCTATAAAATGAAAGAGAGGGTAGAAGCCAGAATCATCACTGCAAGGTGATCAGAGTTCTCGGACTTCAACCCTTTTTAAAGGAGTAGAAATGAAATTAACAATCCATGAGGTTGTCCAAGCTGTTGGAGCTAAAAATGATGTTAGTCTTTTTGCGGACGCCCAGTTAGAAAAGGCTGAGTTTGACAGTCGATTGATTGGGACTGGAGATTTATTTGTGCCACTCAAAGGTGCGCGTGACGGTCACGACTTTATCGAAACAGCCTTTGAAAATGGCGCTGCTGTAACCTTGTCTGAGAAAGAAATCGCAAATCATCCCTACATTCTAGTAGATGATGTTTTGACTGCCTTTCAAACCCTAGCTGCCTACTATCTTGAAAAAACAGCGGTTGATGTCTTTGCGGTTACGGGTTCAAATGGCAAGACAACGACCAAGGATATGTTAGCGCACTTGCTATCAACAACCTACAAAACTTACAAAACACAAGGCAACTACAATAATGAGATTGGCCTTCCTTACACAGTTCTCCATATGCCTGAAGAAACAGAAAAGTTGGTCTTGGAGATGGGGCAGGATCACTTGGGAGATATTCATCTCTTGTCTGAATTGGCTCGTCCAAAAACAGCCATCGTAACCTTGGTTGGAGAAGCCCATTTGGCCTTTTTCAAAGACCGTTCTGAGATTGCTAAAGGAAAGATGCAAATTGCAGACGGGATGGCTGAAGGTTCTTTGCTTTTGGCCCCAGCCGACTCCATTGTAGAGGCCTACTTGCCAGCTGATAAAAAGGTGGTCCGTTTTGGGCAAGGAGCTGAGTTGGAAATCACAGACTTGGTTGAGCGTAAGGACAGTCTGACCTTTAAGGCTAATTTCTTGGAACAAGACCTTGATTTGCCAGTGACTGGTAAGTACAATGCTACCAATGCTATGATTGCGTCCTATGTTGCCATACAAGAAGGAGTTTCAGAGGAGCAAATTCGTTTGGCCTTCCAACATCTTGAATTGACGCGTAACCGTACCGAGTGGAAGAAAGCAGCCAATGGAGCAGATATTCTGTCTGACGTATACAATGCCAATCCAACTGCTATGAAGTTGATTTTGGAGACTTTTTCTGCCATTCCAGCCAATGAAGGTGGCAAGAAAATTGCGGTTTTAGCGGACATGAAGGAACTGGGTAACCAGTCAGTTCAACTCCATAATCAGATGATTTTGAGCCTCTCGCCAGATGTGCTGGATACCGTGATTTTCTATGGGGAAGATATTGCTGAATTAGCCCAATTGGCTAGTCAAATGTTCCCAATTGGCCACGTTTTTTACTTCAAGAAAACAGAAGACCAAGACCAATTTGAAGACCTAGTCAAGCAGGTCAAGGAAAGCCTTGGAACCAATGACCAAATCCTGCTCAAAGGCTCTAACTCTATGAACCTAGCCAAATTGGTAGAAAGTTTAGAAACTGAAGACAAGTAATTTTGTCAAACATTTACGTATTTCTAAATCCATTTTTTACAAATAGCATGGTATAATAATATGCAGGAAAATTTTGAATCATGAGGAAGACTAGATGAATTTATGGGATATTTTCTTTACGACCCAAGCAACAGAACCGCCCAAATTTGACCTTTTTTGGTATGTCAGTATATTTACACTCTTGGCTTTGACCTTTTATACAGCCTATCGTTATCGTGAAAAGAGGGTTTACCAACGATTTTTCCAGATTTTACAGGCCGTTCAGTTAATCCTACTTTATGGTTGGTACTGGGTCAATCATATGCCACTATCAGAAAGCTTACCCTTTTACCATTGTCGTATGGCCATGTTTGTGGTGCTCTTGCTTCCTGGTCAGTCTAAATATAGGCAGTATTTTGCATTGCTAGGAACATTTGGGACATTAGCAGCCTTTGTTTATCCAGTGCCAGATGCCTATCCTTTCCCCCATATTGCGATTTTATCCTTTATCTTTGGCCACTTAGCTCTCTTGGGGAACTCCCTAATTTATCTCTTGAGACAGTATAGTGCGCGTTTGCTGGATGTGAAGGGGATTTTTCTCATGACCTTTGCATTAAATGCCTTGATTTTTGTGGTCAATTTGGTAACAGGTGGCGATTATGGATTTTTGACAAAACCGCCATTGGTTGGAGACCACGGCTTAGTAGCTAATTATTTAATCGTTTCCCTGGCCTTGTCAGCGGCGATTACGTTGACAAAGAAAATTTTGGAACTATTTTTAGAACAAGAAGCAGAAAAAATGATTGCAAAGAAAGCTTAGAAATGAGCTTTCTTTTTTGATCTTAGAGAGTTTTTACAAGCAGCTCATAAAATAAGAATTTCTGAATAGACAAACTCAAAAATTGGCTGGGAAATTTAGGAAAAAAGCAAGCACGATTAAATTTTTTGTGTTATAATATTCTGTGAATAGCTATGCCTAGGTTTAGCTATGGAATAATACGAAGTGCGAAACTTGGAAGATAGAGAGGATGCGATGTAATGGCTAGAGAAGGCTTTTTTACAGGTCTAGATATTGGAACAAGCTCTGTTAAGGTGCTTGTAGCCGAGCAGAGAAATGGTGAATTAAATGTAATTGGCGTGAGTAATGCCAAAAGTAAAGGTGTAAAGGATGGAATTATTGTTGATATTGATGCGGCAGCAACTGCTATCAAATCAGCTATTTCCCAAGCGGAAGAAAAGGCAGGCATTTCTATTAAATCAGTGAATGTCGGCTTGCCTGGTAATCTTTTGCAGGTAGAACCAACTCAAGGGATGATTCCAGTAACATCTGATACCAAGGAAATTACGGATCAAGATGTTGAAAATGTTGTCAAATCAGCTTTGACAAAGAGTATGACACCTGACCGTGAAGTCATTACCTTTATTCCTGAAGAATTTATTGTGGATGGTTTCCAAGGGATTCGTGACCCACGTGGCATGATGGGGGTTCGCCTTGAAATGCGTGGTTTGCTTTATACAGGACCTCGTACTATCTTGCACAATTTGCGTAAGACGGTTGAGCGTGCAGGTGTTCAGGTTGAAAATATTATCATTTCACCACTAGCAATGGTTCAATCAGTTTTGAACGAAGGGGAACGTGAATTTGGTGCTACAGTGATTGATATGGGGGCAGGTCAAACGACTGTCGCTACAATCCGTAACCAAGAACTCCAGTTTACCAATATTCTCCAAGAAGGCGGAGATTATGTAACTAAGGATATCTCTAAAGTCTTGAAAACTTCTCAGAAGTTGGCTGAAGGTTTGAAATTAAACTATGGAGAGGCTTACCCTCCTCTTGCAAGCAAAGAAACCTTCCAAGTAGAAGTTATTGGAGAAGTAGAAGCAGTCGAAGTGACGGAAGCCTACTTGTCAGAAATTATTTCTGCACGAATCAAGCACATCCTTGAACAAATTAAGCAAGAATTAGATAGAAGACGTCTATTGGAGCTCCCTGGTGGCATTGTCTTGATCGGTGGAAATGCTATTTTACCGGGTATGGTAGAATTGGCTCAAGAAGTCTTTGGCGTTCGTGTCAAGCTTTATGTTCCAAATCAAGTTGGTATCCGTAATCCAGCCTTTGCGCATGTGATTAGTTTATCAGAATTTGCGGGTCAATTAACAGAAGTTAATCTTTTGGCTCAGAGAGCGATAAAAGGTGAGAATGATTTAAGTCATCAGCCAATTAGTTTTGGTGGGATGCTGCAAAAGACAGCTCAGTTTGTACAATCAACGCCTGTTCAACCAGCTCCTGCTCCAGAAGTAGAGCCGGTGGCGCCTACAGAACCAATGGCGGATTTCCAACAAGCTTCACAAAATAAACCGAAATTAGCAGATCGTTTCCGTGGCTTGATCGGAAGCATGTTTGACGAATAAAGAGGAAAAATAAATTATGACATTTTCATTTGATACAGCTGCTGCTCAAGGGGCAGTGATTAAAGTAATTGGTGTCGGTGGAGGTGGTGGCAATGCCATCAACCGTATGGTCGACGAAGGTGTTACAGGCGTAGAATTTATCGCAGCAAACACAGATGTACAAGCATTGAGTAGTACAAAAGCTGAGACTGTTATTCAGTTGGGACCTAAATTGACTCGTGGTTTGGGTGCAGGAGGTCAACCTGAGGTTGGTCGTAAAGCTGCTGAAGAAAGCGAAGAAACACTGACGGAAGCTATCAGTGGCGCAGATATGGTCTTCATCACTGCTGGTATGGGAGGAGGCTCTGGAACTGGAGCTGCTCCTGTTATTGCTCGTATCGCTAAAGATTTAGGTGCGCTTACAGTTGGTGTTGTGACACGTCCTTTCGGTTTTGAAGGAAGCAAACGTGGACAATTTGCTGTAGAAGGAATCAACCAACTGCGTGAGCATGTAGATACTCTATTGATTATTTCAAACAACAACTTGCTTGAAATTGTTGATAAGAAGACGCCGCTTTTGGAGGCTCTTAGCGAAGCAGATAACGTTCTTCGTCAAGGTGTTCAAGGGATTACTGATTTGATTACCAATCCAGGATTGATTAACCTTGACTTTGCCGATGTGAAAACAGTTATGGCAAATAAAGGGAATGCTCTTATGGGTATTGGTATCGGTAGTGGAGAAGAACGTGTGGTAGAAGCAGCACGTAAGGCAATCTATTCACCACTTCTTGAAACAACTATTGACGGTGCAGAAGATGTTATCGTCAACGTAACTGGTGGTCTTGACTTAACCTTGATTGAAGCAGAAGAGGCTTCACAAATTGTGAACCAGGCGGCAGGTCAAGGAGTGAACATCTGGCTCGGTACTTCAATTGATGAAAGTATGCGTGATGAAATTCGTGTAACAGTTGTTGCAACAGGTGTTCGTCAAGACCGCGTAGAAAAGGTTGTGGCTCCACAAGCTAGACCTGCTACTAACTACCGTGAGACAGTGAAACCAGCTCATTCACATGGCTTTGATCGTCATTTTGATATGGCAGAAACAGCTGAATTGCCAAAACAAAATCCACGTCGCTTGGAACCAACTCAAGCATCTGCTTTTGGTGATTGGGATCTTCGCCGTGAATCGATTGTTCGTACAACAGATTCAGTCGTTTCTCCAGTCGAACGCTTTGAAGCCCCAACATCACAAGATGAAGATGAATTGGATACACCTCCATTTTTCAAAAATCGTTAAGTAAATGAATGTAAAAGAAAATACAGAACTTGTTTTTCGAGAAGTCGCAGAGGCGAGTCTGAGTGCTCATCGAGAGAGTGGTTCAGTCTCTGTCATTGCAGTTACCAAGTATGTAGATGTACCGACAGCGGAAGCCTTGCTTCCGCTAGGTGTTCATCATATCGGTGAAAATCGTGTCGATAAGTTTCTGGAGAAATATGAAGCTTTAAAAGATCGAGATGTGACTTGGCATTTGATTGGTACCTTGCAAAGACGTAAGGTGAAAGATGTTATTCAATACGTTGATTATTTCCATGCTTTGGATTCAGTCAAGCTAGCAGAGGAAATTCAAAAAAGAAGTGACCGAGTCATCAAGTGTTTCCTTCAGGTAAATATTTCTAAAGAAGAAAGCAAGCACGGTTTTTCGAGAGAGGAACTGCTGGAAATCTTGCCAGAGTTAGCCAGACTAGATAAGATTGAATATGTTGGTTTAATGACGATGGCACCTTTTGAGGCTAGTAGTGAGCAGTTGAAAGAAATTTTCAAGGCTACCCAAGATTTACAAAAAGAAATCCAAGAAAAACAAATTCCAAATATGCCTATGACCGAGTTAAGTATGGGAATGAGTCGTGATTATAAAAAAGCGATTCAATTCGGTTCCACCTTTGTTCGTATAGGTACATCATTTTTTAAGTAGGAGAGAACCATGTCTTTAAAAGATAGATTCGATAGATTTATAGATTATTTTACGGAGGATGAGGATTCAAGTCTCCCTTATGAAAAAAGAGATGAGCCTGTGTTAACTCCAGTAAATTCTTCACAGGAACCGGCTCTACCAATGAATCAACCTTCACAGTCTGCTGGTGCAAAAGATAGCAATATCACCAGACTGCATACACGACAACAGGAATTGGCAAATCAGAGTCAGCGTGCAACGGATAAGGTCATTATAGATGTTCGTTATCCTAGAAAATATGAGGATGCAACAGAAATTGTTGATTTATTGGCAGGAAACGAAAGTATTTTAATTGATTTTCAGTATATGACAGAGGTACAGGCCCGTCGTTGTTTGGACTATTTGGATGGAGCTTGTCATGTTTTAGCTGGAAATTTGAAAAAGGTAGCATCTACTATGTATCTGTTAACACCAGTGAATGTTATTGTGAATGTAGAAGATATTCGTTTACCAGATGAAGATCAACAGGGTGAGTTTGGCTTTGATATGAAGCGAAATAGAGTACGATAATGATTTTTTTAATTCGTATGATTTATAATGCAGTAGATATTTACTCCCTGATTTTGGTGGCCTTTGCTGTCATGTCTTGGTTTCCAGGTGCCTACGAATCCAGTTTAGGTCGTTGGATTGTAGCGTTGGTAAAACCAGTACTTGCTCCTTTGCAACGCCTGCCTTTACAGATAGCAGGTCTTGATTTATCTGTTTGGGTTGCGATTGTTTTGATTCGATTTTTAGGAGAAAACCTAGTCCGTTTTCTGGCGATGATAGGATGAATAAAGGGATTTACCAGCATTTCTCCATAGAAGATCGTCCATTTCTTGACAAGGGAATGGAATGGATAAAGAAGGTAGAAGATAGCTATGCTCCTTTTTTAACTCCTTTTATCAATCCTCATCAGGAGAAGCTATTAAAGATTTTGGCCAAAACCTATGGTCTTGCTTGTAGCAGTAGTGGGGAATTCGTCTCGAGTGAGTATGTTCGAGTTTTATTATACCCAGATTATTTCCAACCAGAGTTTTCAGATTTTGAAATATCTCTCCAGGAAATAGTGTATTCCAATAAATTTGAACACTTAACGCATGCTAAGATTTTAGGGACAGTCATCAATCAATTAGGGATTGAACGGAAACTTTTTGGAGATATCCTAGTAGATGAAGAACGAGCGCAGATTATGGTCAATCAGCAATTTTTTCTTCTCTTTCAAGATGGATTGAAGAAAATTGGCCGTATACCTGTTTCGCTGGAGGAACGTCCTTTCACCGAGAAAATAGATAAGATAGAACAGTATCGAGAGCTGGATTTATGTGTGTCTAGTTTTCGATTAGATGTTCTTTTATCAAATGTTTTGAAACTATCTAGGAATCAAGCAAACCAGTTGATTGAAAAGAAACTTGTCCAAGTAAATTATCATGTGGTAGACAAATCAGATTACACTGTTCAAGTTGGAGACTTGATTAGTGTGAGAAAATTTGGGCGCTTGAGATTGCTTCAAGATAAGGGACAAACGAAAAAAGAGAAGAAAAAAATAACCGTCCAGTTATTATTAAGTAAGTGAGGAATAGAATGCCAATTACATCATTAGAAATAAAGGACAAAACCTTTGGAACTCGATTCAGAGGTTTTGATCCAGAAGAAGTCGATGAATTTTTAGATATTGTGGTTCGTGATTACGAAGATCTTGTTCGTGCGAATCATGATAAAGATTTGCGTATTAAGAGTTTAGAAGAACGTTTGTCTTACTTTGACGAAATGAAAGATTCATTGAGCCAGTCTGTATTGATTGCCCAAGACACAGCTGAGCGAGTGAAACAAGCGGCACATGAACGTTCAAACAATATCGTTCACCAAGCAGAACAAGATGCGCAACGCTTGTTGGAAGAAGCTAAATATAAGGCAAACGAGATTCTTCGTCAAGCAACTGATAATGCTAAGAAAGTTGCTGTTGAAACAGAAGAATTGAAGAACAAGAGCCGTGTCTTCCACCAACGTCTCAAATCTACAATTGAGAGTCAGTTGGCTATTGTTGAGTCTTCAGATTGGGAAGATATTCTCCGTCCAACAGCTACTTATCTTCAAACCAGTGATGAAGCTTTTAAAGAAGTGGTTAGCGAAGTACTTGGAGAACCGATTCCAGCTCCAATTGAGGAAGAACCAATTGATATGACACGTCAGTTCTCTCAAGCAGAAATGGCAGAGTTACAAGCTCGTATTGAGGCAGCCAATAAAGAATTGGCTGAATTTGAAGCTCAGGCTAAACAGGGAGTGGAAAATCCAACTCCTGTAGTGAGTCCTCAAATGGAAGAAGAGCCTGCTCATCCAGTTGGTCCAATGTACGAAGAACCAGAAGTAGCTCCAGTGCATCCGACAGGTCCAACACCAGCTACAGAAACGTTTGATTCAGCACCAGGATTTGAAGCACCGCAAGAATCCGTTACAATTTTATAAGAAATATTCTGAGAACAATATCTTATCCTTATATTTCCAGCGAGCAGGAGATGGTGTGAGTCCTGCATTCCCTAACGATAAGATTATCCTCTCAAACAATCAAGTCTGAATGGAGTAAGATTTGACGTTCCCCACGTTACGGGATAAGAGGGAGAAAGACTAGATCTTTTTCCGAATAAAGGTGGTACCACGATTTTCGTCCTTTTTGGCAGTCGTGGTTTTTAATTTGTTATTATTTATAAAGGAGATACCATGAAACTCAAAGATACCCTTAATCTTGGGAAAACAGCTTTCCCAATGCGTGCAGGCCTTCCTACCAAAGAGCCAGTTTGGCAAAAGGAATGGGAAGATGCAAAACTTTACCAACGTCGTCAAGAATTGAACCAAGGAAAACCTCATTTCACCTTGCATGATGGCCCTCCATACGCGAACGGAAATATCCACGTTGGACATGCTATGAACAAGATTTCAAAAGATATCATTGTTCGCTCAAAATCCATGTCAGGTTTTTACGCACCATTTATCCCAGGTTGGGATACTCATGGTCTGCCAATCGAGCAAGTTTTGGCAAAACAAGGTGTCAAACGTAAAGAAATGGACTTGGTTGAGTACTTGAAACTTTGCCGTGAATACGCTCTTTCTCAAGTAGATAAACAACGTGAAGACTTTAAACGTTTGGGTGTTTCTGGTGACTGGGAAAATCCATATGTGACTTTGACTCCTGACTATGAAGCAGCCCAAATCCGTGTCTTTGGTGAGATGGCTAATAAGGGTTATATCTACCGTGGTGCCAAACCAGTTTACTGGTCTTGGTCATCTGAGTCAGCCCTTGCTGAAGCAGAAATTGAATATCATGACTTGCTTTCTACATCTCTTTACTATGCCAATAAGGTAAAAGATGGCAAAGGTGTTCTAGATACAGATACTTATATCGTTGTCTGGACAACTACTCCATTTACCATCACAGCTTCTCGTGGTTTGACTGTTGGAGCGGATATTGATTACGTCTTGGTTCAACCTGCTGGTGAAGCTCGTAAGTTTGTGGTTGCTGCAGAATTGTTGACTAGCTTGTCTGAGAAATTTGGTTGGGCTGATGTTCAAGTGTTGGCAACTTACCGTGGTCAAGAATTGAATCATATCGTAACAGAACACCCATGGGATACAGCTGTAGATGAACTCGTTATTCTTGGTGACCACGTTACAACTGATTCTGGTACTGGTATTGTCCATACAGCCCCTGGTTTTGGTGAGGATGACTACAATGTCGGTATTGCTAATGGTCTTGAAGTTGCAGTCACTGTTGACGAACGTGGTATCATGATGAAGAATGCTGGTCCTGAGTTTGAAGGTCAATTCTATGACAAGGTGGTTCCAACTGTTATTGAAAAACTCGGCAGTCTCCTTCTAGCCCAAGAAGAAATATCTCACTCATACCCATTTGACTGGCGTACCAAGAAACCAATCATCTGGCGTGCAGTTCCACAATGGTTTGCCTCAGTTTCTAAATTCCGCCAAGAAATCTTGGACGAAATTGAAAAAGTGAAATTCCACTCAGAATGGGGTAAAGTCCGTCTTTACAATATGATTCGTGACCGTGGCGACTGGGTTATCTCTCGTCAACGTGCTTGGGGTGTTCCACTTCCTATCTTCTATGCTGAAGATGGTACAGCTATCATGACAGCTGAAACGATTGAACACGTAGCTCAACTTTTTGAAGAACATGGTTCAAGCATTTGGTGGGAACGTGATGCTAAGGACCTCTTGCCAGAAGGATTTACTCATCCAGGTTCACCAAATGGTGAGTTCAAAAAAGAAACAGATATTATGGATGTATGGTTTGACTCAGGTTCATCATGGAATGGGGTTGTAGTAAACCGTCCTGAGTTGACTTACCCAGCAGACCTTTACCTAGAAGGTTCTGACCAGTACCGTGGTTGGTTCAACTCTTCACTCATCACATCTGTTGCTAACCATGGCGTAGCACCATACAAACAAATCTTGTCACAAGGTTTTGCCCTTGATGGTAAAGGTGAGAAGATGTCTAAATCTCTTGGAAATACCATTGCTCCAAGTGATGTTGAAAAACAATTTGGTGCAGAAATCTTGCGTCTCTGGGTAACAAGTGTTGACTCAAGCAACGACGTGCGTATCTCTATGGATATCTTGAGCCAAGTCTCTGAAACTTACCGTAAAATCCGTAACACCCTTCGATTCTTGATTGCTAACACATCTGACTTTAACCCAGCTCAAGACGCAGTAGCTTACGATGAACTTCGTTCAGTTGATAAGTACATGACGATTCGCTTTAACCAGCTTGTCAAGACCATTCGTGATGCCTATGCAGACTTTGAATTCTTGACAATCTACAAGGCCTTGGTGAACTTTATCAACGTTGATTTGTCAGCCTTCTACCTTGATTTTGCCAAAGATGTTGTTTACATTGAAGGTGCCAAATCACTGGAACGCCGTCAAATGCAGACTGTCTTCTATGACATTCTTGTGAAAATCACGAAACTCTTGACACCAATCCTTCCTCACACTGCGGAAGAAATCTGGTCATACCTTGAGTTTGAAGCAGAAGACTTCGTTCAATTGTCAGAATTGCCAGAAGCAGAAACATTTGCTAATCAAGAAGAAATCTTGGATACATGGGCAGCCTTCATGGACTTCCGTGGACAAGCTCAAAAAGCCTTGGAAGAAGCGCGTAATGCAAAAGTTATCGGTAAATCACTCGAAGCACACTTGACAGTTTACCCAAATGAAGTTGTGAAAACTCTACTCGAAGCAGTAAACAGCAATGTAGCACAACTTTTGATCGTGTCTGAATTGACCATCGCAGAAGGACCAGCTCCAGAAGTTGCCGTTAGCTTCGAAGATGTAGCCTTCACAGTTGAACGCGCTGCAGGCCAAGTATGTGACCGTTGCCGTCGTATCGACCCAACAACAGCAGAACGCAGCTACCATGCCGTCATTTGTGACCACTGTGCAAGTATCGTAGAAGAAAACTTCGCGGACGCAGTCTCAGAAGGATTTGAAGAGAAATAAGGTTGAGAAGTCTCTATGCGTCTAGTATATAAAAATCAGTTATTCCAAGTTTATAATCTCTCTTGTGAGATGCTAAAGTTTAATGAGAATTGGTTTTGCTAATACTAGGAGAAAGTAAGTATGCTAAAATCGCAAGATTATTTTTCTTGCGATTTCTTAAACTAGTGAGGAAAAATAAACATTATGAGACAAACAAATGTTAGAGGAAGCTTGTCCCTCCGTGGCTTTAGAAAATTGAGAACTGGTGCAATTGTTGCGACAGGTGTCATTTTGCTAGGTCTGGGCTTTTTAGCTCCAACTGTATCAGCCAGTGAACAAGATGGTGTCTGGGTAGCCAGAACAGTTGAGGAAGTGAAAGCTGATCTTCAAAAAGAAGGTGATTTATTTAAGTATGTCATTAAGTGGGGAGATACATTAAGTGTTATCAGCGAAGCAAGCAATATCCCTGTAGATGTACTCCAAGAAATGAATCAAGCTTCAGGCAAGAATTTATTCTTACCACACAATGAATTGTACTTTACTGAAGCTGAAACGGTTTCAGATACAGTCACAAAACACAAGATTGTCATCAAAGAAAGTGGTGCAAGTGGCGAAGTTCGCACTTACGAAGTCTTGCTCAAGAAAGATCAGGAAACAAAAGCTGTTACCTTTGAATTAACAGATGTCACTGAGAAAGTTGAAAAAATGACTGTGAACTATAGCCCAGTTTATCAGCCTGTATCAGCACCAGTAGTGGAAAGATCGGAAGAATCAGGTGAAGAGCCTGCCTCAGAAGCATCAGCAGAGACAAGCCCAGAAGTTAAAGAAGAAACAGCAGCTCCAGTAGCACCAAAAGCAGAAGAGCCAACTGTAACAACGCCAAAAGCAGAAAAACCAGTGTCTCCAGCACCAACAGAATCAGCGCCAGAGGTAGAAAAACCAGCTGAGCCTAAAGAAGCAGAATCAACACCTGAAGGAACATTTACAGGAACAGCAGAATCAGCACCAGATTCAACAGAATTAGTGGCAAATGGAGCTTCAGGAAGAACAGAAGGGGCTTCAGAAGTAACTCCAGGAGTAACAGGAAAAGAAACTGAAGAATCAGGAACAGAAGCACCTACAACTCCAAAAGAAGATACACCTGAAGGAACAGTTTCAGAAGGAGAAACAGGAACAGAGTCAGCAGAATTGGCTGAACCAAAAACAGAAGCACCTACAACTCCAGAAAATAAAGAAGAACAACCAGGTGCAACAGAAGCACCGGAACCAAAAGTAACAGAGTCCGAGGCAGCGAAACCAGCTCCAAAAGAAGCAGGAACAACAGCAGGAAATGAAGTAAAAGAAACTGAAGAAGCAGGAACAGGTTCAGAAGTAGCTACAACAGGTGCACCAGCAGCGGAAGGAAGTTCAGAAGCGACTCTAGGTTCAACAGAAGAAGCTTCAGGAACAACACCAAAAGCAGAAGTTTCAGAAGCACCAGTGGTAGAGGCTACAACTTCAGGAGAACAAAGCCAACCAGCAGAAGAAACTCCAGCACCATCAAAACCAGAAACCCCAGCTTCAACAGAAGCAGCTACAGAGGCTACAACTTCAAGTGAAGTAGGCAATGCAGAAGAAACCTCTGTTGAGGAGACAGGAAAACAAGATAGCGCAACAAATACACCGTCAGCTGAGTCTAAAGAAGAAGCGGTAACAACACCAGAAGCAACAGAAAAAGAAGCAAAAGCAGAAGAGTCAGCAGAACCAGGAACATCTGCAACTGTGGAATCAACACCAGCAGGAGAAGAAGGTAAAGCCGAAGCAACGGAAGAAGCTGAAGAACCAGGAATAATAGCAGAAGCAACCCCAGCACCAAAAGAATCAGGAGAAGAAGGTAAAGCGGAGGATTCAGTTTCTTCAACTGAATCTTCATCAACTGCTTCTGAAGGGGAGTCAACAGCTACGCAACCAGCTGGAGAAGAAAATAAATCCGAACCAACGTCAGAAACTTCAACTATTCCATCTGTAGATGCTACAAATGATTCAGGTAATTCAGAGTCATCACCTTCAGTAACAGAAGGCAATAAAGAAGAAACAAATTCACAAAATACTGAAGCTTCGACTGTGAACGAAAACTCAGAATCATCTAATTCAGATTCAGAAAAACCACAGGGTGATGAACCAGCTGTACAAGTAGGATCAGACCCAACAGCGTCAATAGAAGGAACATCTACAGGAAAAGAAGAATCATCACCAAAAGCAGAAGAAAAACAAGTCGACAAGAAACTAGAACTTAGAAATATTTCAAATGTGGAATTGTTTACAGTAGAAAATAATAAATATCGACATGTAACTTCACTTGCGAGTGTTCCAACTAATCCAACAAATTACTTTATGAAAGTAAAATCGGAGAATTTTAAAGATGTTATGTTACCCGTTAAGAGTATTGAAAGTGCTACAAAAGATAATCAAGATGTTTATAAAATTGTAGGACAAGCTAATGATTTAATTCAACATGAAAACAATAGTACTTTAGACAATTACACTTACTACCTACCTAAGATGGTGAGAAGTGAAAATGGAGTTTATACATCGTTTAAAAATCTAGTAGATGCTATGAATAGTAATCCTTCTGGAGAGTTTCGTTTAGGAGCAACTATGGATGCTCGTGAAGTAGAACTTCAAGATGGTCAAGAAAGCTATGTTAGTAATGAGTTTACAGGTACATTAATTGGTAAAAATAATGATAAGTACTACGCTATATATAATCTGAAAAAACCATTATTTAGAACTTTAAACCGTGCTACAGTAAAAGATATTTCAATAAAAGAAGCAAATATTTCTTCTAAAGATGATGCTGCTACAATTGCTAAAGAAGCGAAAAATGGTACTAACATTACTAACGTTCATTCATCTGGTGTAATTGCTGGTGAGCGTAGCATTGGTGGTTTAGTTTCACAAGTTACTAACTCTATAATTTCTGAAAGTAGTTTTACTGGTAGAATAACGAATACTTATGATACAAAAGCTACTTATCAAATAGGTGGTTTAGTAGGAAAACTTTCAGGAGTTAGTGCTTTGATTGATAGATCAATTTCATCTATTGATATGGCGACAAATGCTAATACAGGAGATCAGGTTGTTGGTGGCATAGCGGGAGTTGTTGATAAAAATGCAACTATCAGAAATAGTTATGTTGAAGGAAATCTTAATAATGTAAAACATTTTGGTTATGTTGGAGGAGTTGCAGGGTATCTTTGGGATAGAGAATCATCAGATGAAAGAAACTCAGGTCAACTTACAAATGTATTAAGTGACGTTAATGTTACGAACGGTAATGCTATTGCTGGTTATGATTTTAAAGGAATAAGAGCAACTAACACTTATAGTAATCAAAATAATAAGGTAGTCAATGTAGTACAAGTAGATGATGAAATACTAAGTAGAGATTCAGAAATACAAAGAGGAACTGTATTAGAAAATAATAAAGTTCTCGAGAAAAAAGCTGAACTTGTTCCTAAGAAAAATACTAAGATAGAAGACTTTAATTTCTCTTCTAGATATGAAACAGATTATAAAAACTTAAAAGATGCTAATGTTAATAGATTAAGAGTATATAAAAATATTGAGAAACTATTACCTTTCTATAATAGAGAGACAATTGTTAAATATGGTAATTTAGTAGACACTAATAATGATTTATTTACTAAAGAGGTTGTGTCTGTAGTTCCAATGAAGGATAAAGAAGTAATCACAGATATTAATAAACATAAAGCTAGTATTAATAAACTGTTACTTTATTATTCAGATAATACTTCTCAAACATTGGATGTAAAATATCGACAAGATTTCTCTAAAGTAGCAGAATATGAAATAGCTAATACAAAATTAATATACACACCTAATACGCTATTACATAATTATGATAATATTGTAAAAACTGTTTTAAATGACCTGAAATCTGTTCAATATGATTCAGGTGCTGTTAGAAAAGTATTAGATATTTCTAGTAACATAAAATTAACAGAATTATATCTAGATGAACAATTTGAAAAAACAAAAGAAGCTATAGGTGATAGTTTAGCGAAACTTCTGTCAGCAGATGCAGCAATCGCTGAGAATAGTAATTCGATAATTGATAATTATGTAATCGAGAAAATCAAGAAAAATAAAGAGGCGTTACTTCTAGGTTTAACATATCTTGAACGCTGGTATAATTTTAAATATGATAATGCAAGTGCAAAAGATTTAGTATTATATCATTTAGATTTCTTTGGTAAATCAAATAGTTCAGCTCTAGATAATGTTATTGAACTAGGTAAATCTGGCTTTAACAATTTACTAGCGAAAAATAATGTAATTACTTACAATGTATTATTATCTAAAAATTATGGAACTGAAAGTTTATTTAAAGCATTAGAAAGATATAGAAAAGTATTCTTACCAAAAACTTCTAACAATGAGTGGTTTAAAACTCAAACTAAAGCATATATTGTAGAAGAAAAATCTACAATTGAAGAGGTAAGTAAAAAACAATCAGAACAAGGAACTAAGTATTCTATAGGTGTCTATGATAGATTAACTAGCCCGTCATGGAAATATCAAAGTATGGTCTTACCACTATTAACTTTACCTGAAGAAAAAACAGTGTTTATGATAGCGAATATTTCAACAATAGGATTTGGTGCTTATGATAGATATAGAAGTTCAGAATATCCTAAGGGAGAAAAGTTAAACAAATTTGTAGAAGATAACGCCAAAGAAGCGGCTAAACGATTTAGAGATCATTATGATTATTGGTATAAAATTCTAGATAATGAAAATAAAGAAAAATTATTTAGAAGTATTCTAGTCTATGACGCATTTAGATTTGGTACAGATGATAAAGGCGAAAAAGATACTTATCAAGCTGATTTTGAAACTGATCATCCAGCTATTAAAAACTTCTTTGGTCCTGCTGGAAACAATGTTGTTCATAATCAACATGGAGCATATGCGACAGGTGATGCATTCTACTATATGGCTTATCGTATGCTAGATAAATCTGGTGCAGTAACATATACTCATGAAATGACACATAACTCAGATAGAGAAATTTATCTTGGAGGATATGGAAGAAGAAGCGGATTAGGACCAGAGTTTTATGCGAAAGGATTGTTACAAGCACCTGATCATCCTAATGATCCAACAGTCACTATTAATTCTATATTAAAATATGATCAATCAGACGAAGCAACAAGGATACAGGTAAAAGATCCTACAGAACGATTTAAAAATGCAGAAGACTTGCAAAAATATATGCATAATATGTTTGATTTAATATATACACTTGAAATATTAGAAGGACGTGCTGTAGCTAAATTAGGTTATAATGAGAAAAATGATCTATTGAGAAAAATTGAGAATATATATAAGAAAGATCCAGATGGTAATAAAGTATACGCAACAAATGCTATTCGTAGATTAACGATGGATGAAATTTATAAATTAAACTCATTTGATAGTCTTATAGAAAATGATGTTATTACACGAAGAGGATATAAAGATGAAGGTGAGTATGAAAGAAATGGATACCACACAATTAATCTATTTTCACCAATATACTCTGCTTTAAGTAGTAAAATAGGGACTCCAGGAGATTTAATGGGACGCCGTATGGCATTCGAATTATTAGCTGCAAAAGGATATAAAGAAGGCATGGTACCTTATATCTCAAATCAATATGAAAAAGATGCAAAAGCGGCGGGAAGTAAGATTAAGTCTTATGGTAAAGAAGTAGGTTTAGTTACAGATGAATTAGTACTTGAAAAAGTATTTAATGGTCAATATAAAACTTGGACACAATTCAAGCAAGATATGTATAATAAACGTGTAGCTCAATTTGATAGACTGAATAAAGTTACTTTTAATGATACAACAAAACCTTGGACTAGTTTTTCTACGAAAACTATAAGTAGTGTTACAGAGTTGCAGCTATTAATGGATGAAGCTGTTCGAAAGGATGCAGATGAGAATAGATATTCTTGGAGTAATTACAAACCAGAATTTGACAGTGCAGTTCATAAGTTGAAGAGAGCAATCTTTAAAGCATATCTAGATCAAACTAATGATTTTAGAACTTCAATATTTGATGAGGAAAATAAATTTACTAATTAGGGTAGCACATGAAGATAGGTTTCGTTTCTTCATGTGTGAAACTCTTTCCTTTTTGGTTTTGACTAGCTTTTTTGTGAAAAATTGTGTAAAATAGAATAGATAAACGAGGGGAAACCTCGGAAAATTTAAAGGAGAATCCATCTAATGGTAAAATTGGTTTTTGCTCGCCACGGTGAGTCTGAATGGAACAAAGCTAACCTTTTCACTGGTTGGGCTGATGTTGATTTGTCTGAAAAAGGTACACAACAAGCGATTGACGCTGGTAAATTGATCAAAGAAGCTGGTATCGAATTTGACCAAGCTTACACTTCAGTATTGAAACGTGCGATCAAAACAACTAACTTGGCTCTTGAAGCTTCTGACCAATTGTGGGTTCCAGTTGAAAAATCATGGCGCTTGAACGAACGTCACTACGGTGGTTTGACTGGTAAAAACAAAGCTGAAGCTGCTGAACAATTTGGTGATGAGCAAGTTCACATCTGGCGTCGTTCATACGATGTATTGCCTCCAAACATGGACCGTGATGATGAGCACTCAGCTCACACTGACCGTCGTTACGCTTCACTTGACGACTCAGTTATCCCAGATGCTGAAAACTTGAAAGTGACTTTGGAACGTGCCCTTCCATTCTGGGAAGATAAAATCGCTCCAGCTCTTAAAGATGGTAAAAACGTATTCGTAGGAGCTCACGGTAACTCAATCCGTGCCCTTGTAAAACATATCAAAGGTTTGTCAGATGACGAAATCATGGACGTGGAAATCCCTAACTTCCCACCATTGGTATTCGAATTTGACGAAAAATTGAACGTAGTTTCTGAATACTACCTTGGAAAATAAAAAATTGTAAGTCTAGAATTGATTTCTAGGCTTTTTATGTTAGTATGGTAGTATGATAAGGAATAAAAAACAAGATTATGTACTGGCCTACAAGCAACCAGCGTCAACAACATATAAGGGCTGGGAAGAAGAGGCCTTACCGATAGGAAATGGTTCTTTAGGGGCAAAAGTATTTGGGCTTATAGGGGCTGAGCGGATTCAATTCAATGAAAAAAGTCTCTGGTCTGGAGGTCCACTTCCTGATAGTTCAGATTATCAGGGTGGAAATCTTCAAGAACAGCATAACTTTTTAGCTGAGATTCGGCAGGCTTTGGAAAAGAGAGATTACAATCGGGCTAAGGAACTGGCTGAACAGCACCTGGTCGGGCCCAAAACGAGTCAATATGGGACCTATCTGTCCTTTGGGGATATTTTCATTGAGTTCAGCCAGCAAGGTACGACTTTGTCTCAGGTGACGAACTATCAGAGACAGCTGAATATTAGTAAGGCACTTGCGACGACTTCTTATGTCTATAAGGGAACGAAATTTGAACGTGAAGCCTTTGACAGTTTTCCAGATGATCTCTTGGTTCAGCGCTTTACTAAGGAAGGGTTGGAAACTCTAGATTTTACTATAGAACTGTCGCTAAGTCGTGATTTGGCTTCTGATGGAAAGTATGAGCAGGAAAAATCTGATTACAAGGAATGTCAGCTGGATATCACTGATTCTCATATCTTGATGAAGGGGCGAGTTAAGGATAATGACCTGCAGTTTGCTAGTTATCTAGCTTGGCAAACGGATGGAGACATTAGAGTCAGGTCAGATAAGGTTCAGATATCAGGAGCCAGTTATGCCAATCTTTTCTTGGTAGCTAAGACGGATTTTGCCCAAAATCCTGCTAGCAATTATCGCAAGAAACTAGATTTAGAGCAACAGGTGATAGACTTGGTGGACACAGCTAAAGAAAAGGGCTATGCCCAATTGAAATCAAGGCATATTGAGGACTACCAAGCCTTATTCCAACGTGTTCAATTGGATTTGGGGTCTGATGTTGACGCATCCACTACAGATGATTTGTTAAAAAATTATAAGCCACAAGAGGGGCAGGCTTTGGAGGAGCTGTTCTTCCAGTATGGACGGTATTTATTGATTAGTTCTTCCAGAGACTGCCCAGATGCTCTACCAGCTAACCTACAAGGGGTCTGGAATGCGGTCGATAATCCTCCTTGGAATTCGGACTATCACTTAAATGTCAATCTGCAGATGAATTATTGGCCAGCCTATGTTACCAATCTCCTAGAGACGGCCTTTCCGGTCATCAACTATGTAGATGATTTGCGTGTCTATGGTCGCATAGCGGCTGCAAGGTATGCAGGAATCGTCTCTCAGGAAGGGGAGGAAAATGGTTGGTTGGTTCATACTCAAGCGACTCCCTTTGGTTGGACAGCACCTGGTTGGGATTACTATTGGGGTTGGTCACCAGCTGCCAATGCGTGGATGATGCAAACCGTTTATGAAGCCTATTCATTTTACAGGGACCAAGACTATCTCAGGGAGAAAATTTATCCCATGTTGAGGGAAACGGTTCGTTTTTGGAATGCCTTTTTACATAAGGATCAGCAGGCGCAGCGTTGGGTCTCTTCTCCATCTTATTCGCCAGAACATGGGCCGATTTCGATTGGCAATACCTATGACCAATCTCTGATTTGGCAGTTATTTCATGATTTTATTCAGGCTGCTCAGGAATTGGGACTGGATGAGACTTTGTTGACTGAGGTCAAGGAGAAGTTTGACTTGCTTAATCCTCTTCAAATCACTCAATCTGGTCGAATCAGGGAGTGGTATGAGGAGGAAGAGCAGCATTTTCAAAATGAGAAAGTGGAGGCCCAGCATCGGCACGCTTCCCATCTAGTGGGACTCTATCCTGGAACTCTCTTTAGCTACAAGGGGCAAGAGTATCTTGAAGCGGCGCGTGCTAGCCTCAATGATCGTGGAGATGGGGGCACAGGCTGGTCCAAGGCTAATAAGATCAATCTTTGGGCGCGTCTAGGAGATGGCAATCGAGCCCATAAATTATTAGCAGAGCAGTTAAAGACATCCACCTTGCCCAATCTTTGGTGCACCCATCCTCCTTTTCAGATAGATGGTAATTTTGGTGCTACTAGTGGCATGGCGGAAATGTTGCTCCAGTCTCATACAGCTTATCTGGTGCCTCTAGCTGCCCTACCTGATGCTTGGTCAACAGGTTCTGTTTCAGGCTTAATGGCACGTGGACATTTTGAAGTGAGCATGAGGTGGGAGGATAAAAAACTCTTACAGATGACCATTTTATCAAGAAGTGGAGGAGAATTGAGAGTCTCTTATCCAGGTATTGAGAAGAGTGTGATTAAATTGGATAAAGAAACAATAAAAGCGAAATGCATAGAGAAAGATTGTATTTCGGTAGCAACAGCAGAAGGCGATCTGGTTCAATTTTATTTTTAAGAAGATGTTAGAAGGCAGTGGTTTGAGACTGCCTTTTAATAAGGATTTGAGAATGTAAGCAGTTTCCAACTAGTTGAAAAAGCGTTATAATGGTAATATGAAGTAATTTGTTTAAGAGAGGGTGAGTCTGATGGCTTATATTGAGATGAAACACTGTTACAAGCGTTATCAGGTTGGGGACACGGAGATTGTGGCCAATCGTGATGTGAATTTTGAAATTGAAAAAGGCGAGTTGGTGATTATCCTAGGTGCATCAGGTGCAGGCAAGTCAACGGTTCTTAACCTTCTTGGGGGAATGGATACCAATGATGAGGGGGAAATCTGGATTGATGGTGCCAATATTGCAGACTATAGTTCCTACCAGCGCACCAATTACCGTAGAAATGATGTCGGTTTTGTTTTTCAGTTTTACAATCTAGTTTCCAATCTAACCGCTAAGGAAAATGTGGAACTGGCTTCTGAAATCGTGACGGATGCCTTGAATCCTGAACAGGTCTTGACAGATGTAGGTCTGGCTCATCGTCTCAATAACTTTCCAGCCCAGCTTTCTGGAGGGGAGCAACAGCGAGTCTCCATTGCACGCGCGATAGCCAAAAATCCTAAAATTCTCCTTTGTGATGAACCGACTGGAGCCTTGGATTATCAGACGGGCAAGCAGGTTTTGAAAATCCTCCAAGATATGTCTCGTCAAAAGGGAGCGACGGTAATTATCGTGACTCACAATGGAGCTTTGGCGCCCATTGCTGATCGCGTGATTCATATGCACGATGCCAGTGTCAAGGATGTGGTGATCAACCAGCATCCTCAGGATATTGACAATTTGGAGTACTAGCATGATCAAGCGAAAAACCTATTGGAAGGACTTAATTCAGTCCTTCACAGGCTCCAAGGGACGTTTTTTATCCATCTTGACCCTGATGATGTTAGGGTCTCTAGCCTTAGTAGGCCTCAAAGTGACTAGCCCCAACATGGAGGTGACAGCTAATGCTTATTTAACAACTGCTCAAACTTTGGATTTGGCAGTTATGTCTAATTATGGTTTGGATCAAGCAGATCAAGAAGAACTAGAACAGACTCAGGGTGCAGAGGTCGAGTTTGGCTATTTGACAGATGTGACTATGGAGAATGGGCAGGATGCCATTCGGCTGTACTCCAAACCAGAGCGAATTTCAACCTTTCAGCTAAGAGAGGGACGACTTCCTCAGTCAGACAAGGAAATCGCTTTGGCCACTCATTTGCAAGGCCAATACAGCGTGGGACAGGAGATTAGTTTTAAAGAAAAAGAAGAGGGTCATTCCCCTTTAAAAGACCATACTTATACCATTACTGGTTTTGTGGATTCAGCTGAAATCCTCTCCCAGCGAGATATGGGCTACGCAGGAAGTGGAAGTGGGACTCTGACAGCCTATGGGGTGATTTTACCTAGTCAGTTTGATCAGAAAGTCTACAATATAGCTCGTTTGAAATATCAAGATTTAGCAGGATTAAATGCTTTTTCAGCAGCTTATGAACAGAAATCCAAGCAACATCAGGAAGAACTTGAACAAGTTCTATCTGATAATGGCAAGGCACGTCTACAACTCTTGAGAAAAGAAGGACAAGAGTCTCTAGACAAAGGCAAAGAAACCCTTGATAAGGCTGAGACTAATCTGCAGGAAGGCCAGCGTCGTTTAGCAGCTGCTCAAGCTCGTTTACAGGCTCAGGAAAGTCAACTAGCCTTGCTTCCTCAAGCTCAGAGAGAGCTGGCTAGTGCTCAACTTACCCAAGCTAAGCAGGAATTGGGTAAAGAAGAGGATAGACTAAAGCAGGCTGAACAAAATCTAGCCCAAGAAAAGGAAAAACTAGAAAAACATCAGCAAGCCTTGGATGATTTGGCTGAGCCCAAGTATCAAGTCTATAATCGTCAGACCATGCCTGGAGGTCAAGGCTACCTCATGTATAGTAATGCTTCAGCCAGTATTCGGGCAGTGGGCAATATCTTTCCTGTAGTGCTTTATGCCGTAGCAGCTATGGTGACCTTTACCACCATGACTCGTTTTGTGGATGAAGAGCGAACTCATGCAGGGATTTTTAAGGCCTTGGGCTATCGTAGCAAGGATATTATTGCCAAGTTTCTCCTTTACGGTCTAGTAGCTGGGACTGTCGGAACGGCTCTAGGCAGTATCCTTGGCCATTATTTACTAGCCAGTGTGATTTCAAGTGTCATTACAAAAGGCATGGTGGTGGGAGAAACCCAGATTCAGATCTATTGGACCTATAGCTTACTGGCTCTTGTCTTGAGTTGGTTGGCAAGTGTGTTACCAGCCTACTTGGTAGCTAGTAGAGAACTTCATGACGAAGCAGCCCAGCTTTTATTGCCTAAACCTCCTGTTAAAGGAGCTAAAATCTTACTGGAGCGCATCGGTTTTATTTGGCGTCGTCTCAGTTTTACTCATAAGGTGACAGCCCGCAATATCTTTCGTTATAAGCAGCGGATGTTGATGACGATCTTTGGTGTGGCAGGTTCTGTAGCCCTGCTTTTTGCAGGTTTGGGAATCCAATCCTCTGTAGCAGGAGTTCCGTCTAGACAGTTTCAACAAATCCAACAGTATCAGATGATTGTCTCTGAAAATCCTAGTGCGACCAATCAGGACAAGACAGAGTTAGAAGAAGTGTTGAAAGGGCAGGATATACAAGCCTATCAGAAAATCTATTCTAACACGCTAGACAAGGATTTCAAAGGTAAGGCTGGTCTCCAGACAATTACCCTTATGATGACAGAGAAGGAAGATTTGACTCCCTTTATTCATCTGCAACATCATCAGCAAGAGTTGGTATTAAAAGATGGCGTCGTTATTACAGCTAAACTAGCCCAGCTGGCAGGTATCAAGGTTGGGCAGACTCTAGAAATTGAAGGTAAGGAGCTAAAGGTCGCTGCTATTGCTGAGAACTACGTTGGTCACTTTATTTATATGAGTCAGGCTAGCTATGAGCAAATTTACGGACAGGTGCCGCAAGCTAATACTTATCTGGTCTCGCTAAAGGATTCTAGTGCGTCTAGTATCGAAAGGCAGGCAGGCTTACTTATGAATCAATCTGCGGTGTCCAGCGTCGTCCAGAATGCTTCAGCTATTCGACTCTTTGACTCGGTAGCAAGTTCACTCAATCAGACCATGACCATCTTGGTCATCGTATCGGTTCTGTTGGCTATTGTTATCCTTTACAATCTGACCAATATCAACGTGGCTGAGAGAATCCGTGAACTCTCCACTATCAAGGTTCTCGGTTTTCATAATAATGAAGTCACTCTCTACATTTACCGTGAGACGATTGTGCTGTCCCTTGTGGGAATCGTACTTGGTTTGGTATCTGGTTTCTATTTACACCAATTTTTGATTCAAATGATTTCGCCTGCGACTATTCTCTTTTATCCGCAGGTAGGCTGGGAAGTCTATGTAATCCCAGTGGTAGCAGTAAGCACCATTTTGACCGTACTTGGTTTCTTTGTCAATTATCATCTGAGAAAGGTTGATATGCTTGAAGCTTTGAAATCTGTAGAGTAAGGCAGTTGTTTTTAGCTGATTGAATTTATATTTACTCGTAAACAAAAATCCTCCGTTTCAAAGAGTAGAGAACTCTTTGTGACAGAGGATTTTTTTCTATAGGGCTTTAGCAGCTGCAATTGCGGCTTCGAAGTTGGGTTCAGAGTTGATATTGTCCACGTATTCAACGTAGCGAATCGTATTGTCAGTATCGAGGACAAAGACTGCGCGTGCCAATAGGTGCCACTCATTGATTAAGAGGGCGTAATCACGTCCAAAGGAATGGTCGAAATAGTCTGAGAGCATGATGGCATTTTCAATTCCCTCAGCACCACACCAACGTTTTTGGGCAAATGGTAGGTCCATAGAAACAGTCAATACGACCGTGTTGTCCAGTCCAGCCAGTTCTTCATTAAAACGACGCGTTTGAGTTGAGCAGATGCCTGTATCGATAGAAGGCACGACACTCAGGACTTTTTTCTTGCCATCAAAATCAGCCAGAGATTTTTTAGAAAGGTCTGTTGTAGTGAGAGAAAAATCAAGCGCCTTGTCGCCGACTTGTAGTTGTTTACCTGTAAAGCTCACAGGATTTCCGAGAAAAGTTACCATAGGATACTCCAATCTTTTTTCTTCCATTTTAGCTGAAACAGCCGGAATTTTCCAATGATTTGACCGGAAATGTGGGCATAGAAAAAACGCCAGCTCATGTGAGAATGACGTTTTCATAGGATTATTTTGCCAATCCTTCAGCAATCTTGTCAAGGTTGTATTTCATCATGTTGTAGTAGCTGTCGCCTTCTTTACCTTGTTCTGCGATAGAGTCAGTAAAGATTTGTGCGTAGATTGGGATATTTGTATCTTGTGAGACAGTCTTCATTGGACGGTCATCTACACTTGATTCTACAAAGAGTGATGGAACTTTTGTTTGGCGAAGTTTTTCAACCAAGGTCTTGATTTGTTCAGGTGTTCCTTCTTCTTCAGTATTGATTTCCCAGATGTAGGCACTTGGGACACCATAGGCTTTAGAGAAGTATTTGAATGCTCCTTCGCTGGTTACAATGAGTTTCTTTTCAGCAGGGATGTTATTAAATTTATCCTTACTTTCTTTATCAAGTTTGTCTAACTTATCAGTATATTCTTTGAGATTTTTTTCATAGAATTCCTTGTTGTTAGGATCTTTAGCGCTCAATTGTTTGGCGATATTTTTAGCAAAGATAATTCCATTTTCAAGGTTAAGCCAAGCGTGTGGGTCTTCTTTACCTTTTTCATTTTTTCCTTCAAGGTAGATAACATCAACACCTTCACTGACTGCAAAGTAGTCTTTGTTTTCAGTTTTCTTAGCATTTTCTACCAATTTGCTAAACCAAGCATTGCCACCTGTTTCAAGGTTGATACCGTTATAGAAAATGAGGTCAGCCTCAGAAGTTTTCTTAACATCTTCAGGGAGTGGTTCGTATTCGTGTGGGTCTTGTCCAATCGGAACGATACTGTGAAGATCAATCTTGTCACCAGCAATATTTTTAGTAATATCAGCGATGATTGAGTTTGTAGCAACAACTTTTAGTTTTTGACCAGAAGCTGCATCTTTTTTTCCGCTAGCACATGCTACAAGAGCAATAACGGAAAGAAAGAGAACGAGTAATGTACCTAATTTTTTCATTAGATCCTCCAATTTATTGGGGTTTTGCCCCTTATTTTAACAAATGTTTATTTTTCAGTTTCAAATATCGTTGTTTAGGAGAGATAAAGAAACTGATTAAGAAGAAGCTAGCAGCTGTAAGTACGATGCTAGAACCAGCTGCTAAGTTTAAACTATAGCCAATAAAGAGTCCCAAAACTGAAGCTGTAGCTCCAAAGGTTGAGGAAAGGAAAATCATACTTTTCAGGCTATTAGCATACAGATAAGCAGTTGCAGCTGGGGTAATCAGCATGGCTACAATCAGGATAGTTCCAACACTTTGCATGGCTGTCACAGACACGAGAGTCAGGAGTATCATGAGGAGGTAGTGATAGAAATTGACAGGCATTCCCATGGCTTTAGCCAGAAGTTCATCAAAGGAAGTTATCAAGAGTTGCTTGAAGAAAATCCAGATTAACAAGAGAATGACCGCCCCTACGCCCATAGTGATAAACATATCCGTATCTTGGACGGCTAGAATATTACCAAAAAGGATATGGAAAAGGTCAGTTGAACTTTTAGCGACACTAATCAAGATGATACCGAGGGCTAAGAAAGAAGAAAAGGTAATGCCGATGGCGGTATCGCTTTTGATAATCGAGTTCCCCTTGATGTAGGTAATGATGATAGCAGCTAGCAATCCAAAGACAATGGCTCCGATAAAGAAGTCAACGCCTAAGATGAAGGAGAGGGCTACACCTGGTAAGACAGCATGTGAAATAGCATCTCCCATGAGTGACATCCCACGTAGAATGATGAAACATCCCACAGCTCCAGCTACGACCCCGACGACAATAGCTGTTATCAAGGCATTTTGTAGGAAATGGAATTTTTGCAATCCATCGATAAATTCTGCAATCATAGGTCACCTCCATTGAAAAAGAGTCGATTACCGTAAGCTTCTTTGAGATTGGCTTCGGTAAAGGTTTCTTTGGTTGGACCAAAGGCAATCACTTCTCGATTGACAAGTAAGACTTGATCGAAGTAGTGGGAAACCTTGCTGAGGTCGTGGTGAACGATGAGAACCGTCTTACCAGCTTTTTTCAAATCTCTCAGCGTATTCATGATGATTTCCTCACTGACAGAGTCAATCCCAACAAAGGGTTCATCCAAGAGGATATAATCGGCTTCCTGCACCAAACATCTGGCAATCAAGACCCGCTGGAATTGACCTCCAGACAGTTGACTGATTTGACGTTCAGCGTAGTCAGCTAGGCCGACGATTTCAAGGGCTTCCTCTACTTTTTTCCAATGTTTAGCATTTAAACTGCGAAAGAGAGGAATTGAGGGAAAGAGTCCTAACGAGACACATTCCTTGACCTTGATGGGAAAGTTGTAGTCGATATTGATTTTTTGTTCGACATAGGCAATTCGGTGTAAGGATTTTTTAACTTCCTTGTCATCGAGAAATGCCTGACCTTGATGTGGGATAATTCCCAGCATACCTTTTAGTAATGTTGATTTTCCAGCGCCGTTCGGACCAATGATTCCGGTAATCGTTGGTCCTTGGAGCACCAGTGAAATATCCTTAAGTGCCAACGTTTCTTTATAGGAGACACTTAGGTTTTCGATACGTATCATAAACTTGTATTCCTCCTGTATCTTAATATACCTTAAAAACAAAATTAAGTCAAGTTAATTTTTGAAAAAATTAAAATAATAACTGAAAAACAATAGAAATATCCGTTCATTTTTAATTGCATTCCTAGGTAATTTTTGTTAAGCTAAAAGCAAGTACAAATGAAAGCGAGAACAAGATGACACGTTATCAAGATGATTTTTATGATGCTATCAATGGGGAATGGCAACAGACAGCTGAAATTCCAGCAGATAAGTCTCAAACGGGAGGTTTTGTTGATTTAGACCAGGAAATTGAAGATCTGATGCTGGCGACAACAGACAAGTGGTTGGCAGGTGAAGAGGTGCCTGAGGATGCTATCTTGGCAAACTTTGTCAAATACCACCGCCTAGTTCGTGATTTTGACAAGAGAGAAGCTGACGGTATCAAACCTGTCTTACCACTTCTTAAAGAATTCCAAGAATTGGAGACTTTTGCAGATTTCACTGCCAAACTAGCAGAGTTTGAGCTTGCTGGTAAACCAAACTTCCTTCCTTTTGGTGTATCGCCAGACTTTATGGATGCTAGAATCAATGTTCTATGGGCTAGCGCTCCAAGCACGATCCTGCCAGATACGACCTACTATGCAGAAGACCATCCTCAGCGCGAAGAGCTCTTGACTCTTTGGAAAGAAAGCAGCGCAAATCTTCTCAAGGCTTATGATTTCTCTGATACAGAAATTGAAGACTTGCTTGAGAAAAGACTAGAATTGGACCGTCGAGTTGCAGCAGTAGTTCTTTCTAATGAAGAAAGTTCAGAATATGCTAAACTCTACCATCCATATGTTTATGAAGATTTCAAGAAATTTGCGCCTGCCCTACCTTTGGATGACTTTTTCCAAGCCGTTCTTGGACAAGTACCAGACAAGGTTATTGTAGACGAGGAACGTTTCTGGCAAGCAGCAGATCAATTCTACAGTGAAGAGGCCTGGCCTCTCCTTAAAGCAACCTTAATTTTAAGTGTTGTTAATCTCTCAACCAGCTATTTAACAGAAGAAATCCGTGTCTTGTCAGGTGCTTACAGCCGTGCGCTTTCAGGAGTTCCAGAAGCCAAAGACAAGGTCAAGGCAGCCTACCAGCTAGCACAAGGCCCATTCAAACAAGCCTTGGGTCTCTGGTATGCCCATGAAAAATTCTCCCCAGAAGCTAAGGCGGACGTGGAGAAAAAAGTGGCAACCATGATTGATGTCTATAAGGAACGCTTGGCCAAAAATGACTGGCTGACTCCAGAAACTCGTGACAAGGCCATCGTCAAACTCAATGTCATCAAGCCTTATATCGGTTATCCAGAAGAATTGCCAGCACGCTACAAAGACAAGGTAGTGGATGAAACGGCTAGCCTTTTTGACAATGCTCTAGCCTTTGCGCGTGTGGAAATCAAGCACAGTTGGAGTAAGTGGAACCAGCCTGTAGACTACAAGGAGTGGGGCATGCCTGCTCATATGGTCAACGCCTACTACAATCCACAGAAGAACCTGATTGTCTTCCCAGCAGCTATTTTACAGGCGCCTTTCTATGACTTGCATCAGTCATCTTCTGCTAACTATGGTGGTATTGGGGCAGTTATTGCCCATGAAATTTCCCACGCCTTTGATACCAACGGAGCTTCCTTTGATGAAAATGGTAGCCTCAAGGATTGGTGGACAGAGAGTGACTATGCTGCCTTCAAGGAGAAAACACAAAAAGTTATTGACCAATTTGATGGACAGGATTCTTATGGAGCAACCATCAACGGTAAATTGACTGTATCAGAAAATGTGGCTGACTTGGGAGGAATCGCTGCAGCGCTTGAAGCAGCTAAGAGAGAACCAGACTTCTCAGCAGAAGAATTCTTCTACAACTTCGGTCGCATCTGGCGCATGAAAGGTCGTCCAGAATTTATGAAACTTTTGGCTAGCGTCGATGTGCACGCACCAGCCAAACTCCGTGTCAATGTACAAGTACCAAACTTCGATGATTTCTTTACAACCTATGATGTCAAAGAAGGAGACGGTATGTGGCGTTCACCAGAAGAGCGCGTGATTATTTGGTAAGGCAAAGAATCAAGTCATCAGAAAAAGGCATCCAATCAGGTGTGAAAACCTTGACGGGATGCCTTTTGTAATAGAAAGATTTGCTGGATAGTTTACTTAAATTGTGCTATTGATTATCATCATCTTGCTAGAAAAAAGGATTGAAAGTTTTTTCGTGAGCAATAGTAGTAGCTGGACCATGTCCTGGATAGACATCGTAGTTTGGTAGGGTGAAAAGTTGGGTCTGGATACTATGAAGAAGTTGCTCCATGCCACCAGTCGGAAGGTCCGTTCGTCCGATAGTTTCTCGGAATAGAGCATCACCTGTCAAGACTAGGTGAGCATCAGGAAAGACGATAGAAACACCGCCGATAGAGTGACCTGGTGTTGGCAAGACAGTGAAACGAAATTCCTCCAGTTGATATTCCTCATGAAAGACAAAGGTGTGTTCAGCTGGTTTTGAGACCACATCTGCCATATCATCGTGGCGGGGAAGCCCAGAGAGATTATCGACAGGAGTGTAGAGCCAGCTAGCTTCACTCTCTGCGATATAGACAGGAGGATTGCCAAAAGTCTCGCGAACCAAGTCCAGACTCATGATATGGTCATAATGGGCATGGGTCAATAGAATGGCACAGATCGGTTTGTTGATCTTCTCGATTGTCTGACGAATGGCTTCCCAATGACTACCAGGATCTACTACGATAAGGTGCTTTTCGCCTTCCAAGTAATAGGTATTTTCATAAGCAACAGGATTCACAGTTTTATGGATTTTCATACTAGCTCCAATCTCAAAGAATGTACTAAGATAAGTATAGCACAGTTAGGGAGAATAGGTAAGGATTTAAAATGAACTTAAAAACCAGCATGACTGGATGAAGACAGGCTGGTTATCAATTTATCACTATTGGAGAGGTGTCAATTGCCCTTCATAGGTTGCATAAACTCCGTCATTAGCTTGTTTGATAGATGTGATGTTTAGAGTGCCACCGTAGTTGGCTTCTTGTTTATCATTATATTCACTATAAGTTATCCTATTGGGCAGGTTCTGGTCCTTAGCATAGTATTGAACGACTGTTTTTTTATAGCCTTGCTGGCTGAATAGGAACAGACAGCTAACTCCTAACACTAGGAGAGCAAAGATAGAAATAGCAGTTTTTTTCATAGGTGTTCTCCTTATAAACTAAAGGATAAAAGAAAGTATCTTGAGGATTTTTAATTCCAAAATCCAGTCAAGGTACCAGTGTATGTGACACGAGTTCCACTGTTTAGCTTTCGTATCTTCAAGGAAATTGGGGAAGTCAGAAAGTCTTTCGGTTACAATATGGTTTCCGTTCTTCTATCTCTCCTTCTATCACCTAAGTTTAAAATCTAACTTCGTAATATATTATAGACTAATAATTCAGAATTATCAAGCAATTCTGAATTATTTTTTTCCTATTCTGTTCCAATCTAGTTTTCATATTCTTAAAAAAGTGATAAAATGGTAGGAAGAATTGGAGAGTAGAGATGCCAAAAGAAGTGAATTTAACAGGCGAAGAAGTTGTCGCCTTAACCAAAGAATATTTAACAGAAGAGGATGTCCATTTTGTCCATAAGGCCTTGATCTATGCGGTGGAATGCCATAGTGGTCAATATCGCAAATCAGGTGAGCCTTACATTATTCACCCTATCCAAGTGGCAGGTATTTTAGCCAAACTCAAACTAGATGCTGTAACGGTTGCCTGTGGTTTCTTGCATGATGTGGTGGAAGATACAGATGCGACCTTGGATGATTTGGAGAGAGAGTTTGGCCCTGATGTGCGGGTAATCGTAGATGGGGTTACCAAGCTTGGTAAGGTCGAGTACAAATCTATCGAGGAGCAATTAGCGGAAAATCATCGTAAGATGCTCATGGCCATGTCTGAGGACATCCGCGTTATTTTGGTCAAACTGTCTGACCGTTTGCACAATATGCGGACCCTAAAACATCTTCGAAAAGACAAGCAGGAGCGCATTTCCAAAGAAACCATGGAAATCTATGCCCCACTTGCCCACCGTTTGGGGATTTCTAGCGTTAAATGGGAATTAGAAGACCTGTCTTTCCGTTATCTCAATCCAACGGAGTTTTACAAGATTACCCATATGATGAAGGAAAAGCGTAGAGAGCGTGAAGCCTTGGTGGATGAGGTAGTTACAAAATTAGAGGAATATACGACAGAACGTCACTTGAAAGGGAAGATTTACGGTCGTCCCAAGCATATTTACTCAATTTTCCGTAAAATGCAGGATAAGAGAAAACGGTTTGAGGAAATCTATGACCTGATTGCCATTCGTTGTATTTTGGATACCCAAAGTGATGTTTATGCCATGCTTGGTTATGTGCATGAACTTTGGAAACCTATGCCTGGTCGTTTCAAAGACTATATCGCTAACCGCAAGGCCAATGGTTATCAGTCTATCCATACGACAGTTTATGGGCCAAAAGGGCCGATCGAATTCCAGATTCGAACTAAAGCCATGCACGAGGTGGCTGAGTACGGGGTTGCGGCTCACTGGGCTTATAAGAAAGGCGTTAAGGGGCAGGTTAACAGCAAGGAGTCTGCTATTGGGATGAACTGGATCAAGGAGATGATGGAGCTCCAAGACCAGGCTGATGATGCCAAGGAATTTGTGGACTCTGTTAAGGAAAACTATCTGGCTGAGGAGATTTACGTCTTTACCCCAGATGGAGCTGTCCGTTCCCTTCCAAAAGATTCAGGACCGATTGACTTTGCCTACGAAATCCATACAAAAGTCGGGGAAAAAGCAACTGGTGCCAAGGTCAATGGTCGCATGGTTCCACTGACAACCAAGCTCAAGACAGGGGATCAGGTTGAAATTGTCACCAACCCCAACTCCTTTGGGCCAAGCCGTGACTGGCTCAATATGGTCAAGACCAGCAAGGCGCGCAACAAGATTCGTCAGTTCTTTAAAAACCAAGATAAGGAATTGTCTGTCAACAAGGGTCGTGAAATGTTGATGGCCCAGTTCCAAGAAAATGGCTATGTAGCCAATAAATTTATGGACAAGCGCCACATGGATCAAGTTCTGCAAAAGACCAGCTACAAGACAGAAGAATCCCTCTTTGCGGCTATTGGTTTTGGCGAAATCGGTGCTATTACTGTCTTTAACCGTTTGACTGAAAAGGAACGTCGTGAAGAAGAACGTGCCAAGGCCAAGGCTGAGGCAGAAGAACTTGTCAAAGGTGGCGAGGTCAAGGTTGAAAATAAAGAAACCCTCAAGGTCAAGCATGAGGGGGGTGTGGTCATTGAAGGAGCCTCAGGTCTCCTAGTGCGGATTGCCAAGTGTTGTAATCCTGTTCCTGGTGACGATATTGTCGGCTACATTACCAAGGGTCGTGGTGTAGCTATTCACCGTGTGGATTGTATGAACCTGCGTGCCCAAGAAAACTACGAGCAACGTCTCCTTGATGTGGAGTGGGAAGACCAGTATTCAAACTCAAATAAGGAGTATATGGCTCATATCGATATCTATGGTCTCAACCGTACAGGACTGTTGAACGATATACTGCAAGTTCTTTCAAACACAACCAAGAATATCTCAACAGTTAACGCTCAACCAACCAAGGATATGAAATTTGCTAATATCCATGTATCCTTTGGTATTGCCAACCTCTCGACACTGACGACGGTCGTGGACAAGATTAAGAGTGTGCCAGAAGTTTACTCTGTTAAACGGACCAATGGCTAATTGTCCTAGCTCTTACTAGAAAGGCTATTATGAAAATCATTATCCAACGGGTTAAAAAAGCCCAAGTGACTATCGAAGGTCAGGTTCAGGGGAAAATCAATCAAGGCCTCTTATTGCTGGTTGGTGTTGGACCAGAGGACCAAGAGGAAGATTTGGACTATGCTGTGAGAAAACTGGTCAACATGCGTATTTTTTCAGACGCAGAAGGCAAGATGAACCTGTCTGTCAAAGATATTGAAGGAGAAATCCTCTCTATTTCTCAGTTTACCCTCTTTGCGGATACCAAGAAAGGCAATCGTCCAGCCTTTACAGGGGCAGCCAAGCCTGATATGGCATCAGACTTCTATGATGCTTTCAATCAAAAATTAGCGCAAGAAGTGCCCGTTCAGACAGGCCTCTTTGGAGCTGATATGCAGGTTGAGCTGGTCAATGATGGGCCAGTTACCATTATCCTTGATACTAAAAATAGATAAGAAAGACCAAGTCCAGCCGGCTTGGCTTTTCTTATCTATCATAAAATACTCCAAAATGAAATCTGTTTCTGATAGGCCTTAGGAAAATCTCTTTTCAGGCTTTGGCAAGTGCGATAGGAAGGGATGATGTGTCCTAGGATGAGGAGAGTTCCCTGAAGGAAAAGTGGCACACCACTCAAACATATCAAGGAGAGAATCATCAGGCTATCCCATAGGAGGATTTGTAAGGCAAAACGCCAGAATCGCGGTCTAATCTGGGAATAGAGTTGACTAAAGTGGTCACAAAGCTGGTTGGACAGATAGGTCAATAGCACAGGATGAAAGAAAATGAGCCAACCACTGTAAATCAAAATCCAATCCCAAGTAAGCCCCTCTTTAAATGTCAAAAATGCCAGCATGATTCCATCAATGACAAGAAGTTGAATGGTTTTGATGAAGATGATTTTTTTCATGCTAAAACCTCCTTTTCCTTAGAGACACTCCCATAAAGTGATGTGTTTATCGTAAAAGTCTGGATAGTTTTCTCTTAGGTAGTCAGTCGTCAGATAATATAAAGTATAATGACAAGCAGTGACGATTGGCATAAGAGTGGAAAATCGCTGAGAACTAGTGAAGGCTAAGAGAACAAATAATAGAAAGTCGCTGATGAGCACCCCTAAATAGTAGAAGCGAATCATTTTATTGATTTGAGGATAAATCTCAGCGAATTGATTTTTTAGTTGGACGACCAAGCGAAATAGCAGGAGTCCCTGAACAAGGAGGAAAATAAAACCAGTGAGCAAGAGCCAGTCGAAAGCTGTCTCGAGTCTAGTGCTAAAAAATGCGAATAGTAGCAAATCGATAACTGCAATTGCTGTAAAATGGATTCTATAGAGTTTTTTCATGACAAGACCTCCCTCTTTTATCTAGCTTCATTCTACTCCAAAAGAATGGGAGTTACAAGTAAAATGATAAAAAATTTTAGTAAGGAGATTCTGTTAGATTTCTTTATTTGATTTTCCTCTTATTGTTTTACTTCTTCATCATTCCAGACAAATAAAGCTCCGATTGCATTGAGGATATAAAAGATGTATTTACCGATATTGGCAAAGTTTCCTTGAATGCCAGCCTTTGTCAGCTGAACGAAATTGTAAATCAACCAAAAGCCCCACTGAGTTGTTAGTTTCAATGCATTCAAAGCATTGGCAATGAGGGACAGTGCAAAGGCAATAGTTGTTACGTAGGCAAGGAGATTCATCTTGCCCCCATATCCGATATAGTTGGTCACAAAGGCAAAGAGGAAGGCGATGATTGAAATGATGATGGCCGCCAATTTTAGCTGTTTTTGGCTCATTTGGTTGGGTCTGCCTTCTTGCGAAGCTTCCCATTTCTTAATAGCAAAGGTATAAATGAGGAAGGTGACGGGATAAGTGATAATAGCCGCCTTATTTCCAAGGATATAATCAATAGCACCGGACAAAATGGTATTAACAATGCCAAAGTAATTTCCCCATTTGCTTAATTTTCCCGTGAAACGAGTGGACAACATGGAAATCCCAACATTGGTTACGGAAATCAATCCAAAGGGAACAAGAGCTGTCCATGGTCCCCAGTCTACAAATTTATCGAGGCGGGAGTTGAGGTAACCAGATGCAATCGCAATCCCAACGACCAAAGCAACTCCAAAGAGGTCAAACCATTTAGATGTCGCAAAAATTTTTAGTGATTTTTTCATAGGTTAAACTATCTTTCTTTTTTTAACAAATATTCTACAACTAAATGAAAGCAAAATCAAATGATAAAAATAAAACCCTGAAAATCAAATTTTCAGGGTTGGTAGGGGACTTGAGAAATTAGTTGATTTTTTCGACATAGAGTTGTTTGGCAATGTCCATATTCACTTGTAAATCCTCGTCTTTACTAAGGATAGTGAAGGTGTTGCTGAAGCCATCAAACTGCTTGACTTGGAGCGAATCACCGATGTGAAGTGAGTGCTTGTCCAGATAACTGAGAATGTCAAAACTATCGTGCACCCGAGTCAGGCGATAGGAGCCAGCTTCCTTGATGTCAGCTAGTGGCAGGTTATTGATTTCAACTAGGAGTTCTCCCTTGGCAGGAATGGTTCCTCCGTGGGGGCAGGTTTTAGGGAAACCTAGCAATTTATCCAGTCTTTCCACGAACAGGTCAGATACAGTGTGTTCCAAGACCTCAGCTTCCTCATGAATCTGGTCACTCGTATAGTCTAAATGATGAACTAGAAAAACTTCAATCAAGCGGTGTTTACGATAGAGCTCAGAGACCAGTTTGAGTCCGAGATCAGTCAGTAGATAGCCACATTCCTTGTCCTTGAGGATGAGATTTTCACTTTTCATCCGTTTAATCATTTCAGTTACGGCAGGGGGAGAGACTTGCATGCGAGCCGCAATTTCCTTGTTGGTGATTTTATGCAGGTCTATGCCAATTTCATAAATACATTTTAGATAATCTTCTTTATTCGGGGTCATTCGTTTCCTCTTGTCTAATATCTTTATCTAGTATATCAAAAAAAGCTAGATTTCTCTAGCTGTGACTTTTTATGTTATACTTATTGCAAGAGAAAAAACGAGGAGATGGATATGACGAAAATAGCTCTTCTTTCAGATATTCATGGAAATACCACCGCCTTGGAGGCTGTTTTGGCAGATGCTCGGCAGCTAGGAGTGGATGAATACTGGCTTTTGGGAGATATTCTCATGCCAGGGACAGGGCGTAGAAGGATTTTGGACTTGTTGGCTGATCTACCGATTACGGCTAGAGTTTTGGGAAACTGGGAAGACAGTCTGTGGCATGGTGTCCGCAAGGAATTGGATAGTACTCGTCCCAGTCAACGCTATCTCTTGCGCCAGTGCCAATATGTTTTAGAGGAAATTTCCCTAGAAGAAATCGAATTGCTTCACAATCAACCTCTCCAGCTTCATCGTCAGTTTGGGAATTTGACGGTGGGAATTAGCCACCATCTTCCTGATAAGAACTGGGGGAGAGAGTTGATTCATACTGGAGCGCAAGAGGATTTTGACCGCTTGGTGACCAATCCGCCTTGTGATATTGCTGTTTATGGTCATATTCACCAGCAGTTGCTTCGTTACGGGACTGGTGGGCAATTGATTGTCAATCCGGGTTCGATTGGGCAACCTTTCTTTTTAGACGCTCAGCTACGGAAGGACTTGCGGGCCCAGTATATGATTTTGGAGTTTGATGACAAGGGCTTGGTAGATATGGACTTCCGACGGGTAGACTACGATGTGGCAGCTGAATTGCAGTTGGCTAAAGACCTGAAACTCCCTTATTTTGAGGTTTATTATGAAAGTCTGGTCAATGGGATCCACCATACTCATCATCAGGAATTTCTGAGAGAATTGGCCCAGAAAGAGGGCTACGATCGGGAGTTAGACGACTGGTTAAAAGGTGGTAACGATTGACATTACAACTAAAAAGGGTATAATAAAAGAAAAAGAAGAGTAGAGGCAGGGTAGCCTCGTAAAAAGGAGAAGAGCATGCAAATTCCAAGTAGATTTACCATTGCGACTCATATGCTGATAATCATTGCCCTCAAGGGGAAGGAAAGCAAGGTGACCAGTGATTTTCTGGCTGCTAGTGTCGGGGTCAATCCTGTCATTATCAGAAAAACCTTGTCCCAGTTGAAGAAGGCAGAGCTGATTTCAGTGGCGCGTGGAACAGGGGGAACAGAGATTGTCAAGGATCTCAAGGATATTAGTCTTTTAGATGTTTATCAAGCGGTTGAGTGTCTTGGTAAGACTGGTCAACTCTTCAGTTTCCATGACAATCCAAATCCAAATTGTCCAGTTGGAGCTCATATTCATGATGTTTTGGATCAAAAATTGGAGAGAATCCAGCTGGCCATGGAGGCAGAGCTTGGTCAGACTAGTTTAGAGCAAGTTGTGGCTGATGCAGAGAGTCAGATGAAGGAGTGAATTCTTCTTTAAAATAAAAAAGCTTATGAGAAGGTTTTTATACTCAATGAAAATCAAAAAGCAAACTAGGAAGCTAGCCGCAGGTTGCTCAAAGCACCGCTTTGAGGTTGTAGATAAGACTGACAAAGTCAG
>NZ_VMNB01000010.1:15179-89008 GCF_013277515.1 Streptococcus sp. k-402 | reverse complement strand
AAGAGATTTTCGAAGAGTATTACCTTTTCATAAGTTTTTTTATCTATTTTTCCAAGCCTGGTAACGGGTATCAATCAATAATTGAGTAAGGCGTCCCAAGGTTTCTCTTTCTTCTGGAGTGAGGGATTGAGCTTGGACGAAGAGATGACGAATGTGTTCGATAGCCTTTAAGGAAGCCAAGTCATTGATAGAAGTAATACCAGAATCAAGAATGGTGCCAAAGAAAAGGTCGAAGTAAAGTTGAAGTTCCTCGTCAGGGACTGTGGCTACCCACTCCTTGAAGGTTATGTCTACTTGTTGACTATCGCTGTTGGTCTTATCCAGTTGGATGAAGTGCTTGTCCTCAATCTGCCAACTAAAGGTATCGTGCTGGGCAATACCACCCAGGGCAGTACTTTGAACGATGATTTGGTGAGCAGGGATTTCCATCATCATACCGATGATGGAACCTTGTGGGATAAAGACCTTGGTTCTATCCATTATCCTTTGATATCCCTCAGTTTGTGTCAGTTCTTTGTGGAGACCAGGCGCATCAAAGGTATAAACTGCTGTGATTTGATCTTGCAAGTTTTTCTCAATTTGACTAGCAGCATAGATAGCTAAATTTCCTCCCTTGGAATGCCCAGTCAGAATGACCTTTTGCTTAGGATGTTGGGCAAAAAAGTTCTTTAAATAGCGAAGAGCGTGCTTTTGAGCAGGAATTTCCTTCATATAGGTCAGGTGGAAATCTTCCTTCCAGCCAATGATACTGTCATCTGTCCCACGAAAGACAATCAGATAGGTATCGAGAGTGAGGCGGTAGGTCATAGCCGCAAACTGTTTTTGAAGCTCAGGGTCGATGTCGTTGATAAAATGGGAGAGTTTGCAATTTTTGAAGCGTTTGTGTTGAGCTAGTTCATCTAATAGCTGGAGGCGATTTTTGCTGGTCAACATGTTAGGCTCCCTTGGAACCTGAGGTACCAGGTCTAAAAGTCGCTGAGGAGCTGTGGAGACCAGATTATCAAAGGAGAGGTAGGTTGTTTCTGTTAAGGCTAGAATGTCTAATTCGTTCAATGGAAGGTCGTAAAAGGAATCGTGTGCGACATCTTTCAGATAGTCAAAAATATTAACCATGATAGCTCCTTTCTTTTTATTTATCTTATCAAATTTCCCTCAAATTATCTAGTAGGATTGCCTCACTATGTTGGATAAAAACAAGCTATTTCAAATTCAGTTTCAGACCTTCCAGCATGGAAAAATCTGTTATAATAATAGAAAAGGAGGAGCGCATGCACAAGATTTTATTAGTAGAAGATGATCAGGTTATTAGTCAACAAGTCGGGAAAATGCTCTCTGAATGGGGATTTGAAGTGGTTCTGGTAGAAGATTTTATGGAAGTTTTGAGCCTTTTTGTCCAGTCGGAGCCTCATTTGGTTCTCATGGATATTGGACTGCCCTTGTTTAACGGCTATCACTGGTGTCAGGAGATTCGCAAGATTTCCAAGGTACCCATCATGTTTCTGTCTTCGAGAGACCAGGCTATGGATATTGTCATGGCAATCAATATGGGGGCGGATGACTTTGTGACCAAGCCTTTTGACCAGCAGGTTCTTTTAGCCAAGGTTCAGGGCTTGTTGCGCCGTTCCTATGAGTTTGGGCGTGATGAGAGTTTACTGGAATACGCCGGTGTGATCCTCAATACCAAATCCATGGATTTACATTATCAAGGCCAAGTCTTGAATTTGACCAAGAACGAATTCCAGATTTTACGCGTTTTGTTTGAGCATGCGGGTAATATTGTAGCGCGTGACGACCTGATGCGGGAACTTTGGAATAGTGACTTTTTCATTGATGACAATACCCTATCTGTTAATGTGGCTCGTTTGCGTAAAAAATTGGAAGAGCAGGGCTTGGTAGGATTTATCGAAACCAAGAAAGGAATAGGGTACGGATTGAAGCATGCTTGATTGGAAACAATTTTTTCTAGCCTATCTGCGCTCCCGTAGTCGTCAGTTTGTCTATCTGCTTTCTTTGACGTTTCTGGTTTTGCTCTTTCAGTTTTTATTTGCCAGTTTAGGAACTTACTTTCTCTACTTTTTCCTGCTGTGTTGCTTTGTAACCATCTTATTTTTCACTTGGGACATATTGGTGGAAATGCAGGTCTATCGTCAGGAAATTCTCTATGGGGAGAGAGAAGCCAAGTCTCCTTTGGAAAGAGTTTTAGCAGAAAAATTAGAAGCGCGTGAGATGGAACTTTATCAGCAGAGGTCAGACGCAGAAAGAAAACTGACGGATTTGCTGGATTACTATACCTTGTGGGTCCATCAGATAAAGACCCCCATTGCAGCCAGTCAACTCTTAGTTGCAGAAGTAGCCGACCGCCAACTGAAGCAGCAATTAGAACAGGAAATTTTCAAGATTGATTCCTATACCAATCTAGTTTTACAGTACCTGCGTTTAGAAAGTTTCCATGATGATTTGGTCTTAAAGCAGGTTCAAATCGAGGACTTGGTCAAGGAAATAATTCGTAAATATGCTCTTTTCTTTATTCAAAAAGGCCTAAATGTCAATCTACATGACCTTGATAAAGAAATCGTGACGGATAAAAAGTGGCTACTAGTGGTTATTGAGCAAATCATCTCAAACAGTCTCAAGTACACCAAGGAAGGTGGTCTGGAGATTTATATGGACGGGCAAGAGCTTTGTATCAAGGATACGGGAATCGGGATAAAAAACAGTGATGTCCTCCGAGTCTTTGAACGTGGCTTTTCAGGATATAATGGCCGCCTAACCCAGCAGTCATCTGGACTTGGACTTTACCTATCTAAGAAAATTTCTGAAGAACTAGGTCACCAGATTCGTATCGAGTCTGAGGTTGGAAAAGGAACGATAGCGCGGATTCAGTTTGCTCAAGTGAACTTAGTCCTTGAGTGAGAATAGACGAAAAAGCCTCCGGACTGGAGGCTTTTATGCTAGGTTCTTATTTCTCAACGCGTGATTTGTTGGCTATATCAGCTAGGATAGCTCCAACAAAATCATCAACTGAGACAGTTTGTGTTTCTTTTTGGCCATAGCGACGAACGTTAACAGTTCCGTCTTCCATTTCCTTGTCTCCAACAATCAATTGGTAAGGAATCTTGCTGGTTTGTGAAGCACGGATCTTGAACTGCATTTTTTCATTGCGCTCATCTACGTCTGCACGGACACCGCGGTCACGGAGTTTCTTCGCCACTTCCCAAGCGTAGTCCACGTGTTTTTCGTTAGATACTGGGATGAGGGTTACTTGGTGTGGTGCCAGCCATGTTGGGAAGGCACCCTTGTAGTTCTCAATCAAGATAGCTGTGAAGCGTTCCATAGTTGAGATAACCCCACGGTGAATCATAACTGGACGGTGTTCTTCGCCATCAGCTCCGATGTATTTAAGGTCGAAGCGTTCTGGAAGTAAGAAGTCAAGTTGGATAGTAGAAAGAGTTTCTTCTTTTCCAAGAGCAGTTTTAACCTGGATATCCAATTTTGGTCCGTAGAAGGCTGCTTCGCCTTCGGCTTCAAAGTAGTCCACACCCATTTCATCAAGGGCTGCACGAAGCATAGTTTGTGCATTTTCCCACATCTCATCGTTATCAAAGTACTTGTGAGTATCTTGAGGGTCACGAAGAGAGAGGCGGAAGCGGTATTCAGTCAAGTTGAAGTCTTCATAAACATCGATAATCAACTGAAGAGCACGCTGGAATTCTTCTTGGATTTGTTCTGGAGTAACGAAGAGGTGACCGTCGTTGAGTGACATTTCACGTACACGTTGAAGACCAGTGAGGGCACCAGATTTTTCATAACGGTGCATCATACCGATTTCAGCGATACGGATTGGCAACTCACGGTAAGAGTGAACATGGTGTTTGAAGACTTGAATGTGGTGCGGACAGTTCATTGGACGAAGGACAAATTCTTCCCCGTCACCCATGTCCATAGTTGGGAACATGTCTTCTTGGTAATGATCCCAGTGACCAGAAGTCTTGTAAAGTTCAACAGAAGCAAGTGGTGGAGTGTAAACATGTTGGTAGCCAGAAGCCAACTCCTTGTCTACTATGTAGCGTTCCAACTCACGACGGATAGTCGCACCATTTGGCAACCAGAATGGAAGTCCTTGACCAACCTCTTGAGAAATCATGAAGAGGTCAAGCTCTTTACCAAGTTTACGGTGGTCACGTTCCTTAGCTTCTTCACGCATTTGGAGGTAGTTTTTCAAGTCTTTCTTGTCAAACCAAGCTGTACCGTAGATACGTTGCATCATAGCGTTGTCGCTATTTCCACGCCAGTACGCACCAGCTACATGGAGAAGGTGGAAGATTTGGATACGACCTGTTGATGGAACGTGAGGTCCACGGCAGAGGTCTACATATTCACCCTGACGATAGATAGTCAAACCGCCTTCGTCTTCTGAGTGTTCTTCAATCAATTCCAACTTGTAAGGGTCATTTTTGAAGATTTCACGTGCCTCGTCTTTAGTCACTTCTTCACGAATAGATGGGAAGTTTTCTTTGACGATTTTTTGCATTTCTTCTTCGATACGAGGAAGGTCTTCGTTAGAGATTTGACCAGCTGTGTTGTCAGTATCGTAGTAGAAACCATCTTCGATGGCTGGACCAACTCCCAAGTGAATGTCTGGGAAAAGACGACGAGCTGCTTGGGCGAACAAGTGAGCTGCTGAGTGACGCAAGATTGGAAGGGCATCTTCGTGATCAGGTGTCACAATTTCGATGCTTCCATCTTCAGTGATAGCGCGAGTAGTGTCGATGAGTTTGCCGTTGAATTTACCAGCCAAGGCTTTTTTAGCTAGGGAATTGCTGATAGATTGGGCAATTTCAAAAGTTGTAACGCCAGATTCGAATTCACGAACAGCGCCATCTAGGAAAGTAATGTTAATCATGATGTTCTCCTTACTTATATTATTGACGAATGTGTTAACCCTATTCTGAAAACAGGGACAGAGGATTGTGAAAGCTAGAAAAACAAAAAGCGACATCCTCAAAAGGACGTCGCAACGTGGTTCCACCTTCATTTATGTACCTCAAAAGAGAGGGACACCTCTGATTGGCTCTAACGTGGCCACCGTTTTATGTTTGCATAAAAGTCAGTAGAGTAGTATCAGTATAGTCTTTCTATGCGTTCTCAGCAACCACGCACTCTCTAGTAGAAAGGGACTAAGTGACTTGTCTCTACGGATTATTATAGCATGATTGTGAGATTTTTCAAGGATTTTGTGAAAGTTTTTTGTTTTTCATATTTTGTAGAATATGCTTGATGCTAATACCAGAATCCATGCCCACCAGAGCAACTGTTTCATAGATTAGCAAGTAAATTAGTATAAACTCACCAAAGGTTATGATAGTAAAGTAAAAGAGCAGTACGTTACCAACTAACCATCAAAGTGAGAAACGGAAACGGTAGCTATAGAGTAACGATACAATCAAGATTACCAGAGGTGTAAAGAAGAGAAGATTGTTTATATAGAGTCCCTTGAGTGTAAGGGGGTCAGAAACAACTAGTAAGAACAACTCATAAAGTGGCCAATAAAAAGAAGAATATGACCAGATAGTAGGTGAGATGGAAATAGAATTTACGCATGATAATCACCTCGTTTTAAAAAAACAGACAACTTAAATCTCTTGCTATGATTATTATAGCATATTTAAAACAAGAAAGTAAATCTGTTGACAAAGAAGTTAGTTATTGGTAGAATAGTGAATGTCGTAAAGACAAATAACTTCTTCTTGGTTACAGGCATGCCAACCTGTCACTCGGATGAAGCCAAATAAAAAGGAGAAACATCATGGCAATCTCAAAAGAGAAAAAAAATGAAATCATCGCACAATATGCACGTCACGAAGGTGATACAGGTTCAGTAGAGGTTCAAGTTGCTGTCCTTACTTGGGAAATCAACCACCTTAACGAACACATCAAACAACACAAAAAAGACCACGCTACTTACCGTGGATTGATGAAAAAAATCGGTCGCCGTCGTAACTTGCTTGCATACTTGCGTAAAAACGACGTTAACCGTTACCGTGAGTTAATCAACTCTCTAGGACTTCGTCGTTAATCTGCTTTATTTTCCACTTACATTGCGTTGTCACCGCACCTCGATATACTCAAGTATTATCTTCGGTTACGGTTCCTAGCACTGTAAGGTAAAATAAACCAGAATGATCTCCCTTCGGGGAGATTTTTTTGTTCACTAAAATTTTTGTACAATCTTCGGTTTATCGCCTAGTCTATAAACGTTTTATCCAGCAAGAATTATGATGCTAAGGGCGTCAAAAATCCGTATGAAAATAGGGAAAGGACACAGTGTTCGATGAACACAAGGAGTTTCATCTTTTTCACTAGGATTTTAGCCTGGGCTCAAATCAGCTCTCTGACTTCAGAGGGCTTTTTTATTGAGGTTTTATCGGTCACAATTTTGGAGACTACAAAAACATCAAATGGTATCAGCTAATTACACCATAAAGGTGCGTAGCTACTCGGCTTGAAAAGCCGAGTAACTGTCTGCAAGCCCCCTCGGAGAGCCCACACTTTACGAAGTAAAGTATAATATGTTATACTTTACATGGAAGTAGTCACCGAATTCCAGTTAGAAATTACTTTGTAACTACGTTTTGAGGAGGAGTAAAATGCTTTCCTATGTTCGAAATTACCCACTAGCGATAGCTAAATTAATGTGTCTGTGCTCTCCTAAAATCTGCTGATTTATTACTGACTAATACAGGAGGTTTTTTTATGGGACAGACAATCATATCTGCTATTGGTGTTTATATTTCCACCAGTATCGATTATTTAATTATTTTATTTATTTTATTTGCACAGCTATCACAGAATAAACAAAAATGGCATATTTATGCGGGGCAATATCTAGGCACAGGCTTACTTGTAGGGGCGAGTTTAGTTGCTGCTTATGTCGTTAATTTCGTGCCTGAAGAATGGATGGTTGGATTACTTGGTTTAATCCCTATCTATTTAGGGATTCGCTTTGCAATTGTTGGAGAAGGTGAGGAAGAAGAGGAAGAAATTATTGAAAGATTAGAACAAAGCAAGGCAAATCAACTGTTTTGGACAGTTACATTGCTAACAATTGCGTCTGGCGGAGATAATTTAGGTATCTATATACCTTATTTTGCTTCATTAGATTGGTCACAGACCCTCGTGGCCTTGCTTGTGTTTGTAATCGGCATAATTATCTTATGCGAGATTAGTCGGGTGTTATCCTCTATTCCCTTAATATTCGAGACAATTGAAAAATACGAGCGAATCATTGTGCCCTTAGTATTCATTCTACTTGGACTATACATCATGTATGAAAATGGCACGATAGAGACTTTTCTGACCGTGTAGATTTTTTTGTTTCACTAGGATTTTATCCCGAGCTCAAATTGGCTCTCTGACTTCAGAGGGCTTTTTTGTTGTCACCTTCCCTCGATATCTTCAAGTATAATCTTCGGTTACGATTATTAGCACTGTAAGACCAATTATATTTATTTTTCTCATCTTGTTCCATTGTTGAAAATATGGTATACTTTTTATGAGAATTTTCTAAATTTTTAAGATTCTATCAAAGGAGGTTTTCATGCTTTCCAAATTTTCTGGAAGCCGACAAGACCAGCAATTTGTGTTACTTTTAGTTATTTTGCTAGGTATTTTAGGGATTTCTCTCTTTCTAGCAGTTTCAATGGGATCTGTTGCGATTGATCTAGGAGATACCTATCGGATTATTTTGAGCAGGTTGGGATTTCCTCTTGAGATAGGAGAGGTTTCCAAGTCCACTCTTGCCATTGTATGGAACATGAGATTCCCTCGAGTATTGTTAGGTCTGATAGTAGGAGCAGGCCTTTCTATGTGTGGTAGCGTGATGCAGTCTACAGTGAACAATCCTATCGCAGAGCCTTATGTCTTAGGAATATCTGCGGGTGCAACTCTAGGGGCAACCTTGAGCATCATTCTTGGTTTAAAAGTGATGATTAGCCTTGGAGCTTTTCTTGGCGCTATTTTGGCAACAATTGCTGTCCTCATCATTGCCTCTATGCAAGGAAGGATGACGACTTCTAGTCTGATTTTATCAGGAACGGTGATCAATGCTCTCTTTCTGGCTTTTTCAAACTTTATTATCTCAGTTGGCGCTAATGCGGATAGTGTGATGACCATTAAGTTTTGGACCATGGGCTCGCTCGCTGGGACTTCCTGGGCAGACTTGGTCCTGCCAACTATAGTAGTAGGAATAGCCTTTCTATTTTTCTCTACTCAGTATCGTGTTTTCAATGCGATGATGATGGGAGATGAGGCTGCTTTAACTTTGGGAATTCCTTTACGATTTTATTGGTATCTTTATGTGACCATGGTGGCTGTGCTAACAGCAGTATTAGTGGCAACCTGTGGGATTATTGGATTTGTCGGTCTGATTACTCCACATTTAGCTCGAGGGTTAGTAGGAACGAATTACAAGAGGCTTTTTCCTGTTGCAACATTGCTAGGTGCCCTCTTTGTCATCTGGGCAGACGTACTCTCTCGTATCATCATTCCAAACGCAGAGCTTCCTATTGGTATTTTCACAGCCTTAGTAGGTGCTCCCTTCTTTATCTACATTGTTGGAGGTAGGCGAAGGGAGGTGAGGGTCTGATATGGACTTGATTTGTCAGGATATCCATTTTGGACTAGGAGAGAAAAAAATCCTCAAAGGAGTCTCTCTTAAGGTTGAAGGGAATCAATTTCACACGATATTAGGACCAAATGGAAGTGGAAAAACCAGCCTGCTTAAACTCCTCTATCGTCAGGAAAAGGCGGATAAAGGCTTGATAAGTCTAGATGGAAAGCCTCTGGAACAATGGTCACTCAAAGAAACAGCCAAGCAAATGGCAGTTGTCACTCAGTTTAATCAATTGCAGTTTGATTGTACAGTTGAGGAAATCGTCTTGCTGGGAAGAACTCCCCACCTCTCTTTTTTACAGAAGGAAAAGGAAAGGGATTATGCGCTCGTTCAAGATGCCCTCGTTAAGGTGGATATGCTCGAGAAGAAAACTCGTCTCTATTCGTCTCTGTCAGGGGGAGAGAAACAGCGAGTCTTACTAGCCCGCGCCTTGGCGCAAGAACCGACTATCTTGCTCCTAGACGAACCAACCAATCACCTGGATATCAAGTATCAGCTAGACTTGTTGGCCATTGTAAAGGAGCTCAAGGTCAATGTTCTAGCTGTCCTGCATGATATTCAACTTGCTTGTCGCTATTCGGATTATCTCTATCTAATGAAAGAGGGAGAAATCATTTACCAAGGGACTCCAAAGGAGACCATCACCCCTGAGTCATTGCAAACTGTATACGGAGTTCAAAGTCAGGTGACTTGGACCGAGGATCAGCAAGCTATGATTCACTATTTATAAGAATGAAAAGGAAAACAAGATGAAAAAAACACTCAGTATTTTACTCGTGACAGTAGCTACCTTAACCATGGTAGCTTGTGGCAATACTACTACAGAAAAAACTACCACACAGTCTAGTACAGAAACAAGTCAAAAGACGAGCACAGAGACGACTTATCCACTAACGGTCAAAACCCATGACGCGAAAGGGAATGAAGTCGAACAAGTCTTTGACAAGGCACCTGAAAAAGTTATCACAAATAACCTTTCAACTACTGAAATCTTGTTGGAGTTGGGGGTGAAGGATAAAATTGCTGGCATGCTCAATCCAGACAATGCTGTGATGGACAAATACAAGGACGCGATTGCGACGATTCCTCAAATTGGGGATAAAAAAACAGTCTCACAAGAGACAGTCCTTTCTTATGAGCCAGACGCTGTGATGGGTCGAAACATGATGTTTTCTGAAAAATCCTTGGGGACAGTTAGCACTTGGAATGAAAATAAAATCCCAGTTTATACGCAAAAAGCCTCTCTCTCAACGATTCAGCAAGATTTGGGGAATATCGTAGAAGATGTCAAAAATCTTGGAATGATTTTTAATGTTCAGGATAAGGCTAATGAATACGCGGCCCAATTACAAGCTAAAATTGACGCTGTTAAGAAAGCAAATCCAGCAAGCCAAGGTGAAAAGAAAAAGGCTTTGATTATGGTTGCTTATAATGATGAAACCTTCGGTGCCTATAAGTCTGCTTTGCAAGAAAGTTTGCTGAACCAACTTGGTTATACAAACGTTGCTACGGGGACATCAGGCTTGACCTTGGAAAATCTCGTGTCAATGGATCCTGAATTGATTATCTATGTAACCAGCGACCGCAATAAAAAATTGGATGAAAAAGCAGTAGAGTTGATGAAGGCAAATGCTGTTTTGGAAAGCGTTCCTGCTATTAAGAATCAAAAAATCATGACCATCTCTTACGATGAGTTGATGGATTATGGTCCAGCAGTGATTGATTCCCTTGAGAAAATCAATGACTTTATCAATAAATAATGAGTTTGATTGGGAAGGAATTCAAGTCAAAATCAGCCTTCCCTCTAACTACGCCCCCAATCAAACCTATCCAGCTATATTATTGAATGATGGGAACTTGGACTTCCTATCGTCCCTTTCCGAATCTGTGATTTTAGTGGGCTTGATCTCTAAAAATCGCCTAGATGGCTACACGCCCTGGAAGTCATCTGCTCTGAGAGATGGAGCTCCAGATTTTGGAGGTCAGGCCAACGTCTATCATGATCATTTATTTGGAGGTCTTTTAGACAAGTTGCAGTCGCTTTATCGCCTGGACGAAACTCGCCTTGCTTATGGAGGATACTCACTAGGTGGTTTGGCGGCAGTCTACAGTCTTTTCAGCTTTGACAAGGTTTCCTGTGTCTTCTCCATCTGTGGTTCCTTTTGGTATCCTGATTTTGTGACTTACTGCAAGGCAGAGACAGTGAAAAATCTAGACTGTTTGCTGTATTTACAGAACGGTCAAACAGAAGGAGTCAATCATAGCAATCGCTTGGTTCAAGCACCAGTCTATGCTGAGCAGATCCATACCAGTCTTCAAAAATGCTATCCGAACGGCCAGTTTGTCTTTGATCCTTATGGACACCATGAACAAGTAGCTGAACGATTCCTAGCTTTTTCCAGCTGGTTGGCCCAAAAATGGAAAATCGAATAAAAGAGTTATCCCTTGGCTTTTGCCAAGGGATTGTTGTATTTATTTAACCAAGGTTTTCTCTCTTTTTATCTGGATTCCAGATGAAGCTTGCGATAAAGCTAAAGATGATAGTTAGGATAGCGAGGATAATGGCAAGGATGAGAGCAGGGATGCGGATAAACCACCAGAGTGGATTTGGTTTTTTATTATTGTGCCATTGTTTCGTTTCTTCGTCCAAACGTTGAAATTCTGCTTGGATGCGATTGGCGACTGTTTCAATGCCTTCATCATTCATTTTCTTGATATCTGAGATATCGATTGGATTTCCAAAGTTCATATCGACACGCTCACGGCTAACCAAGCCCTTCAAAGTCATGGGACCTGTGTAGGTAACCGGCATGATACGGACTTTGGCCATTTTGGCAATCAGAGCTACGCCCCCCTTGACATCGTTTGAGTGACGGCTTCCACTTGGAAACATGATGAGAGAGCGATCACTTTTTTTAAGAACATTGATAGGGTATTTGATGGCAGAAGCGCTAGGATTTTCACGGTCGATAGGAAAGGCGCCACACATACGAATCCACCAACCAAAGATGCGGTTGGCAAAGAGTTCTTTTTTTGCCATAAAGATAAACTGTTTTGGCTTGGTCGCAAAGGCCATGTAAACAGGATCCCACCAGGTACGGTGAGGGGCAACCAGAATATAATTTTCATCTTGATTAGGAATTTTATCAGTATTATGATAGTGGGCATTGCCATTGATGGACCATAGGAGCAATACAACTAATCCACGTAAATAAGTATAAAACATGCGATCTCCTTCGATTATTTTCTTGTTATTATTATACCTTATCAAAGGAGGGCTGGCAAACTTTTCCCTTGACCAGGTCCATATTTGGGATGAGATTAGAATTCTTTTAGAAAAAATGATATGATAGAATTTATGGATAAAAATAAGATTATGGGATTAACCCAAAGAGAAGTCGAGGAAAGACAGGCTAAGGGCTTGGTCAATGATTTTACTGCTTCGGCCAGTACCAGCACTTGGCAAATCGTTAAACGAAATGTCTTTACCCTTTTTAACGCTTTGAACTTTGCCATTGCTTTGGCCCTTGCCTTTGTGCAGGCTTGGAGCAATTTGGTCTTCTTTGCTGTTATTTGCTTTAACGCTTTTTCTGGGATTGTGACCGAGCTACGAGCCAAACACATGGTGGACAAGCTCAATCTCATGGCCAAGGAAAAGGTCAAAACCATTCGTGATGGTCAGGAAGTTGCCCTCGATCCAGAAGAATTGGTGCTAGGAGATGTCATTCGTCTGTCTGCTGGAGAACAGATTCCTAGTGATGCCTTGGTTCTGGAAGGCTTTGCGGAAGTCAATGAAGCCATGTTGACGGGGGAAAGTGATTTGGTGCAAAAGGAAGTGGATACCTTGCTTTTGTCAGGAAGTTTCCTAGCTAGTGGATCAGTTTTAGCTCAAGTTCACCATGTCGGTGCAGACAACTATGCTGCCAAACTCATGCTGGAAGCCAAGACCGTTAAACCAATCAACTCTCGTATCATGAAATCGCTGGACAGGTTAGCTGGTTTTACTGGGAAGATTATCATTCCTTTTGGTCTGGCTCTCTTGCTAGAAGCCTTGATGTTAAAAGGCTTGCCTCTCAAGTCCTCCGTTGTAAATTCGTCGACAGCCCTTCTGGGAATGTTGCCTAAGGGAATTGCCCTTTTGACCATTACTTCGCTCTTGACTGCAGTGATCAAGCTGGGCTTGAAAAAAGTCTTGGTGCAGGAGATGTACTCTGTTGAGACCTTGGCGCGCGTGGACATGCTCTGTCTGGACAAGACGGGCACCATCACCCAAGGAAAGATGCAGGTGGAGGCTGTTCTTCCGCTGACCGAAGAGTATGGAGAGTCAGCGCTTGCTAGCATCTTGGCCAGCTATATGGCCCATAGTGAGGATAAAAATCCAACAGCTCAAGCCATTCGCCAGCGTTTCCAAGGTCAGGTAGTCTATCCTATGATCTCTAATCTGCCTTTCTCAAGCGACCGCAAGTGGGGAGCCATGGAGTTAGAATGTTTAGGAACAGTTTTTTTAGGGGCGCCTGATATGTTGCTGGATTCTGAGGTACCAGAAGCCAGGGAGGCCTTGGAGAGAGGTTCACGTGTCTTGGTCTTAGCTCTCAGTCAGGAGAAATTAGACCATCACAAACCACAAAAACCATCTGATATTCAGGCTCTAGCCTTGCTGGAAATCTTGGACCCGATTCGAGAGGGAGCAGCAGAGACGCTGGACTATCTCCGTTCTCAGGAAGTGGGGCTCAAGATTATCTCTGGTGACAATCCAGTTACGGTATCTAGCATTGCTCAGAAGGCTGGTTTTGCGGACTATGACAGTTATATAGATTGCTCAAAAATCACGGATGAGGAATTGATTGCTATGGCTGAAGAGACAGCTATTTTCGGTCGTGTTTCCCCTCATCAAAAGAAACTCATCATCCAAACGCTGAAAAAAGCAGGGCATACAACGGCTATGACAGGGGATGGAGTTAATGATATCCTGGCTCTTCGTGAGGCGGATTGTTCTATCGTGATGGCGGAGGGAGATCCTGCGACTCGTCAAATTGCCAATTTGGTTCTCTTGAACTCTGACTTTAATGATGTTCCTGAGATTCTCTTTGAAGGTCGTCGAGTGGTCAATAACATTGCCCATATCGCCCCGATTTTCTTGATAAAGACCATCTATTCATTCTTGCTCGCAGTCATCTGTATTGCCAGTGCTCTTCTGGGACGGTTTGAATGGATCTTGATTTTTCCCTTCATTCCAATCCAGATTACCATGATTGACCAGTTTGTGGAAGGTTTCCCACCATTCGTTCTGACTTTTGAGCGAAATATCAAACCTGTTGAGCCAAACTTCCTCAGAAGATCCATGCTTCGTGCCCTACCAAGCGCTCTCATGGTCGTCTTCAGCGTCCTGTTTGTGAAACTATTTGGAAGTAGCCAAGGTTGGTCTGAATTAGAAATCTCAACCCTCCTCTATTATCTCTTGGGGTCAATTGGTTTCTTATCTGTATTTAGAGCCTGCATGCCATTTACCCTTTGGCGGGTCCTCTTGATTGTCTGGTCAGTAGGTGGCTTCCTAGCTACAGCTCTCTTCCCAAGAATTCAAAAACTGCTTGAAATTTCAACCTTAACAGGACAAACATTATTTGTTTATGGTGTCATGATGTTGGTCTTTACCGTGATTTTCATCCTAACCAGTCGTTATCAAGCTAGAAAATAAAGAAAGACTGCAATCTGTGGATTGCGGTCTTTTTAGGTACAAGATTGCCAGCTGAAATGTGGTATAATAAGAGGTAATAGAGTTTGGAAAGTGAGAGAAGATGATTTCAAAGAGATTGGAATTAGTGGCTTCCTTTGTGCCACAGGGGGCTATTTTACTAGATGTGGGAAGTGACCATGCTTATCTGCCTATCGAGTTGGTCGAAAGAGGGCAAATCAAAAGTGCGATTGCGGGTGAGGTGGTGGAAGGCCCCTATCAGTCTGCGGTCAAAAATGTTGAGGCTCACGGCCTAAAGGAGAAAATCCAGGTTCGTTTAGCCAATGGCTTGGCAGCTTTTGAAGAGCCTGACCAAGTGTCGGTCATCACCATTGCAGGTATGGGCGGTCGTTTGATTGCTAGGATTTTAGAAGAAGGCTTGGACAAGTTAGCTAATGTAGAACGATTGATCCTCCAGCCCAATAATCGTGAAGACGACTTGCGTATCTGGCTACAAGAGAATGGGTTTCAGATTGTGGCAGAAAGCATCTTAGAAGAAGCTGGCAAGTTTTACGAGATTTTGGTGGTGGAAGCAGGACAAATGAAGCTATCAGCCAGTGATGTTCGCTTTGGACCGTTCTTGTCCAAAGAAGTCAGTCCAGTATTTGTCCAAAAATGGCAAAAAGAAGCTGCTAAGCTAGAGTTCGCCCTCGGACAAATCCCAGAGAAAAATCTGGAAGAACGTCAAGTTCTAGTAGATAAGATTCAAGCCATCAAGGAGGTGCTCCATGCTAGCAAGTGAAGTAATTAACGCATATGAAGCCTTTTGCCCTCAGGAATTTTCCATGGTGGGAGACAGTCGTGGCCTGCAAATTGGCACTTTGGACAAGGATATCCAAAGGGTCATGGTGACTCTGGATATTCGTGAAGAAACGGTGGCTGAAGCCATTGAAAAGGGTGTGGACTTGATTATTGTCAAGCACGCGCCGATTTTCCGTCCTATCAAGGACTTGGTAGCTAGTCGTCCGCAAAATCAGATTTATATCGATCTGATCAAGCATGACATCGCAGTGTATGTCAGCCATACCAATATTGACATCGTTGAAAATGGACTCAATGATTGGTTCTGTCAGATGCTAGGAATCGAGGAGACGACTTATCTACAGGAGACAGGTCCAGAACGTGGAATTGGTCGTATTGGGAATGTTCAGCCTCAGACATTTGGGGAATTGGCCCAGCATGTCAAGCAAGTCTTTGGTTTAGATAGTCTTCGATTGATGCATTATCAAGAGAATGACTTGCAGAAGCCTATTTCAAGAGTGGCTATCTGTGGTGGTAGCGGGCAGTCTTTCTATAAGGATGCTTTAGAAAAAGGGGCAGAAGTCTATATCACTGGTGACATCTACTACCACACTGCCCAGGATATGTTGTCTGATGGCTTGCTAGCATTGGACCCAGGTCACTATATCGAAGTGCTTTTTGTGGAAAAAATTGCAGAGCTTCTTAATCGATGGAAAGAGGAAAAATGCTGGACAATCGATATTGTACCTAGTCAAGCCTCAACCAATCCTTTCCACCATATCTAATTAGAAAGTGAAGACAATGAAAAAAGTTGCCATTATTGGAGCAGGGATTGTAGGGGCAACTGCTGCCTACTACCTCTCCAAAGAAGCAGATTTAGAGGTGACCGTTTTTGACCATGGACAGGGTCAGGCTACCAAGGCCGCAGCAGGAATTATCAGCCCTTGGTTTTCCAAACGTCGCAATAAAGCTTGGTACAAGATGGCACGCTTGGGGGCTGACTTTTATGTGGATTTATTAGCTGATTTAGAGAAGTCAGGGCAAGAAATCGACTTTTACCAGCGTTCGGGAGTCTTTCTCCTGAAAAAGGATGAAACTAAGTTGGAAGAATTTTATCAACTAGCCCTCCAGCGCAGAGAAGAATCTCCCTTGATAGGGCAATTAGCCATTCTGGACCCAGCATCAGCTAATGAATTATTCCCTGGTTTGCAGGAATTTGACCACCTGCTCTATGCTTCTGGTGGAGCGAGAGTAGATGGCCAACTCTTAGTGACTCGTTTGCTAGAAGCCAGTCAGGTCAAGCTTGTCAAAGAAAAAGTAACTCTGACACCGTTAGCATCAGGTTACCAGATTGGTGAAGAGGTGTTTGACCAGGTTGTTTTGGCAACGGGAGCTTGGTTGGGTCACATATTAGAACCCTTGGGTTATGAAGTAGATGTTCGTCCCCAAAAGGGGCAACTCCGAGATTATCAGTTTGCTCAAGACCTGGAATCCTACCCTGTTGTTATGCCCGAAGGGGAGTGGGATTTGATTCCTTTTGCAGGTGGGAAATTGTCCCTAGGCGCTACCCATGAAAATGATATGGGATTTGATTTGACGGTGGATGAAACCTTGCTCCAACAAATGGAGGAGGCAGCCCTGCCTTGCTATCCTAGTTTAGTAGAAGCTACCAGAGCTGGTGAGCGTGTGGGAATCCGTGCTTATACCAGTGATTTCTCACCTTTCTTTGGGCAAGTACCTGGCTTAACTGGTGTCTATGCAGCTAGTGGTCTAGGTTCATCAGGCCTCACAACTGGTCCTATCATTGGCTACCATCTAGCTCAACTGATCCAAGACAAGAAGTTGATCTTGGACCCTCTAAACTATCCAATTGAAAACTATGTCAAACGACTAAAAAGCGAATAAGAATTTTACTGAAATTTTAGCCTCCCCTCTAGGATGGCAAATGACATTCCCTATCAAAAATGGTAAAATAAGAAAAAATAATCCGAGAATCGAGGAAAAAAGATGCAAGAAAAGATTTTGGTAACGGGTGGAGCAGGTTTTATCGGAACCCACACTGTTATTGAGTTAATCCAAGCAGGTCATCAAGTTGTTGTGGTGGATAACCTTGTCAACAGCAATCGAAAAAGTTTAGAAGTTGTTGAGAGAATTACAGGAGTTGAAGTGCCTTTCTATGAGGCAGATATCCGTGATACAGATAATCTTCGTGACATTTTCAAACAAGAAGAACCAACAGGGGTCATTCACTTTGCTGGTTTGAAGGCTGTTGGCGAATCTACCCGTATTCCTCTTGCCTATTATGACAATAATATCGCTGGAACTGTTAGTCTTTTGAAGGTCATGGAAGAAAACAACTGTAAAAACATCATTTTCAGTTCTTCTGCGACAGTTTACGGGGATCCGCACACAGTGCCCATCTTGGAAGATTTCCCACTTTCAGTGACCAACCCATATGGTCGTACCAAGCTTATGCTTGAGGAAATTTTGACAGATATCTACAAGGCAGACTCAGAATGGAATGTGGTCTTGCTTCGTTACTTTAACCCAATTGGAGCCCATGAGAGTGGTGATTTGGGGGAAAATCCAAACGGTATTCCAAACAATCTCTTGCCATATGTGACTCAAGTAGCCGTTGGAAAATTAGAGCAAGTGCAAGTGTTTGGAGACGATTACGATACGGAAGACGGAACTGGTGTTCGTGACTATATCCACGTTGTTGACTTGGCTAAAGGTCACGTTGCAGCTCTGAAAAAAATCCAAAAGGGTTCAGGCCTAAACATTTATAACCTTGGAACAGGGAAAGGCTACTCAGTTCTTGAAATTATCCAAAATATGGAAAAAGCAGTGGGACGTCCAATTCCTTACCGCATTGTAGACCGTCGCCCAGGGGATATCGCAGCCTGCTATTCAGATCCTGCAAAAGCCAAAGCAGAACTGGGCTGGGAAGCAGAAATAGGCATCACCCAAATGTGTGAAGACGCATGGCGTTGGCAAAGCAAGCATCCAAATGGATTTGAAGACTAAGATGGTGATGTCAATCATTGTCCCCTGTTTAAACGAAGAGGAAGTACTTCCTCTTTTTTATCAGGCTTTGGAAGCTTTACTTCCAGATTTGGAAATAGAAATCGAGTATGTCTTTGTCGATGATGGATCGAGCGATGGGACCTTGGAACTTTTAAAGGCCTATCGGGAACAAAATCCGGCAGTGCATTATCTTTCTTTCTCACGAAATTTTGGAAAAGAAGCAGCTCTGTATGCAGGCTTACAATATGCGACAGGAGATCTGGTGGTGGTAATGGATGCAGACCTCCAGGATCCTCCTAGTATGTTGCTTGAGATGAAAAACTTACTAGACCAAAATGTAGATTTGGACTGTGTTGGGACACGGAGAACCAGTCGGGAGGGAGAACCAGTTTTACGTAGTCTCTGCGCTAATCTCTTTTATCGCCTTATGAAAAAAATCAGCCCAGTAGCCCTGCCGTCAGGTGTCCGTGATTTTCGCATGATGAGACGGTCTGTAGTCGATGCTATTTTATCCTTGACCGAGTCCAATCGTTTTTCAAAGGGACTCTTTGCTTGGGTCGGCTTTAAAACCCACTATCTGGACTATCCAAATGTTGAAAGGCAGGCTGGTAAGACCAGTTGGAGTTTTAGGCAACTCTTTTTCTACTCCATTGAAGGGATCGTGAATTTTTCAGATTTTCCCTTGATTATCGCCTTTGCGGCTGGTCTCCTATCTTGTTTCATTTCTCTGCTGATGACCTTTTTTGTTGTGGTTCGGACCCTCATTTTGGGCAATCCGACATCGGGTTGGACCTCTCTGATGGCTGTCATTCTCTTTCTTGGAGGCATTCAACTCTTGACCATTGGGATTCTCGGCAAGTATATCAGTAAGATTTATTTAGAGACTAAAAAAAGACCACTTTATCTTATCAAAGAAAAAAGTGACCTTCCTGATTTTACAGAAAAAAATAAAGTGAAAAGACTATAATTTTACATGGAAATGTGCTAAACTAGAGGGAGTGGATTATCGCCATTGATTTAGGCTTCCTGATTGCTAATCAGGGCGCGAGTTGGGCAATTTTTAACAGCCTCTAAGACATCCTGGCTAGGAGAAATTTCTTTTTCTAGTTGGTCAGGGTCATCGTAAAAACGCACGATTCCATTATCGTGGTAATCAAATAAATCAGAATAAGTTTGGCAAAGCCCACAGGCGATACATCGTTCAGGTATAAGTGTGATTTTCATGTTCATATTTATATTGTAATAAGAAAAGTAAAAAAAAACAAGGAGTAGGGTATGGAAAAAGAACCGTGGCAAGAAGATATTTATGATCAAGAAGAATCAAGAGCAGAGCGTCGTAAGAGAACTCAAGGCAGAGATGTAGTGGCTAATCGTATTTTGACGATCTTAGCTAGTATTTTCTTTGTAATTGTGGTGGTGATGGTCATCGTTCTCATCTATCTATCATCGGGGGGGAGTAATCGCACAGCAGCCTTGAAAGATTTTCACGATTCTGATGCAAGTGTAGCACAAGTCTCATCTTCAAGCAGTTCCCAGCCTGAGCAAAGTTCAGAGCCAGAATCTACTTCTAGTAGTTCAGAAGAAGCTGCTAATCCTGAAGGAACGATTAAAGTTCTCGCAGGAGAAGGGGAAGCAGCCATTGCAGCTCGTGCTGGGATTTCGATTGCTCAGTTAGAAGCCTTGAATCCTGGGCACATGGCTACAGGGTCTTGGTTTGCTAATCCAGGTGATGTTATAAAAATAAAATAGGAGCCGATATGAAAACAATTCAAATTGCTATTGATGGTCCTGCTTCCAGCGGTAAGAGTACGGTCGCAAAGATTATTGCTAAGGATTTTGGATTCACCTACCTTGATACAGGAGCTATGTATCGTGCAGCGACCTATATGGCTCTTAAGAACCAATTAGGAGTTGAAGAAGTCGAAGCCCTTCTAGCCTTGTTGGACCAGCATCCAATCAGTTTTGGACGTTCAGAAACTGGAGACCAGCTTGTTTTTGTAGGAGATGTGGATATTACCCATCCTATCCGTGAAAATGAAGTGACCAATCATGTTTCTGCTATTGCAGCAATTCCTCAAGTGCGTGAGAAACTGGTTTCTCTCCAACAAGAAATTGCCCAGCAAGGCGGGATTGTCATGGATGGTCGCGATATTGGAACTGTTGTATTGCCACAAGCAGAATTGAAAATTTTCCTAGTAGCTTCTGTTGATGAGAGAGCAGGGCGCCGTTACAAGGAAAATATTGCCAAGGGAATTGAAACAGACCTTGAAACCCTAAAAAAGGAAATTGCTGCGCGTGACTACAAGGATAGTCATCGTGAGACTTCTCCTCTCAAACAAGCAGAGGATGCTGTCTACCTTGATACAACTGGTTTGAACATTCAAGAAGTAGTTGAAAAAATCAAAGCAGAAGCTGAAAAAAGAATGTAAATGTAGAAAAGCCGATAGATTGATATCGGTTTTTTTCTAAATTTGTCAAAATGCTGATTTTAGGGTATAATAGTTGCTGTTCGAGAAATTTTGATTTTCAAAGAATAGTGAATGATGATAAGGAGAAACCATGAACAATTTACCAAATTGTCCAAAATGTAACTCAGAGTATGTCTACGAAGACGGTGCCCTACTGGTTTGCCCAGAGTGTGCTCATGAGTGGAATCCTGCTGAAGTTGCAGAAGTAGAAGAAGGTCTTGTCGCTATCGATGCCAACGGAAATAAATTGGCTGATGGTGATACAGTAACTCTCATCAAGGACTTGAAAGTAAAAGGTGCGCCAAAAGATTTGAAACAAGGGACGCGCGTGAAAAATATCCGCATCGTAGAAGGCGACCACAATATCGACTGTAAGATTGATGGTTTTGGTGCCATGAAACTTAAATCAGAGTTTGTGAGGAAGATTTAAGCATGTCAAAACACTATAAACTTGTATTTTATAGCCGTATCTTCTTGTTTCTAGCGGCTTTTACGGGAGTTTATCTTGAAATTACTAAGCATGGTGGTTTTGGGATGCTTCTCTATTACACGGTTCTGTCCAACCTCTTGGTAACTATTTTTACCCTTTATCTTCTAAAGGTTATGAGCCGTGTAGGTGAAAATTGGCAAAGGCCAAGTCTCTTGCGCTTAAAAGGTGGGGTCACCATGAGTATCATGATTACCTGTGTGATTTACCATTTCCTCTTGGCGCCCATTGCGACTAATTTCTATACCCTAGAAAATTTCCTTTGCCACTATATCGTTCCCATCTGGTTTTTAGCGGATACCCTCTTTTTTGACAAACAGGGTCAATATAAGATTTGGGATCCAGCAGTGTGGACCATTTTACCCTTGCTGTATATGATGTTTGCTCTTTTTAATGGCTTGGTTCTAAAACTCAATATTCCAAATGCCAAGGATAATCCTTTCCCTTACTTCTTTTTAAATGTGAACAAGGGTTGGGATGTCGTATTCAAGTGGTGTCTGATTATCTTTGTTGCCTATATGGTAGCAGGATTTATCTTCTACTTTATTAAGCAAATCAAGAGAAAGTCATTCTAATACTCTTCGAAAATCTCTTCAAACCACGTCAGTTTCCATCTGCAACCTCAACACACTGTTTTGAGCAGCCTGCGGCTAGCTTCCTAGTTTGCTCTTTGATTTTCATTGAGTATAAGACACAAGGGATTCATTTTCGAGTTTGAGAAGGAGTCTGTGTACCAATGAGGCTTCTTCTTTTCTTGCTTTTTTGATAACTATCAAAAAAGTAGAAGATTAAGAGAAATATAGAAAGAGATTTCATGAAACAATTTTTAGAACGGGCCAGCATTTTGGCTCTCTCCCTCGTTTTGATTACCTCCTTTTCCATTTCGAGTGCCCTACCAGCCATGTTTGACTATTATCAGGGTTATTCTAAGGAACAAATTGAGCTCTTGGTGAGCTTGCCTTCCTTTGGAATCATGATGATGTTACTGCTAAATGGTTTCTTAGAAAAAATATTTCCTGAGCGCTTACAGATTAGTTTGGGCTTGCTGATTTTATCATTGAGCGGTACAGCTCCCTTCTGGTACCAAGCCTATCCCTTTGTCTTTGGAACACGGCTTCTTTTTGGTTTAGGTGTTGGGATGATCAATGCCAAGGCCATTTCTATTATCAGTGAACGCTATCAAGGAAAAAGGCGAATTCAGATGTTAGGGCTACGCGCTTCTGCAGAGGTCGTTGGAGCTTCTCTCATTACCTTGGCCGTCGGTCAGTTGTTGGCCTTTGGTTGGACAGCTATCTTTCTAGCCTATAGTGCTGGATTTTTGGTGCTGCCCCTTTATCTGCTCTTTGTCCCTTATGGAAAATCAAAGAAAGAAGTCAAGAAAAGAGCGAAGGAAGCAAGTCGTTTAACTCGAGAAATGAAAGGCTTGATTTTTACCCTAGCTATCGAAGCGGCAGCTGTAGTTTGTACCAATACAGCTATTACCATCCGTATTCCAAGTTTGATGGTGGAAAGAGGATTGGGGGATGCCCAGTTATCTAGTTTTGTTCTTAGTCTCATGCAGTTAATCGGGATTGTGGCTGGAGTGAGTTTTTCTTTCTTGATTTCTATCTTTAAAGAGAAACTGCTCCTCTGGTCTGGTATTACATTTGGCTTGGGGCAAATCGTGATTGCCTTGTCTCCATCCTTGTGGGTGGTAGTAGCAGGAAGTGTTCTGGCTGGATTTGCCTATAGTGTAGTCTTGACGACGGTCTTTCAACTTGTCTCTGAACGAATTCCAGCTAAACTCCTCAATCAAGCAACTTCATTTGCAGTTTTAGGCTGTAGTTTCGGAGCTTTTACGACCCCATTCATTCTAGGTGCAATAGGGTTACTAACGCACAATGGGATGCTGGTCTTTGCCATCTTAGGAGGTTGGTTGATTGTAACCTCTATCTTTGTCATGTACCTATTTCAAAAGAGAGCTTAGGATTGGTTTCCTAAGTTTTTCTTTTGATACTCAATGAAAATCAAAGAGCAAACTATAGTTGATTGAGTTTGTAATAGTACGCTGTAGCTGCTAAAACATTTCTAGAAATTAATTTGACTTTCCTAATAGAGTTGTTCATATCTTATTTCAATCTACTATAGAAAGCTAGCCGCAGGTTGCTCAAAATAGTGTGTTGAGGTTGCAGATGGAAACTGACGTGGTTTGAAGAGATTTTCGAAGAGTATGAGATTTTTATACCCATACAATATTTGTTTTAGGTACTTGTTTACAGACTAATTTCTTGATAAAATAGAGGTTATGACGAGATATAAAGCAACTATTTCCTATGATGGTTATGCCTTTGCTGGCTTTCAGCGCCAGCCTCATGCGCGTAGCGTTCAGGAAGAAATTGAAAAAACCTTGACCAGGTTAAATAAAGGGCAAGCTATTACTGTTCACGGTGCTGGTAGGACAGATAGTGGGGTTCATGCTCTGGGACAGGTGCTTCATTTTGACTTGCCCTATCAAATGGATGAGGAAAAACTTCGCTTTGCCTTGGACACCCAGTCCCCTGAAGATATTGATGTGATTTCGATTGATCTGGTAGCGGATGATTTTCATTGCCGTTATGCTAAGCATAGCAAGACCTATGAGTTTATCGTGGATAGAGGACGTCCCAAAAATCCCATGCGCCGTCACTATGCCACCCACTTCCCTTACCCACTTGATGTGGAGAGGATGCAGGAGGCCGTCAAAAAGCTAGAAGGAACCCATGATTTCACTGGCTTTACAGCCTCTGGGACTAGTGTAGAGGATAAGGTTCGCACTATTACAGAAGCCAGTCTTAGGGTTGATGAGACAGGCCAGTTTTTGACTTTTACCTTTTCAGGAAATGGTTTCTTGTATAAACAGATTCGCAATATGGTGGGGACACTGCTCAAAATCGGCAACAAGCGTATGCCAGTAGAGCAGATTGACCTGATCTTGGAGAAAAAGGACAGGCAGCTTGCAGGTCCCACTGCAGCACCAAATGGTTTATATTTAAAGGAGATTCGTTATGAAGAATAATCGTATTTTAGCACTTTCTGGAAATGATATTTTTAGTGGTGGTGGCCTGTCAGCTGATTTGGCTACCTATACTTTGAACGGCTTGCATGGCTTTGTAGCAGTGACTTGTTTGACAGCCTTGACAGAAAAAGGATTTGAAGTCTTTCCAACTGACGATACCATTTTTCAACATGAATTGGATAGCTTGCGTGATGTGGAGTTTGGGGGAATTAAGATTGGTCTTCTCCCTACTGTCAGTGTGGCTGAGAAGGCATTGGACTTTATCAAGAAACGCCCAGGAGTGCCTGTGGTATTGGACCCTGTCTTGGTCTGCAAGGAAACGCACGACGTAGCAGTTAGTGAACTTTGCCAAGAGTTGATTCGCTTTTTCCCTTATGTCAGTGTGATTACGCCTAACCTCCCAGAAGCAGAATTATTAGCTGGTCAAGAAATCAAAACCTTGGAAGACATGAAAACTGCAGCGCAGAAATTGCATGATTTAGGAGCGCCAGCAGTCATTATTAAGGGAGGCAATCGCCTTAGTCAGGACAAGGCTGTGGATGTCTTTTATGATGGACAAAACTTTACAGTTCTAGAAAATCCTGTCATTCAAGGGCAAAATGCTGGTGCAGGTTGTACCTTTGCTTCCAGCATTGCCAGTCATCTAGTCAAAGGTGATGAACTTTTACCAGCAGTAGAAAGCTCAAAGGCTTTCGTTTACCGTGCCATTGCACAGGCAGATCAGTATGGAGTAAGACAATATGAAGCAAACCAAAACAACTAAAATCGCCCTTGTATCCCTCTTAACCGCCCTTTCTGTGGTTCTAGGCTATTTCTTAAAAATTCCAACACCGACAGGTATTCTAACTCTTTTAGATGCGGGTGTTTTCTTTGCGGCCTTTTACTTTGGTAGTCGTGAAGGAGCTGTAGTCGGAGGACTAGCAGGTTTCTTGATTGACCTCTTATCAGGCTATCCTCAGTGGATGTTCTTTAGCTTGGTCAACCATGGCTTGCAGGGATTTTTCGCAGGATTTAAAGGAAAAACTCAGTGGTTAGGCCTTATCTTAGCAACGATTGCCATGGTAGGGGGTTACGCCTTGGGTTCTACATTGATGAATGGCTGGGCAGCAGCCCTACCAGAAATTTTACCAAATTTCATGCAAAATATGGTAGGGATGATTGTAGGATTTATTCTTAGTCAAAGTATCAAGAAGATTAAGTAAAGAGGCTGAGTCAAAAGTCTTTCAAATAAGAAAAACGCATAGTATCAGGTTTGAAAAGCTTGATACTATGCGTTTTATTGTGGGAAGATTTTCCTCATTTTCTAGTGAAATTGAACTTTTTCTAACATCTTTTTATAGATTACTTCTTAATCAATTATCATTTCCATTGTTGTTTCTTGGGGTTTCATCCCTTGTCTTTGATAAAAGCGGAGAGCACCCTCGTTATCATTCCAGACACTTAGGGTTAGATTATGGCAGCCAATTTCTTTAGCATAATTGAGAGCGAATTGATAGAGTTGATCACCAATTTTTTGACCACGAGCATTTTGATCTACACATAAATCTTTGATAAAAAGGGTTTTGATTTCTTGGAGAACAGGATTATCTGTTTTATCTTTTATGGTACAAAATAGGTGTCCGAGAACTTGTCCCTTCTCATCTTCAAAAACAAAAATAGGGGTATGTTCTTGAGAGAGAATATTTTGCAACTCAGAGGAACTATATTTAGTCCCAGTTTGCTTAAAAATATCTGGTCGAGCTTGGTGGTGAAGCGTAAGGATTTGTTGTAATAAATCGAGTAATTTAGGAATATCTTCTTGTTTAGCTTTTCGAATAGTCATGAAGGTTCTTTTTATTGGCTTAGTCTATAAGAAAAGCTTTAGGAGCAATCATTTTTCTTTATGAAGAGTTCTTAAAATAATTAACTGTGTTGACATAATCCAAAGAATGAGAATACTCATGTCCAATAGAGAAACATTTCCGTAGTCGTAAAGGCTGGCTCGCAGAAGATTTGAGGAAGGGACGAAAGGGAGGGCACGGTAAAGATGGTTTACCCACTCAGGTAGTCGATCTGCAGGATACATGAGTGGTGAGAACATGAGTCCAATCATAAGAATTAGCTGCGACATAAGGGTTACTGTATTTGGAGAAAAGGTGTAGGCTATAGCAAATCCCAGACTAATCATAGTAAGACAAATCAGAAGCACAATAAAAACACCAAGAAAAGATGGATGGAGACGAACAGAAAAACGGACATACCCAAGTAGAATAGAAATAAAAACTCCCGGCAAAATGGCAATTAACCACATCCACAAGTCAGCGAGAGAAATGAATATCCTAGGGATGGGTAAGGCACGAATATAATCAAAATGCCCTTCCAACTTATCATTTGCTATAACAGGGGAGGAAATTGTACAACCCATGGAGATAATTCCAATTAAAACAGAACCAGACGAAAGATAGTAGGCAGTAGTCGAATCGATATCGCCAATAACTAGAGGGTAGCCAAAAAGAAGAGAAATGGATAAGAGGAGCTGTGCTAGTGTAAAAAGGATGAAAAGCTCTTTTTGGCGCAAGTAGTTCCAATGAAGTAAGTAAAAAAATTGAGTCATATTAGTTGGTTAGCTCCTCTCTATAAAGGTCAGAAATAGTCAATGTTTTTTGATGAAGAGAGAGATTGGAAATTGTTTTTTGACCAAGTTCTTCTGTCAGTTGTGCTATCAATGGAGCTAGACTTCTTTCCTCAATCTCTAATTGACAACTAACACCATTGATAATTGTATAATCTTCTATTTTGTCTAATATACTTCTAGTCTTAAAATCAAAGCTTATCTGATACAGTTTGTCATGGATGATTTGCTTAACCTTTCCTGATTTGAGCAATCTACCATTATTAAAGAGGGCGTAATTATCTGCATATTTTTCAACCTCCAGAAGATTATGAGTAACGATAATAATGGTATGCCCCTTGCTAGCTAACTTTTGCAATAATTGCCATTGCTTTTCACGACGAATGGGGTCAACATCATTTGTTGGTTCGTCAAGAAGAATGATGTCTGAGCTACCGATTAGTGTCATAGCGAAGGAAGTTAGTCTTTTGAGACCGCCCGAAAGATCCTTACCTTTTTTGTAACGATAGTCTTCAATTTCTAAATCAGTGAGAAGCTGGCTGATTGTTTTTTCTAGTTCTTGGGAACTCAATCCTCGCATTTTTCCAAGTATTTCTAAATTTTGTTCTACGGTTAATTTGTCGAGTGGGGCATATTGTTGAGACATATAACTAATTAAGGTGCGTGCTTGTTTACGATTGTATATAAAAGAAATATCACCATACAAAATATCTCCTTGGTCAGGTTTAGTAAAACCAATCATTTGATTCAATAGAGTAGATTTTCCAGCTCCATTGTGTCCCAAAAAAGCCGTGATTTTTGCTGGTGATATTTCTAAGGAAATATGATTATTGGCTAAGTGCTGACCATCAAAAGATTTAGTCAAATTATCAATTACGAGTTTTGCAGTTGTCATAACTTTAATTCTCCGTACTTAGAAAAAATTTCCCAATCGTCTTCTTTACCTGTGCCGCATGTTGGACATTCATCAAGATAGCGTCCCCAAGAATCGTGTGTGAATGAGGCTCCGTTTTCATAATTGATTTCGTATTGATGGTTAAGGCTAATTGGTTCCGTATATTGAGTTAATAATCGGATAGTTTCATCAACAATGGCAGAAGTCAGTTGAAATATTGCTGGACCATAGGCTATTGTAGGGATTGTTTTTGTAATCGTACGAACACCGTGGAATTGTTCAAGGAATAGAGTGTCAATTTTTGTATAATAAATATTTAAACAATCAAAACAGCCTGTTTGGTAAGGGATAACTGAATAGACACGACCACGACTAACTTGACTGGCGCCAAATATACAGGGAATATTTTTTGTAACGATTGCTTTATTTACGATACGTTGAATATCATATTGAGGTTCATCAATCACACATATCGTAATATCAACATCATCAAGTAAAGGAATCAAGTCACTTACAGAGGTGATACGTATATTATGGGTTTCTACTTCAATATCGGAATTCATTTTTGTAACTTCTCTATGGGCAATTTGAACTTTAGATAAGCCAATATCATCTTCCTTGTATAGAAATTGTCTTCCTAGATTACTTTGCTCAACAATGTCAAAATCCACTATTTTTATCTTTTTAGGTCCCAAGCCTGCTAGTAATGTCAGTATGTTAGAACCCCCACCACCAAGACCTAGTAAAAGGATAGTAGACTGATGAATTTTTTTCTGTGTTGCAATACTATCTTGGAAGCTATTTAAATAGCGACTGAAATAATATATATTTGAATGATAACGTTCTTTAATATCTTGAATTTCGCCCGCTTCTTCGAGAACCCCCTCATTATCTAAGAGTTCAAGAGCGCCTGTGATGTCTTCTTCAGTTAAATCATCATATTTTGTTAGCATGATATTGAGAATATCTTGAAAAGGACGTCCGTCCAAAATATTGACTAAATTCCACATTTTATTATTATCATCCTTAATTTCTGTGGTTATACCAATTTGTAGCCCAATCCTAAATAAATTTTTATGAAGTTTATAAACAGGATATATTTCTTTTATTCTTGGATGATAGAATTTCATTTTAACCTCACTATTTTATTAAAAAAGGAAGACGAGGTGATTATAAATCATATATCCTCGTCTTGCAACTCCTAGTTCCTATTACAAATGGAAATAAGTAGAAAGAAAATGGTGAACCTATCTACTCAATTCCAACAGTAGGAATAAATAGAAAAGAACTCCTCTAAAAACTCAATTTTAAAATGCTAATTTTTCAACCTTTTCTGGTTACTAAACATAGAAAACCGATAGTTTTTAGAGGTGCCCAAAATTTAGAAAACACCCCAGCTAATATCAGTTTTAGCAATAACTTTACGCACTTGAATATTTTTCATTTTTGTAACTCCTTTCATATTTGATAAGAATATTGTATAATAAATTAACGATTTTTTTATCAGCATGTCATAATTGACGTATTTGACGTTATAATTGGCAAAATCATGCTTGTAGTGAGGAATTTGATGTTAAAAATTGCGATTTGTGATGATTCTAATAGGGATGGTAGTCAGCTAGAAAACTTACTCTTATCTTATAAGGACATCAAAATAGAAACGAGTGTTTATACGAATCCCCAAAAACTATTAGAACAATTGACAGAGAAGTACAGTTGTGTTTTTTTGGATATCGAGATGCCACAGATAACAGGAATTGATATGGCACAAAAAATCCGTAAGGTAAACCCTTTTATCCCGATTATCTTTGTTACCAGTTATCGAGATTATATGGAGCAGGTTTTTGAAGTGCAGACTTTTGATTATTTACTTAAACCAGTGACTTCTAAAAAATTATATAAAACTCTGGATAGAGTGGTACGTTTTTTGAATTTAGGGCAAGCTGTATTTACGTTTACTTTTGGAAAGCAGCATTATTCACTGCCTTTAGATGACATTGTATTTTTTGAAAAGGATAAGCGTGCTGTCTTTATTTACACTAAAGATCAGACTTACAAAGCTTTGCTTAAAACGAAAGATATTTTAGAGAAATTACCTGATTACTTTATTCAAATTCATTCTTCCTATATTATCAATCCTAGATATGTGACAGAGTTTGATTCGCAAATAGTCACAATTTTAAATGGAATGGATGAAAATCACCTTCCAATTAGCCGAAAATTTCAAACGTCTTTTAGAGAAAAGTATTATTATTATCTGAGTGAGAGGAATTTTTAATGTTAGTCAGTTTGCGGATTGTGAGTATTCTGTTTGATTTATTTTTGGGAATTATTTTCTTTTATAGACCTCTGTCCCAAAAAGAAAAGTCTAGGAGAATTTGTATCTTTACTTCTCTCCTTTTATTTTTCCATGCCTTGTTGACGATATTATTTTCAGGAGCTAATCTTTTCTTAGTAGGGAATCTTATTCTCAGTATCGCAGAGTATTATTTTTTAGGTCTTTATTTTGGATATGCTGTTCAAGAATCTTCGTTTTGGATTTTTTGTCAGATGAGTCTAACTTTACTAGCTGGTACTATACTCAATCAAGCAGTGCAACTATTTTCCCCTTTATCAGTCATTTCAGAAAATCTAATAGCCATGCTTTTTTATCTCGCTGTAGCTTTTCTTTTATCATTGCTAGTGACCCTGGTTCTTCGACAACTTTTTCGTGCACATCAAAAGTTAGTTTATACTGTTTCTAAAGGGACTTGGTTATACCAGTTTATTGTACCATTTTTGTCCATTTGTTTTGCTTTTACAGTATCAGCGATTCAAGGGCAAGTGTTTGAGAAGGATTATCTTTCTTTTGTTTCTGTATTAGCCCTCATTGTGTTAACGTTCTCTTCTCTCTATTTCACCCTATATCTTTCTCAGCAACAACAGAGGTATTATCAAAGCATACTAGAGACGGAACAGATGACCTTTCAACTGAGAGAAATGAAACAATCTAAAAAAGATTATAGGAGGATTCAAAGGATTCAACACGATTTGAAAAATCAACATTTAATCCTCCTTGCACTTTTAAAAGAAGATCCTGAACAAGCGAAGTCTTATCTCCAAAGCATGACAAATAGTATAGAGAACCAAACTGTCTGTTACTCCAAGAATACAACAATTAACTTTTTACTCAATCAAAAATTACAGGATAAGGTAGAGGACATACAATTGGAAATTGATTGTTTTGTACCTCAACGATTAGAAATCAATCCAGATATTTTAGCGGTTTTACTTGGTAATTTGTTGGACAATAGTCTTGAAGCCTGTATGCGCTTGAGTAATAAAGAAGATAGGGTCTTGATCTTAGGAATACGATATTTTCAGAAGAAACTCTTTATTGCTATCGAGAATTCATTTGATGAGAATGAATTGGTAATACGAAAGGAACGTCAGACAGAGGGATGGGGGCTTAAAAATATTGAGAGACTTGTAACCAATCATAGGGGAACAATGAAGAATTTCATTCAGAATGGACGTCATAAAACAGAAGTGATTCTTCTTGTCTAACTAGGGTTTGTTGCTATCTTAATCAAAATAAAGCAAGTCTTTGCTGGTACTTGTAAAGAGGTCAAAGCCATCCTTGGTAACAACACCGCAGTCTTCAATACGAACACCGACTTTACCAGGGATATAGATACCTGGTTCAACAGAGAAGCACATGCCTTCTTCGATGACCATGTCGTTTCCTTCCATGATAGATGGGAATTCATGGACATCCATACCGATACCATGCCCGAGACGGTGGTTGAAGTACTCACCATAACCAGCTTTTTCGATGACCTCACGGGCAGCGCGGTCCACTTCATGAGCAGTCACACCTGGCTTGATAAAGTCAAGAGCAGCTTGTTGGGCTTCAAGAGTCAAGTTGTAAATATCTTTCTTGAATTGGTCTGGTTTGCCGACAGCGACTGTACGAGTCATATCTGACGCATAGCCATTGACCAGAACACCCAGGTCAAAGAGGAGAAGAGCATCATTTTCAACCTTATTAGCTGCTGGAATGCCGTGTGGATTCGCAGCATTATCACCAGTCAAGACCATGGTATCAAAGCTCATTTCGTAACCTTCACGTTTCATGGCAAAGTCAATTTGTGCGATGATATCTGTCTCAGTCTTATCAAGAGAAATATTGTCAAAACCAACATGAACAGCCTTGTCAGCATAAAGACCTGCAACCATCATTTTTTGCACTTCGTCAGCTGATTTGATGAGGCGCATGCGTTGGATGCGAGGAGTGAGGTTTTCAAACTCAGCAGTTTCAAAAACTATTTTCAAGCCATGGTATTTGGTCAAGATAAGATTGTCAAACTCAACAGCGACACGTTTGAAGGCAAGTTGTGGAAGAGCATGTTTGATTTTTTGCCATGGATTTTCAGAATCGACATAGCCCACTACTGGGAAGGAAACGGTGCTACTTGCACGTTCTACTTCAAGAGCTGGGACAAAGAGGAGAGGTTCCTGATCTGCTAGGACAAAGAGGAACATTTGGCGTTCATGGGGATCACTGTAAAAATCAGTGAGGTAATTGATTGTGACGGGGTCAGATACGACAGCGACGTCTAGTTTTTCTGATTCAAGATATGTTAGGATTTGTTGTAATTTAGACATATGCTACCTTCTTTCTACCCCTCTATTTTGGCAAAAAATGAGAGAAAATGCAAGGGAGAAGGGTAAAAGAACAGACAAAAAGAACTCCGACAAGATAACGGAGTTCTTTGATATAGTTTCACTTTGTTTAAGAAAAGTCAGCCTTCCTTTTGACGTCACTGTATTCTTCAGAGATTTCTTGGCTGAGAATGTCCTCATAGGCAGGGAGTTGGATGTCCTGACCATATTTCTTCTTGAGGGCAGTAGTGACCAGTCGATAAGCCAGATTGGCATTACGAGAGAGGATAGGTCCGTGGAAGTAGGAACCAAAGACATTCTTATAATGAACCCCTTCACCGCCCTTTTCTTCGTTGTTTCCATTTCCATAGACAACCTGTCCCAGCGGTTTTTGGTCATCAGAGAGGAAGGTACGACCTTGGTGATTTTCAAAGCCATAGTAGGTTTCATCGAAATCTTCATTGTGAATCTTGATATCCCCGATAAAACGGTTATTGGTCTGGTTGAGCGTGTAGTGTCCCATGACCCCTAGCCCTTCGATACGTTTTCCTGAAGCTTCAACATAATATTGACCCAATAGTTGGAAACCACCGCAGATAGCCAGAACTACACCGTCGTTTTGGATGTAGTTGTCAATGCTCTCTTTTTTAGCAGGTAGGTCGTCTGCAATGATACTTTGTTCAAAGTCTTGACCACCACCGAAAAAGGCGATGTCGTAGTGATTTTCATCAAAGTCATCATGGAGAGAAACGATGTCAACGGTCACATGTGCTCCCAGTTTTTCAGCCACATACTTGAGCATGAGGATGTTTCCATTGTCCCCGTAGGTATTCATGAGATTTCCGTAGAGGTGGGCAATGTTGAGCTGATAGGGGTAATTGCCATCTTTTGAGGAAAGTGAAGTATAAACCATTAGTTCATCTCCTTTCTAACAATCTGACGACTAGCCAGCAGTTCACGAAATTCCAGCATGGCAGTATAAGTTGCCAGAATATAGGCATGCTTGCAGTCTTGATTCTCAATGGTCTTGAGAACTTGCTCCAGATTACTCGTTTCAGTGATTTTCTCAGCTGGATAGCCAGTCACTCGGAGGCGACGAGCGATTTCAGAATGACGAACACCGCCAGCGTTGATTTCAGGAATGTCCATGTCAGTGATTTGCTCAAAGTCTGCATCCCAGATCCAGCTAGTGTCAATTCCATCTGCATAGTTGGCATTAAGGAGGACAGATAGGCTAAATGGATAAGGTGCTAGTTTGATCATTTCGATAGCTTGGGTTGCACCGACTGGATTTTTAATCAAGACAAGGGTACATTCCTTGTCACCGATATGAAAGGTTTCTTGGCGTCCAAAGACAGCACGGCTCTTGTCAAATCCCTGTTTGATGAGTTGGGAATCTGCGCCGAGGAAACGGGCGATGGCCACAGCAGCTAGGGCGTTATAGATATTATAGAGCCCGCCGATTTGGATACCGTATTCTTGGCCATCTATGACAAAGCGAGAGCGATTGTTGGTCAACTCAACCAGTTTTGTCAAACGATAGTCGAGATCAGGACGTTTACATCCACAACCTTCACAGATATAGGCACCCAAGTTTGCATAGGTATTATGCTCATATTTGAGGATGCCTTGGCAGTCAGGACAGAGAATCCCTTCGGTATTGTAGTGAGCCAGTTGGGCTGGTCCTTTTTCCAAGTCAAAACCAAAATACTGTATAGGATTTGGGAAAGATGGTTTGTAGAAAAGTGGGCTGTCTCCGTTAAGGAGAACAGTAGCAGTTGGAACTTTCCGAATGGCATCCAATATCATGTTATAGGTAGTATAGATTTCACCGAAACGGTCCATCTGATCACGGAAGATATTAGTAATGACAAAAAGACTAGGCTGGATATAGTCACAGATACGAGATAGACTGGCTTCGTCAATTTCGAGGACGGCAATATTTTTCCCAGTTTTTGAAGATTTGGCTGTTAGGAAGGTTGTTGCAATTCCTGTAATCATGTTGGCACCGCTTGGGTTGGTTAGAACTTGACCATAAACCTCTTTTAAAATGCCGACAGTGAGGGCAGTTGTCAGGGTTTTTCCATTTGTTCCAGTGACCACGACAATCTCGTAGTTCTTAGCTAGGTTTTGTAAAATATCTTTATCAAATTGAAGGGCGACTTTCCCTGGGAGCGTACTTCCACGTCCAAGACGGCTTAAAACGAAGTGGGAAGAACACCCAGCAAGAAGGCCCAAAGTAGTTTTTAAGTTCATGTTTCTATTATATCACAAAAGAGGGAAAAGACAGATTTGGTGTTTCGCAGAAGCAAAAACAGCCCAAAGAGGGCTGTTCGATACGATTGAATCTCAACTTAAATTGCAAACAAGTCATTCAAGTTCTCAGCCAAGGTTGGGTGAGTGAAGATTTGTTTTGTGAAGTAAGTGTAAGGAATCTTGTTGTCCATAGCAACAGTGATGATGTTGATGATTTCTTGAGAACCTTCTGAGAAGATGCTTGCTCCAAGAATTTCTTTTGTTTCAGTATTAACCACAGCTTTGAAAGCCCCACGAAGGTCTCCGTTTACGTGACCACGAGGCATTGCTGCAACAGGGATTTCCTTAACGACGTATGGAAGTTTCAAATCAGCCGCTTGGCTTTCAGTCAAACCGACTTGTGAAAGGGCAGGTGTGATAAACATGGTGTTTGGTACATTGAGACGGTCTTCAAGCGTGTAGCTACCATCTCCAGCAAGGTAGCTGTAAACAACACGGAAGTCATCAAGTGAAATGTAAGTAAATTGAAGGCCACCGTTGACATCTCCAACTGCAAAGACACCAGGAACGTTTGTTTGACAATGTTTGTCTACTTTAATAGCGCCACGTTCAGTTAGTTCAATATCTGTATTTTCAAGTTGAAGTGGTTCTACATTTGGTTTGCGTCCAGTTGCGTAGAGAAGGGCGTCGAAACGGTAAGTTTCGTTTTCAGTCACGACAAGGACTTGGTCACCATCGTTTTTGATTTCAGTAGTATGGATATTTTGAAGCAATTCAATGCCATCTTCTTCCATGTATTGTTTAGCAAGAGCTGCGATGGAAGGTTCTGCACGAGGTAGGAAAGTATCCAAGGCATCTAGGACTGTGACCTTGCTTCCAAGTTTGTTGTAAAGGCCAGCAAATTCAAGACCGATATTTCCACCACCAAGGACTCCAAGTTTTTCAGGCAATTTATCCAAGTTTTGGATACCTGTTGAGTCAAAGACGTTTTTGCTTGTAGCGAGTCCAGGGATTGGCAAGACGTTTGAAACAGCACCAGTGTTGATGACGATTGTTTCAGCGGTCAGTTCTTTCTTTTCATCACCAGCTTGGATTTCGATGACTTTATTTGAAAGGAAGTGAGCTTCCGCATCAAAGATGTCCACGCCTGTACCAGCAACAGTAGCATAGTTTTTACCGTTGAGGCGACCAGTGATAGTGTTTTTGGTAGCAATGACTTCTTCAAAAGACAAGCCCTTCTCAGCAGCAACTAGCAAGGTTTTAGTTGGGATACAACCGATGTTGATACAAGTTCCACCGTACATAGCTTTGCTACGTTCAATGAGGGCAACTTTTTTACCAGCTGAAGCCAATTTACCTGCTAGTGTTTTACCAGCTTTCCCAAATCCGATAACGATTAAATCATAAGTTAACATTTAGAGTTCCTCCTATTCGAATTTCATTCTAGCACAAGAAAAAAACTTTTGCACAATTCTGCTACGAAAAAGACAGAAAAAGATAAAAACGCTTTCCAGACAAAAAACTAGTAATTTTTTGACAAGCTTGATAAACTAAAATCCTATCTATTTTTATATAAGATAGAATAAATGTTCGAAAATAGGAGGTTTTATGAAATCGAATCGTTATATTATTGCCTTTGCTGGGGTCATTTTACACTTAATGCTGGGTTCTACTTATGCTTGGAGTGTTTATCGCAACCCTATTATTGAAAAAACGGGATGGGATCAGGCTTCTGTTGCCTTTGCCTTTAGTCTAGCAATCTTTTGTTTGGGCTTATCGGCTGCATTTATGGGGCGTTTGGTAGAAAAATTTGGTCCGAGAGTCATGGGGAGTCTATCTGCCTTTCTATACGCAGGTGGAAATATCTTAACAGGATTTGCAATAGACCGTCAGGAACTGTGGTTGTTGTATCTCGCTTATGGTATTTTAGGTGGGCTTGGTTTGGGAGCCGGCTATATTACTCCTGTGTCAACGATTATAAAATGGTTTCCTGATAAACGTGGTCTCGCAACAGGTTTAGCGATTATGGGGTTTGGTTTTGCTTCTTTATTGACTAGTCCCATAGCGCAACATCTCATCGCAGGGGTAGGGCTTGTAGAAACTTTTTATATTTTAGGTGCAAGTTACTTTATTATCATGCTCCTAGCTTCACAATTCATTAAGCGTCCAAATGAGCAAGAGCTTGCAATTTTATCTGTTTCAGGGAAAGAAAAAACAGCCTCTTTGACGCAAGGAATGGCTGCAAATCAGGCTCTAAAAAGCAATCGGTTTTATATACTTTGGATTATTTTCTTTATCAACATAGCTTGTGGTTTAGGCTTAATTTCAGCGGCATCGCCAATGGCACAGGAGATGGCTGGCTTGTCTACAAGTCATGCAGCAGTAATGGTGGGCGTTTTAGGGATTTTCAATGGATTTGGTCGCTTGCTCTGGGCGAGTTTGTCTGACTATATCGGTCGCCCTCTAACCTTTAGTATATTACTGCTTGTCAATCTTTTCTTTTCTCTCTCACTTTGGCTCTTTACAGATTCCGTTTTATTTGTAGTCGCTATGTCTATTTTGATGACTTGCTATGGAGCTGGTTTTTCTTTGATTCCAGCTTATCTCAGTGATATTTTTGGAACCAAGGAATTGGCCGCTCTGCATGGATATATTTTAACAGCTTGGGCAATGGCTGGTTTAGCAGGACCTATTTTATTAGCAGAGACTTATAAAATGGCTCATTCTTACACACAAACCTTGTTCGTTTTTATCATTTTATATAGTATCGCCTTGGCTTTGTCTTATTATCTAGGTCGTTCCATCAAAAAGGAAAGTCAAAAACCGCTTACATGATTTTCTGTAGAAATGGGGCTATCTTTTGCTCAGGTCTTGTGTTATACTAGATAGGTTGCAAAGAAAACAGTACTTTTCTTTTGTGGAAAAGAAGCAACACGATTTTGTATCCAGTATATGAAAATACGTCATAAAAAGAAAAGTATACACTAAGCCCTATAGGGTGGCTTCGCACCACCTTTAGAAAGAAGAATAACGTGAAATTTAATGAATTAAACTTGTCTGCTGATTTGCTAGCAGAGATTGAAAAAGCTGGTTTTGTAGAAGCTAGTCCGATCCAAGAACAAACTATTCCCTTGGCCCTTGAAGGCAAGGACGTTATCGGTCAAGCTCAGACTGGTACAGGAAAAACTGCAGCCTTTGGCTTGCCTACCCTTGAAAAAATCCGTACAGAAGAAGCGACCATCCAAGCCTTGGTGATTGCACCAACTCGTGAACTCGCTGTCCAAAGTCAAGAAGAACTCTTCCGATTTGGTCGTAGTAAGGGAGTCAAAGTCCGTTCAGTATATGGCGGATCAAGCATCGAAAAACAAATTAAGGCTCTTAAATCGGGTGCCCATATCGTGGTGGGAACTCCAGGTCGCCTCTTAGACTTGATTAAACGCAAGGCCTTGAAATTACAAGATATTGAAACTCTTATCCTTGACGAAGCCGATGAAATGCTCAACATGGGCTTCCTTGAAGACATTGAAGCTATCATCTCCCGTGTCCCTGAAAATCGACAAACTTTGCTTTTCTCAGCAACTATGCCAGATGCCATCAAACGTATCGGTGTTCAATTTATGAAAGAACCTGAGCATGTGAAGATTGCTGCTAAGGAATTGACAACAGAATTGGTTGACCAATACTACATCCGTGTTAAAGAACAAGAAAAATTTGATACCATGACTCGTCTCATGGATGTGGAACAACCAGAACTTGCTATCGTATTTGGTCGTACCAAACGCCGTGTGGATGAATTGACTCGTGGACTTAAAATTCGTGGCTTCCGTGCAGAAGGAATTCATGGCGACTTGGATCAAAACAAACGTCTTCGTGTCCTTCGTGACTTCAAAAACGGCAATCTTGATGTTTTGGTTGCGACAGACGTTGCAGCGCGTGGTTTGGATATTTCAGGTGTGACCCATGTCTATAACTACGACATTCCACAAGATCCTGAAAGTTATGTTCACCGTATCGGTCGTACAGGTCGTGCTGGTAAATCAGGTCAATCTATTACTTTTGTTGCTCCAAACGAAATGGGCTACCTTCAAATTATTGAAAACTTGACTAAGAAACGCATGAAAGGTCTCAAACCTGCAAGTGCAGAAGAAGCCTTCCAAGCTAAAAAACAAGTAGCTCTCAAGAAAATCGAACGTGATTTTGCAGATGAAACCATTCGTGCCAACTTTGAGAAATTTGGTAAGGATGCTCGTAAGCTAGCTGCCGAATTTACTCCAGAAGAATTGGCAATGTATATCTTGAGTCTGACTGTTCAAGATCCAGATAGCCTTCCTGAAGTGGAGATTGCACGTGAAAAACCACTGCCATTTAAACCATCAGGTAATGGCTTCGGTGGTAAAGCTAAGGGAGGTCGTCGTGGAGATGACCGTCGTGATAATCGCCGTGGAGACAACCGTCGTGGTGATCGCCGTGATGATTTCAAAAAAGGAAGTCGTGGCAACGATCGTTTTGATAAGGAAAAACGTTACCGTAAGGATAATAAAAAACCACGCAATACCTCAAGCGAAAAGAAAACAGGCTTTGTTATTCGTAACAAGGGAGATAAATAAGAAAAAGCGGTTCAAAATGAATCGCTTTTTTATATAAGGAGACCGAATGTGAAAAGATAATACTCTTCGAAAATCTCTTCAAACCTAGTCAACGTCGCCTTGCCGTAGATATGTTACTGACTTCGTCNNNTTGAGCAGCCTGCGGCTAGTTTCCTAGTTTGCTCTTTGATTTTCATTGAGTATAAATAAAATTGTTGTATTATCTTTTTATAATGTTATAATACACAAAAATAGGGGGCTTGTCAATAGAAAAGAAGCAATTTAATTAAAAATATTCTTGTTTTTTCAAATTGCAATTAAATAAGCAATTTTCAGATAATTATTGAAAAAGAGACGTTTTTATGTTATAATGATAGCGATTAAATTCGAGGTGAAAAATGGCACATTTATTAGAAAAAACAAGAAAGATTACATCAATTTTGAAGCGCTCAGAGGAGCAGTTGCAGGATGAGCTTCCTTACAACGCTATTACGCGTCAGTTAGCGGATATTATTCATTGCAATGCCTGCATTATCAATAGTAAGGGACGTCTGCTTGGCTATTTTATGCGTTATAAAACAAATACAGATCGCGTAGAGCAATTCTTCCAAACTAAGATTTTCCCAGATGACTACGTTCAAGGGGCTAATATGATTTACGAAACAGAAGCAAACTTGCCTGTTGAGCATGATATGAGTATTTTCCCTGTTGAGAGTAGAGATGATTTTCCAGATGGCTTGACGACTATTGCACCGATTCATGTATCGGGGATTCGCCTTGGTTCTTTGATTATTTGGCGCAATGATAAAAAATTCGAAGATGAGGACTTGATTCTTGTTGAGATTGCCAGTACCGTTGTTGGGATTCAGCTTCTTAACTTCCAGCGTGAAGAAGATGAGAAAAATATCCGTCGCCGTACTGCTGTCACTATGGCGGTTAATACCCTTTCTTACTCCGAACTCCGTGCTGTTTCAGCAATTTTAGGAGAATTAAATGGAAATGAAGGGCAGTTGACTGCGTCTGTAATTGCAGACCGTATCGGAATCACTCGTTCTGTGATTGTCAATGCTCTGCGTAAACTTGAATCTGCGGGGATTATTGAAAGTCGCTCTCTTGGAATGAAGGGAACCTATCTTAAGGTCTTGATTTCAGATATTTTTGAAGAAGTGAAGAAAAGAGATTACTAATGACTAAGGCTTTGATTTCGATTGATTATACAGAAGATTTTGTTGCTGATAGTGGTAAATTGACAGCAGGGGCTCCAGCTCAAGCTATTTCAGAAGCCATTAGCAAGGTGACTCGATTAGCTTTTGAACGTGGAGACTACGTCTTCTTTACCATTGATGCTCACGAAGAAAACGATTGTTTTCATCCAGAAAGTAAACTATTTCCTCCTCACAATTTGATTGGGACGAGCGGACGGAATTTATATGGAGATTTGGGGACCTTTTATCAAGAGCATGGTTCAGACAGTCGTGTCTTTTGGATGGATAAACGCCATTACTCAGCTTTTTCAGGGACTGACCTGGATATCCGTTTGAGAGAGCGTCGAATTTCTACCGTTATCTTAACAGGTGTCTTGACGGATATCTGTGTCCTACATACAGCTATAGATGCCTATAATCTAGGATATGACATCGAGATTGTTAAACCAGCTGTTGCTTCCATCTGGCCTGAAAATCATCAATTTGCCCTAGGTCATTTCAAAAACACACTTGGAGCTAAGTTAGTAGATGAAAATCTAAATGAAATTTTAGAGTAATTTGGTTAATGAAATGAAAAAATTTGAAAAAAGTGTTGACAAGCATCCCAAAAGTTGATATACTAGTAAAGTAATCGACGCGGGGATGGCGGAATTGGCAGACGCGCAGGACTAAGGATCCTGTGACCGCTTTAGGTCGTGAGGGTTCAAGTCCCTCTCTCCGCATAGGATAAGAGTTAGCTTAGGCTAGCTCTTTTGTTTTTTATCTAACTTTACATAGAGCAAAAAAATTGTTGTTCTTTTTTCGTATTTCATAAACATTTCATATTTGGATTTTATAATAGTCTTACAAATATGGAGGTGACAAATGAATCCAATCCAAAGAGCTTGGGCTTATGTCAGCAGAAAACGACTGAGAAGTTTTATTTTATTTCTGATTTTATTGGTCCTATTGGCCGGAATTTCAGCCTGTTTGACTCTGATGAAGTCCAACAAAACAGTTGAAACCAATCTTTACAAATCACTCAACACATCTTTTTCTATTAAAAAGATAGAAAACGGACAGACTTTTAAGTTGTCGGACCTAGCATCTGTAAGCAAGATTAAGGGACTAGAAAATGTTTCTCCTGAACTGGAGACGGTCGCAAAACTAAAAGACAAGGAAGCAGTGAGTGGCGAGCAGAGCGTGGAGCGTGATGATTTATCAGCTGCAGACAAGAACTTGGTTAGCTTAATGGCTTTTGAAGATTCATCAAAGGATGTTACCTTTACCAGCTCGGCTTTCAACTTAAAAGAAGGGCGACATCTTCAAAAAGGAGATTCAAAGAAAATCATCATCCACGAAGAGCTGGCTAAGAAGAATAGTCTTTCCCTTCATGACAAGATTGCCTTAGATGCTGGTCAGTCAGAAGCTGGTAAAGGACAAACAGTAGAATTTGAGATTGTCGGCATCTTTTCTGGTAAAAAACAAGAGAAATTCACAGGCTTATCTTCCGACTTCAGTGAAAACCAAGTCTTTACAGACTATGAAAGTAGCCAAATCCTTTTGGGAAATGGTGAACCTCAAGTCAGTGCAGCTCGCTTCTATGTAGAAAATCCTAAGGAAATGGACGAACTTATGAAGCAGGTGGAAAACTTAGCCTTGGAAAGTCAAGGCTACCAAGTCGAGAAGGAAAGCAAGGCTTTTGAACAAATCAAAGACTCAGTAGCAACCTTCCAAACCTTTCTGACCATCTTCCTTTATGGGATGTTGATAGCAGGAGCAGGAGCCTTAATTCTGGTCTTGTCTCTCTGGTTGAGAGAAAGGGTCTACGAAGTGGGAATTTTACTTGCACTTGGCAAAGGCAAAAGCTCGATTTTCCTACAGTTCTGTTTAGAGGTAGTTTTGGTATCTCTTGGAGCTTTACTTCCAGCATTTGTTGCAGGCAACGCAATCACAACTTACCTACTACAAACCCTACTAGCAAGTGGAGACCAGGCAGCCCTACAAGACACGCTAGCTAAAGCAAGCAGTTTATCAACCAGTATCCTATCTTTTGCAGAATCCTATGTTTTTCTAGTTCTGCTTAGTTGCTTATCTGTAGCTCTTTGTTTCCTATTCTTATTTAGAAAATCGCCTAAAGAAATTTTATCATCTATTAGTTAATACTCTTCGAAAATCTCTTCAAACCGCGTTAGCTTCGCCTTGCCGTACTCAAGTACAGCCTGCGGCTAGATTCCTAGTTTGCTCCTTGATTTTCATTGAGTATAAGAAGGAGAAATCATGACTTTATTACAATTACAAGACCTTACCTACCGTTATAAGAACACTGCTGAAGCAGTCCTATATCAGATTAATTATCATTTTGAACCCGGAAAATTTTACAGTATTATTGGGGAGTCAGGAGCAGGAAAATCCACTCTCTTATCTCTACTTGCTGGTCTAGATAGTCCTGTTGAAGGTTCTATCCTTTTTCAAGGAGAGGACATTCGTAAGAAGGGCTATTCCTACCATCGCATGCACCATATTTCCCTGGTCTTTCAAAATTATAACTTGATAGATTATCTTTCTCCACTGGAAAATATCCGCTTGGTCAACAAAAAGGCCAGCAAGGAGACTCTTCTTGAACTTGGTCTTGACGAAAGTCAGATCAAGCGAAATGTTCTCCAGTTATCAGGTGGGCAACAGCAACGTGTTGCTATTGCTCGCAGTTTGGTCTCAGAAGCTCCAGTTATTCTTGCAGATGAGCCAACAGGAAATCTAGACCCTAAAACTGCTGGAGATATTATCGAACTGCTCAAATCACTTGCCCAGAAAACAGGTAAATGTGTCATCGTCGTAACTCACAGCAAAGAAGTGGCACAAGCGTCAGACATTACACTTGAGTTGAAGGATAAGAAACTGACTGAAACTCGCAATACTACGAAATAATACGAGCTTTTTCTGTTAGAACTATAAAATAGAACAACATCTAGAAAGGGAACCTATGTTACACAATGCATTTGCCTATGTTACAAGGAAGTTTTTCAAATCGATTGTCATCTTCCTGATTATTCTCCTCATGGCGAGCTTGAGTTTGGTCGGCTTGTCGATCAAGGGAGCTACTGCCAAGGCTTCTCAGGAGACTTTTAAAAATATCACTAACAGCTTCTCCATGCAAATCAATCGTCGCGTCAATCAAGGAACGCCTCGTGGTGCTGGGAATATCAAGGGTGAGGATATCAAAAAAATCACCGAAAACAAGGCCATTGAGTCTTATGTGAAACGCATCAACGCTATCGGAGATTTGACTGGATATGAACTTATCGAAACGCCAGAAACCAAGAAAAATCTGACTCCTGACCGTGCTAAACATTTTGGAAGTAGCTTGATGATTACAGGTGTCAATGACTCCTCTAAAGAAGACAAGTTTGTTTCCGGTTCTTATAAGCTGGTCGAAGGTGAGCACCTAACCAACGATGACAAAGACAAGATTCTCATGCACAAGGACTTGGCAGCCAAACACGGCTGGAAAGTAGGGGATAAGGTCAAACTAGACTCTAATATCTACGATGCCGACAATGAAAAAGGTGCCAAGGAAACAGTCGAAGTGACAATCAAGGGACTCTTTGATGGTCACAACAAGTCGGCAGTTACCTACTCACAAGAACTCTATGAAAACACAGCTATCACAGACATCCATACAGCTGCTAAACTATATGGTTACACAGAAGACACAGCTATTTATGGGGACGCAACCTTCTTTGTAACAGCGGACAAGAACTTGGATGATGTTATGAAAGAGTTGAATGGCATAAGTGGTATCAACTGGAAGAGCTATACACTGGTGAAGAGCTCGTCTAACTATCCAGCCCTTGAGCAATCTATCTCTGGTATGTACAAGATGGCCAACCTCCTCTTCTGGGGTAGCTTGAGTTTCTCAGTTCTTCTCCTTGCCCTCTTGCTCAGCCTTTGGATCAATGCCCGTCGCAAGGAAGTGGGAATTCTCCTCTCTATCGGTCTCAAGCAGGCAAGTATCTTGGGGCAATTCATCACCGAATCCATCTTGATTGCTATCCCTGCTCTCGTTTCTGCTTATTTCCTAGCCAACTACACAGCGCGTGCGATTGGAAATACTGTTCTTGCCAATGTCACTTCAGGTGTTGCCAAACAGGCTAGCAAGGCGGCTCAAGCCTCTAACCTTGGTGGTGGTGCAGAAGTAGATGGCTTTAGCAAGACCTTGTCGAGCCTAGATATTTCTATTCAGACATCAGACTTTATCATCGTCTTTGTTCTAGCCTTGGTTCTAGTGGTTCTCGTTATGGCGCTTGCTTCAAGCAATCTCCTCAGAAAACAACCAAAAGAGCTTTTGCTGGATGGTGAATAATACTGATGCCAGACTGAAAAATGAGGCTAGCAACTGAAAGTTTTAAAATGATAAATGAAGCAGAAAGCAATGGTGAAAATCATTGCTTTCAGTTGCTTTCGTTGTACTTTAGTGTTTAAATATGATATACTAAAGCTATGGAATTTATTAGAAAGGAGTTTCGCAACTTATATATGGAATTGTGCATAAAAATCTATAGAAATCTTATCTTGAAAATAGATAGATAAATCTGTAGAAGCCTATCCATATCGCAAACATAGGCTAGTAGACCTAGGCAGGGTCTACCTTGGAAAATATAGAATAGTGAGGAAAAATAAACATTATGAGACAAACAAATGTTAGAGGAAGCTTGTCCCTCCGTGGCTTTAGAAAATTGAGAACTGGTGCAATTGTTGCGACAGGTGTGATTTTGCTAGGTCTGGGCTTTTTAGCTCCAACTGTATCAGCCAGTGAACAAGATGGTGTTTGGGTAGCCAGAACAGTTGAGGAAGTGAAAGATGACCTTCAAAAAGAAGGTGATTTATTTAAGTATGTTATTAAGTGGGGAGATACATTAAGTGTTATCAGCGAAGCAAGTAATATCCCTGTAGATGTACTCCAAGAAATGAATCAAGCTTCAGGCAAGAATTTATTCTTACCGCACAATGAATTGTACTTTACCGAAGCTGAAACGGTTTCAGATACAGTCACAAAACACAAGATTGTCATCAAAGAAAGCGGTGCAAGTGGCGAAGTTCGCACTTACGAAGTCTTGCTCAAGAAAGATCAGGAAACAAAAGATGTTACCTTTGAATTAACAGATGTCACTGAGAAAGTTGAAAAAATGACTGTGAACTATAGCTCAGTCTATCAGCCTGTATCAGCTCCAGTAGCGCCAAAAGCAGAACACGCAGCGACTACCCCAGCACCAAAAGCGGAAGAACCAACGGCCTCAGCACCGAAAGACGATGAATCAGCTTCTTCGGTTGAATCTCCATCGACAAGTAATCATTCAGAAGAGTCTGGAGCGCCATCTACAACTCCTACAGGTGACTCAACAGCTACCCAACCAAGTGATTCAACATCGTCACCGGTAACCCCAAGTGAAGAAGCACCGGTCACATCAGGCGATACCAATTCCACTACACAGCCAGCTGGAGAAACAGGTAAATCTGAAACAACATCAGAATCTTCCAATACTCCATCTGCAGATGCTACAAATGAATCAGGGAATTCAGAGTCATCAAGTTCAGTAACAGATGATACTTCTTCAAACACAGGAACTGCAGATCAACCTGAAACTTCAGCTCCAAAAACCGAAGCAACAGCTCCAAAACCAAGTGATTCAACATCGTCACCGGTAACCCCAAGTGAAGAAACACCGGTCGCTTCAGGCGATACCAATTCTACTGCACAGCCAGCTGGAGAAACAGGTAACTCTGAAACAACTGCAGAACCTTCCAATACTCCATCTGCGGAAGCTACAAATGAATCAGGGAATGCAGCAGAATCAAGTCCAGTAACAGATAACGCCCCTTCAAACACAGGGACTACAGAACAACCTGTAGCTTCAAACCCAAGTTCTGAAGAACCAGTGGCTCCAGCACCGAAAAACGATGAATCAGGTTCTTCGGTTGAATCTCCAACGACAAGTAATCATTCAGAAGAGTCTGGAGCGCCATCTACAACTCCTACAGGCGACTCAACAGCTACCCAACCAAGTGATTCAACATCGTCACCGGTCACATCAGGCGATACCAATTCTACTACACAGCCAGCTGGAGCAACAGGTAACTCTGAAACAACTGCAGAACCTTCCAATACTCCATCTGCGGAAGCTACAAATGAATCAGGGAATGCAGCAGAATCAAGTTCAGTAACAGACAACGCCCCTTCAAACACAGGGGCTGCAGATCAACCTGTAGCTTCAAATTCAAGTTCTGAATCACCGGCGACCTCAGCACCCAAAGCAGAAGAATCAGCAACAACTGAGCCGAAAGCGGAAGAGCTAACTTCTGAAGAAGCAAAAGCTAAAAAGGAACTAGCAGATGCACAAAAAGATGGGGAAGATATTATTAATGAACGAGTATCTTCAAAACTAGGTGAAATAGAAAAAGTTAAAGACGAAGCCGAAAAAGAAAAATTAAAAGCGGAATTAAAAACATTAAAAGAAGACGCATTAGCCGCAATAAATAATGCTAAAGATCATGATGCAGCAGTAGCTGCTGCGGATGAATATCAAACTAAAATTGATGAAATTAATGTTCCAGGTGAAGAATTACCAGCACCAAACTATAATAAAGATAATTTAACAAATGGCCGTAATGAAGGTACTACTATTGACAATGGAAGTACGGTAATAGGTCATGGTTCAGGTGAAGCTACCTCAACAACTCCGACACAGCCTGCTAGTGAAGAAAGCACGACTTCGACAGCATCTCCAACACAACCTTCTTCAACTTCAGAAGGGGCTTCAAGTTTTAGAAATGCCCCATCGGTTCAAGCAAGAGCAAGAAGAGTGGCACGTTCAACATCAGAACCAGATGGAACTGTAAATATTAGCTATAACTTCGCTGGAATGCCAGATATTCATGGCTTCCTATCTGATCCAGGAGAAAATAACACTGTCACAATTCCTGCAGGAACGAGTGAAGCACAGGCAAAAGAATTAGTAAAAGAAAAAATTCAAGCAAAGATAAAAGACTTAGCTGCTAGAGGGTATTATGTGAAAAATGACATTATTTTTGAACAAGATACTACTGTGAAAAATTATAACTATGTCGTTACATTCACTAAGGAGGCTACAGGAACTTCAGGTTTCAGAATGGCTCCAGCAGTTCAACCACGCGCTAGCAGAAATCGTAGAAGTATAGAACAACCAGTTCCTCAAAAGGTCAAAGTCAATGTTTTTTATAACTTTGATCAAATGAAAGATATTGCAGGTTTCCTAGGAGATATCAATGGAACTTCTCTTGAAATTGCGGAAGGTTTATCAAATGAACAGGTTAAAGCAGCTGTCAAGAGCCAAGTTGATGCTAAGAAGGAAGAGTTGAGCAAACGCGGCTATACTTTCAAAGAGGACTATGTCTATCAAGCTAATGGGAAAGATTATAACTACGTTGTAACATTTTCAAAAGCAACCAAATAACCTTCATTCCACAGAGAGTGAAATGTGAGCAGAGAGAGCGATAGGCTCTCTTTGTTTTATCTAGTGGTCAGTTGCTTACAGACAAAAGGCCAGTAAGAGGCTATAATAGAAAATAGAGTAGGTATTTATTCTAAGAAAAATAAAAAATAGAGAGCAGTTAAAGTATGAAAATTTTAATTGTAGAAGATGAAGAGATGATCCGTGAGGGGGTCAGTGACTATTTGACGGATTGTGGCTATGAAACCATTGAGGCTGCAGATGGTCAGGAAGCCTTAGAAAAATTTTCCAGCTATGAAGTAGCCTTGGTTTTACTGGATATCCAGATGCCCAAGCTTAATGGCCTAGAAGTGCTAGCTGAGATTCGCAAAACCAGCCAAGTCCCTGTCCTGATGCTGACCGCCTTTCAGGATGAGGAATACAAGATGAGTGCCTTTGCCTCTCTGGCAGATGGCTATCTGGAAAAACCTTTCTCCCTCTCCCTCTTAAAAGTGAGGGTGGACGCGATTTTCAAGCGCTACTATGATACAGGACGAATCTTCTCTTATAAGGATGCCAAGGTGGATTTTGAGAGCTACAGTGCCAGCCTCGCAGGTCAAGAAGTGCCTATCAATGCCAAAGAGTTGGAAATTCTTGATTATTTAGTGAAAAATGAAGGACGAGCCTTGACTCGATCTCAGATAATCGATGCCGTCTGGAAAGCGACAGATGAGGTTCCCTTTGACCGCGTCATTGATGTTTATATCAAGGAATTGCGGAAAAAACTAGACCTGGACTGCATCCTCACTGTGCGCAATGTTGGTTATAAATTGGAGCGAAAATGAAACGAACAGGTTTATTTACAAAGATATTTATCTATACCTTCTCGATTTTTAGTGTTCTGGTTATTTGCCTCCATTTAGCCATTTATTTTCTCTTTCCCTCGACTTATCTGAGCCACCGTCAAGAAACTATTGGTCAGAAAGCGACAGCCATTGCCCAGTCCCTAGAAGGGAAAGACAGGCAGAGTATCGAGCAAGTCTTAGACTTGTATTCCCAGACCAGTGAGATCAAGGGGGCCGTCAAGGGCGAGATGACCGAGGACAAGTTAGAAATCAAGGACAGCCTTCCTCTGGACACAGATCGCCAAACCACCTCCCTCTTTATTGAGGAGCGTGAGGTAAAAACGCAGGACGGTGGTACCATGACTCTCCAGTTTCTAGCGTCCATGGATTTGCAAAAGGAAGCAGAGCAAATCAGTCTCCAATTTCTCCCGTATACCTTGCTGGCATCCTTTCTGATTTCTCTGTTGGTAGCCTACATATATGCTCGGACCATTGTGGCCCCGATATTGGAAATCAAGCGGGTGACCCGACGGATGATGGATTTGGATGCCCAAGTGCGATTGCGCGTGGATTCTAGAGATGAGATTGGTGATCTCAAGGAACAAATCAATAGTCTCTACCAGCATCTTTTGACTGTTATTGCGGACTTGCATGACAAGAATGAAGCCATTCTCCAGCTGGAGAAGATGAAGGTCGAATTCCTACGAGGTGCTTCTCATGAATTGAAGACACCTCTGGCTAGTTTGAAAATCCTGATTGAAAACATGAAAGAAAATGTCGGTCGCTATAAGGACAGAGACCACTATCTGGGAGTTGCTTTGGGGATTGTGGATGAGCTCAATCACCACGTTCTCCAGATACTTTCTCTCTCGTCTGTGCAGGAATTGCGAGATGATAGGGAAACAATTGACCTCCTCCAGATGACGCAAAGTCTAGTCAAGGATTATGCCTTGCTAGCCAAGGAAAGAGAACTCCAGATTGACAATAGCTTGACCCACCAGCAAGCTTATCTAAATCCATCTGTCATGAAATTGATTCTGTCTAACCTTATCAGCAATGCTATCAAGCACTCTGTTCCAGGTGGCTTGGTTCGAATTGGAGAAAGAGAAGGGGAATTTTTTATAGAAAATAGCTGCAGTCCTGAAGAACAAGAAAAACTAGCCCAATCTTTTTCTGATAATGCTAGTCGCAAGGCCAAGGGGTCTGGTATGGGCCTCTTTGTGGTCAAAAGTCTATTGGAACATGAAAAATTAGCTTATCGTTTTGAGATGGCGGAGAATCGTTTAACCTTCTTTATAGCTTTTCCAAAAGTCGCTCAAGAATAGGTGTAGAAAGGGTTTACATAGATGAAGCTAGAAGAAATTCAATCGAAACTGCGGGAAAAACTAGATTTTTTTGTCAAAAAGTGATAAAATGAACAATGTAAATGGGATGACCCATAAAAATATACAGGAGGCCTGATAAAATGGCAATCGTTTCAGCAGAAAAATTTGTCCAAGCAGCTCGTGACAACGGTTATGCAGTTGGTGGATTTAACACAAACAACCTTGAGTGGACTCAAGCTATCTTGCGCGCAGCAGAAGCTAAAAAAGCTCCAGTTTTGATCCAAACTTCAATGGGTGCTGCTAAATACATGGGTGGTTACAAAGTTGCTCGCAACTTGATCGCTAACCTTGTTGAATCAATGGGTATCACTGTACCAGTAGCTATCCACCTTGACCACGGTCACTACGAAGATGCACTTGAGTGTATCCGAGTTGGTTATACTTCAGTTATGTTTGATGGTTCACACCTTCCAGTTGAAGAAAACCTTGAAAAAGCTCGTAAAGTTGTAGAATTTGCTCATGCAAATGGTGTATCAGTGGAAGCTGAAGTTGGTACTATCGGTGGTGAAGAAGACGGAATCATCGGTGATGGTGAATTGGCTCCAATCGAAGACGCTAAAGCAATGGTTGAAACTGGTATCGACTTCTTGGCAGCTGGTATTGGTAACATCCACGGTCCTTACCCAGCAAACTGGAAAGGTCTTCACCTTGATCACTTGCAAAAATTGACAGAAGCTCTTCCTGGATTCCCAATCGTATTGCACGGTGGATCAGGTATTCCTGATGAGCAAATCCAAGCAGCTATCAAACTTGGTGTTGCCAAAGTTAACGTTAACACAGAATGCCAAATCGCATTCGCTAACGCAACTCGTAAATTTGCTCGTGACTACGAAGCAAACGAAGCAGAATACGACAAGAAAAAACTCTTCGACCCACGTAAATTCTTGGCTGACGGTGTAAAAGCTATCCAAGCATCAGTTGAAGAACGTATCGACGTATTCGGTTCAGAAGGTAAAGCATAAGAAGCTTGTAAAAGCTTGATATAAAAAGGTTTATCTGATTTGGATAAACCTTTTTTCTTTGTTTTTCCACAAATTTGCCACACTTATATAGTTAACGAATCTAAAACAGGAATGATTACTTCTTTTGTTTTTTGTGTAACGTGCAAATAGATATCTGTAACACTACTTCCTCTTGTGTGTCCTACACGATTTTGAATTGCTTCGAAAAATGTTAGAACAGGTCGCTATTCGTCTTAGACGATCAGGTAAGAAAACAACTGTTGTCTCAATTCATGTAGGCTATTCCAAACAGGAAAATAAAAAATCAATCAACACACAAAAAAAGAACGAAGCAACTAATCATACGGACACGCTAACTAATGTAGTTTTACAGTTATTTCATCAGAAATACAGTTCAGGTGCTGTAAGGAACGTTGCCGTCAACTATTCGGGTCTAGTGTATGAATTGTTTGGACTAGTTTCTTTATTTGATGATGTTGAAAAAATAGAAAAAGAAGAAAGGCTCCAATCAGCGATTGACAGCATACGAGATCAGTTTGGGTTCACTTCACTTTTAAAAGCCAATGCGCTTGAGTCAGCATCAAGAAGTATCGCTAGAAGTAAACTAATCGGAGGTCATTCTGCTGGTGGACTAGATGGTTTAAAATAATTGATCGTTCCTATTTGCCCTATCAGTCTGCCCGAGAATATCAAGACTCAGGTATGCAAAAGTGGATGGGCTTCTTTTTATCTGAACATACCACATCACTAGGGGAAGAGAAATATCGTGTCGATCTAACTAGTGACTTGAACAGAACAGAAAAATTATTGTTACTTTCTCAGGTTTATGTTGGGAATTTAAAGGGTCGCTTTATAGTCAAACAAAAAACTCAAAAAGTAACTTTGATTGGTGAAGTGAGAGAAATTTCAGCAAAAGAAGTATCCATCAAGACCTATGAAGGATACCGATTGATTCAAGTGGAAGACTTCGTGAGCATACAGTTATTAGAAGAGGTTACCTATGAGTAGAAAAGAACTCTATGAGAATAAATTACAGATGGACTATTTCTCAGACAACTATATTCGATTTGAAGAAGACTTCCAGAAGTATTCTTCAATGGATGTTCCATTAACTTTTCTAGTTGATGACATCCTTAGAACAATGGCAATGAATTAGAAAAACTACTTCAAGTTGAATAAAGAGAACGCCGAGGATGGCAGGGATCATTATTTTTATTTTGAAGTTAGTGAAAGTCAATTAATAAGAAAATTAAGTATATAAATATCAAAGAAAGTAGCAANNNNTTGCTACTTTCTTTGATATAATGGGAAATGATAAACTTAAGGAAGTGAAAAAATATGGCAAACGAAGCAACAGCAACTGACCAATACGTCAGAAGAGAGATAGAAAAATTTGGTATCCGCTATGATGAGCAAGGTTCTTCTCATCCAGAAATTGCTAAAGCGCTAAAAGGAGCTAGCAAACAAGGTAAATCTGGAATTGGAAAGCCTGAATTTGTTATGCAGATCTCAGATTACCTTATTGTGATTGAAGATAAAAGGGACAATGATAAACTTATTAATCTTTCCGGGGATGGTTCTATTGCTAAAGATATTCCATCATTGTCAGGTTTTGCTGTAAATGGTGCTGTACACTACGCAAACCATATCGTAACGAAAACAAGCTCTTTTGATGAAGTAATCGCAATAGGTATTACTGGGGATGAGGAATTTCATAGCATTCAACCTGTATTAGTTTCTATCACTGAAGAAGGAATTACTGAAAAAAAACTTCCAAAGTTAACTGATCTTCAGGAACTTCATCCAAACAATATAAATGAATGGTATTCAGTAAATGTACTTGAAGAATATTCTATTGAGCAAAAACGTATTTTTGAATTGCAAAATGTTTCAAAAGAATTACATGAAGATTTACGAAACTACGCTTCGCTCGAAGGTGAGAATAAAGCAACAGTAATTTCTGCAATTCTTTTAGCCCTTAATGAAGAAGATTTTGATATCAAAAAATTAACAGGTAATAAGTATCCTAGAAAAACTGATGGTAGAGAGGATACAACAAGACCAGTAATTGATAATGATGGAATGAGAATTCTAAAAGCAGTTAAAGATTACATTGCATCTGAAGGTGTTTTGCCAGAAGACAAGGTCAATATTCTTCTCAATAAGTTCTCGTTTTTAGAAACGAATGTCCGGCTGAATGAAAAAAACGAGACATTAGGAGTTACACCGCTTCATTATTTTACTAAAAAATTACAAGATAAAGTTATCCATCACTTTAAACAAAATACAGATTACGATATTTTGGGTAATTTCTATGGTGAGTTTGTGAAATATGGTGGAAGTGATGGGAACGGTCTTGGAATTGTTTTGACACCTCACCATATTACGACGCTTATGACGGAATTAATTGATGTGTTACCGACTGATTATGTATTGGATCCTGCTTGCGGTAGTGGTGCTTTTTTGATTTCTGCAATGAATAGAATGACTAAGCTAGCAAAAGATGAGGACGAAATCAAACATATTAAACAGCATCAACTACTGGGGATAGAGTTGCAGGAAAAGATGTTCACCGTAGCGACAACGAACATGATTTTACGAGGGGATGGCAAAAGTAATCTACAGTTAAACGATATGTTTTCTGTTACCGGTGAAGAGATCCAAAAGCAGAGAGTAAATAAAATCTTGTTTAATCCCCCGTATTCCCAAGGGAAAACAGATAAAACTCTAACAGAAATTAATTTTATTCGTCATGCGCTAGATATGCTGGTAACTGGGGGGAAACTAGCGGTGATTGTCCCTCAATCAACTATGGTTGGTAAATCTAAGGAAGAAAAGGAATATAAGAAAAGAATTCTTGAAAAACATACTTTAGATATGGTAATTACTGTAAATAAAAATACTTTCCATGGTGTGGGGACTAATCCTGTTATCGCAATTTTTGAGGCGGGTAAACCACATGATATTGAACGAAAAAAAGTTAAGTTTATAAATTTTGAAGATGATGGATTTGTAGTGAGAAAACACATAGGTCTGATTGATGACGATTCGGCCAAGGAGAAAAGACGCTTCCTCTTTGATGTAATCAATGGTAACGAGGAGGATTATACGACTGAGTTTATGGTAAAATCAACAATCCAAGCAGAGGATGAATGGTTACATAGTTTCTATTATTTTAACGATGAAATTCCAAGTGATGAGGAATTTGAAAAAACAATTGCAGATTATCTGAGTTTCCAATTTGATATGTATACCCATGGTAGAGGCTATTTATTTGAAGAGGTACAGGATGAAGAATAGAAAATGGAAAGAGTTTAGACTCGCAGAGTTATTCCAAGTAAAACGTGGCAAACGTCTTGTCGAAAGTAGTCGTATTGCGGGAATGCGCCCATTTATAACAGCAGGTTTTCATAACAGTGGAATTGCTAGTTTTATTGCAAATAGTGAGCAGGAAATTTTTCCTAAAAACACAATCACGATTGATATGTTTGCAAATGCATTTTACCGTAATTATTCCTATAGTGCAGATGATAATATTCTAGTGTTAATTAATGATGATATTTCAGAAAACTGTAAATTATTTATTACTTCAGTTTTTGATAATGCAAATCAATTTGGTTATGGAAAACAGTATAGACTAGGAAATTTTAAAAGGCAGAAAATTATGCTTCCTGTTACAAATTACGGGACGCCTGATTGGGCATTTATGGAAGAATATGTTCAAATCAAATATAATCAAATTAAGGACACCTATAAGTTTCCTGAACAACATAAAATATCAGATTTTAGAGAATTAGACGAAGTCGAGTGGGGAGAGTTTTTAATATCGGACTATTTCGATGTTAATAAAGAAAGAGGAAGTGAAAGCAACATGGATTCTTTGGCAAAAGGCAACTTACCTTTAATTTCTGCTAGAAAATTTGGAAATGGTCTAAAGGGATTCGTTGAAACTGAACCACGAAAAATTAAATCATCAAATGTGATAACTTGGAATAAAGATGGTGATGGTGGAGCAGGATTAGCCTACTATCAAGAATTTAAGTTTGCAGTTGATTCACATGTGTTTGTACTATATGCAAAATTTCCAGCCAATAAATACAATCAGTTATTTATTGTTACTTTACTTTCTAAATATAAGGAAGTTTTTAATCATGGTAGAGCAAATTCTTTATCAAGGTATAAAGCTGGAAAAATAATGTTACCAAGTAAAGATGGATTACCTGATTTTGTTTTCATGGAACAATACATGAAGCGACTCGAAAATAGAATTATAAAGAACTGGAGATTAAATTAATGGTTTTAATTGAAAGTTCACAAAAGACGGTTGAGGAACTACTAACCTCCTTCACAAATAGTAAGACTCTGGAAGTGCCGCTATATCAGAGAGAGTATTCGTGGGAGGAAAAAAACTGGGAAGAATTTTACAATGACTTTTTACGTGCATATGAAAGAAAAAACTCAACAGATTATTGGGGAAACATATTAATTTATGATAATGGAAGCAGTTACGAAGTTGTTGATGGTCAACAAAGAATAATAACCTTCATTGTTTTTATTCACAGTTTAGGGAAAAAAATTAATAATAATGGAAAAATTCCTTTAAAATTCAAAAATTCTGAGTTAAATAGAGTTTGGGAAAGTTTATTTGATGTGGAAGATAATGGAGTTCCTAAGGAGCTTCATGAACGAAGAGGTAATAATTTTTATCGAGCATTTAGATTCTTCCAACGAAAATTGGCTTCTGAATCAAAACATATGAAGACTCGGTATTTTAATTTCTTAATGCAAACTCAGTTTTCTATAGTTACTTCACAAGACGAAGTTGAGAGTTATTTACTATTTGGTAGATTAAACACAAGAGGGATAAGGCTCACAGATATTGATTTAATTAAATACGAAATTTTTCAGAAGACAGAAAGAACCATGGGTGTCGCAGGTGGTGATTCTGTCTTGGATAAGTGGAATGAAATTCATAGGCAATTAGAAGTTTGTAAGATGAATTTTACGAGATATTTCACAGCGTGGTTTGAAGTTAAGTATAATTTTAGTTCAGAAAATTTATATCAAAATTTTTGCGACATGATAGATGAATCGGATTACCTCAGAATACTGGATGGGTTACTGTATACAGCAAAAAATATTTCTAAACTTATTCTAGATAATACTGGGTCACCGAATAGAATAAAAAGAAACTTAGAGTATCTGATAAAAATATCGAACTCTTCCAAGATATATAATGTAATCATTTCTATAGTAGATATATCATTCGATAGTAAAATTAGGCTCTTTGAAATACTTTCAGTGTATGAATTTGTACGCGCTATTACACCACCTCCAGATACTATGGCTTCTCGTATTGATGGTTGGACACGTCCAGGGATAAGCTATACATATGAGGAAATTGAGGAAGCATATTCTGAGTTTGCATCTAAAATGGCCACACTTGCAACTAATTCAGTAGCAGCGCAAATCAGAACAGATATAGCTGTTTTAAAAGATAAATTAAATAGAAAATTACCTAGCAGGGAAGACTTTATTGATTTCTTTTCAAAATTGAGATATGCAGGTAATGGAGTTTATTTCGATAGAAAAAACGAAGAGATTATGTACTCTAGATATGCGATTTATACGTTAAATAATTGGTTAGAAGTGAGGCGTCCTACTCAAGGAGAGGCATATAGAGTCTATGATGAACCAGAATATAGTATAGAACATATTATTGAGAAATCATTGGGTAATGAACCTGAAGCGTATCAATTCAAAATAGGAAATTTAGTAGTGCTTGAAGATATTATTAATACTAGGTTAAGTGGAGAATGTGATTTATCAAAAAAAATCACAGAATATCAAAATTCGAGCTATCAACAAATAAAAGAATTTCTCAATAAAGAACATAGAAATTTTGATAATCGTTATAGGGCACAGAATGATATTGAATGGGAGATAGATAATTTTTCTGAACAAGCTATTTATCGTAGAGGAAGATATTTAGCGATATGTTTCTATGAAAAAGTAATAGGTTTATTGACTTAGGATTTATAAGTGAGGATGTAGAGAATTAATATTTTTTTCGGGAAAATACTTATTTTTCGGAAAAAAGAACGGTATATATTATGGTAAAATCCACTGATTTATCACTTGACCCTTCTATTAATAAGTTGTACACTGTAATTATATATCACCGAGTAGAGGTTTATTTGGATGAAGAGAAATATGGATTTATGTCGCTTGATACTTTTTAAAATTGAGGATGAGTATAAATCAACTGCGTTGTCTCATTTACAAATTGACGGATATGACATAGAGATAATAGCCTACCATTGTGACTTGTTGTTTGAAGCAGGTTTGATAAAAAGTTATAAATCCACATATGCTAGTGATAAAATCTATTTTTTTAGTGTTGGCGCTTTGACTTGGGAGGGGCATGATTTTCTAGATAAAATAAGAGAAAATACTATGTGGAATAGGACTAAGAATAGGATCAAAGAAAATGCCCTGCCTATGACTTTGGAAGTAATTAAAACTATAGCAACTAGTCTTATAAATGATCAGCTAAGTGTATATTTAAATGATTCTTTATCTTTATAAGAATAATAAATTATCCAAATTTTTATAAGTAACTCAATTTTTTGAAATTAATAAGCAATCAAAGTCTTTTAAATGTTTATATAAATCTATTTTAGAATTTGTTAAACAAAAACTTTATCAAATCAGATTTTATAATTTGTGCCAAGTTCAACTTAAAATTTTGTCCCCCATTTTGCCATATATTTTTAAGAACTTAAGGGAACAATGAGTATTATCCAAATATAGTGTGGGTGGATGAATGTATAAATATGGGCCTTTTTAATGTATTAGAAAGTATAGTAAATAAATGCTTTATGTTCAGAAGGTAAAGCTTAATCTAGCTGAACAATACATACAGGAGCCTGAGACAAAATAGTTCTCAATCACAAAAAAGCTAGAGATTTCCAATTGCGGAACTCTAGCTTTTTAATTTTGAGTCGTTCTCTTATTGTATTTTAGGAGGTTATTGGCCATAAGTACCAATCCCATTTCAATTCTCACTTGATGCTTCCCTCTCAGATTACATCTCTTGTAACCCAAACAAGCCTTTATCTGTCCAAAGACAGGTTCCACATCAATCTTGCGTTGAGCGAAAATCTGTCTACCTTCAGGAGATAAAAGCGCCTGACATTCTTTAGCTTTCAAGTGTTGATAGCGTTCGTTCATGTACAGTCCCTTTTGAGGAGCTGATTCAGGTTCATCAGCGTAGTAAACCTTGATTTCCTGTTGAAAGTCTGTCTGTGTCTTCTGATGTTTGGTATGGTGAAAACGATAATACCAGCCATCAGGATGTGTGTAGCTATCCTCCTTATCATCATAGTGCCAATTCGCTAAGTTTCTAGCTGACTGTTTATACCCTCTCTTCTGTTCCTTGTCAAACATGGCATATTTAATCAGATGGTTCATCTGCTTTTCATCTAAACGAAGGAGGTTCTCTTCACTTCCATATCCAGCATCTGCGACAACTGTCTTCAATTCATGCGGATAGGTTTCAAGTAAGGGTAGAAGAGTCTTGGTATCTGTCGGATTTGAAAAGATATCATAGTGAAGAACAAATTGGTTTTCAGTAGCGATTTGAAGATTATAAGTAGCCTTGAGTTGGCCATTTTTCATATGGTCTTCTTTCATCCGCATAAAAGTGGCATCTGGATCGGTTTTGGAAAAACTGTTACGCCCTTGAAATGTCTCCTGATAGTTCTCATATTTTTCAGCACGCACTGAAAAATCCTCTTTGACTTTACGCAAAACTTTCTTGAGTTTACGACGTTGGGTTTTACGTTTATCCTTTCCTTTAACTGGTGTCTCCTCAATGTCCTGGTTCAGTTTTTCCAATTCTTCTTCAAGGACTTGAGCGAATGCAAGCAACTGCTCTGAGGAGATAGGCTCTTGTGTATCCAGTTCGATAGCCTGATGGATAATGGGAGTGATTTCTTCTTGAAAATAGATCTGTATCTGTTCTTGAAGTTTGACGGAAAACTTGTCCGTTGCTTTTTTCCACACAAAACTATACTTGTTGGCATTGGCTTCAATCTTAGTTCCGTCAATGAACAGACAATCTAAGGTCACTAACTCTTCCATTTTTAAACGAATATTGAGGTCGATGAAAAGATCACGAATCAGTTCTTCCATGCCTTCAGCGACTCGAAAACGATTGATGGTGCGGTAGCTGACAACCAACTGTCCTGTTAGGTACTGCATAGCCAGATTCTCAATCATCATTTTTTCAATTTTTCGACCAGAGAAAATCCCTTGTGAATAGGCAAATAGAAGAGTAGATACAAGCATTTTAGGGTGATAAGACGGGCGACCAAAGGCATGATAGAAGGCGTAGAAATGACAATCCTCCAGGGCATTTACCACTTTTTCAATCGTAAAGACGAGATGGTCTTGTGGCAAGAAAGAACTGATTTCTAGTGGTAAAGTTGTTTGATTTGTGTTATAGTGAATATGCATGGGATAGCCTTTCTAAATGGTTTATTAAGCAATTCTATTTTACCAAGACTATCGCAACCATGCAAAAAAAGCAACGGCAAATCCGTTGCTTTTTTTGGAGATAAGAGACTATTGTCCCAGACTTTTTTGGTGTTTTAAGGAAACAATTAAACCAGAATTTTGGACTAATACTCTTCGAAAATTAAATTCAAACCACGTAAGCTTTATCTGCAACCTCAAAGCTGTGCTTTGAGCTACCTGCCTCTAGCTTCCTAGTTTGCTCTTTGATTTTCATTGAGTATACAAATACCACTTTAAGAGAAAAATTTTCAATTTCACAAATTTTAGGCAAACGCTTGCATTCTAGTTTTTATTGGATTATAATAGGTTGGTATAAAGCTTTCTGTAATAATAAAATGTAGAAGGTGTAGAAAGTAAGGATTTAGAATATTTGTAGTCAAAAGACAATGTTGCTATTCCTTACCATAGGGAGATAGATATGGCAATGATAGAAGTGGAACATCTTCAGAAAAATTTTGTGAAGACTGTTAAGGAACCGGGCTTGAAGGGTGCTTTGCGCTCCTTCATTCATCCTGAAAAACAGACCTTTGAAGCGGTCAAGGATTTGACCTTTGAGGTTCCCAAGGGGCAAATTTTAGGCTTCATCGGTGCTAATGGTGCTGGGAAGTCGACAACCATTAAAATGCTGACTGGGATTTTAAAACCGACATCTGGTTTTTGTCGGATTAACGGCAAGATTCCCCAGGACAATCGTCAAGATTATGTCAAGGATATTGGAGTGGTCTTTGGGCAAAGAACCCAGCTATGGTGGGATTTGGCACTGCAAGAGACCTACACGGTCTTAAAAGAGATTTACGATGTGCCAGACTCGCTCTTTCATAAGCGTATGGACTTTTTGAATGAAGTCTTGGATTTGAAGGACTTTATCAAGGACCCCGTGCGGACTCTTTCATTGGGGCAGCGCATGCGGGCGGACATTGCAGCTTCCTTGCTTCACAATCCCAAGGTTCTCTTTTTAGATGAGCCGACTATTGGTTTGGATGTTTCGGTCAAGGACAACATTCGTCGGGCAATTACTCAGATCAATCAGGAGGAAGAAACAACTATTCTCCTAACCACTCACGACTTGAGTGATATTGAGCAACTCTGTGATCGGATTTTTATGATTGACAAGGGGCAGGAGATTTTTGATGGGACGGTGAGCCAACTCAAGGAGACCTTTGGTAAGATGAAGACACTCTCCTTTGAACTGCTACCAGGTCAAAGTCATCTCGTCTCTCACTATGAAGGCCTGCCTGATATGACCGTTGATAGACAAGGAAACAGCCTCAACATTGAATTTGATAGTTCTCGCTACCAATCAGCTGACATTATCAAGCAAACCCTGTCTGATTTTGAAATCCGCGATTTGAAGATGGTGGATACGGATATTGAGGATATTATCCGTCGCTTCTACCGAAAGGAGCTTTAAGATGGTCAAATTGTGGAGACGTTATAAACCCTTTATCAATGCAGGTGTTCAGGAGTTGATTACCTATCGAGTCAACTTTATTCTCTATCGGATTGGCGATGTCATGGGGGCTTTTGTGGCCTTTTATCTCTGGAAGGCTGTCTTTGATTCCTCTCAGGAGTCTTTAATTCAGGGTTTTAGTATGGCAGATATCACCCTCTACATCATCATGAGTTTTGTAACCAATCTTCTGACTAGATCTGATTCGTCCTTTATGATCGGGGAGGAGGTCAAGGATGGTTCCATTATCATGCGCTTGTTGAGACCAGTACATTTTGCAGCTTCTTATCTTTTCACAGAACTTGGTTCCAAGTGGTTGATTTTTATTAGCGTTGGCCTTCCATTTTTAAGTGTCATTGTTTTGATGAAAATCGTATCTGGGCACGGGATTGCAGAAGTGCTGGGATTAACTGTCCTTTATCTTTTTAGCTTAACGCTGGCTTATCTGATTAACTTTTTCTTTAATATCTGCTTTGGATTTTCTGCCTTTGTGTTTAAAAATCTTTGGGGTTCCAATCTACTTAAGACTTCCATAGTGGCCTTTATGTCTGGAAGTTTGATTCCCTTGGCTTTCTTTCCAAAGGTTGTTTCAGATATTCTGTCCTTCCTGCCTTTTTCATCCTTGATCTACACTCCGGTCATGATTATTGTTGGGAAATACGATGCCAGTCAGATGATTCAGGCGCTCCTTTTGCAGTTTTTCTGGCTTTTAGTGATGGTGGGCTTGTCTCAGTTGATTTGGAAACGAGTCCAGTCCTTTATCACCATTCAAGGAGGTTAGTATGAAAAAATATCAACGCATGCATCTGATTTTTATCAGACAATACATCAAACAAATTATGGAATACAAGGTGGATTTTGTGGTTGGTGTGCTGGGAGTTTTTTTGACTCAAGGCTTGAATCTCTTGTTTCTCAATGTCATCTTTCAACATATTCCATCCCTAGAAGGCTGGACTTTTCAAGAAATCGCCTTTATCTATGGCTTTTCCTTGATTCCTAAGGGGTTGGACCATCTCTTTTTTGATAATCTCTGGGCGCTAGGGCAACGCCTGGTGAGAAAAGGGGAGTTTGACAAGTATTTGACTCGTCCTATCAATCCTCTCTTCCATATTTTAGTTGAGACCTTTCAGATTGATGCCTTGGGCGAACTTTTGGTCGGTGGTATCCTACTGGGAACAACAGTGACTAGCATTGATTGGACTCTTCCAAAATTCCTGATTTTCCTAGTCTGCATTCCTTTTGCGACTTTGATTTATACTTCTCTTAAAATCGCGACAGCTAGTATCGCTTTTTGGACCAAACAGTCAGGCGCCATGATTTACATCTTCTATATGTTTAATGATTTTGCCAAGTACCCGATTTCGATTTATAATTCTCTTCTTCGTTGGTTAATCAGTTTTATTGTACCTTTTGCCTTTACGGCCTACTATCCTGCCAGCTATTTCTTGCAGAACAAGGATGTAATCTTTAACATCGGAGGTTTGATTTTGATTTCCCTTGTCTTTTTTGGTATTTCCCTTAAACTCTGGGACAGGGGCTTGGATTCTTACGAAAGTGCTGGGTCCTAAGATGAAGAAACTCAAAGCCTTGTCTCAGGACAGGCTTTTTCTAATAGAGATGAAAATTCCTTGACATCTATTCTCAGAGTGCTATACTGTAAGTGTAATCGCCGATTTAGCTCAGTTGGTAGAGCAAGGCACTCGTAAAGCCTAGGTCACAGGTTCGATCCCTGCAATCGGCAAAGTGAAGAAGCTCATTAGGGCTTCTTTTTCTTTTTAAAGAAAATCAGACCACTTAGACCGGTATAGAGACCAGATAGGCAAAAGAACTTGTTCTTGAAACTGACCTCTGCTATAATGATTTTTGTAAGGAACAGGAGGCGTCACTATCAGATAACTCAAGTTCCTAAAAAAGAAATTGGAGATAAAGAAATGAAAAAATTATTAGGGATTGTATTTTTACTAGCAGCAGCGACAGTAGTGTATTTTGGTTCTGTTGGATGGCCAAATTTGGATGTCAACCTATGGTCACTGATTCCGGTAGGCTTGTTCCTCTTTTTCACTCTAGAGAATCTTTTGAAAAAGGATTACAAGGCTAGTCTGATGTGTTTCATTATTGCCTTTATCATCGCAAATGCAATTTTGGACCTTGTGCCAATTTCAAGCGGCTTGGTGATTGGAGCAGGTGTGCTGGCCTGTGTAGGTATTGGTTACCTCCTTCCTGATAAAGAAGGAAAATAATACTCTTCGAAAATCTCTTCAAACCACGTCAGCTTCGCCTTGCCGTATATATGGTTACTGACTTCGTCAGTTCTATCTACAACCTAAAAGCAGTGCTTTTAGCAGCCTGCGGCTAGCTTCCTAGTTTGCTTTTTGATTTTCATTGAGTATAAGAATTATTAAAAAAGATATAAAGAAAAAACACTTCAATCACTGTATTTCAGCTTGATTGAGGTGTTTTTGATTTCATTTTTTTATTTCTGAGCCATCAATTCAACAATCATCTCTATATACATGACAAGGGTTAATAAGAATCCTGCACGCCAGAAGAATTTGATGAATTTAGGATAGTAAAAGCTACGTTTTTTCAAAAGAAAGAAAAAAACGAGAATAATAGCTAGGAGTGACAGGGCTAGGCCCAGTCTAGGGAGGAAATTATGGGTAAAGGTTTTAGCTGTAATCAAGTAATACTCAAATATTAAAACTGGAAAAGCCAAATCCGCAAAGTTTCGTCCTAGTTTTTTTAATCTAAAAAGTTTGGTTATGATAATGCAGACGACTAAGGTCAGTATCAATAATAAAATAGATGCTAATTTCATTAAAATCATACCCATATTGTATCATAAAAAATCGCTAATGGAAACGAGAAACAGAGGAATTTATAGGAAAGTCAGGCTTTTGAGATTGTGGGTGTTTTTTGTTATAATGAAGGTTATGAAATCTTATAATACCTTGAATGATTATTATCGAAAACTCTTTGGAGAAAAGACCTTTAAAGTCCCTATTGATGCGGGATTTGACTGTCCCAATCGTGATGGAACTGTGGCTCATGGAGGCTGTACTTTTTGTACGGTTTCTGGTTCTGGAGATGCTATTGTAGCACCAGATGCGCCTATCCGTGAGCAATTTTATAAGGAAATTGACTTTATGCACCGTAAGTGGCCGGATGTTCAGAAGTATCTGGTTTATTTTCAAAATTTTACCAATACCCATGAAAAGGTGGAAGTCATCCGAGAGCGCTATGAGCAGGCTATCAATGAGCCAGGTGTAGTAGGAATCAATATTGGAACGCGCCCAGACTGTTTACCAGACGAAACCATTGAATATTTGGCTGAGTTATCGGAGCGCATGCATGTGACGGTTGAATTGGGATTGCAGACCACTTATGAAACAACTTCTGACCTGATTAACCGTGCCCATTCCTATGAGTTGTACGTGGAAACGGTCAAGCGTTTGAGAAAGTATCCAAAAATTGAGATTGTTTCCCATTTGATCAATGGTTTGCCTGGTGAAACCCATGAAATGATGATTGAAAATGTCCGCCGCTGTGTCACGGATAACGATATTCAAGGGATTAAACTGCATTTGCTTCACCTGATGACCAATACGCGTATGCAACGAGATTACCACGAAGGCCGCTTGCAGTTGATGAGTCAGGACGAATATGTCAAGGTCATCTGTGACCAATTGGAAATCATTCCCAAGCATATCGTCATCCATCGAATCACAGGAGATGCACCTAGAGATATGCTGATTGGGCCTATGTGGAGCCTCAATAAATGGGAAGTTCTAAATGCGATTGAAACAGAGATGAGAAGACGAGGAAGTGTACAGGGCTGCAAGGCTGTAAAACAGGAGTTTTGATATGAAAAGACCACTTGAGATGGCACATGATTTTTTGGCTGAGGTAGTGACTCAGGATGATATCGTAGTGGATGCGACAATGGGAAATGGTCATGACACGCTTTTTCTAGCCAAGCTAGCTAAGCAAGTCTATGCTTTTGATATTCAGGAGCAAGCCTTGGAAAAGACCCAAGAGCGTTTGAAGCAAGCTGGAATGACAAATGCCCAGTTAATCTTGCAAGGTCATGAGACACTGGACCAGTTTGTGACAGAAGCCAAGGCAGGAATTTTCAATCTGGGCTATTTGCCGTCTGCTGATAAGTCTGTCATTACCCAACCTCAGACAACGATTGAAGCATTAGAAAAGCTGTGTCATTTGCTTGTCAAAGGGGGACGGATTGCTATCATGATCTACTATGGTCATGAAGGAGGCGACCTCGAGAGGGATGCTGTCTTGGATTTTGTTGGACAGTTGAATCAACAAGAGTACACAGCTGCCATTTACCGAACTTTAAACCAAGTCAACAACCCACCATTTTTAGTGATGATTGAAAAATTAGAGAGATATAGACATGGATAAACAATACCTACGTGAAAAGCTGGATGCCATGCGCCAGAATTTTGTTGAATCAACCCACCACGAACGAGCGGTGGGTGTGTTAGACCAAGCACATATGAGCAAAAAAATGCTTAAAATCAAGAAAAAATTAGTTGCTCTTGAAATGGAACGGTGCCAGAGAAAAATTGAGCACAAAGACTGTTCCAAGATTGACCAAAAAATCAAAGAGCAGAAGGAGATTTTTGAATCTTGTTGTAAAAAAGATTAAGGAGGTCGTGCGTGGAATTACTGATTTACCTTATCCTATTTTTACTGGTCTTGATTGTCTCGAGTACAACCAATAAGCTCCTGCCTTTTTTGCCACTCCCTTTGGTGCAGATTCTTTTGGGAATTGTGATTGGTCTATTTTTACCCAATACCGACTTTCACCTCAATACAGAGTTGTTTTTGGCACTGGTTATTGGACCCTTGCTTTTTCGAGAGTCGGAAGAAGCGGATATTACGGCTATTTTAAAACACTGGCGAATCATTGTTTATCTCATATTTCCAGTGATTTTTATCTCGACCCTGAGTTTGGGAGGTTTGGCCCATCTTCTTTGGCTCAGCCTTCCCTTGGCAGCTTGCTTGGCTGTTGGGGCAGCTCTTGGGCCTACGGATTTGGTGGCCTTTGCCTCTCTTTCAGAGCGGTTTAGCTTTCCTAAGCGCGTGTCCAATATCCTTAAGGGTGAAGGACTTTTGAATGATGCATCTGGTTTGGTGGCTTTTCAGGTAGCTTTGACAGCTTGGACAACTGGAGCCTTTTCCCTTGGGCAAGCGAGTAGTTCGCTCATCTTTTCAATCCTAGGCGGTTTTTTGATTGGCTTTTTAACAGCCATGACCAATCGTTTCCTCCATAGCTTCTTGCTAAGTGTGCGAGCAACGGATATTGCCAGCGAACTTTTATTAGAATTGAGTTTGCCCTTGGTAACCTTCTTCCTGGCAGAAGAAGTCCACGTTTCAGGGATTATTGCCGTTGTAGTTGCTGGGATTTTAAAGGCAAGCCGTTTTAAGAAAATTACACTCCTCGAAGCCCAAGTGGATACGGTAACCGAGACGGTCTGGCATACAGTGAACTTTATGCTCAACGGTTCTGTCTTTGTGATTTTAGGGATGGAGCTGGAAATGATAGCAGAGCCTATCTTGACCAATCCAATCTATAATCCCTTGCTCTTGTTGGTATCTCTTGTCGCTCTTACCTTTGTACTCTTTGCCATTCGTTTTGTCATGATCTATGGCTATTATGCCTATAGGACTCTACGTCTCAAGAAAAAGCTAAATAAGTATATAAAGGACATGCTTCTCTTGACCTTTTCAGGTGTTAAGGGAACGGTGTCGATTGCTACGATCCTTCTGATACCAAGTAATCTAGAACAGGAGTATCCTCTCTTGCTTTTCCTTGTTGCAGGTGTGACGCTTGTAAGCTTTTTAACAGGCCTCTTGGTCTTACCTCATCTTTCTGATGAAGAGGAAGAAAGCAAGGACTATCTCATGCATATCGCCATTTTGAATGAAGTAACGCTAGAGTTGGAAAAAGAGTTGGAAGACACCAGAAATAAACTTCCCCTCTATGCGGCTATTGACAATTACCATGGACGTATTGAAAATCTCATCCTGAGTCAAGAAAATAAGGGGGCTCAAGAAGACTGGGCTGCTTTGAAACTCTTGATGCTTAGTATTGAAAGTGATGGATTGGAACAGGTCTATGAAGAGGGGAACATTAGCAATCGTGCTTACCGAGTTTACCAACGTTATCTGAAAAATATAGAACGAGGCATCAATCGTAAATTTGCATCACGATTGACCTATTATTTCCTTGTTTCTTTGCGGATTTTACGTTTTCTCCTTCATGAAATTTTTACTCTCGGAAAGACCTTCCGTAGCTGGAAGGACAAGGAGAAAAGCAGTCTCCGTGCTCTTGATTATGACCAAATTGCAGAGCTCTATCTGGCCAATACAGAGATGATTATTGAAAGTTTGGAAAACCTGAAGGGGGTCTATAGACGCTCTTTGATTAGTTTTATGCAGGAGTCTCGTCTTCGTGAAACAGCTATCATCACCAGTGGTGCCTTTGTCGAACGGGTTATCAATCGCGTTAAGCCCAACAATATCGATGAAATGCTGAGAGGCTATTATTTGGAGCGTAAGTTGATTTTCGAATACGAAGAAAAACGATTGATTACGACTAAGTATGCCAAGAAGTTACGACAAAATGTCAATAACTTAGAGAACTATTCTCTGAAGGAAGCTGCCAATACCCTGCCTTATGATATGGTGGAATTGGTAAGAAGAAATTAGTTAATACTCTTCGAAAATCTCTTCAAACCACGTCAGCGTCGCCTTGGATTATATATGTGACTGACTTCGTCAGTTTCATCTACAACCTCAAAGCGGTGCTTTGAGCAACCTGCGGCTAGCTTCCTAGTTTGCTCTTTGATTTTCATTGAGTATAAGATTGTAAGTGAAGGAGTGTGACATGAAAAAAGGGTGGAACGAGCTGATAGACAAGCCTTTAGTAAAAGCTTTTTTGCATTATTATCAAGCATCAGATAGTGAGTTGACCAGTGTCGCAGTAGCCTACTATTGGTTGATTTCGATTTTTCCCCTGCTTTTGGTGGTGGTCAATATCCTCCCCTATTTTCAGATTCCTGTGGGAGAATTTCTGGGCTTTGTGAAAGACGTCCTGCCCCCAAGTCTCTATGAAGGTGTGGAAAAAATAGCCAGAGAAGTCTTGACGCAACCTTCAACAGGTTTATTGAGTTTTTCTGTTTTATCGGCGTTTTGGAGTTTTTCAAAATCTATGAATTTCTTGCAAAAAGCTTTTAACAAGGCTTATGGCGTCGAAAAGAGTCGTGGACTTATTTCCCATCAGATGGTGAGTCTCCTAGTCAGTTTTGGCTTGCAGCTCCTCTTTGCTTTTACCTTGTTTTTGAGCTTGTTTGGGCAGATGATTTTGGATTTACTTGCCCATTATTGGACAAAAGATGGCATTATCTATCATGCTTTACAAGGTTTGGCAGGTCCTCTGACTTACGCCCTGCTCTTTGCTATCTTGGTCATGCTTTATTATTTTCTTCCCAATCTATCTAACAGGAAAATTAGTTATACCCTACCAGGCAGTGCCTTTGTTCTCTTAGTGATTTTAGTTCTACTAACTCTGTTCTCTAGTTATCTCAATTACTATGTCCATCATTTAGTGGACGTCCGAATTTTAGGTTCAGTTCTTCTTGTTGTTATGATGTTTTGGTTTATCTTGATTGCTAAAATTGTTATCCTAGGCGCGGTTATCAATGCCAGTGTGCAGAGTTTGAAAGATCCGGCCTTTAAAAAAGACTAACTATTTATCCATTACAAAAGCGCATAGTATCAAGGTTCTATAATACCTGATAATATGCGCTTTTTGATTATGACAATTAATAGATAAACATGGCATCGCCAAAACTAAAGAAGCGGTAGTGTTCTTGGATGGCATGGTGATAAGCGTCTAAGACTAATTCACGGCCAGCAAAGGCAGAAACCAACATGACCAGAGTTGATTTTGGCAGATGGAAGTTGGTTGAAAAGGCATCCACGACCTTCCATTCATAGCCAGGTTTGATAAAGATATTGGTCCAGCCAGAATCTGCTTGGATTTGCCCATCAAACTTGGAACCAATAGTCTCCAAGGTGCGGATAGAAGTGGTTCCGACAGCGATGACGCGACCACCATTTTCCTTAACAGAGCGAAGGGTGGCAGCAGCTTCCTCAGAAAGTTGGTAGAATTCTGAGTGCATTTCGTGTTCGTCCAGATTATCCACAGAAACAGGTCTAAAGGTTCCGAGTCCGACATGAAGAGTCAGATAGACTAGATGAACACCCTTAGCTTGGATTTCTGCCAGCAGTTCTTTGGTGAAGTGAAGACCAGCAGTCGGTGCTGCAGCAGAGCCACTTTCCTTGGCGTAGACGGTTTGATAACGTTCACGGTCATCCAGTTTTTCGTGGATATAAGGTGGTAGCGGCATTTCACCCAGGCTTTCCAAGACTTCTAGGAAAATTCCTTGGTATTCAAAGCGGACAATACGGCCCCCGTGGGTCAATTCTTCTGTAACGACAGCGCTGAGGCGACCATCACCAAAGCTGATACGAGTACCGACCTTGAGGCGTTTGGCAGGTTTTGCCAGAACTTCCCACTCATCTCCACTAGTATTTTTGAGCAGGAGAAGTTCCACATGGCCTCCTGTTTCCTCTTTTTGACCATAGAGACGGGCAGGGAGAACGCGGGTGTCATTCATAACAAGAGCATCGCCAGGTTCCAGCATATCAATAATAGAGTGGAAGTGTTTATCCTGCATTTCTCCCGTCTCACGATTGACGATGAGGAGTTTAGAGGCATCTCGTTTTTCAAGGGGCGTTTGGGCAATCAATTCCTCGGGTAAGTGGAAATCAAAATCAGCTGTATTCATATATGTGTTCATTCTTTCTAAGTTCTAATCCTATCCATTATAACATGTTTCAAGTTTGGACGCTCTTTTTTTGAAAATTAAATCGTTTTCACTTGACAAAAATTGGTCTATACCATATAATAAATATAGATAGAAATGGAGGATGAAAAGATGAAAGTCATTAAAGTTGAAAACCAAGTTGAAGGTGGAAAAGTAGCTTTTGAGATTTTGAAGGAAAAATTAGCCAATGGCGCTCAAACCCTAGGACTTGCGACAGGAAGTAGCCCACTTGAATTTTACAAGGAAATTGTTGAAAGTGACCTCGATTTTTCAAATCTAACCAGTGTCAACCTTGATGAGTATGTAGGTCTTGATGGAGATAATCCACAGTCTTATCGTTACTTCATGCAAGAAAACTTGTTCAACCAAAAACCATTTAAAGAAAGTTTCTTGCCTCGTGGGGTTAAGGATCATGCTGAAGCTGAAGTTGAACGCTACAACCAAATTTTGGCTGACCATCCAGTTGACCTCCAAATCTTGGGAATCGGTCGCAATGGGCATATCGGCTTTAATGAACCTGGTACTCCATTTGACAGTCAAACGCATCTAGTCGAACTGGACCAATCTACTATTGAAGCCAATGCGCGCTTCTTTGACAAGATTGAAGACGTCCCAACCCAAGCTATTTCAATGGGGATTAAGAACATCTTGGATGCCAAGTCAATCCTTCTCTTTGCTTACGGTGAGTCAAAAGCAGAAGCCATCGCTGGAACAGTGTCTGGCCCAGTGACTGAGAGTCTACCAGCAAGTAGCCTACAAAATCACCCTGATGTGACCATCATCGCAGATGCTGAAGCGCTCAGCTTACTTGAAAAATAAAAAGCAATGTTCTATTGAACGCTTTCAACTTTTGTATAAATGGAAGAAAAAATGGTAAATTCCCAAACTAAGTTCCACCGCTAATCCAAGTGGAAGTTAGTCTGATAAAAATCCTAAAAACCAGTGGAAATCCGTGTCAGGGTAAGTTCTACTGGTTTTAATCATGCTTGATTTTATAGATTTTGTAGCCGAAAGGAATCGAAAAAAGAGCGCACAAAATCCCCTTATCTGAAAGCGTTTCAGATTAAGTTCCGCTATGGTGGAAGTTACCTCTCGTATATAATCAATATTTTTAAGAGTTTTTAATACTCAAATGATATAAAAATTGATATAATAGGTTATAAAATTATAAAATCGTTCTAGGCTTCTTACTTTCTGAAAGATATAAGGAGGTCGCTTCTTATTTTTAAAAATCTTAGAGTACAATATGCTTTTGAGATATTTTGAATAAGATAAAAAGAAAGGTAACAATGAAACAATTTAAATTTAATGAGCGTCAACGTTTCTCCATTCGCAAATTTTCAATGGGTGCTGCATCTGTCTTATTAGGGTCAGTCTTTTTTGCAGTTAGTTCAGTTGAAGATGTACAAGCGGCTGAACAAAGTCAAAATGTAGTGGGTGTGAATGAGAATAAACAAACTCCTGATCCTGTTATATTGAGTAACTCATCTACTACAGGTGTGTCTACTGAAGAAACTAATACTTCAGTTTCTGCTGCAAATGTTGAGAATAAACCAGAGGGAGATGTGGTAGGAAGCTCAAAAGAAACTCTAAATAAAACAGCCTTAACAAAATTAATTGAAGATATTGATGGGAAATTTACGAACGGGAAATATGCTTCTAAAACAGAAGATAGTGTGAATCAATTAAAAACAGCCTTAGATGAAGCTAAGTCTGTATTAAACAATGCAAAAATACAAGAAGAATTAACTAGAGCATACAATAAACTTGTTACAGTAACTACACAGCTAAAAACAAAACCAGAAGAGAAAAAAGAAGCACCAGCAGTTGATACGACAAATGGAAAAGCTACTGTAGGTATTAAAGCAACAAATACTGAAAAAGCCACAGAATCAAATTCTATTCCAAACTCAGGTTCTAAAGATGAACGTAATGGAAAAGCATTAGATACCAATAATCCATTCCGTACAGATGCAACTACTACAAATGATGATCCATCTGCGAATCAAACTTATATTGCACCGGCAGAGAATGCTAGTTTAGCTGAATTAATTCAGAAACTAAAAAATTTAGAAGAACATATCGAAAATAATGATAAAATTAAAGATATTGATAGTATAGGCGCAACTAAAAATGTCGAAGCAGGTACTGTTAAAGAAATTGATGAATTTGGTGGTTGGAAAGCGATTAATCAACCAGATGGTACTGCAGGGAAATTTGCTATTGCTAGAAAAACTGCAGAAGGAGTTTATCCTTTAGAAACAATTAATTCAACTTTAAATGACACTGTTTGGTTGCAAGAACAAGCATTGGATAGAAGAACAGAGTACACTTTACTACTTTCAAAGAGTATAACTAGAAAAAATCGAAATGAAGCAGCTTGGGATAGTAGTGTATATCGACCAACTGGAGTAGCTAGTGGAGTTACCAAGAACGTTGCTGGATATAACGGGATTGAAAAAACTTTTACAGCTTATTCAACTTTAGATGGTTCAGATGTAGTAGTTAAGTTTAAACCTGGTTATGTTGGAGATAGTGATGGTTCTAAAGCTAACTATAAAGTTCAAGTCTATAGTATTACAGGAAATCAAGAGAAATTAGTATATGAAACAACTTTTGATCCTTCAAAAGATGCAAATGATGCCCAAAAAATTGTTACAAAAGCAAAGGATGGAACAAATAACTCCAAGATTATAATTTCAAAAACACCAAATAGAACTACAATAGATGGTGGAGTAGATCATACTCAACGTGTAGATTTTATTGGAAAAAGTGCAGCAGAAAAGTTAATGGCACAACCTAGAAATAAACCAAATGGAGCGGCTGGGACATTTACTAGTAAGCCTATTGCATTACCTAAAGGTGCAGATCATTATAAAGTTAGAATTTCTTTAGCAGATCAAAATCGTACAGGAATGAGTTATCAAGCATGGGATGAAAAATATTCATTACCTGTTACGGGATTAGATTTTTCGATTGCTCAAGATACAAGTAATGTAGCGAGAAATCTTTTACAAAGAATTTACGATAAATTAAAAGCTACAGAATCAGCAGATACAGATGGAAAGACAAATGAAACAAAATCTGCGTATTTAGCAGAATTAGAAAAAGTTAAAACACTATTAGTCAATCCTGCTACTAGAACTCCTAATTTCAAGCAAGCTTTACAAGATTTGTTAGCTAAACAATTAGGTTTGAAAACTGATAAAACAGAGTTAAGAAATGCAAAAGAAGCGTTAAACACTTTAGCAACAGCAACAGATCCAACACCTGGAAAAACAGCAGATAGTGCCAAAGTATATAACGATGCCAAAGCAGCTGCACAAGAAGCAATTCAAGCAGCAGAAACAGTTATTAATGACGAAAATGCAACTGTAGTAGGGGTTAGAGATGCTTTAGCAACAGTTAATGCCAAAAAAACAGCTTTACAACAAGCCAAAGATGGATTAATCGCAGCAGCAACAACAGCAGAAAAAGCTAAGTTAAAAGCAGATGTAGATTCATTAATAAAAGCTGATACAACAGATAAAACACCAAAGAGTATTGATGAATACAATAAAGAGTTTAAAAAGTTTGAACAAGATTTCAATTCGATAAAAACAGAAGTGTCTAATATTATAGCTAAAGGGAATAATGTAACTAAAGCAGAGGTTGATACGGCATTAAGCAAGGTAGCCGAAATAAAAACAAAATTAGATACAGCTGCAGGATTGTTAGTTGATAAAGGAAACAAAACAGAGTTAGAAAAAGTAGTAAGAGAAGAATCTACTGTTAAAGGAAACTTTAAATATTATAATACAGACAAAACGAAAAGGGATGCATATGATTCAGCGATTACGAAGGGAAATATTGTAATAAAAGATCCAAACGCGACACAAGCAGAAGTAG
>NZ_VMNB01000010.1:0-15165 GCF_013277515.1 Streptococcus sp. k-402 | reverse complement strand
AGGCAACTTAGATGGAGCACCAACAACTACAGGAGAGTTAGAAAAAGCAACATCAACAGATGCAGAAACTACAAAAACTACTAATGCGAAGTACTATAACGGAAGTGAAGCACAAAAAGCAGCTTATGATAAAGCTGTAGAAGATGGAAAGAAAGTCCTAGCAAAAGCAAATGTGACACAAGCAGAAGTAGATGCAGCTAAACAAGCAATTGACACAGCCAAAGGCAACTTAGATGGAGCAGCGACAGACAAAGCACAACTAACGAATAATAATGACGTATTAAATGAGTTAATCTCAGAAGATCCAACAAACGGGAAAACTAAAGCAACAATTGACGAATATAAAAAAGTAAAAGAAGAATCAGAAAAACTTTTAAAAGAAATAAAAAAAGTTATCGATAATAAAAATGCTTCACAAATTGAAGTTAACAAAGCTTTAGAAATGGTGATTAAGGCAAAAGATTCTTTAGAAAATGCGAAAAAATCATTGTTAGATGCTGTAGAAGCTAGGGAAGTAGTTGAAACGATAGCAAATGAAAAAATTGCTAGCATTAAAGCAGATAAAAAACTTTCTGTTCAAGAAAAAGAAAAAGCAATTGACAGAGTTGAGAGATTAAAGGAAAAAGCATTAGAGGAAATCGATAAGTCTAAAAAACAAACAGAAATCGATAAAGCTTTACGTACATTCCTATACCAAATGGATCAAGATTCATTAGTTTATGAACGACCATCTTTTGACCTTGGAGCATTCATTCAATCATCTATTACTGGAGTAGTAACAGTTGAACGTGGAAAAGCGATTCGTCAAGCTGATGTTATTGCTAAACTAAACTTACCAGAGAATGTTACGGTCATTAGCATAGATTTACCGGATACAAATACATTAGGGGACAAGTTTGCTAAAGTAACTTTAAGATTAGCAGATGGAAAAGAAATAACTGTAAAAGTACCGGTTAGAGTTGTTGCTTCACAAAGTGGGGAGTCTAAACCAGAAACTTCTCTTCCAGATTATGGCAGAAATAACGGATCAACTAACACTGACGCAAAAGTGGATAAAGCGAAGTTAGAAGGTGCTATTCGTCAATTAGATGAACTAATCATCCGAGAATCAGCTAAACTTGATGCAGAAACTGCAAAAGAAGCGAATGCATTATCAGCAGATGCTAAGAAAGTATTTGCTAATGCAGACACAAGTCAAGCAGAAGTGGATGCAATGATTAAACGTATCGAAGACTTCATGGCGAAAGTTGCTCTATCAACTGATCATGCAACTCCAACTAACGACCAAGCTGTTCAAACACCAGCTGTAGCTCCAGCTACAACTCAAGCAAATACACGTAAAGTGGCTAAAGAATTGCCAAATACAGGTACAGTAGATTCTGTAGTATCTATGGTAGTAGCGGCCGCAAGTGCCTTACTTGGTCTTGGTCTTGCAGGCCGTCGTCGTAAAGAAGACGAAGAAGCTTAATTGGTAGATTGTTTGATAAACATCAGATGATAATACTCAATGAAAATCAAATAGCAAACTAGGAAGCTAGCCACAGGCTGCTCAAAACAGTATTTTGAGGTTGTGGATAGAACTGACGAAGTCAGTAACATATACCTACGGCAAGGCGAAGCTGACGTGGTTTGAAGAGATTTTCGAAGAGTATAAGTCCGATTTTCAAAGCTTAAACAAGTACCTCTCATAAGAATTCTCCTAGTAGGAAGGCGCTACAATCAAAGAAATCCTCTGATATCTTCTTTTAGACATATGATCTATCCCTTTAATGAGTGACCGTATTCTCGATAAAAATAAGTACTGAATCCAGTTTCATCAATATAAACAGGCGCTAAGCGCTTTCAACTCTTGTATAAATGTAAGAAAAAATCAAAATTAAACCGCATTTTTGCTTGACAATTATTCCTTTTACGTGTAGAATAAAATAGATATTGAACTTGAAGGGAGTGAAAAAAATGTCTAAAACAGTAGTACGTAAGAATGAATCTCTTGACGACGCACTTCGTCGTTTCAAACGTGCGGTTACTAAAGCTGGTACTCTTCAAGAAACACGCAAACGTGAATTCTATGAAAAACCTTCTGTAAAACGTAAACGTAAATCAGAAGCAGCTCGTAAACGTAAAAAATTCTAATTAGAAATGAAAGGCTAGAGAAATCTAGTCCTTTTTCTTTTAAATAAATACTCCAAAACCTGCAAAAATCTGAAATATCCTCCTACAATTTGATATAATAGTAAAAAGAACTCGATTGAGGGAGGAAATGATGTCGGTTTTAGTAAAAGAAGTGATTGAAAAGCTTAGACTAGACATTGTCTATGGCGAACCAGAATTGCTTGAAAAGGAAATCAATATAGCGGATATTACGCGACCCGGTCTTGAAATGACAGGTTATTTTGACTACTACACGCCAGAGCGGATTCAACTTTTGGGGATGAAGGAGTGGTCATATCTGATTGGCATGCCTTCTAACAGCCGTTATGAAGTTTTGAAAAAAATGTTTCTACCTGAGACACCTGCGGTCATTGTTGCCCGTGGTTTGGTGGTTCCAGAGGAGATGTTAAAGGCAGCCAGAGAATGTAAGATTGCCATTTTAACCAGCCGTACGGCTACTAGTCGTTTATCTGGAGAGTTATCTAGTTATCTGGATTCTCGTTTGGCAGAACGGACCAGTGTGCACGGTGTCTTGATGGATATCTATGGGATGGGTGTCTTGATTCAGGGCGATAGTGGAATCGGTAAGAGTGAGACAGGTCTTGAGCTTGTCAAACGTGGTCACCGTTTGGTAGCCGATGACCGTGTCGATATCTTTGCCAAGGATGAGATTACTCTCTGGGGTGAACCAGCTGAAATTTTGAAACACTTGATTGAAATTCGTGGGGTTGGGATTATCGATGTCATGAGTCTCTACGGTGCCAGTGCTGTCAAGGATTCTTCACAGGTTCAGCTTGCTGTTTACTTGGAAAATTACGATACGCATAAGACCTTTGATCGACTTGGAAACAATGCAGAGGAATTAGAAATTTCTGGCGTAGCCATTCCTCGTATCCGTATCCCAGTTAAAACAGGTCGTAATATTTCTGTCGTGATTGAGGCAGCTGCCATGAATTATCGTGCCAAGGAAATGGGCTTTGATGCGACCCGTTTGTTCGAAGAACGGCTGACAAATCTCATCGCTCGAAATGAGGTGCCTAATGCTTGATCCAATTGCTATTCAACTAGGCCCTCTAGCCATTCGTTGGTATGCCTTGTGTATTGTGACAGGCTTGATTCTTGCGGTTTATTTGACCATGAAAGAAGCGCCTAGAAAGAAGATCATACCAGACGATATTTTAGATTTTATCTTGATAGCCTTTCCCTTGGCTATTTTAGGAGCTCGTCTCTACTATGTCATTTTCCGTTTGGATTATTATAGTCAGAATTTGGGAGAGATTTTTGCCATTTGGAATGGTGGTTTGGCCATTTATGGTGGTTTGATAACTGGGGCTATTGTGCTCTATATCTTTGCTGATCGCAAACTCATCAATACTTGGGATTTTCTAGATATTGCAGCACCTAGCGTCATGATTGCCCAAAGTTTGGGGCGCTGGGGTAATTTCTTTAACCAAGAAGCCTATGGTGCAGCAGTGGATAATCTGGATTATCTACCTGGCTTTATCCGTGACCAGATGTATATTGAGGGGAGCTACCGTCAACCGACTTTCCTTTATGAGTCTCTATGGAATCTGCTTGGCTTTGCCTTGATTTTGATATTCAGAAGAAAATGGAAGAGTCTCAGACGAGGTCATATCACTGCTTTTTACTTGATTTGGTATGGTTTCGGTCGTATGGTCATCGAAGGCATGCGAACAGATAGTCTCATGTTCTTTGGACTTCGAGTGTCTCAATGGCTATCAGTTGTCCTTATCGGACTGGGTATTTTTATCATTCTATATCAAAATCGAAAGAAGGCCCCTTACTACGTTACAGAGGAGGAAAACTAAATGTTAGAAGTTGCATATATTCTTGTAGCCCTTGCTTTGATTGTCTTTTTGGTCTATCTAATCATTACTGTACAAAAGCTTGGACGTGTGATTGATGAAACAGAAAAGACTATTAAAACCTTGACTTCAGATGTGGATGTGACCTTGCATCATACCAATGAGTTGCTGGCTAAGGTCAATGTCTTGGCAGATGATATCAATGTCAAGATGGCAACGATTGATCCACTCTTCACTGCAGTTGCCGACTTATCTGTATCCGTATCAGATCTCAATGGTCAAGCGCGTGTCTTGAGCAAGAAAGCTTCATCAGCTGGTTCAAAAACACTCAAGACTGGGGCAAGTTTGTCAGCTCTTCGTCTTGCAAGTAAATTTTTCAAAAAATAAAAAAGGAGAATCCTTATGGGTAAATTATCCTCTATCCTTTTAGGAACCGTTTCAGGTGCAGCTCTTGCCTTGTTTTTAACAAGCGATAAGGGCAAACAAATTTGCAGTCAGGCTCAAGATTTTCTAGATGATTTGAGAGAAGATCCTGAGTATGCCAAGGAGCAGGTCTGTGAAAAACTGACAGAAGTTAAGGAGCAGGCTACAGATTTTGTTCTGAAAACCAAAGAACAGGTTGAGTCAGGTGAAATCATTGTGGACAGTGTACTTGCTCAAGCTAAATCCTATGCTTTTCAAGCGACAGAAGCATCAAAAGATCGATTTAATAATCTCAAGGAGCAATGGCAAGAAAAGGCCGAAACTCTTGATGAATCAGAAGAGATTGTGATTGACATAACAGAAGAATAAAAGAAATAGTAACTATTCTAGGTCCTATAAACTCTCTAGTGGATTATACCTCTAGAGAGCTTATAGGTTTTTTTATGTGGATAAAACCTTAAATAAAAAGAAATTTAATGATTTTTGAAAGTAGATAAGTATAATCTACTTTTTTGTGAATAGAGTTGCTTTTAAAAAATATCAACATATTCACAATGTTATACTTAAATATACAATATTTCTCGAATTTTAAAGAATATAAGGCAAAATATTTGATTAAGTATGTAGAAAATAGTATAATTGAGCTGTGATAGCTGTGATAGCTGTGATAGCTGTGATGTTATTTGCTAATAGCAATCATCATAGTGATTTTTGTAGCTTAACTCTTTTTAAGGAGTTGAAGTTATAAAGATTGCTTTTTTATTATATTTTCCTTAGGAGGAGAAATGGAACACAAATCGAATTCATATAAAGTAAATCGACAGCAACGTGAAAAGGTACTGCGCTATTCGATTCGTAAATATAGCTTTGGTGCGGCTTCAGTAGCTGTTGCGGCATTGATGTTTTTGGGTGCGCGCGTTGCGAGTGCGGATAGTCTAGTTGAAAACACTTCACACTCTACTGCAGGTGTAGTGAACCCTGAAAATAAGGTCGAGCCACCTGTGGGCGTTACGGAACCTACTGAAAACAAAGTAGAAGTTGCACAGAATCCTTCAGAAAAGGAAATGGCAACTAATAGTGAAAACATTGTTAAAGTAGTTGATAAAGCGAAATTAAGAAAAGTAGTTGAAGAGTTAAATACTACTCTTTCATCGAAATCAGATCTTGACAACTCAGTTCTTTCTCCGATTAAGGACAGAGTTCAAAAAGGGCAAGCCCTACTAGATAGTGATACTGCAGCGCAGAAGGATGTAGATGAACTATTTTCCCTTTTAGAAAGTGATTTAACTGCTTTATCAAATGCTACTAAAGAATCAAGCAAGGTTCAAGAAAACGCAACTGAGAATAATACTGAAATCAAAGATAATAAAGCTACTTCTGAACTAAGTGAAGATGATAAAACTATTTCAGATAAGAAAGAATCGCTAAAATTATCTGCTGAGCAATTACAAGCAGCAGTTCTTGAGCTCCCTGAACATGAATCAACTAAAGAAGTACTTGGAAAAGCAAATGAAGTTCTCTCACTTGCTCAAGGATTATTGACAAATACTAGGGTAACATCTAATGAACTTGAGGATTTGAATAATCGTGTTAAAAGAACGTTTAATTCTGTCAAAATAGCGACTTTGCGTCTAACTTCAGGTAAGAATGACCCACGTAATGGAGAGAAGATTGAGAAGGGGACAAATGTAAGAGCAGCTTCAATTTCTTCAAGATGGACCAATAAAGATAATCTATTAACCTATCAACGTTTCTATGGAACTGATGGATCTGGAAATCCTAGGAATGGCGACAGACAATTCGTAGAGAATAAGGTGGATATGACAGCTCGAATTCAGACGATTGGTGGGCAGAAATATGTAGTTTACGATGTTTTCTTTAATAATGATGGTCGAAACATAGCTGATGCTGGTTTGCGACAGATATATAGAGTATTGTTGCAACCTAAAATATTAGATTTAGCCGGTAGTGGTGCATATAATGGTGATACCATAAAAGAGTTATCCTTTGAAATCTATCGTAGAAACAATCCAAATGAAGGTGGAACTCTCTCACAAAATCCAGAAAAATTTCATCATGAAAGAACGCTGTATTACAACTTTCTAGATACTAGTGAGCGAACTCAGCATGGATTTACCTATTTAAACAGTCTAGGTGTCCGTGCAGGACGTCCTCATGCTGAAGATATGAAGGATGTCTTTAAGGGGAATAACGCACAACCTATTTTAGAAAAGGCTGTAAAATTAGAAGGAAATCACAGCAGGTGGAGTTATGGAATAGGATTGAGAACTAACGATAAAACAGCTGCTGTACATATGCATTTTCAAGCAAAATTAAGATCAGGTGTAACGGATGAAGAAGTTAGACAAGCATTTACTGTAGCTGTTGCAACCAATTATGCTCCGACAGCGCATCAATCCTATGCTTTCGTGTCAGGGAAAGAACCTACGGAAAATGTAGAACCGACTGTTAAACAAAATTCTCAATATCCTATTATCGGTAAAGAAGTGACAAAAAAAGTTGGAGATTCTCTTGGAAATTTAAATAATCCAGTAGAAAGTGGTTTTGTAACGGGTAATAATGGAAGTAAAAACTTTCCTAACACCACGTCTTGGAGTTGGCCAGATGGAAAACCAAGTACTGGTACAGCAGGAGTATTCAAGCGTCAAGTAAAAGCTACCTACAGCGACAATACTTCAAATACTACTACTGCTACATTAAAGGTTATTCCACGTAAACCTGCTATTGATCAAAGCTCTGTAAATGAAAAAGCAGGGAAGGCTGGGCAAACGGTTACTGTAAATGTAGGTAATGGAGTGCCTAAGGATTCTATAGTGACCTTATATAGTGGTGGTACGGTTATTGGAACTGGGAAGACTAATGGAACAACTGCTACAATTACGGTATCAAAAGCATTGCCGTCTACAGCCATTACAGCTGAAACAGTTGTGAATAATAGTGGAACAGTAACTTCTGAACGTAGTAATCCTGTAACACCAACTCCTGAACGTGACAGAGTGGCTCCAACTGTAAAAATTGTTGATAAGACAAGCAATAACACAGAAACAGTGTTAACAGATAATGTCTCAAATGCTCCAATTATTGATGTTTATCGCGGTGCAAATATTGAGTTACCTTTAAAATATTACGATAACAATGCGGCTGGTAAAGTAAACATTCAGTATGTTTCTGGACTTCCTAGTGGTGTTTCGTTCAATCAAAATGCTTCTGCAACCATTAAAGAATCAGGTAAAACTGAAAATGCTCAAGGAAGTTATACCGTTCGTGGTCGTGTTGGCGCTAATGCACCATTAGGTATTTCTACAGTTGCATTAAAAGTATCGGATGCGGCAAACGGAGATGTAAATCAAGGGAATAAAAAAGAAGTGAAATTCCGTGTTCGTGTGTTAGATCTTGACTTTGAACAAGGTGTTTCTGAACAAACAGGCGCTGCTAAAATTTCTAGAGAAGTGGAATTAAACCGACCAGTAGGGGATCCAAATAATTATTTAACAGTAAATGATGGGTCACAAAGAAATGATAGATTATTCCCAAGTGGTATGACATTCCGCTATATCAGAGGTACAGAGTATAAGACAAACTTAACGTATACTGATCCTGGTAAATATACTGTAAAAGCAGCTGCCTTCTATCCAACAACATATGTACCAACAAATGGTGAATCAGTTACTGCAACAAATGCAACGGGCGATAAGGTAGATGAAATTCGTGGACGTGCTTATATTGCTAGAGATATTGAATTCCGAGTAAAACCAACAGCACCAACAGTAACTCCAGAAAACAATGGGGATGTTACAGTAACACCAGTTAGTGAAAACAATGTAAATACATTTAATTTCACATATAATGAACCTAATAATTCTTCAAGAAAAATTACAGCAACAAAAACAAACGATGGATGGACATTAAGTAATGCTCCGGCTGACGGTGTAACGATTGATAAAACTACAGGGAAAGTAACTATCAAAGATAGAGCGATAAAAGACTCTGTTCCTGTTACGGCTAAATCTGAAACAAATGACCATGTAGAAAGTGATCCATCGACAGTAAATTCAAAAGTAGGGGATAATGAGCCACCTAAATTCAAGTTTACTCCTAATGGAAAAGAAACAAGAGTTGAAACAGGAGGAGAGCAAGTAGCATATATCACTCCTACTGAAGATACAAATTTAAAGATTGGTACAGTAACAGATAACTCTGGTAAATTATCTGAGGTGAAATTCGCAGATAAGTCTAATAGAGTGTTTGGTATTCAAGGGTTAGGTTCGGGTATTACTTATAATGAAGTAGCTAAAACAAATAATGGAGATGTGGATGCTCCAAGAGATATTGTTGTTTCAGGAAAACTTCCAGAACGTAATGGAAATGCAACTTGGACAGATGATGTTGTAATTACACGATTTGTTGTGGCAAAAGATGCAGCACTTAAAGAAATGAGAGATCAAACTGAAAATGTTTCAAATCCGACTCGCATCAAATTCAAAGTTCTAACTCAAGCAACGAAATATGATCCACATGTTGGTGATCAAGTAATTAATAAAGATATTACTGCTCCAGGTGCAAGAGTTACTCCAACAGAATTTGAAGCTATTAAATCAAATATTACCTTCACTTCAGATCGTGGTGATGTAAAAATCAGTAACGGTGCTAATAATAGAACTGCTGGTTTAAATATCACGATGAAAGACAATGGTGCAATTCAGAAAGATGAAACAAATGGTTCATACTATGTAAATGCTAAAATTGAATATCCAGACGGCTCAAGAGAAGATATTAGAATCCCGGTTGCGAAGTCAGATACAACAGCGCCAAAAGTAACGATTAATGGTAAAGAATTATCAGAGACAGCAACGGATTATTCATATGTAGTATTCAAAGAATCCACATTTAATCCAACCTTTAAAGTAAGTGATGATAAAAATAAAGTCACAAATATAAGCGTAACGGGTCTTCCAAGTGGTATGAAGTTTGAAAAATCAGGGAGCTGGTCTAAAGATGGTGCTGATGTACAAGTAGAAGGAAATAATATCACTGCAACAAATAATGCTCAATTAGGAGATCATGAAGCAAGTATTGTTGTAAAAGATGCACTAAACAATGAGAAAACTTATAAATTCAAATATAAAGTTGTAGATGTTGCAATTAGAGAAACACCAAAAACAGTCCCATTAAATACTCAATTAGAAGATTCTCATAATTATGTGAAAGTAGTAGATGCTCCAAATGCCGATGGTAATGATAAATATTATCCAGCTGGTATGTCGTTTAAATGGAAGAAGGGAACTGAAGAGGTTGCTAATGAAACTAGATTGAGCAGACCAGGAATCGTTTCTGAATATAAACCAGAAGTGAAGTTTAAATCTGGGGCTGGTTACTATACAACAACAATTGATGGAAACCAAGTTAAGGTCTACACACCTGCTACCATCGAAAGAGACCAAACATTCCATGTTAAACCAACAGCACCAACAATTACTCCTTTGGAAAAAGGTGATGTAACAGTAACACCGGTAAGTGAAGAAAATGTTAATAGATTAAACTTTACTTATAAACATCCAAATGGTCAAACGACGATTACAGTTACAGCAACTAAAACTGGAAATAGATGGTCATTGACAAGTGGAGCACCTGCAGACGGTGTAACGATTGACCCTGAGACTGGTGTTGTTACAATCAAGGACCGTGCTATTAAGGACGCAACTGAAATAACAGCTAAATCTGTGACAACAGATAGCGTAGATAGTGATACAACAACAGCAAATTCTAAAGCTGGGGATAAAGAACCACCGAAATTTGAATTTACTCCGAATAATGTAGAAACAAAAGTAGAAACCAACGGAGATCAAGTTGTTTATGTAACGCCAACAGAAGATACAAATCTAACGATTGGTAGGGTAACCGACGATTCTAATAAATTGACTGAAGTTAGAATAGCATTAGGTCAGACATTCAATATAGGTTTGGGTGAAGGCTTATCTTATAATGAGGCTGTTCGTAAAAGTAATGTTGAATTAGATGCTCCAAGAGATGTTACAATTTCAGGTAATTTAGGAGATTATAAAACTGGGACTACAAAGTGGACAGATAATGATGAAGTAACACGTTATGTTGTAGCTAAAGATGCTGCAACAAATGAGATGAATAATCAAACTAACGATGTTACAAATAAAACTCGCATCAAATTTAAAGTTCTAACTCAAGCAACTAAATATGATCCACAAGTTTCAACTCAGCCAATTAATGTAGATGTTACTGCACCAGGTGCGAAAATTAGTCAATCAGATTTCGATTCAATGAAATCAAATCTGACATTTACATCTACACGTGGAACTGTAAAGATCAGTAATAATACAACTGGTTTAAGTCTTGCTATGAAAGAAGATGGTGCGATTAAGCCGAAAGATAATGGTACTTACTATGTTGGTGCAACTATCACATATCCTGACCACTCAACAGAAGATATTGAAATTCCTGTAACGAAAGTAGATGCGAATGAGCCAATCGCAACAATGGATGGTATGTTGTTAACAAAAGATGAAAACACTACTGCAAACTTCGTAGTGTTCAGAGGTTCAACATTTAACCCAACATTCAATGTAAGAGATGACAGAAACGATATTAAGACGATTAACGTAACAAAACTTCCAAATGGAACAAGTATTGAGAAAAATGGTCCTTGGACAAGTGGAACAAACGTTAAGATTACAGAAGCAGCTAACACATCTACATCAACAGCTGATTTAGGAGAACGTGTTGGGGAAGTAACGATTACTGACGCTACAGGAAACACTGGTACTTATAAATATAAATATAAAGTAGTAGATGTTGAAGTTAGAAATAGTCCAGAAACAGTTGAGTTAGGAACGAAACTAGTTGATGCAGCGAATGCAAACAACGGTAAAGACTCTCATAATTATGTGAAGTTAGTTTCTGCAATAGATGGCACAAAGCAAGATGTGGATGATAAATATTACCCAGCAGGAATGCACTTCAAATGGAGTAAGAATCAAACAGAAGTAACAGCTACTACTGAGTTTAACAAACCAGGTGTAGTGAATGATTACAAGGCATTAGTGAAATTCCCAAGAGGTGCAGGATACTATACAACCAATATAGACGGTAAAGCAGTTAAAGTTTATACACCTGCTAGCATTGAAAAAGAGGTTACATTCCATGTAGCACCTCCAAAACCAACGTTTAATCAGGATGCAGTATCATCAACAACACGTAAGATTAGCGGTACGTTAGGTGGATTCACATTAGATAATAATAATGATAGAGTTGTAGAAGTACACTTAAATGATAAAGACAATACAGTTTTATCAAGCAAAGATGGGCAAGTAACCATTAATGGAGATACTTGGACAGCGACATTACCTGATGACAAGAACCTTCGTCAAAGCGAAAATAAAAACGGAGAAACAGTTCAACCAGCAGCGATTACAGTAGTAAACAAAGTTGGAAATACAGATGTTTCTAAAACGAGTGAACCTAAAGTAGTCAAAATGGGTAATTACTCACCTTCTGCTACAATTGCTGGAAGCAAGCATATTGATGTAACAGTACCGCATGATGCAAAACGAATCGAGTTACGATTCCATAATAATTCAGATACAGATAATGAACCGAATAGCATTGTTCTTGTACGTAATGAAAATGGTGGAGATTGGCAAGTAGATCCTACAACGCCAGCTGGAGTTACAAATGCAAATAACTTTGTACAAGGAATTACAAATAGTATAAATGAAGCCAATAAAGCTGAAAACAAAGTAAGCATTGCCCTAAAAGAATCAGATAATAATAAAAAACTTCTTATTAAAGAAGAGGTTGCTTCTGGAGACAATACAGATAACTATACTAGCGGATTAGGATTACGAGTAGATTACAAACCTGAAACTGGACAAAATGCAACACCAGCAGGAAATTGGAAAGTAATTTCAGTATCAAATGATGCTCCAGTAGTAACGTTGAAAGATGCAGCAGTAGGAACACAAGAAAATCCTAAAGTTTATGCTGCAGGAACAGTATTAACAGCAGACAAACTAAAAGAATTAGTAACGGTATCTGATACTGAAGATGATCGTACTACGGATAAACCATTCGGAACAGGTACTGTTAATGTTACTGGACTTCCAGCAAATCCAACAGCAGGAGTATACGCTGTAACGCTTCAACCTGTTGATAGCCAAGGAAAAGCAGGAAACCAAGTAACTGTACATGTAGTTGTAAAAGAAGAAAAACCAGCAGCTCCAAGTATTTCTCAATGGCAAAATGGAAATGTGAAAGTAACGCCACCAACAGATGGGGATAAAGTAACAATTCCATTAACAGATGGAATTGTAACACTAGTGAAGAAAGATTCTGGATGGGAACTTGAAACACCGAAAGAAGGCCTAGTATTCCATAATGGTTCATTAGAAATTCCTAAAAAATTAGTAGGAACTAGTGTGACTGCCAAAGCAACAAAAGGTACGGGTGGTTCAGCTGTAGATTCTGATGATGCGACATATACACCAACACCTCACAAAGTAACAACTGTTGATGTTATTAAAGAAGTAGATTCACCATTAACAAATTCTGATTTATCAGGAAAAACAGGGGTTACTGGAGTAGTAGATGGAACTGAAACGAAAGATTTCACAGCAGCTAAGATTACAAGTGTAGTGGAAAATTCTGAATTACCGAAAGTAACTCCAGATAGTAAACATACAATTCCAGTGACAATTACTTATGAAGATGGTTCAACAGAAACAACAGATGTAATTGTTAAAGTGAAACCGCAAGCTCCAATAGTGACACCAAAAGAAAATGGAACTGTAGAAATTACACCGATATTAACTGGAGAAGGAACTACAACTATCACATATACAGGTGAAGATAACACGCCACAAACAGTAACAGTAACAAAAGCTGGAGATGGAACTTGGACAAGTTCTGATCCGAAAATTACTGTTGATGCAAATGGTAAAGTGACTATTCCTGCGGATAAAGTAAAAGATGGTTCACCAGTTACAGCAAAAGTAACAAGTAAGACAACAGACTTAACAAGTCAATCATCTACAGAAACTGCTGGAAAACCATTAACAGTCGAAGTAGGAACACCGGTAGATGCGATTGAAAATAAAGCATATACAAGTGATAAAGTGGTAACACCTAATAAAGACAATAGCACAATTACTCCAACTCCTAAGAATGGACTAACTGTAACTCCTGATGGTAAAGTTACTGGAACGCCAGATGTTAAAGACTGGGGAGAAATCGAAGAACATCGTACTGTAACGATTAAAGTAACTGTAACTCATGAAGGTGACACACCAGTTGAAAAAGACGTTGTAGTCAATGTATTAAGAGATACTGATGGAGATGGAACACCAGATAAAGATGATTTAGACGATGACAATGATGGTATTCCAGATGATCAAGATAAAAATCCAAAAGTAGCAGATGAACTAACAGGAAATGTGACACCACCAGCTCCTGTAAGAGAAAAAGCTGAAGTTCCACCGGTTACAGTTGTAACAACAAATAAACCAGGTGCTACAATTACAACAGAAAATCCACCAGTAAATGGATTATCAGTTAACGGAAATGGTGAGTTAACAGGAACTACAACAGTAGATAACTGGGACAAAGATGAAGAAGAACGTCAAATTAACATTCCTGTTAAAATTACAAAAGAAAAAGATGGAAAAACTGGAAAAGAAACTGAGGAAATTAAGGTAGAAGTTCCAGTAACGATTCTGAGAGATACAGATGGAGATGGAACTCCAGATAAAGAAGATGCAGATGATGATAACGATGGAATTCCAGATGAGGAAGAGAAGAAAAACGGAACAGATCCAAAAGTTCCTACGACTCAAACTCCAAGTATAGGAATTACTCGTAAAGAAAATGGTGATGCAATTGTAACACCAACGAAACCAGGAGGAGGAACATATCCACCAGGAACGAAGGTAGTTATTCCAGGTGATAATAATACAACAATTGAGGTAGAGATTGGAAATGACGGTTCAGGAACAGTTCCAAACGATAAACTTCCAAAAACTGATAAATCAGGAACAGGAACAGTAACAGAACCGAATAAAGCACCATCTAATCCAGTTGATGTAACGACGCCAGCCCGTAAGACACCGACAGTAGAGTTACAACAAGATCCAGATACAGGAGAAGTAACAGTAACGCCTAAGAAACCAGATGGGTCAATATACCCACCAGGAACGATAGTTGAAATTCCAGGAAAAGATGGAAATCCAATTAGAGTAGAAATTGGACAAAATGGTAAGGGGACAGTTCCAAATAAAGACTTACCAGACAGTAATATCTCAGGTCCAGGAGCAATCACTGAGCCTGGTACAGATAAACCTGTTGAAAATGTGACTGTTGAAACACCAGCTCGTTTAACACCGGCAATAGTATTAGATCAAGATCCAAATACAGGAGATGTAACAGTAACACCTAAGAAACCAGATGGAACAACATATCCACCAGGAACTACGGTAGAAATTCCAGGTAAGAATGGCACACCAATTGTGGTAACAACAGGACCAGATGGAAAAGTAATTATTCCGAATAAAGACTTACCAGATGGGGAAATTCCAGGAACAGGTAAAATTACACCGCCAGGAAAACCTTCTGTTGAAGTAAACGTAAAAACACCTAAGAAATTAGATCCAAATGCACCTCAAACAGAACAACCAGGTGAAATTGAAATTACAAGAAAACCAAATGGAGATGCAGTAGTAAC
>NZ_VMNB01000001.1:87954-144045 GCF_013277515.1 Streptococcus sp. k-402 | reverse complement strand
TTGTAGTGCCCTTCACATTGGTTCGTCTTGTTCAGTTTTCAAAGGTCTTTGTCCCTTACTTCTCTCAAGCGACAACTATATTAGTATATCACTTTCGCTTTCGCTTGTCAACACTTTTTTGAAACTTTTTTAAACTTTTTTTCATCAAGTGTTTCAACCGCAACATACCATAGTCCGTACGGGATTCGAACCCGTGTTACCGCCGTGAAAAGGCGGTGTCTTAACCCCTTGACCAACGGACCTGAGTTGTTATTTTCAACTCTTACTATTATACCGACTTTTCAAACTTTGTCAACACCTTTTTTAAAATTTTTACAAATTTTTCAATTCGTTTTTCAAATTATAGTAAAAAGAGCCAGAATTGTACTGACTCTTCTATTTCTCATTAAACTTAGAAGCACGTTCTTCTCCCCACCAATAAGGGATTAATTCTGCGACTTTTACTGTCTTTCTTGTATCATAGTCCATCATGAATTCTGCATCTTTATTTTCAGCGTTCAACTCTAAGAGGAACTCTCTGCAAGCGCCACAAGGCATACCCGAACTTCCACCATAAGGTGGTTTGTCTCGAAAGGCTAATACTTTTTTAACCTTAGTTTGTCCTGAAAATTGGTACATATTGAAGAGAGCCGCCCGCTCTGCGCAGAGATGGAAAACACCACAGGTTCCCTCCATACAGAATCCTGTAAATATTTGTCCATCTTCTGCTTCTACTGCGGCAATGACATGATTAGCATAAACAAAATCAGATACTTCATGTGGATTATACAATTTCTGTGCTTCTTCGTACATCTTTTCCCAGATGTCCATTATTGTACCCTTCTTACTTAGAGATTTCCTTTAACATATTTTCAATATGCTGGATTGATTTTTCACGACCTAACAAGAAGATCGTATCTGGCAATTCTGGTCCATGCATTTCACCTGAAACAGCGATACGAATAGGCATGAAAAGATTTTTCCCTTTAATACCTGTTTCTTTTTGGACTGCTTTAATTTGTGGGAAGATATTCTCTGTTACAAATTCATCATCTGTCATCGCTTCAAGTTTTGCTTTGAAGGCTTCAAGAACTGTTGGGACTGTTTCACCCGCCATGACTTCGCGCTCTGCTTCTGTCAATTCTGGGAAATCTGAGAAGAAGAGATCTGTCAATGGGATAATCTCATCTACTGATTTCATTTGTGGTTTATAGAGATCAACTAATTTTTCAGCCTTGTCTGTTAAACGGCCTGCTTCTTCTAGGAATGGTTTTGCCATTTCAAAGATAGTTTCTAGGTCTGCATTCTTGATATAATCATTGCTCATCCAGTCTAGTTTTTTCTGGTCAAAGGCTGCTGGAGACTTGCTGAGGCGATTTTCATCGAAAAGTTTAATCAATTCTTCACGAGAGAAAATCTCATCTTCGCCACCTGGGTTCCAACCAAGAAGGGCGATAAAGTTAAAGACTGCTTCTGGAAGGTAACCTTTCTTTCGGTAATCTTCGATAAATTGAAGTGTATTAGTATCACGTTTAGATAACTTCTTACCAGTCTCAGAGTTGATAATCAAGGTCATGTGACCGAACTCTGGAGCTTCCCAACCAAGTGCTTCATAAACCATGAGCTGTTTTGGTGTATTAGCAATATGGTCATCTCCACGGATTACGTGAGAGATTTGCATATCGTGGTCATCGATAACAACAGCAAAGTTGTAAGTTGGGTAACCGTCTTTCTTTTGGATAACCCAGTCACCACCGATATTGCCACCTTCAAATTCGATATCACCTTTGACCATATCATGCCACTTGTAGATACCTGACTCATTGACCGCCAAACGAACCGTTGGGATGATCCCTGCTGCTTCACGTTCTGCGATGTAAGCTGCTTTTTCTTCTTCACTCATACCAAGGTATTCATTGATGTAGCGTGGTGTTTCGCCAGCTGCTTCTTGGCGTTCGCGTTCAGCTGCCAACTCTTCTTCTGTAACGTAAGATTTGTAGGCTTTTCCTTCAGCTAATAGTTGGTCGATGTATTTTTGATACAAGTCCAAACGCTCAGACTGGCGGTAATTTTCATGTGTTTCTGGGCTTTCATCCCAATCCATACCTAACCAACGAAGGTTTTCAAGCTGTGAACGTTCCCCATCCTCGACATGACGTTTACGGTCAGTATCTTCAATACGGATAATAAAAGTTCCACCATGATGACGTGCGTAAAGGTAGTTGAACAATGCTGTACGGGCATTCCCGATGTGTAGTAGTCCTGTTGGACTTGGTGCGTAACGTACGCGGATATCTTTTGACATAGTTTCTCCTATAAAGTCTCTAGGCGTCTGCCTTTTTGCTCTCTATATTATATCACAAGTCTTGGCTGAGTCCAATTTCTATGGATAAAGAGAGTAAAAAGAGTGGACAAACCACTCTTTTCTTCTATTATAGACGTGCGTTAAGTTCTTTGCTTAATTCTTCAAATCCTGGTTTTCCAAGAAGGGCAAACATGTTACGTTTGTAAGCTTCAACACCTGGTTGGTCAAATGGGTTGATAGCATTCAAGTAACCTGAAAGGGCAATTGCCAATTCGAAGAAGTAGATAGTGTAACCAAGAGTGAAAGCGTCTTGCTCTGGAAGAGTCACGTACATGTTTGGTACATCACCATCTGTGTGGGCAAGAAGAACACCATCAGTCGCTTTTTTGTTTACAAAGTCAACGTCTTTTCCTTGAAGGTAACCAAGTCCGTCAAGGTCTTCTTCCAAGCTAGGGATAATCACGTTTTTACGAGGTTTGTCAACACGGACAACTGTTTCAAACATGATACGAGTTCCTTCTTGGATAAATTGACCAAGTGAGTGCAAGTCAGTTGAGAAGTTGGCTGAAGTTGGGTAGATACCTTTTTGGTCTTTTCCTTCTGATTCACCAGCCAATTGTTTCCACCACTCTGAGAAGTATTGAAGTGATGGCTCGTAGTTTACCAAGATTTCAGTTGCATAGCCTTTACGGTAAAGGATGTTACGAACTGCTGCGTATTGGTAAGCTTCGTTTTCAGAGATTTTGTCTGAAGTGTAGTCTTTGCGAGCTGCGTTAGCACCTTCCATAAGGGCTTTGATGTCAGCTCCTGATGCAGCGATTGGAAGCAAACCAACTGCTGTCAATACTGAGAAGCGTCCACCGATGTCATCTGGAACAACAAATGTTTCCCAGCCGTTAGCGTCTGCTTCAACCTTAACAGCACCTTTTTGGCGGTCAGTTGTTGCATAGATACGTTTGTTTGCTTCTTCTTGACCGTATTTCTTAACCAAAAGTTCTTTGAAGACACGGAAAGCAATCGCTGGTTCAGTTGTTGTACCTGATTTAGAAATCACATTTACTGAGAAGTCTTTATCAGCTACGTACTCTACCAAGTCAGCAAGGTAAGTAGATGAGATTGAGTTTCCTGCGTAAAGGATTTGTGGAGCTTTGCGCTCTTCTTTTGTTTGCAAGTTAGCAAAATGGTGGTTCAAGAAGTCAATTGCTGCTTTGGCACCAAGGTAAGATCCACCGATACCGATAACAACCAAAACATCGCTGTCTGACTTGATTTGCTCAGCTGCTTTCAAGATGCGGTCAAATTCTTCGCGGTCATAGTTTTCAGGAAGATCCAACCAGCCCAAGAAGTCGCTACCAGCACCAGTTCCTTTACGGATCAGTTCATCTGCTGCTGTTACTTGTGATTGCATGTATTCCACTTCATGTGGTGCAACAAATTTGTCTAAAACTTTTGAATAATCAAATTTAATATGTGACATGTTATTCCTCCAATATTTCTTCTTTTCTATCATAACGCTTACCTTCGTTTTTTTCAAGTTTTTTTGTCGAATTTCTCCAATTTTTATCAGAATTCAAACGTTTGCGTAAAAATCCCACATTCCAAAAATTTTGAAAAAATAAAAGAAAGAACGACCAGATGTCCCAGTCGTTACAGTTCATTCAATAAATACTCAAATAATTCTAAATTACCATTCTCTTCATTAACCAGAAACTCTGGATGCCACTGCAAACCGATAATGCGGTGCTCATCGATAGACTCAATCGCTTCGATGGTCTGGTCTCTTGGATCAATAGCAGTTACACGGAAATTAGGTGCCAAATCTTTAATGCTTTGACGATGGACGGAGTTGACCTGACTTTCTTTCCCAAATAGCTTAGCCACCACGCTTCCCTCCACTGTCTCAATAGAGTGAGATGTTCCGAAAGGTAGTCCTTGCCAGTGACCTTCGATTTCTTGATTGAGGGTTCCACCAAAGGCAACATTGACAAGTTGAACACCGCGACAGATTGCCATAATTGGTTTATTCTGACGAAGCGCTTCTTTCAAGAGGGCCAATTCAAACTCATCACGCACTAGATTGTAATCATCGCTCTCGATGGTCTTTTTCTCTCCATAAAACTGAGGATGGACATTTTGCCCACCTGTCAAGATAAGTTTATCTATCATTTCCACATAATCGCGTACAACAGACTCATCACCGACAGGAATGACTAAAGGGAGACCACCGACTTGACGAATGCTCTCTGCGAATCTACAAGATACAGATGAATGAATGTTTTTGCCTTCTGCGTCTACAGGACATAGATTTGCAGCAACTCCTACAACCGTTCTAGCCATGATGTCTCTCCTTTCGAATGTTAACGATAGTCCTATCATATCACTCAAAATGCCTTTCGTCTAATATGTTTTTTTAAGGCTGTGATAAAAATTTTTTATGGACAAGAAAAAGCTGCCCACATAGGACAACTTCTTTCTTATTCAAAAACAAATTGATTGTGATAGAGTTCTGAATAGAAGCCACCTAGTTTCAGAAGTTCATGGTGATTACCACGTTCAATCACTTCTCCATCTTTAAGGACAATAATCTGATCAGCATTGAGGATAGTCTTCAAACGGTGGGCAATGACGAAACTAGTTCTACCTGCTACAACCGCCTCCATGGCATGCTGAATCTTGCTTTCTGTCACCGTATCTACATTTGAAGTGGCTTCATCTAGAATGAGAACTTCTGGATTTGTCATCAGGGTTCGAGCGATTGAAATCAATTGTTTCTGCCCTGTTGAGAAGATGCTCTGGTCATCATCAATAAGCGTGTCGTATTTATCAGATAAACTTTCGATATAGTCGTGAATATGGGTTGCCTTTGCCGCCGCCTCAACCATTTCCTGACTGGCATCTGGCACACCAAAACGGATATTGTCTCGAATGGTTCCGCTAAATAAGACCGAATCTTGCAAGACAATTCCCACCTTGCTTCTGAGACTATCCAAATCGTAGTCACGGATATCTTTACCATCAAAATAAATCCCACCAGCATCAACATCATAAAAGCGATTGATGAGGTTCATAATAGTCGTTTTCCCTGAACCTGTTGGACCAACAACCGCCGTCATCTGTCCTTTCGGAGCGGAAATGCTGACATCTTTCAAAATAGGTTTATCAGGCAAATACGAGAAATCAATGTGACTAATTTCAACACCTCCTTGCAACTGAGTGAAGGCCGGGGCGTTTTCAGGTCGGATTTCTTCCTCTGCATCGAACATTTCCTGAATCCGTTCAGCACCTGTAAAGGCCAACTGAAGACTCCCCCAACTAGCTGCAACCTGAATAATAGGCTGGTAGTACTGCTGTGAAAATTGGGCAAACATCACAATCAAACCTAGGGCTGTACTTGTTTCAATAGACTTATCATTCAAAAGTACAGCTGAACCAGCAAAGATGACGATGGCTGTATTAACCAGGCTCATCCCATTCATGACAGGGAAAAGAATTCCTGAGAACATTCTTCCTTTAAAGGTCGCCTTGCGCACGCGCTCATTTTGTTCAAGAAATCCTGCCATCATATCCTCTTGAATTCCTTGAACAATGACAGCTTTTTGGCCTGAGATACTCTCATCCATATAGGCGTTGAGCTTCCCTACCTCTTTTTGTTGGAGGTTGGTGTATTTGCGTGCCATTTTCACGATGAAAATCAACATAAGAAAGGCCACTGGTGTGCTGGCAATAGTGATGAGGGCCAGCGTCACATTTCTCGAAAACATGACAAGAATCAGACCAATGTATAAAACAATATTGCTCATGACCTGAACCAGACTTTCATTAAAGGCTTGGAGGATATTATCCAAATCACTGGTAAAACGAGACAAGATATCCCCATCTTGTCGGCGGTCAAAGAAAGAAACGGTCAAACGAGCCAATTTGCCAAAAAGACCTTTGCGCATCTCATTGGTCGACTCTGCAATCACGCGCGTCATGAGACACATGTATATGACACTGGAGATAAATAGAACCAAAACTAGCAGGCCAAGATTGATCATGATTCCTGATAGACTTTGCCAAACAAGTTCTGGATTGCCATCTTGATAAGCTTGAACTAAATTAGCTAGTTGCGTCACTGCTTGTCCAGAAAATACCGGAAAGAGGGCTTGGGCAAGAGTCGCTAGAACAATCATCAGGATGACAACTACAAATGATAGCTTATAGACTTTAAAATAATTCCAAAAAAATTGAACTGTCTTCATTTTACTCCTCCTTTCCTTTCTGTGTTTCGTAGATTTCACGGTAAACAGCATTGTTGGCAACCAAGTCTGCATGCGTACCTTGACCAATCAATCGTCCTTGATCCAGTACCAAGATCTTGTCTGCATGGACAACCGAGCTAATCTTTTGCGCGATGATAATGGTTGTTGTTCCCTTCAAGTCCTTATTCAAGGCTTCTTGAACCAGGCGCTCTGACTTGGCATCCAAGGCCGAGGTCGAATCGTCAAAAATCAGAATACGTGGATTGCTGACAATTCCACGAGCAATCGACATCCTTTGTTTTTGCCCACCTGAGAAATTGGTTCCCCGTTCCTCAACTGGACTTTCAAAGGTTTTCTCCATACGATGAATGAATTCACTAGCCTGGGCAATATTGGCTGCGCGCTCCATTTCAAATAGAGTAGCATCTCCCTTACCCTGTCTCAAGTTATCAGCAATCGTTCCACTAAAGAGAATGGCACGTTGAAGAACGATAGACACTGTTTTACGCAGGGTTCCTTCACTCACTTCGCGAATATCCTTGCCTCCAATTTTGATTGCCCCTTCCTGTGGGTCAAAGAGACGTGGAATCAATTGAGCCAAGGTTGATTTTCCTGCACCAGTCGCCCCAACTACACCAACCATTTGACCAGGTTCAATAGTAAAGCTCACATCTTTAAGCATCGGTTCCTTGTCCATTGGATAGGTAAAGGTCACATTTTCAAAGCTAAGACTTCCGACCAACTCTTCATCTGGCACATCCTTGAAGGTCATGGCTGGCTCTGCGTCCAGAATTTCTCGAATACGACGCATAGAAATCATGGCACGGCTGACAGAATTTCCTAAAAATCCAACCATAACAATGGTAAAGATAATCTGGCTCAGGTAATTAACAAAGGAAGCAATGGAACCAACAACCGACGGATCCGACTGAACCATCCCAGCAACCAGCCAAATAGAGAGGAAGACCGCCCCGTAACCAACCAACATCATAAAGGGTTCCACTACTGAAAAGGCATAACCAATGTAAAGGTTTTGACCAAGAAGCTCGTCTGAAACCTCCGTAAACTTAGCAAACTGCTCTTTTTCTTGGACAAAGGACTTGACCACACGAACGCCACGCAAATTTTCCTTGGCAATGGCATTGATGCGCTCAAGAAGGGTTTGAAACTTGGCAAAACGAGGCCCCATCATTCCCATCATGACAGCAGTCAAACCAAAAATCAAGACTACCATGAGAACAATCACCCACCACAGAGAAGGTAGGGTTTGAACCGCCAGGATAAACGAACCGATGAACAAGAGGGGAAGTCTGAAAAGAATTTGGAAGGTCATCATGACGACGTTCTGAATCTGGTTGATGTCATTTGTCATGCGAACGACTAGATTTCCCACATTAAATTGTTCAATATTGGCATAAGAAAAGGTTTGGATTTTACGGAAGGCATCCTCTCGAAGGTCAGATGAAACTCCTTGGGCAATATAGGCTGCAAGGACAACATTGAGCCCACCAGCAACCAGACCGACCAAGGCCACACCAATCAACCAAGCCCCGATACTATAAATGGCTTCATATTTCCCAGCAAGTAGGGCATCTAACACCTCCTGCAGATAACGTGGTTGCAGAAGTGAACTAGCAACCATCAAGCCTGTCATCAGGAGCGAAGCCAAGGCCTGCCACTTGTAGGTTTTTATTTTCTGAATCAGCATACTTTCTCCTTAAAAAATAGACAAAAGGGAGCGACAATGCGTCAGCTCCTTTTCATTCTGTTTGTGTGATGTTATTCTAGCAAAAAAGCGGAGGATTGTCAAAGAAGTCTCCTTGATACAGCTAGATTAACTAGTGAGTCTTGGTTTTATAGTTTCTGTTTTAACTCTACTAAGACATTCATAGCCTGCATAGGTGTCATATTGTAAACATCCAGCTTAACTAATTCTGCTAGGATAGGATGTTCTTCAGTCGTATCAAAGAGTGAAATCTGTTCTGTGACATCACTTGTTTGCCTCATTGGAGCAGGACTTTCTGTACCCTGACTCTCTAGTTGTGTCAAAATCTTATCCGCCCTTGCTAGAAGGTCTGCTGGCAAACCGGCAATCTTAGCAACATGAATACCGTAGGATTTATCAGCTGGCCCTGGTTCAATCTTGTGAAGGAAGGTGACCTGCCCATCCTGCTCCAAGGTTGCCACGTGGACATTGACCAAGTGTTGTAAACTAGACTCCAGACTAGTCAATTCATGGTAGTGGGTCGCAAAGAGGGTCTTGGCTCCGATATGTTCATGAATGTATTCGATGATAGACTGAGCAAGAGCCATCCCGTCATAAGTTGCAGTTCCACGACCTAACTCATCAAAGAGAATGAGAGAGTTCTTGGTCGCATGCGAAATGGCATTGTTGGCCTCCATCATCTCCACCATAAAGGTTGACTGACCTGAAACCAAGTCATCTGCTGCTCCGATACGGGTAAAAATCGCATCAAAAATCGGTAAATGGGCGCTTTCTGCTGGTACATAAGAACCCAACTGAGCCATAACCGCCGTCATGGCTAACTGACGCATGTAGGTTGACTTTCCGCTCATGTTGGGCCCTGTAATCAGTTGAATACTGGTAGCTTCTGCCATCTGAATCGTATTTGGAATATAGGTCTGAGCTCCCATGACCTTTTCAACGACAGCATGGCGCCCTTTCTGGATATCAATTCGCGAATCATCTCTGAATTCAGGTCGAATCAAATGCTGGGTTTCAGCTACAACCGCCAGACTTTGCAAGACATCAACTGTCGCAATTCCTTGAGCTAGAGCTTGTAAACGTTGGATGTACTTGCTGACTTCCTCACGAATACGCATAAAGATTTCGTACTCTAGATTGGCTGACTTCTCACGCGCCTCCAGCATATCTCCCTCGATACGGGCTAATTCTTCGGTTCCAAAGCGTTCCGAGTTTTTCAGCGTCGCCTTGCGGAAAAAATGAGCAGGCACATTTCCCAGTTGCGAATTGGTCACATGGAAATAGTAGCCATCCTTTTTATTGTAGTCAATCTTAAGCGTGCTGATACCAGAGTTTTCTCGCTCCTTTGCTTCAATCTCAGCAATCCAGCTAGTCCCTTCTCTGAGCACGCGACGGTACTTGTCTAAAGTCTCATCAAATCCAGTCCGGATAATGCCACCTTCTGTAATCACATGGGGAGCTTCAGGAGCAATCGCTGCGCTAATCAAACTCTCTAACTCAGGAATTCCATCCAGTTGTGCGATGAGATAGGCTAGAGCAGGTTGCTCCATCCCTTCTAAAATCGCACGAATCCGTGGCACACTAGACAAGGTAGTCGCCAACTGCAAGAGATCCTTGGGATTGGTCTTGCCAAAAGAAACACGACTAGCCAAGCGCTCAATGTCATAAACACCCTTGAGACTGTCTGTCAAATCACTACGCTCAAAGAAGTGGTCAAGAAAGACCTGCACCACTTCTTGACGTTGGACGATTCGTTCCTTATCAATCAAAGGACGATGAATCCAAGAACGCAAGAGACGCATCCCCATAGCCGTTTTGGTTTCATCCAAAAGCCAGAAAAGACTGCCTTGCTTCTTGCCTGAACGAGCATTCTCAACCAAATCCAGACTAGCCTTGGTCGCATAATCCATCTGCAAGAAATCCTTGATTTCATAGCGGATAACAGGTTTGAGGTGGTTCAATTCCCTCATCTGGGTTCGATGGACATACTGGAGCAACTTACTAGATGCCGCTTGCTCCACAGCTGCTAATCGTGAATCCAGTAAATGAAGGTCTTCAAAGCCTTCTTTTTCATAGGAAAGTACCAGATTCATCTGACGACTAAGGATTTGTTCCTCTTCCTCAGACAAGTCATAGCCCAGCACCACTTCTCGCGCCTTAAGGTTACGGATTTCCCCACAAACCAGCGTGAAATCCAAAAGACCTGTCACATAAAAGTCACCCGTCACCAGGTCCATATAAGCTAGGCCAAACTGATTACCATCACGGTCTATGGCAACCAAAAAATTATTCTGACTGTCCGGCTTACTGCTATCAACCACTGTCCCTGGCGTAATGACCTGAACAACCTCTCGTTTAACAACCCCAACTGCCTGTTTAGGATCTTCCATCTGCTCTGCGATAGCCACCTTATAACCCTGCTCAATCAAGACATCGATATACTGTTGGGCAGAATGATAGGGAACACCCGCCATAGGAATCGGATTGTCGGCATTCTTGTTGCGACTCGTTAAGGAAATTTCCAGAATCTGCGCAGCATTGACCGCATCCTCATAAAATAATTCATAAAAATCACCCATCCGAAAGAGCAAAAAAGCATCTGGATATTGCTTTTTAATATCCACATACTGTTGCATGCCGGGTGATAGCTTTTCTGTCGCCATTTTCCGTCTCTCCTTGTCAAAAATAAGTCTTGAGAGCAACTCCCAAGACCTTACTTATCTTTCATCAAATCTAGCAAACGATCTTCCATGAGTTTGGCAACGTGCTGGTCTCGACAAATGACCAATAAGGTATTGGCACCAGCAACTGTTCCTAAAATCCATTCATCCTTATTTGCATCTACAATATTTGCCAAAACAGAGGCTTCGCCCAATTTGGTATGAAGCACCAAGGTAAACTCTGCTCTTGCAACACCTTCTAAATGATGAGACAAAAATTCCACCAAATCAATCTTTTCTGTCTCATTTGCTAGTACATAATACACCATATCATTTTTCTTGACCTTGGTCAAGCCGATTTCGCGCAAATCACGAGACAGGGTTGTCTGCGTCACAAAAACATTATGCGCCTCCAACCGATCTTGAATTTCTTTTTGTGTACTTAATTTCTCCTCAGTAATCATTTTTTTTATTAACTGATGACGATCTCTTTTTCTCATAAAATCCTCTTATGTGAATATTTATAACTATTTTTATAACTATATTATACCAAAAAAATAGGAGATTTCAAAAATTTTTTCTTCTTTCTTTAAAATTGTGATAAAATAGTAGAAAAGTCCAAAAAGGAGCTCTTAATGAATACAAAAGAATTGATTGCTAGCGAATTGGCTAGCGTCATTGATAGCCTAGACCAAGAGGCTATTTTAAATTTACTGGAAACCCCTAAAAACTCAGAAATGGGAGACATTGCTTTTCCTGCTTTTTCTCTTGCAAAAGTCGAACGTAAAGCACCTCAAATGATTGCGGCTGAACTGGCTGAAAAAATTAACAGCCAAGCCTTTGAAAAGGTTGTTGCAACAGGACCTTACGTTAACTTTTTCCTTGATAAATCTGCCATTTCTGCTCAAGTGTTGCAAACGGTTATCACTGAAAAAGAACACTATGCTGACCAAACTATTGGCAAACAAGAAAATGTTGTTATCGACATGTCTAGTCCCAATATCGCTAAGCCATTCTCTATTGGCCACCTACGCTCAACTGTTATCGGAGATAGCTTGTCACATATTTTCCAAAAAATCGGTTATCAAACGGTCAAGGTCAATCATTTGGGAGACTGGGGTAAGCAGTTTGGGATGCTGATTGTAGCCTACAAAAAATGGGGCGACGAAGAAGCTGTAAAAGCTCATCCAATTGATGAACTTCTTAAACTCTATGTCCGCATCAACGCTGAAGCCGAAAATGACCCTAGCTTGGATGAAGAAGCACGCGAATGGTTCCGTAAACTTGAAAATGGAGATGAAGAAGCTCTCGCTCTTTGGCAATGGTTCCGTGATGAAAGTTTAGTGGAATTTAACCGCCTTTACAATGAATTGCAAGTCGAATTTGACAGCTACAATGGAGAAGCCTTCTACAACGATAAGATGGATGCAGTTGTAGACATTCTTTCTGAAAAAGGCCTTCTTGTTGAATCAGAAGGTGCCCAAGTTGTGAATCTTGAGAAATATGGAATTGAACATCCAGCCCTTATCAAGAAATCTGATGGTGCAACTCTCTATATCACACGTGACTTGGCTGCAGCCCTTTACCGTAAAAACGAATACCAATTTGCCAAATCTATCTACGTCGTTGGTCAAGAGCAATCTGCCCACTTTAAACAACTCAAAGCTGTCTTGAAAGAAATGGGCTACGACTGGAGTGAAGACATTACTCATGTTCCTTTTGGTTTGGTTACAAAAGAAGGGAAGAAACTCTCTACTCGTAAAGGGAATGTCATCTTGCTAGAGCCTACTGTTGCAGAGGCCGTTAGTCGTGCCAAAGCCCAAATCGAAGCTAAAAATCCTGAACTTGAAAACAAAGATCAAGTAGCGCATGCTGTTGGTGTTGGAGCCATTAAATTCTATGACCTCAAAACCGACCGTACAAATGGATACGACTTCGACCTAGAAGCTATGGTATCCTTCGAGGGTGAAACTGGACCTTATGTTCAATACGCCTACGCTCGTATCCAATCGATCTTACGTAAAGCGGATTTCAAACCAGAAACAGCTGGCAACTATAGCTTGAATGATGCTGAAAGCTGGGAAATCATCAAACTCATCCAAGACTTTCCACGTATTATCAACCGTGCGGCGGATAACTTTGAACCTTCTATCATTGCTAAATTTGCAATTAGCCTGTCTCAAGCCTTCAACAAGTACTATGCACATACACGTATCTTGGATGATAGCCCCGAACGCGACAGCCGTCTAGCTCTCAGCTACGCAACTGCAGTCGTTCTCAAAGAAGCCCTTCGCTTGCTTGGAGTAGAAGCGCCTGAGAAGATGTGATTCAGTACTAACAATTGGAACTAAAGTTCCTAATTGTTAGACGCTAGTCGCTTTTATGCGGACTAGCTAACTGCTTCACTAGTAAAGAAACATAAATATTATCGATTTATGTTTCTTTACGTCGTAATTAGAGATACTTGTCTAATCGCTTCACTAATTCACCAAACCAAATAGTATCAATTGGGTTTAGTTCATGTCGTAATCTTTTAATTACTTGATTGTTAAGTAATCTAAGTAACTAAGACCAAATCCTATACGGGCTTTGGCTAGGCGCTTCACTAGTTTTAGGACATAAATGTGATCGATTTATGTTCCAAAACGTCGTAATCTTAAAATTATTGAAACTAAAGTTCCTAATTGTTAGACGCTAGCCGCTTATATGCGGACTAGCTAACTGCTTCACTAGTCATGGTTTCTAAATATAATCGATTTAGAAACCATGACGTCGTAACCAGAGATACTTGCCTAAACACTTTACTAATTCACCAAACTAAATAATATCGATTTGGTTTGTTTCATGTCGTAATCTTTTAATTACTTGATTGTTAAGCAATCTAAGTAACTAACGCCAAAATCCTATACGGATTTTGGTTTAGAGGTCTATCAAAAATCTTATCAAGTTTTGCTGACTTGTTCTGCTATTTTAGGTCCACTAAATCGATTTATTCACTACTATTTTTTATCATACAGGGAGATTTCCTATGAGCCAATATGCTTATGTCCTAGTTGTAATTAGCTTGGTATTCCTTTTTCTGCTCAATAAGTACGAAAAAGAACTACTTCAAAGGCTCTACCAAGAACAACTTTTAAAGGATGAAACATTTAGAGCTGACATCAAAGAGAAAATTCAAACAACTGAAAATATCAATGATGTCATTGCTTACATCAATAAAACTTATCATCTGGGAATGTTGCTATCAAAAGACATTACAGATCAATTGAAATAAACCTAGCTATTCTTTAAGGAATATCAAAACCGAGACTGAGAGTTTGTCCCTTCGTCTCGGTTTTTAGTATGTTCAATTGAAACAAGTGTTGAAAACTTGTTGTAGCAATTCTAATATAGGGATGGATAGACTTTCAAAAATATCATTTACAAATATTTTTAAAGAAATCAAACTTCCTATATTTACTATTCTTATAGACTGTTAAATCAACATCCTCTACAACTTCTTTCACATCTATATTGACATCATAGGACAAAGAAAGAAAATCTAAATTATAAAATTCTGTACTCATCTCTTTTAAAATAAGAAGGTCTAACAAGTAGCCCTCCACTCTGATTTCAACTTGAATTGTCTTAGACATGAAATTTTTTAGAATCATAAAGTCCTTTACTTGCTTTCTCTTAGAACCGACATACTCAAATCTTTTTCGTTCAAAAATAATTTTCTCCAAATGTTACACCATTTCAATAATATAAGTTTCTAAATAACTGCAGAAGCAATTCTTCTTTTTAATGCAGGCTTCATTAAAATTTCCCTTGTTTAATTCTCCCAAAACATTTTGAAATAGTGCAAATAAAAGCTCCTAGTAAAAATTCCTGCAAGAAAAATCCAAAATAAGTTCCTAACTGTAAATTTCTATTGAATGTAAATACGGAAGTTTCAGATTGAATCGTATTTTGTTCTATAAGCGTCATAGGAGTAACCCTGAAAATTCCAAACATCATTAAAGCATAGATTATTCCAAAAATAATTAATAACACCCAGCTGTGCTTACTTCTAGAAGAAATACTTCCCGATAACAAAGCTAATAATATTGATGGTATAATTTGTACAAACAGCATAAATTGAAAAAGATTAAAATTATCTAGTGTAAAAAAACATATTGTAAATTCCACAATTAGCAATAGAGAAAATACTCCATCTATTTTTGTAAATTTCATTTTACCTCCTTTAAATTCACATCCATCATTACCTTAGACCCTCAATAACATTTTTATTTGCTGCAACCATTGCAGGCATAATACTAAATACAATTCCAAATACGCCCGTTGTGAATAGAGTAATCAAAATATGATCCAGAGTTAATGTCGTAACAAAACCACTCATGTTCATTAAAACAACAAATAATGTCGCTACTCCAATACCAGTTATAGCTCCCAGAAGCGATAAAAGAATCCCCTCCATCATATATGATTGATAAATATCAGATTTTTTAGCTCCCAAAGCTCGACGAATGGCTATCTCCTTACTACGTTCGCTAACAGAAGACAACATAGCATTCATAACCCCAAAACCAGCTACAAAAATTGAAATACTTGATAAAAGTGCAATGAAATTTAATATTGTAGTAGCTTGGGCCTTTGTTTCCTCATATACCCTTCTATTATCTATATATCCATAAGTTCCTTCCTTGCGGAATATTCCATAAGTATCTAAAGCAGATAAAGCCTTATTAATATTCTCCAACTGATTAGTTTCTACTACTAACTCATCAAAATATTCCCTTCCTCCTAAAAGTAACTCTTTGATTTCATTGGTAACCAATAAAGAAGGTAATCTTTCATTAACAGCTGATCCATAATATATTGCCTGAATTGGATATTCTTTTCCAGATATATTGATAGTCTCTCCTAAAAAAGTTTCAATATTTTCCTTTCGAGTCAATAACATGAAAGCCTTATCACTAATAGCGACACCTCCATCTAGTTCCTCTAATGCTCTTCCTTTTAATAAAGCAGGCACAACTAAACCATTCTTATTCAAATCGCCTAATGTTCGAAAACTAAGATTCTGCTTAGAATCATTAAAATACGTTTCAGCATACAAAGCATAAGAACTGGAAGAAAGTCTTGCAGGTTTTCCAATAGTTTGCTCAACCAATTGTTTATCTTCCTGTGTAAACCCTCTAATATCCAACATATTCTGAGGAGTATAAGTCATTGTTGCTGTGTCTTCTTCTATCTTTAAATCATTACCTAATGTAGAAGTTGTATAGGAAGAACTTGATAGTATTACTAATAAAACAAATGTTGCCACTGTGATGGCTAAGGATGTCAGAATACTTTGTCTTTTATTCCTCTTTAACAGCTTTAGAGTATCTATTAACAGCTTTTTAAACTTCATGTAATCCTTCTCCTTCAGATGTTAGATACCCATTTTTCATTCGATACCTTGTTCTACAATGACTGGCAACAAACTCATCGTGAGTTACTACAATAATTGTCGTTCCAGAATGATTCAAATTTTGTAGAATTTGCAATATCTCATTCCTATTTTTCTCATCTAATGCACCTGTAGGTTCATCCGCTATAAGAAATCTAGGTTTATGAGCAAGAGCTCTAATTAAAGCAACTCGTTGCTTCTGTCCGCCTGATAAATGACTTGGGTACTCATTCATCTTATCTATAAGTCCTAAGTCTTGTAATAAACTATCAATGTATTCTATATCTGGCTGTTGGTCAGAATATAGGAATGATAATAAAATATTTTCTTTAACAGTATATTCATCAATAAGATGAAATTGTTGAAAAACAAATCCAATATCACGATTACGGTAACTTGCTTGTTGATTTTCATTTAACTTCTCAATACTTTTTCCGTCTAATATATATTCTCCTTCAAATTCAGAATCAATCAGTCCCAAAATATTGATAAATGTCGATTTGCCCGAACCTGATGGTCCCATTATCGATACAAATTCTCCTTCAACTACCTTAAAATTTATTTCTCTTAAGACATTATTTTTTAGCGTCCCTTGTCCGTAACTTTTACTAATATTTTTTAGTTCTAACATAGACCTTCCCATTCTATCTTTATTATTTATAAATCCAAAAAATGGCAACAACTAGCACTAACATATTTTCTCTCCTTATTTTTTCTACAGGATTATTATACTTCTATGTTACACATTCTCCAAGGTCATAAATGTCACTAATTTCAACAACTTATCTACTAATGAGTACTCAATTAGTATAAAAAGAAACTAGATACGAACTCAATCTAAGGGAAAAACATAATAACTCTTTAAATGATAAAACGCATAATATCAAGTTTTTAAACACCTGATATCATGCGTTTTTATGATTTCGAAAACTTTCTCTCGGTCTTTTTAACTAGTGACATTTTTGTCACTTTTTTATTTTCTAATGTTTATTTTTAAAAAAATCCTGGAGGTCATGTTGCCATTGTTTTTCTAGCTGTTCTATCAAATGACTATTATCAATCATTCTAGCAAATATTTTTGCTTCTTGAAAATAATTTTCAGCTACTGAATAATCTTTTTTTACAAATAATGCATAGCGCCATTCCCATAATCGAATAATTGGTTTTTTCTGATAGTCATATGATTTTGAGGTAATTTCATTTAATTTGTAAAGAATATCTTCAAATTGACTGTAATTAGCAATTTTTTCAAATATTCCTAACAACAAAAGTAATGAATCTCTGATTAGAAATGAATATTCAATATCAAACATCTCAACTTGTTGTAAAATTTTATCAGCTATTGCTAAGAAGGTATTCACTTCAATCTCATCTATTATTGTATCTTGGTGTACTAATCTTACCAAAAATAGCTTTATGATTAAAATATCGTTAACTTCATATTTTGATTTCAACAAAATGTGATCGAAATACTCTTGTAAAATCATTCCTAAATTGCTATCATCATTCCACCAACCAAAATCATCATATGCTTGTAAAACATCTATGATAAACCTTTCTTCCTCAGGAAGTCTATCATAATATTCTTCAAAAATCTTATCAAAAACACTCTCTTTCTTTTGGGCGATAGTTTCATCTTCGTATGTAGGAGTCCTCATCAAGAAATACTTCAATTCTAGATATTCCTTATCCAACTCTATATAACTTGGCATCAACTTGTAATCTTCAACCCCCAAACGTTCAGCGATATATTTTAACTTTGTTAGTGTTGGTCTAGATTCTCCATTTTCAATTCTAATTAATTGACGAATACTTAATTCAGACTCATCACCACAAAATTCTGAACGACTGATTTTTTTAGCCAAACGTAATCTTTTAATTTTTTCGCCAAACTCTCGCAACCTACAAGAACCTCCTGAGTTGTTTACCTCTATTATAGCATATACTGAATCAAACTATCTGTCAGAACTAAAGACTAAGAGTTTAATACTGAGTCTCGGTTTTTGTGTATTTTTCAAGTAACAAAGCCACCACTCCCCAGCAATGCAAGTGCAAAATCCCCTAGAATGTGATAAAATAAAAAGAGAACTCTATCAAGGAGGAAAACATGGAAAAACAAACCGTCGCCGTCTTGGGGCCTGGTTCTTGGGGAACTGCCCTTTCACAAGTCTTAAATGACAATGGACACGAGGTACGTATTTGGGGAAATCTTCCCGAGCAAATCAATGAAATTAATACACACCATACTAATAAACAATACTTTAAAGATGTCGTTCTAGATGAAAATATCATTGCCTACACCGACTTATCAGAGGCACTGAAAGATGTAGATGCGATTTTGTTTGTTGTCCCAACAAAAGTGACACGACTTGTTGCCCAACAAGTTGCACAAACCTTAGATCATAAGGCTATCATCATGCACGCATCAAAGGGATTAGAACCTGATAGCCATAAACGATTATCAACCATTCTTGAAGAAGAAATTCCTGAACATCTCCGCAGTGATATTGTTGTTGTTTCAGGACCTAGTCATGCGGAAGAGACCATTGTGCGTGACCTAACTTTAATCACTGCTGCTTCTAAAGATTTACAAACAGCTCAATACGTTCAAGAACTCTTTAGTAATCACTACTTCCGACTTTATACCAATACGGATGTTATTGGAGTTGAAACTGCTGGTGCTCTTAAAAATATTATTGCTGTCGGTGCTGGAGCCTTACATGGTTTGGGATTTGGTGACAATGCTAAGGCAGCCATCATCGCTCGAGGCTTGGCAGAAATTACCCGCTTAGGAGTAGCACTTGGTGCCAGTCCATTGACCTATAGTGGCTTGTCTGGTGTGGGAGATTTGATCGTAACAGGGACTTCCATCCACTCTCGTAACTGGAGAGCCGGAGATGCTCTTGGTCGTGGAGAGTCTCTAGCTGATATCGAAGCCAATATGGGCATGGTGATCGAAGGAATTTCAACGACTCGAGCAGCCTATGAACTAGCGCAAGAACTTGGAGTCTATATGCCCATTACACAGGCCATTTACCAAGTTATTTACCACGGAACCAATATTAAAGATGCCATTTATGACATCATGAACAATGAATTTAAAGCAGAAAATGAGTGGTCTTGACCCTCTAAAGAAAGGATTCTTATGACATCAAAAGTTAGAAAGGCAGTTATCCCTGCTGCTGGACTAGGAACTCGTTTTTTACCAGCAACCAAGGCCCTTGCCAAAGAAATGTTGCCAATTGTAGACAAACCAACTATCCAGTTTATCGTGGAAGAAGCTCTCAAATCAGGTATTGAAGATATTCTAGTTGTCACTGGTAAATCAAAACGTTCTATTGAGGACCACTTTGACTCAAACTTTGAGCTTGAATACAATCTTAAAGAAAAAGGTAAAACGGATTTGTTAAAATTGGTAGATGAAGCAACTGGTATGCGCCTCCATTTCATTCGCCAAACTCACCCTCGTGGTCTTGGAGATGCTGTCTTACAAGCCAAAGCTTTTGTGGGGAATGAGCCCTTCGTTGTTATGCTAGGTGATGACCTTATGGACATCACTAACGAAAAAGCTATCCCATTGACGAAACAACTGATGAATGATTACGAAAAGACACACGCATCAACCATTGCTGTCATGCCTGTACCACACGAAGACGTTTCATCATATGGAGTCATTTCTCCTCAAGGTGAAGGAATCAATGGTCTCTATAGTGTTGAAACTTTCGTTGAAAAACCAGCTCCCGAAGATGCTCCAAGTGATTTAGCTATTATCGGTCGCTATCTTCTCACACCAGAAATTTTTGATATTCTCGAAAAGCAAGCTCCTGGCGCTGGAAATGAAATCCAGCTTACCGACGCTATTGATACCCTTAATAAAACACAACGTGTTTTCGCCCGTGAATTTACAGGAGCTCGTTACGACGTTGGAGATAAATTCGGCTTTATGAAAACATCTATTGACTACGCCCTCAAACACCCACAAGTCAAAGATGATTTGAAGGATTACCTCATCCAGCTTGGAAAAGAATTGGCTGAGAAGGAATAACATAAAAAGATAAGGTTCAAAAATACCTTATCTTTTTTTTCATTACATAAATTTTCATCCCATTCCCTTGTAGAGAAGCAAGGCTGCGAGTCCTACGAACAACACTAACGCTACCAGTCTCTGACTAGCGCTATACATCCGTCTTTCTCCTCTAACTGGAAAGATAACTGCTAGAAATGCGCCACCGACTGCACCTCCGATATGGCCTGCTAGACTGATTCCTGGAATCAGAACACTTCCAATAATGTTAACCATAAAAAGTGTCAGATAAGACTGTCCTAGATGTTGGATATAGGGGTTGCGAGTGGCATAGCGAAGAATGATAATCGCGGAAAATAGCCCATAGAGAGAAGTCGAGGCTCCTGCTGCTAAGGATTTGGGACTAAATACAAAAACAAAGAGATTGCCCATCATTCCAGATAAAAGATAGAGAAAGCAAAACTTCTTGGATCCGAAAATTTCCTCTACTTGCCTACCAAGATAATAGAGCGAAAGCATATTAACAATGAAATGTTCCCACCCAATATGAACAAAGATGGCAGAGAAGAGACGCCAAATCTGCTCAGGAAAGAGGCGAATGGCAGGCCCGTACATGGCTCCAAATCGAAATAGAGTATCTGCCCTGTAAAAGTTTCCTCCTGTGGTCACCAACATTAGTAGAAATACCAAGGCCGTCACTAAGAGGAAGAAACTCGTCACAGGGTAACGTCTATCAAAGATTTCCTTCATCAATCAGAACCTCCTCAACAGGAATATCATGATTTTCAGGGATAAAGTCCTGAATTTGACAAGGATAAACCGTACTCAAAGTATGACCAGGAAAATGTTTCAGATAGCGGTCATAATAACCTCCACCATAGCCAATCCGATAGCCCTTTGTCGTAAAAGCTAACCCTGGAACATGAATCAAATCAATCTGAGAGGCATCCACCACTTCCAAATCTCCCTGTGGTTCCAGTAAGCCAAAGGAAGTTTTGACCAGTTGTTGCGGATTATAGACCACAAAGTCCATGCGACCCCTGGGATATGTTTTAGGTATCAGAACCTTCTTGCCATCCTTCAGAGCCTGCTCGATCAGTTCCTGCGTTTGAAACTCATGAGGAAAAGAGAGGTAGGTTGCGATGACCTTAGCTTCTTGGTAGAAGGGATGTTTCAAAAATTGATCCGTTAAAGCTTGATCCATAGCCTGTTTTTGCTCTAGAGGTAAAGCCTTCATTTCTTGCAAGACTTGCTTGCGTAATTCTGCTTTCATAGACAAGCCCTCTACTCTGCCGCCTTCTTTTTCAGGAAACTAGAGACCGCATCCACCCCAATAGCTAATGCTTCTTCCTTAGGACTCATCTGAGGGTGATGAAGGGCGTAGGGACTATCGATACCAAGCCAGAACATAACACCATCAACCTTCGAAAGGAGATAACCAAAGTCTTCACCTGTCATAGCAGGTTCAATATCAATTAACTCAATCCCCTCTTTTTCTTCAAAGAAGTCCATCAGTTCACGCGCCAAGACTGGATTATTCTCAACAGGCAGGTAACCCCCTTGTTTGAGTTCCACTTCGACTTCCATATCGAAGGCAGCTGCAACTCCTTCTGCAACTGTTTTGACCCTCTTTTGCACCAAGAGACTCATGTCCTGTGTCAAGGCCCGAATAGTTCCATGCAAAAAGGCTGTGTCTGTGATAACATTGTTTGTTGTTCCAGCTTGGAAAACACCAAAGGTCACCACTGCTCCCTCGATTGGGTTGACATTGCGGCTGACAACTGACTGCACCTGGGTCACAAAGTAACTAGCCGCCACCAAAGCGTCATTGGCTTCATGCGGAAATGCTGCATGTCCTCCTTTACCTTTAAAACGAATCTTCACCTCGCAAGTCCCTGCAAAAAGTGTATAAGTATTGGTCGCAATCTGGCCGACTTTCAAATCTGGCCGAACATGGAGGCCATAAAACTGGTCTGGCAACCAGTCTCCAAAAGCGCCATCCTCATACATGAGCATGCCACCAGCTTCATTTTCTTCAGCAGGCTGAAGCAAAAAGAGCAGATTGTTCTTTGGTTGCTCCTCAAGGGCTCGCTCAAGACAGCCTAAGGCAATAGTCATGTGGAAATCATGGCCACAAGCGTGCATACGACCTTGGTGCTGAGAGACGAAAGGAAGGCCTGTTTGCTCGATGATCGGCAGACCATCAATATCTGTTCTCCAACCAATAGTCCGCTCTGGCTGACTTCCCTGCAAGTAAACCAAAATACCTGTCCGCCAAGTTCGAACTTGGACAAAATTCTTGCCCGCAGTCAATTTCTCAATCACATCCAGCAAATAAGCCTGAGTCTTGAACTCCTCCAAGCCAATCTCTGGAATCTGGTGCAAATCTCGTCTAGTCTGAATCAAATCTAACATCTATCTATCCTCCGATATAGCAGAAAGAGGCTGGAAGAAGGGTTCCGCCTCTTTATTACTTTTACAATTATAAGGTACGAAGCGCATCCTCTAGCGCTGTTTTTTGTTGGGTTTGGGCATCAATCTCTTTGATGATACGAGCTGGAACACCTGCTACCACCACGTTTTCTGGGACATCTTGGGTAACAATAGCTCCTGCTGCGACAACTGAACCACTACCGATTTGAACTCCTTCAATAACCACTGCATTAGCACCGATAAGAACATTGTCTCCAACACGGACTGGTTCTGCGCTAGCTGGCTCAATCACACCTGCCAAAACTGCACCTGCACCAACGTGGCTGTTTTTCCCAACGATGGCACGGCCACCAAGGATAGCCCCCATGTCAATCATAGTTCCTGCACCAATTTCAGCACCGATATTGATAACCGCTCCCATCATGATAACAGCGTTGTCACCAATTTCAACCTGGTCACGGATAATCGCACCTGGCTCGATACGAGCGTTGATAGCACGTTTGTCTAGCAAAGGAACTGCAGAATTACGAGCATCTTGCTCAACAACATAGTCTTGATTTTCTACCAGGCCATCGAGAAGCGGAGCCACATCCTTCCAGTCTCCAAATAGGACATTTCCTAGTTTAACAACAGAGCTAGGTACAGCAGTTGCGAGTTGTCTCTCAAAAGTTACTTTGACACTGGTTTTCTTTTCAGCATTGGCGATAAATTGGATAATTTCTTGTGCGTTCATTTTTGTAGCAGTCATAGGCGCCTCCTAGTTCATTTTAATGATACCTATTCTACCAAAAAAGGCCTCAAATTTGAAGCCTTTTTGTTTGTTTTTAGGTATGATTTTTAGGGATGTGAGATAAAACGTGCTGTCGGTAAAAGAAAGCCCCTACCGATACAACCTAAAAACACTCTTCACAACTATCTCCCCGTGTTTTATTGACTATTCTAGTATAGCACACTTTTAGAATTAAGAAAAGACTTTTTATTTACTTTCTTTCGCTTCTTCTATCGATAGGAAAATCATGGGTAAAATAATCAGGGCCATAGCTAGAAGAAGGGACCAATCCACTACCAATCCTAAAAACAAAACACTCAAAAGGGCAGAAGAGAGAGGTTCACTGGCACTGATAACGGAAACCACCAAGGGAGAAACCAAGGACACCGCCTTCATGGAAATAAAAAAAGCAAAAGCTGTACCAAAGAAAGCGATAATAAGGCAAATCAAGATACTCCAAATATCCAGAGTAAAGGAAAGCTGATAAACCGGCGAGAGGACATTGCTAAATAAACCTGCCAAAATCATCCCCCACCCAACCGTGGGAACAAAACCATAACGCTTCGCAAAAGGTTGGGGCAAGATAACATTAAACATAACCCCCATGGCACTCAGTAGACCCGTCACAAGTGCTAACGGTGTCATGGATAATTGAGAGAGATCTCCCTTTGTCGCCATCAGGCAAACACCCAACATGGCAACCAAAACATAGAAAATAGCGCTTTTTGACGCTCGTTTTTGATAAACCAAACGATTGTAAAAGAGGATAAAGACAGGACTGATAAACTGTAAAATAGTTGCTGTCGCTGCATTAGAATATTCTACGCAGAGGTAGAAAAAATACTGGACTGAAAAAATCCCTAAAATAGCATAGGCCAAAAAGGGCAGGTAATTTTTCTTGTCTCGCCAGATATCTAGCACTTGTGATTTTAATTGCATCGCAGACCAAACGAGCACAAGACTCCCTGCCAGTGTCAAACGCATAGAGGTAATCCAGCCCGAAGACACCTGGTAATGAGTAAAGAAATATTCTCCTAAAATTCCACAGATTCCCCAGATTAAGCCGGATAGGAGCGAATAAATGGTTCCTTTAACAATCTTTTTCTGATACTGATTCATACCTTTATTGTAACACGAAAGGAAAAAAGAAAAAAGTGGCAATCCATTGATTAGCCACTTCATTTAGCACAGTTTATAGAACTTATCGTCTCGCCCTTGAAGAAGAAGGTCGTGTAGTACTTGAGTTACTACTGTCGCTAGAACTACTACTTGAACTGCTGGAGCTTGATGTAGTTGGTAGACTCCCCACAATACTAGACCAAGCATTCTGATAATCCGCATCACTTCCGCCAATAGCAAAGCGATAACTGGTCGCTGGCGCCCCTGCCTTATTAGCCCAATAGCTGGTAACAGTCGAACCTGTAACATCTACCTCTTTTCCTTCAACAGAAACCTTCCCTGGTTTTTGACCTGTTGATTTCAAGACTTCCGATTTCACTACACTAGGATCTAAAGTAAAGCGCTCGTTCCCCCAAATGCTTGGTGAGGCTTGCTGAATCGCATTTACCAGATGAGCCATGTAATTAGAGTTATTGGAATAACCTGCTCTACGTGACAATGAATGATTATCATCATGCCCAATCCAGCCACCTAGGGTTAATCTAGGTGTCGAAAGCATGAGCCACATATTTTCATCTTGGTTGGTTGTACCAGTCTTCCCAATCCAATCTGCATTAGCCAGACTAGGATTTAAAGAAGTCAGATTCGTCTTGAAGGTTGTTGTCACACGAGAGGATAGAACTTCTCGCAGCAAGCCCTGCATAATTGTCGCAGTAGCTTTTGAATAGACTTGAACCGGTTTATCCTGATACTCATACACCACTCTACCATCTGCTGCTTCAATTTTAGCAATTACATGTTTTTTATGATATAGACCATTATTTGCTAGGGTCTGATATCCATTGGTATGCTGGGCAACTGTGACTTCAATACCACCACCCATCGGCAGGCTCTCAATGCCGTACTCAGGAATCTCGTAACCCATCTTTTCCATATAACCCTTGACATCAACACCCTTTTCACGGAGCATACGATAGGTCCAGTAAGCAGGGATATTCCATGAATAGTTCAAGGCTTCTCCCAAGGTCATCATTCCTGTTCCCTTGCTATTAGCATACATAATCGGATTGCCATTAGCAAAGTTTGTTGGATAGTTAGACAGAATCGTTTCACTTCCCATCAAGCCCTGGTCAATAGCAATACCGTAGGCCAGCAAGGGCTTGGTAGTAGAAGCTGGCGAACGTTTGGTATCAAAGGCATGATTATTTTGATTTTCTTGATAATTACGACCACCTACAAAGCCTAGAATAGCACCTGTTTGGTTGTCCATCAAGACATTCCCTACTTCTACACGACCTGTTCCATCGTCTAAAAGATAGCCATAATCAGCAACCGCATTTTGCATGGCAGAATGAATTTTCTGGTCTATGGTAGTAGTAATCTTATAACCACCATTTTCAATTTCCTTGGATGCCAAATCGCGATAAAACTTCTGAGTTGCCTCATTTTTCAACTCCTTGGCGGAGACATTGTCTCTCTGAGCTAGATAATCATACATACGTTCTTGAGCTTCTGCCAAAGTTGTAAAGTATAAATAGTCTCGTGAAATTCCTGCAACCGTGCCCGATGGTAAAAAGTCCTGTTTAAGGTCATAATCCTTGTACTGAGAATACTCGTCTTTGCTTAAGGCACCTGTACGATACATACTGTAAAGAACTGCCTTAGCCCGTCTTAAGCCAATTTCTAGGTCTTCATCACTCTTCAACTCTCCAGTATTTTCATAAGGGGAATAGGTAATGGGACTCTGTGGAAGTCCTGCTAAAAATGCTGCTTGAGGAACAGTCAACTGGCTGGCATCTACACCGAAAATTCCCTCAGCTGCCTGCTGAGCTCCTGCAATATTCTGCCCCTTATTATTTCGGCCAAAGGGAGCCACATTGAGATAAGTCGTTAAAATCTCATCTTTATTCATGGCGCGTTCCAAGGCAAGAGCATCCACAATCTCTGTCGCCTTACGAGCCAAGGTCGGCGCATCCCCAACCACCTGCTGTTTAATTAGTTGCTGGGTCAAGGTTGAACCCCCACTAGAGGAACCCAAACCTACAAATTTCCCCAAGGTCGCACGAATCACCGCCTTGGGTACTACACCCTTATGTTCTTTAAAGTGTTCGTCTTCCGTCGCAATGATAGCCTTCTTCAGATTTTCCGAAATTTGCTCAGATGAGATAGAAGTGCGCAACAAATCACTCTCTATGGAAGCAATCACCGTCCCGTCCGAATAGGTAATCTCTGAAATAGAAGAGATGTCCTTGACCTGATTCACCAATTCTTCTGTCTGAGGCACCCGAACCTTGTCAAATAAGGCCACTCCGTATCCCAAAGCAATCCCAGCTCCCAACATTCCTCCTAGAAAACCGAGCACAAAGAGTAAGTTAAATAAGGCTTTTATACTCAGTAAAATAGCTGGAAAAATGGCTGGCTTCTCTAGGGATTTAGATTTTTGGACACTTGAACCTTTCTTGGCCGGCCTATCTGATTTTTTATGTTTTTGTTTTTGCTGGAAAAATTCCAGCATTTTTCGTTTTAATTCATTTAATTGATTTTGCATGGATTTCCTCACTTTATCTATTATACCACAAAAGGGAAATTTTCAATAAAATAGCCACTTTCTTCCCTATTCTGCTAGGCTATTGCTCAAGTTTGTGATACAATAGTTAGAAACAATAATTTTAAAAAGGAGAAAAGACACATGCACATTTTTGATGAGCTAAAAGAGCGTGGTTTGATATTTCAAACGACTGATGAAGAAGCTTTGCGTAAAGCCCTAGAAGAAGGTCAAGTTTCTTATTATACTGGCTACGATCCAACTGCTGACAGCCTTCACCTAGGCCACCTTGTCGCAATCTTGACAAGTCGTCGCTTGCAACTAGCAGGTCACAAACCTTATGCGCTCGTTGGCGGTGCTACAGGTCTCATCGGAGATCCGTCCTTCAAAGATGCTGAGCGTAGTCTCCAAACAAAAGACACAGTAGATGGCTGGGTCAAGTCTATCCAAGGACAACTTTCTCGTTTTCTTGACTTTGAAAATGGTGAAAATAAAGCTGTCATGGTCAACAACTACGACTGGTTTGGCAGCATCAGCTTCATTGACTTCCTCCGTGATATTGGAAAATACTTCACGGTCAACTACATGATGAGTAAGGAGTCTGTGAAAAAACGGATCGAAACAGGAATTTCATACACTGAGTTTGCTTACCAAATCATGCAAGGTTACGACTTCTTCGTTCTTAACCAAGACCACAACGTAACGCTTCAAATCGGTGGTTCTGACCAGTGGGGAAATATGACAGCTGGTACTGAATTGCTTCGTCGTAAGGCTGACAAGACTGGTCACGTTATCACTGTTCCATTGATCACAGATGCAACTGGTAAGAAATTTGGTAAATCAGAAGGAAATGCCGTCTGGCTCAATCCTGAAAAGACTTCCCCATATGAAATGTACCAATTCTGGATGAACGTTATGGACGCTGACGCTGTTCGCTTCTTGAAGATCTTTACTTTCTTATCACTTGATGAGATTGAAGACATCCGCAAACAATTTGAAGCGGCTCCACACGAACGCTTGGCTCAAAAAGTCTTGGCTCGTGAAGTCGTTACACTTGTTCACGGAGAAGAAGCTTACAAAGAAGCCCTCAACATCACTGAGCAACTCTTTGCAGGAAACATCAAAAACCTTTCTGTCAAAGAGCTCAAACAAGGACTTCGTGGCGTTCCAAACTACCAAGTTCAAGCAGATGAAAACCACAATATCGTGGAACTGCTCGTGTCATCTGGTGTAGTCAACTCAAAACGCCAAGCCCGTGAAGATGTTCAAAACGGAGCCATTTACTTAAATGGCGACCGTATCCAAGACCTTGACTATGTCTTGAGTGACGCAGATAAGTTAGAGAACGAACTGACTGTTATCCGTCGTGGTAAGAAAAAATACTTTGTATTGACTTACTAAACTATTCAACATTTATCTATAAACAAAGGAGTTACCCTCGAGAAAGGTAACTCCTTTTTGCTGTTAATAACTCTCATCTATCTATTTTTAATAGACAGGCTACGCAGTACAATGCGTAAGGTTGTTAGATTATGTAAGATAGAAAGATTTGAAGGACTGAGCCAATTAAACAAGCCAAAGCCAATCAAACTACTATTTACGACAACGGTATCTTGAATATTCTTCTTGATGAGTGTTTGCAAAGATGATGATAGCCAATCCAACTCTTGGAAGAAATCCAAACGATTATCTAACAATAAGATATCGCTCATCTGCTTAGAAATATCTGCACTCTCATTCATCACCACACCGATATCTGATAGGGTTAGAGCAGCTGAGTCATTCAACCCATCCCCAACCATCAAAATAGTGTGACCTGCTTTCTGCAGTTCCTCTACTAACTCAAATTTTCCATCAGGTTTCAAGTCTGTATAGACCTGATCAAAGGGCAAATCTTTGACTAATTCCTCTGTCCTAACCATGGTGTCCCCTGTTGCCAGAATCAATTTTTTCCCTTGTGCCTTAAGTTTCTCCAAGGCTGCTTTTGCTTCTTTTCTCAAAGGAGTATGAATGCAGAACATTCCAATCAATTCATTCTGATAAGCCAAGAATAAGAGATTGTAGTGACTCTTGTACTCTTCAATTAAAGCATTTTGCTCCGAACTGATATGAATCTGCTCATCCTGCATCAAGACATAATTCCCAATAAGAACTGGTTGGCCATCGATATGGGATTTGATTCCCTTGCTTGCGATATATTGGAGTTTCCCATGCATTTCCTCATGTTCAATTCCCTCTATCTCGGCTTGCTTGACGATGGCATTAGCAATAGGATGATAGATGTGTTCCTCAAGACAGGCACTGATTCTGAGAATATCTTCCTCACTATAGTCCCCAAAAGGTAACACCTTTTCAACTATAGGATAGCTAGTTGTGATTGTTCCCGTCTTATCAAACAAGAAAGTATCAACTTCCAGATATTTCTCCAGAACATCCCCATCCTTAATCACCATTTCACGATTCAAACCCTCCTTGATAGCTGTCAAATAAGCTACAGGAGTAGAGATTTTCAAAGCGCAGGAGAAATCGACCAATAGGAAAGAAATAGCCTTAGAAAAAGAACCTGTTAATAGGTAAGTCAGCCCAGCCCCCAAGAAATTATATTTGACGACCTTGTCCGCCATTTTGATGAAATAGCGTTGTTTCGTTTTCTTGTTTTCTTCAGATTTCTTCATCAACTCAATCAGCTGTAAAATCCGGCTGTTCATCTGATTATCGGTTACACGAATGCGTAACTCTCCAGTTTCTAATACTGTATTTGCACAAACCAAATCAGACTCTCTTTTTTCAACTGGAAAACTCTCTCCCGTCAAGGAACTTTCGTTGACCATACCTAAACCTGAAACTACTTGTCCATCAAACAGAATTTCATTTCCTTGAGATAGGACCAAGACATCTCCTATTTGAACATCGGAACTCTTGATACTAACAACCGTATCGCCCTGTACTAGGAATACATCGCTCTCTTTTGCAAGAAGGCTCTGTTCTAAATCTGTTGCCGTTTTTTTCAAAGACCACTGATCTAAATGATTCCCCAAATCAAGCATAAACATGATATTGCTAGCCGTCTTGGATTGGTTCATAAACAAGGACAATAAAATCGCCGAACAGTCCAAGACTTCCATCGTTAGTTCCTTACGCGCTAGTGTTTGATAGGCTTCTCTGATATAACCCAAAGCCTGATAACAAGTCCATATATAGCGAATAGGATATGGCACAAAACTACGAAAAAGCACACGCTTAACCGCTGCACCTGAAACAATAGAATAAGCACTCTCTTCTCTACGAATGGGAAGAGTCATCAACTCAGAAACTTTCCCTTTATCAATTCTTTTTAAAAAGGCTTCTGCATTATCTAATACAGAAAAGCCTTCTTTTATGCGTAGAGTAAAGTGCTGTTGATCCATGTAAAACTGGATAGACTCAATCCCCTTTTCATCTCTCGCCAAGGAACGAAGATAGTCTTGAATATCCAAGGTGAGTGAAAAAGAAGATGATAGTCGGATATGTTGGTATCCTCTATGTAGCACTTTAAAAGACATATTATTCTCCTATAAGGCTATCTAATTGCTCTTCTTTTTTCTCTTGCTCGTACAAATATTTGGCATCTTGCAAGACATCGTCTCCATGTTGCTTCACAACAGAAACAGATGCATCTAGCTCGTCTTTCAACTTGTAAGCCTTAGCCAAGGCTTTAGAATAACCTTTTTTAGCTTCCTTACTTGCCAAGATTTTCAAACCAAGGGTACCAAATGCGACACCACCCAAAAAGAGTGATGATTTTTTCGCAACTTTTGCGACGCTTAATACTTCTTTTAACATACTTATTTCCTCCTTATCATTATTATATAGCAATTTCGATATAAAAGCAATTTAATTTTGGCACTTTGAAAAGTAATTATACTACTATTTAATTCTATTACAAATCATCCTAAAGTTGCTTTCATTTGCCTCTTTTGATACACTTAAACTATGAATACAAATCTCAAACCCAAACTTCAGCGTTTTGCTTCTGCGACTGCCTTTGCCTGCCCTATCTGTCGAGAAAATCTGACTCTGGTAGAGAGCAGTCTCAAATGCAACAATCGCCATTCTTTTGACCTGGCAAAATTTGGCTATGTCAATCTAGCCCCTCAAATCAAGCAATCTGTCAACTACGACAAGGAAAACTTTCAAAATCGGCAACAAATCCTAGAATCCGGCTTTTATCGGGCCATCTTAGAGGCTATCTCTGATTTACTTTCAAACTCAAAAAATGCCAAAACAATTTTGGATATCGGCTGTGGTGAAGGATTCTATTCTCGCAAACTCCAAGAAAGTCATCCTGACAAAACCTTCTATGCCTTTGATATTTCCAAAGATTCCGTCCAAATCGCTGCTAAAAGTGAACCCAACTGGGCAGTCAATTGGTTTGTAGGCGACTTGGCACGACTTCCTATAAAAGACGCCAGCATGGATATCCTGCTTGATATCTTCTCACCTGCAAACTATGGAGAATTTCGTCGCGTTTTATCCAAAGACGGCATCTTGATAAAGGTTATTCCAACTGAAAATCACCTCAAAGAAATCCGTCAAAGGGTACAGAACCAGCTGACAAACAAGGATTATTCTAATCAAGACATCAAAAATCATTTCCAAGAACACTTTACCATCCTATCTAGCCAAATTACCTCTCTGACTAAGCATATCACAGCAGAGCAGCTCCAAGCCCTACTCAGTATGACTCCTCTCCTCTTTCACGTCGACCAGAGCAAGATTGACTGGAGCCAACTGACAGAGATTACCATTGAGGCTGAGGTTCTGGTTGGGAAAGTACTATAATTGACACAAAAAACCGCATTTCAAGAAGATCTGCGGTTTTAAATTTCAATTTTTAAACTATCTATCCCAAAAGTCTAAAACATTTAAAGCTTTTAGCTTCTCCATTTATTTTCGATTCGAAATAATAAATTTATCAATAAATAGCAATTGATATAAGGCAAGTACAGATCCCCAGAAACTCCCTCGAAGCGAGATTTCTTGATGATTGAGAGGAAACAAATCATGGTTACCTATATAGAGGCAGATCAAAATAACAAATAAAATCCAAAATAAATCCGTCCATTTATATTTTGAAAAATATTTTTTAACATAATAGCACATTTTCTTGACTACAATAACATTATATGATAAAATGTAAGCGGATACAAATAAAAAGGAGGATTGATATTATGAACGAAAAAAAACATACATATTTTATTTGTGCAAGTATTATTATTTCATCTATAATTTTAGGACTCTTTATTTATAAAGGAATTTATGACGGATTTGACGTTTTGGGTCAATTTACAAACGATGGCCTCAGGGTAATTAGTAATAATATTAGTACTGTTGGTAATAATAGATAGTTAATAGCAATAGAATTCAAATAAAAAACGGTAATTTAGTGAATGAACTGCACCCCAAAAGTTAGACAGAAAAAATCTAACTTTTGGGGTATTTTTATTATGAAATTAACTTATGATGATAAAGTTCAAATCTATGAACTTAGAAAACAAGGATATAGCTTAGAGAAGCTTTCAAATAAATTTGAGATAAATAATTCTAATATTAGGTACATGATTAAATTGATTGATCGTTACGGAATAGAGTTCGTCAAAAAAGGGAAAAATCGTTACTATTCTCCTGATTTAAAACAAGAAATGATTCATAAAGTCTTACATGAAGGCTGGACCAGAGATAGAGTTTCTCTTGAATACGGTCTCCCAAGTCGTACGATACTTCTTAATTGGCTAGCACAATACAAGAAAAACGGGTATACTATTGTTGAGAAAACAAGAGGGAGAGTACCTAAAATGGGACGTAAGCCAAAAACGAGACCTGAAGAGAGGACAGAATTAGAACGTCTTCAAGCAGAAAATGAGTACCTGAGAGCTGAGAATGACATCCTAAAAAAGTTGAGAGAACTCCGATTGAAGGAGGAAAAAGAGAAAGAAGAAAGACAGAAATTGTTCAAGAACTAATTACTGATTTTTCGTTAGATATTCTTCTAAGAGTCATTAAACTAGCTCGTTCGACCTACTACTATCACTTGAAACAGCTAGACAAACCAGATAAGGACCAAGAGCTTAAAGCTGAAATTCAATCCATTTTTATCGAACACAAGGGAAATTATGGTTATCGTCGGGTTCATTTAGAACTAAGAAATCGTGGTTATCTGGTAAATCATAAAAGAGTTCAACGCTTAATGAAAGTACTCAATGTACAAGCTAAAATGCGACAGAAACGAAAATATTCTTCTCATAAAGGAGATGTTGGCAAGAAAGCAGATAACCTTATTCAACGCCAGTTTGAAGCATCGAGACCAATGGAAAAGTGTTATACGGATGTGACAGAATTTGCCATTCCAGCAAGTACTAAAAAGCTTTACTTATCACCAGTTTTAGATGGCTTTAACAGCGAAATTATCGCTTATCATCTGTCTACTTCACCCAACTTAGAACAAGTAAAAACAATGTTGGAACAGGCATTTACAGAGAAACACTACGAGAATACGATTCTCCATAGTGACCACGGCTGGCAATATCAACACGATTCTTATCATCAATTTCTTGAAGGTAAGGGAATTCAGCCATCTATGTCACGTAAAGGTAACAGCCCAGACAATGGTATGATGGAATCTTTCTTTGGCATTTTAAAATCGGAAATGTTTTACGGTTATGAGAAGTCGTTTCAGTCGCTTAAGCAATTGGAACAAGCTATTGTAGACTATATTGATTACTACAACAATAAACGAATTAAGGTAAAACTAAAAGGACTTAGTCCTGTGCAGTACAGAACTAAATCCTTCGGATAAATTAATTGTCTAACTTTTTGGGGTCAGTACTCAAAAACCTTAATCTTATGCGTTTTGTTATGCAAAAATCACTGGAGTTTCCATACATATTAAGTGGAAATAGTTGAAATCAGTTCTTTTAATAACCATTGAATACCATATAGTACATTTACCCCAAATATGATATAGGCCGTATAAATCAAGTATTTCGATTTTTCCCGCCTCAAAGAATAAATCTTGTACAAGATAAACAAATTTAAAATAATAAATAATAGAGACAAAATCTTCCCTCCAAAATAAATTCTAAAAGTACACAGTTAAGCATAGCCCTAATCTTTATTTTCGATTCGAGATAACAAACTTATCAATAAATAGCAAGTGATATAAGGCAAGTGTAATTCCCAATAAGCACCCATGATAAGAGATTTCTTGATGGGTAAGGGGGAAAAGAGTATTATTACCCGTCAAGAGGCATGTCAAAATAACAAATAGTATCCAAAATAAATCAGTCCATTTATATTTTGAAAAATATTTTTTCCACATAAGAACACCTTCTTTCCTATAATCATATTATAATACTTTATGTAAGCGAATACAAGAAATTTGAGGTGATTTTTAAGTAGATTTTGAAGCTGAAGACAGTAAAAACCAGCATTTAAAGCCTTCACTGTATCTAGGATTTCCCTATTTTTAGACAGAATTAACCAAAATCCACAGCATTTAAAAAAGCGAATTTCAATCGAAACTCGCTTTTTTACAAAATGTATTCGTATAAATCTTTTATCTTAGTTCAAGTGCCAGATATCTTCGTTATACTGAGCGATTGTACGGTCAGATGAGAAGAATCCTGCTTTAGAAATGTTAACGATGACTTTATCCAACCATGCGTCACGGTCTTCGTAATCAGCCAACATTTGCTCTTTGACTTTGATGTAGTCTTCTAAGTCAAGAAGAGTCATGAACCAGTCTTTGTTGATCAATTCATTGTAAAGACGTTCCAAGCGCTCTTTGTTTCCAGCTGCAAGAACTGCATCGCTAACGATGAAGTCAACCAATGGTTTGATAGCTTTACGAGCGTAGAATTCGCTTGATTTGTAAGATGCTTTTGCGTAAAGATCGATAACAGTTTCTGAATCTTCACCAAAGATGTAGATGTTTTCATCGCCAACCAACTCAGCGATTTCCACGTTAGCTCCGTCCATAGTACCAAGAGTCAAAGCTCCGTTCAACATGAATTTCATGTTACCAGTACCTGAAGCTTCTTTAGAAGCAAGTGAGATTTGTTCTGAAATATCACATGCTGGGATAAGGAAGCTTGCTGCAGTAACGTTGTAGTTTTCAACCATAACTACTTGCAAGTGTGGAGCTACTGCTGGATCGTTAGCAATCACTTCTGACATGCAAAGGATCAAGTGGATGATGTCTTGAGCGATTGTGTAGGCTGGAGCTGCTTTACCACCAAAGAAGATTGTGATTGGGCGAGCAGGAATGTTACCAGCTTTAATGTCAAGGTATTTGTGGATCACGTACAAGGCGTTCATTTGTTGGCGTTTGTACTCGTGAAGACGTTTGATTTGGATATCAAAGATAGAGTTTGGATTGATTTCTACACCTTGGTGTTCTTTCAAGTGACGAGCCAATTTACGTTTGTTGTGAGCCTTGATGCTTTCCAATTTTTCTTTGACAGCTGCTTTGTCTTCATAAGACAAAAGTTTTTCAAGCTCATCTGCTTCATGGTGCCAACCATCTCCAAGAATCTCATCCAAGTAGTGAGACAATCTTGGGTTAGCATGCATGAGCCAACGACGGAAAGTGATACCGTTTGTTTTGTTGTTGAATTTTTCTGGGTAAAGGTCGTAGAAAGCTTTCAACTCAGAGTTCTTCAAGATTTCAGTGTGAAGTGCTGCAACCCCGTTAACGCTGTATCCGTAGTGGATATCCATGTGAGCCATGTGAACACGTCCGCTCTCATCGATAATTTGAACAGCTGGATCTTTGTATTCTGCTTTCACGCGACGGTCCAATTCTTCGATGATTGGTACCAAGTGAGGAACCACTTCTTGCAAGAATTCAAGAGGCCATTTTTCAAGGGCTTCAGCAAGGATTGTGTGGTTAGTGTAGGCAGTCATGCTACGAACGATTGAGATTGCTTCGTCAAGCTCGATACCACGTACAGTCAAAAGACGGATCAATTCAGGGATAACCATTGATGGGTGAGTATCGTTGATTTGGACAACTGCGTAGTCAGCAAGGTCATGCAAGTTGCTTCCTTTTTCGATTGCTTCGTCGATGATCAATTGCGCACCGTTTGAAACCATGAAGTATTGTTGGAAGATACGGAGCAATTCACCTTGACGGTCACTATCATCTGGGTAAAGGAAGAGAGTCAAGTTGCGAGCGATGTCTGTCTTGTCAAAGCTGATGCCGTCTTTAATAATAGAAGAATCAACTGAATCCAAGTCAAACAAACGCAAGCGGTTCTTCGTTTCTGTCTTGTAACCAGGTACATCAATATCATAAAGAGTTGATGTCAAAGTAAAGTCTGCAAATGGTACTTGGTAGCTACGGCTTGAGCGAACCAACCAGTTTTGCTCTGTCAACCATGCATTTGGAATTGTTTCTTGTTGGTTGTTTTTAAGAACTTGTTGGAAAAGACCAAAGTGGTAGTTAAGACCAACACCGTCACCATTCAAACCAAGAGTAGCAATTGAGTCGATAAAGCAGGCAGCCAAACGTCCCAAACCACCATTACCAAGAGATGGTTCCAATTCAACTTCTTCAACTTCGATCAAGTCTTTACCTGCAGCTGCAAGTTCTTTTTTGACATCGTCGTAAAGACCAAGGTTAATCAAGTTGTTTGACAAGAGTTTACCAATCAAGAACTCAGCTGAGATGTAGTAAACTTTTTTCTTACCAGTGTTGACTGGTTTTTGGCTACTTGCAAGCTTGCTGTAGTTAAGAAGAGCAAGGTAAAGCTCTTCATTGCTACATTCTGCAATGGTTTTATTGTAACGATTTTGTACAAATTCTTGTAGTGATAACATGTTTAAGGTGTCTCCTGATATTGTATTATTTCTTTAATTCTACCAAATTTTCATTGATTCGTCGATAGATTGTTGTCAAGTCAAGCAAACCTTCCTCAACAGCTGGTGTCAATTGTTCTTCAGTCATACGCCAAGACCAGTTTCCACCAAGGGTAGATGGGAAGTTCATACGAGCTGTCTCATCCAATTCTAGCAAATCTTGCATAGTTGCAATTGCCATGAAGCTAACTGATGAAAAGACTGTACGAAGCATAGCATGTGGCACTGTTTCATACTCTTTACGGTTAGTGTAGCGAGCCATGTACTCACGAGTCGCATCATCGATCTCGTTACGGTACCAACCAAGGACCGTATTGTTATCGTGAGTTCCTGTGTACATAACTGAGTTAGCAGGTGCCAAGTGTGGGCTATCGATGCTTTCGTCTTCTGGGTTGAAGGCAAATTGAAGAATCTTCATTCCTGGGAAGCCAGTACGTTCACGCAACTCGATAACTTCATCTGTCATGAAACCAAGGTCTTCTGCGATGATGTTTAACTCACCAAGTTCTTCCTTAACGGCTGCAAAAAGCTTGTATCCTGGACCTTTGACCCACTCACCAGGTGCTGCTGTATCAGAACCAGCAGGGATTTCCCAGTAAGATTCGAAACCACGGAAGTGGTCGATACGAACGATGTCATAGATTTTGAAGCTTTCACGCAAGCGTTCAATCCACCATTTGTAGCCGTCTTTATCCATTGCTTCCCAGTCATAGATTGGGTTACCCCAAAGCTGACCAGTTGCAGAAAACTCATCTGGTGGGCATCCTGCGATGCAAGTTGCTTTACCGTTGACATCTGTCTTGAAGAGATGTGGATTTGCCCACATATCGCTTGAATCTTCCGCTACGTAGATTGGCATGTCCCCAACGATTTCGATGTGGTTGTCGTTAGCGTAAGCTTTCAATTTCAACCATTGTTGGAAGAAGAAGTACTGAGTCACACGGTGGTAAACCAACTTGTCTGCCAATTGCTCACGGTAGCTTTCAAGTGATGAATCTTTACGAGCACGAGCATCTGCATCTGGCCATTCAGTCCAAGCAAGATTGTCAAAATGCTCTTTGATAGCCATATACTCAGCAAAAAGCTCAAGCCATGATTGGTTATCTTGAGCAAATTTCTCAAAATCTTTAACATCTCCGACTTCAAAGAAACGTTTCACCGCTTTTTCTAAAAGAGGACGACGTGCATAGTAGATTTTAGCATAGTCAACTTCAGACGCATCACTACCAAAGTCAACTCCTTCAAGGTCACTTGCTTCCAACAAACCTTGCTCCACCAAGATATCTAAATCGATAAAATGAGTGTTTCCTGCGAAGGCTGAGAAAGATTGGTAAGGAGAATCACCGTAACTAGTTGTTCCTAATGGAAGGATTTGCCAGTAACGTTGTTTTGTACGAACCAAGAAATCAACGAAGTCGTAAGCACTTTGACCAAACGATCCGATTCCGTAAGCTCCTGGAAGAGAAGAGATGTGCATCAACACACCACTTTGACGTTTTTTCATAATAGCACCTCATGTGTTAAAATAATGGAACGTTGCGTATTTTAACAGACGCAAACGTTTGCGTTACTTATAATTATACTCCTTTTCAAACATAATTGCAAGCGTTTTTAAAAAACTTTTTTGATTATTTTTAAGGAGACTAACTCATTTTAGCAAAGATAACTTAAAACTATCTAATCCTAAAGTTTGACTCTCATGAGACAGTCTACCAAGTACAAATCATCCCCTAGAAAACTTGAATTTAGATGTAAGGAGGCACAAAGGTCTATAGAAAATAGATAGGGATTAGAAACAGGGAAATAGCCCCTCCTGATTTCCCTCTTTAGACAGATTCCATCTATTTTTTATTAAAAATACTGTATTCTTATCTATTTCACACTTTTCTTCTATTTAAAAAGCAAAATCATGCTATCAAATCAAGCTTAAAATTTTTTTAAAATTTTTAACAAAAACACTTGCAACCGTTTTCTATTTGTGCTATACTAAGCTCATAAAGGAAAACGTTTGCGTCTTCCTTATCAATAAAACTTGTTATTCTTTAGGAGGAATACACTATGTCATCTAAATTCACGAAGAGCGCTGCTGTGCTTGGAACTGTTACACTTGCTAGCTTGCTTTTGGTAGCTTGCGGAAGCAAAACTGCTGATAAGCCTGCTGATTCTGGTTCATCTGAAGCCAAAGAACTCACTGTATATGTAGATGAAGGATATAAGAGCTATATTGAAGAGATTGCTAAAGCTTATGAAAAAGAAGCTGGCGTAAAAATTACTCTTAAAACTGGTGATGCTCTAGGAGGTCTTGATAAACTTTCACTTGACAACCAATCTGGTAATGTCCCTGATATTATGATGGCTCCATACGACCGTGTAGGTAGCCTTGGTTCTGACGGACAACTTTCAGAAGTGAAATTGAGCGATGGTGCTAAAACAGACGACACAACTAAATCTCTTGTAACCGCTGCTAATGGTAAAGTTTACGGTGCTCCTGCCGTTATCGAGTCACTTGTTATGTACTACAACAAAGACTTGGTAAAAGATGCTCCAAAAACATTTGCTGACTTGGAAAACCTTGCTAAAGATAGCAAATATGCCTTCGCTGGAGAAGATGGCAAAACTACTGCCTTCCTAGCTGACTGGACAAACTTCTACTATGCATACGGACTTCTTGCTGGTAACGGCGGATACGTATTCGGTCAAAATGGTAAAGATCCTAAAGACATCGGTCTTGCCAACGACGGTTCTATCGCAGGTATCAACTACGCTAAATCTTGGTATGAAAAATGGCCTAAAGGTATGCAAGATACAGAAGGTGCTGGAAACTTGATCCAAACTCATTTCCAAGAAGGTAAAACAGCTGCTATCATCGACGGACCTTGGAAAGCTCAAGCTTTCAAAGATGCTAAAGTAAACTACGGTGTTGCGACTATCCCAACTCTTCCAAATGGAAAAGAATATGCTGCATTCGGTGGTGGTAAAGCCTGGGTCATCCCTCAAGCCGTTAAGAACCTTGAAGCCGCACAAAAATTTGTAGACTTCCTTGTTTCAACTGAACAACAAAAAGCCTTATACGATAAGACTAATGAAATCCCAGCGAATACTGAAGCTCGTTCATACGCTGAAGGTAAAAACGATGAGTTGACAACAGCTGTTATCAAACAGTTCAAGAGCACTCAGCCACTGCCAAACATCTCTCAAATGTCTGCAGTTTGGGATCCAGCGAAAAACATGCTCTTTGATGCTGTAAGTGGTCAAAAAGATGCGAAAACATCTGCTAACGATGCTGTAACATTGATTAAAGAAACAATCAAACAAAAATTTGGTGAATAACAAATTTGTTCAAGGGGGGTGGAAATCAAATCCCCCTTTGAATTTATCAATAGAAACACAAATAATTTAGCTTTCTTATAAAAAGCGGTATCCTATGAAAGGAGTTATTATGGAAAAGCAACAACCTAGTAAAGCAGCCCTGCTGTCTATCATTCCTGGGTTAGGACAGATTTACAATAAACAAAAAGCCAAAGGTTTTATCTTCCTTGGTGTAACCATCGTATTTGTCCTTTACTTCCTAGCACTTGCAGCCCCTGAATTGAGCAACCTCATCACTCTTGGTGACAAGCCAGGTCGTGACAATTCCCTCTTTATGCTGATTCGCGGTGCCTTCCATTTAATCTTTGTAGTCGTTTATGTACTCTTTTATTTCGCAAATATCAAAGATGCACATACAACTGCTAAACACATTAACAATGGTATTCCAGTAGCACTTACCTTTAAAGAAATGATCAAAGGAATCTATGAAAATGGCTTCCCTTACCTCTTGATTATTCCATCTTATGTTGCCATGACTTTTGCGATTATCTTCCCAGTTATCGTAACCTTGATGATCGCCTTTACTAACTATGACTTCCAACACTTACCACCAAACAAATTGTTGGACTGGGTTGGTTTGACAAACTTTAGTAATATCTGGAGCTTGAGTACCTTCCGTTCAGCCTTTGGGTCTGTTCTTTCTTGGACTATCATCTGGGCTTTGGCAGCTTCTACTTTACAAATCGTAATTGGTATCTTCACAGCTATCATTGCTAACCAACCATTTATCAAAGGAAAACGTATCTTTGGTGTTATTTTCCTTCTTCCTTGGGCTGTCCCAGCCTTCATCACTATCTTGACATTCTCAAACATGTTTAACGATAGTGTCGGAGCTATCAACACTCAAGTATTGCCAATCTTGGCTAAATTCCTTCCTTTCCTTGATGGAGCTCTTATCCCTTGGAAAACAGACCCTACTTGGACTAAGATTGCCTTGATTATGATGCAAGGTTGGCTCGGATTCCCATACATCTACGTTTTGACTTTAGGTATCTTGCAATCTATTCCTAACGACCTTTACGAAGCAGCTTATATTGACGGTGCTAATGCTTGGCAAAAATTCCGCAACATCACTTTCCCAATGATCTTGGCTGTTGCGGCACCTACTTTGATCAGTCAATACACCTTCAACTTTAACAACTTCTCTATCATGTACCTCTTCAATGGTGGAGGACCTGGTAGTGTCGGTGGTGGAGCTGGTTCAACCGATATCTTGATCTCATGGATCTACCGTTTGACAACAGGTACATCTCCTCAATACTCAATGGCGGCAGCTGTTACCTTGATTATCTCTATCATTGTCATCTCAATCTCTATGATCGCATTCAAGAAACTACACGCATTTGATATGGAGGACGTCTAAGATGAATAACTCAATTAAACTCAAACGTAGACTGACTCAAACCCTTACTTACCTTTACCTGATTGGTCTATCAATTGTCATTATCTATCCACTTTTGATTACCATCATGTCAGCCTTTAAAGCAGGTAACGTCTCAGCCTTTAAACTAGATACTAACATCGACCTCAATTTTGATAACTTTAAAGGCCTCTTCACTGAAACCTTGTACGGCACTTGGTACCTCAACACTTTGATTATCGCCTTGATTACCATGGCTGTTCAAACAAGTATCATCGTACTTGCTGGTTATGCTTACAGCCGTTATAACTTCTTGGCTCGTAAACAAAGTTTGGTTTTCTTCTTGATTATCCAAATGGTGCCAACCATGGCCGCTTTGACAGCCTTCTTCGTTATGGCGCTTATGTTGAACGCCCTTAACCACAGCTGGTTCCTCATCTTCCTCTACGTTGGTGGTGGTATCCCGATGAATGCTTGGCTCATGAAAGGCTACTTCGATACAGTGCCAATGTCTTTAGACGAATCTGCAAAACTAGACGGTGCAGGACACTTCCGCCGCTTCTGGCAAATTGTTCTTCCACTTGTTCGCCCAATGGTTGCCGTACAAGCTCTCTGGGCCTTCATGGGACCTTTTGGAGACTACATCCTCTCTAGTTTCTTGCTTCGTGAGAAAGAATACTTTACTGTTGCCGTAGGTCTCCAAACCTTCGTCAGCAATGTGAAAAACTTGAAGATTGCCTACTTCTCAGCAGGTGCTATCCTCATCGCCCTTCCAATCTGTATTCTCTTCTTCTTCCTACAAAAGAACTTTGTTTCAGGACTTACAAGTGGTGGCGACAAGGGATAATATATCCCCGCCACCCTTTTTCATTTTATACTCTTCGAAAACCGCTTCAAACCACGTCAGCTTCCATCTGCAACCTCAAAACAGTATTTTGAGCTGACTTCGTCAGTTCTATCTATAACCTCAAAGCAGTGCTTTGAGCAGCCTGCGGCTAGCTTCCTAGTTTGCACTTTGATTTTCATTGAGTATTAGCGATTGTCACTGTAAGTAATATCCTTACAACAAGCAATTTTTCTCCTAGACTTGAAATAAAGCACATTTCTCTATATAATAATACTCATATAGAAAACACCTTTTAGAAAGATACCTATGCTTCCATATCCATTTTCCTATTTTTCAAGTATTTGGGGATTTCGTAAGCCCCTGTCCAAACGTTTCGGGCTCAACTGGTTTCAACTACTCTTTACCAGTATCTTCCTTATCAGCTTGTCTATGGTACCCATTGCCATTCAAAACAGCTCTCAGGAGACCTATCCGCTAGAAACTTTTATCGATAATGTCTATGAACCTCTGACAGATGAGGTTGTCCAGGATCTCTCTGAACATGCTAGAATTGTTGATGGCACATTAACTTATACAGGAACAGCTAGTCAAGCCCCTTCTATTGTGATCGGTCCAAGTCAAAGTAAGGAGTTACCTAAGGACTTGCAACTGCATTTCGACACAAAAGAACTGGTCATCAGCAAGGAAAATAAGGAACTGACCCGAATCTCTTACCGAGCGATTGAGACTGAGAGTTTCAAAAGCAAAGACAGCTTAACCCAAGCAATTTCTAAAGACTGGTACCAACAGAATCGTGTCTATATCAGTCTCTTCCTAGTTCTCGGTGCCAGCTTCCTCTTTGGTTTGAATTTCTTTATCGTCTCTCTAGGGGCGAGTCTTCTCCTTTATATCACTAAGAAATCACGCCTCTTTTCATTTAGAACCTTTAAAGAGTGCTATCATTTTATCTTGAACTGTTTAGGATTGCCGACTCTGATTACGCTTATTCTGGGATTATTTGGCCAAAATATGTCAACCCTGATTACTGTACAAAACATTCTTTTTGTTCTGTATCTGGTCACTATCTTTTATAAAACACATTTCCGTGATCCAGATTACCATAAATAGGAGATTTTTATGCCCGTTACGATTAAAGACGTGGCCAAGGCTGCTGGTGTTTCACCTTCAACCGTAACCCGTGTTATTCAAAATAAATCAACCATTAGCGACGAAACAAAAAAACGCGTTCGCAAGGCTATGAAGGAGCTCAACTACCACCCAAACCTCAATGCTCGCAGCTTGGTAAGTAGCTATACTCAGGTGATTGGTTTGGTTCTTCCTGATGACTCAGACGCCTTCTACCAGAATCCTTTCTTTCCATCGGTTCTACGTGGTATCTCTCAAGTCGCATCTGAAAACCACTATGCCATTCAGATAGCAACAGGAAAAGATGAAAAGGAGCGTCTCAACGCTATTTCACAAATGGTCTACGGCAAGCGTGTAGATGGGCTAATCTTTCTCTATGCCCAAGAAGAAGACCCTCTCGTAAAACTCGTTGCAGAAGAACAGTTCCCCTTCCTTATCCTAGGTAAATCTCTATCTCCTTTCATCCCACTTGTCGACAACGACAATGTTCAAGCTGGTTTTGATGCGACTGAATATTTCATCAAAAAAGGCTGCAAACGCATTGCCTTTATCGGAGGAAGTAAAAAGCTCTTCGTGACCAAAGACCGTTTAACAGGCTATGAACAGGCGCTTAAATATTACAAACTTACCACTGACACCAATCGCATCTACTTTGCAGACGAGTTTCTGGAAGAAAAGGGCTATAAATTTAGCAAGCGATTATTCAAGCACGATCCACAAATTGATGCCATCATCACAACCGATAGCCTCCTAGCTGAAGGTGTTTGTGACTACATCGCTAAGCACCAACTGGATGTCCCTGTTCTCAGCTTTGACTCGGTTAATCCCAAGCTCAATTTGGCAGCCTATATAGATATCAATAGCCTAGCCCTCGGACGCACTTCTTTAGAAACTATTCTCTGCATCATCAATGATTCTAAAGAAAATAGACAAATCTGCTACCGTCAGTTGATCGCCCACAAAATTATCGAAAAATAAAAACCAGCTCGCGCTGGTTTTTTGGTCACTAATTTTCTGTTTCAACGAACCGTCCCAGAATATGAACATTCTCAGATACAGAGACAAAGGCGCCTGGATCCACCTGTTTCATAATCTGTTTAAACTCATTAAACTCTGCACGTGTAATGACAGTGATTAAAACTGCCTTTCTCTCGTGATTATAGGTTCCTTCTGCATCGTGGATCATGGTTGCTCCGCGGTGCAATTTTTTATGGATTTTTTCAATTACCTTGTCTGGATGATTGGTCACAATCATGGCCTGCATGCGTTTTTGCTTGGTAAAGACGGCGTCTGTCACACGGCTAGAGACAAAGATGGTAATCATAGAGTAAAGAGCGTATTTCCAACCAAAGGTCAAACCTGCTATCAGCATGATGGTCCCATTTACCAAGAAAGAAATACTACCGACATTCTTACCCGTTTTCTTGCGAATGGTCAGGCTGACGATATCCGTCCCACCACTGGAGATATTGTTGCGAAGAGCAAAACCAATCCCCAAGCCCATGACAACACCCCCAAAAAGGGCATTGATAATGGGATCCTCAGTCAAAGTCGCCACAGGGACAAACTGGATAAAGAAGGAACTCATAGACACCGTGATAAATGTAAAGACGGTGAACTTATGGCCAATCTGATACCAAGCTAAGACCATCAAAGGGAAGTTAATGGCGTAGAAGGTTAGCGAAATCGGGATATGAAAACCAAACCAGTGATTACTCAAGGCAGAGATAATCTGTGCCAGACCTGTCGCACCACTCGAATACACATGCCCTGGTTGGAAAAAGAAATTGACCGCTACTGCTGATAGAAATCCATAGACCAGAGAGGCCGAAATCTTCTCATCATATTTTTCGCGAGAGATGCTTTGTAAGACACGTAAAATTTTTATCTGATGAGCAAAGCGGCGCAGATAATAGCGCCACCGCTTAATTCGTTTTGCTTGTTTCATCTTCTTCTACTTGTAAGCTGAGTTCCTCTAGTTGTTTGAGAGCTACTGTTGAAGGAGCTTGTGTCATTGGGTCACTTGCCTTATTGTTCTTAGGAAAGGCAATGACTTCACGGATATTTTCTTCTCCTGCTAAGAGCATGACAAATCGGTCAAGCCCGATCGCCAAGCCACCGTGTGGTGGGAAACCATAGTCCATGGCTTCAAGAAGGAAGCCAAACTGGTCATTTGCTTCTTCGGCTGAAAAACCAAGAGCCTTGAACATACGTTCTTGAAGGTCTTTTTGGTTGATACGAAGGCTACCACCACCAAGCTCATAACCGTTCAAGACAATATCGTAAGCAATGGCACGAACCTTAGCCAAATCACCTTCTAATTCGTGAGCAGTCTCTTCCTGTGGAAGGGTGAACGGATGGTGGGCGCTCATGTAGCGACCTTCTTCTTCAGACCATTCAAACATTGGCCAGTCAACCACCCAAAGGAAGTTGAATTTATCGCCATCAATCAAACCAAGCTCTTTGGCAATACGGCCACGAAGGGCACCAAGCGTTGCATTGGCCACTTCAAGCGTATCCGCCACAAAGAGAACCAAGTCTTTATCTTCAAGAGCAAGCGCTGTTGTCAATTCTGCTTGGATACCAGTCAAGAACTTAGCAACTGGTCCGTTTAATTCTCCATCAACAACCTTGACCCAAGCAAGACCTTTGGCACCGTACTGCTTGGCTACTTCCGTCATCTTGTCGATGTCTTTACGTGAATAGTTGTCCGCAGCTCCTTTGACCACAATGGCTTTTACAGCAGGTGCTTCTGAAAAGACTTTGAAGTCTACACCTTTGACCACTGCTGTCAAGTCCTGAAGCAACATGTCAAAACGGGTATCTGGCTTATCAGAACCATAAAGAGCCATCACATCATCGTATTTCATACGAGGGAATGGAAGTGTCACTTCGATGCCTTTGGTTTCCTTCATCACGCGCGCAATCAAACCTTCTGTAATATCTTGGATTTCTTGCTCAGTAAGGAAGGACGTTTCCAAGTCGACCTGGGTAAACTCAGGCTGGCGGTCTCCACGCAAGTCCTCATCACGAAAACATTTAACGATTTGGTAGTAACGGTCAAAACCAGCATTCATCAAGAGTTGTTTCGTGATTTGTGGACTTTGAGGAAGAGCGTAAAAATGCCCTTTATTAACACGAGACGGCACCAAGTAATCACGCGCCCCTTCAGGCGTTGACTTAGAAAGAAATGGTGTCTCCACGTCGATAAACTCCAACTCATCCAAGTAATTACGGATAGAGTGGGTCACCTTAGCACGAAGTTTAAGATTTTCCAACATTTCTGGACGACGAAGGTCAAGGTAACGGTAACGCAAACGCGTATCGTCATTGGCCTCAATACCATCCTTAATCTCAAATGGTGTTGTCTTAGCTGTATTAAGCACTGTCAGAGCTGTCACGTTTAACTCAACTGCACCAGTTGGCAACTTATCATTGGCTTGCTCACGCGCAGCGACCTGTCCAGTCACCTCGATAACAAATTCGCTACGAAGGCTTTCAGCTGTTGCCATGACCTCTGCAGAGACTTTTTCAGGGTTGATAACCAACTGCATGATTCCTTCACGGTCACGAAGGTCGATAAAGATCAAACCACCAAGGTCACGACGACGGCCAACCCATCCTTTCAAGGTCATTTCTTGTCCGATGTGTTCCTCACGAACACGACCAGCATACATACTACGTTTCATTGTTTCTCTCCTCTTTTATTCTGTTACTATTTTACCATAAAAGCGCAGGCTCTTCATGAAAATCAGCAGAAAAGTTTGCCAGTCTTTAAAAATCAAGTGACAACCCTAAAAATTAGCGCTAATACAAAAATCCGATGAACTTCACCGGACTCTTTTATTTTGAATTTTTGCCTGCTTTACGCTTTTCAGCAATTTCGGCTGCCTTTCGAGGCAAGACAATTTCCGTTGTGTAAGCTGTCCCAAAGCGCAAGACACCTGCAATAGGGGCAAAGACAACTGCTAGATAGTTGTAGAAGAAATCGCCCTTAAAGGCATAAGCTAGCGCTCCAATGATGAAAAATAGAACGACTGCCTGAATCACTGCTAATAAAATTACTCGTTTCATGTGACCTCCTGACTCTATTATAGCATGAGTATCATCAAAAAGCCGACTAAATTATTCAAAGCGTGGAGAGAAATACTGTAGACCAGACCTTTTTTGCTAATATAAGCCAAGCCCAAACTAAAACCAAGGCTAAAATAGACAAAAAATTGTTGCACATCACCTGGGAAATGAATCAAGGCAAACAGAACACCGGACACCAGAAGAAAAATCAGAGTTTGTTTACTATTGTCCTGCTTAGGAAAGAGATAGCGTGCTAACATCCCTCTAAAGATGAGTTCTTCCGTCAAAGGAGCAAAAATAACGACAGCAAAGAATGAGAAAAGTGGTTGAGACAAGGTCAAGTCTGTCGCTATTTGTTGATTTACTGAAGGATCATCTGGCAAGAAAAACTGGACAACCAGAGATAAGAACCAAACCAAGGCAGGAAGCCAAATAAATCGGTTGAAGCCACTCTTCTCAATACGAACAGGACCTTTCTGATACCATTTGTAAATACCGTACACATAAACTCCAGCCAAGGCCACATAGAGTAGGGTAACAGCATAGGGTGAAGCGCCTAAGGCAAGCGAAGTAGTCGCGAGCCCCTGAATGAAGCCATAGATGAATAAAAAGGATAGAAGGGCTAGAAAAAACCAGCCAAGGTTTTTAAGTAGTTTCATAAAGTTCTCCTATCTTGCTTTATAACTGTTTTTCAATACAAAGAGGTTCGCTATTCCTAACACAAGTACCCAGGCAAGTAACATACCAATATTAGAAAAAGATATTTCCCCACCTTTTTGATTTAAAAGATTTACAATAGGACCGACGAACGAGTAATCTAACACTTTCTGAGCCGTATCATTTTGAAGAGCAATTATAGGTAAAAAAGAGACAATTAACATAGGGAAGATACTATAAACTTGCGCTTTAGATTGAGTATCTGAAACCGCACCGATTAGAAGGTTGAGAAAAATAATACTAATCGTTGCTAGGAGCAAATAGATAACGTAGGCAACTAAATAACCAGATACATCTACTCTAAGATAGATGGGAAGTGCAATCATAGCAAGCAACATTATCAGAATAGGGAGAACGAGCATACTGAAAGTATATTCTGTTGCTGTCACACCACTTAGAATGAGTGATTTAAGATTTCGTTTTTCCTTATCTTCTGCCATCATAATCGATACCATATAACCACTTCCCATGCTCAAGACCATCGTCAAGCTAGCAGATAGTAAAATTAGGCTCAATTGTCCATTCTTATTTAAAAATTCATTATATACAACAGCAATACCAAAAGGCATCAATAAAGTCGCCAACAAAGTTGAATTGCTAATAAGAACTTGTACTCTTAACCATAGTAGGGCATTTAATTTTCTAAACATCTAACTTTTCTCCTGTTAATCTGATAAAGATTTCTTCTAAAGTCGGCTCACAAGAGTGAACCACCATCAAATCTGTCGTGTCTAAATGTGGCAATTCTTCAAATGGAACTATCTGTTCTCGTCCATCATTATAAACCACACGTACTTTCTTATCCACATGGTACTTCTGGATGATATCTTGCGGACTTCCATACTCTATTAAGTTTCCCTTATTTAAAAGAGATAAGCGATCACAAAGCAGAGTTGCTTCATTCATATCATGCGTGGTCAGAAAGATAGTTGTCCCCGCCTGCTTTAATTCTTGGAGTAGGGTATGAATCATCTTAGATGTTGTAGGGTCTAAGCCACTGGTTGGCTCATCCAGAAAGAGAATCTTAGGAGCATTCAGAAGGGCACGAGCCAAGAACATTCGTTGTTTCATTCCAGTAGATAACTTTTCTGCGATAATATCTTTAGCATCTGCCAATCCAACCTGTTGGAGCACCTGATTTACTCTATCTGCCTTGAGGCCATATAACTTAGCATAGATGAGAAGATTTTTGTAAAGACTCATCTTTTCATAAAAACCACTGCCATCACTAACAATACCAATTTGTTCCAAATCATTTGAGGTTAAATCTTGAGAATTCTTGCCTAACAAAACTGTTTTACCTTGATCTGCAGCCAACTGACCTGTTAAGACATTGATCATGGTTGTTTTACCTGAGCCAGAAGGGCCAAGAAAACCAAAGATTTCACCTTCCTTAATCTCAAAAGAAATCTGATGAAGAGCTTTTTTGCTCCCAAAACTTTTGCTTACATTTTCAACACGAATCATAGAAACTCCTTTATTTGAAATAACGTTTTACCATAGGCAACTGCATCACATTGATATAAATATGGACTACAGCTACAGCTAAAAGACCTAATAACTGAATTTCTCCCGTAAGTACAGAAACAATATCAATCAAAATATACAAACCTGGTAAAACATATTGGTTTAATTGAAATAAAATCCGAAAACTCTGTTCCAAATTAGCTTGTCGTTCTCCTTCATCGTAAGAATTTACATAATCTAACATATCTTTTGGAATAGAGAAAAATGCCAAATCAAACTGACGAACAATCGAAATCGTCTTGAAAAGATATTTTTGAACACTGAAAATCAGCACTAATGCCAAAAAAGAAAGAGATAAGGTTATATGGCTTCCATTTAGTACAACCGCTTCACTACCTGAGATGAAAAGAGCCAATAAAATCGCTACACTTGCAATATTAAAAGCAATGGTTCCAAACTCGAGATTCCGATACATTTGCACATAATAAGTTTCATTCAGATCATCATCCATTTCCTCTTGATACAAGGAATGAAATTTTCTGCTTTTCTTTAAGAAATTGAATGTCAAAAGAATGCTAATGAAACCTAACACTAAACAAATAGCTGATATCCAGGGTATCAAGATTTTTACATCTAACATAATTCCGTGGGATTCGGCAACAGCCTTAAACATCCCTACAAAAATGCCCAAGAAAAATCCCAAGACAACAACCATTAAAAACAACAATCCACGTTTCTTTTTCTTTTTCATATTCATTCTCCTTTTTCACTTGCTAGATTTTTGGATTTCTTTTCAATCCAGTCAACGACTGGGATAAGAGCAAAGTAGGCCCAAATAAATTGGTCGCTGTAATAGAGATCAAACCATCCTAGATTTGTTCCAATTAGTAGACACAGGCTGACTAATAGAGCTATGGCAACTACATAATAAATCACTTTATACTTGTTCATCATTTTTCTCCTTTTTCTTCAACCGATTGAAAATAGACAAGAGGACTAAGTTAATCCAAAACAAATACTTACTTTCAACAAAATAGAACCACCCCAGTAATGTTCCAATCATAGCAAAGGCATTCACAATAAGAGCAAGAACACTCATGTAATAAATCACTTTAAACTTGTTCATCACTCGTCCTCCTCCAAGCGAAATACCGATTCGACTGTTTCATTGAAAATTTGAGATATTTTCAGGGCAATGATAATGGATGGGGTGTACTCATCCCGTTCTAGTAGGCTAATGGTCTGTCTGGAAACCTCTGCTAGCTTGGCTAGTTCGGTTTGATTGAGGCCATCGCGAGCTCGAAGCTCTTTTAGACGATTTTTTAGTTGCATGTTACACACCTACTCTCCGTCAAATTCAACTGTTTGGATATCCTCAATACGTTGCAACTTGATTTTTTCTTTTCCCGTCTTGTCTACATATCGTAGCTTGACCCATTCCTCATCAACATCCACAACTTCCCAAAAATTTGTTCCAAATAGTTCTCCAATGATTGTTGGTTTCTTTCCAATCATTTCTTGCAATAATCTCGACATTTCTGCGTTTCCTTTCTCTTTTCTTTCGATTACCTTTAACCTCTTCTCTAACCGCTTGATTTTCTTAGATTGACTCATATAAATCAAGACGAGAAAAGGAAACAAAATCCATACCCACATGTGGCTCCCTCCTATTTCTTAACTTGCTTATATTGTAACACATCTTTTTCTTTTTGACAATCATATTTGTCAAAAAGTTTATGATTTTTGTCATTTTGCAAAAGAAAAAGGTCAGGAATAGGTTCCTGACCGGTTTATCTATCATTAAAATCCTAGTTTTTCAAAGATTTCTGAGAAGCTTTGGTTGATTGTCTCAAGTGACACTTGCACTTCTTCTCGGGTTTGATTATTCTTGACCGTTACTTGTCCGCTTTCGACTTCACTCTCTCCTAAGGTGATGAGGGTCTTAGCCGCAAAGACATCGGCTGACTTGAACTGAGCTTTTAGTTTACGATTGAGGTAATCACGCTCTGCTTTGAATCCTTGTTGGCGAAGGGCTTGCACCAATTCCAAAGCCTTGGCATTTGCTCCTTGACCCAAGACTGCGATATAGACATCTAGGGCGTTTTCGATAGGGAGGGCCACACCTTGCTTTTCAAGAATGAGAAGCAGACGCTCTACACCAAGTCCAAAACCAAATCCAGCAGTTTCAGGGCCTCCAAAGTAAGCAACCAAACCATCGTAGCGACCACCCGCACAGACTGTCAGATCATTGCCCTCAATCTCAGTGATGAACTCGAAAATGGTGTGGTTGTAGTAGTCCAGACCACGCACCATATTGGTATCGATGATATAGTCTACTCCCAGATTTTCCAACATCTGACGCACAGCATCAAAGTGAGCTTGGCTTTCTTCATCAAGAAAATCCAAGATAGACGGTGCATTCTCTACAGCCACCTTGTCTTCTTTTTCCTTAGAGTCTAAGACACGGAGAGGATTTTCCTCCAAGCGACGTTGGCTATCCTTAGACAAGGTCTCCTTGAGCGGTGTCAAATAGTCAATCAAGGCTTGACGGTAGGCCGCACGGCTCTCAGGATTTCCAAGAGTGTTGAGGTGCAATTTGACACCTTGGATGCCGATTTCTTTCAAGAAATGGGCCGCCATCGCGATGGTTTCCACATCGGTGGCTGGATTGCTAGATCCAAAACACTCAACACCAATCTGGTGGAACTGGCGCAAACGCCCTGCCTGTGGACGCTCATAACGGAACATTGGTCCCATGTAGTAGAACTTACTTGGCTTTTGCACTTCTGGGGCGAAGAGTTTATTTTCCACATAGGAACGGACAACGGGCGCTGTGCCTTCTGGACGGAGGGTGATATGACGGTCACCCTTGTCATAGAAGTCGTACATTTCCTTGGTTACGATATCAGTCGTATCTCCGACAGAGCGGCTGATAACCTCGTAATGCTCAAAAATAGGCGTGCGCACTTCTGCATAGTTATAGCGCTTGAAAATCTCACGGGCAAAGCCCTCAACGTACTGCCATTTGGCAGATTCAGCAGGTAAAATATCCTGCGTTCCTTTTGGTTTTTGTAATTTCATAGGGAATCCTCTTTAAACTTAATAGTCTTATTTTACCATAAATAGAGTGATTAAAACAGTGAGAGAAAAAATTAGGATTCAAATATCATTTTTGAGATTAAGACCTGTCAAAAGAATAGCTAGCAAGGAAAGACCAACAAATAGCATCCAAGTCAACTGTATATTCCATACAGCTACAAGTGAAAAACAGGCTGTTCCCACAGGTATGGATAAGGTAAACAATAAACCTAAAAAATTACTGGTACGAGCTAGAACCTCTGGAGCTAGATTTTTCATGAGCATGGCACTAATCTTTGGTTGAACTTTACCAGACACATACAGAGTTAAAAAGAGAAATAGCAAACCAAGTACGACTTGATTGAATACGTTAGCCAGACCAATTAGACTAAGTCCTACGGTAGCCCACATCATCAATCTAGGCAAAGACTGCTTCCCAAAATAATCATTGCCCGTAAGGCTACTAATGATGATTGCTAACAAAACACAGACTTGATTGATAAATAGTGTCTCTGTGTAAGAAAAATTCAAGAGAGAATGGCTCAAAAAGAAGATATTATAAATTCCACCCAAAGCGCCACCCAAGGCATTGATAAGCAAGACAGCAAAGAGCATAAAACCAAAGTTTTTCTGTCCACTTTTAAGAAAAACGAGACGTAAATTTCGATAAATCGTTAGGAACTGGTCTTTGATAGGAAGCTTCTCATTTTTTAGTGATTCACCATCAGGAGATGAAATTGACAGGCTCAATTTGCTTCTTCCTAAAAAGAGAACAGAAGCTGATACGAGGAAAAAACAGGCATTGATTCCCGCAACGAGAGAAAAATTGTTGACCGATAGACCTAAGAGCCAGACTCCAAAAGCTTGACCACCAATAGCTGAAATATAGGTGATGAACTGGGAAAAAGAATAAGCCTCCATCAGATCATCTTCAGCTACTTTTTCTTTAATGAGAGGCATGCGCAAACCACCTGCAAAATCACTGATGACATCACTAATGACATTGATTAAACACAGGCTAGAAAAGGCAAAGAGACTAGCTTGCTGGACAACTAGGGCTGCCAGAAAAAATAAAACCGCCTGAAACAAACCACTATAAACCATCCATTTGACCTTGTCCCTCGTGTAATCTGCCCGAATCCCTACAAAAACTGTAAAGAGAGTCGGAAGAATCATGACAATATTCGCCATGGCAACCGCAAAAGAGGCTTGTTGCAAGGTCGATGCATAGACGATAAAGACCAGATTGAAAATCGAAGCACCAAAAGCATTGAAGAAGCGTGACAAAGTCAAGAGACGATAAGCTTGATTTCTGAACAATAGTTTCATAGGTAATCTCCCTTCTTGTTCGAAGTTCTTATGTAAAGTATGACTATAGTATAGCACTTGGAAATTTGAGAGAAAAAACTTTTGAATATATGCAACAAATGAAATGAGCAAAAAGAAACGATAGAATTTCTCCAGTGACACGAGAGAGCCCATCAGTTCTATCGCTTAAAATTTCAAATGATTTTCTTAGTTTGCAGATATTCAAGAATCGAGAGTTTTTCTATAGTATTCGGCAGATTTATTACAACCAAGCATCTCAAAAATACGGACAGCATCCTCCATCTTTTTCTGGCCTTCTTTGACTCTGCCTTGCTTGCTATCAAGGAGACCTTCCGCCCACAAATAGACAATTCGGAAATAGGTTTCATTTTCATTGTAGAAATGCTCTTCGATAACACGTTTAAAATAAGAGGCATTGGTAAATTCTTCACACTCAATGCTGGCTAAAAAGCCATTCAATAGTATAGTGTGAAAAAGGTTTCGATTGCCAGACATTCCCATTAGAAAATCAGATTTGCGGACCATTTCTCGTACATATCTAGTAAAAAGAGAAACAGATAAAAAGGGTGAACTGACTGAAAATAAATTGAGTTCATAGATTCCCCAGATCTCAGTAGAAAACAGGTAATCATGAAGGACTTTTCCTTCCTCTGCCGTTAACTCTACCGTTTCATCCATACTCTTCATATAAGACTTGATCATAATGGCATTTAGAATATGTTTCTGTTTGTTTTGAGAATGGGCATGCTTTTGATACTCCCTGCGATACAAGTCCTCAAGCGGAGCTATGTTCTTTGGATCCAAGACATCTATGATTTCTTTTCTCAACTCAGAATCTGTATCATACTGAAAACCTCTCGCCAGAAAGAGGATTTCCTCCACACTGGCAGATATATTTCCCAGAGCAAATAGAAACTTTTCCACCGAAAGCTCACTCTGACCTGTTTCAAATCGGGACAACATAGACGGCGAAAATTGTCCCCCAGTTGCTTGTCTCAGCGAGATATTTCTTGACTCTCGTAGTTGTCTAAAGACTTTTCCAATCTGCTCCATAGGCTTCCCCTTGATTCAGTATTTTCTTCATTTTATCATATTTTTCAGAAAATTCATCAAAAACTTGCCAAATTGTCAGAATTATGAGAAAATAGAGGATATTTATCACGTGGAGGGACTGTAATGAGAGACGATATCAAAATCAATGACCGTGCTTTGGCCTTACAAGACCAAATTATCGAAAAACTAGAGAAGGTTTTTGATACAGATGTGGAATTGGATGTGTACAATCTAGGGCTGATTTATGAAATCAATCTGGACGAAACAGGTCTCTGCAAGATTGTCATGACCTTCACCGACACCGCCTGCGATTGCGCCGAAAGCCTGCCTATCGAAATCGTGGCAGGTCTGAAACAAATCAAGGGTATCGAAGATGTCAAGGTTGAAGTTACCTGGTCGCCCGCTTGGAAAATCACACGAATCAGTCGCTACGGCCGCATTGCCCTTGGACTGCCACCTCGTTAATACTCTTCAAAAATCTCTTCAAACCACGTCAGCGTCGGCTTGTCGTAGGTATATGTTACTGACTTCGTCAGT
>NZ_VMNB01000001.1:73196-87936 GCF_013277515.1 Streptococcus sp. k-402 | reverse complement strand
TTGAGCAACCTGCGGCTAACTTCCTAGTTTGCTCTTTGATTTTTATTGAGTATAAGCAGCTAAATCACTTTTGAAGATGAAAAGAAGCAAGCCGAAGTTGGCTTGCTTTTTAAGTTTATTTTTTACCTGACTTGTCCATATTCCAGAAGTCTGTCACGGCTCCGCGTGAAGCGGATGATACGATATGGGCATATTTACCGAGGACACCACGACTGTAAAGTGGTGGCAAGGTTGTTTCTGCCTTGCGTTTTTCAAGTTCTTCTTCGGATACGGCCATGGAAATTTCTTTAGTATCTTGGTCAACCGTAACAATATCGCCTGTACGAAGGTAGGCAATCGGTCCACCATCCTGAGCTTCAGGAGCGATATGTCCAACAACCAGACCATAAGTACCACCAGAGAAACGACCATCCGTCAAGAGGGCAACCTTATCTCCCTGACCTTTACCAACAATCATTGATGAAAGCGAGAGCATCTCAGGCATACCAGGACCACCCTTAGGTCCAACAAAACGAACAACGACTACATCGCCATCAACGATTTCATCTGTCAGAACGGCCTGAATCGCATCTTCTTCTGAGTCAAAGACCTTAGCTGGTCCAACGTGACGACGCACTTTAACACCTGATACCTTGGCAACCGCACCATCAGGAGCAAGGTTCCCGTTCAAGATGATAAGCGGACCGTCCGCACGTTTTGGATTTTCCAGTGGCATGATGACTTTTTGACCTGGGGTTAAGTCTGCAAAATCAGCCAAGTTCTCAGCAACTGTCTTACCAGTACATGTGATGCGGTCGCCATGAAGGAAACCATTCGCCAACAAGTACTTCATAACCGCAGGCACACCACCGACTTTGTAGAGGTCTTGGAAGACATACTGACCAGATGGTTTCAAGTCGGCCAAGTGAGGCACACGTTCTTGGATTGTATTGAAGTCCTCAAGCGACAAGTCAACATTTGCAGCATGGGCAATGGCAAGCAAGTGAAGAGTGGCATTTGTAGAACCACCGAGAGCCATGGTTACAGTAATGGCATCTTCAAAGGCTTCACGAGTCAAGATATCTGATGGTTTGAGACCAAGTTCCAACATCTTAACAACAGCACGTCCTGCTGCTTCAATATCTTCTTTCTTATCAGCTGATTCAGCTGGGTGAGATGAAGAGCCTGGCAAACTCATACCGAGAACTTCGATAGCTGTCGCCATGGTATTAGCAGTATACATACCACCACAGCCACCAGGTCCAGGGCAGGCATTACATTCCAGACGTTTCACGTCCTCAGCTGTCATGTCACCGTGGTTCCATTTTCCGATACCCTCAAAGACAGAAACCAAGTCAATGTCTTTACCATCAAGATTTCCCGGTGCAATGGTTCCACCATAAGCGAAAATAGCTGGGATGTCCATATTGGCAATGGCAATCATAGAACCAGGCATGTTCTTATCACAACCACCGATAGCAACAAAGGCATCCACATTGTGACCACCCATAGCTGCCTCGATTGAGTCCGCAATAATATCACGAGATGTCAAAGAGAAACGCATCCCAGGCGTTCCCATGGCAATCCCATCCGCTACGGTAATGGTACCAAACTGTACAGGCCAAGCGCCTGCAGATTTGACACCCTCTTTGGCTACTTTCCCAAAATCATGCAAGTGGATGTTACATGGTGTATTTTCCGCCCAAGTCGAAATCACGCCCACAATCGGTGTCTCAAAGTCCTTATCTGTCATACCAGTCGCACGAAGCATGGCACGGTTTGGTGATTTTACCATACTGTCATAAATGCTACTGCGGTGACGTTTATCTAATTCAGTCATTTGTTCCCTCCCATTTCAGTTTTTACTATTATAGCACATTTTAAAAGCAATGAACAGAAGAAAATTCTTGAATTTTCAGAATATTTCGATTAATTTGGTTGATGACCTTCTAATTTTTTCATCTTTTTTTGTCAAGTAACTTTACTTTACAAAAAAAATGTGTTATCCTAGTATGGTTGATGAAAATCAGTAGATTGAATCGAATATAAATACCTAAAGGAGAAATCAAAATGGCAGTACCTGCACGTCGCACTTCAAAAGCGAAGAAAAACAAACGTCGTACACACTACAAAGTAACAGCTCCATCTGTAAACTTTGACGAAACTACTGGAGATTACTCACGTTCTCACCGTGTATCACTTAAAGGATACTACAAAGGACGTAAAATCGCTAAAGCTGCATCAGCTGAATAATAGAAGGGAGATACCATGCGCGTAAATATTACACTTGAACACAAAGAATCTGGTGAACGCTTGTACCTTACTTCTAAAAACAAACGTAACACTCCAGACCGTCTTCAATTGAAGAAATACTCACCAAAACTTCGCAAACACGTTGTGTTTACAGAGGTTAAGTAAGCATTCAATACGAATCAATACAGAAGAAAAACGCTGTTCAAGCGTTTTTTTCTTTTTGTTAATTTCAGTACATTGCAAGGGAAATCATTCGAATGACTACATTTTTCACTACATTTTCAGATAAATCATGACCACCCGTCAAACAGGTGGTTTGTCCCAGGGCTATAAGCCCAAATTACCAGCCAGCGCCTAAAGACGCTGGCTTTCACTTTGTTCAAGCCTCATTGCTCTTGACTCGTCACTTGCCTCTTAAAGAGGCTTTAGTATTACTTACCACTATCCCTAAAGGGATCCTCATATTCTTTTATACTCAATTTATCTAGTGCTATATCATGCTTTACTCGTTCTCAAATTTTCATATTCGTGAAGAAATCATCCACTGGATAATTTCTTTAATCTTGACTATATTTCTTAATTGTGGCTTTATTAAGCCCTACTGTGCTCACATAATAATCTTCCGCCCAGAAATGCCGATTCCCAAACTTGTACTTGAGATTGGCGTGTTTGTCAAACATCATGAGTGCACTTTTTCCTTTTAAATAACCCATGAAACTCGAAATACTTATCCTTGGTGGAATACTTACTAACATATGTACATGGTCTGGCATTAAGTGACCCTCGATAATTTCAACTCCTTTATAACTACACAAACGATGAAATATTTCGCCTAAACTACTTCGATATTGATTATAGATGACTTTTCGTCTATACTTAGGGGTGAATACAATGTGATACTTACAGTGCCACTTTGTGTGCGATAAACTATGAGTCTTTTGTGCCATATTTTTCTCCTTTCGCTTTACAATTGGCTTGAACACCTTTATTGTATCGCGTTTGGAGTTTTTTGGGTATAACCTTCAACGCGCACCCGCATAGCGGGTAGTTTTTTTGTCTCGCACCTAACGGAGCGAGACGGACTGAAAGTCACATAACAAAAAAGCATTCCGTAAATTTTTACGAAATGCTAATTAACATATTTTAGTTTTAAGAACTACCTTATTATTGTTCTATGAGTGCTCATAAAGTTTTTGTAACTTTCTATATTTACTTAAAAAATAAATAAGTAAGTAACAAATATATTTTTTCAAGCTAGATACTAACTTCCAGCATTTTTAGAATCATCAAAGCGATATTCTTGTTTTCTATCATCAATTTCAATCGTCAATAATTTATCCTTAAGTTCTCCTACTTTTGTATTCGAATTATCTCTTATTGTCATGCTGATTGCATCATAACTATATTTATTATTTCCAATTCTTAACTGATTCTTTTCTAAATAAATTATTTCATTTTCATCGTTGCTTGATAACTCTTTTTTGTTTTTTATGATTTTATATTCTCCTCTCCCATGAGTTTCCATTTTAGAATTTAAAATACTATTAAAAAATAGTGTAACTATTAGCAATGCTAGAAATACCAACCAAACATTATGATCAGGCCTCTTCAATTTCCTCAGGCGTTCATTTTTCCTCATAATATAAAAATCATTTAATGTACTTGAATGGTCTAAAATAAAGTAGTCTTTATCGATTTTTAAAATATGATTGGAGATAATTTTAAAATTTTGAGTATGGCCTGATTTATCCATTAATACATTATCAGACAATCTATAATACTCTGTTTTTGTGGGCATGTTTTTTATAAACGTATTTTTGTATCTATAATAGTATATTTCTTTATCAACACTGAACTTCTTTTTATTTCTAATTTTAAAATATTTTCCATCTCGATTTAAGAATCCATCTTCATTAATCACAGGTAATAAAAATCTGCAAATCATATTAATTAAACTTTCTTTATATTCAAAAAGAATAATAAAGGAAAAGAAAACAATTAATAGTTTTACTAATGCACTGTAAACAGTAAAATAAGAAAGGTAAGTTGTGTTTCCTGCTTCAATATTACTTGAAGTTGAAATATTAACAAAATATAAAAATACATTACTGTTTGTAATTTTTTCCGATAACAACAAAGAAAAATATAATAGAGGAACGAACAATAACACATTGAACTTCATTTTGAAGAAGCTCTCCTTTAGTTCAGTATCAGACTCTCCCATTTGAGGACGTATTTTTTTAGGAAGTAAGTATTGAATATCTTCATTCAAAATTTGAAGAAGAACAGAGACCAGTATAAGAGATATAAAAGTCCAATTGAAGAATGAAGATTCAATTCCTACTATTGAAAATAAAAATATGGGTATAGCAATCACTAAAAGCAATAAGTAAGGGGAAATGTTTGATAAATAACTAAAAATTCTAGTAAATAGTAATATTGTTATCACTATGAAAATGAAATTTTCAATAAAAATACCGTAGGGAGTATTATATAGCCACTCTTCACCCATCATTATTAGAATAGATGTTCGTAATATAAAAAACAAAAAAAAGTATCTAATTATACAGAAAATAATTTTAAATATACCTCTAAGTGAGATAGTATTTGATATTTTAGTTATTTGACTGTTTAAGTCTCCTAGGTCCGTATTTACATTTTCTTTCTCTAGGAACCAAACACATACCATTAAACTTAGATAGCAAATAAGCGCAATAATAAAATATATTTTCTTTTCCATATCTGAAAATATGAAGTAGATTAGAAAAAATAAATTTACTATATCTAAAATCGTTGAGATTACGTAATTATACTTCATTGGTTTTCGTATAAAAAAACTATTTATCATATTTAAAATTTCCTTTATTTATATCAAATTCCATAATTCATTCTCTACTAAGATCTATAAAACTAAATATTTTAAGATTTTGTTAAACTATAAATTCCTTAATCTGTCTGCCCCCTCATCTTTAGTTATTTCATAGTTATAAAACGGCAATCCAATAATCCGATATCGTTCATCATCGACTAATGTTTTTGATTATGATTGAAGAGAGGTAAACTGGAAAAATAATATTACTTTTGGCATCTTTTAACGGAGATTTATATTTTATGTCGAGCAATTGTTCATACGAATTGCTTCCGATAATTTCCAAATTGTGTCTATTCTATCCCTGTTATTAGTCAATGACTTATAATTTAAACGCTCACTACTAATATGTAGGAGCTATTTTTTCTTGAACAAGCGGATGTAGTCCTGTTTACTATGAATAATATCTGATATAAAGACAGCTTTTTTATCCTCTAAAATATGATAGAAGGCTAGGTAATCGCCTAAAATGATGCATCTGGTTTTGTGGGGTGGGTATATAATACCTCCTACTCTTTCATCAGCATCGAATCCTGCTTCTGGGAAGACTTCAAGACGCTCCGAATATTCTTAACTGTGTTTGCTCCTGCCTGTTCTGAAAAGTAGTTAGCTGAGATATAATCTTTAATACCTCTTAGCTGTTCTTGTACCGTTTCGGAGATAATAAGGCCATATGAGTTCTCGTTAAATTCCAAGATTAGCCCTCACTTCATCAAGGCTGCAAGTTCTTCCATGTTCTAAATCTTCAAAGCTACGGCCAATTTCAGCACGCAACTTTGATAGAAGTTCTTCTCTTTCTTTGTCTACTTGGATTTCAAATGGCAAGGCTTTATTTTCTACAATATGCTCTAAAAACAAGTTAAAACTGACTGTCATATCAAGATTTTGCGCTGTGATAATAGCTTTAGCCTTCTCTAACAAGTCTCTGTTAGTTTTAAAGTTTACCTGTGTGTTTTTTTCTAAAACATCCATAGTAGTACCTCCTTTTAGACCATTATATCACTTTAAACTATGCAGGTCTAGTTACGTATAGTTACCTATAACTGTATATTAAAAAGCTATTTTAAAAACAAAAAAAGCACTAAAGGGAAGCGCCCAAAAGTGCTTAATATCAGGAACTTAAAAATGATGAGTTCAGCAGGCAAAAAACTAGCACGGCCAAGCGGTGCTTTTTCTATTACAATTATAGTTTTCAGGAGCCAATCTAGGAATATTTAAATGAAATGTAAGTAATTATCACTAATAAAATAATCAATGAAAAATAAAATGAATGACGTAAATAAAAATGCTTCCACTTGTGCGAACAACCCTCTTTGCATTTACTGCTCATGCAGTTTCCAATTTCCTTATTGGTGATTCTAGCAATCCATAATAACAATGAATACATCAATGTTATTACACCAATTAACATCAGACATGAAATTATTATCATCTTAGAAAGATTCATATTTAATAAATCATCTCCGATATCAAAAACAGCTCTTGCTACTTCAATGCCTCCAAACATTACAAAAACAAATGCTGAAAAAATCCCTAAAATTGCTATGAAATCCGTGTAGATAGATGATTTTGTTTGTTCAATATCGTCAGATTGTTCCTGTACAGTTTTAAGAAGTTTATTAGAGTTGGCTGATTGCCCCTGTATATATTTAATAAAATATTTAGCTTGACTTAGTTGGCTTTTAGCTTCTGTAAGAGTATTATTAGAGGCGTCTGATTTTTTCTTTACATCTTGAAGAATTAATCTAGCTTGGTTTAGTTGGCTATTGACATCTTTTAACCCCTGCTCCACTTCCTTAGCAACCCTTGATATATAAGATTTCTGAATTTGAGATAAGCTATAATTAGAACTTATTTTCTTAAGGTTCTTATCTAGTATTAATTTCTTAGCGTTATCATCTGCTTCTATAGTTGAAGATAAATAATCGATGTTCCTATTTAACGTTTCATTGAGCTCATTGCTATTTTCATTCTGGTATACAAATTCAGCAATATAATCGTATGGAATTACTAAATTTTCCTCAGTTAAATTATCTTGAAGCGATTTTACAATACCATCATCATGATTAGAGATATCACCAACTAAAAGAAGTTGGATAAAACTTGTACTTATCTGAGCCATTCTAACTCCTCTGGATGGTTGTTAAAATAATTCAATATCTCTTCATTTGTGTATTTTATCCCTTGAACACCATCACTAATTAACTTTTCGTACTTTTTCCATGGTTCCTGTTTATGAGTTTTCTCCACTATATCAAAAATATCTACATCAGAAAATCTATCAATAACTTTCTTTAACAAATTAGCATCAAGTTCTGGAATATCTTGTGGTTGATACTTAAATATTTTTATGTTTCCTAATGAATTATTTTCTATATTCTCAAAATGAAAATATTCTTTAACAATATCCTGTTTTGTTATTTGAAAAGCTCCGAATCTTTTATATTCATGATATACACTTGGTACAACGGGACCATATTTCCATTTCTCCATTTGTTCCTCAAAAAGAGGATTTTTAGTGTCAACAATTTTAATTACATTGGCAAAATATAATATTTTTTGTAATATGAGGTTGTTAATTGAATAGCTCTTATCGTTAGAATATTCAATTATATAGTTCGCAATAAATAATGGTGGTTGCATTACTGAATCTCCTTTTACTCTTATTATATCACGTAGTTTAAGGACTACAAAACATTTTAGTATTTTTCTTTCTCAATACCCAAACAATAAAACACTAGCCACTCGTTTAAACACACGTTTCAAACATGCTAGTGTACCTAATATTGGTTTCCACGGGTTTAGACACACACGCTAGTCTTTTGCTAAACTCTGGAATATCATATAAAGAATTACAACACCGTCTAGGTCATTCTACACTAGCTATGACTATGGACACTTACAGTCATCTCTCCAAAGAAAAAGCAAAAACAACCGTCTCATTTTATGAGAAAGCTGTGAGTTCGTTATAAGTGATGACAAACCCAGAAATCAACATTTTAAGACAAAGCAAAAAGCCCACTGTTGTAGGCTTCTTACAATATAAAGTCTTATCTTAAAGCATTTTGTTGTAGAATTCAACGACAAGTGCTTCGTTGATTTCTGGGTTGATTTCGTCGCGTTCTGGCAAGCGAGTCAATGAACCTTCCAATTTTTCAGCGTCGAATGATACGAATGCTGGACGTCCAAGAGTAGCTTCTACTGCTTCAAGGATAGCTGGAACTTTCAATGATTTTTCACGAACTGAGATCACTTGACCTGGAGTTACGCGGTATGATGGGATATCAACGCGTTTTCCGTCAACAAGGATATGACCGTGGTTTACGAATTGACGAGCTTGACGACGAGTAGTCGCAAGACCAAGACGGTAAACAACGTTATCCAAACGACGTTCCAAAAGAAGCATGAAGTTGAAACCTAGGATTCCGCCTTTGATTTTTGTAGCTTGTACGAACAAGTTACGGAATTGTTTTTCACCTACACCATAAGTGAAACGAAGTTTTTGTTTTTCAGCCAATTGCAAACCGTATTCTGACAATTTAGAACGGTTGTTTGGTCCGTGTTGTCCTGGTACGTAGTTACGACGTGCCAATTCTTTACCTGTACCTGTAAGTGAAAGGCCAAGGCGACGAGCTTGTTTCCAAGATGGTCCTGTATAACGTGACATGTGAATGTCCTCCTGATATAAATAATATTTCGGTGGAAATAGTCACTTAGAAAGCCCTGATTCGTGCAGATGCCCTTCGCCTAAACAGCCAAGGTTACTTATCATAAGACACCTGTTGACGAGCTTCATGCTTTCCTGCTGATATTTCGCACAAAATCCATTCTACCATGAATGGCTAGATTTGTAAAGGGGTTTTAAGCTTTATTTTCACTGCCAGAGAGGTTGAGAAGGAGGGTAAAGGTGCTTCCAAGACCGTACTGGCTGCTGACTGTAATTTCTCCACCCAATTGATGGGCCAATTCACGCGCAATCGCAAGACCTAAGCCATGACCACCTGTTTTCATGTTACGCGAAGTTTCGACACGATAAAGGCGTTTGAAAATATTCTCCAAGTCCTCTGGGGCAATCCCCTGTCCTTCATCGGTCACACTGATTGAAAGCTGGTGCTTCTCCAGCTTAGCCACCACTTCCAGCTTGGTTCCTGGAGCTGAGTATTTAAAAGCATTATTAACCAGATTCACCAATATACGAGAAAGTTTGGCATAATCTCCCTCAATCCGGGCAGACTCTGGGATTACCTGCAAGTGGACATCTCTTCTCTCCTGCTCAATCAAGAACTGAAATTCACTCATACACTCAATCAAGAGCTGATCCAGAAAAATGCTGTCTTTACTAGTCATATCCGCCTGATTTCTGGCTGTGTTTAGGGTCAAAAAATTCAACTCCTCAACCAGTTTATTGAGTCTTTCCGTCTGGCGTCCAATGGTTGCTAGATAATGAGCTTGCTCCGACTCCTTGATAACCCCATCCAAAATCCCTTCTACCGTCGCTTGGATCGAAGTGATGGGGGTCTTGATATCATGCGAAAGTTGAGCAATCATCAAGCCCTTTTCTCGTTCGCTTTCTTCCAAGGAATCAAAGCTTGCCTGCAAATCATGGGACATTTCATTAAAAGCTTGGCCTAATTGTTGAAATTCTACAGGGCCTTGAACCTCCAAATTTGAAGGAAAATCCTTGTCCGCTACCCGCTTAGCATGTTCCTTGAGTTTGCCCAACGACGTAAAGACCGGCGATAGGAGAAAGAGACTAACCCCAGCACCGACAAGGCTGGCAACGATGGTCATCCCAAGCAAAAAGTAAATCTCGCTTTTCTCAATCAGCATTTTTTGAACAGCCCAAAAAACAACCAAAATGGTTAAGAGGGTTGAAATAATATATCCAACCAAAATATAACTTTTTAGTTTCATGTTTGTCCTCTCGGTTTCTCTATCTTATATCCCAAGCCCCAAACTGTCTTAATAGTGGGCGTTTGGTCACTACTATATTTTGCCAACTCCTGTCGAAGAGCATGGATATGCACATTCAAGGTATTGGTATCATCCACATAGTCTTCTTGCCAGACCTTTTCATAGAGGTCTGTCTTGGAGAAAACTCGCTCTGGATTGCTAGCTAAAATCCACAGCAATTCAAATGATTTAACAGTCAAATCCAGCATTTCTTCTCCTATTTGAACTTCATGACTACTATGATTCATTTTCAGATTGCCAAGGGAAATCAGCTCTGTTTCGCCCCCACGATGAAGGCGGCGCAAAATATTGTGGACTCGCAAAACCAGCTCACGAGGGCTAAAGGGCTTAGCAATAAAATCATCTGCTCCCAAGCTCAGACCGTAAATCTTGTCCTGTTCACTGGTCTTAGCAGTAATAAATAGGAAAGGCTGCTCTGGTGATAAGTATTGAACCTCACTGATTAAATCATAACCATCCATCCGAGGCATCATGACATCTGTGATAATCAAATCAATCGGTTTTTTCTTGAACAGCTCTAGCGCTTCCAGTCCATCATGGGCTACCAAGACCTGATAACCTGCCTGAATTAAGTATCTCTGATGAATATCTGTGATTTCTACCTCGTCGTCAACGAGTAAAATTGTCTTTCCCATCTGTCTCTCCTTTGATAAAAACAGTGCTATACTGCTTTAAGTATAACACTATTTTTATTGTTTTACGATGATTTTAATCTGCTATTGAAAGAAAGTCCTGATTGCTGATTGAGTTGGTAAACTAGCCTTAGTCAGCCTACTATCCCTCATTTATTTCCTTAGCTGATTAGTTTTCTTCTTTTTTGTTTTTCAAACCTAGACCACCGAGTAAACCTGCAAGTGCAAGCCCAAGGAAACCAATACTTGCCATTGATGTTTGAGCTTCACCAGTATTTGGTAGCATAGCTTTATCATCTGACATCATCTTGTCTGACATCATCGTATCAGACATCTTGTTAGCAGAAGCAGCCATGTTTTCACCTGCCATCGTATTGGTAGAGCTTGTCATAGTGTCAGCAGGCATGCTATCTGTAGTACCTGGAGCTGGAGTCTCAGTCTTTATACCTGATTTTTCCATTTGGTCATTTGCTGGCATTGCTTTATCAGTCTCTTTGGCTGGTGCCATCATGTCCTTATGGTCAGTAGCTGTTTGATGAGTCGCACCTGTAGCATGACTGTGATTCATCGGAGTCACGCCAGAGCCAGAGTTAGAAGGTGAGAAAGAACCATTCGCTGTGTCTGATGTTTCTTTAACATTTATCTTAATAGTAACTTGTTTAGTTGCTACGATGTTTGTCAAATCTGCTTTACCATCTTTGTTGCCATAGACATTGACTGTAGCGCTGTAAGTTTGAGTACCGTTTGCTCGGAACTGGTCGATGAGTTCTTGTTTTTCTTTGCCAGCCACGTTTCCGTCCAAGGCTACTTGGTAGAAGTATTGACCTTTGGTCTTCACGTTTTCACCTAATGGAGATAAAGCAGGATTTTTAGCGTCGCCATTATCTGACCATGGAGCCTTGTCAGATGCTTTGAGCAAGAGACGAGTCAACATACCATCACCTGCGAAGAGTTCATATGGAATCACATGGTTAACACCGGCTGTGAATGGACCTTCGCCCTTGGCTTTTTCTAGGTAGGCTGCTGGAACATCAATACTGTCTTTAACGTTATCTTTAACAGCTTTTTCGACAGTTTCTTTAGCAACTAATCCATTGATGTTGATGTCTACATTTTTAGTAGCAACTAGATTAGTCAAGTCAGCTTTACCGTCTTTATTTCCGTAAACTTTAACAGTAGCATTGTAAGTCTGAGTACCATTAGCACGAAGCTGATCGATTAAAGCTTGACCTTGTTTACCAACAGTATTGCCATTTAAGTCTACTTCATAGAAATATTGACCTTTTGTTTTCACATTTTCTCCTAATGGAGATAAAGCAGGATTTTTAGCTACACCATTATCAGACCATGGAGCCTTATCAGAAGCTTTGAGCAAGAGACGAGTCAACATACCATCACCAGCGAAGAGTTCATAAGGAATTACTTGGTTTACACCGGCTGTGAATGGACCTTCGCCCTTGGCTTTTTCTAGGTAGGCTGCAGGAACATCGATACTGTCTTTAACGTTATCTTTAACAGCTTTTTCGACAGTTTCTTTAGCAACTAATCCATTGATGTTGATGTCTACATTTTTAGTAGCAACTAGATTAGTCAAGTCAGCTTTACCGTCTTTATTTCCGTAAACTTTAACAGTAGCTTTATAAGTTTGAGTACCATTAGCACGAAGCTGATCAATTAAATCTTGACCTTGTTTACCAACAGTATTGCCATTTAAGTCTACTTCATAGAAGTATTGACCTTTGGTTTTCACATTTTCACCTAGTGGAGATAAAGCAGGATTTTTAGCTACACCATTATCAGACCATGGAGCCTTATCAGAAGCTTTGAGCAAGAGACGAGTCAACATACCATCACCTGCGAAGAGTTCATAAGGAATTACTTGGTTTACACCGGCAGTGAAAGGACCTTTTCCTTCAGCTTTTTCAAGATAAGCAGCAGGAACATCAATACTGTCTTTAACGTTGTTTTCAACTGCAGAGTTAACATCGCTTCTTGTTACAAGACCGTTCAAGGTAATATTTACTTTACGTTCCTTGACAACCTTAGTCAAATCAGGTTTATCTCCGGCTGCTTCATAGACAGTCAGGGTAGCTTCATAGGTATTTGTACCATTAGTACGAAGTGTATCTAATAAATCCTGACCCTGCTTACCTGTGGTGTTACCATTCAAAGAGACTTGATAGTAATACTTGTCATCAGGTAAATTTTTCACTGGTGGAATTTTCTCGTTTTGAGCGACACCGTTATCTGACCATGGAGCCTTGTCAGATGCTTTGAGCAAGAGACGAGTCAACATACCATCGCCTGCGAAAAGTTCATATTTAAGCGGTTTGTTTACACCAGCCAAGAAAGGACCGGGAACTTTGGCTTGTTCTAGGTAGCCCGCTGGGACATCAATACTGTCTTTAACATCCTCATCGACAGCTTTTTCAATATCTGCTGGAGTTGCTTGTGTCCCATCCACATCAGCTGTATCTACAGCTTCTTTTAAGACATCTGTTAGCTCTGGATTTTCTTGTTTAAAAGCATCTTTTTCACCTTTTTCAAAAAGTGTATCCAGACGAGAAGGGCTTGTTTCCTCGCTCACTTCAGTTCCTTCTGTAGGTGTAGAAAGTGAGTTTGTATTTCCAGCAACGACCTCAGGTTTCCCTTCAGGTAAGACTTGAGCAGGGGTAGGATTGAGCCCATCGGCACGTACAGAACTTGGCTGACCAACTAGGACAAAGAAGCCACTAGCCACAACAACTGAGGCAACACCGACACTGAGACGACGAATAGACCAACGAGTATATCTTTGATTTGGATTGAATTTCATAGGATTCTCCTTAGAGTTTTTCTTTATTTGATGACTCTAGTATAATCTCCTAAAATTAAAAAGGACTAAGAAAAAGTTAAAATTTTTCTTAAATCCCTCTTATAAAATACTTATATCAATTAAATCCATAAACAGATTTGGTGATTTGATAGACAACATTGGAAAGTTTGCGAGCTGGCAAGACCGAATGTTTGGTCAAACGGCTGAGCATGGTCTTGCGGATAGCTTGAAAAACCTCTGGATTTTCCTGCTGAATATAGGTCCACAGCTCCCGTTTTTTGGCAAGATGCTCTGCTGTGCCTGCTCGGTTGAGCAGGGCACTGGAAATCACCGTCGTGATTTCAATATGATTCAGCAGATATTCTCGCATTTTGGGGTGGCTCACTTGGGATAAATCAAGCTGGTCTACCAAGAGTCGATTGACTTTCAGTTGCTGGTCAATGCGCTTAATCATCACTTGCTCATTGACAGACTGGTCCTCACGCCCAATCAAATAACGATAGAAATCGACAGGCAGATAGTACATGGTCTTGACCTGCTGGAGGGGCGTAAAGACAAAGAGATTATCGACATAAAAAGTATGTTCAGGCAGTTGGAACTGGCTAGCACGCAACAAATCTGTCCGATAAATCAGCGAATGCATCATGATATACTGGCCTTTGGAGAAATTTCCGACCTGGTCCCAGCCAAAAATCTGCCGAACAGGCAAGACTGACTCATAACTCATACTCTTCTTACGAGACTGACCTTCCTTTTCATAGACAAAATTAGTCACAAAGGCATCTACCTCTTGACCCTCGCTCTCTAGTTCCTGCAAGGTTTCCAAAATTTTCAGGTAAGCACGAGGATCCACCCAGTCATCACTGTCAACTACTTTAAAATAACGCCCAGAAGCCTCTGCCAAGCCACGATTGACCGCACCGCCATGGCCTTTATTTTCCTGATAAATGGCTCTAACGATGCTAGGATACTTTCTGGCTAAACGCTCAGCGATTTCCTGAGTCTGGTCCTGAGACCCGTCATTGATAATCAAAATCTCAACTTGCTCACCGCCAATCACTAGCGACTCCACACAGTAATGAAGATAGGCTGCAGCATTATAGCTAGGAATGGCGATAGACAATAACTTCATAATCTGCTCCTTTAGGGGACTGATTTTTTCTTATACTCTTCGAAAATCTCTTCAAACCGCGTCAACGTCGCCTTGCCGTATATATG
>NZ_VMNB01000001.1:63064-73023 GCF_013277515.1 Streptococcus sp. k-402 | reverse complement strand
TTGATTTTCATTGAGTATTATTCTCTCTTGTCACTTCTTTCTATTCTACCATAAAATCCAGCCTTTGAAGAACTTTTACTAGAATACAAGGGGGTCTATCTCTATTTGCCATCTTGGACATCAAAAAAGAGGGGTGCTCCCTCTTTTACGAATTCAATGCTGCTAGGGTATCCAAATACTGGTTGTTGATGACTGCCAAAATATAGGTATCTGCTTTCAAGAGGTCATCTGGTCCAAATTCAACATCCAATGGGGAATTTTCCTGCTCTCGGAAGCCCAAAATATTCAGATTGTATTTGCCACGGAGGTCTAATTTATTCAGACTTTGACCTGCCCAAGACTGAGGGATTTTCATCTCCACAATAGAGACATTTTTATCCAACTGAAAGACATCAACACTATTATGGAAAAGAATGGTCTGTGCTAGGGACTGCCCCATTTCATACTCTGGCGAGATAACCGAATCAGCTCCAATCTTTTCTAGCACTTTCTTAGCTGTATGGCTTTTGACCTTAGCAATAACAGTCGGTACCCCCAAACTCTTACAGTGCATAACTGCAAGCACACTCGACTCCAGATTTTCACCTGTCGCGACTACAACGGTATCGCAGGTATCAATCCCTGCTGATCTCAATAATTCTTCATCTGTGATGTCACCAATCACTCCACGCGCCAAAACTGGCTCAAACTGATTGATGCGCTCTGCGTGGTCATCAATAGCGATAATATTCATATCCTGCTTGGCTAGGGCAGCTAGGACACTACTCCCAAAAATTCCCAAGCCTAAAATTCCAATCGTACGATCTGACATGCTCTTTCCTTTCTTAACCAATACTAATATCTGCTTTCATATAGTGAATCATATCTTTCTTTTCTGGATGGTAATCTGCTAGACTGACCAGCAGGGTCAAGGGACCAATTCGTCCGATAAACATGAGAACCATAATCACACTTAGAGCTAATTTCCCTAAATCTGGAGTTAAATTTGCCGTCACTCCGACTGTCCCAAGAGCAGAAATGGTTTCAAATATGAGGTGGATAAAGGGAGGATTTCCCTTGGCTGTGATCCCTAGTAAAATCAAGCCCAGCAAGAAGGTCATCAAAAAGATAATAAAGACACTAAAGGATTTTTGAACGGTTCGTGGCGCAATCGTCCGTCGAGCGACATTGGCATGAGGTAAGCCTAGAAGCTCACTTCGTGCAAAAACCAAGAGGACAAAAAATGTGGTAATCTTGAGCCCCCCAGCTGTTCCTCCTGGAGCCCCACCTAGAAACATCTGCAAGATATAAATCAATAAGGTAACAGGACGAGCCATGCTGTAATCAATTGTCCCAAAACCAGCCGTTCTCATGCTGACAGTTTGGAAAAAGCTGACCAAGACCTTATCTGCAACAGGGAGATTGCCAATCGTCCCTGCATTGTTCCATTCAAGAACGAGACTGCTCACCGTCCCAAAAGCTAGTAGCCCCACCGTCAGTAATAAAACCAGTTTGGTGTGAAAATGCAGGCGCCCTTTTTTCTTTTTCCCTATATGCGTAGCAAGGTCAAACCAGACCATAAATCCAAGACCACCTGTGATAATCAAGCCTGCGATGACCAGATTGACCAAGGGATCAGTCTGAAAAGCAATCAAGCTCGTACTTCCAAAATTATCAAAACCTGCATTACAGAAGGCGGATATAGCTAGAAAAATAGCACTAAAGAGACCGCGCCCCCAGCCAAGTTGAGGAACAAAACGAAAACTGAGGAATAGAGCTCCCAAACCCTCAACCAAAAAAGTCGTGAGAAAAATAGAATAGACAAACTTTCTCAAAGATCGAGTCTCTCCATAACTAAAACTATCCTGAATAGTTGCACGGCTACGAAGACTAAGCTTTTGCTTGCTCTGGATATAGAAAACCCCAATAAAGGTCATGAGCCCCAGACCACCAATCTGAATCAAGAACATACAAATGAGCTGACCCCAAATATTGTAGGTATCAGCGACAGGTTGGGTAAAAAGACCTGTCACACAGACCATGGATACAGTTGTAAAAAGATGGTCAAAATAAGTCGCTCGTGAGCTTTCAACTTGGACAAAAGGCAAGCTCAAAAGAAGAGAGCCTAGTAAAATGACCAAGGCAAAACTCAAAAAAATACGACGGGCTGGCGATAAACGAGATAAGCCTAGCTCTATTTTTTCCTTAGATAATTTAAATAACATGTTTCCATTGTACCATAAAAAGCTCGAAATGACTTAGATAGGATAAGGCAAAATCCACTAACACCAAGCCTAAAAAATGCCACCTTTTTGTTGATAGCCTAGGCAAGAACAAGCCTCGTTCAAGAGTTCATGATAATATGACTGTAAGTCAAAAAAGCAAGACAGGAGCTGTTAACGCTAGCTACTCTATATACTTTTCAGGAGAAAATTTCTCTTTTTGATTATAGGCAATGAAAACCAAGACATCGATTAGAAAGCTAGTCGCAGGTTGCTCAAAACACCGTTTTGAGGTTGCAGATAGAACTGACGAAGTCAGTAACATATACATACGGCAAGGCGACGTTGACGTGATTTGAAGAAATTTTCGAAGAGTATTATTTCATCTCACTCTAAATCTTACCAACATAAAACGCATAGTATCAAGGTTTTTCATCACCTGATATGATGCGTTTTTCTGATTTTAAAGATTTTTCCCAATATCAACATGCGTCCGAAAAGAGGAAGATGATCTCATTTAACACTATTTTCGCAAAGTATGAGCTAGACATTTTATGATAAAACAAATCCTTTGCCAGCACAACTAAAGGAGGTGAACACTTGCTAAACTCAGTTCTAGCGCCTTATCAAAAGCTTCCGAACCCCAGTCACGACTATCGTACTGGTCCAAGTCAGCTAGGGAATCTGCTGTGAACAACAATTCACCCCAGAGAACCCCACGCAATTGAGCTACTGCCGCAAGAGCAGAACACTCCATCTCCACAACAGCACAGCCTTCTTCCTTGCGATAAGCCACCTTTTCAGCCGTTTCTCGGTAAAAACCGTCTGTCGTCCAGGTCATGACTTCTTCATAGGGAATCTCTCTAGCTTCCAAAACTTGCTCAATAGCAGCAATAGCCTCTGGCTGCATTTCCATATAACGAGAAGGTGCCACATAGTGGTAACTGGCTCCTTCATCTCGCAGAGCGCGAACAGGGACTAGAAAGGCATTTTCTTCTATATCAGCCAGTACACCACAGGTACCTGTAGATATAATCTGCTCCACACCATAGCCAATCAACCAATCCATAAACTGGGCTGCTGGAGCTGAACCAACAGGAGCCTGAGCCAGACAAATCTCCTCGCCTTTGTAGTTCACGACATAGACTGGATAGGTCTTGGTAGCAGAAACGAATTCGCCGACACAGTCTACCCCTACCTCCCTCGCATAGCGGTCAATCTCCTCACCTAAAAAAGCATAGACACACTTCTTTGGCAACTGCAAATCCAGCCCCTCGTGATTGGGCATGATAACCGCCTGAGGATTATCATCAAACTCTAAAATAGGAATCGCATGTTTCTGAATCATAGCCTGCCTCCTCTAATTTTGTACTATTGTATCAAAAATCGACGGAGTGTCAAGGAGGGGCTGATAAACTGGGGAGAGAAACAAGACAATAACAATATTTTTGACAGAGACTCTTTTTAATGGTACAATGGACTTGCTTAAAAGTTCGATGAAATAAGCACATAAGAAAACACCACCGGTTGCCGCCAGTGGTGTTTTTTTGCGCTTGCTCAAGGCGCTCAGGCTATTTCTTTTTCTTGTCGCATTTGCTTGCTACAAATCGGATAAGCCACTCCGATAAGACATTCGCTAGTGTACCAGCAAGAATAGGTAGCAAGACAAGTTCGATGAAAACGCACATAAGATCACCTCCTGCCTGCGCAGTCTAGTGTTTGCGACCTTACTATTGTATCATCTTTGACTGAAAATAAATAGAAAAATCATTGATATCATCTAGTCATCCACAAAAACTCTCTCCTACACTAATACTTCTTGTATCAAAAAGCATCCCAGTTACAAGATGATTTAAAATTGATCAATGAAGCAGACTTGCTAAGATATAGAGTAGGTAAATGTGGGTTGGGTAAAAAATATAGAAGAAGTTTTTATCTCCACTCCCTTTTTCTCCATTATAGAAGAACAAGGGAATGACAGAAAAGAAACAACACCCGCTGTTCCTTTTTACTTCTATTCCACAGGTATTTCCTTAATCACGCGCGCAGGGTTGCCACCTAATACAACATTGTCCCCAAAGGACTTGGTAATCACGGTCCCTGCTCCTGCGACGACATTATTTCCAAGTGTGACTCCAGGCAGTACAATGACGCCACCACCAGCCCAGAAATTGTCTCCGATTGTGATAGGCTTACCGTACTCAATACCTGAATTGCGCTCATGTGGATCCAGCGGATGGAGGGGGGTCAAGAACTGACAGTTGGGACCAATCATGGCATTGTCTCCAATACGAATCGGACAAACATCCAGCATGGTCAAGTTCCAATTAGAATAAAAATTTTCCCCTAGATGGATATTGACTCCATAATCGACCACCAGACGTGGATTGACATATAGATTTTGCCCAGTCGAACCAAACCAAGCCTTAATGATTCCAGCTCCCTTTAAGGGATCTTCTTCTCGGTTAAAGGCAGCCTGTTTTTGGCGAGAAGCCTGAGCCAAGGCCCGCAATTCTGGGTCCGATGGACGGTAAACCTCTCCTGCTATCATTTTCTGGTATTCACTGGTCATTGCATTCTTTTCCTTATTTCCTACTATCATATCAAATTTTCTACATATCTGGCTAGGATAAGGAGCATTTTATACAATTGATGCTCTGGTCTTTATCACATCCTATCTAGCTAAGCGGATACGCGTCACGATTCCATCTGGGTCTGTCACTTCTAACTGAGTTGATGTCAGCCACTTGATAGGCGCCTCAACTTCCTGTCCTCGGTGCGCAATTGCTAGAAGTTCTTCTTTGCTTGCGACTTCAATGACATAGTAGGCCAAGCCGGGTAAACCTTGTTCACGTCTGGCTAGCCTTTTTCCTCCCCACTCGTTGACCGCTAAATGATGATGATAATCCCCAGACGCAATCCAACTAGCGCTAGGTAGACTAAATTTATCCTCTAGTCCTAAAACCTTTTGATAAAACTGGCTTGCTACTTGACTATCCTTGACAGAAAGATGGATATGCCCCATGCGCGTAGTAGAGGCTATCTCAAAAGGTTCTACTTTACGTCCCATCTCATATATTTCTTGAGCAGATAGGGCTTCAGTCACTCCGACAATGCGCCCATCCTCACGAATATCCCAGTCCTCTACAGGCTTATCCCGATAAATTTCAATTCCATTCCCTTCTAAATCTTCCAGATAGATTGCTTCACTGTAGCCATGATCCGCCCCGCCGACTAGCTGAATTTGCAGCTCTGCTATATGCTTAAACAGATTTGCCAAATCCTCACGACTTGGTAAAAGGATAGCTAGGTGATAGAGACCATAGTGATCTTGCCCCTCCTCTAGCCTGTCTGTTTTCAGTAAATGAACCAAAGCCTTTCCACCAGCTCCTAAAATACTTTCAGATTCTGTCTGAGAAAGGATTTCCAAGCCTAGAATCTGATGATAGAAGGCAGTCTGACTTGCCAAATCCTTAACATTTAAAACGGCTTCTGCCAAATAAATCTTACTATTGTATGCGTAGGTCATCTATTTCTCCTTTGTTCTTTTTGTTGTAACTTTATTCATTACAACATTATACTCCTTTTTTACTTGGAGTCAAGTAGAACAACTCAAATAGCAGGACAAAACGATGATGGGAAAAAGTCGACTTCAGGAGAAAATGAAGTAAATCTCCCCACAATAAAACACATAGTACCAAGGTTTCTCAAGGCCTGATACTATGCGTTTTTCTGATTTCAAAGACTTCTTGCCCAGCCTCGTTTTTGTTTATCCTCGTCCGCCAGGGGCTGGACCTCCAGGACCTCCATTCGGTCCACCGCCTCCAGGCATAGAATTAACAATATCAGTTTGTTTTTCGCCGTTGATGTAAATATCCCCACCTGTGTAGGTTGCTGTTCCATCAAAGTCAAAGCCTGATTGTCCTATCAATTTAATGGTTCCGCCTGTGACTGTGATATTCCCGTTTGAGTCAATCGGATCTGTATCCCCTTGACCAACTTCTACAGTTAGATTTCCACCTGTCATGGTAAAGTAAATATCACTTTGCTGGGCATTTTTATTGGCTGCATTGACTCCATCATCTGTCGAGTAGACATTGATATCGCCACCATTGATCGTAATGGATTTCCCTTCAATTCCTTCAGTCGCATTCTTGACTGTGTAAGTACCACTATCAATCACTAGATTTCCAGAAGCGTGAATGCCGTCATCGCCTGCTGTGACTGTTATGGTATTGTTCGCCAAATACATATTTCCCACAGTCATATCCTCATCATTGTCAACTTTGATACCATCTTCCTTGGCATCGATCGTCATGGTTGTACCAGTGACATTAAGTTCATCATTGACATTAAAGGCATCGCCTACTGATGTGATGTTAAAGGTTCCACCTGTGATGTGGAGGGTGTCGTTAGCCTTGATAGCATTGCTTTTCTTGCCATCTACATTGAGAGTTCCTGAACCATTGATGGTCAAATCAATCTTAGAAAAGAGAGCGGCATTTGCCTTTTCATCACTGTTAGAGCTTGAGTCAGAGAGACTGTTTGTCGTCCCGTCTGCTAAAGTGAGGTAGACATGACCTGCGCTTGTAGCCGAAATAGCCGCATCTGTATTGGTCATGGTCACACCTTTGAGAACAAGTTTCACATCATCAGACTTATCAGCTGCAATTTTAATTTGCACTCCGTCAGACTGACCAGAAATGACATAGGTACCTGCTTTTGAGATGGTCACCGTTGAGCCAGAAACTGTCACACCGTCTCCAGAGACACTTGCAGATGAGCCCGACAATTCAATCTTAGAGGCTGTATTTTCATCATATGAAGTGTCGTAGTCCTTTTCTGTAAAGTAAGAAGATTGACTGTTTTTAGTTGAAGTTGTGATTGCAGTAGTATCTGCCGCTGCAGTTGTACTTGACTTGGTCGTTGACTGCCCACAAGCTGTCATCAAAGTCAAAGCTGTTAAACTGGTTAAGATTAGAGTCCATTTTTTTGATTTCATACTTTTTTCCTCGCCTTCATTTAGCTTGACCTTAGTTTACAGGGGAAGTCTGAAAAAAATCTGAACTTTTTCTGAAAGTTTTCTTAAATTCAGTTTCAGTTAAGTTATCTTTAACAAAAGTTTTAGGAAAGTTCCCTAGACTAGTCACAAGCAAGTTCATACTCAATGAAAATCAAATAGCAAACCAGGAAGCTAGCTGCAGGCTACTCAAAACACTGTTTTGNNAGTAACATCTATACGGCAAAGTGAAGCTGACGTGGTTTGAAGAGATTTTCGAAGAGTATCAACTTGCCCAGACACACCTATCTTCTAATAAGATAGAGTGCTGAAACAGTTTGATAAAGGAGACAGGATTTATGAAACCAATTGAAACAAGCTTTAAACGAATTGAAACCAAATATGTCGTTGCCAAGACTGACTTGGCTGATTTAATAGAAGACTTAAAAACATACCTCGTAGAAGACGACTATCCAACTTCGACCATTTCTAATATCTACTTTGATACAGAACAATTTGATATGATTCAAGATGATAGCCAAGGTACTAAGCGCAAAGAAAAGATTCGGATGCGAACCTATCTCAGTCAAGTCCAGCCCGATAGTCAGGTATTTTTAGAAATCAAATCCAAGGACAGGACTGGTGTCGGGCGTAAATATCGTCTCTTGTCGACTCCCCAGTCTATCACCCAGTTTATGACCAAAGGACAGCTGGATAGCAGCATCAAGGACCAAATGATGATTGAAAAAATTCAGCAACTCCAAGAGGAATATCAACAAGCCATCATCCCTCGTATGTATATCTACTACGACCGCTTTTCTCTCAAGGAAAAGAAAGAAATTAGCGGATTTCCCTACAATAAAATTCGTATCACCATTGACCAAAATCTAACCTATCGTGATGAGAATGTCAGTTTATTCTCAGGAAAGGACGGTTTCCCTCTACTAAACGAGGACATTGTCATCATGGAAATTAAAGCTCCAGGTAGAAAACCCCAATGGCTACAAGATATTCTCGACCAATATGGACTGGTAGAGCAGAAATTTTCAAAATACAGCTGCGCCTACCACAAGTCTCAAGGGCTAGACTATAGCCCACGATCAAGCACAGAAAGTGTAGGTACTACTTATGTCTAATCTTTTCAACTCCATTTTCAACGACACAACTGCTACTGCCAATCCTATCCAGCTCTTTCTGGCTCTCTTAGTCAGCCTGATCTTAGGTTTGGCGCTGACCTGGGCTTACAAACACCGTACTCTCTATACACGGGAATTTGCTGTTAGTTTGACCCTACTCCCCTGCTTGATGACCTTGGTCATCTTTCTGGTAAATGGCAGCCTAGGAACCTCTATCGCTGTTGCAGGAACCTTTAGCCTCATTCGTTTCCGTTCAGCAACGAGTGGTTCACGAGAACTAATTGCTATCTTTCTTGCTATGATTATTGGGCTGGCAGCAGGAACAGGCTACCTAGCTCTAGCTATTCTCTTCACTGTCTTTATCTTAGCGGTATGGCTTCTTTTAGAAAAGCAACAAAGCAAGAGCAACCACCAACGTCGCAGACTATTGACCATCACAATTGCCAACCAAGAAAATCAACTTCAAACTATCCAATCTGGGCTATCACAATTCTGTACTGAGTTAGACCTCATCTCCATTGATACCAGCAATGATGGAGAACAAGTCACCACTGTCTACGAAGTGGATTTCAAGGCTCAAACCGATGATTTTCAAGTCATCCATTACCTCACTAAAGAACAGGATACTTACCAGGTTTCCCTGACCAAGAATGCCAAGAAGAGAAAGAATTTGTAATTTTCAAATCAAATAGCAAACTAAGAATCTCTTGAGTGCCACCATTCTTTACCAATCAAAAAACTCCGTAGTCTCTAGTGCCATAAATCCGGCTAGAGATTACAGAGTTATTTTTTAATCTAAACTTCCTACAAGAGTATAGTATCTACTGAAAGGATATGGTATTTGTAGGGAATACTTTAAAGAGTTCTTACAGGAAGTCAGTATTAACTAGTTATATTAGGTTTAGTTTACCCATTCACCATTGGCATTGACTCTATAGCCATCTACAGTTGTGTTGACTGCAAGGGCACCTGAGCCATTGACATAGTACCATTTGTCTGATACTTTGAACCATTGGCTTGCTTTCATAGCACCTGATGCTTCAAGATAGTACCAAGTACCTCCATCTTTAAGCCAACCTGTTGCCATTGAACCATTAGCGTTTAGGTAGTACCATGAGCCGTTGACTTTAGCCCAACCTGTTGCCATAGCGCCGTTAGCGTTTAGGTAGTACCATGAACCATTGTATTGGAGCCATCCTGTCGCCATAGCGCCATTGCTGTTGAGGTAGTACCATGAGCCATTGTTTTGTAGCCAACCTGTTACCATAGCACCATTAGCGTTTAGGTAGTACCATGAACCGTTGTCTTGTAGCCATCCTGTCGCCGTTGAACCATCAGTATTGTAGAAGTACCACATACCGTTTTCTTGTTTCCAACCTGTTTTTGGAGCGGCTGGTTTAGCTGGTTCTACTACAGAATATGAGCTGTATGATGGAACATATGAAGGGTATGAAGGGACATATGTCGGATTAGATGGTCTTGCAGGAACAGAAGGTTGTGCTGGAGTGTCTCCAGCTGGTTTTGGAGCTGGGGCTGGAGTTTCTGGAGCTGGTTGAGATGGCTCTTCAGCTGGTTTTTCCGCTAGTTTTTCTGCTGGAGTTTCAGCTGGTTTTTCCGCTGGTT
>NZ_VMNB01000001.1:18178-62896 GCF_013277515.1 Streptococcus sp. k-402 | reverse complement strand
TTTTCCGCTGGTTTTTCTTTAGCTTTATCTTCTTCTGCAGCTTTCTTATTTAATTCATCGATAAATTTTTCAGCTTGTTTTGCAGTTAAGCCTTTTTTGAAGCCTTCTACAATTTGTTTTCTTGTTTCATCTGATGCTGCTTTTAATGCTGCAATTGTATCAGCTTTTGCTTTTGCTTCTTCTGGACTATTAGTTTCAGCTTTTTCTAATTCTGCGATTGCTGCTTTCAATGCTGCATCATAGTTTGCTAAAAATTCTTCCTGAGCCGCTTTCTCTTTTTCTGCTGACTTTTTATTTGCATCATCGATTGCTTTTTCAGCGTCTTCTGCAGTTAAGCCTTGTTTGAAACCTTCTACGATTTTAGCTTTTGTTTTATCTGCTTCTGCTTTTAATTTTGCAATCGTATCTTGAATTTGTTCTTCTATTTCAGGATTATTTTTTGCATCTTCTTCTAATTTTGCAATCGTATCCTTTAATGCCTTGTCAAAATTAGCTAAAAATTCTTTTTGAGCAGCTGCTTCTTCCTTAGCTTCTTGTTCCTCTGCTACTTCCTCTTCTTTAGCTTTTGCTTCTATTTCTTCTTCAGCATCTTCTGCAGTTAGACCTTTTTTGAAGCGTTCTTCATAGTCAGCTTTCTGAGCTTTAGTTCGTTTTTTAAATTCATCAATAAACCCTTGAATTTGGTTTTGTAATTCTGGATCTTCTTTTGCATTGTCTAAATATTCTTTTAATTCTTTAACTGTAGCTTCTGCAGCTTTATCAAAATTAGATAAGAATTCTTTTTGAGCAGCTGCTTCTTCCTTAGCTTCTTTTTCTTCTGCAACTTCCTCTTCTTTAGCTTTTTCTTCTACTTCTTCTTCAGCCTTTTCTACAGTTAGACCTTCTTTGAAGCGTTTTTCATAGTCAGCCTTCTGAGCTTCAGTTCGTTTTTTAAATTCATCAATAAACCCTTGAATTTGTTTTTCTAATTCTGGATCTCCTTTTGCATTCTCTAAATATTCTTCTAATTCTTTAACTATAGCTTCTGCAGCTTTATCAAAATTAGATAAGAATTCTCGTTGCTTCTCTGATAAAGATTGTTCGACAGCTTGTGGAGCGTCTTCTGCTCTTACAACAGTAGGCTGAGACGCAACAAAACCAGCCCCTAAGATAGCGACGCTGGCTAGACTTGTTAAAATCATTTTTTTCTTATTCATCATTTACCTCTTTTCTGATAATCATTTTCAGACTATGCCTATATTAAGTATACCCCCCCCACAAATCTTTGTCAAGTGTTTTATATTAAATTTTTGTTACATTTTTGTTCGGGACTTTATTTGTTTTATCAAAGTTTTTATGAAAATTGTTTTGAAAACTTTCGTATTTCTTTACATTTTCTTTCCTAGAGTTTCTCTTTTATTCTGGTGTGTATTTGCTTCTCACACTGCTTTTCTATTGCAGATGAGACTCAATGAAAATCAAAGAGCAAACTAGGAAGCGAGTCGTAGGTTGCTCAAAACACTGTTTTGAGGTTGCAGATAGAACTGGCGAAGTCAGTAACATATACCTACACCAAGGCGAAGCTGACGTGGTTTGAAGAGATTTTCGAAGAGTATAAAGCTCACATTCCAGAAATAAACAGATACCAAAAGCAAATGTTCAAACTTGATTTTTGAATTAGGAATACTCCAGCGATGACTCGTCCTTATTTTCAGTGAATAGCAACTGACTCGAGACACTCCAAAAAAGAGGTCAATGTTCGCCATCAACCTCTTTCTTATCGTTCATTCTTGTTGCTAGTGAGACGGATAACTTACCTCTCAGTCGGCATGTTCAGCCTAGCTTACCCATTCACCATTAGCATTTACACGGTAACCATCTGGTGTTGTTGTGTTCACAGCCAAAGCTCCTGAACCATATGCATAGTACCAGTACTTGCCTACTTTAAACCAACCTGTCTTCATGATACCTGATTCATCAAGGTAATACCAGGTACCATTTTCCTTGTACCAGCCTGTTTTCATAGCTCCTGAGCCATCAAAGTAGAACCATCTGCTACCATCTGTTCCCCAGCCTGTAAACATAGCGCCTGAATTGCTCAAATAATACCAGCTACCAGAAACTTTTACAAATCCAGTCTGCATAATACCTAAGTCATTCAAATAGTACCATTTACCATCTGTTTTCACCCAGCCTGTCTTCACATCACCAGACTCATAAAAATACCACTTGCCATTAGACTGCACCCAGCCAGACTGATCAGACGTAGACGCTCTAAAATCTTTCAGTGGTTTTTCTACAACCGTAGCTTTAGTTTTAACTGTTGAAAGGTTTGAGGCAGTCACTTCTGTGTACTGAACAGCAGAACCATATCCACCAGCCAATTCCTCTGAAGAAGCATCATCACCTAGAGTTTGAGCGATTGTAATAGCTTTGTATTGATTGTTAGGATTTTTAAAAGCTGCCATTCCCATGTGTGTAAATTTAGGGTTAATTAGCGACTCATAGTGACCAGATTTCCCGTTGTCTGAACCACTATTTTTTTTCTTCACATAATCTGCTTTTTCAGAACGCCATTGTTCAATAGCTTTTAGAAAACCGTCATGATTCCATGCCAAATTTTCTCCCATCATGCTGTTACCAGTTGGAAAGGCGCTCCAGATTTCTTTATTAGAAAGACGCTCATGTTTCATAGTCACAGATGCTTCTGTAGCTCTAACAAAAGCTGCCTTTTCTAGGTCAGTTGACCATTTGATAGGGACATACTTATCTACCAAACCTTCGTCAGCTGCTTCTTTACGAATAGCATTAATGGCATCCAAAATAGATTGTTGATGAGGAGCTACAAATTCTCCTTTGATTCCAACCAAAACATTGCCACTAGAAGGTTTTAGCACCTCTGAGGTCAATACATTACCATCAGCAGATTGCGTTGCCACCAATCTGTCATTGGCAAAAACATCATTTGTCAAAACTGCTCCTGCCAAGGTCAAAGCCAAGGCACTAGCAAATACAATTTTCTTCATTGTTTACTCCTTATATCTTTTGAATCGTATCTTGATAAATACTTTTTAACACCTAATTATATCATATTTTCCTACTATTTGTCTTTGCTTACCTATTCCTAAATCCCAAAAGTAGGCGCAATGATTCTTTTATTTCACAACAAGCTCATAACGTGTCTTACTTGTAAAGGTTTGACCGGCTTTAAGAATGACTTGGTCTTTGAGGTCGCTATGAATGGCATCTGGTAAAGCTTGCGCTTCAAGGGCAATCCCATTGTGCTGTACCATTGGCTGACCAGCCACAAGTACACTCTCATCCACAAAGTTTGCTGTGTAGACTACAAAACAAGGAGCCTCTGTTTTGAAGAGCAGGAAACGACCTGAGTTTTGGTCATAAAGGAAACCAGCATTGTCATGACCTACAGGGAGAGCAAATGGATGATCTAAACCTGATACCAACTGGATTTGCTCATCTTCTTCTGCAAAGATGTCTTTCAATAAGGCACCATTGTAGATGTGTTTAACCACATCACGATTAGCATCTGGAGTTTTGGCAGGAACACCGTCGGGAGCGATTGGGTAAATCCCCTCTGTATTTAGCTGGAAGACATGGCGGTCAATCGTCTGCGTGAAATCACCAGACAAGTTGAAATAGCTGTGGTTGGTTGGATTAACCAGCGTATCCTGATCTGTTGTTACCTTGTAGCTGATTTCATAGGCACCAGTTTCTTCCAAGTGATAACTGATCCAAATCTTGAGGTTCCCAGGAAATCCTCCTGTCCCATCTGTACGCTCTGTGTAGAGGGTCAAACCATGGTCGCTTACTTCAACTAGTTCAAACAAACTAGAATCCCAACCAGTTGAACCACTGTGGTTACAGTTGCTAGCATTGTTGACTTCAAGGCCATAAGTCTTGCCATTAAGCTCAAAGGTCGCACCTGCAATACGTCCTGCTACAGGACCTACACTAGCTCCATGCTTGGGACTATTGCCTACATAGCTAGCAAAGTCATCAAATCCCAAGATTACATTGGCAAAATTTCCAGCCTTGTCAGGCGTGACATAGCGCAAGATGGTCGCACCATAAGTCATAACCTCAAGTTGGTAGCCACCGTCTGTCTCAAAGCGATAGGCCAAGACATCCTTGCCCTCAATATTTCCAAATACACGCTCTGTGTATGCTTTCATTCTGTTCTCCTTTTACTATTTCTATCAAGCAAACAAACCATAGAAAGCGCCTTGACAATCTATGGTTTGCCTGATAATATACAAATCCTCTTGTCAAGAATTCATAAACACTGTCTTACTTTTGATATTCGTGGATGATAACACCTTGTACCACACGGTTTACTGTACCTGTAGGAGAAGGCGTATCAGGTTTATTTTCTACCTTGAGTGAAGTCAATAGGGCAAAGAGTTGGGCATAAACGATGTAAGGGAAGACACGGTAAATATCATTCAAGACATCGCCACAACCAAGGGCCACTTCTTTGACATTTTCAAGACCAAAGGCTTGATCACTCAAAAGCACAACACGACGAGCAATCTGGTCACCAGCAACTTCACGAACCAAGTCCAAGTCGTACTTACGAGTGTAGTCTGTCCTTGTACCAAAGACCAAGACAACTGTATCTTCGTTGATAAGAGATTTTGGACCGTGACGGAAGCCAACTGGGCTTTCATACATGGTCGCCACTTGGCCAGCTGTCAATTCCAAAATCTTGAGCTGAGCTTCATGAGCAAGTCCAAAGAAAGGACCAGCGCCTAGATAGATGACACGATTAAAGTCGAGGTCAACAAGCTCTTTGACATCTTCTGCATTATCTAAAACTTTACGGGCAAGACTAGATACAACTTCAAAACGTTCAGCTTTCACAGCAAATTCTGTAGGATCAAAGACCAAGAGAGCTGTTAACATCATAGACGTAAAGCTAGAGGTCATGGCAAATCCAGCATCATTAGAGGCAGCTGGTTGCAAAAGCAAGAGATTGCGGTCATCTCCATGAGCTTGAAGAGCCAACTTACCGTCCGCTGCACAAGTAATCGTCACTTGGTAAAGCTCATCCACCAAGGCCTTGGCCAAATCAACAGTCGCCACACTTTCAGGCGAGTTCCCACTACGAGCAAAGGATACAAGTACAGTTGCCACATCTTTTTTCAAATAAGTTTCTGGATTGGCAACAATATCTGTGGTCGCAATGGCATTGAAATTCCATTTGCGTTCGTCATAGACTTCCTTAAAGTAAGGTAGCAAGGTATCTCCCACATAAGCAGAAGTCCCAGCACCCGTCAAAATAACCTTGATATAGTCATGTTTATCAGCAATTCCTTGTAGGAAGGCTGCAATTTCTTCACGTTTTGCTTGATAAGATTCAAAAGCTTCTTTCCATACATCAGGCTGTTGGTAAATTTCACGTGTAGTGATTTCTGCACCCAATTCGAGTAAGTCTTCTTTTGTATAATGTAGCATTGAGTTCCTCTTTTTCTATTAAATATGGGAATGGGAGTAAGCCCCATTCCCATGTATATTCTATATAAGTTATTCTGACGATGTTCACGTTGTCACATGAATTGAATCGAGTTCCAACTAAAATCTTTGGGAAAAAGACCGATTATCGTCGGAGCATCGCTCCATCCTCCTATCGCCTATTTTCCCTATGATTTTCACGTTATCACATCGTATACTCAATGAAAATCAAAGAGCAAACTAGGAAACTAGCCGCAGGCTGCTCAAAACACTGTTTTGAGGTTGTAGATAGAACTGACGAAGTCAGTAACATCTATACGGCAAGGAGACACTAGTATGGTTTAAAGAGATTTTCGAAGAGTATTATTCATCTTCTTCATCATCGAAGCCCGCTAACAGGTCATTAACTTTCACAATGCTTTCTGCAGCACGGCTCTTATAGTCCGCATCTGCGCCTGTAAGGCTCGCATTGATAAATTCAATCACCATTGGAAGATTCATCCCTGCATAAAGTTCGATGTCACGACCTTCCATAATCAAACGGCTTATCACGTTACATGGTGTTCCACCGAGAAGATCCGCAAAGACTAGGAAATCATCCAATCCTTCAATAGCAGCTTCAAATTTTGCAGTAAATTCTTCTGGTCCATCTTCTGGAAGAAGAGCTACTGTGTAAATGTTGTCTTGTGGGCCCATAATCATTTCTGTGCTACCTTTAAGCTCCTCACAGAAGCGACCATGGCTCACCAAAATTAATGATTTGGTCATAAGGAATTACATTCCAAATGCAAAGTGACCAAGGGCAGAAAGACCTACTGCAAGAGCGATAATGATACCGATAGCTTTAGTAGAAGTCATACCTTTCTTACCAAGCAACCAGAAGATAAAGGCAGTAAAGATTGCTGGAAGCAAACGTGGGAAGATTTGGTTCAAGATGTCTTGGAAATCAATCATCTTTTCACCGATTGGCAACTTGTAAGAAATTTCAAAGTTGATCATTGTTGCTACAAGAGCACCCATCATGAAGACACCAAGTACAGATGCAGCGTCAATCAAAGCTGTCAAGGTACTTTGCATGTTGTTGATAAGGTTAACCCCTTCTTTGTAGGCAAATTCCAACTGTTTCCAACGGAAGATGTCATACGCTACTGCAACTGCAATCCAAAGGAAGATACCCCAAGGTTGGCCAGCGATAGCCATAGTTGCTGCGACTGACCCCATGATAGCAGGTACAAGTGAACCAAAGATTGTATCTCCAAGAGGAGCGAATGGCCCCATCAAACCTGTCTTGATACCGTTAACGGCGTCTTTTGAACCCACACCATCTTTTTCTTCCATGGCAAGGTCAAAACCAGCGATAATGGTATGGAAGAATGGTGAAGTATTGAAGAATTGAGTATGAACTTTCATCATTTCTTTCAATTCAGGAGTTCCATCCCCATACATTTTACGCAATTGAGGCAAGATCATATAAAGGTAACCAGAAGCTTGCATACGTTCGTAGTTCCAACCTAATTGGAAAGTAAACAAGCTACGTTTGTTGATTTGATTAAAATCTTCTTTTGTTAGTTTGTAATTAGAATTCGTCATCTTCGATTTCCCCACTTTCTGATGGTGTAGAAGGTGCTGCTACAGCTACTTTTTGGCTATTTTTGAAGTGAAGCACTGCAAGGAAAATACCTACGATAGAAATACCAATCATAGACAAACCTTTGAAGTTGTTCACGAAACCAATCTTTTCAGCAACTTCAGCAGGAAGAGTACCTACGATACCAGCAACAGCGCCACCAAGACCTGTTACATATGAGTAAAGAACAGTCAACATAGCTGTCAAACCAAATCCCATAGCAAGGTAGTGAAGGTTACGTTTAACTGGAAGGTAACGAAGCAAGATTGCAAATCCAAGACCTGGAAGCATACGTCCTGCAAGTGTCAAACCATCTGCAACCCATTGGTATTTTGTAACGAAGTCTACTACGCCTTGTACAAATTCACCACCAAAAGCAAGTGCAAAGAAGACTGGAAGGGCACGAGATAGAGCCCACGGAATCGCACCAAGCAAGTAGTTGCGTTCAATACCTTTATAGTCAAAGCGTTCGATGGCAGCATCCACACGGTGAGCGAAGAAGGTAGTAGTCATACGTCCAAGAACGTCGAAGTAAGTCAAGAGAGCTGCTACTGGTACAGCGATTGTAGTAATTGCAAGCGGTGCATCAATTCCCTGTGAAACAGAGAAGGCTGTCGCAAGAACCGCACCAGAAGTTGCGTCGATACGAGAAGCACCACCGAAGGTACCAACCCCAAGAACGAACAGTTGCAAGTTACCACCGATAAGTAAACCAGTAGTCACATCTCCCATGATTAAACCAGTAATGAAACCAGCAAATACAGGGGAACCTGCAGATGAAACGATCGTCAACTCATCACAGATTTGATAAGCTGAGTACAAAGTGAGAAGTAAAATTTGCCACCATTGTATCATAACAATGACCTCCTAAAAATTTTTTCCTATTTTAATAAGCTCAAAAAGTCTGAAATTGGATCATTTGGAACCATTTGAGCAGTAAGTTTAACACCTTTTTCTGCCAATTTGTGGAAGTCTTCCACATCCTTGTCTACTACGTTGATAGAACGTGTAATAGAACGAGTTTCTGGTGTTTGAGACATATTCCCAACATTAAGGGTTTCAAGTGGTACACCTGCTTCTACCAAACCAAGGAAGCGGTCTGGTTTACGAGCCACGATAAAGAGACGTTGGCTATCGTATTTACCAGCAAGAATATTGGCTGCGGCTTTCTCAACTGGCAATATACTGAGTTTCACACCTGGTGGTGTCGCAAGTTTCAAACCACTCTTTTCAATATCGTTGTTGACAACTTCGTCGTCTACAACCATAATGCGTGAAACATTTAGTTTCCCAGCCCAAAGATTGGCTACTTGTCCATGGATCAAACGTCCATCGATACGGCATCCTACAATTGTCATAAGTTTTCCCCCTTTATGTGTTTTAGTGTAGGTTTACGAGTTAAATGAATCTCTTCTTTATATTGACCTTCTGTTTCAAAGATGATGATACGATTGGCACCTTCCTTGAGATAGCTATGAGGGATATAAAGTGAGAGGGTCGGGCCGACGTTCCAAAAACGTCCTAGATTCTGCCCGTTTACAAAGGCAACTCCCTTACCAAACTCAGATAAGTCTAGGTAAGTATCTTTTGGCTCTTGAACTGTAAAGTCATAAGCGTAAAAGGCTGGTTGTCCTTGAGTCCATCCTTTTGAAAAATCAATTTTCTCAGGATTATCTAGTGGGAGTGGATAGTGTTTCCAGTTTAGTAAGAAGTGCAAATCCTTACAAACCCCTGTCCGAATTCCCTTACGTTGCGTATCCGCTAAGAACTTATGACCATAGTTGACACGCCCCATATTTTCTATCAAGACATCAATCCTAGATAACGCTTTCTTTTCGCCTTGATAAAAAATATCTTCCCCAATCTCTGTCTGATATTGGGTTTTAACCCATTGACCATCGACATACAGCTGAGCCCTATCTCGACCATCAATGATACGAAGTCTTTCTTCTTCTGCATCCCAGTTTGTTTCTGTTCGATAGAGTAGGTAGCCATAGCTTTGTCCCAACTCCTCCATCTTTTGAGGATAGAGACTTTCTATCGGACTTGACAAGCTATCTAAGGTTTCAAACAAGGAAACTTTTTCAACTAGTGGAATAGCATCCAACTCCATACTCTCCTTGTAGAGTGGTTCCAACTGCGGATACTCTGGAAAATGTGTTGCCATCATCTTCTTGACTGCCAGATATTTAGCAGTTGGATTTCCTTCTTCATCAAGAAGGGCATCGTAATCATAAGACGTAACTTGTGGCAGGTCCAAAGTCCCTCGAGCCGAACAACCATTCATGAAACCAAAGTTTGTCCCACCATGAAACATGTATAGATTGATAGAACCTTGCTCCAGAACTTCTCGAACTGCATCTGCCAATTCCTTAGGATCTCGCGTGATAATCGGTTCTTTCCAACGATTAAACCAGCCATCCCAGAACTCCATACACATGAGTGGCCATTTCTTACCATGTTCATCAAAGAATTCCTGCATCTGTGAAAAGTTATATGGAGCTTTAGAACCAAAGTTCCCTGTTACAAAGAGGTCATCTTCGATTAAGGTTCCAGCTTTCAGAGTAGCTCTCCATGGACCATCTGATGTAAAGAGGGGACAGGTTACACCACGCTCTTCCATTAGCTGTCGAATTGCTCTCAGGTAAGCCTTATCTTCTCCATAAGAACCATACTCATTTTCAACCTGCATCATGAGGATATTGCCACCATTGTCCAACAAATGTGGAACCAATCGTGACAAGAGCTGGTCATAGTAGCAACCGACATCCTCAATATAGGCAGGATCTGAGGAACGAATCCTCATGTCTTTGGTTAAGAGCCAAGCTGGTAAACCACCAAATTCCCACTCCGCACAGATAAATGGTGACGGACGTACGATAGCGTAGAGACCCAAATCTTGTGCTGTCTGAAGAAACCGCTCCAAATCCAGAGCTCCTTCAAAGTGAAACTCGCCCTCACGAGGCTCGTGTAAATTCCAAGCAACATAAGTCTCTACCGTATTAAAGCCAAGAGCCTTCAAGTTATAGAGCGAATGATACCAATCTTCTGGAGGAACCCTAAAATAATGAATGGCGCCAGATAAAATCTTAAATGATTTTCCATCGAGATAGAAATCATCTCGTATCTCAAATCGTGTCATAAAACTACCCTCTGACCGCGAAAGTTTACGCTTTCATTTGTTGTTATAGTAATTATAAACCAATCTGTTTGAATTGTCAATAGAAATTGTAGGAATATTTACTGGAATTTTACTATTATACACACGTTCAATTAGTTTCAAACATTTTCAGACCCATTTCAAACGCTCTTTAAATTCGGAATAGAGAACCTAAAATAATTTTGCATAAAATACATTTATAAAATATGAGTAATGCTTATGTACCTTAATTTTTCAAACTATTTTTCTAATTTTTTATTCAAAAGACTACTATTTTTTTCGCTTTTATGGTAAAATTTTCTGTGGAGAAGGAAAATAGAGGTAAAAATATGGCAATTCCCAAATATCAATACATAAAAGACGAATTAAAAAATAAAATCATCTCTGGGCAGTTTAGCAGTGGAGATAAATTTTACACTGAAGCAGAGCTCATTTCAATGTACGATGTCAGTTCTATCACAGTTGTCCGCGCCTTAAACGACCTTGCTAAAGATGGCTATATTGTCCGCCAACAAGGAAAAGGAACCTTCGTTTCACGTGCACGCAAACACAAGCTTGTAGAGTTTTCAGATATTGAACTCTTTAATGCTAAAGATGATAAGGTAACTGTTCTTTCAATTGAACGCGGAAACAAGCTCGTTTACTTGGAAAAATTGGGTCTACGCGGCGATCAATTCTACTACAAGATTGAACGTATCCGCGAATCAAACGGTGTCGTTTATATCTACCATACATCCTACATCCCAGAACAATATATCAACGCAAATTATCCAAACCTTGAATACTATAGTTCCATCTATAACCGTTTCAAGTTAGACTACCACATTCACATGAATGATGAACACTTTGAAGAAATCAATGAAATAGTCTTTCCAACTCCAGAACATGCGGCTTCAGTCCTCGGAGTCGATGAACAATTCCCTACTGTCCTACAAACTAAAATCACCAAACTCGAATCAACTGGTCAAGTTTTAGGATACAGTGAAACTTACAAACGATCTGATTATTACAAGATTAAATTCATCTCATGTGACCGTGATCACTAAGAAGAAAGCCTGAGCCTAATCGCTTGGGCTTTTTCTATGCTTATTATATGACATTAAAAGTATATTTTCTATATGTAAATTAAGATAGATTAAATTTGTTTAAATTTCACTAAAATATTGGGAATCTTTTTATAAAAAAGAAAAATCGAAGTTCTGCTACTCCAGTAAATAGAGTAATAGAACTTCGATTTTTATTCTAATTATCCTAATCCAAGACGTTCAAAAATATCATCTACTCGTTTGGTGTAGTAAAGAGGGTTGAAGATTTCGTCGATTTCTTCTTGTGTGAGGCGAGATGTTACTTCTGGATCTGCTTCAAGAAGTGGTTTGAAGTCCACTTGATTATCCCAAGAATAGGCTGTTTTTGGTTGTACCAAGTCATAAGCCTGCTCACGAGTCATGCCTTTTTCAATCAAGGTCAACATGGCACGTTGGCTGAAGATTAGACCAAAAGTCGAGTTCATGTTGCGAATCATGTTTTCTGGGAAGACTGTCAAGTTCTTGACGATATTTCCAAAACGGTTGAGCATGTAGTCAATCAAAATGGTCGTATCAGGTGTGATGATACGCTCAGCTGATGAGTGGGAAATGTCGCGTTCGTGCCAGAGAGCCACGTTTTCATAAGCTGTAATCATATGACCACGGATAACACGCGCAAGACCTGTCATATTTTCAGAACCGATTGGGTTGCGTTTGTGAGGCATTGCTGAAGATCCTTTTTGCCCTTTAGCAAAAAATTCTTCTACTTCTCGTTGTTCTGATTTTTGCAAACCACGAATCTCAGTCGCCATACGCTCGATAGAAGTCGCGATGCTGGCAAGAACCGCAAAGTACTCAGCGTGAAGGTCACGAGGAAGGACCTGTGTTGAGATTTCTTGGGCACGGATACCCAATTTGTCGCAGACGTATTGCTCAACGAATGGTGGGATGTTGGCAAAGTTACCAACCGCACCAGAGATTTTACCAGCTTCCACACCAGTAGCCGCATGCTCGAAACGCTCGATGTTGCGCTTCATTTCGCTGTACCAAGTCGCCAATTTAAGACCAAAAGTCGTCGGCTCAGCATGCACACCGTGGGTACGCCCCATCATGATGGTGAACTTGTGTTCCTTAGCCTTGTCAGCGATGATGTTGGTAAAGTTTTCAAGGTCACGACGGATGATATCGTTGGCCTGCTTGTAGAGGTAACCGTAGGCCGTATCCACCACGTCGGTAGAAGTCAAACCATAGTGAACCCACTTGCGCTCTTCACCAAGAGTCTCAGAAACCGCACGTGTGAAGGCAACCACATCGTGGCGAGTCTCTTGCTCAATCTCCAAAATACGGTCGATGTCAAAGTCCGCCTTTTCACGAATCAAAGCTACATCTTCCTTAGGGATTTCCCCCAACTCAGCCCATGCCTCATCAGCGAGGATTTCTACCTCAAGCCAAGCACGGTATTTATTTTCTTCACTCCAAATGTTCGCCATCTCCGGGCGAGAGTAACGGTCGATCATATTGTTAATTTTTCCTTTCTTCGTAAGCTGTTAGGAATAAGTTATCTAGGTAAAACAAGATTTCTACTCAAACTCCTCTTTTCCAATAAACACAGATGGATAGTGATCTAATGTATTCAAATCCATATCCAGCGGTAAACTATAGATAGCTAAATAGTTTTCAGGGTATTGTGCAGTTAGTTCTTTATATTTAGCTTGTACCTTATCTTGATCAGCACTAGCATACAAGACTTCCACGACTGCTCCAGTCTTATCCTTTTCAACAAAAGCGTTAACGATAATTTGTATCATAGGAATTAATCAAGTCCATAGTCCGTATTCAGTTTAGGAAATACGGTACCCTTGTTCCTTTCTTTTTTCTGTCTAAACTGGGTATATAAGATCAATTGCTTGGATACTAATAACTTTTCTTATTTCCCTTAAAGCAAGTAAATACACTCTGCTAATTCCTTTGTTCTCTTTGTATTTTTAAATAGATTTGCTGGATATGCATCTGGGTATAATTTTTCTTTTGCAATTATTAATTTCTTAATTAATTGATTATACTCTTTTTCTAAATCTGGTAACTCCTTCATTTTAATATAGGTATCTTCAAAGTTTAGATTTTTATTTTTCTTTAACTCTTGAAAAATAAGATGAAGTATAAATCTATTGCCATGAATTGAAATTAATTTACTTGACTGATTTTGTGGATCTTGTTGATATGCAAATTCTACCTGTTGTAATTTTCTATATACCTCTACACAATTCCACAATTTATAAGCAGATGTACCAGAATTAAAAATATGCTTATATGGTGGTTTATTAATATTGTCAAAGATACTACCATATGCTCGTTTTAGTTGCGTTGAAATAGCAAGATCATCTAAATAGCATCCTAAAGCTACAGTAGCACTATCTAAATCACATCCTTCTGAAGGATCCGGGAGCTCTACTCCTTGTCTGTAAACATATTTTTTACCATCTATAGATAGATCTTTCATCAATCTTTTTTGTTCGCTATCTTGTGCTGCAAAATCTTTATTCTCTATTCTATTTTGAGTATTAGACAGTTTAGTAATTGTTTGTCCTAAGTTATCAACATCATCTCCTAAAATAATAATTTGTACTTGCACTATAACATTAGTTAAATCAATATCTTCCGCTTTATATGCTTCGTATAATGATCCTGTTGTTTGAGCACCATTTATTATACTTGCTCCAACTAATTTTAATGTAGTATAATCATTTGTTGATGCACCCTTCAATAATTTTTCCCCTCTCTCTGAAATAATTTTAATACCATTATTATAAAGGTAAAAATTCTGAGGTTCCTCTCTCAATACTTGGAGTATACCTTTATTAACATCTGTATTTTGCTTGAAATTTCTAATATTATTTTCAAAGATTTTATCTCCATACTGCTCTCGCCAATTTACAATATCAACAGCAGACATCCAGCCATAATATACCCTATAGTTATCATTAGACAGTGTGGGTGATCCCCAGTTATGTAATGTTACATTCTCTAAATCAATATTTGGGGCCACTCCCTGATTAGCCATATGAGAGTAAACATCATTAAGCTGTATCAATCTGAATGTTACTAATTCATCACTACCATCAGAATTCGTATCTTTTAGAAAATCATCAATCACCTCTTGACTATTATTCGAAAGCTTCTGATTTGAAGAGATCGAAACTACAATTTCTAGACGGTAATCAAAATCGGAGAGAGCTTCTTCTATCTCTGTTGCCTTCGCATATATCAAATCATTAAAATTTGAAAAATCAAGATTCAATATCCTTTTTACACCTTTAATAAATTTTAAAGTATCACCTTCCGAAATAGAACCACTCGCTTCATTACTAAATTTTGTTTGTATAAAATACAGAATTTTTTTATTCTTATCATTAAAAATAGCATCTATACCATTATCACCAAAACCATCAGTAACTGATCCAACTGCATCCTCAACGTTTTCTGAACCAATTAAAAATGTTGAATATGCAGCATATGCTCTGCTATGCCACATTTTTTCATAATCATCTGATCCTGGAAGAACCTTAACATTCTCCATATTTATACTATTCTTGAACATTTTTTTCAACTTACTTTTTATACGGTTTATCTGAATATTTGTTGCCATTGTTTCTTATCTCCAATAAATATTTTCTAAAACTCATCCACACTATCCGGCACATCACTAATCAAAGTCACATGTCCCATCTTGCGGTTGTGCTTCGCTTCTATTTTACCATACATGTGGAGGTGGACGCTTGGATTTTCTGCGACATACTTTTCAGCGGCCTCGACATGCTGGCCGAGGACATTAAGCATAACGGCTGGAGCATGTAATTTGATAGTTGGCAACTGTGCTCCCAGAACACCCAAAATGTGGGTATCAAACTGGGAGAAGTCGCAAGCTTCGATTGAGTAGTGCCCTGAGTTGTGTGGACGTGGAGCAATCTCATTGACAATAATATCATCAGCTGTCGCAAACATTTCCACACAGAGCGTTCCAGATAGCTTAAGTTGTTCAGCAATTCGCACTGCCATTGCTTTGGCTTTATCAGACAGACTTTCTGAAATGCGAGCTGGGACAATGGTTTTCGAAAGAATGTTGTTACGGTGGATATTTTCCTGAACGGGAAAAACCGTCACATCCTTGCCATTTCCAGAAACGATAACAGAGATTTCAAGGTCAAAGTTGACAAATTCTTCCAAAACACAGTCCGATGAGTCAGCTAACGCATAGGCTTCTGCCAAGTCTGCTTCTGAGCGAATGACCTTTTGTCCATGGCCATCATAGCCACCAGTCGCAGTCTTGAGGACATAGTTTTTCGATAGGTCCATATTTGCCAAATCTTGGCTTGAGGTCACAACCTTGTAAGGTGCTACAGTGACTTGAGCCTTGTTTGAGAGAAAGTCCTTTTCAAAAATGCGATTTTGAGAAATACGGAGCAGGTCTGTCCCTTGAGGGAGTTGTCCATCCTTGATGACAGCATCCAAACCGTCGGCATCGACATTTTCAAACTCATAGGTGAGGACATCGCAACGCTCAGCCAACTGACGCAGAGCATCCACGTCATTATAAGGCGCCACAATGATTTCCGCTACGCGAGAGGCTGGGCAATCAGCCGCAGGATCCAGCGCGATAACCTTGTGCCCCATGTAGATAGCAGAAATAGCCATCATCTGACCCAGCTGGCCGCCACCTATAATTCCGATTGTTTTAGATGAGCTCATTTGTAGACTCCTCTGCGATTTTTCCTTGCTCTTCTGCGAAATCTGCTAAAGCTGTCGCGATAGCCTGATCCTCTACTGAAAGGAGACGGAGGGCAAAGAGAGCCGCATTTGTCGCACCAGCTTCACCGATAGCCATGGTCGCAACAGGCACCCCACCCGGCATCTGAACGATAGAGTAGAGTGAGTCCACGCCACTAAGCTCATGTGATTTGACAGGCACACCAATGACTGGAAGGGTTGTTTTAGCTGCGACCATGCCTGGCAAATGGGCTGCACCTCCAGCACCTGCGATGATAACCTTGACACCGCGACTACGTGCTTCCTCCGCATGTTGGAACATGAGGTCTGGTGTACGGTGGGCAGAGACAACCTTCTTTTCGTAGGCTACACTGAAGCGGTCTAGGACTTCTGCTGTTTTTTGCATGGTTGCCCAGTCAGATTTTGAGCCCATGATAATGGAAATTACGGGTTTCATTTCTTCTCCTTTTTCCTCTTTTTCAACAATCACCTTAGGTTGTGAGGGACGGCAGCAGCCATCAAAAGTGTCTCATGCCTAAATCGGAAGCCCAAGGTCTTCCAATTTCCCTGAACGATTGGATTGTCATTCAATCGTTCTTTCACAACAGCGGTGATTGTTCTATATTAGCTCGCTAACGCTCGCAAACCACACGACCATTAACGTATTTTGTGAATTTTTATTTTTCTTTTTAATAATCGTCTAATGTAGTGCGGACGTAAGCGACCGCCTATGGCGTTCCATTACTAAAACTGGAGCCTAGGTCTCCAGTTTTCCGCTCCTAGTAGCAAAGCTACTAGGAGTTCCACTACTGCGACGATTATTCTATTTTGGTTCGCTTTCGCTCACCATGACAAATTTAGTACCTGTTAATCTTTTACCGCCTTGCTTCCGATATCTGTTCGGTAGAAGAGACCTTCTGTGTTTTGTGTGTTGAGTTCGCTGTAGATGGTGTCTTGGGCTTCTTTGACGGTGTCTGCTGTGGTAACGAGCATATAAACTCGTCCGCCGTTTGAGAGCAGCGCTCTGCTATTTTCCGCAAACTTAGCCCCAGCATAGTAGGTGATAATGTCGCCATCGGTTTTGGCTGGCAACTTGACACCTTTTTCATAGTCTAGCGGATAACCGTTGGATGCGACAACCACACCCAGAGTCACACCCTTGTCCAGCCATGTGATCTTCGGCTCCTTGCCATCTAAAATGTCAGTAATATTTTGTGCAAAGTCAGATGTCAAACGAGGCAAGATAATCTGAGTTTCGGGATCTCCAAAACGAGCATTGAACTCGATGACTTTCGGACCGTCAGCTGTCAAGATAAGACCTGCGTAAAGAACTCCCAGATAAGGACGACCTTCTTTAATCATCCCTTCAAGGACTGGCTTGACAATAGTCTCCACTGCCGTATCAACTACATTCTGTGTCAAGTGTGGAACTGGTGCATAGGCACCCATGCCACCTGTGTTAGGGCCCTTGTCGCCATCATAGGCACGTTTGTGGTCCTGAGCTGTTGGCATAATGTAGAACTTGTCCCCATTGACAAAGGCAAAGAGGGAGAACTCCTCCCCATCAAGGAATTCCTCAATAACTACACGCGCACCTGAGTCACCAAATTTATTGTCCAAGAGCATCTCATGAGCTGCTTCGACCGCTTGCTCAACCGTCTCTGCAACAACAACACCCTTCCCAAGCGCCAAGCCATCCGCCTTGACCACGATAGGAGCCCCCTGCTTTTCGATATAGGCCTTGGCTTCCTCAAAATCCGAGAATGTGCCATAGACTGCTGTCGGAACGCCATATTTGACCATGATTTCCTTAGCAAAATCCTTGGACCACTCCAGCTCAGCTGCCAATCTTGTCGGACCAAAGGCTTTGAGACCAGCTGCATGGAAATCATCCACGATACCAGCCGCAAGGGCGTCATCTGGCCCGATAAATGACCAAGCAATATCGTTGGCTTTTACAAACTCAATCAATTCAGAATGTTCGGAAATAGAGATATTTACCAATTCCAAACTATCAAGAGTCATCCCATCATTCCCAGGAGCTACAAATACTTTTTCAACGTCTTTTGACTCAAGCAACTTCTTAGCAATCGCATGTTCACGACCACCCGAACCGACAACTAACAGCTTCATCTTACAACCTCTTTTGCGAATTATTTACTAATATTATATCACAAACGTTCGTTTTAATCTTGTTTCATTCCGCATTTTTACGCAAAAAAGGAAAGAAACTGTTTTCTTCCCTTTAACGTTCTTAATGTCTAAAATGTCTCACTCCTGTGAAGACCATAGTCAAGCCGTATTTGTCAGCAGCTTCGATGGATTCCTGATCACGGACGGACCCACCTGGCTGGATGATAGCCTTAATACCTGCTTTGGCGATTTCTTCCACATTATCCGCAAATGGGAAGAAGGCATCAGAAGCAAGCACAGCGCCGTCAAGACGGTCTTTAGCTTGGTCAATGGCAATACGGACTGAAGCCACACGGTTAGTTTGACCTGGACCAACACCAAGTGTCATGTGGTCGTTGGTCACGATAATTCCGTTTGATTTGACGTATTTAATAGCTTTCCAAGCAAACTCAAGAGCTGTCGCTTCTGTCTCAGTTGGCTGGCGTTTGGTCACCACTTGCCAGTCAGCTGGGCTTTCCTTGACCACATCTTGGTTTTGCACCAGAAGTCCACCAACTACACCTGTGTATTCTGCTTCCACTTCGCTAGCCTCTTGAGCATCAAATGGCAAGGCAAGGATACGCAGGTTTTTCTTTTTGTTGGTCAAAATGGCTAGCGCTTCATCCGTATAGCTTGGTGCAATGATGATTTCAAGGAATACACCATGCATCTTCTCAGCTGTCGCAGCATCCACCTCACGGTTAAGCACAACGATACCACCAAAGATAGACACTGGGTCAGACTTATAAGCGTAGTCCCAAGCTGTTTCGATATTATCAGCTTGACCAATCCCACATGGGTTCATGTGTTTGAGAGCCACAACGGTTGGACGGTCTTTAAAATCACGGATGATACGGATAGCAGCATCAGCATCACGGATGTTATTGAATGATAATTCTTTCCCGTTGAGCTGTTTGGCTGAAGCAATCGAGTAGTCAGTCGGCAAAGCTTTTTGGTAGAAGTCCGCGTCTTGTTGAGGGTTCTCACCGTAACGCATGGCTTGTTTGAGATCATAGGTCAAGGTCAGTTTTTCTGGTTTGCTTTCTCCGACTTGAGCTGTGAAATACTCTGCAATCAAGGCATCATAAGCCGCTGTGTGACGGAAAACCTTGGCTGCCAAACGTTGTCGAGTTTCGTAAGTTGTTTCACCATTGGCTGACAACTCGTCCAAAACCACTGCATAGTCAGCAGGATCTACCACAACTGTTACGCTGGCATGATTTTTCGCTGCTGAGCGAAGCATAGACGGACCCCCAATATCGATATTCTCCACAGCATCCGCGTACGTCACATCTGGTTTGAGGATGGTTTCCTTAAATGGGTAAAGATTGACCACAACTAGGTCGATAAGCTCAATTTGGTTCTCCTTGGCTGCTTCCAAGTGACTATCCAAATCACGACGAGCGAGTAATCCACCGTGGATATTTGGGTGAAGGGTCTTGACACGACCGTCCATCATTTCTGGAAAACCAGTCACATCATCGATAGCAATGGTGTCCACCCCAGCAGTATCAAGGGCAACCTTGGTCCCACCTGTCGAGATAATCTCCCAACCAAGTTTTTTAAGTTCCTGGGCAAATTCAACAATGCCCGCTTTGTCTGATACGCTGATTAAGGCGCGTTTAGTCATTATATTCTCCTTTTTAATCATTAGTTAAACACCAATTAAATGCAGTAACAGTAACAGTAAAACAAGATAAGCAAAACCAAGGCTAAGCATACCTAAGATATTGACCCATTTTCTAATCTGTGATTTGAACACTCTTATAAAAATTTGATAAATCAGTAAGCCTACACAAACACCTAGCGTATTTAAAGTCAAATCCGTGATATCTGTTATACCTATTGCTAAAATATACTGTAAGCACTCAAACAATAGACCAATCAAGAAACCTGTCCCGACTATTCTTAAACTAGATAAATTAGTTTTTATCAGAGGGAAACAAACACCTAATGGAATAAAGGAAATCAGATTAAATAACATTTCAGCAAAAACAATTTTTCCATCTACTATTAGTGGTTCTGAAAATGGAATCCAATTGATGTACCTTGGAGCTAAGAAAAATGCTATAAATTCAGGATTGGTCTCAAACTTAAATAAGATTCCCCAAGTTAATAACATCAGATAGACATAAAATACATATCGAGTTGTTTTTTTAGATTCTAACATTACAAATACCTCCGTTTGAAGCCGTCTTCAACAATCACTGACTCCAATTTTGAATCAAAGATATCTTATGAATCATCAATGGCACTGGTGCTCACCCCAGCATTATCAAGGGCAACCTTGGTTCCACCTGTTGAGATGATGTCCCAACCGAGTTTTTTTAAGTTCTTGGGCAAATTCAACAATACCCTCTTTGTTTGAGATACTGATTAAAGCTTTTTTCGTCATTCTATTCCTCTTTCTTTAGGTCCAAGCGCATAGCGACTTCATTATTTTCTTCTATAAATCCTGTTTCCTGAAAACCCAAACTAGTCAACAGGTGCTTCATTTTTTCATTTCCAACCACATAATCTGCGATAATATGATTGCAATCGCTATCCATCTGTGCCTTTTTGATCAGAACTTCCACGGCTTTTCGTCCATAACCTCTTCCTTGGTACTGCTGGCCAATCATTATCCGCCAGATAAAGTATTCCGCTTCATCCTTATCTATTTCCAACAGGAGAAAACCAACTACAAGCTCATTCCAATAAATTGCCATTGGAAACACATCCCCATTCTCTCGGTAGAGCCATGCGTCAGCTAAAGAGCGTACATTTGGAGACACGAAACGTGCTCGTTCATCAGCTTCAGATATTTTCAAATCCAGCACTGCCTGAAAACTGCTCTCATCTACTAATTTTATCTCAATCATTTTTTCTCCTAGCAAGATTGCACAATCAAAATTTGATTTACTTCTTATCTTCTCCCTACTCCCAAACATTCCAACACTTCTGGATAGAGCTGATATTCCGCTTCATGAATCCGAGCTTCAAAACTGTCAATCGTATCATCAGCCAGCCGTGGCACACGCACTTGTTTGATGACCTTTCCTGTATCCACACCCGAATCCACCCAGTGAATGGTCACACCAGACTGATTCACGTCAGCATTCCAAGCATCTTCAATCCCATGAGCTCCTGGAAATTCTGGCAAGTAGGCTGGATGAATGTTGATAATCCTGCCTTCATAAGCTGCCAGTAAAGTAGGCCCAACAATTTTCATGTAGCCTGCTAGACAAACCAAGTCAATCTGGTGTTCTTCCAAAAGCTCGACAAGGGCTGCTTCGTAGTCTGCCTTGCTCTCAAACTCCTTGAGTTCAAAAGCATAGGACAAAACGCCGAGCTTGTCTGCACGCTCGAGCACATAGGCGTCACGATGGTCTGAAAAAACAAACTCCACTGGAAATTGTTCCGCTATCACCTGAAAATTTGAGCCATTACCAGAGGCAAAAACCGCTATTTTTTTCATTTGATGATGACACTTTCGTTTTCTTTCTTGACGATACGGCCAATTTCATAGACTGGTTCATCCAGCAATTCCTTGACACGACTTACATTTTCAGGGCTAACTGCTAGCATAAGCCCCACACCCATATTGAAGATTTCAAACATTTCTTCGTGTTTGATCTGACCGTATTTCTCAAGAGCTTTGAAAATTGGAAGCACGGGAACCTTGTCTTCTTCAATCTCAGCAGCCAAGTCAGCTGCAAACATACGAGGGACATTTTCGATAAAGCCACCACCAGTGATGTGGGCAATGCCGTTGACCAACTCTTCCTTGATGAGTGGCAAAACAGCCTTGACATAGATACGAGTCGGCTCAAGAAGAACTTCCTTGAGTTTCTTGCCTTCCAATTCTGGCAGGACTTCCTCACCTGTGTAATCCGCAAAGACACGACGGACGAGAGAGTAACCATTGGAATGAATCCCACTTGAAGCAAGTCCGAGAAGAACATCTCCTTCTGCCACCTTTGAACCGTCAATGATTTGAGATTTTTCAGCCACACCGACCGCAAAACCAGCCAAATCATAGTCGTCTTCGCCGTACATACCAGGCATTTCAGCTGTTTCCCCACCGATGAGGGCAGCGCCTGCCTGCACACAACCTTCTGCCACACCAGCAACTACTTGTTCTAGTTTAGCTGGTTCATTCTTCCCTGTCGCTACGTAGTCAAGGAAATAGAGGGGCTCCGCACCCGCAGCGATGATATCATTGACACACATGGCCACACAGTCCTGACCGATGGTATCGTGCTTGTCGTACTTGATAGCCAACATGAGCTTGGTTCCGACACCGTCAGTTCCTGAAATCAAGACAGGCTCTTTAACCCCAGTCTTTGAAAGGTCAAACATACCACCAAAGCCACCAAGAGCTCCCATGACACCTGCACGCTCCGTACGAGCCACGTGCTTTTTAATTCGTTCAACAACTTCATAACCCGCTTCAACATCCACACCAGATTGAGCGTACGCATTTTTATTTGCCATTTTATTTTTCCTTTTCTTTTTTTGGGAAAGATTGCGACGTATTTTTAGATAAACAATTATTTTATCTAAAAATACTAGTCAGGTCTCTAGCTTTGGTCCCATAGGAGAAAGCGTCTACTGACAAATGCTTTAGCTTTTAGTCAGTAGTGAGACGTGGGGCATAAGCATTTTTTGTCATTTTTATATTCCTTTTCTTTAATGGAGGATCTATTGTCTATTTGTAAAAACTGGTCTTTTCTTCCAAACTTCGACGATAGTCTTCTTCGTAGTCGTAGAGAGGTGTTGGGTAGTCACCGTCAAAGTAAGCGACACAGAGACCGCCATTTGGCGCATCTGTTTCGATCCCAATCGACTCAATCAAACCTTCAACAGAAAGGTAAGTCAGACTATCTGCACCAATGATTTGGCGCGTTTCTTCAACCGTATGATTGGCCGCAATCAGCTCCTGACGGGTCTGGATATCAATCCCGTAGAAACATGGATAAGCTAGCGCTGGACTACCAATGGCAACGTGAACCTCAGTTGCACCCGCTTCTTTCAAGAGCTGAACGATACGACGAGAGGTTGTTCCACGTACAATAGAGTCATCAATCATAACCACACGCTTGCCTTTTACAACACCAGAAACAGCAGATAGTTTCATCCGCACCCCTTGCTCCCGCAATTCTTGAGTCGGTTGGATAAAGGTCCGTTGCGTGTATTGGTTCTTGATAAGTCCCATTTCATTTGGCAGACCAGATTCTTCCGCAAATCCCATAGCCGCACTGAGGGAAGAATTGGGCACACCGACCACGATATCCGCCTCATGCTTGAATTCACGCGCCAATTGAGCACCCATACGTTTACGTGCCGTATGAACATTGACACCATGAATGTTAGAATCAGGGCGAGCAAAATAGATATACTCCATAGAACAGATTGCTAACTGAGTATCATCTGTATAGCTATCATACTGGATGCCCTTGTCATCAATGATCACAATCTCACCTGGCTTCAAATCACGAATCCATTCAGCACCAATAACCTCAAAAGCACAGGTTTCAGAGGAAACCACCACCGCTCCGTTGGCCATTTTCCCGATAGAAAGTGGACGGAAACCATTGGGGTCAAGAGCCGCAATCAACTTGTCCTCAAACAGCAAGATATAGGCAAAACCACCTTTGACAAGGCTGAGCGCTTCCTTGATTTTGCCCATCAGGCTAGGATTATGACTGCGACGAATGAGGTGAGCCAAGATTTCAGAGTCCGAAGTCGCGCTGAAAATTGCTCCTCTTTGTTCCAATTCTTTCTTGAGAGAGGCAGCATTGGTCAAGTTTCCATTATGAGCCAAACCAAACTGCATATCGTGAAAACGGAAGAGGAAAGGCTGGATATTATCTACAGAAGCTTCGCCAGCAGTCGCGTAACGCACATGCCCAATCGCACCAGTTCCCGTCAATTTATCCAAATTAGCAGGATTTCTGAAGACTTCTGATAAAAGTCCCATGTCACGATGGCGCTTCAATTGTCCCTGATCGTTGGAGAGGATTCCTGCCCCCTCCTGACCACGGTGCTGAAGACTGTGGAGACCAAAATAGGTCAATTTAGCAGCATCTGGATGTCCCCAGATACCGAAAACACCACATTCTTCATTAAGAGATTTTACTTCGTATGTCATTTTATATACCTAATTTTTATTTGTGTAGCACCAAGAGCTAAATCTACATGACTTTTACATTACTGATACTATCTATTAGAAAATCTGTAAGTCTTATTTTCCAGTAAAGTACTTAACCGCCGACGCAAACAGGTGCTGGTCTTTATTTCCTGGAATATTTTGGAAAAGACCGTCTTCATAACGTTCTGAGTGGCCCATCTTACCGATGATTTGGCCATTCTTGCTGGTAATTCCTTCGATGGCATGGACAGAACCATTTGGATTGTACTTAGAATCCATACTTGGTTTGCCGTCAAAGTCAACATATTGGCTGAAAATTTGTCCATTGTCACGAAGCTCTGCAAATTCCTCAGCCGTCACGACAAACTTTCCTTCACCGTGTGAAACAGGAATGGCATGAATCTCACCAACTTCCACTCCAGCAAGCCATGGTGAGTTAGTATTGGCAATACGGGTTTCCACCATCTTGGCCACGTGTTGGTTGGCATCATTGTAGAAGAGGGTTGGACTAGTACTGCTAGCATCTTCAAAGTTTCCGTATGGAAGAAGACCTGATTTGACCAAGGCCTGGAATCCATTACAGATACCGATAATCAAGCCACCACGGGCGATAAAGCTATCAATAGCTGCACGCACTTTTTCATTGAGCAGGATATTGACAATAAACTTAGCTGAACCATCTGGCTCGTCCGCAGCTGAGAAACCACCTGCAAAGAAGAGGATGTTAGCCTTGCCGATGTTGTCAACCATAGTTTCAACTGACTTGACAATGGCTTCTTCATGCAAGGTCACAAATGGTACCAAGTTAACCTCTGCACCTTCTTTTTCGAAGGCCTTGGCTGAGTCATATTCCGAGTTGGTGCCTGGGAAGACTGGGATGTAAACCACAGGTTTTTCAACCTTTTCTTTTGCTTTAATCACAACATCTGATACCACAGCTGGTACTTCATCTAGTTCTTTGGCTTGGGCAAACTCTGTTGGGTAAACTTTTTCCAGTTTTCCTTGGAAGGCACTGTCAAGCTTGTGTCCATCTAGCTTCACACCGTTGACAAGGAGTGTAAAGTCTGCACTTGTTTGACCGATTTTCTCTACTCCAGCAATTTCTTCAGGAGATGTGAAGACAAATCCGCCCAATTGTGCTGTCAAAGAACTTTCAAGTTCAGGCAAGATTACCTCTGCACCGATATGATTTCCAAAAGTAGCAAGTGCCAAACTTTCAACCACACCGCCGTATTTGACAGCTGAAGCAGCTGTTACTTTGTGAGCCTTTTGAAGGGATTCAAACTGAGCAAAGTTAGACTTAATCAAGTCAAAATCAATCTCTGCAGCAAGAGCTTGACCTGGGATGTAGTAGATGTTTTCCCCAGCAACTTTAAATTCTGGAGAGAGCACCTTACGGCTATCTGCTGTCGTTACCCCAAAGGCAACCAAGGTTGGTGGCACCGTCAACTCTTCAAAGGTACCAGACATAGAGTCCTTCCCACCGATAGATGGCAAGCCAAGCTGAATCTGAGCTTCGATAGAACCTAGAAGAGCAGCTACTGGCTGACCGAAACGCTCAGCTTGTTTGTCCATGCGCTCGAAGTACTCTTGGTAAGAGAAGCGAGCCTTAGACCAATTGGCACCTGTCGCTACTAGACGAGCCGTAGCTTCGATAACCGCATAAGCAGCACCGTGGTATGGAGACCATTCTGCCAAATAAGGGTTAAATCCTTGAGCCATGACTGAGGCAGTATGAGTCACACCATGTTGTACAGGCAATTTCTGCACAGAAGCCTCAGTCGGTGTGAGTTGGTAGCGACCACCAAGCGGATGGTTGACTGTAGAACGACCGACCGAACAGTCAAAGATGGTCTGCAAGCCTTTTTGACTCACATGGTTGAGATCAGACAAGACTTCAAGAGTATCCGCTTCAAGGGTTTCAGCAGATGTTTGACGTTCTTCTGGAAGCTTGACATCCTTGTCAACGACCTTAGCATCTACCACAACACGTACACCATTAGTATCAAGGAAACAACGTTCCAAGTCGACAATGGTTTCACCATTCCAGTGCATGACAAGATTTGGTTTTTCAGTCACTGTCGCCACAACAACAGCGTCAATATTTTCTTTGTTACATTCAGTAACGAAGGCATCCACATCTTCAGGACGAACCACAACCGCCATCCGTTCTTGTGATTCAGAGATGGCAATTTCTGTACCATTCAAGCCTTGGTATTTAAGAGGAACCTTGTTGAGGTCGATTTCAAGACCGTCTGCCAATTCACCGATAGCCACACAGACACCACCAGCACCAAAGTCATTAGACTTCTTGATAAGACGTGTTACTTGGCCATTACGGAAAAGGCGTTGAATCTTGCGTTCTTCGATGGCATTCCCTTTTTGAACCTCAGCACCAGCAGTCTCAACTGACTCAACTGTTTGAACCTTAGAAGAACCTGTCGCACCACCGACACCATCACGTCCAGTCTTACCTCCAAGGAGAATAATCACATCTCCCGCTTCCGGTTTTTCACGAACGACATTGCCCTTAGGAGCCGCTCCGACAACGGCACCAAGTTCCATACGTTTAGCTACAAAGCCTGGGTGGAAGTATTCACGAACGTAGGTCGTCGCAAGCCCAATTTGGTTACCGTATGAAGAATAACCATGAGCCGCTGTCTTAGAAATGACCTGTTGTGGTAATTTCCCAGCGCGAGTTTCTGAAATCGGTGCTGTAATATCACCAGCACCTGAGATCCGCATGGCTTGGTAAACATATGAGCGACCTGACAATGGGTCACGAATGGCTCCACCGATACAGGTAGCAGCCCCACCAAATGGCTCAATTTCCGTTGGGTGGTTGTGAGTTTCATTCTTGAACATTAGGAGCCATGGTTCTTTCACACCATCAACGTCCACTTCGATTTCTACTGAGCAAGCATTGATTTCATCTGACACTTCCATGTCGTCCAAACGTCCATTGGCACGCTCATAACGACCGAAAATAGTTGCCATATCCATCAAGGTTTGCGGTTTTTCCGTACGTCCCAACTCATCACGCATAGCGATATATTTGTCATAGGTTGACTGCAATTGCTTTTGGAATTTAGAAGCTGAGAAATCAATCTGTTTCAACTCTGTCTCAAAAGTCGTGTGACGGCAGTGGTCAGACCAGTAAGTATCCAAAACCTTGAGTTCTGTTTCCGTCGGCACGCGCCCGATTGACTTAAAGTAGTCTTGGATAAAGAGCAAATCATCCACTTCCATGGCCATCCCTTGCTCGGCCTTGTAGCGAGCAAAGTCTTCTGCCCTATAGCTTTCAAAGAAAGTCAATTTAGGAATGGTCTTGTCTGACTCAGAAAATTCCTGCTTGGCAATCCCTGTCGTGATGTCCTTGAAACGAGAATCAACTGGGTTGAGCAAGTAGTTCTTGACCGCTTCCAACTCAGTCGCATCAATATCCTTATTGACCAAATACAATTGTGCTGTATTGACCGTTACATCACTCGAACTTCCCAGCAAAAGCAAGGCTTCTTGCGAAGAAGCTGCACGCTGGTCAAACTGCCCTGGCAGGCTTTCAATGGCAAAGAAAGCATAGTTAGCAAGATCCGCCTGCACAGATACTTCATCTAAAACATGGTCGGTCACCTGCTCAGAGAAGATGTGCTTCTCTGCAGGTGCAAACAAGTCCTCCGCCAAATCAAAGACATCATAGACTTGCACAATACGAATACTTTTCAAGCTTGAAAGTCCCAAGTTATGCTGGAGTTCTCTCACCAAACTCTCTGACTTGACCTGAAAATCAGCCTTTTTTTCAACAAAAATACGTTTATCCATCAATTCTTATTCCTTTATTTCAGCTCTTACAATGTTCCAACGACCTTGAAGTTGTTATTTCAATTCTTGCAACTTTTCCCAAACAATCTCGTAAACGTCTGTTAGTTCTCCTAATCCCCTACGGAGTGAAAAGGTCTGGGGAACCTTTTCAGCCTGAGTCCTTTTAGTTGAGAGACAAAGGTTTTCCGTTGCTAACAGATTATTTCAACCCCTGCAACTTTTCCCAGACAATCTCGTAAACGTCTGTTAGTTCTCCCAATCCTCTACGGAAAACATCCTTATCCATGTGATTGCCATCCGCATCCCACAAACGGCAGTTATCTGGTGAAAATTCGTCTGCTAAGATAATCTTGCCATCCTTATCAAAACCGAACTCTAACTTAAAGTCAATCAACTTGAGGCCAATCGCAGCAAACCAAGCTTTCAAGAGTTCATTGATACGACGGGTTTCTTCCTTCAAGTAGGCAATCTGCTGCTCATCCGCAATCTGTAGGAATTTCACATGCTCGTCATTGATAAAGGGGTCATCCAAATCATCATTTTTGTAGTAAAATTCAACAATCGGAGTCTCAAATGCGATTCCTTCGTCTACGCCAAAACGTTTTGAAAAGGAACCAGCCGTGTAGTTGCGGAGCACGACTTCCAAAGGAATGATTTCCACCTTTTTATTGAGTTGTTCCGTGTCTGAAAGTTTCTCCACAAAGTGAGTCGCCACACCAGACGCATTTAATTTTTCAAAAATAAAAGATGAAATCTGATTATTCAACACTCCCTTACCTGCAATCTGCTCCTTCTTAACACCATTGAAAGCAGTCGCCTGGTCCTTGTAAGTTGAAATAATAAGATTTTCATCCTCTGTTGTATAGATATCTTTAGCTTTTCCCGAATAGATCAATTGTTTTGACATTTTAAAGTTCGCCTTTCGTATTACTTGAGCACATTCTACCATAAAAAACCTAAAATTACAAGAATTTAACCGAATAAATAACGTAGTGGCCTCGAAAATCATAAAGAAAAAACTGCAAGAAGAATCTTTCTTACAGTTTTAAAATCATTTAACTCTAAAAATACGAACATTACTCTTTGTTCAAAAATTGATCTAAATAATAACGTAGGTAACTTTTCTTGCCCGTAATCATCTGCAGACGACCTTCCACCCCGTAACGAAGTTTTTCAGCCTGCTCCGAAGTTAGATTAGTCTCTGCCTCGATTTTAAAGAAATTCCCTTTTTCAGTCTTAGTAGCTGTCGCATCAATACTTGTAATAGTAGAATCTAGGAAAAGTTGATTCTTGGCATCATGAGTCGTCGTATAGCGAACAGAATCACCGACCTTGATCCTTGCTACATCTTTTGAACTAAGATAAGCTGTTACTTTGGCTTTCCCTTCTTTTTCCAAGGACGGATAGAGTTGGGCTAGTAGAGCCCCTTCTGCTACCATGGCAGAATCACTGGTCTCAGGATTAAGATGAAGCACCCCATCCTCACTCGCCGTAATTTTCCCCTTGTCTAAAAGATTTCCCTGAACCTTCTTACCTGACTCTGCCTCCAAGATTTTCTGGGCTAGAAGAGTCAATTCCTGACCAACCTTAGCCAAGTGTTGGGATTTGAGAGACTCCAATTGACTACTTAAACCTGACGCATAGGCTTGCTGGGTACCTGAACCTGCATACTGGACACGGTAAGTAGCAAGACTAGATTCTAACTGAGAAAGCTGCGCTTCAACCTGTGCCACTGCCTGGGATTTAGCTTGCGGATTTTCCTCGCCCTGAGACTTGTAGGACTGGTAGAGAGAGTAGGCTAGATTCTGACTGGCCAAGGAAGCACCTGTTTCAATAGCTGACTTAGCTGTCTGGTAATCGCGAATTTTAGCCTCTGTTTGGCTGATGAGATTGCCGATTTCGGCTTGGGTTTGGCTAGTTGCTGCATTCTGGGACGCGATGGTCTCATTTTGTTGCGATATACTAGCCCTAAGACTGCCTGCTTGGCTGAGGTAGTCGCGAAAGGTGGCTTGGTAGCCAAACTTATCCTCCTCTGGAAAGTGGTTCTCCCCTTCTTGCAGACTTTTTTGCAAATACTCCAATTGCTTTTTTTGATCCTTAAGCATGTCCAACTGACTAGCATAGGCCTCTGCTTGGATACCCTCTGCCCCTTCCTGATATTGAACCAACAGCTCTCCCTTTTTAACCAGCTTATTTTCTTCCAAATGATTGACAAGAATACGATTATTGCTAGTTGACTGGATATTTGCAAGGATTCGACTAGGCTCGACAGTAGCTCTAGTTGATAAACTCATCTCCTTCTCTGCAAATGTTGCAAAGCCAAGTAAAAACACGATCAGAAGGGACATGGGGACAATCACCCGACTGGAAAAATTATGGTAACGACGATTATAAAACTCCGCACTTTCTAAAAATTCTGGTTTCATCCTCTCCTCTTTCTAGCTATTCACCAAATGGGCGTAAAAGCCACCCTGTGCAAGCAAATCAGCATGCTTTCCTTCTTCAACAATCTTGCCCTGATCCAAAACAACCACCTTCTCTGTCCGCTCAGCAATGGTCAAGCGGTGGGCGATGAAAATCAAGGTCTTGTCTAAAGCCATAAGATTATCGACAATCCGCTTCTCAGTCAAAATATCCAAACTGCTGGTCGCTTCATCCAAAATCAAGACCGGTGCATCTGTCAAGAGAGCACGCGCCAGAGCGATTCTCTGCCGTTGACCACCTGAAATCCCTGCCCCATCCGAAGTCAACTCTGTCTGGTAATTCAGTGGCATGCGCTCAATATCCTCCCGAATCTCTGCCAATTCGACCGCCCGTAAGATATCCTCCTGAGTCGTCCCCTCCTTGGCTCCAAGGAGAAGATTGTCCAAAATCGTTCCGTTAAAGACATAGGGCTGTTGAGGCAGATAGTTGATATACTGGCGCAGGGCCTTTTTATCAATCTGATTGAGATTGACACCACCCAGACTAATCTCTCCCTGACTTGGGTCGTAAAAATTAACCATCATCTTGGCCAAGGTCGTCTTACCTGACCCTGAAATCCCCACAAAAGCCACTTTAGAACCCTGGGGAATGGTCAAATTGATATCCGATAAGACATCTCGACCATAGCCATACTTGTAGGAAACCTGCTTGAAGTCCATATCTCCCTTCATCAAGCTCAGATTCTCAACTGTTTTCTTCTCCTCAAACTCCGAAGCTACCAGATACACCTCATTTAGACGGTTATTGGCAACCTGCGCTGTCTGAAGCTTAGTTTGCAGATTGATGATATTTTCCAAAGGATTGGTAAAATAAACAAGTAAGGTATTATAGGTAATCAACTGCCCCAAACTCATCTTGCCATCCATGACCAGAACAGCCCCCATCCAGAGAATGCCGACATTGAGCAAGAGATGGGCAACCTTTTTCAGAGCCTTTTGCTGACTCTCTGCCCGACTATAGGTAAAGGATTTTTTCAGATAATCCACAAATTCCTTGTCAATTTTTTGGTAACGCTGACTTTCACTGGTCAAGGACTTGATAGTCTCAATACCGTTGATGTCCTCAATGATAGAAGAAGACAGAACTGCATTGGCTTCCATGGTATCCCGATTCATCTTTTCAAACGGCTTCATAAAGGCAAAGATAATCACTGTATAGATAGGAAGTGCCAATAAAGTCATGAAAAAGAGATTGGTATTTTGTGAAAATAAAACAAGAGAAATAATGACAACCGTTGACACATCTAGGAAAATCGAAAGGATGGTCGAAGCTAGCGCATCAATGATACTGTTAGCATCTGTAAAACGAGACACGATTTCCCCTGTCCTGCGTGTCGCAAAGAAGGACATAGGCAGGTGAAAAACATGCTTGATATAGGACAAAATCACATCAATCGATAAGCGTTGCCCCAAAACAAGTAAGAGATACTCCTGAGCATAAGACAAGACCTGCTGAAGGATGTAGACAATGACCAGCCCAATAGAAATAATCCCCAGCGTCGAACGCATCTGATCTGGCACATAGGTATCAATGATAGACTGCAGATAATAAGAACCCACAATGTTAATCAAGGTTACCAAGAGTGTTGCCAAAACGATATTAGCAATCAAGCCACGCTGCTTCACTAATATAGGGATAAAAGAGAGCAGACCATTCTTTTGATCCTTATGAGGCTTGTAGTCTGGACTAGGTGCCATAAAAAGAGTCACTCCTGTCCATTCTTCCGCAAAACGCTCACGTGGCAGTTTGGTCAATTTCACCCCAGGATCTGGATCGGCAATATGAATGCTATCCCTATCCTGCCCAGTCACCACATAGTAGTGGAGTAATTTTCCTTCCTTAAGCACATGAGCAACAAAAGGAAAGGTCAAATCTGGCAAGTCAAAGAGCGTCATATCCGCCTTAATTGCTCGCGTCTCAAAACCAATCTCCTCTGCCACCTTGACCAAGCCCAAGGCCGTCGTCCCATCCATGGTCGTCTTGGCCAATTCTCGCAAGTGAGCCAAAGAATAATAACTACCATAATAGCCAAAAACCATGGCTAATGAAGCTACACCGCAGTCCATCTGATCCACCTGCGGACGATAGTGACGTTTCCCAAATTTCATATTCATCTCCTTTTTCTAAACTCATCTGATAACAACTATCTTACCCCAATCCCCAAACAAAAACTGGACTTCCTTCCCAAATGTGCCTATCTCCCTCCCAAATGCACTTTTAAGATAAAAAATAGGTAGAACAAACGTCCTACCTAAAATATATATTCATTTCTTTTTCTTCCTAATTCTTTTGTCAATCATATATAAAACGATAATCGAAAACAGCGGTGGTACAATATAACTCTTTTCACTCATTGTCAGATGAAATCCCAGAGTTGCTAGTATCTTAAAGATGAAAATATTCATCAAAAATACATGTAATACTCAAGGAAAATCAAAAAGCAAACTAGGAAGCTAGCCGCAAGCTGTACTTGAGTACGGTAAGGCGACGCTGACGTGGTTTGAATTTGATTTTCGAAGAGTATAAAACTCCAAATAAACACCTCAACTACACTTTTTTTGGCAAAAAATAGGCAGAACAAACGTCCTACCTACTAAAAATATGCTATTGAAAGGAAAATGATTTTTTACTGACACCCTAGGCAAGCTTGGAACAAATAAATCATTGATAGTAACCTTTACGACATCCTATTTAAAGTTACTTCAATTTTTAATGTCCCTGCTATTTTTAAGCCGCCTCTGGTATGATCTATTCATAGTCAGAATAGATAACACCGTTCTAAATTACGATTCATAGTTACTCCTTTTTTTGATTCGTTACTATAAGACACCTATTCCCTATAGAGCGTCTACTGCTTCAATTTTATCTATTCTTTTTTCTTTACTTCTGTATAAAAGAATGAAGACCATCATAAATAATGCAATCGTGGGTATATTAAAATTATCAAACCAAGTAGGTAAAGATACTTTATTTATGTCAGCTACTAATCTGATGATGATATAAGACATTGAACTAAGTAATACCATGATTTCAGGCCAAACTTTCAGTATTGATTTAACAAATTTCATATTAAACTCCAATGTTATGCATTCTTAGATTCTAGCCTAGCCATTTTAGCGCAGAATAATAAGTCATTCTTAACTGCTCACTCTACTCGCTTTTTATTGACCTTATATCCTAGATAAAAGAGCCCAAATAAAACGGGGTAAATTTCTGGATAAAATAGGGTATTGATTGGATTTCTCAAAATCAAATACGTTGCGATGTAGATTATGAGTGATACGATAAAATACCCTTCAGCAAAGCCTAATAAAAATATTTTCATAAGAAACTCCTAATTACCTGACAAGAATGGCGGAAAAACGCTACCATTCATATGCACAAAATCCTTTTGATTCATGTTCTTCATTTATAGTTTTGATTATTTTTTGACAAATCTTTGCGAAAAATACCAAAATATCCTGCGAAAAGCAAACCAACCAAAGTCCATTGCCAATTAAAGGATACTAACGAATCTGTACGAATCACATGAAGCGCGACATTAAGAGTTATTCCCAACAAAGGAAATATCATGGCTAGTTTAGGTAACAATGTATTGAGATTAAGGTTGCGATTATTCATTATCTAACGCCCACGACGAGCCAAATCTGAACCAAATGTGTAACCAGCCCCAAATGCGCCAAATGCAATAGCACTTAGGCCAAATATAATCGAAATAGGTTCAATTCCTCCTTCAATTACTTGCAAATCTTTCTCATCAACTACTTGAAATTTATCCATTCTTTTCTCCTTTACTTCTATATAATAAAATGAATACCATTAAAAACAATGAAATTGTTGGTATATTAAAATCATCAAACCATGTAGGTAAGGGTAGCTTATTCACATCAGCTACCAACCTGATAATTGTATAAGATATTGAACTAAGTAATACCATAAGCTCAGGCCAAATCTTCAACATTAATTTAACAAATTTCATATATATCTACAAAATTATGGTCGATTAGCATAATATCCTGCAGCTATGCCCGCACCTGCTGAAACTGTAGCAAGCGCAGCTACACCTCCAATTAATTTCCAACCAATAACTACACCACCAATAATAATTGGTGCAATTCCTCCATCTACATTCATCAACTCTTCTTCTGTAAGAGCTACAAAGTTCTGTTCCATTTTGTCAAAATTTGTCATCTTTTTTCTCCTTTATTTCTATTTTTTAGTTTACGATTTCTGGATCTTAAAGCATTTTAAAAACCAGAATAGATAAATTACTGAATTCCTTTTCTTCTCACTTATCTATTTGAGAAGTGATTTAAAATGAACAGGTAAATTTCATTTATTTTAAATACCATTTGATAAACCATGGCAATAAGATTGGTAAATACATCGCGTAGTCTCCTTCCTTTTCGTCTCACTTATTTATTCGAAAAATAATTCGAAAATACACAACGAAATTAAATTTTATTTCAAAAATAATTTAATGTACCATGAATAGAAAATCGGTAGATACATAAACCAGACTCCTTTCCTTTTTCCTCTCACTTATTTATTCGAAAAACAATTCAAAAATGTACAACTAAATTAAATTTATTTAAAAAATAACTCAGTGAACCATGGGTAGAACATTGATATAAACATGAACTAGGCTCCTTTCCTTTTCCTCTTACTTATCTATTCGAAAAAAATTTCGAAAATATACAACTAAATTAAATTTATTTGAAAAATAATTTAGTAAACCATGGATAGAAAATTGGTAGATACATGAATTAGACTCCTTTCCTTTTCCTCTTACTTATCTTATTCGAAAAAAATTTCGAAAATGTACAACTAATTAAATTTATTTGAAAAATAATTTAGTAAACCATGGATAGAAAATTGGTAGATACATAAATTAGGCTCCTTTCTGTTTCCTCTTACTTATCTATTCGAAAAAGAAGTCAAAAAAATAAGAATATCAGAAAATTTTCCGACATTCTTATTGATAAACTCATCCAAGTCTAACAGATATTAGACATTGAGATGTTTTTTAAGTGTTCTTCTGGCTGTTCGTGATACGGGGAAGTGCAAGCCTTCTAACAAGGTCACTTCTGTGGCAGTCATCTCTTCAATTGCCTGTAAACTGACTAAAGTATTGCGATTGGCATAGACAAAGTAATCTTTTTCAGCCTTGGCAACGATATCCTTGAGACTGCCATAAATGGTCTTGATAGAATGATTGGCATAATAAACCTTGATACGGTGGGATTCCACTGAGGTTTCAAAAGCTAAAATCTCATGGTAGGGTAGAGTGAATCCCCGTCTTCCCTCAAAACTATAAGTAAAGAGGCGCATATTTTCCCTCTTGTCCACTGCCAGTACATAGTCCAGACAGCGCTCCAGCTGATGACGGTAATCCTCCTCAGGCTGATCCTTGGAAATAAAATCCAAGGCAGACAAGTGGTAACGAAAAGCTAGAGGCAAGGCCTCCGAGTGCGTGGACACAAAGACAATGCTTGTAAAAGGATCCCGCTCTCGAACCTGTTGGGCAACCTGAAAGCCCCGTTCACGCTCTCCATCAATCTCTAAATCTAATAAATAGAGCTGGTAATGGTCAAAATACTGAGAATACTTTTCAACATCTCCATAGCTTTTGGCAATATCAATTTCCAATCTCAAATTGCGAGAGCGACCAATATCTAGTAAAGTCTGCTCTATCCGTCCTTGCTGGACTCTATCGTCTTCCAAAACTAAAATTCTCATTTCTCTCCCCCTCGTTTCTCATCCTTAAATGGCAATTCTAAATCTTGTCTAAAAGTCGTCTCTCCTAGCTGGGTATCTAAGTTTAAATCATAATGAAAAACCATATCCTCCAAGGTCGCTAAGCCCAGTCCACTGTGATTTCCCTTGGTCGAATACCCCTTTTGACTGAGAATGCTGGGATTTAATTCTTCTTTCTTACGAGTGTTTTCAATGATAAAACGGACACTCCTATCACCTGCCAATAAAACAACCCGAATCTGCGGATTTTCCGCCTCACTGGCTGCTTCTAAAGCATTTGTCGTGAGAATAGAGAGGATACGGATAGCCTCCAACATAGGCAAAGCCAGCTCTTCGACAACCCCCACCGTCTCCAAACTAAAATGAATTCCCTGATTATCTGCCACAATCATGGCTTTTGCCAAGGTATTGCGAATGGCTATGTCATGGATATTATGAAGATTAAAAGCCGTGTAATCCGCCTTCCTCAGCTTTTCATTGGTCTTTAGAAAGACATCTTGATAAATGGTAGAAACCTCAGCCATGTTTTGATTAGCTATGGCAGGCTCCATGCTGGCGACAATTCCCGCAAAATCATGACGGAAACCTCGAACCTCATCATAGAGATGACCTAGCTTGTCCACCATCCCTTGTAAGGAACGATTTTCTTCTTCCTGTCTCTGAATGGTCTGCTCATCACGATAAACCTGCTCCAAATGCTTGATGTAAAAGAGCCAAGAGAAAAAGAGAATGAAAATCAAGAGAGAAATGGTCGTGTCAAAACGAACGTAGAAAGGATTACATCCCCCAGACATGATGGATGAAAACAGTCTGAAACCAAACAATAAGAATAAAATCCACATACTTTTCATCACTAACGATTGAAATTTATCTAAAAATAATATATTGAAATCAATTCCCCATCGTCTTAAAATGACAACAGACAAAAACAACGAAATCAAACTAAATACAGAATTAAATCCACTGTGTAAAAAATCAGATAGTTCAGAGTAGTCAAATATCAATCGTATTATAAATGTCAAAATCAAATATCGAATACTTTGATAAAACACAAATAGATAGAGGGCAAGAAAGAGAGCTTCCTTCTTCTTTTTCTTTAACACAATCAAAAATATTATATAAAAGAATAATAAATTAGCAATATGAGAGAAACTCGGAAAAACGAAGGTAGCAGCTAGATGTAAAACTACCAAAAGAAATATAGAACGTTTGTCATAAAATGATTTAGATAGTTGACCACCCAGATAAATCGGAGGAGCTAGTATATTGATTAAAATCAATATGAAACATAAAAATTCAAGAAATATAATCATAAATCTGTTTAGTTAACACATTTTAATCAAAATACTATCTTGGCTCTGGGCGTAGATGTAGCCAATGGTAAATATCTTCAAAAATCCCTCCACCATTCACTTCCTCCAAAACCTCTGGAGTTAACTCTTCAAATTGTTCTAATTCTACAAATGTATTTTTCATTTCCATGACAGACTCCTTTTCATTATTTCATAGATAACTCTATCCCCTGTTCCATCTACAAAAGGCTTTAGTTTTCTTTTGAAATACAAGAAATCTAAAGCCTCCTGAAAATGGTATATTGGTTAGAGCGTTAACGATTAGTTGTGAAGATGTTATTTTTATTTAACCACAACCACTTTATAATATTCGTTTGAGTGTGGAGATTCAATTTTGATTTTTTCACCATATAAACCATCAATTTCTTTATCAAGATAATCTGAAACTCCTGATGGCAAGCGTTTCATCTTAAGAATTTCACCAGATTGATCCGCATAGGCTAGGAAGTGATAGTGGGTTGTAGCCATACCATCATCAATTAATACAAAGTAACCTGTTTTGAGCTTACCTTGCTCATTTTCTAAATAGTATAGTTTATTGTTATTGATTGTAAAGTGGGTAGCTCCAAGACGAAGTCGTGCACCTGGATTTTCTAAATAGACATCATTACCAACTTTTTTAATCTCTGAATAGGTGGTCATTGCTGGGATATTAACCACACGATGTCCATTTTCATCAAAGTAGTAGCGATTTGGTAAGTTTTGGAAGTTCTGTACAACTGCCTTAGGATCAATTTCTTGTCCTTCTTCTTTATTATCCACTAGAGCTAAGGTAGTATTTGCAACCTCATCCCCATATTTATTAGAAAACTTCTTGAACTCTGGTCTGATATACCAAGCATTTTTTTCAATAATAACATCGTCACCTTTAGCATTTAGCAAATATTCTTGCCCATCTCCAAGTTTGACAATATCATGAATACTGTATCCAGCATCTTTTCTATTTGCTAGATAGCCATCCTTACCAATGACATAACTTTCCCCATCACTGGCTGGAACAGCTCTATCTGCGACCATAGCACCTGATTTTTCAAAGTAAGACCATTTACCATTTGGAGTCGCCCATCCTGTTGCCATAGCGCCACTGTCTTTGAGATAGTACCAAGTAGATCCTTCTTTGTACCAACCTGTACGCATGGCACCACTATTAGCTAGTGAGTACCATGTGTTACCTTCCTTGTACCAGCCTGTGCGCATAGCACCACTATCTGCTAGAGAATACCAAGTATTGCCGTCTTTGAGCCAGCCTGTCTGCATTTTACCAGTGCTGTCAAAGTGATACCATGAGCCAGCATTTTGTACCCATTTATCCTTAGCTAGACTGCCATCTTGTGAAAGATTCCAGTCAGCACCATTTTTAACCCAAGTATCTGCAGCCTGTGCTTGGTTGATAGACAAAAGCAGACCAGCACCTACAAGCAGACCAAGAGTGAGTAGTTTAGATTTTTTCATAGCCATTTCCTCCTTTATTGAATAGCTATAGGAGGGTTTCCCCTCTTTATTTAGCTATATTCTAATACTTTTCATAATCAAAGTCAATAATATTGTGAAAGATTAGACAATATTACCAATATCTACGAATTGTATTTTGAGTAATACCGTATTGATCCATATAAGAAACATATTGACCTGGATACGGAGCATGAACTACCTTTCCACCACCAACATAAATACCTACATGGTCATTTGTCTCTTCACTATTATACAAAATCAAATCTCCAGCTTGTTGAGAACCATTACTTACATAGCTTCCTCCTGTTGCTTGACCATAAGTCACTCTAGGAATACTAATATCAAACTTAGCATGAATAGCCATCGTAAATCCTGAGCAATCTACGCCACTATTCAAATCTGCCCCACCCCAAACATATGGGATTTTCCCTACAAATGTCTCGGCATATTCACCAAGTGCCTGTCCACGATTTTCTACCCATACACCACTGGCTCTAAAGAAGTATGGTGTACCATTTACACGTTGATAACCAGTGACCATAGCACCACTAGCAGATAAGTAGTAATAATTACCATCAGGTTGAATCCAAGTATTTTCTTTCATCCATCCTTGGTCATCAAAATAGTACCACTTGCCATCTAATTGTTCCCAATTTTTAGCATAACCACCTGAACCGTATTTAAACCACCATTTACCATTGGTTTGCATCCATGTTCCTTTCGGATCACGATATTGATTGAAAGCTTTCTTCTCTTGATTTCCCTCTGCTTGGGTTTCTTTATCTTCAAAACCAATCAATTTTACTTGATCAGCTTCTTCAGCTTTTATCTTGCCTTGATTAACTAATTGAGCAATCGCTTCTTTCTCACTTGCTGATGGGGAATCAGCATAGGCTACCGTAGTATTTGCTAGGAGAACGCCTCCTGCAAGAACTAACAAACTAGAATAAAGATATTTTTTCATCGTGAAAATCCTTTCTTTTTTCTCCTTTTTGGAGATTGATTTTTTCTGACTCTATTATATCCCTTATTTCTCCTCAGATTTCTACTGTCCCTAGAAAGACTAAATCTGTTCCTAAACGGTCACTTGAACTAAAGAAAAATTCCAAAGCAAATGCCTTGGAACTTCTTATCTTTATTTTGCTTGAATGATTTTAACCACATCTCCTACACTTTGCAGTTGGTCAATTTCTTCATCACTAATTTCGATATTAAATTCATCTTCCAGCGTCAAGATAAACTCCATCAAGTCAACTGAGTCAGCATCCAAATCATCTTTCAGACTCAAGGATTCTGTCACGACAAAGTCCTCTCCCTGTCGCTCTTGGATAATGGTCACAATACGGTCAAAAATTTCTTTTTCTGTCATCTCTTTTATTCTCCTGAAAATTCACGCGCAGTCTGGGCAACTACGTCTGTTTCTAGCATGGTACGAATCTGGCGAATTGTACTATAAACAGCTTTGGCATCGCTTGAGCCATGAGTCTTGACAACAGGTGCCTTGACACCAAACAAGACCGCTCCACCAACATCTGAGTAGTTGAGCTGTTTTTTCAAACCTCTGAGTCTATCCTTGAGAAGGAGTGCGCCTAGTTTCGCTCGAAGACCACCATCTGTAATAGCGGTCTTGAGCAAGCCCATGATTCCCATGGCTGTCCCTTCGATGGATTTGAGCACAGCGTTTCCCGTGAAACCATCTGCCACAACAACATCTGCAACGCCATTCATCAAATCACGCGCTTCCACGTTTCCGATAAAGTTCAAACTTTCATCAGCTGCTAGTAATTCGTAAGTTTCCTTACGAAGCGGGTCGCCCTTACTACTCTCTGTTCCGTTGTTGAGCAAGCCAACGCGTGGTTGCGCAATTCCACGAACATTTTTAGCATAGAAGGAACCTAGAACCGCATATTGATGGAGGTGCTGGGCTGTATTTTCTGCATTAGCACCGAGGTCTAGCATGTCAAACCCCTTCCCATCTACAGTCGGCAAAGTCGACATAAGCCCTGGTCGATCAATATTCTTGATACGACCCACGATGAAGAATCCTGCTGCCAACAAAGCACCTGTATTCCCAGCTGATAGTACAGCGTCTGCTTCGCCTTCTCTGACAGCCTTGGCCGCCAATACCATACTGGCATTCTTCTTCTTCCGAATAGCTCTCGTAGGTTCATCGTCTGAATCAATCTTCTCATCCGTATGGATAATGCTGACGCGCTCTGTTGCTGTTAAATATTGCTTGATTTTAGCTTCATCTCCGTAGAGTTGAACCTCGATATCTGAAAAGTCAGCTAGAGCTTGATTGACACCCTCAACGATTGCCTGAGGTGCGTAATCTCCCCCCATGGCATCTACTGCGATTTTTTTCATTTCTTTTCCTCTTTTAGTAATTGTCCCCAGTCGGATAGGGAATCAATAAATTTCTTTGATTTTAGGTGAATCCCAACGTACTCTTCGTAGAGTTGATCCATAAATTGGCGTAACTCTTGCTTGATTTCAGACTTGAGCGAAATGGTCTCCAAAGTCTCAAAATCAATGGCTTGAAACTGATTGAGCAGATAAGGGATATTGGGATTGAGATGGCAACGTCTCTCATCTTCCTGATAATGGTCTGAACAGAGGCAGGCTCCATATTTGAAAGAAAAGTCAAAAGCCTGACCGACCCGATGGCAGAAGACACACTCATTAAAATTGAGGCCGATCCCAAATCTGGTCAAGATTTGAATTTCAAAAATATTAGTCAAAACCTGATAATCCAGGCCCTCTTCCATCAACTCCAAGGTCTTTTGCAAAAAAGCAAACAAGGGAGCATCCTGCTGATTGTCCTGCAAACTAGCATCTGCAAGAGCTGCCACGTAGGTCGCATAAGCCATGACAAAAAGATCGCTATTGATCTTGGGAAAAGTCATCACCTCATGATAGTCCTCAATGTAGCTAAGCCCATCATCATTGATTCGCAAGAAAAATCGTGCCAACACCAAGGGCTGAATAACAGGCGCCAGTTTGGACTGACCAGCGTGTTTGACAAAAAACATGCGTTTACCAGCCTGCTCTGTAAAAATCTTGACGAGCTTGTCATCCTCACGAAAGTTGCGATTGTAGAGCACCAAGCCTTGACTCGTGATAGACTGAATCATGCTTCTCTCATATACTCCTCAAGTCGTTTCATGGCTTCTTTGATCGTCTCCATGCTGGCTGCATAAGATAGGCGAACATAGCCTTCCCCATAACGTCCAAAGGCTGCACCAGGGATAAAGGCAACAGCCTTCTTCTGAGCAAAATCCTTCAAAAAAGCAAAGGAGTCTTGATTGTAGCCCGCTGGAATCTTAGCAAAGATATAGAAGGCACCGTCTGGTTTGATAATCTCAAAACCAAGAGCAGTCATTTTCTCGATAATATAATCTCGACGCTGGATGTATTCCTTCTTCATAGGTTCCGCATCATTTTTACCAGCCGTCAAGGCTTCTACCGCAGCATGTTGAGCCATGGTATTTGCGGCAGTCACCAAGTACTGGTGACTCTTAATCAACTGAGCTGTAAAGGCTGCAGGAGCGAAAATCAGACCCAAACGCCAACCTGTCATAGCATGTGATTTAGATAGACCATTGATAATAATAGCCTGATCTCTCAACATGGTTCCCAGAGACACATGGGCTTCGCCTGTGTAGGTCAATTCTGAGTAAACCTCATCACAGACAACGAAAATTTCGTACTTGCGTAAAACAGTTGCCAAAGCTTCCAACTGCTCCCGACTATAGGTAATTCCTGTCGGATTAGCTGGATAGTTAAGAATAACCGCCTTGAGCCTGTCTCCCTGCTCCAAAATGGCCTTCTCCAACATCTCAGGAGTCAAGACAAACCCATTTTCAGTCGTGTCAATCTCGACAATCTCTGCCCCAACTAGATTGACAATCGGTTCATAACCCGGATAGGCAGGAGCTGGCAAGAGCACCTTGTCTCCCTCTTCCAAAATAGCTGTCAAAGTCGCAGATAAAGCCTCTGTCGCCCCAATTGTAACCAAGATTTCATTCTCAGGAGCATAGTCCAGTTGGTACTTTTCCTTAACAAAGTCACTGGCTGCCTGACGTAGAGTCAGCAGGCCACTCATCCCTGTATAGTAGGATTGGTTCTGATCAATCGCTCGCTTGGCCGCCTCCTTGACATGGTCTGGCGTTGTAAAATCAGGTTCCCCCAAGGTCAAACGCAAAACCCCAGGAATGTCAGAAATAGCCTGGTCAAACTGACGAATCAACGAAACTTGAATCTTATCTAACTGTTTATTAAAGCGCTTAGTTAAGTCCATAGATACCTCCTACTGTAAAAACGTATCTCTATTATACTACAAAAGCCCCCCGACCGCAAAAATACATGATAGAATAGCTTTCCACTTTTTATTTGACTTTTCCTGTTTTTATGTCCATAATGGTAATAGATTTTATTTGGAGGTTTTTATGTCATTTCTATCAAAAAATGGAGCAGGTATCTTGGCCTGCCTTCTCATTTCTATCGTATCTTGGTACTTAGGAGGATTCTTCCCTGTGATTGGCGCGCCCGTTTTTGCCATTTTCATAGGCATGCTCCTACATCCCTTTCTCTCGTCCTATAAACAACTGGATGCGGGGTTGACCTTTAGTTCTAAAAAATTGCTCCAATATGCCGTTGTCTTGCTTGGTTTTGGTCTCAATATCTCGCAGGTCTTCGCAGTTGGCCAATCTTCCCTCCCTGTCATCCTGTCCACTATCTCAATAGCTCTGATTATTGCCTACTTCTTCCAGCGCTTCTTTGCACTGGATACAAAACTGGCTACCTTGGTTGGAGTAGGTTCTTCAATCTGTGGTGGTTCTGCCATTGCTGCGACAGCGCCCGTTATTGATGCTAAGGAAAAGGAAGTAGCCCAATCCATTTCCGTTATCTTTTTCTTCAATGTCTTGGCTGCGCTCATCTTTCCAACCCTCGGCACCTGGCTTCATCTATCCAATGAAGGCTTCGCCCTCTTTGCAGGGACTGCGGTCAACGACACTTCCTCTGTAACGGCTGCCGCCAGCGCTTGGGACAGTCTTTACCAAAGCAATACCCTCGAGTCTGCAACCATTGTTAAACTCACACGTACTTTGGCCATTATCCCTATCACGCTCTTTCTATCCTACTGGCAAAGTCGCCAACAAGAAAACAAGCAAAGCCTACAACTGAAAAAAGTCTTCCCACTTTTTATCCTTTACTTTATCCTTGCCTCTCTCCTCACTACACTACTCACCTCTCTAGGTGTGTCCAGTAGTTTCTTTACCCCTCTCAAACAACTCTCTAAATTCCTTATTGTCATGGCCATGAGTGCTATCGGCCTCAAAACAAATCTTGTCACTATGATCAAATCCAGCGGAAAATCCATTGTTCTCGGAGCCATTTGCTGGATTGCCATCATCCTCACCACTCTTGGTATGCAGACCCTTATCGGCATTTTCTAATACTCTTCGAAAATCTCTTCAAACCACGTCAGCGTCGCCTTGCTGTATATATGTTACTGACTT
>NZ_VMNB01000001.1:0-18071 GCF_013277515.1 Streptococcus sp. k-402 | reverse complement strand
ATCTACAACCTCAAAACGGTGTTTTGAGCTGACTGCGACTAGTTTCCTAGTTTGCTCTTTGATTTTCATTGAGTATAACACAAAAGGTAGCCCACCAGCTACCTTTTTCTTATGCTTCCTCAATCAAGCGAGTATGTTCTCTCTTGATGCAACGATTCATCACGATATCATCACATCCACCAGCACGCAAGATTTCTTCCGCTTCTAGACTTTCAAGTCCTAGCTGTGCCCAAAAAATCTTAGCATCAGCCTTGAGAAAATCACGCGCCACATCTGGCAGAAACTCACTGCGACGGTAAACATTGACAATATCTACAGGAAAAGGAATCTCCGCTAGGCTAGCATAAGCCTTTTCACCCAAGATTTCGCCACCTGCCGCCTTGGGATTTACTGGAATGATTTTATAACCCCGAGCCTGCATTTCCTTGGTCACTCGATTGCTAGTTGTTTCCTCGCGGTCTGATAAACCCACTACAGCAAGGGTTTTACTCGTTGCGAGATACTGACGAATCACACCATCACTTGGATTGATAAATTCTTGACTCATAGAAATCCTCCTTTTTCATCAGTATAGCACATTTTGAAAAGGCTTGCATAATTCTACTACAAAAAAGGAGGACTAGTCCCCTTTTTATTTAGCCTCGTACCAGGTTGCTCCTTCATTCTCATCCGCGATGAGGGGAACACTGAGTTGAATGGCTTCTTCCATAGTTTGTTTGACCAATTTTTTCATCTCTGCCAATTCAGATTTAGGAACTTCAAGGACGATTTCATCGTGCACTTGCAGAAGCATCTTAGTCTGATAACCACCTGCAACCAAGGCTTTATCTAGCTGAATCATGGCAATCTTGAGAATATCTGCTGCCGAACCCTGGATAGGAGAGTTGATAGCTGTCCGCTCTGCAAAACCACGAATATTGAAGTTGCGCGAATTGATATCTGGCAACTCACGACGACGCTTGAAGAGGGTCTCCACATAGCCCTTATCACGCGCCTCACGCACCACTTCATCCATGTAGTTTTTAATACCTGGGAAGCGTTCAAAGTAGGTATCAATGTAGGCCTTGGCCTCCTTACGGCTAATGCCCAAATTATTAGATAAGCCAAAGTCTGAAATCCCGTAAACCACTCCAAAGTTGACAGCCTTGGCATTGCGACGGTCGTTTGCAGTCACATCCTCAGGACGTTCAATGCCAAAGACACGCATGGCTGTCGAAGTATGGATATCTGCCCCCTCTTGGAAGGCCTTAATCAAGTGTTCATCCTTGGAAATATGAGCCAAAACACGCAATTCAATCTGTGAATAGTCGGAGCTGAGAAGGACACTATCCTCCCACTCAGGCACAAAAGCCTTACGAATGAGACGCCCCTGCTCCAAACGCACAGGAATGTTTTGCAAGTTTGGATCCACACTAGACAAACGCCCGGTCTGGGTCAAATCCTGCACATAACGAGTATGAATCTTGCCATCAGCCAAAATCCAGTCCTGCAAGCCAATTACATAAGTAGACTGAATCTTGGCAATCTGACGGTAGTCTAGGATTTTCTTAACAATCGGAGCAATAGGAGCCAAACGTTCCAACACATCCACCGCTGTCGAATAACCTGTCTTGGTTTTCTTAGTGTATTCTAGAGGAAGTCCCAATTTTTCAAAGAGAAGCACGCCCAACTGCTTAGGCGAATTGATATTAAACTCCTCACCAGCCAGTTCATAAATCTCTTGAGTGAGTTTTTCAATGACAAACTCATTTTCAGTCTGCATCTCAAGCAAGGTCTCTTTCTTGACCTTAATCCCAGCTATTTCCATCTTGGCAAGGACAAAAGCCAGAGGTTGCTCTATATCATAAAGAAGCTCTAATTGCCCATTTTCACTGAGTTTTTCAAGTAAAACAGGCTCAGTCTCAACCAAAATTGCAAGCTTACGAGCTAAGTGTTCCAAGAATTTCTCACGTTCAGGAATGGCCTTCTTGACACCCTTACCATAGAAGGTCTCATCATCAACCAAATAAGTCTGACTATAAAGACTAGCAATAGTCGCAATTTCATTGTCCTCCACAGTCGAAAGGAGATATTTAGCCAAACGGCTGTCAAAAGCAGGCGCCTGCAAATCAATACCCAAACGATTCAAGAGAACTTTAGCCTTCTTAAAGTCATAAACTCTCAGAGGTGTTTTTTCTAGAAAATCCTTAAAAATAGGCTCTTGCAAAAGCTCAAGCTTGTCTGTAGCATAGATCTTATCCCCACAAGACCAAGCAAAACCAACCAAATCATCCGTATGATAATTTTCACCAAAAAGCTCAAAATGGAAGATAGACTCTTCACTCAGCATATCTTGACTGACTTGATCAACGATAGTAAAGTCCAAACTTTCAGCCACATCAGCTGACGACACATTTAATGCCTGTTTGAGCTGTTTGAATCCCATCTCATCGTAGAATTTTCCAAGATTTTCCACATCTGGACCACTATAGACCAAATCCTCTAAACCAATCTCAATCGGTGCTTTGGTATCAATGGTCGCCAGTGTTTTAGACAAAAAAGCCTGTTCCTTATCATTGATGAGATTTTCCTTCATCTTAGAAGCCTTCATCCCATCGATATTTTCATAAATTCCCTCAAGCGAACCATGCTCCAGCAAGAGCTTGATACCCGTCTTTTCACCAATTTTGGTTACTCCAGGGATATTATCCGACTTATCACCCATGAGCGCCTTGAGATCGATAAACTGCGTCGGTGTAATGCCCATCTTTTCCATGAGATAATCTGGCGTAAAGGCCTCAAACTCAGCCACACCTTTCTTGGAAATCTCAACCACCGTATGCTCATCCGTCAGCTGAATCAAGTCCTTATCCCCACTGACAATGGTAATATCAAAACCATCCTGCTCAGCTAGTTTATCTAGTGTCCCAATGATATCATCAGCTTCATACTGAGCCAACTCATAGTGACGAATCCCCATATGATCCAGTAACTCACGAATGAAAGGAAATTGCTCACGAAACTCATCAGGAGTCTTAGCCCGACCACCCTTATAGTCCGCATACATCTCTGTACGGAAGGTCGTCTTTCCCGCATCAAAAGCCACCAAAATATGACTGGGCTCCACCCGCTCCAATAAATGGCTCAACATCAATTGAAAGCCATAAATCGCATTGGTATGCAAACCAGCCGCATTCTTAAAACGGTCCAACTGCTGATAGAGTGCAAAAAACGCCCGAAAAGCAACAGAAGACCCATCAATCAATAATAATTTTTTCTTATCCATACACCCATTATAAAGGAAAGCACCAAAAAATACCATTGGGAAGAGCCAGACCAAGCATTTTTCATACTTTTTCCGAATAAATAGATAGAGCCAGTGAATCTAGTAAACCTAGATTTAAAAATGTGCTATAATGAAAGGAGAAGAAATATGACTGTACGTCATCCGGGCATCAGCCCAACCAATGACTTGGTAGCTAAAAAAATATTTAGTAATCCAGAAATCACTTGTCAATTTATTCGCGATATGCTGGACTTGCCAGCAAAAAATGTGACCATTTTGGAGGGAAGTAACATTCATGTCTTGCCTTCCATACCTTATTCAGCCCAATATTTCTATACCAGTATAGATGTTTTAGCGGAGTTGGACAATGGCACTCAGGTAATCATTGAGATTCAGGTACATCATCAGAATTTTTTCATCAATCGCCTATGGGCTTATCTATGTAGTCAGGTCAATCAAAATCTCGAAAAAATTCGCCAACAAGAAGGCAATACTCACCAGAGCTATAAACACATCGCACCAGTATACGCCATTGCAATTGTGGATAGCAATTATTTCTCAGATGACTTAGCCTTTCACAGTTTTAGTATGCGCGAGGATACGACAGGTGAGGTTTTAACCATAACCAATAATGGACAAGAAAACCATCTGGTCAAGATGGCGTTCTTGGAATTAAAAAAATATAGAGAAACCAGCAAAGACGAAGTTCGCAAGCCATGGTTGGAGTTTTTCGGGAATAAACCCTTTACTCAACAACCCGAGCGAGCCATCAGCCAAGCAGACCAACTGCTTGACTACAAGAGCTGGTCCGAGGAGGACAGGAAGATGTTTAGTCAACTACGTATGCGCGAAGAACAAGCTTTGTTAGCACAGGACTATGCCTTGGAAACAGCTAGGGCGGAAGGTATTGAACAGGGACTGGAACGAGGCCGAGCGGAAGGTATTGAAAAAGGTTTAGAGCGTGGGAAAGTTGAGGGAGGTTTTGCTATGTTAGCAAATCTTGTTCGTCAAGGTCTTCTGACTTCGGAGGTTGCCAGCCAGCAGTTAGGTATGACTATCTCTGAGTTTGAGGAGCTCTTGTAAAACAATACAATCACTAATAACATAAAAGCGAACAGGACTGAAATATTATCCTGTTCACTTTTTATTTTCTGCTATTCAACAAAGCCCTTACGCGATTATATGTCACAAAAAAAATAGGACACCGTCTTACCGCTGCCCCATCAAAAATTTAAAATTTTTATTTGATGAATCTATTGTATCAAGTATAATCTTTATTTTTTGTAAGCATTTCATAAGCCAGTTTTCTTATTCTGATGTTAGATTTTTGGAATCTTTTCTGCACTTGTCCACGTCAGATTACCATTCTAAAATCGTTTGTATAACAAGCAGAATCCTTGACCATCCCAGCAAAGTACTTTAAAACGGTCCTCACATCTTCCACAAAAGAGAAAGACTTGATTTGAGAAAGGATATAATTCAAAGTGGGTTTTAACCAGATAAAACATTAAATCAACGCCTTATCTCATATCGGTTTTCCCACAAATAAGATAGACTTGATCTACATCACTTAGTTAAATAGTCATTACATAGTATTTTTACTCTGATAACTATTTTTTATCCAGAATAGTAGAAGTTTGGAGATTATGATAGATACCTTGTTATGATACGCTTATTCATTATCTGAAAAAAGTCGCATAAAACTGCCTCGTCTGTCTTGATAGGTGAATTCTATCATATTTTGTAAAAGGGAGAGGTTATTAGAGGTATCCATTACTAATTTAATTCAATATCTGCAGCGTATGAATAGTCAATTATTTCTCCTTGAGAAGTTGAAGAATAACCTTTTTCCTTATGAGAATAGTTAGAAATTTCAACAGAACCAAAACCAATAAACTTGTTATAAACACGTTCAAGAACAGCAATTTCTTCATTTGTTAAAATTCCATTAAAGTCATCTTCGTCTGGTAATACTTTATGTCGCTCATATTTGCCATCAAATTCCACTTCTACATGAGCAATTTTATCTTCTTCTAATTTCCCAAGTAATACATTAAATTTTTCCGGAACCGGACCATATGGTAAATGTACATATTTCAAACCTGAAATCGAAACACTATTCTCTTTATAGAAAATCATATCTGAATAGTTTAATAATTTCATTAATTTTGTCTTTAGCAAGTCTGTTCCTTTACTTGCAAAAAATAAAACCATAGCTGCAAATTTTTCGTAATCAAAACTTTTAAAACCATTATCAATTGATGGGGTGCTGGAAATATACAAATCAATTAACTTGCAAGAATCTTCTTTTTCATTTTCACTAATTAGTTTGTTTACTAATACTGATAATTTAGATAAATGTTTTTCATCTAGAGAATTTTCATTCTCCGAAAGATAAAATTTCATATTCTCGGGGATTCTTAGAAATAGCAATAAACTATTATGTGCCTTGTCTTGAATTGAACCATTCTCGTATCTATGAATAGTCTTATCCCCCCAATTAAGAAGTTTTGCAAAACCTCTTTGACTTAAACCATATAATTCTCTAATTTGTTTTATTTCTGTAGGAAGAAGTAATTTGTGTTTTTTTCTGTACTCATTATATGCATTTGTTAATGTAGCATCATCTAGTTCTTCACAATAAAATTCTGCGCTACAATCAGCACACACAAGCACTTGAGCTTGGACCTCAATATTCTCTCCAAGAACTTCATATGTTTCTTTCTTTGAAATTACTTTTGTTTCAACTTCTTTTCCGCATTCTTCACAATATTTTTTCATTAAAGTTACCTCCTATCCTAAATAAAATCATCTTCATGAAATCCAAGGCATTTAAGCATATCTTGCCCATTTACTTGCACAATTTTTAGTTTAACATAAAATTGAACTCCGTCAACACTTTTCTTAAACTCCCAAATATCACCTGGTTTACTTGGATCAAAATCTTGTTTAGGACCTTTGTAGTAATCACTAACCACAAGGGATAATATTTCAGACTTTGCATCCATAATTGAAAGACCATGAGCTGTTAAAGCTTGTATATTCTTTCTCCTCGGTACAAAGTCATAATTACCTGTAGATGTCAGATTCTTTGCATTAGTAAGAAAATTCCTGATATCTTCTATGCTATAGTAGATTGAATCTACAACAGTACGCCTAGAGTGCTAAAATATTACTATAAATTAATTTGACTTTCCTAATCGATTTGTTCATATCTTATTTCAATCTACTATAGCTTGATCATTCACTTAGTTACCCCCATTAAGTTAATCCCAATTTATTCATACTTGACATAAACACCAATCAGAATCCTTAGTTTAACATCGATTCTGAATACTTTTTATATTATGTATGAATAATTGGATCCTAGCTACATATTACTCCTTTTTATCATTTTTGTCAACAAAAGGCGGTCATATGACCTCGTTTTTGATTAAAACGTGAAAATATCACCCATCTGTAATATCAGCATGGGTACTAAAATCATATATTGGTTTTTAAAGTTTATTAGCTATAAACACTTTAAGAAGCGTATTTTCATCATTTTTAACATCAAAAAAGAAAGGACGAAATTTGTCCTTTCTAGATATTAGCTTTTCTTCAACCCACTACAGTTGACAAAGAGCCAAAAAAAGCAGGAGATAAATCTCCTGCGATATTAAATAATTACTTATTTAACCCATTCACCGTTTCCGTTTACAGTGTAACCACCTACAGTAGTGTTAACTGCAAGAGCTCCTGACGCGTATGAGTAGTACCAGTTACCACCAACTTGATACCAACCAGTTGCCATTGCACCTGATGATTTCAAGTAGTACCAAGTACCGTTATCTTTAACCCAACCAGTTGCCATTGCACCTGATGATTTCAAGTAGTACCAAGTACCGTTATCTTTAACCCAACCAGTTTGCATAACACCTTCAGCATTTAGGTAGTACCAAGTTCCTTGATCATTAACCCAACCTGTTGCTTTTGTACCTTTTGAGTCTACTACATAAGTCCAGTTACCTTTAGTATCTTTATTCCAACCGAATTTAACTACAGCTGCTGGAGTTGGTGTGTCTGCTTTAATAACATCTTCCAATACGAATGCTACATTTTCTTTTTTGTATGCAGCTTCAGCTTTTTCTACTGCGTCTTTATAAGCAGCTTTCGCAGTTTTTAGCGCAGTATCTGCATCTAACAAATCTTTAGTAGCTTTTCCAACTGCTACATATTTAGAATTCGTAACTTGTTTTAGACTATCAAAAGTTTGACCTTCTTCCAATAGACCTGTACCTTTATCAATTGCTTTAGTCAAAGCATCAATTGCTTTAGTCAAAGCATCAATAGCTTTTGTAAGTTTTTCAGAGTCTTGTTTTTCTGCTTTTACAGTAGCTTCTAGCTCTTTAACTTCTTTTTCTAAAGTAGAAACTTTTTCATTAGCGTCAGAATAAGTTTGTTGAGCTTTTGCCAATACTGACTCAACTTTTAATTTTTCAGCTTCGTATTTCTTTGTAGCTTCTACATCACCACCAAGTGGTTTTTCATCATATTTATTATTAACAACTTTCTGAGCATCGTCCAAGGCTTCCTTGGCTTTATCTAACGCTAAATATGCTCCTGTACGTGTTCCTTCTTTTTCACCTAATTCAGCTTTTTTAGTTGCTAATTCTGCTGAATCTTTAGCTTTCTTAGCTTCTACTTTTGCTTGTAATTCTGTAAAAATTGCTTTTTGTCCTTCTGCATCACCTCTTTTTAGTTCAGCATCACGAAGAGCTTTAACAGCGTCAGAATAAGCTTGTTGAGCTTCTGCAAGTTTTTCCTCTGCTGCCTTTTGAGCTTTTGTTGAAGCTTGTAGAGTTGAATTAGCTTTACGCAATGTATTTACAACAGGTTGAAGAGCTTGAACCTTTTTCACTGCATCATCAACTTTAACTTCCTCACTGACCTTAACTCCAAGAGCATCCTTAATTAAAGTTGCATATGAATCATCAGCTGAAACAGCTTGAACAGCACCAAATGCTGCAAGAGCGACTGCGCTTGTCAATAAAACTTTTTTCATCGTTTTATCTCCTTTATTTTTCTTTAAAATATTTTTTCGTAAGACTATCTTACTACCATACAGTATATAAATATTTGCAGGATTTGTCAAGGGTTTTCATCAACTTTTTACCTATTTTTTTCAAAAAAGGGGAAAAAACGTCTTTGTGAGATGAAATACTCTTCAAATACCGTATCTCACAAGTGAAAATCTCACAAATTTCTTAAACCCTGAGTCAAACCTCACATATCTAATCCATATCGATAGTTGGATAGAACTCACTTCTATGGTATTATCCTATAACCCCTTCCAAATGTCAAGCAAAAATGACAAGTATTTTAGAAATGACTCGCCATTTCATTAACTTTCTACTATTTAAAATGTGACCTCATAGCAAGGACTCAAACTCAGCGACTGACATGCCCAACTGCTCACTCGCAAATTCGGAAGTTAAAACATGTTGGCGAACCATGTCTAAGAAGGCAAAAAGTTTCCCACGTTCTAACCCCTGTTCAATACCCTCTGCCCTAGCTGTTTCCAAGGCATAGTCATGAGCGAGTAAAGCTTGTTCTTCACGCCTGCGTTGTTCACTAAACATCTCCCTGTCCTCCTCGGACCAGCTCTTATAGTCTAGCAGTTGATCTGCTTGGCTGATAGCTCGCTCGGGTTGTTGGGTAAAGGGCTTGTTACCAAAAAACTCCAACCACGGCTTGCGAACCTTATCTTTGCTGGTTTCTCTGTATTTTTTTAATTCCAAGAATGCCATCTTTACCAGATGGTTTTCTTGACCATTGTTTGTGATGGTTAAGGCTTCACCTGTCGTGTCCTCTCGCATACTAAAGCTATGGAAAGCTTGATCATCTTGGAAGTAGTTACTATCTACAATTGCGATAGCGTATACTGGTGCGATGTGTTTGTAACTCTGGTGTGTATCACCTTCTCGTTGACGAATTTTTTCTAGGTTTTGATTGACCTGACTGCATAGGTAAGCCCACAGGCGATTGATGAAAAAATTCTGATGATGAACTTGGATTTCGATAATAACCTGCGTGCCATTGTCCAACTCAGCTAAGACGTCTATACTGGTATAGAAATCCTGCGCTGAGTAGGGCAGGGAAGGCAAGACATGAATATTACTTCCCTCCAAAATGGTTACATTTTTAGCTGGCAAGTCCAGCATATCGCGGATAAATTGACAAGTGATTTCCGGATTGCTAAAGATTTTCTTAGCTACCAAATCATTGGTCGGGCTAATGCCCGGATGTCTGAGAATCATATTTCCTCTCCTTTCATTATAGCACATTTTTAAATCTAGGTTTACTAGATTCACTGCTACTATCTATTTATTCGGAAAAGAGACGAAAAAAACCTGAGAATCATCTCAGGCTTGGTCATTAAATCTTTTTCTCAATACTGAAAAGTGGAGAAAGTGGGCGTTTTTCATGGATACGGACGATAGCATCACCCAGTAGATGAGCGATTGAAATCTGCTCAATCTTATCAATCAAACGCTCTTCTGGCAGATAGATGGTATCCAAAACAACCAATTTCTTAATAGCTGATTTTTGGATATTATCCATAGCAGGACCAGAAAGAACTGGGTGCGTACAGCTTGCATAGACTTCAACAGCACCAGCTTCCGCAAGGGCATCTGCCGCATGACAAATCGTTCCAGCAGTATCAATCATATCATCAATCAAGATACAAGTCTTGCCTTCGACCTTACCAATGATGTTCATGACTTCACTAGTATTCATCTTATCAACGCTACGACGTTTGTCAATGATAGCAATAGATGTTTTCAAAAATTCTGCCAACTTACGAGCACGAGTCACCCCTCCATGGTCTGGGCTGACAACCACATAGTCAGAACCAACCATGCCACGACGCTCAAAATAATCCGCAATCAGAGGAGCACCCATCAAGTGATCCACAGGAATATCAAAGAATCCTTGAATCTGCGCAGCATGCAAGTCGATTGTCAACAAACGATCCACTCCAGCTACTTCAAGCATATTTGCAACAAGTTTTGAAGTGATTGGCTCACGCGCTCTCGCCTTTCTATCCTGACGTGCATACCCATAGTAAGGCATGACAACATTGACAGATTCTGCACTCGCACGCTTCAAAGCATCCACCATAATCAAAATTTCAAGCAGATTGTCATTTACAGGCGAACTAGTTGATTGTAAGATAAAGACGTGTTTCCCACGGATTGATTCTTCGATGTTGACCTGAATCTCTCCATCTGAAAATTGGCGAACACTTGATTTCCCCAACTCTATCCCAATCTCCTGCGCCACACGTTCTGCCAATTCTTGATTAGAAGAAAGGGCAAACAGCTTTAAATCAGAAAAAGACATGATTTCCTCCGGTATATATGTATCGCTTGTGCTTTTCACAAGATTTTTCCATCTACCATTGTAGCGCTTTTTACACTATTTTTCAATCAAAAATAAAAGAAGGGCACCATATTTGTACCCTTGCATCATTCTTTTGAAAAATATTCTAGTTCATCAACTCATTGTGCTTCTCAACAAAGCGATAAGCCTGATAAAAACCGTAAAGAGCAATAGCTGTAACTACTGGAATCGCTAATGGCAACTCTGTCTCCAATTCAACAAAAGGAGAGTTAAACAGGAAGTGAGTCCCCAAGGCTAAACCTAAGAAAATAAGCCCCTCTTTCTTGCCAACCTTCTGCCCTTTATAGGCTCTGTAAAGCAAGTAAACACCCACTATAGCTAGACCTGAAAAAGTCCAGTGAGAGGCAATTCCTGAGATGATACGCTCTAAAATCCTCGAAATAGTAAAGTCAAATCCCTCTGGCAAATCCGTACGAATGTAGCCAATATCCTCAATCATTTGGAATCCCAAACCAGAAGCAATTCCTAGTAAAAACAAAAATTTTAATTTTCGCACAGGAATCAAAGCCGAAACAAAAACAAGTGGCAATAATTTCAACGGTTCTTCTACCAAAGGAGCTACAATAGCACTTTCAAAGGCATTTAAAAATGCACTATCTGGGAAAAGAACGCCAAGCAAATCATGGATATAGGTATTCGCAAAACTAGACAACCATCCTGAAAGGAACATCCCACCCAATAAAGACAGAATCAAGGCCTTCTTTGGCAATTCCCATTTTTTCCCAATACGGAAAAGGAAATAAAGAGCCGGAATCATGTAAAAGAGAGCTAGAAAGATAGAAACTCCCATTAGTCCATATTCCGCACCTGACATCGAACCATCCGTATAGTAGATGGTTTCATACTGCAAACCAATACATAGCAATAAGATAAAAATAAATAAAATACTGTTTTTCTTCATACACTTTCTTTCTAAATGAATTTTTTACAATTCTACGACTGTCATACTTCCTGTATCCACATCGTAAATAGCACCAGAGATTATCACATCATCTGGTATTAAGGGAGACTCGATAAGGAGTTGCATATCCTCACGCACACTCTCCTCTATATCTTGGAAGGGCAAAAAGTCCTGATCTGACACATCGACACCCAATTCTTCCTTCAAATACTCCTGAAAAGAGCCATTTTCAAAAGTCTGAGCACCACAGTCTGTATGGTGCAACACCACAATCTCTCTTGTCCCCATTTGTTGCTGGGAAATCACCAGCGAACGAATCATGTCCTCGGTCACCCGACCACCTGCATTCCGCAAGATATGAGCATCCCCAAGTGCCAATCCTAGAGCTTGTGCAACGTGCAGACGTGAGTCCATACAGGTCACAATAGCCACTCTTGTTTTGGGTTTAAGTGGCAGATTTAACTGCCCATGTAGGGCAACATAAGCCTGATTAGCTTGCATAAACTGTTCAAAATACAACACGATTCCCTCCTCGAAAATTTGATAGCCAAATATTTCTCCTATCTTATCATTTTTAAGAGAATTTGTCACAGATTAAGCAAAAACCTTTTTCAAAACTTCCTGAATCGTTGTCACCCCAATGACCTGAATTTCCTTGGGCGGAGTGATTCCTGTCAAGGAATTCTTAGGTACATAAATCTTAGTAAATCCCAGTTTAGCAGCTTCGTTGATACGTTGTTCGATACGATTCACGCGCCGAATCTCTCCTGTCAAGCCCAGTTCTCCCACAAAACATTCCTGAGGGTTGGTTGGCTTGTCTTTATAGCTCGAAGCAATAGCAACCGCAACGGCCAAGTCTATCGCAGGTTCATCCAATTTGACACCGCCAGCAGATTTGAGATAGGCATCCTGATTTTGCAAGAGAAGCCCTGCACGCTTTTCTAAAACAGCCATAATCAGACTCGCACGATTAAAATCAAGTCCTGTCGTCGTACGCTTGGCATTTCCAAACATGGTCGGTGTTACCAAAGCCTGAACCTCCGCCAAAATCGGACGCGTACCTTCCATGGTCACAACGATTGACGAACCAGTCGCTCCATCCAAACGCTCTTCTAAGAAAACTTGACTCGGATTGAGGACCTCAACCAAACCGCCCGACTGCATCTCAAAGATGCCAATCTCATTAGTGGAGCCAAAACGGTTTTTGACCGCTCTCAAAATACGAAAAGTATGGTGACGCTCCCCTTCAAAGTAAAGCACCGTATCCACCATATGCTCCAACATACGCGGTCCAGCCAAGGTTCCTTCCTTGGTCACATGACCTACGATAAATATGGCAATGTTATTGGTTTTGGCCAGCTGCATGAGCTCAGCCGTCACCTCACGTACTTGAGAAACAGACCCCTGCACCCCTGAAATCTCAGGAGACATAATGGTTTGAATTGAGTCAATAATGAGGAAGTCTGGTTGGATGCGCTCCACCTCAGCTCGAACACTCTGCATATTGGTCTCTGCATAGAGATAAAACTCGCTATCAATATCACCCAAACGCTCTGCACGTAGTTTAATCTGCTGGGCAGACTCCTCCCCACTGACATAGAGAACTGTCCCCACTTGAGACAACTGGGTTGAGACTTGTAGGAGAAGAGTCGATTTCCCGATTCCAGGATCCCCACCGATTAGGACGAGACTTCCTGGTACCACTCCGCCTCCAAGTACACGGTTGAATTCCTCCATGTCCGTCTTGGTTCGATTGACGTTGATAGAAGTCACCTCAGCCAGTTTCATGGGCTTGGTTTTCTCACCTGTCAAGGACACGCGCGCATTCTTGACCTCGGCAACCTCAACCTCTTCTACAAAAGAAGACCAAGACCCACAGTTGGGGCAACGCCCCAGATATTTAGGGGAATTATACCCACAATTTTGACATACAAATGTCGCTTTTTTCTTTGCGATGATAAACCTCTTTCTATATCTCTAACTCACACTCAATTACTTGGCAAAAATCAATCTTCTCATTTGGCACAAACTGGCGCATGAGCATTCGATGAGCAACAACTACCACAGTCTGATGTTCTCGATACTTAGACATACATTCTAAAAAACGAGACTTCATTTCCGTAGCTGTCTCATATTGAATAGGACTATTAGGAAGTAACTCCCCCTTGTTTTCTAGAAACATAGTACGAGCTTTTTCAAAATTATCTGTGCTACTTTCATAGACCTGCCATTCATGTAATAATGGCTCCACTCTCAAAGGAAGTCCCGTAGCACAAACTACATAAGAAGCCGTTTCTAAAGCTCTTGTGACTGCAGAAGATATGATTATTTCAGCTGAAAGGAGTAAAGGATTGGTGCTCAGTTCCTGAGCTTGCTGCCGTCCCTTCTCAGACAAGGGCGCCAAATCTATCCCAAATCCCGTATAAGAACGCTCCTCTAACTCACGGTAATCTGGCTCCCCGTGACGCACAAAGATAATCTTCATCCTAGTGCCCAGTTGATCCAAATCCACCAGTCCGCACACCATCAGCTGCATCTCCATCTGCGATTAAGAAAGGCGCAAAGACAGCCTGGACAACACGTTCCCCAACTTCAAGAACAACCTCTTGATCTGTGATATTCTTCATCTGCGCAAAAATATGCCCTTCATTTCCAGGATTTCCATAATAATCCCCATCAATGACACCAACCGAGTTAATCAAGACCAAGCCCTTCTTACGAGGATTTGAAGAGCGATCATAAAGGTAAAGAACCTCAGTCGGCTGCATATAAGCCTTAACCCCTGTCGGAACCAAGACAATCTCTCCTGGCGCAATAACCGTACGCACAGCAACCTTTAAGTCGTAACCAGCCGCATGCGCTGTCTCACGCTTGGGCAATAAATTCTCATCTGTAAAACTAGAAACCAATTCAAAACCACGAATTTTCATCATCTTCTCTTTTCTATTATCATTTATTCTAGATTATTCTATCTTATTTATTCGGAAAAAGCACGAAAAAAAGAGCACACAATTCAAATCGCTTAGGGCTGCTGGATTCCTCCCCTGACCCGCTTCACGCAGAACTGTTGCTCCACTATTTATTATATCACATTCCTATTCATTTTAAAAGAAAAATTATTTTTTCCGTCTATTTCTAAAAAAGTCCTGCATAATAGCTGCACATTCATCTTCCAAAATTCCCGTTTCAACCTCCACACGATGATTGAGACGCTCATCTGTCAAGATATCGTACAAACTCCCAGCAGCGCCAAATTTCTGGTTTTTAGCTCCATAGACCACGTTTGGAATACGGGCGAGTCCAATCGCCCCACTACACATGACACACGGCTCAATGGTCACAAAAAGTGTGCAATCCAGCAAGCGCCAGCTCTCCTCACTCAAGTTCGCATTCTCTATAGCCATAATCTCCGCATGCATAACCGCTCGCTGCAACTCCTCACGCGCATTATGCCCACGGCCAATGATTTCTCCGTCCTTGACAATCACACAACCAATTGGAATTTCATCGTGTTCAAGAGCAATCTCAGCCTCTTTCAATGCCTCTCTCATGAAGACTTCTTTTTCTTCAACTGTATAATTCATCCGTTTCTCTTTTCCTACTTATCGATTTTATTATTATATCATGAATCCCAAGACAAAAAAAGCCACCGAATGCGGTGACTTTATAGGGAGATTATTATGAAAAAGAAAAGTTTAGGATATTTGTTACAACAAGTTAGGAGGTCTTCTTGTAACTGTCTATAGTATACCCGACCTATCTTAAACAAATCTTAAAAATCTCTTAGGACCAAACACTTTCTAAAATATTTGTTTGTTCACGACCAGGACCTACTGAGAAAGTAGAAATACGAACGCCAACCAATTCACTCACACGACGAACATAGTTACGCGCATTCTCAGGAAGATCTTCCAAATTACGAACTCCAGTGATATCTTCTGACCAACCTGGCAACTCTTCATAGATAGGTTTGCAACGTTTCAATTGCTCAAGACTAGCTGGATAGTAGTCAATACGTTGACCGTCAAGATCATAGGCCACACAGATTTTCACTGTATCTAAACCACTCAAAACATCGATAGAGTTCAATGAAAGGTTAGTGATACCAGAAACACGACGACTATGACGCATCACAACTGAGTCAAACCAACCCACACGACGTGGACGACCAGTCGTTGTACCATACTCATGACCCACTTCACGGATACGTTCTCCCACTTCATCAAACAACTCCGTTGGGAAAGGACCGTCTCCTACACGACTGGTATAGGCTTTACATACACCTACAACCTTATCAATCTTACTTGGACCAACACCAGAACCAATCGTAACACCACCAGCCACAGGGTTTGATGACGTAACAAATGGATAAGTACCTTGGTCAATATCGAGCATAACACCTTGTGCACCTTCAAAAAGCACACGTTTACCGTTATCAAGCGCATCGTTCAAGATAACAGATGTATCTGTGACATATTTCTTGATTTGTTGACCATATTCATAATACTCTTCAAAAATATCATCGAAAGCAATCGCTTTACTGTCATACAATTTTTCAAAAAGACGATTCTTTTCAGCAAGGTTACGTTCTAAACGCTCACGGAAAATATCTTTATCTAAAAGATCTGCAATACGAATCCCAACACGAGCAGCCTTGTCCATATAAGCTGGACCAATTCCCTTGATTGTAGTACCAATCTTATTGTCGCCCTTAGCTTCTTCTTGCAAACGATCCAACTCGATATGATAAGGCAAAATGACATGCGCGCGATCAGAAATACGCAAGTTATCAGTTGTCACACCCTCCTCATGAAGATAGCTCAACTCTTTTACAAGAGATTTAGGATTTACAACCATACCATTCCCAATAACAGAGATTTTTTCAGGGAAGAAAATCCCAGATGGAATCAAGTGCAATTTAAACTTCTTACCATCAATCACAATCGTGTGACCTGCATTATCACCACCTTGGTAACGTGCAATCACTTCTGCATTCGCTGAAAGGAAGTCTGTAATCTTCCCTTTACCTTCATCACCCCACTGGGTACCTACAACAACAACTGAAGTCATAATCTTGTCTGAGCCCTCAGGCTCTTCCTTTCTCACATACATGGCAGGAATCTCACCTGCAATTATATCTTACAATTTATTATAAGAAAAAATCGCCTTTTTATCAAGAAGAAACAATAGAAAGATTTGCTATTTCCAACTATTAAAAAATGTTTTAGACAAATTACCAGCTATTTATTGTTATATTGCCATAAAAAAGTAAGTTTGTTCGGAAATTTACTAAAATGACCTCAACAAGAAATAAAACCCCGATTCATTATCATCTTTTCAAGATACAAACGATAAGCAACACGATAATGGTAAACGATAAAATCTCTACGACACCCAATGCCATATCTAACTAAATAATAAATCAAAAATTTAAAATGAAAATGTTCCCATTCCCAACTATTATCAAAGAAAGTAGCATACTCTTCTTCGATACTGTCATAGAAATCAGTCATCTGATCATAAATACTTTGTAGCATAAGCATACACTCCTTTACTTTTTATGATCTTATTCTAACAAAAAATTATAAAAAGTTATTAATAATTCCTGAATTGTTAAAATACCAACCTCAACAAGAGAAAAACTAGGAAAAGTTGACAGAATAGAAACAAATTTACTACCTAAATTAGACTATTATAAATCTTATTAACTGCGTTAAATACTAAAAGATACTGAGGTAAAAATCTTAAAATAAGAAAAACGCATAGTATCAAATTTTTCAAACTGTCTTTAAAACATTTCTCAAAGATTAACAAGAAAATTGTCAATGTCCTTAAACTAGCCTATTCTAACGCCAAACTCGAAGTCACTAATAATCCCATCAAACTTATCAAGCGCAACGACTTTGGTTTTCGGAACTTTGAAAACTTCAAAAAACGGATTTTCATCGCTCTAAACATCAAAAAAAGAAAGGACGAAATTTGTCCTTTCTCGAGATTAGCTTTTCTGGCTCTATAATATTTGTAGTGGGTAACCCCCTATGGATATTATGGAGCCTATTTTGTGTAGAAAAAAAGTCCCATATGACCTATAATGAAAAGCGATCAAACAACTCATTAGAAAGAATCATATGGAACAATTACATTTTATCACAAAACTACTAGACATTAAAAACCCTAATTTCTAAATTATGGATATTATCAATAGGGGTACACACTAAGATTCCTTTTAAGTGCTATCAGTGTTCGAAAATAATGGTAGCTGAGACTTCTATCGTCAAGAAAAATATCACTTGTCATTAGAGGCAAGACAGATTATTAATTACATAACAAAAAAAGAGGTCGAAACCTCCTTTAATTAACTACTCCGCCAGTAGGACTCGAACCTACGACATCATGATTAACAGTCATGCGCTACTACCAACTGAGCTATGGCGGAATAAAGCTAAGCGACTTCCATAT